>JAJEDE010000012.1 GCA_022821645.1 Chloroflexota bacterium
GCGGCTGCGGCCGGTGCGGCTGCGGCCGGTGCGGCTGCGGCCGCCGGCGCGGCGGTCGCGGCTGCGGGCGCCGCGGCCGTTGAGGTGCTCTCGCTCTCACCACACGCGGCCAACACGACCGCCGACGTTGCGCCAATCCCCATACCGGCGACAAAGCGCCGACGGGTCAGGGCTGGAATATGCATACCCTTCTCCTCCGCCCCCGCCAGACGTGGTCCCCTGGGGGCCTAGCTGACCTTACGCAACCTCTGGGTTGTCCTGTGCACGTTACACAGCCCAAGAGCACGCAGGGGCCAGCGACATTCGCTCGCGTACGGTGCGATATCCGACATAGCCGTGTCAAGTGAATCTTCGCCCACACTCGGTGGGCCCAGCCGGCCACGCCGACCTCGTCGCTGGCGACAGGTTTGGACGTAGCTTTCTCGAAGCGCTGTCCTCCCGGTCGTCAACCGCCTGAGGACCGGCGTCGGGTACGTCCCGCTGCCTCACCGTCGCTGGCGCAGCCCCGCAGCGCTGCTAACGCTGCCGGGCTGCCGTCGCCAGGGGTAGACCGGCGAGGCCACTTGCGGTGGGTCGCCGTCGTAGGTTGAAGGGTGTCGCACGCCCCATTCCTGAGCCGCCTGCAGGGACTCGGCCGTTGTGGTGCTCTCGCTCTCACCACCCGCGGCCGGCACAACGGCCGCCGTTGCGCTAATCCCCATACCGGCGACAAAGCGCCGACGGGTCAAGGCTGGAATGTCCATAGCCTTCTCCTTCACCCCCGCCAGACGTGGTCCCCCGGGGGCCTGGCTGACCTCACGCCTGGATGCCCCGTGCGGACGACACAGCCCAACGACAGGCAAGGTCCAACGGCTTTCGCTTAGGCGCCGTCTACCAATAGGCCCTGAAATGCCAGGTGAGCGTTCGTTTCGCTCGCGGGACGGGCCCTGCGCTGCCTAGCTAGTCGATGGCGATGCGCTCGGATGTGCTGCTGGAATTGTCGTCGTCATCTTCGTCAACAGCCTGGATCCCGGCGTCCAGGACCTCTCGCAAGCTAATGAGAGCTTCCCGAACGGCGCCGCGCATGTGGCCGCCGGCCTTGCCCACACCAACACGCGGCCGATCGATTTCGATCGTGATGCGAATTGGACCGGCATGAACGTGACCGCCGGCGCCACCCTTTTCCTCAGACGTCATTCCGGTTCCTCGGGTTCAGCGAATAGGAAATTCCAGTATATCCGGGTCACGCCGGCGTCGAGCCACTTGGTCCGGAAGGGTGGCTCGCTGTTCGGCGAGCGCGGTTCCACCGCCGGTGGGATGGCCGCGGCTCTAGACCTGAGGCGTTGGTTACGGCGACGACAGGTTCCGGAACGCGCGACCGCATTGCGTGCAGAAGTTCGCCAGCGAGTCATTGATCCGGCCGCATGCGTCGCATTCCACACTCGTGGGCAGGCGTGTCCCGCAGTTCGAGCAATAGTTCGCATCGTCCGGATTGAGGTGGCCGCAAGACTGACACGCCCGTCGCCAGCGACCACCGACAGTGGCCGTGCCCAGGCGTGATTGAGCGCCGTCACGCGCCGTGGTGAGCTGTCGCGCGTCCAGGTCCAGGGTCTGGGCCAGGGCCTGGATGTCATCCTCCGGCACGAAGGTGATCTTGCCCGTCTCAACATCACTGAGCCACGGCCGATCGCGGCCAATAGCCTTCGCTACCTCTGCTTGAGTGAGACCGTGCAGCCGACGCGCGGTGAATATCAGACCGCCAAACGTCCCGCGATCGATATCGTTGAATGCGCGCTTCTGTAGCTTGCGACGGGCCATTGGCGACCGATCAACTGCCCGCAAACCCTGCGGCGACCCTAGCATGACGCACGCATCGAGACTCGGCAATTTCGCAACAAACGTCCGTCTGTCGGCGCGGTGTATCTGATATCCGCCTGCTGGTATTCAGGATTGTCGCGACATTACCGATGCCGCGGCGATTGGCGGCCCAGTCGCCGCGGCCACTCCGCTAAGGAACCGTGATCTCCTCCCCAACACTCAGGGAGTCGGGGTTCACGATGCGGTTGGCTTCCACCAGGTCGTCCACCGTCACGTTGAACCGGGCGGCGATGCCCGAGAGCGTATCGCCGGGCTGAACAACGTAGACGGTCGCGGTTGGTGTCGGCGTGGGCCTCGGGATCGGCGTCTCCGTGGGGGTGGGTTCCGGCGTGGGGGTCGCGATTACGGGTTCAAACGCAGCGTTGGGAGAGTCGGGGGTTGGCGAAATCGCTGTGGCGGGGGTCGGCGTGGTTGCGACGGCGGACGATTCGTCGTCACGCGGCCGAAGCAGTACCACCCAGAGCAGAAAGACAATGAATGCGACCACCAGCAGGCCGGCCAGCAACTCGCCGCCGCGGGCGAAGGTGCTCTCGGAATCTTGCATGGGCGCGCCCGCTTCGCCTACTCGGCCAGCAGCTGAGCTGCGTGACTCTCGGCGGCCTGCGCATGCCGGCCCATACCGAAATAGCGGAAGCCAAGTTCATGCATACGCGACGGATCGTACAGATTGCGGCCGTCGACCAGCACGTCCCCGCGCATGGCCGCTCGCACCGCCGCCCAGTCAAGTTCGCGAAACTCGTTCCACTCGGTAGCCAGCACAATCGCGTCTGCGCCGGTCGCGGCCTCGACGGCCGAGGCCTCAAATGCCACCGAGCGGCCCAGCACCGCCCGCGCCTTGGCGGTTGCGACCGGGTCGTACGCGCGAACGCTCGCGCCCTCGCCCGCCAGCAGATGCGCGATCTCGATCGCCGGTGCGTCCCGCACATCGTCGGTATTCGGCTTGAACGATAGGCCCAGCAGGGCTACCTCGCGCCCACGCAGGCCGCCAAGCGCTTCGCGCAGCTTGCGAACGGCCGACCGCCGGGCGTCGCGGTTGATCTCAATCACGGCGCGCAGCAACTGCGGGTGGGCGCCGTGTACCGACCCCATGTGTTCGAGCGCGCGCACGTCTTTCGGGAAACAGCTGCCGCCCCACCCGAGGCCAGCGTTCAGGTAGGCCGGACCGACGCGCGCGTCAAGACCCATGCCGTGCGCCACCACCTCCACGTCCGCGTCCAGCGCCTCGCAGATCGCCGCAATTTCATTGATGAACGAAATCCGCGTGGCCAGGAAAGCATTTGAGGCGTACTTGATCATTTCGGCCGTGCGCAGGTCGGTCACGATCACCGGACAGTCGAACGATCGATACAGCTCGGCCACGCGCTCGGCCGCCTCGCCGTCAGACGAACCAATCACCACCCGGTCCGGATGCAGGAAGTCCTGAACCGCCGTGCCTTCTCGCTGAAATTCCGGATTGGATACCACCGGGAACCGGGCGCCGTCCGCCCGATGTTCGTGAATGATCCGCGAAATCAGGTCGCTGGTGCCTATCGGAACCGTGCTCTTGGTCACGATCAACGCACCCTCCGACAGAACGGGCGCCAGCGCCACCGCGGCGCTGTCCACGGCCAGCAGGCTGGCCTCGCCGGCCGCGCCCGTGGGCGTATCCACCGCGATAAACACAAACTCTCGATGGGGAACCGCAACGGAATAGTCGGTGGTAAACGTCAGCCGTCCGGCGGCGACATTGCGGGCAACCAGCGACTCGAGCCCCGGTTCATAGATCGGCACTCGCCCCGCGTGCAGCCCGGCGATCTTCGCCTCGTCGATATCCAGGCACGCCACGTCGTGCCCCAGGTCGGCGAAGCACGCGCCCACCGAGAGCCCCACATAGCCGGTTCCGACAATGCAGATCGCGCTCATGGACCGATCATCGCACGCGGCGTCCAGCGCGCGGGACTATCTCCCGCACTGGCCTTCGGTCAGACAGCCAAGCCGCCGCAATCTGGAGTCGGGCGCCACTAGGGTCGTTCGTTCGCACAGTTCTGGCAATACCGCATCGCGGTCGGGTTCATGACCTCGCACGACGCGCACTGCCACTGCGCGGATGGTACTCGCATGGGAGCAATTGCCCGGCGTTCCCGCCGGGGCCTGGACTGCGCCACGGCGCGTGCCATCGCATCCTGCATCGCGTTGATCCGGAACATGATGCGAATCATCATGGCGGCGGCCACGGCAAGCGCAATTGCGGAGGCTAATTCGAGGAGTCCGGCGAGCAACAGATCACCCACGGCTTCGTCGGCGTTGTTCCAATTCTCCCCAAGCACCGCGGTCGAAAGACCAGTCGTAGCCCAGGCCGTGAGGTATGCCACCCACCACACCGAGACGCCGTCCCACACCGGCGCAGTCGATCCATCGGCAGCGGGCATGCTGCTGGCGACCCAGTGACGTCGGATCAGAATCAAGGGTATGGCAAGGCTGGCCGCCGCCGCCGCGAACAGGGTGACCTGGGACGCGGTGGCATTTGGAAAAGCCTGTAAAACAACAAAATAGGCCACGACCAACACAGGGAACATCACGAATAACGGGACGGCGGCGCAGCCCCACGGCCGGTGATCATCAGGAACGCGCAGCGCCTCCAGAATGGCCGTCGACCGAGCAAACCAGAACAGGAAGGCAATGCCGGCCATGGCCATTCCAAGCCCTCCGAATGCGCCAATCGCAGCCGCCACGTCGTCCCAGGGACGAATTGAGCGCACCATTGAACCGTAGGCGCCTATCCCCTGACTCGCCAATGTCGCGCCCAAGACGACGTGGCTTAGGCCCAGAACGACCAAAGGGGATCCATACAGGACCGTGCTGAGAAAGATGAGAACGCTGGCCGCCAACGCACGACGACGATTTGCGCCACCCGTGGGCATCAGCGACCGCTCAGCCCGGACGTCGCTCGGGTAACCGGACGCACCCTGGCTCTTGGGCGAGGCGCCCGGCACACGTGCGGGGCGGAGCCAAAAGCTTGGGACTCCATACTTGCGACCGGGATTCCGCGGCTAGTTCCCAAAGCTCACCATTAGGGATGGACGCGAAGCAAGTACAGCTACCCCCGTTCCCGCGCGCAGTTCCGGCAGAACCGAAGGGCGGTCGGGTTCATGACGTCGCACGACTCACACTGCCACTGCGCGGCGGCGCGCGCCTCATTGGGCGCCCCTCGGCGCTCCAACCTCGGCCTTGGCTCCGGCAGTTCACGCGCCAGCCCGTCCTGCATCGCGTTGATGCGAAACATGATGCGAATGATGAAGACGGACGCAACAAGCAGAGCAACCGCCATGGATATCTCAAGGAAGCCCGCAGCCAGCATTTGGATACCGCGCTCAGCGAACCGGGAGTAATCCCACCTTTGGGCCAACACAGTCATGATTAGCCCCTGGATGATCCAGGCGCCGCCGAAGGCCGCCCACCAGACCAGAACCCCAGTCCAGACTGGCGGCGCCAGAGCCGTGGAAACGCGCACGCTGCTGGCTATCCAGAGGCGTCGGATGACCACCAGGGGCCCGGCCAGGCTCGCGGTGGCCGCTACGAAGAGCGCAACGTGGGTCGCGGTGGCACTCGGGTAAGCCGACCGGACAACAAAGAAAGCCACAATCAGGGCCGGGAAGAGCACCAGATACCCCACGTCGGCGTTTCCCGACTGCGGTCGAGCGTCCTGAACCGGCAGCGCCTCGACGTTCGTCCAGGACCGGGTCAGCCAAAGAAAGAAGGTGACGCCGGCGAAAGCCATAGCGAGCGCGCCAATGGCCACGACCGGAAACGTCATGTCCTGCCCGGCGGGCATCGACCATACCGCTGCCTCGTAGGCATCGATTTCTTGACTCACCAGCATCGCGCCCAACGTGGCGCGGCTCAGACCGGAAGCAAGCAGCGCCAGCCCGAACAGGGCGGCGCTTAGCGTAATCAGCGCGCTCGTAACAAGAGTGCGACGTCGGTTGGGCCGATAGACACGCGTCATCGTCCGCCCTGTCCGACTCGACGTCGAAGCAACGCTCGCTGGTTCGCAGAGTGACGTCGTGTGCTGGGCAGCTTCAACCTGGCACAGTTGCAGGCATCTCGAAGTTTGAACCAGGACTCCGCCAAGTAATCGTTGGCTTGCTTGCCAGGGACGAAGGCGGTCGCACAGAACCTAGCCACCTCGGTGGCATCCGTACCAACCTCCTGATGGGGCTTAAGAATCCGCATTTCACGACCAGCCCTTCGCCACCCGGTCTGACAGACCACAAGAGCCTGCGCACTCAGCAGGGTTCGCTCGCACCGTTCTGGCAATACCGCATCGCGGTCGGGTTCATGACGTCGCACGACTCGCACTGCCACGGCGCGGCAACGCGAATCTCATGTGACGCCCCTCAGCGCTCCAACTTCGGCGCTGGCATCGGCAGTTTACGCGCCAGCCCGTCCTGCATGGCGTTGATACGAAGTACGGTGCGAACGAAGAAGATGGCCGCTATCGCAAGGGCGGTGGCCGCAGCTAATTCGAAGAAGCCGCGCACCATCAAATAGCTCGCTGCCGTTGCATTGTCGGCCCACCTTCCAGCGTCGGTCGAACTGGGCTCGGGTAGTGAGGAATAGAAGGCCACGGCCATCCAACCAGCGAGGTAGGCCACCCACCAGACCATGAGGCCGCCCCAAACACGCGGCAGCGTTTCAGTAGAGTCCCGCGCGCTACTGCCGACCCAAAGGCGGCGAAACACACCCAAGGGCAGGGTCAGGCTCAAGGTCGCCGCCACTGCCAGAACCACATAGAGGGCAACAGCCTGCGGATGGGTCAGATGCAGCCAGGCGGACGCCCAAACAAGCGCGGGGAAAAGCAGAAACAGCGGAGTGATCAAGAAGCCTGATGGCAGGTGGGCGTCGGGTACTGGCAGCGCACGAAGGTTCGCCATCGAGCGAGCAAGCCAAAACGTCAATGCGATACCGGCGAGCGACTTGGCGAGTATCCCGATGCCTGCGACCAAAACTAGCTGTTCTTCCCATGTGCGCACTGACTGCGCCAATGCGTTATGCGTGTCGATTTGCTGATTCGCCAACATGAAGGCCAACGTGACATTGGTCAGCCCGGAGATCAGCCAGAAGAGCCCGAGCAGCGACGTGCCTAAGCCGACCAGTGCATAGATGACAAGAGCGCGACGTCGGTTCGAACGATACGCGCACTTCAATGATCGAACAGCCGAAATGATGCTCGGGGCGACAGCCGTACTTTCGCCCTGTGGTAGAGCGCCGAGCGTGGGATCAACGCGTCACCAATGGACGCTGACTCCATGCCGGTGACAGTGACATTCTGTTCACCTCCGACTTTAGGCCGAGTCTACGCAAGAGTCGTCTGCAGCTAACGCCGTTCGGCCGCGCAGCTCTGGCAGAACCGCAGGGCGGTCGGATTCGAGTATTCGCAGAGTCGACATTGCCACCGGACGGCAGCGTGCCGCGCGGGCGGGACGACGGGCGCTGGCGGATCGGGGGAGGCTTCCGATGAGTTCACGGTCGCAACCGTTGGTTCCCCGATCTTCTCGCTGGTGTCAGGGGCAGGCGGCGTGGGAAGGGTGCGCGCCAGAAGTTCCTGCATGGCGTTGACGCGGGACATGATGCGAACGATGAGAACCGCGGCCGTTGCCAGCGAGACTCCGGCAACCAGTTCAAACACCCCGTTGGCCAGCGCCAACATCGTCCCTTCGAGGGGATGGGATACGGCGAGCCGCGACGAAATCCAGAAGACTGTGAAGGCGGCCCACCAGATCCTGACGCCCTCCCAAACAGGCCCGCGTGGGCCGTCGGGGCCGCCAAGGCCGCTCCCCGCCAGCCAAAGACGACGGACGACGTGGTAGGGCCCGACCATGCAGGCGACGACCACCGCGGTTGCAGCCAGCGGACGCGCCCAGCCGTCCAAGGCTTCGTGGACCGCGAACAGCGCTGGAAGCAGCACCACGAATGAAGCCACGGCCCAGCTTGGCCGCGCACGCACACTCGGAGTTCCAAGCGCACGCAGGTTCGCCGCGGCTTGACCAAGCCAGTGCAGGAAGGCCAACCCGGCCACGAGCATGATTCCGTACCACACACTTCGGGTCGGAATCAAAACTCTCTCGATTTCAGCCAGCGGGCCGCGCCCCCAGTCATTTACGCGGGGATAGACGTGTTGCAGCGGGAGCCAGTCGGGCGCCGCCAGCAACACCCCCGTGGCAACGTAGGCGGTGCCCCGCACAAGCATGTCGAACGTACCGACAGCGGCGCCCACGACGATCAGTACAGACGACACGCGGGCAACGCGTCGAAGTGAGCGGTATTTCGCAGTTGGAGTCGGCGGAGCCTCATCGCGCGGCGCGCTGCTCGCCGTCACTCTCCAGCCTGCCCGGCGAACGTTCGCACGTTTGGCGGTGGTCCATTCGTCACCGGCACGTCATGCGGCTGAATCTCGTCGTCGCGAGCCGGCGGAAACTGCTGTCCGCCGTCGCTTCCAATCGCCAGTACTTCCACGCGGTGCTGACGCAGCCCAACCTCGCCGATGGATCGGCCCACGTACGAACTGCCGGGCGCGATGGCCACTTCCTCGATGCTCATGTCCTTGGACTTCTCGTCCAGCAATCCCGAGAGCGCCCAGGCGACGTTGGGCTTGAGCACGTACGCGGCCATGTGCTGGGCGTCGGCCGCGTGCGCCGAAAACACCCGCGTGGTCCCGGCCACCGTCAGTCGATCAAAGGTCTCGTTGGTGGTTGCCCTGGCGATCACGGGGCTACGTGCGGCGGCAGCACGCTAGGCGGTGGGACTCCGGGCGGCCGCCGCGGCGGGCGGGCGCGCCGTAAACCGCACGCGCAGTTGGCCGTCTTCGAGCCGGGCGCCGCTGTGCGTCATCCGGGCCAGCACGCGGGGAAGCACGATATTGCGGCGCGCCGCTCCCATGCGGATCACCAACTCGTCGCCACGGCGAATCAGCGATGCGTCGGACTTCTCCAGGAACGGCGCCGGGATCCGAAACTCAAACCCGCCGTCCACCTCCACAATCTCGTAGGGCTTGTAGTCGATCAACCGCTCCTCCGGCTCGCGGGCGGCATGCATCTGCGCGCCCATGGTCCGAAGGCGCTCCAGGCCAACCACCTCGTGCGCGAACTGGTTGACGCGCAGAATCGGAATGGGATCGAACATTGCATGAATGTCGCGCAGGTATGGCGCCTGCATCGAGCGTCGCTCTTCGGCGAACCGTCCCTCGGCCTCCGGCGGAACCACGCGGTTCACGACCACCGCGTCCGTGATGTGGTCGTACAGCGTCAGGTAGGTATAGCTGCGTTGCGCCTCCCGGATCACCATCCGCTCGGGGTTCACCACCAGGCGAACGGTTGTCGTGTTCGAGGCCGTCAGGGTGTCGTGTAGCTGCTGCAATTCGTCCACGAGATCGGTCATCGCCTCGAACACGTCGTCCTCGGGCAGCGGCAGGTCGGTCACGCGGCGGGCCATCGGCCGCACCATGCGGGCCAGGTGGCGGTTGATGGGCAGCAGCTTGTCCAGCCACCAGCGGCCGACTTCCGGGAACGCGAGCAGCCGCAGCGTCTCGCCCGTGGGCGCGCAGTCCACCACCACGACGTCGAACTCTCCGGACGAGGCATGCCGGTTGACCCACAGCAGGTTGGCCAATTCCTCCATGCCCGGGAACACGGCAATCTCTTCGGCCAGCACGTTGTCCATGCCGCGCCAGGTCAGCACGGCCTCGACCCAGTTCTGCACCGTGCCCCAGTACGTCTCCAGGTTGTAATAGACGTCGCACTCTTGCGCCCACAGGTTGTCAACCACGGGCTTCGGTATCGGGCCCAGTGGCGTGTCCAGCGAGTCGCCCAGGCTGTGGGCCGTGTCGGTGCTGAGCACGACGGTTCGCAGGCCGGCGTCGGCGCAGCGGAGCGCCGCGGCCGCGGCCACGCTGGTCTTTCCGACGCCACCCTTGCCCGTGTACAGAAGAATGCGCGGCGAACGACTAGCCATTGGAGTCGTCAGTTCCGTCGGTGGGATGGACATACATCAGGTAGCTGTCCCGCGTCGTCACCCGGCCCACGGTAGCCGCCGCCGGGCTGCCGGCGCGCTCGAGCGCGTGCCGCAGCGCCGCTTCGTCCTCGGGGGGGATGGCAATCAGCAAACCGCCGCTGGTTTGCGCGTCGGCCAGCAGGGTGCGCTCAGGAGACGCCACGTCCGGATGCCAGGAAACGTCGCCCTCCAGCGAGGCCAGGTTGCGTTCGGTCCCGCCAGGCACTTCGTCAGCCGCGATCAGCGACCAGACCTCGGGCAGGACCGGAATCTCGTCAACGTAAACCTCGGCTGATACTCCGCTGGCGTTCAGCATCTCGCGCAGATGTCCCAGGAGGCCGTAGCCGGTCACGTCGGTCACGGCGTGCGCCCCATGATCGCTGGCAGCCTTCGCCGCCGCCGCGTTGAGGGTTGTCATGGACTCGACCGCGGCGTCCAGCGCGGCCCGGCTGGCGGCGTCGAACTTGCCGGCGGTGGTGACAATCCCGGTGCCCAGCGGCTTCGTGAGCACCAGGAGATCGTCCGCACGCGCGCCGGCGTTGGTGGTGACGGCGTCGGGTTCCAACGTTCCCAGCACAGCCAGGCCGAACTTGGGTTCCGGATCGTCAATTGAATGGCCGCCCCCAATGACCGCACCGGCTTCCCGCACCTTGTCGGCCGCTCCGCGCTGAACCTCCGCCAGCAAGTCCAGCGGCAGCGTCCCGCGCGGCCAGCCGGCAATGTTGAGCGCCAGGATCGGCACGGCGCCCATGGCGTACAGATCGCTCAGCGCATTCGCGGCGGCTATGGCGCCAAAGCTGTAAGCGTCGTCCACGATCGGCGTGAATACGTCCGCCGTGAAGGCGATGGCCAGATCGTCGCGCAGCCGGTACACGGCGGCGTCGTCCATACCCTTTCCCCCGACCAGCAGGTCGGGCGACACCATCGGCGGCATCAGGCGCAGCACGTGCGCCAACTCGTCAGGGCTGAGCTTGCACGCTCAGCCGGCGCCGTGGGCGTACCGGGTAAGTTTGAGCGGCGTGTGTTCGCTATCCATCCCTGCACGGTAGCGTAACGCCGCCGCCCGCAAATCTCGTTGTTGCATTCGAAAGCCGCCAGGACGTAGCCGTGCCGAAACTATCGCCGCGCGCCAGCACCATGCAGCACATTGCTGCGTTGGCCCTGGCGTTCGGGTTGCTCGTGGCGGGCGCCGGGCACGCCGCCGCCTCGCCACTGGACGCCACCCCGGTCACGGGCGGCGCCTTCTTCGAGCACGGGGATGCCGACGGCCTCGGATTCGCAATCCGAAACTACGTCGACGGACCGGCCTTCTACGAGGCCTTTCTTCGTTTCGGCGGCGCCCGGACGCTCGGTCCCGCGGTCTCCCGGCCCTGGGTCGACGACGGCGGCTTCGCCTATCAGCTGACCCAGCGTGCCCTGTTGCAGTGGTCACCCTCGGACGATCGGGTGGGGATTGCCAACCTGTTCGAGCTCCTCAACCGCAGTGAATTTGCCGCTGAGCTTGAGGCGCGTCATATCCCCGCGGCCGAAACGCCGTCGTCGCTCCCGCCCGAGTTGGCGCAGCAGGCGCGGCTGGCCTGGCTGACCGACCGTGCCATCGCCGAGACCTTTGCCAACAATCCGCTGGAGCTCGGAAATCTGGACGCCAGCATCGAGTTTCACGGCCTGCCGATGTCGCGGCCTGTTCGGCTGGGCCCGTTCGTGGTGCAACGCTTCCAACGGACGGCGCTGCAGCACTGGGTCGAGGAGGTGGAGGGGGGACAGCCGGTCGGATCGGTCGTTCTGGTGAACGCCGGCGACGTCTACCGGGATCTCGCGTTGCCAAACGAGCTGCTGGCCGCGCCGCGCGCGTCCGACCAAAGCGCCGTGTTGGACGTCCGGCTCGATCCACCCGAGGCGACCGACCTCGTTCCGGCGCAGGTTGCGTCGCGTACCTACAACACGACCAACCACCTGCTGCGCACGGCGCTGGCGCTGTTGGAAGGCGTTGACGTCAACGCAGCCGCGCTGGAGTTGGCGGTACGCGACCAACTCGCCATTGATTTCGAACCGATGAGGGAAGGCGTGCTGGCCTCGTTCAATCCCGCTCGCGGCATTCGGGTCAACGACGGCTTGCGAAGTGAAGACCCGATCCCGCTCGCAGCCGTGCTGGCGCACGAACTCCGGCACTTCGAGGACTACAAGCTCGGACAGCTCGGCGAGGACGCCCAGGATTGCCTGGACGCGGAGGCACGCGCGTTAGCACGAGAAGCCGACACCTGGAACGCGCTGATTGCCGCGACCGATCAGTCGCTTCGCGAAACCTTGCTCGTTCGCATCGAGACCAGGCGCGCCGAGGTTTCCGCGGAGGGCACGGAGGCCATTGAACGTCTGGCCAGGCGCCTCTACCGCGAGGTCTGCGAGAAAACGGCGATCGAGATCGCCAAGAGCTGAGCGTTCGCAGCATGGTCGGGCTCCACGGCACGCCATGAAACGCCCGACGACCGGAGTGCAACGCGGCACGGCGGCTCGCTCGTCGTAAGCTATTGGAATCTTGGTCCTGTGGGCTTGGTTCGGGCCGCGCCCGGTCCGGAAGCCCGCATCGTCTGAATGGCATCACCGTTGGTGCCGTTCCCTCCTCGAACGGTCCCGTGGAAACTTCGCTTTACCAGACACTCGCCGACCGCGGGTTCATCCATTCGGTCTCGAACGCCGATGGGTTGAGCGCCGCCCTCGATCGGCCCTGCGTGTTCTACGTGGGATTCGATCCGACGGCCCCGAGCCTGCACACCGGCCACCTGATCCCCCTCGCGCTCGCGGCGCACCTGGCGCAGGCCGGCCACCACCCGGTGTTGCTGGCGGGCGGCGGCACGGGACTGATCGGCGACCCGACCGACCGGGCCGAAACCCGTAATCTGCTCAGCGCCGAACTCGTGGCCGCCAACACTCGGGCCGTTCGCCGACAGGTGGACCGACTCTTCGAGAACGAGCAGGCCGAGGTTGCGATTGTCGACAACGCCGAGTGGCTGACCGAGCTGCGCTACCTCGAGTTTCTGCGCGACATCGGCCGCTACTTCAGCGTTAACGAGATCCTGGCGACCGAGACGTACCGCGCGCGGCTGGAAAGCGGTCAGGGCCTGAATTTCGTCGAAATCAACTACCGCTTGTTGCAGGCCTACGACTTCCTGCACCTGTTTCGGGAACACGGCTGCACCTTGCAGATTGGGGGCAGCGACCAGTGGGCCAACATCCTGGCCGGCGTGGACCTGATCCGGCGGATCGAGGGCGAGGAGGCCTTCGGACTGGTGACGCCCCTCCTCACCACCAGTACCGGTCAGAAGATGGGCAAGACGGCCAGCGGCGCGCTCTGGCTGGACCCGGGCCTGACATCGCCCTTCGACTTCTTTCAGTACTGGGTCAACATCGAGGATGCGTCGGTGGAGCGCACGCTGGCGCTGCTGACGCCGCTGCCCATGGACGAGGTACGCGCGCTCGCCGCCCTTCCCGGCGCGAAGATTCGAACCGCCAAGGAGCGGCTGGCCTTTGAGATCACGGCCCGGGTGCATGGTCGTGAGGCCGCTGCCGCGGCCCGCGACGGCGCCAGGGCGCTGTTCGGGCGTGACGGCGGATCCACCGCGGCCGCGCCCCAAACGCGCGTGACCGAGGAACAGGTGGCAGCGGGTCTTGGCATCGTGGAACTTCTGCTGACGAGCGGTCTGGCCGCGTCACGTTCGGCGGCGCGACGGCTGATTGCGCAAGGCGGCGCATACGCCAACGACCAGCGCGTGGACAGCCCGGAGACCGTTTATCACGCCGATGCTTTCCAGGACGGCGAGTTGTTGTTGCGCTCCGGCAAGAAGCGCTACCACCGAATCTCGATTGGCTGATGACGAGGAGTGAGCACCCGTGAACTGGTCGGCCAGTGAGATCCGGCGCGTGGACGCCCAAAGCTCCGGTGAGTTCTGGGAGCGCTTCCTTGCAGCCATGGTGGCGTATTGGAACGAGAGTTTTCCCAGCGAGCTGAGCCACCTGGAGTGGCACGAGCTGTATACCGAACGGATTCGACGCCGGCTGGAAGAGCGCCCAACCTGGCTCTGGATGTATGAGCGCGACGGACGCACGCTGGCGCTCACGAACTTCCACCTGGACGGCGGCGTGGCGCACGTGGCCGAAGTCTGGGTCGCCCCCGATTCGCGCCGCCACGGCCTGGGCGCCTTCATGATCCGGCAGATGCGCCGGACCTTGCGCGACGCCGGCGTGACGCGCATGGCTGTGACGGTTCCAGCCAACGCCACGGTAGCCGCCAGCATCGACTTCTGGCACGACCTCGGTTTCACCGAGGTCGCCGTGCACCTGGAAGCCACGACCTTCGGACCCAACGGCGACTGATTGGGGCCCGGCGCGGCGCACTCCAGGCGATGTCGCAGCGCGAACGAATGTTTCACGTGAAACATCGCGTTGGCACGCATCGCCCGCGTCGCTACGCTCGACGGTGCCACGCCGAATCGAGGATAGCCTGATGGCCAGCCCAACCGCGCCTCCCGGTCTCTCCGCGCGCCGCGTACCGCTGCGCAAGCCAATGACGCCGGAGGATCTCGCCGACGCACGAATCCGCGAGGCCCTGGGTGAAACCGGTCGCTGCGAGTGGGCTCAGCGGCACGATGGGCTCCGGCAGTACCACGACGACATCTGGGGTGAACGCCCGGCCGACGACGCCGAGTTCTTCGAGCGCATGCTGCTCGAAATATTCCACGCCGGCCTCAGCTGGACGCTGATCTGGAACAAGCACGAGGCGCTTCACGACGCCTACCACGGTTACGAGATCGATGCGGTGGCGGCGTACGGGTCCGCCGACACTGCCCGCCTGCTCGACGATCCCCGCGTGATTCGCAGCGAGCGAAAGATCGTCGCGGCCATCGAGAACGCACGGAGCGTGCAGGAGATCCAGGACCGCTACGGGTCTTTCGAGAGCTTCCTGCTCGGCTTGCCGACGAGCACGGATGCCAAGATCAACGCGCTGAAGAAGACGTTCAAGTTCATGGGGCCCGGCACGTCGCGCGCTTTCCTGGAATCCACCGGCCTGGTGGCGCCGCCGCACCACGAGTACTGCTTCAAGGCCGGACGCCCGGTCTGGTCGGCCGCCTGAGCACCAGCCGTTGACCACCGTCGCGCTGGACGACCTGCGCCGGTTCGGACGTGCGGCGCTGGGCACCCGCGGTGTCAGCGATTCTGATGCCGCGCTAGTCATTGACGTCATGCTCGAGCAGGACCTGCGCGGGCACGGCCACCACGGGATCGTGTTGCTGGCCCTCCGGATTCGCGACCTGGACGCTGGACGGGCACGGGCCGATGCGGAGGTCGAGATTTTGTCCGACCTGCCGGCCTTTACGGCCCTGGATGCGCACGGGGCGCTGGGACCGGTGGGAGCCGTCCGGGCCATGGACGCCTGTATTGCCAAGGCGCAATCCCAGGGATCCGCGATGGCTTCGCTGCGCGACATGCCGCACTGGGTGATTCCGGCCTTCTACAGCATGCGCGCGGCTGAGGCCGGCCTGATCGGCTACTGCTGCTGCTACACCGATCCCTCGTTCGCCCCGGTCGGCGGCGCCTCGCGCGTGCTTGGTAACAACCCCTTGTCCTACGCGATCCCCGCCGACCCGCGCCCGCCGATCGTCGTGGACTTCGGAGTCTCTGCTTCCACGGGCCGCATGCGGGAATTGATAGCTGACAGCCAGCCCCTGCCAGACGGTTGGGCGGTAGACACCAAGGGGCGTCCGCTCAGTGACCCGGCGCAGGCCGTGGCCGAAGGAGTTTTCCTGCCCATCGCCGAGCATCGCGGTTACGGCTTGGGCCTGGTTCACGAACTGTTGGGCGCCACCCTCAACGCGATGCCCATCGCGCTTGAACACCCACCCGGCCGCTACGGCGGATTCTTTTCGGCTTGCCGTGTCGACGCATTTCGCCCGCGCGAAGAGTTCTTACGCGACGTCAATCACGCCCTCGATCGAGTCACCGGCAGCCCGGCGCTCGATCCGGGCCGACCGATCCGCTACCCCGGGGAACAGTCCGGCCTGGCCCTCCGCCGCAATCGCGCCCGAGGCCAAGTCGACCTCAGCACCGCATCGTGGAACCGCGTCCACGAAGTGGCCGAACTCAGCGGCGTCCCGGCGCCCGAGGCTGTGGCCTAGGACCGAGGCTCGCGCGCTACCGGAACCTCGGAACGACGACGGCGTTGGCCGGGAGCAGGTAGCGTCCGCCGCGTTTGAGTTCGCGGGGGACGGTGGCGCGGCCGCCGCGGCGGGCGGAGACCCCGGCGAATACTCGCAGCGGTGTGCCTTCGGCACTCACGCGCTGCATGACGTGGGCCATGCCGACCTGGCGCTGATTGGTGTCCAGCGCGGCGCTGGTGACGATGCCGACCCAGCCGCCGCGCGTATCAACTACCGGGTCGCCCTCGCGGGCGATCGGTACACGCTCGTCGGTGATCGCAAAGCGCACGATCTGGCTGGTGCGGCGCTTCTCGCGCGCGACGAAGCCGGATCGTCCAATGAAAAACGGCTTGTAGAGCTTCACGAAGCCGCCGAAGCCCGCGTCGCCCGGCGTCAGGTCCAGTTCGCCGCCGAGTTCGTGGCCGTAGAGCGGCAACCCGGCCTCGGTGCGGGTGGAGTCGCGTGAGCCCAGGCCGGCCGGGCGAACGCCGTCGTCGAAGCCCGCGTCCAGGATCGCGTGCCACAGGTCGTTGGCGGCGTCGGGATGCACCAGGAGCTCAAAGCCCACACGCTCGCCCGTGTAGCCGGTGTGCGCGACTTCCAGATCGATTCCGGCCAGGGTGAACGACCCAACGTCGAACGCCCGCAGGCGTCGGAGCCGCCGCCGAGAATCCTCGTCCGGCGTCAACCGGGCCAATACGTCACGGGAGCGCGGCCCTTGCAGGGCCAGGTCGAGGCGCCGTTGATCGCCTTCGGCCTCGGTCTTCAGGTCGCGCAGCGTGACCTGAATCGGAGCCTCGGCCCAGGGATCGTCCGGCTCGATCTCGTACTGTCGTTCGTTGACGCCGTTCAGCCAGACCCAATTCTTCTCGGTGTTGGCCGCGTTGACCACGGCCAGGAACCGCTCGCGCTCCATCCGGTAGATGATCAGGTCGTCCAGTGGATGGCCGGTGGGATCCAGCAGGTAGGTGTAGGCGGCGCGGCCGTTGGGCAGCCGCGAGGCGTTGGCCGTGGTTACCAGGTCAAGGAACTCGCCCGCGTGTTCGCCTTCCACCGAGAACACGCCCATGTGTCCGACGTCGAACAGGCCGGCCACCTTTCGCACGGCCGCGTGCTCCTCGGCGATGCCTCCGTAGTAGACCGGCATGGACCAGCCGGCGAAGGGCACCATGCGGGCGCCCAGGTCGTTGCTGTGCACATCGTGCAGCGGGGTTTGCCGCAACGGGTCGCCTTCCCGCCAGAGGCCGCCTAGCAGGGCGCCCCAGACGGGGCCACGCAACTGGACCCGGGCCAGTGGATCGCCGGCGTCGGGCGCCCAATCGAAGGCCGGGCGGGCGGTGGGTTTCTCGGAAGGCAGCCGGTCGGTTCGCCGCAGGTAGAAGGGGCGACTCAGATCGGGCGCGGGCGCCAGCGGCAGTCGCGTTCGCGCGATGCCGCGCCTGGCCAACTCCGCTTCGACGGCCGTGGCGTCCGACGCTGGATAGAGCAGCGCGGCCGCGCGGCCGTCGCGAGCGAGCAGCGACGATACGCCACAAAGATCAAGCTGGGTCACGCCCGAAACGTCGGTCAGGCGTTCGGCGTCCGCGGCACTAATCGCGGTTCCGGTCATACCCGGGCCGACATGCGCCGCATCGGCGACGGCAATTGGACCTACGATCTTGCGGCTGGGCTCATCCGGGTCGATCAAGGCGTAGCCGTCCGCAATCTCCTGCAGCCACTCGGCGGCGCACTCGCCGATGGCGGGGTCGAGCACGGCGAAGAGCCGGCGGTCGCGCGGCGACCGGTCCTCGTCCGGGCGAAGTAACAGAACCGGTTGGACGTCTCCCGCCGGGTCGGCAATCCCGGCGTGGAGCGCCTCCCCCGGCTCCAGATCGCGCGCCCGCTGGTCGGCGATTTCGTCCGCGAAGGCCAGCACGCGGCGACCTCGCAGTTCCAGGACGCCCGAAGCTGGCGACTCGGGCGCGACCGGTACGTCTTCGGCACGTCCGCGCGCCGCGAACTCGGATACGTCCGAGCGCAGCTGCAGCCGCTGGAGAAAGTCGATTCGGCCGCGATAGCGCGGCGACCGGCGCCCCGGATACGTGACGCCCGTCATCGCCTGGAACGCGCGCGCCAGGATGTCGGCCAGCACGTCCATGTCATTGGCGGTGAAACCGCGCTGGGTCAGCCAGGGCGTACCCAGGCGCACCCCGGTCGGCGCCGCGAATCCCACGTCCCCGGGCAACGAGTTTCGGTTGGCCACGATGCCGATGCTGTCGAGCATTCGAACCGCCGGCTCGCCGCGCAGGTCGCCGGCGGCGCCGGTGCGCTTCAGGTCAATCACCAGCAGGTGGGTGTCGGTGCCGCCGTAGGCAAGACCCACGCCGCGCTCCGTCAGTGCCTGGGCCAGGGCTGTGGCGTTCGCTCGGATCTGCCGCTGCGTGGCTCGGAACTCTGGAGAGTCCGCGACCTTGAAGGCCACGGCCATCGCCCCGATCTTGTTCAGATGAGGACCGCCCTGTTCGCCGGGAAACACGGCCCGGTCAATGCGGCGCATCAGAAGCCGCCGGTGCGAGAGGATCACCGCACCGCGCGGCCCAAAGAGCGTCTTGTGTGTCGTGAACGTAACCACGTCGGCCAGGCCCACCGGTGACGGATACTGGCCCGCCACCACCATGCCGGCCGGATGCGAGATGTCCGCCAGCAAGTACGCGCCTACCTCGTCCGCAATGGCGCGGAAGCGTTCCCAGTCCGGCGCCCACGGGTACGAGGTATAGCCTGCGACGATGATCCGCGGTTGGTCGCGCCTGGCGATTTCCGCGATCTGGTCGTAATCCAGCTGCCCGTCCACGTCCGCAATGCTGTAGCTGGATGCCTGGAAGCGACGGCCGCTGCGATTGACCGACGCGCCGTGGCTCAAGTGCCCGCCATGGGCCAGCGCCAGTCCCAGGATGGTGTCGTTGGGCTCCAGCAGCGCTTCGTAGACGGCGTTGTTGGCGGCCGCGCCGGAGAGCGCCTGCACGTTGACGTACAGGCCATCGGCCGAGACACGCGAATTGGCAAAGAGGGCCGCGCAGCGTCGCTGCGCCAGGGACTCAACCAGGTTGGTGTAGTCGTTCCCGCGGTAATAGCGGCGGTCGCCGTAGCGCCGGAACCGCGCCAGCTGGGCCTCGGTGTCTGCCAGTCGCTCCGGCAGGTCGCGACGCATCGGGCCCGACGGGTAGCCCTCGGCGTAGATGCTCGTCAGCGGCGAACCCAGCGCGGCCCGCACCGGGGCCGGCGTCAAGCTCTCCGATGGAATCAGGATCAGCTTGTCGCGCTGCCGGCGATGCTCCTGGGCAATGAGGCCCGCCACCAGCGGATCGACATCGTCGACATCCTGGTCAAAGACAAGATCGGCGTAAGTTGGATTAGCGGTCATTAGTTCGCCTGGGATCCCAGCCCTTCCAGCTTAAGGCCACCCTGGGGCGCGAATTGTGACGCGGCGCACCAACAACGCGGTCGACCTGCGGCCGCTTGCGCCTGACGATTCCCGATTCTCGGTGGACTTCCTGCGTGCAGGCAGCTACCGCTGGACCCGGCGTCCCTCGCGCAACGCCCGCGAGCGGGCCTGTTGCATGGTTTCGCGGACGCGTCCGCCGAAGCGTTCCTCCAGCCAGGGGTCGCCGCGGACGTGATAGCCGGCGCGTTCCCAGAAGCCCGGTTCCTCGTGGTCCATGAACTCCAGGCCGCGCACCCACTTGGCGCTCTTCCAGAAGTAAAGGCTGGGCAGCACCAGGCGCAGCGGGCCGCCGTGCTCGTGGGTCAGCGGCGCGCCGTCGTGATCGAATGCGAACAGCACGTCGTCCTGGTCCAGCTCCGACAGCGCCAGGTTGGCGGTGTAATTCGGATCGGCGTGGACCATCACGAACTGGGCCTCGGGGAGTGGCTTCACCCGGGATAGCACCTCGCGGATGTGGATTCCCCGCCAGAGGTTGTCGTACTTGCTCCAGTGCGTGACGCAATGGATGTCGGAGGTGATTTCGACCTGGGGAAGCGAGATGAACTCGTCCCAGGTCCAGCGCACGTCCTCTTCCACAAGGCCGGTGACACGGAAGTCCCACCTGGTCATGTCGTAGGGGCGCGGCTCCATGTAGTGCAGGACCGGCCACTTGTCGGTCAGGCGTTGGGCGGGCGGCAGGCGCGGCTCGCGCAGTTCAGGCGGGCGCGGCGTGACGTCGGGAACGTCGGCCACCGGCTTGGAGTTACCCCGTAGAAATCGGTTGAACATTGGGTTTGATACTTGAAACCTTCTGACTCGACCGTACGCGCGTCTCGGGCTGGGCGCAACCACTGGCGTCGCTAGCCGGCTGCCTCGCTGCCCTTGATGACGGGCGGGTCGACCGCGTCGACGATCATGCGAGCCACGTCGGCGATCGCCGACGCCGTCCGTTCGCGGTTGGGCGTTCGGTCCACCAGCACGACCACGGTGACCGGGCCCATTGAGGTGTAGACCACGCCGGCGTCGTTGCTGGCGTCGGGATAGTCGCCGGTTTTGTGGGCCACGGGGTGTTGCCGCAACCAGCGCGGGATTCGGTTCGTCCGGCGCTCCCGCAGCAGCAACTCGCGCATGGCGCGGATGTCAGCCAGCGTCGGCTGCCAGACGCCAGGTCGCAGTCCGACGATGCGCTCCAGCACATCCGCCATTTCGCGGGCGGTGGTGAACGGCTCATTCACATTGACTGTGGTGACGCGCAGACCCTCGCGGCGAAGGTCAAAGTCAATGTTCTGGTAGCGCACACGGTCCGCCAGCAGGATGGCGGAGGCGTTGTCGCTGACTGTGATTGCGTGTGTCAGCGCCGTGCCAACTTCGATCTGCTGGCCCGGCTCGAGGCTAACCGGTGGGTCGGCGCGTTCCGCGACGGTCTCGTCCATCGTCAGCACTTCGTCAAACGACAGCAGTCCCGCGGCGCGTTGGCGAAAGGCTTCGCGCAGCAGCAGCGCCTTCCAGACGCTGAGCGTGCGCATCTTGCTGTCGGCATTGACAGCCACCAGCGGACGGTTGGCGCCGGAGATGGCGGCAAAGACGGCCCAGTCGCCAGGCTCCCGTCGGATGCGAGCGCGAACGGCCGACGTCAAGCGCTCGTGGATCGTCCGCCCCGCGGAGCCCAGCAACGCATCGATGCTGGAGACCGGCCTGGCGCGGTCAGGGGTAACGAGTCCCAGGTCGACCAACAGCTGTCCCACGGGCCGCGCCCGCACGGCTTCACTATCGATGGCGCGCTCCAGCACCCCGCGCTGAAAACGTTGAACGACGGTCTGGCCGAATTGCTGTGGCTTTGACATCGGCAGCCCGAATTGCCGCAGCGCCTGGGTGCGGTCCCACGTCAGGAAGCGGGCCGGCGCGGGATTGCCGAAGTAGGCGGTCCGAATGGGGTCGTCGGTCAGCCAGGCCAGCCGCGCATCGGCGTCGGCGCCGGTGTCCAGGGGCATAGGCACTTGGCGCTGGTCGTGCATCCAGCGCGTGTAGCCCGCGGCGTCGAGAAGTTCCAGCAGGTTGGCGGGCGCCAGGTTCACGTCGAGGAACGGAGATTGGATCGCTCCGTGGCTGAAGGCCTGGATGGCCAGACCCTCTCGCCCGTAGGGGAGGCTGACCGGGTATCCGAGAACCTGCGGACCGCCGGCCCTGCGATAGACATCCCACCAGGGCCGTCGCCCATTGAAGACGGGGAAACCCGCGCTCGGTTCGGGGGACGCCTGGCGGAAGTGATGGCCGTTCTCGATGGCAAAGTCCAGCGGCAGATCCTCGTCGGACGACCCCGGCCCTATGAATGGCGCGGTGGCCAGCGTTCCGACCACCCATCGTCCAAACGTCCGTCGTCCCAGCGGCGCTGCAAAGCCGAACGCACGCGGGGCCCGGGCGACGTGGTCAGCCACGCCGGTCAGCCAACGGCTACGGGCACATTGCCGAAGACTGTCAGCCGCTGTCCCATCCCCGGCGCAGCATCCGCCATGGAGGGACCTTCCGTCCCCTGCGGATCGCCGCGCTGATGAACGAACGTGGTGACCCGATAGCGTAGAGCGGCCGGGTCGCGTTGCAGCTCCAGCGCGGGTATCAGAAAGACGACGCGCGACCCGTCGACGAATGCCGTGGCTCCGGTGGGCGTCGCCATGCCGGGATCGACGGCCGTGCGCTTCTGCAGACGCCAGGGCGGCGCGGCGTCGGGTCGGTAAATCAGTTCAAACCACGTATCGGTGTTCTGGTAGAGGTCGAAGTCGCCGACTTGCGGCCTCCAGTCGTCACTGATGGTGTCGGTGGCCTGTAGCGCGAGGGTGACCTGAAAGCCGAGATTGCTGTCGGCGCGCGGCGGAGTGTCGGCAAGCTCGATCAGGAACGCCACGAACGTCCCGCCGGGGTTTGACGGAGCCGTGGCTTCCACCGAGAACCAGGCGCTCCGTAGCAGGTCCACGTCGGCGCCCGAGAAGTCGGTGGTTCCGCTGGCGATGCGCCGGATGTCGGCGAAGGCGAAACCGTTGACTGGCGAAAGATCATGGATCGAGAAGTAGTCCGCGACGCGATCGACGTGGAAGAGGGCCTGTTCCTCGGCGGGCACGATGGCCAGGGTGCGGTCCACCGCCCGCGCACCGAGCACAATGGTCCCGTCGGCCACCTGGGCGTCGAGTTGCTGGCCTGTCCGATAGCGCCATGTCCCCTCACTTGCGCCTCGAATGAGTACGAGGGGAACGGCCTGCTCGGTACCCGCCCGTAGATCGAGCCTGCCGATGCGGTCGGGAACGAGCGCGGCGGATCCCCTCGCCCGCGTGAGCCGCAGTTCCGCCGCGCCGTCTCCGCCCAGGTTTACCAGGCGGCAGCCGGTGCGCTGCATGAGGACGCCGCTGGGAACGTCGATGCTTGACGGACAAATCGTCGCGATGAGGGGAGCGGGCGTCTGGCTGGCGCCGCCTCCCGCGCGCGGCAACTCCAGTTGATAGTCCTCGATCTCACCCGCCTGCCAGCGCCCGCCGCCATCCCAGGCGTCACCCACAATGCGTTCCCGCGTCAACGCCACCCGCATCCAGGCGCCGTCCGGCAACCGGCTGGTGCTGCCGAGCGCGAACGGGAGCGTGCGAACCGAACGGGACGTTCCCGGGGCCAGGGACACCACCAGGTTTTGTACCGCCCACTCAGGCGTTTCGTCTTCGCCTATGCTCCAGCGGCCATCCAGGTTCATGTCAATCAAGACATTCAGGTAGCGGGGTCCCGGAGGCGCGCCAGCCGTCAGCGACACGATGACGGCCAGCGTGGCCTGCGCCGGCGCCTGGTCCAGGGTCAGCGTCAACGACACCACGCCGTCATCCCCGTCATCGCTGTTGACCAGATTGGGCACGCCGTCAGGGTCCGCCCGGTCGTCCGCCCCGGCCTCCGCAGTGACGGTGTCGCCAAGCCGGTCGGCACCCGGCCGCAGGATGTGCGCGCCCGGGTTGGGGCTGCTGCGAGTGTCGAGGCGGGTGGGGAAGCGGCCGATGACGCGGGTGCCGCGGTAGCCGGCGGGCGCGCCGTCAGGCGCGTCGCCAAAGTCGGCGGCCAGCGGCGGGGCAGCGGTAGGGCTGGCCACGGCGGTGACTGCGGCGGTGGGCGCCTGGGTGAGGGCGGTGGCGGCGTCGGCCGTGGGAGTGACGGCGGGGCCGGTGGGCGCAAGGGCAGGCCCGGACTGCTCGGCGGGTTCACAGCCGAGCAGCGCCAGCGCGGCCAGCAACAGGGCGGCAGCGCGAAGGCGGGCGGTGGGGCGCATGGGGCGGGAGCGTGGGGCGTTCAAGTCAGGCTATCCGACCCGGCAGCAACGGGCTGCGGCGGGGCGCCTCGCGCGCAATAAGAGTTTTTTCCAAAAAACTCTTGAGGTGCGTTGGGGGGCGTTTTTGGCGGATTGGGGAGGCGGTGGGGACGTGGGGGGAGCAGCGCGGTGGGGGCAGGTTAGGAGGCATGGGGAGCCTGGGAGGGTTGGGTGGTCGGGGTGGCTTGGGTGCGCCGGGAGTGCGCATGGGGCTGGGTCCCGGCCGGGGACGCCGGGAAGACGGGGTGGGGGCTGCTGGGTTGGTGAGGGTGTGAGCGGCGGACAGGGGGTGGGGGCGGGGCAGCGGGGGTTGGTGGGGGTGAAGGGGGAGCTGTCGCTGGCCAGCGACAGCTTGGGCGGATTTTTTGGGCGGAAGGGAGGGCGGAAGGGGAGAGGGGAGAGGGCAGAGAAGTGAGATCGGAAGGGGATGGGTAGCGACGGGGCTCGACGCAAGGCGAGGAGTGAGCGGAGAGCAGTGAGAGGGGGAGCGGGAGGCGGAGGGTGAGGCGGGGGAGGGGCATGGGGGATGGGGTTGCGGGGCTTACTCAGGTAGTGTACACTCTTGGGAAACGGAAGGCAACTGGGATCAGGTCGGGCGGGCGGCGCGGGGCTCGGGGTGGGGAGCGGTGGCTGGGGGATGGCGAGGCGGCGGAGGGGTAGGGCACGGTCTGAAGTTGGTGGGCGGGGTGTTTATCATTCCGGTGCGGCGGGCGGGGCTCCGAGGGCTGGCGGAGCTGAAAAGCCGCGGAGGGCGGAATGGCAGCGCGGCGTGCCAAGCGGGAGATTGCGAGCTATCGGCATCGTGGGGAGGAGCGGGTGAATAATCCGCCGGTGGGGCTGGTGACGGGGGCGACGGACCCGGACGCGGGGAAGCAGACCTACGAGTACGACCCGCACCTGGACCCGCAGTTGACGTGGGCCGGGAAGGCCGAGCACACGTCATTCGAGGTGCCAACGGTTTCGCTGCACGAGCACGAGCGTATCGACCCGCGCAGCATCATCCAAGCGGTGCGGCGCAACGGCCAGGAAATGCGGCAGCCGTCGTTTTATGACGCGCCCGAAGAGAACCTGCCGATGCGCCAAGCTGTCGAGTTCTATGAGCACCGAAAGGGCTGGACAAACCGACTGGTGGCCGGGGACAGCCTGCTGGTAATGAACAGCCTGCTGGAAAAGGAGGGACTCGGCGGGCAGGTGCAGATGGTCTACATCGACCCGCCGTACGGCATCCGTTACGGCTCCAACTTTCAGCCGTTCGTGAATAAGCGCGATGTGCGCGACGGTCGTGACGCGGATCTCACGAGCGAACCGGAGACAATCCGTGCATTCCGAGACACGTGGGAATTGGGTATCCACTCGTACCTGACCTACCTGCGCGATCGCCTACTGCTGGCCAAGGAACTGTTGCATGAAAGTGGAAGTGTGTTTGTACAGATTGGTGATGAGAACAGTCACTCGGTGCGTTGTGTAGCGGACGAAGTATTCGGCGTCGACAACTTTATTTCTAAGATTTCATTTAGAAAGACAACGGGTTTCTCAGGTCTCTATCTTTCAAACGTGACTGACTACTTACTCTGGTATTCCAAGTCAAAAGAGTCCCTCAAGTATAGGCAACTATATCAAGCGAAGAAGCCAGGAGAACGAGGGGCGACAGTATATCGTCCTTTGAGAAGTTGGGCCATTCGAAACCGTGATCAGGTGGTCACTAGCGAGAATTCGGATCGGCTTGCCGTGCTGGACCAAGTAACGTCACAGGGTGCTCCATCACAAGTACAAGATCCACTTGAATTCGAGGGCGAGAAATTCTCGCTTCCGTCAGGGCTCCATTGGAAAGCAACCCACGATGGAATGAAGCAATTGTATGAGCAGGGGCGCTTAGCCATCAGTGGAAGATCCCTAAGATATGTTCGCTTTATCGATGACTTTCCAGTTTTTCCAATCAACAATCTGTGGGAAGATACAGGTACCGGACAATTCACAGAGGCTAAGAAATATATTGTGCAGACTAACTCTAAGGTTATTGAGCGTTGCCTTCTTATGACCACCGACCCGGGCGACTTGCTATTCGATCCGACATGTGGAAGTGGGACTACCGCTTTCGCTGCCGAGCACTGGGGGCGGCGCTGGATAACCTGCGATACTTCGCGCGTAGCCATTGCGCTCGCCCGTCAGCGTCTGATGACGGCGCTCTACGACTACTACGAACTCGCGCATCCCGAGGAAGGACTGGGAAGCGGGTTTAAGTACAAAACCGTTCCTCACATTACGCTCCGCTCCATCGCCAACAATCTGGACATCCGCGAGGGAATGAGCCAATCGGAGATTGCTGCCGTCGTAGCCCGTCATGCGCCGCAGGAAACCCTTTACGACCAGCCGCTCCCTGACAGCAGCAAGCAGCGCGTCACAGGCCCCTTCACGGTGGATGCTGTTCCCGCTCCGGCCGTGCGGCCGCTTGCTGAATCCGCAAACGGAGTGACCGATAGTGACAATGGACTGGCCTCGAGTGAGGACTCTTCCTCGCTCTCGACAGGACTTGGTCGCGTCGGCGAGACAGCTCGCCAGGCGGACTGGCGCGAAGAACTGTTGGAGACAGGAATTCGCGGCAGGGCCGGTCAGCGCATCGTGTTTGGTCGACTTGAGCCGCAGGCAGGCACTCGCTGGTTGCACGCGGTCGGCGAAACCCTGCTGGAATCCGATGGGAACGGGAAAGCGCCCGATGCAAGCGCACCTCAGCGCGTCGCGGTGTCGTTCGGGCCAGACTACGCCCCGCTGGAGCAGCGTCAGGTGGAGGATGCCTGGCAGGAAGCCCTGATCCTGAACCCACGCCCAGACCTCCTGGTTTTCGCCGCATTCCACTTCGATCCGGAAGCTGCCAAGGACATTGACGAGATGAATCCCGCACTGGCCGGTTTGCAACTCCTCAAGGCCCAGATGAACCCGGACCTGCTGACCGAGGACCTGAAGCGGAAGCGTTCCAGCAACGAGAGTTTCTGGCTGATCGGGCAGCCCGACGTGGAAGTGCGTCAGGCTGGGGAGAGCGACGGCACCTGGGAGGTGGAGGTGCGCGGCTTCGACTACTTCGATACGAGAAAGGGTGGCGTGGATTCCGGCGGCGCGGATCGGATCGCTGTGTGGATGCTGGATCCCGACTACGACGGTCGCAGCCTGTTTCCGGAGCAAGTGTTCTTTCCAATGGCCGGAGCGCGCGAAGGGTGGGCCCGGCTGGCCCGGAATCTCAAGGCGGAGATCGACACGGACCTGATCGAGGCGTATCGGGGGACCGTTTCACTGCCATTCAAGGCGGGTGAGCATGGGCGGGTGGCGGTGAAGATTGTGGATGATCGGGGGATCGAGAGTCTGAAGGTGATTGAACTTTGATGACATCGGAATCTAGGTGTGGCAGCCGGACGGGTCGGGAGTTTTACATGCCCATTCCATTTGCCATGCATGAAAAGGACAGAAGTTCGGCAATCCTCGCGCGCATCGCCAATCAATCGCATATAGGGGATTGCCAATCGTGAAGTGTCCGCACTGCACCATAGAAATCCATGATGACCCGAAAGTGGGAGATATTCCTGAGTATAACGAAGGGGATCCTTACCCAGAGTGGGCTTATAAGTTCCTTAGTTGTCCGGCCTGCAACAATTCAATAATTAGGTTTTGTAAGTATTCTATAGAGGGTGGCGAAATAGGGTATGAGTTTGAGCAGCTCGTTTATCCGCGCTCAGCAAGAAGATCTCCGATTGACAATGTTGTCCCTGAGTATATGCGAGAAGACTACGACGAAGCCTGCAGCGTTCTCTTGATAAGCCCAAAGGCTTCTGCCGCTTTGTCTCGTCGCATTCTACAGGCCCTACTACAGGAACAAGGCTACTCTGGAAGGAATCTGGTTGACCAGATTGATGCCGTCATAAAGGAGACCGACTCGAGCAGATCCCTGCCGACACTGCTACTAAAAACAATCGACGCAGTGCGAAACTTTGGCAACTTTTCCGCCCATCCGATTACGGAGAAGAACAGTCTTCAAATTATAGATGTCGAGCCACAGGAGGCCGAATGGTGTTTGGAAATTGTCGAACAGCTATTTGAGCACTACTATGTTAGGCCCGCAGCCAATGAGAAGCGAGTTTCTGAACTCAACAAGAAACTCTCAGATGCCGGTAAGCCGCCTATGAAATCATGAAAAATAGCTATAGCTAGGGAATCTCGATGGATGTTGCTTGTTGAAATTGGATTGGTATGCCGACGGCGGCCGATCGCGAAGCTAGCATTGTTTAGCTCAGAACTATAGGACTCCTATATCCTGACAGCAGCTTGTACGACCCCTGACTCACGGGCCATAGGCTGCTAGGATTGCACTGGGCTGAATTGTAGAGAATCACCAGGACTTTCGAGGGGCGGACCGAATCCCGGCGGTGTGCGCGTTACGGGAGGTGCGCCGGTATGCGAACGAGCGTGGACATGACGAAGGAGCGCTTGAGAGTCTCGCAGGACGAACTGGCTGCTTATTGCAAGCGCTGGAGAATCGCTGAGATTTCATTGATCGGTTCGATTCCGACCGACGTAGGCGCTGACGAGCCGTTTGAGTTCCTGGTGCGGTTCCAGCCTGACGTGATGCGCCGATATGCGGATGCGGTTGCGATGGAGCGCGAGTTGGCCGAACTGGTTGGCCGGGACGTGGAAGTGGTGGATTACCGGTCGGTCGTCGACTGGAGCGACAACTACATCCGGCGCAAGGCCATCCTGGAATCGACTCAGACGGTTTATGCCGCGTGAGGAGTCCGAGTACCTGCAGGACATCGCAGTCGCGGCGCAGCAGGCACGCACACACGCACGCGGACTGACGTTCTCGGAGTTCACCCAGAGCCGTCTGCATCAATATGCGGTTCAGTGGGACCTCACGGTTATCGGCGAGGCGTCGGCTCGGATCCGTCCAGACACGAAGGATGCTCATCCGGAGATTCCGTGGGCGCAGATGATCGGGATGCGGAATCGAATCGTGCACCGGTATTTCGCCGTGGATCTCGATATTGTGTGGTCAGTCGTTCGGGAGGATCTGCCGGTCTTGATTGATCGAGTCAGGACGTTGCTTCGCCAGGGGCCCGCCTGATGCCGACGGTGATCGATGAGTTGGTGATCAACTCGCCGTATGAGGAGCCGTCGGAGTACTGGCGGTATGACCGGGACCGGTTTGAATTCAAGCGGGAACAGCGCCGGCGGCCGAGCGGATACATGGTGGCGACGAAGGCGGCTACGACGGACGAAGACCCCGGGGACTTCGTAGAACTGCCGCTGGTCAACCGGATTCGCAAACGGGTCGGAGATTGGCGAGACGCCGGGTGGCCGGGGGTAACGGGGGTGACTCGACGACTGCTAGAGCATTGGTGGGACAAGGACGAGCGGGAGACACGGCAGTTCTTTTTCTGTCAACTGGAGGCGGCGGAGACGCTGATCTGGCTGAGGGAAGCGCCAGCGGCTGAGCGGGTGGGGATTGAGATTCCGTCTGACGGCGGGGAGTTCGAGCGGTTGTGCGCCAAGATGGCGACGGGGTCGGGCAAGACCGTGGTGATGGCCATGGTGATTGCCTGGCAGGTACTGAACAAGACCGCGTATCCACGCGACGCGCGCTTTTCGCGCGACGTGCTGGTGGTTGCGCCGGGGCTGACCGTGAAGCGTCGGCTGGCGGTGCTGGAACCGTCCAATCCGGGGAACTATTACCGGGAGTTCAACATCGTGCCTTCGGCGCTGCAGGACAAGCTGCGGCGGGGTCGGGTGCAAGTGCGCAACTGGCACGTCCTGAACTGGGAGACCGACGAACAGATCAAGCGCAAGCGCAGCGTGGACAAGCGGGGGACGCTGAGCGACGCGGCCTATGTACGCGCGGTGCTGAAAGACATGGCAAACGCCCGCAACCTGCTGGTGATCAACGACGAAGCGCACCATGCCTGGCGTACGAATCCCGGGGCAGCCGTGAAGGGAACGACCAAGGCCGAGCGGGATCAGGCGACCAAGTGGATCGGCGGGTTGGACCGGATTGCGCGGATGCGCGGGATTCTGACCTGCTATGACTTCTCGGCGACGCCTTTCGCGCCCACCGGAGGGACCAGTTCGGCGGAGTCGCTGTTTGGCTGGATCGTGAGCGACTTTGGTCTGAACGACGCGATCGAGGCGGGGCTGGTGAAGACGCCGCGGGTGGTGGTGCGCGACGACGCCTTGCCGGACACGAAGACCTTCAAGTCGCGGCTCTATCACATCTACAACGATCCCGACGTCAAGGCCGACCTGAGCCGTCGCGCCGAAACCGAGGCGCCGCTGCCGGACCTGGTGCTGAACGGCTATTACCTGCTGGGATTCGACTGGCGGGAGACAGCCAAGGCCTGGGAAGAGGCCGAGGCGGAGACACCGCCGGTGATGATCACGGTGGCGAACCGCACCGAAACGGCGGCGCGCGTGAAGCACGCCTTTGATACCGAGCGGGTACGCATCGACGAACTGTGCGATTCGGAACGGACGCTGCACATCGACTCGAGGGTCTTGGCGCGAGCGGAAGCGGAAGAAGCAGCGCTTGGCGGTGCGTGGTTAGTGAACAGTGAAGATTCAGGAAAGGCGAGGACGAAGCCGCAGCAGGCCGAATGGTTGCGCCTGCAGGTGGACACGGTGGGGCAGGCGGGGAAGCCGGGCGCCGAGATTCAGAACGTGATTTCGGTGGGAATGCTGTCGGAAGGCTGGGACGCGAAGACGGTGACGCACATCATGGGGTTGCGCGCGTTTTCGAGCCAGCTGCTGTGTGAGCAGGTGGTGGGGCGCGGGCTGCGGCGCACGTCTTACGAGGTCGATTCCGAGACAGGGCTGTTCGAACCGGAGTTCGTGAACGTGTTTGGCGTGCCGTTCGCGTTTCTGCCGCACCAGGGGGCGGGCGTGGTAGTCCCGCCGCCGACACCTCCCAAGACTGCCGTTGAGCCACTGGCGGAACGAGCCGAGTTTGAGATCAGCTGGCCGAACGTGGTTCGGGTGGACCAGGTGTACCGTCCGCGGCTGTCGCTGGACTGGTCGAAGGTTGACCCGCTGTTGCTGAACGCGAGCGAGACGGCAAGCCTGGCGGAACTTGCGCCGCTGGTGGATGGCGAGCCGGATGTGGCAAAGCTACGCGCCATCGACCTGGAAAACCTGGCGCGGGAGCAGCGGACGCAGCGAGTCGTGTTTCAGACCGCGGCTGAGGTTTACAAGCAGATGGCGCATGACTGGAAGGGCGGCGACGCGGTTCTGCTGGGTGAACTGGTGCGGTTGGTCGAGGAGTTCCTCCGGTCGGACCGGATCCAGATCATGCCGACAATGTTCGAGCGGGACGAGCTGCGGCGGCGGCTGATGATCACGCTGAATATGACGCGGGTGATTCAGCACATCTGGGAGGCGATCCGCTTTGAGAACACGGAACGGCTGGAACTGGTGCTGGACCAGGATCAGCCGGTGCGGTCCACCGGGGACATGGCGACCTGGTACACGGGTCGGCGCTGCACGCGGACGAGGCACAGCCACATCAACGTGTGCGTTCACGACAGCAGTTGGGAGGCGGCGGAGGCCTATGAACTGGACCGCAATCCGGCGGTGACGGCGTGGGTGAAGAACGACCATCTTGGGTTTGAAATCCTGTACATCCATAACGGGGTGGTGCGGAAGTACCGGCCGGATTTCATCATCCGGATGGACTCGGGCGTGCACCTGGTGCTGGAAGTGAAGGGGCAGGACAGCGACGAGAACCGGACGAAGCGGCGGTTTCTGGACGAGTGGGTCAACGCGGTGAACGCGCAAGGTGGATTCGGGCGGTGGGCGTGGGACGTGTCGTTGGATCCGGGGGATATCAAGGACGTGTTGGTGAAACATAGCGGGGTGACGGCGGGCTAGCGGGGGCGGGCACGAAGCGAGGGTGCTGCAAGAGATACGGGGCTGGCGCCTTGGTTGGGGGCGTGGGTGGAGTTGGGTTGAGGTCGGGTTGGGTAGCATGTGGACAGAGTCATAGGGCGGCCCCGGTGATACCGGTGGGGACGATTTGGATTTGGTCGGCTGGTTAGCCGTCACAGCGAAGGGGCGCCCAGGTGCCAGACTCGTGTAGAGCCGAATGGAACCGGCTCGCTGCGAATACCGATGACGTCGGATTTCTCTGCGCTCGTCATCGAGCATCGGTTGACGAGCATCGAATCCACGCTCCCAGGTTTGCGACCAAGGCGGACATTCGCTCGCTCAAGGCCGACATCCTGGTGATGCAGTCCGCGTGGACGGCTGACATGCGCCCACGGAGAACCCGGCATCAGCGGAGGAGTGGGGCGGGCGGCGCAGCGGCAGGTGTGGTGACACAGGTGCGGTTGCGAGGTGGTTCAGCGGCGAGAGGCGGGGTGCGGACATGACCACGGACGTTGCGCCGTTGACGCGCGATGACTTGCGCCGGGAGCTTGACCGAACGCTTCAGCACTACGCGACGAAAGCGGACCTTGCAGCCTTGGAGACACGGCTGACGCGCTGGTTCGTGGCCGTAATGCCGGGATCGGCCGGCCTGGCGGCGGCGATTGCCGGGATCATTGTTCGGGTGAGTGGCTGATGACTCACCGAGGTTGGCCTGACGGCAACGGGATGGCCGAGGGCGCTTGGCGAAGCGCTTCTGCGGATGGGGGAGGCAATCGCTTGGCTAGACTCGTGTTAGCTGGACTGCGCGGACGGTGGGCATGGAAACGTCGTTGAACGAGATTGTGGGGCTGGGGCTGGTGGTGCTGGGGCTGGCCGGCTTCGGCGTAGCGCTGGCCGGCATGTTGGGATTCGTGCCCGAGCCGACTTGGGGTCGGAAGACCGGCCGCCCGCGTGGCGACCGCTCCTGAGTCCGAGGCGATCACGTGAGCGGTCGGGAGATACCGGCCAGTTGGGTGTTCTTTGGCCTGTTCACCCTCGTGGTGGCCGGAATCGGCCTTCTGATCTGGCTATCCGACGTTCCCGCCGATGACTTCACTCCGGCGCAGAGCAGTCTCCTGGCAGTTGCCGACTGGATGGTGAAGGCGTGCGTTGGCGCGATTCTGGGGTTTGCCGGAGCTCGGGCCGGATCACGGCACAGCGACCCGTCAGCCAGCTAGCCTGTGAGAGGAAGGGGAGAGGTGAGAGCGCAGAGGAGTTAGAAGGGAGAAGAGGGGGATCGCCGGGGGTGCTTGGGTGGTGAGTCTGAGGGGTGGTTCGACACGGGCCTTCGAAAGACTCCGGCCCGGCTCACCACGAACGGGATAGATAGCCCGCCACGCTAGCTGTGGGCGGGAGATGATTCCTTGCCAGCTACTTTGCCGTTGGCGGGGGTGCTGACGGGGGGTGGGGCGTAGGTGGCGTGGGAGTCGGGGGTTTCCCAGAGGGTGACGGCGATGACGGGGAAGCCGAGGGCCTGGGTCTGCTCGAAGACGAGGCGGGCGAGGTTTTCGGTGGTGGGGTTGTCGTCGATGAGGTAGGCGTGCTGGCCGAGGGCTTCGATGGCCTCCACGAGCGGGTCGTCGCGTCGCAGGATCATGCGGTGGTCCAGGTGCTCGTCGATCCAGGCCTGGATGCTGTGCCGCACGTCGCGGAAGTCGGCGACCATGCCCATGGCGTCGAGGGTGTCTGAAGCCAGACGGATTTCGACGCGGCCGTTGTGGCCGTGGGGCTGGTTGCATTTGCCCTGGTAGTCGATGAGTCGGTGGCCGAAGCAGAAGTCGATGTGTTTGACGATTTCGTACATGACGCTGGTCCCTCCTGTCAGGAGACCGTTCGGCCGCCGTCGACCGGAATCACAGCCCCGGTGACGAAATCAGTGGCTTCCACAAGGTAAAGGACGGTCTGGGCGATGTCCTCGGGATCGCCGATGCGGCCGAGGGGGGTGGCGGCGGCAACGGCGTCGATGGTTTCCTGGCTGAAGTCGGCGGGCATGAGGATGGGGCCGGGGGCGATGGCGTTGACCATGACGGTGGGCGCGAGTTCCTTGGCAAAAACTCGAGTGAGGGTGACGATGCCGCCCTTGGCGACGAAGTAGGGCGCGTAGTTGACGTAAGGGCGGTCTACGGCCCAGTCGGCGATGTTGATGATTTTGCCGCGGCCGCGCTGGCGCATGTGGAGGCCGAAGAGCCAGCAGCCAAGATACGGGCCCTTGAGGTTGACGGCGATGTTGCGGTCGAAGTCGGCTTCGGTGAGGTCGTCCAGCGGGGTTTCGAAGTAGATGGAGGCGTTGTTGAGGAGGACGTCGACGCCGCCGAAGCGTTGGATGGCGGCGTCGCGGATGCGTTCGACGCCCGCTTTGGTCGAAACGTCGGCCTGGACGGCGAGGGAGCCGACGCCGAGGGCGGTGAAGTTCTCCACCGCTTCGCGGGCCTCGTCGGCCGAGGTGCGGTAGTTGACGACGATGTTGGCGCCGCGCTCGGCCAGCCGGGTGGCGACATGGCGTCCCACGCGGCGCGCGCCGCCGGTGACGACGACGGTTGCGCCCTGGAGGTCCATTGACTCCTGCCTCTGCATGGCGGCCCCTGGCCGACCAGCCTCATGGTTACATCGTACGCTGCGACGGGTGGTGTGGAGGTATGTTGGTTGTGGGTTGCTGCAACCGGGACTGGCAGCACCCGTTGGCGTTCCAACCCTCACCCTAACCCTCTCCCTGCCAGGGAGAGGGAACAAGAGGCGCCGGTGTGCTTCCTGAAGTGCGACGGAGCACGAGGGCGCGGGGATTTCTGAGTCGGCGGGGCTGCCGAGGGTAGCGGCCACCCTCACCCCAGCCCTCTCCCTTCTCAAGGGGGCGAGGGGGTAAGAGTGACCCGCGAGTGCTAGCTGATCAGGGGGATGGATGGCTGAGCGTGCGCCGGTGGGGTCGCGGGTGGCGGCGCTGGTGAGCGGGCTGGACAGTTGCATCATGGCCGGCTTGCTGGCGCGCGAGTACGCGGAGGTGACGCCGCTGTTCGTGCGCGCGGGGCTGCGCTGGGAAGACGCGGAACTGGCGGCGCTGGAGCGGTTTTTCAGCGCGTTGGACGCGCCGTCGGTGCGGCCAATCGTGGAATTGGCGTTTGATATCCGGTCGGTCTACGGGTCGCACTGGAGCGTGGGCGGCTCGGAGGTTCCCGACGCGCAGCAGCCGGATGAGATGTGGTATCTGCCGGGGCGAAATTTACTGCTGCTGGGGGCGGCGGCGCTGTATGGCGGGGTGCACGAGACGCCGAACCTGGCGATCGGGTTGCTGGCGAGCAACCCGTTTCCGGACGCGACGACGGAGTTTCTGCGCAGCCTGGAGCGGACGGCGGGGCTGGCGATGGACACGAGCTTCAGGGTGCTGACGCCGTTGGGCGACATGCACAAGGACGACGTGGTTCGGGCCGGGGTGGGGATGCCGGTGGAGGAGGCGCTTTCCTGCGCCAGCCCGGTGGACGGACGGCACTGCGGGGTGTGCGGGAAGTGCGGGGAGCGGCGGCGGGGGTTTATCGACGCGGGGGTGGAGGATCCGACGGACTATGTTGAACTGGGTCCGCTCTAGCCTTCGCGATAGATTCACTATGGCCACGTGCGCCGTCGTGAGGATTCCGCCCGGCCGGTGCTAGCCTTGGGGGCCAGGACGGCGCGCGGATTGCGCGGCGCCGAATTACTACTCGATACCTAGCTTTGCCATGACTTCCCTACCCCAGGCGCCCGGGGATCGGGCCGCACAGATCACGCAGGCGCTGGCGCGCGTGGTGGAGCCGGACTTGCAGCGCGGGCTGGTGGCGGCGCGACTGGTTCGGGACGTGCGGGTGAACGGCGACGACGTGTCGCTGACGGTGGTGTTGACCTCGCCCGCGTCGCCGCATCGAGAAGCGCTGGAGCGCGAGGTGCGTGAGGCGATTGCCGGGTTGAGGTGGCCCAGCACGGTGGAGATCACCTGGACGGCCGAAGTCTCGACCAATACGGGTTTCGGCCAGGAGGGCGATGTTCTGGCTGGCGTCAAGAACACGCTGGCGGTGGCGAGCGGCAAGGGTGGCGTCGGAAAGTCCACGGTAGCCGTAAACCTGACGGTGGCGCTGCGCGAGCTTGGCGCCAAGGTGGGGCTGCTGGACGGGGACATCTACGGCCCGAACGTGCCGGGGATGCTGGGGATCGACGGCCGGCCGGTTCTGGAGAACGACAAGATCAAGCCGCTGTCGGCATTTGGCGTGCCGGTGATGTCGATGGGCTTCCTGACGGATCCCGGACAGGCGGTGATCTGGCGGGGACCGATGGTGGCGCAGGCGCTGCGGCAACTGCTGCACGACGTGGCCTGGGGCGAGTTGGATTACCTGATCGTGGACCTGCCGCCGGGGACGGGGGACGCGCCGTTGTCGTTGTCACAACTGCTGCCGCTCTCGGGCGCGGTGATCGTGAGCACACCGCAGGAAGTGGCGCTGCAGGACGTGCGGCGCGGGATTGCGATGTTCGAGAAGCTGCGGGTGCCGGTGCTGGGCGTGATCGAGAACATGTCGTACTTCGTGAGCCCGGATACTGGGGCGCGGTTCGAGATTTTCGACCACGGCGGGGCGCGGCGGGCGGCGGAGGAACTTGGCGTGCCGTTCCTCGGAGAGATTCCGCTGGACCCGGAAGTACGGATTGCCTCGGACAACGGGCGGCCGGTGGCTTCGCGGGGGATGAGCGACGCGGTGGCGCAGCCTTATTTTGAAGCAGCCCGAGGGGTTGCGTCGGAGATCACGAAGCTGAACGCGGCGCGTCCGGATCCGCTGCCGGTCCTCTAGCGGGCGGGCTGGTACGCCCGAGCCTCAGTCGCCGTCGTAGGTGATGACGGTGTGGACGGGGTGGGCTGCAAGGCGGGCGGCGCCGCCCAGGAACGCCAGGTCGATAAGGAACGAACAGCCGACCAGGTGACCGCCGAGGCGTTGGACCAATTCACCGGCGGCGACGGCGGTGCCGCCGGTGGCGATGAGGTCGTCGATTATCGCCACGCGGTCACCGGGACGAATAGCGTCGGTGTGGACTTCGATGGTGTCGACGCCGTATTCGAGCTCGTAGGTGGCCGAGGTGGTCTCGGCGGGGAGCTTGTCGGGTTTGCGGAGTGGGATGAAGCCGCAGTCGAGTTCGCAGGCGACGGCGGAGGCGAAGATGAACCCGCGGGATTCGACGGCGGCGACAGCCGTGAGGTTGGCGTGGCGGTAAGGGGCTGCGAGGGCCTGGACGGCGGCCTTGAGGGCGGCCGGGTCGCCCAGGAGCGGAGTGATGTCCTTGAACAGGATGCCGGGCTTGGGGAAGTCGGGGACGTCGCGGATGTAGGCGGTGAGGTCGAGGGACATGCAGGGTTCAGCAGAAGTCAGGTGAGGGCATGGTAGAACGCCGGCGCCAGACAGCGGCTAGAATCACAGCGGGACAGCTAGCTCTGCGAAGGAAGTCCACATGCCGGCGTACACGTATGAATGCGAGACGTGCGGGGACGTGTTTGACGTTCGGCGCTCGATGACGGACGACAGCCCGGTGGTTTGTACGGTATGCGCCGGCACCCGCGTGCGGCAGGTGTATTACGCGCCGGCGATGGTGGGGCGGTCTTCGTCAGGTTCGGCGAGCCAGGCGCAGACGGCCAACAATGCGTACATGCGCGGCGGAGGCGGGGGCTGTGGGAGCTCCTGCGGGTGTCACTAGAAGACACAGGTAGCTAGGCGGAACTCCCGAAACGAAGGTCGCGCGGCGGGTCGTCGTGTCGCGGCTCTCCGGCGGGTCAGGCAGCGGGTTCGTGGCCGGTTTGCGCGTTACCGAAGACGGTGTAGAGACCCTCAACGGCACCGGTGAGCCGCGCCTGACCCTGCTCTAGCCCCGCCACTCGGGTTTCAAGGGCCTTCGTATCCTCGCGGGCGGCGTCGATTTCCGCCTTCAATTCACTGCGCGTGGCTTCAATCCTCGCCACCAATTCACTGTGCGAGGCGGCGATCTCCGCCTTTAGTTCACTGCGCATGGCCGTCATATCGGACCGTAGACCACGGTAGAGCGCGACGTTGATGCTGACGACTCCGCCCAAGCCGACCAGCCCCGCCGCGCCGACGCTCAAGATTCCGATCAGTTCCGGGCTCATCCCGTCAACCTGTCGTGCGTTGGGCGGATATACCCAGCTTACCGGTTGGCGTCTAACCCACCGCAGGGGGCGGCTTGGAAGACGCGCTGGACGTGGTCGAGGCGGTGGGAAACAGGGGCTGCCGGGCTAGGAGGTGGATTCGCTCTCGCGGCCGGCTTGAGTGCTACTGCGTCCGGCAAACAGAACCTCAACGGCGCCGGTGAGCCGCGCCTGGCCCTGATCAAGTCCCGCCATGCGGGTTTCGAGGGCCTTCGTATCCTCTCGCGAGGCGTCGATTTCCGCTTTCAATTCACTGCGCGTGGCGTCGATCTTCGCCGTCAGTTCACTGCGCGAGGCGGCAATCTCCGCCTTCAGTTCACTGCGCGAGGCGTCGATCTTCGCCGTCAGTTCACTGCGCATGGCCGTCATGTCGGACCGCAGACCACGGTAGAGCGCGACGTTGACGCTGACGACTCCGCCCAAGCCGACCAGCCCCGCCGCGCCTACGCTCAAGATTCCGATCAGTTCCGGGCTCATCCCGTCAACCTGTCGTGCGTTGGGCGGATACCGACACCTTACCGGTCGAAGTGCATCTCGCTGTGGGTCTTTCTGGCCTGGAAGAAACGCTGGACGTGATCCAGGCGGTGGGTGAGGGGAGCCGGGGGGAGGGAGCGGAGGATGGTTTGGCCGTATTGGCGGCGGCGGAGACGGCTGTCCAGAACGGCGACCACGCCGCGATCGCTGGTGGAGCGGATGAGGCGGCCGAAGCCCTGCTTGAGCAGGAGGGCCGCGCGCGGGAGAGCTAGCTCGGCGAACCAGTTGGCGCCCTGGCTGCGCAGGTGGTCGGTGCGGGCGGCGACGACGGGGTCGTCGGGGACGGCGAACGGCAGGCGGGCGATGACGACGAGGCGGAGTGCGTCGCCGCGGACGTCGACGCCTTCCCAAAAGGACCGCAAGCCGAAGAGGACGCCATTGTTGGCTTCACGAAAGCGCTGCAGGAGGTCGGTGGGGGCGGCGTCGCCCTGGCGGAACCGGGGATACGCGAAGGCGTTGCGGGTGCGGCGCCAGGCGTCGTTCATGGCGCGGCGGCTGGTGAAGAGGAGGAACGCGCCGCCGCCGGAGGCCTGCACGAGTTCGGTGAGGCGGTGGGCGAGGCCGGCCAGGTAGGGCTCGTCGTCAGCGCCGGCGGAAGGAGGCGGCTGGAGGTCGGCCGGGGCGTAGACGAGGGCCTGGCGGCGGTAGTCGAAGGCGGGGTGGGTGATGAGTTCGGCGGCGCCGCCGAAGCCGAGGCGGGAGATGAGGTAGGCGAAGGACCGGTCAACGGTAAGGGTAGCGGAGGAGGCGATGACGGCGGGGCGGTGACGGGTTGCGCCGTGGATGAGGCGGTCGACTTCGAGGGGCGCGGCGTGGGCGGTAAGGGAGCCGTCGCGGGCGCGTTCAGCGAAGTGGACCCAGGCGGGATCGTCCAGGCGAAAGACGCGATCGGCGTCGGCGGCGAGTTCGTGGATGCGGCGGGAGACCCAGGCACGGGTGTCCGGGTCCTCGATCGCTTCGCAGGCTTCGAGCAGGGAGTGAGCCGATTCGGCAAGCGTGAGGCCGGGGCCGATTTCGTCGGTGATGGTGGTGCGGTTGAGCCCCACGGTTCGGTTGAGCGCGGCGAAGGCGCGGGCGCTGGCGGCGACGACGGCTGACATGGCGCGGGTGTGCTCCGGGCCGAGCGAGTCGCGGACGCGGGGAGCGTTCATGATGCGGGCGGCGCGGCCGTCGTCCAGGTGGGCCGAGAAGGAAGAGGTGGCGGCTTCGTCGAGTGTGTGGGCTTCGTCCAGGATGAGGACGCCGTCCGGCGGCAACGGCATTCCGGCGGCCTCACCCCCAGCGCCGCGGAGCTTGGCGTCGGCGAAGACGAGGTGGTGGTTGGTGACAACGACGTCGGCCTGGCCGGCGCGGGCGCGAGCCTTTTCGGCCCAGCAGTCGCCGTGGAAGGGGCAGAGGTTGCCCTCGCAGGTATCGACGCCGCGGGTGAGGTTGGACATGGCGTCGGGGGTTGCGTCGGCGCCAAGCTCGGCCATGTCGCCGGTGGCGGTGGTGGAGGCCCAGGCGCGGACCCTGGTCAGTCGTTCGCCGAGCAGGAGGTCCGGAGATTGGGTCTGTTCGTCCAGGGAAAGCAGGCAGAGGTAATTGGCGCGGCCCTTGAGCAGGGCGGTCTTGGGGGCGACGCCGGCCACGCGGGCGGCCAGTGGGAGGTCGTGGGTCCAGAGCTGGTCCTGGAGGGCCTTGGTGGAGGTGCTGACGATGGCGCGGTGCCTGGCCCGCAGCACCGGAACGAGGTAGGCGAGGGTCTTGCCAGTTCCGGTGTCGGCTTCCACGACGCCGCGGCCGCCCTCATCAACGACGCCGTCGACGAACTCGGCCATCTGAACCTGGCAGGCGCGCGGCTCGTAGCCGGAAAGGTGCTCAGCGAGAGGGCCGCGTGGTCCGAAGAGCGCCCGCAGGTTGGCCGGCGCGTCGGGCGCCGGTGCGGGGCCGGCGGCTATGGCAGCAGCCGGCGGGGCGGCAGGGGGCCGAGGCGCGGATCGCCGCGGAAGGCTTCGGCAAAGGCCACGCCGGCCTGGAGGCCGCGGTAGGCGGCCACGGTCTCGGCGGCTTCGCCGAGTTCGACGGCGTGGGACTGGCGCAGGGAGGCCGCCAGGAAGGCGTGGGCATCAAGGGCGTGGTGCTTGGCGTCGAGGGTGTCGGTGATGTCGACGAACTCGGTGGGGATGAAGCCGGCGGTCCAGGCGCGTTCGTAGGCGAGGAGGGTCGGGGGCTGGGGCAGGGGATCGCCTTCGCAAAGGACGTTGGGCGCGGCGGCCATTTCGATGGCGGCGCGGGCCAAGTCCCAGGCGCCGTTGGCGTCCATGACGTTACCCAGGGCGGCTGGAGCGAGGACCAGGTCGGGCTGGCGGGCGCGGAGGATCTCGACGACTTTGACGCGGGTGACGGCGTCGCTCTGGACCGCGAAGTCGGAGTGGTCCAACCAAACGAGATCGACGCCCAGCCGCTCGGCGGCAGTTTCGGCCTCGGCGCGTCGGCGAGCGGCCAGTTCGCGGGGCGGAACGCCGTCCAGGGCGGAGTTTCCGTTGGCGACGGTGATGACGGTGACGTCGTCGCCGCGCTTCCGATGGCGCGCCAGGGTGCCGCCGACGGCGAACTCAGCGTCGCCGGGTCGGGCGGCAAGGGCGATCACACGCATGAGATCGTTTGAATCCTGGGCAGAACAACCGCGCGCCGAGTGTAGCGAGGAACGATCCAGACTCAGCGCTGCGTCACAATGCGGGTGCAACCGAGCGGGGTATTGGAATGTCACCAGACCGAGGCGCCGACCGTGGTTTCTTTGATGAGGCGCAGATTTACGTGCGAGCCGGGTCCGGTGGGAACGGGGTGTCGCATTTTCGGCGGGAGAAGTACGTGCCGCGGGGTGGGCCGGACGGTGGGGACGGGGGGCGCGGGGGCGACGTGGTGTTGCGGGCGCGGGCGAACCTGCACGCGCTGACGGCGTTCCGGTACAAGCGGCGGTTCATCGCGGCCAACGGCGGGAAGGGCGAAGGCAAGAAGCGGCACGGGGCCAATGGCGACAGCGTGAGCGTGGACGTGCCGTGCGGGACGGTGGCCTACGACGACCGGACCGGGGCGGTGCTGGCGGACCTGGTGGAGGAAGGCCAGACCGTGGTAGTTGCGGAGGGCGGACGCGGCGGGCTGGGGAACGTGCATTTCAAGTCGGCGAGGTTTCAGACGCCGGAGCTGGCCACGCGCGGGGGCAGCGGGCAGGAGCGGCAGGTACGGCTGGAGCTGGAGTTGCTGGCGGACATTGGGCTGGTGGGGGCGCCGAACGCGGGGAAGTCGTCGCTGCTGGCGACGCTGAGTGCCGCGCGACCAAAGGTGGCGCCCTATCCGTTTACAACGCTGGAGCCGGTGCTGGGCGTGGTGCAGGCGGGCGACTCGGGGGTGGTGTTTGCCGACCTGCCGGGACTCATCGAAGGCGCCAGCGGCGGCGCGGGGCTGGGGATCGCGTTTCTGCGGCACGTGCGGCGGGCGCGGGTGCTGGTGCACGTGGTGGACGGATCCGGGCTGGAAGGCGATCCGTTCGAGGCCTTCCAGGCGATCGACGCCGAACTCGGGGCCTACAGCGACGACCTGCTCGAGCGCCCGCGCATCGTGGCCTTCAACAAGATGGACCTGCTGGAAGCGCGCGAGCAGTGGCCGGATTTCGAGGCGCTGGTACTGGCCGAGGGTTACGAAGCGGTGGCGGTCTCAGCGGCGAGCGGAGTCGGGCTGCGGGAACTGGTAGGGCGAACCGTGGGAATGCTGGCCGAGGCGCCCCCGGCGCCTCGGCCGGAGCCGGAGGAGACGGCCGTGCTGCGTCCGGCGCCGGTGGACGAGCCGGCGCAGCTATTCCGCAGGTCCGACGGCGCCTACGTGGTGCGCGACCCGCAGCTGGAGGGGCTGGCGCGCAAGCTGAACTTCGATACGCCGGATGCGGCGGACTACTTTCAGCGGCAACTCGACCGCAGCGGCGTGACCGAACGGCTGGAGCGGGCGGGGACGATGGCCGGCGACACGGTGGTGGTGGGCGAATTGGAGTTCGAGTGGATGGGTCCTGGGCTGTGATAGGTTTTTCCCGAGCGACCATGCGATATGCAAGCTGCGAGACGCCTCGCGCCACACGCACCGCCACTATCTAGCCCCTGCCGCGCGCCGGCGGGGGCCGTACCCGCGCCGAGTTCGCGGGCTAACCCAAACGACACCGATTCCCACTTGTCTTGCGTGGAGCGCTTGCCATGAATGCTGACCAGACGAACGACCGCCTCTACCGGGTGCGGCACTCGGCCGCGCACGTGCTGGCCACGGCGATGCTGGACCTGTTTCCGGATGCCCAGATGGGAATCGGTCCGCCGACCGACGACGGGTTCTACTACGACTTCGAGTTGCCGCGGGCGCTGACGCCGGACGACCTGAAGGCGCTGCAGAAGCTGATGCTGAAGCACAAGAAGGCGAACTATCCGTTCGAGTACTCCGAGCACGACCGCGACGCGGCGCTGGCGTACTTCGAGGAAACCAACCAGCCGTACAAGGTCGAGCTGATCAACGACCTGCCGGACGACGAGACGATCAGCTACTACACGTCGGGTCCGTTTGTGGATCTCTGCCGCGGACCGCACGTGGACAGCACGGGCGAGATCGGGGCGTTCAAGCTGCTGGCGATCGCCGGGGCTTACTGGCGCGGGGACGAGAACCGGGCGCAGTTGCAGCGGGTTTATGGCACGGCCTTCGAGACGAAGGCGGAACTTGCCGCGCATCTGAAGCGACTGGAAGAAGCGAAGCGCCGCGACCACCGGACGCTGGCGCGGGACCTGGACCTGTTTTCAATCAACCCGGAGATCGGCGCCGGGCTGGTGCTGTGGCATGCCAAGGGCTCGCTGTTGCGGGAACTGCTGGAGACGTTCTGGCGCGAGGAACACCGGCGGCGCGGGTACGACATGGTCTATTCGCCGCACATCGGTCGGCGCCAGCTGTGGGAGACGAGCGGGCACACGCAGTGGTTCTCCGAGGGGCTCTTCCCGGAAATGCAGCTGGAGCACCAGACGTTCATCAACAAGCCGATGAACTGCCCGTTCCACGTCAAGATCTTCGACTCGCAGACGCGCAGCTACCGCGATCTCCCGGAACGGTACGGGGAGCTTGGCACGGTCTACCGGTTCGAGCGCTCGGGCACGCTGCACGGGGCGCTGCGGGTTCGCGGGCTGACGCAGGACGACGCGCACATTTTTTGCCGGCGCGACCAGTTCACCGACGAGGTGGCTGGCGCGCTGGACCTGGCGAAGTTCATCTACGAGACGTTCGGCTTCAGCGAATACACCGTGGAACTGAGCGTGCGCGATGCCTCGGGCTCCGCCAAGTACGCGGGCGGCGACGACTTGTGGGAGCTGGCGGAGCAAGGCCTGGTCGAGGCGCTGGAGCAGCACGAGATGGCGTACACGCGGGTGGAGGGCGAAGCGGCCTTCTATGGGCCCAAGATCGACATCCAGGTGGCCGACGCCATCGGGCGCCGCTGGCAGCTGACGACGGTGCAGGTGGACTTCAACCTGCCGGAACGCTTTGACATCTCATACGAGGACGCCGACGGCTCACGGCAACGGCCGGTGATGGTGCATCGGGCCATATTCGGGGCGATGGAGCGCTTCGTGGCGGTGCTGATCGAGCACTTCGCGGGGGCGTTCCCGGTATGGCTGTCGCCGGTGCAGGTGGCCGTGATCCCAATCGCGGACCGACACGCCGACTATTGCGAAGTCGTGGCCGAACGGCTGCGAGAGGCCGGCCTGCGCGTGCAGGTGGACTCCCGCGCCGAGCGGATGAACCGGAAGATCCGGGACGCGCAACTGCAAAAGACGCCGTACATGCTGATCGCCGGCGACCGCGACATCAAGGCCGGGAAGGTCTCGGTAAGGCTGCGGACCGAGGAAGACCTGGGAGCGATGCCCGTCGACGACTTCCTGGCGGGGGTGCTCCCCGCAGTGGAATCCCGCGCCCCGCACGACTTGGGTTTGGGCAGCGCATGAGGATTGAGGAATGTTCTCCACACAGTGAGACTGGCTGCAAAAGCAGCGACTCCACACTTACAGGAGACTCTATGGATCCAGGCTTCGAGTACGTCCAGCGCCTTCACCGCTTCGCGGGTGCATGCAAGGCTCGTGCAGAACGCCACGCGGCGATAGCTCGCCAACACCCACCGGAATCACCAGAGCGCCTAGCGTCAGCGCGCAAGTCCACCATCTGGTGGAACCGGATGGTCAACATTGCCGACTATCTGTACGCAGACGAAGATGGAGATCCGCCGTCATGGGACGACGAAGCTCCTGAATGAGCCGGAGATGGACGCCGGTCGCAGATCGCTGGCTGACGGGACCGCGGGGGTGCGCCGCTAGGATTGCCCGGGATCCCACGTGACCCACAGTATCTCGCCCACGCCGCCGGTCAGCTACGACTTCAACGGTTCGTCGGTCCTCATCACCGGCGGCACGCAGGGCATCGGTTTGGCGGTGGCGGAGGCCTACGCGCGGGCCGGGGCCAACGTGGCTATCTGCGCGCGAACCGAAGGGGACGTGGCGAAGGCCGTGGAGGCGCTGGACGAACTGGGATCCGGCGCGGTCTGTGGAGTCACCGCGGACCTGGCCGAGCCGGAAGACGTAGGCCGGCTGTTCGACGAGGTGGTGGCGAGCCTCGGCGCTCCCGACATCCTCGTAAACAACGCGGCGGCGCAGGGCAACTTTCCGTTTCCCGAGATGGACAGCGAGCGCTGGCGCTGGATGGCGCAGGTGAACCTGGAGGCGCCCTTCGAGCTCTCGCGCCGCTTCGTGCTGGCGCGCGAAGCATCCGGCGGGAGCATCGTGAACGTGGTGACCAACCAGGTGATTCGCCACGCCAGGGGGCGCGTGGGCTACGGGTCCACCAAGGTCGGATTGGTGGGGCTGACCCGCACGATGGCGTTGGAACTGGCGCATTGCGATATTCGGGTGAACGCGGTCGCGCCCGGCTTCGTCGACGTACCGCGCATCTACCGGGAGTTCGACGATGTGGACGACCGGCTGGCAGCGATGCCGTCGGGGCGGTTTGTCACGCCGGACGAAGTCGCGCAGGCGATTCTGTTTCTGTCGTCCGATGCGGCGTCGGCGATCAGCGGCGTGGTGCTGGCGGTGGACGGCGGGCACGCGCTGGACGGGTCCTGGGTCCGCGATTAACGGTGCTCCGCAGCTCTGCCATGGGCGGTGCCGCGCGTGCGGCTGATACGGCGCGTGGCGAGCGGTTGGACCGGTCGAGAGGCGCCTGAATGAACCTAGTCGTAGCTAACGACGACGGTATTGAAGTACCTGGCATCTGGGCGCTGGCGCGCGAGCTATCGAAGCTTGGGCAGGTGGCGGTGTACGCGCCGACGCGAAACTTCAGTGGAGCGGGGATGTCCGTCGCGCTGAAACGAGAGGCCCGGCTGTTTCGGGCCGTGCCGCCGCCAGGTGTCGACCCGGACATCCCGGCGTTCACGCTGGAGGCGCCGCCGGCCTCGATGGCGGCCATTGGCGTCGTGCACGCCTTCGACGGGCAGGTGGACGCGCTGGTAGCCGGTATCAATCCCGGCTGGAATCCCGGCGAAGAGCCGTACAAGGTCTCGGGCACCGCGGGCGCGGCGCAGGTGGCGGTGGAGCGTGGCTTGCTGGGCGTGGCGGTGTCGGCCGAGTATTTCGCGGCCGGCGGGCAGTACGCGGACATTGCGGTGGCGACCCGGCGACTGCTTGAGGCCATTCGCGGCGAGTTCGATCCGCTGCCCAATGTGCTGATGAACGTGAATGTGCCGGAGGATTTTGGCAGGGACACACCGGTGCGGCTGACCACACCGAGCCGAAATACGATGTTTGGCGGCTTCAGGATCGAGGAGTGCGAGGCCGACGAGCGCGGGGTGAACTTGCGCTTCGAGCTTGGCAGCTACTTCGACCGTGAGCCGGCGCCCGGCGACGAGCTGCACGCGCTGGCGGAGGGCGTGGTGTCGATAGCGGTGACTGGCCCCCGACCAAGCGAAGTGTTGATGGACGATCCATGGCCGGCCGTCGTCCAGGGATTCAGGGCTTGAGCGGCCGCCAGCGGGAGATACGAATTCAATGAGCGTTCAATCCGACCTGGGCGACCTGAAGTCCCGTTTACGCGAGGCTCGGGATATTTCCTCTTCGGCGGCGGTCCTGTATTGGGACCAGTCCACCTACATGCCCACGGGCGGCGCGGCGGGGCGTGGGCGGCAGCTGGCGGTGCTGAGCCGGTTGGCGCATGAGAGCGCGACGGATCCGGAGATCGGGCGGCTGCTGGACCGGCTGGGCCCGTATGCGGAGTCCCTGCCGCCGGAGCATGACGACGCCGCGCTGATTCGGGTGGCGCGTCATGACTATGAACGCCGGACGCGCGTGCCCGCGGAGTACAGCGAGCGGGCGGCCAAGCATGCCTCCGCGACGTACGCGGCCTGGGTGGAGGCGCGGCCCAAGAATGACTTCGCGACGCTGCGTCCCATGCTGGAGACGACGCTGGACCTGAGCCGCGAGTACGCCGGCTTCTTTCCCGGCTACGAGCACATCGCGGATCCGCTGATCGACGACGCGGACGAGGGCATGACGGTGGCTCGGATTCGGCCGGTGTTCGACGAACTTCGGGAAGGGCTGACACCGCTGGTGGCTCGGATTGCGGCCGCCCCGCAGGTGGATGATGGGCCGGTGCGCAAGCACTTTCCGCAAGCGCAGCAGTCGCGGTTCGCCGACAAGGTGATCCGGTCCATCGGATTCGACTTCGAGCGCGGGCGGCTGGATCCGACGGCGCATCCGTTCATGACGCGGTTCGGTCACGGCGACACGCGCATCACCACGCGCACGAACGAGAACTTCCTGGCCGAACAGCTCTTTAGCACCATCCACGAAGCCGGCCACGCCCTCTACGAGCAGGGCACGCGGGCCGAGGACGATGGGTTGCCGCTGGGCAGCGGCACGTCGGCCGGGGTCCACGAGAGCCAGTCGCGGCTCTGGGAGAACATCGTGGGCCGCAGCCTGGGGTTCTGGTCGCACTGGTATCCAACGTTGCAGGAGGAGTTTCCGGAGCAGCTTGGCAGCGTGGACCTGCGCGACTTCTACGCAGCCGTCAACCGGGTGGAGCCGTCGCTGATCCGGACCGACGCGGACGAAGTGACCTACAACCTGCACGTGATGATCCGGTTCGACCTGGAGTTGCAACTGCTGGAGGGTCAACTGGCGGTGGCTGACCTGCCGGAAGCCTGGCACGCGCGTTACGAGGCAGACCTGGGCGTGCGCGCGCCGGACGACCGCGACGGGGTGCTGCAGGACGTGCACTGGTACGCCGGCAGCATCGGCGGGGCGTTCCAGTGCTACACGCTGGGGAACATCATCGGGGCGCAGCTGTACGAGGCGGCGCTGCGCGACCTGCCGGACATTCCGGAGCAGATTGCGAGCGGGGATGCGTCGTCGCTGCTGGAGTGGATGGCGACGAATGTCTACCGGGTCGGGCGGCGTCTGACGCCGGATCAGTTGATCGAGCGAACCTGCGGCGGGCCGCTGGACGCGCAGCCGTTGTTGCGGCGGTTGACGGCGAAGTTTGGGGACATCTACGCGCTCTGATCCGGGAAGTCGAACTGGGCAATCCGTGAGGTCGGTGTGAGCGAGGACGGGCCGCGCGCTCCGCGGGCCGATGAGTTCGAGGAACTCGTTGCCCAGGTCAATCGCGTCATGCGCGAAGAGGTTGGGGCAGCTCCTACCTACGGCGAGGAATGGCCGCGAATCTACTGCCGGGCGAACCTGGAGAACATCCGGGTGATCCTGGTGGACGGGCGGATCGTGTCGTCGGCGGCCATCTATCCGCACGAGGTCCGCTTTGGCGATGCGCGGCTGCGGGTTGGCGGAATTACCGGGGTCGCGACCGATGCGCCCTACCGGCGGCGCGGCTATGGGACGCGGGTAATGCAGGCCTGTATCGAGCGCATGGCCGAGTTGGGCTGCCAGCTGAGCCTCTTGGGTTCGGGAGTGCCTAGCTGGTACCGGAAGCTGGGCTGGGAGTACGCCGGCCTGGAGCGCAGCTACCAGTTCAGCCGCGGCAACCGGCATCTGCTGCCCACGGATCCCGGGCTCAAGATGCGGGAAGCCGAGGACGGCGACTTCGAGGCGCTGGCGAGCATCCACGCGGCACGGGCGCTTGGCGGTGTGCGGTCACCCGGTCTGCTGCGCTCGATGTGGGCGCCAAAGCCCGGAGCGGCGGTCTGGGTCGCGCAGCGGGATGGAGCCGTAAGCGCCTACCTGCGCGTGCGTGGAACCTCTGTCACTGAGTACGGCGGCCCCGCCAACCTGGTGCTGCCGATGCTCTCGCGACTCCTGGAAACCTGGGACCATCCGTCGATTCAAACGTCCACGCGCTCGATCGAGCAGCGGCACGTGAACGTGAAACCGACGGTGCACGCCAGCCTTGACGCCCCATGGCGGCCCGACGACGTAACGGAGACCCTGGACGCACTGGGCATCCTCCGGTCAGCCAGCTACGTCCGGATGATCCGAATCGAAGATCCGCAAAGGCTGCTGCGCGCTTACGGACGTACGTATCTATCGGCGCGCACCGTGGGTGATTCCATCGTTGTAAAGACCGGCGACCGGACGCTGCGGCTCAGCCGGACCGATGCGGTGAAGCTGTTCTTTGGGCCGGAGCGGCCGGTGAAGCCCGACGTAGCTGGGCTGCCGTTCGTGTTTCACGTGTGGGCAGCAGATCGGGTGTGAGATAAGCGACGGCCCGGAAAACCCGCGACGGGCGCGCCGCCAGATGCTCCACGTCGGGCGAGCCCCTGTTGACATCCCACCCCACGTCGGCACGATTGACGCAGCCCGCCTCCCGGAGCACCCAACGCCCATGTCCTACCGCCTCGCCGCCCTCACCATCCCCTACGCCCGCGACGGCCTCTCCCGCCGCCGCGCCTACGCCGGCATCCACCGCGCCGGCTTCACCCACGTCGGCCTCTACGACCGCCACGACGAAGGCCCCCTCTGGCCCGACGGCACTGATGGGGCCGCGGCCCGCGCCGCCGTCCAGCCGGTCCTCGACGCCGGCCTCCAGGTCGATCACAAATCCCACGGGGGCGTGACGTCGGACTCGGGCGAACCCGAGCGTTTTCTCAAGGCCATCGAACTCGCCGCCGAAGCCGGCGTGCCCGCCCTGGTCTGCTGGGGTCCCTACGAATACCCGGCCGATGGTTTCCCCGACAGTCCCAAGTCCGGCCCCTCCTGGCAGGCGGAGGTCGACGGCTTTTACGCCGCTTTCGAGCCGGGCGTGCGCGCCGCGGAGGATGCGAGTGTCTTGCTGCTGCCCAAGCCCCACACGGGCGTCGGCAAGCACGGCGCCGCCTTGCGCGAGCTCCACGACCGATTCGACTCGCCGGCGGTCGGCGTCTGCTACGACACCGGCAACGTCCACTACTACGAGGGCTTGGACCCGGTCGAGGACATCGCCCCCGTGGCTGGCCTCTGCCGCCAGCTCATCATGAAAGACCACGTCGGCCCCCGCGGCGCGCCCGTCTTCCGTACCCCCGGCGACGGTGACATCGACCACCAGGCCGTCATTGCCAGGCTCGCCGCCGCCGGTTTCGACGGCACGCTGACCAACGAACGGGTGGACGTTTCGGGCGCCGACGCGATCGACATCGAACTCGGTCGCGCCCGCCGTCATATGCTGGCGGTGGCCGACGCCGCATTTGGGGAGTCCTCCGGTGCCTGAAACCGTTGGCGTCGGCATGCTCGGCTACGGCTTCATGGCCGCCGCCCACCTGTCCGGCCTCAGCCAGGTCCCCGGCGCGCGCGTCACCGCCATCGCCGGCCCCAACCAGGAGCGCGCTTCGGCCGTGGCCGCCGCCCACGGCGTTCCGTCCGTCTACCCCGATGAGCAGGCGTTGCTGGCCGACCCTTCCGTTGACGCCGTCGTGATCACCTCGCCCGACGACCAGCATTACGCGCAGACCATGGCCTGCATCGAGGCCGGCAAGCACGTCTTCGTCGAAAAGCCCATCTCGCTGGACGCCATGCAGGCTCGCGAGATGTACATGGCCGCCATGTCGGCCGGCGTTCGGACGGGCGTCGGGTTCACCCTGCGCTGGAACCCGCTGATCGAGCGGATTGCCTCCATGGTCCAGGCCGGCGAGTTGGGTCAGCTGGTCAGCGTTCACTGCCAGCGGTTCAATCGACGTTTGCTTGGCGACGTTCCCGTGATGGAGTGGCGCTACGACCCGAACCGCGGCCGCAGCGGCGTCCTGGGCGACCTGGGCAGCCACATGATCGACCTGGCCCAATTCCTGGCGGGACCGATCACCGCCGTGGCCGCTGACTTGAACACGGTCAGGCCGCACGCCCTGGATCCCGAAACCGGGGCCGAGGTTCCGCTCACGCTGGACGACGACGCGGTGCTCAGCGTGCGTTTCGCCAGCGGCGCTCACGGCACCATTTCCACCAGCCGGGTCGGCGCCGTGGACTCGCACCTGCCGCTGGGACGCAGCAGCTTCCTGATCAACGGCACCGAGGCCGGCGTGCTGACCGACTGTGTCCTGCAGGCCACAATCAACCGGGTGGGCCAGGAGCCTGAACTGGTCGACCCCGGGCTGCCGCTGGACGATGCCGATCACGCCGGCATCCTGGCCTTCTTCGGCGAGCGCATGATGCGCGGCTTCGTGGACTCCATCCTCGAGGACCGTGATGTGCCGCCAACGCTCATGGACGGCCTGCGGACGCAGGAAGTCATCGACTGCGCCCTGGAAGCCGCCAAATCCCGCATCTGGGTTGACGTACCCGCGACCCATGGCTGACCAGAGCGCGTTCGCCGAGTTGCGGGAGGCGATCCCGTCCATCCGGCACTACGTCTCCCTGAATTCCGGCGGCGTCGCGCCGACCCCGCAGGCCACGCTTGACCTGCAGCAGTCGTGGTATGACCGCGAGGCGGTTATGACCACCACCAATCCCGACCTGCGTGAGATCTACAACCAGGAACTCGCAGCGCTGCGCAGCGAGATCGCCGCGCAGCTCAACGCCGATTCCGACGAGATCGCGCTCATTCGCGCCGTCTCGGAGGCCGTCTCATTCGTCGCCGCCGCCCTCCGGTTGCAGCGGGGCCACCGTGTCATCCTCACAGCCGCCGAGCATCCCAGCGGCTACCTGGCCTGGCTGACGCTGCGGGATCGACTAGGCCTGGACCTCGTGGCCGTCGAAGCGAACGGCGATGACGACGCCTTTGTGCGCGATGTCGAAGAAGCGATGACACCCAACGCTCGCGCGTTTTGCCTGAGCCACGTCACCACCGAACGCGGCATCGTGCTGCCGGTCGACAGGGTGTCCGCGCTGGCCCGCGAGCGTGGGGTCGTCACCGTGGTGGACGCCGCGCAGTCCTTCGGCGCGCGGCCCACCGACATGCGGCGGCTGGGCTGCGACGTGTTCACCTTCCCCGCCTTCAAGTGGAGCATGGGTCCGTACGGCGTGGGCGCCATGTACGTGCGGCGCGATGCCCAGGAGCGGCTGCATCCCTGGGGCAGCGGGGCCGGGGCGGTGTCCCAGTCGAGCTTTCCGCCGGGCGAGGCCCATCTGCACGAGAACGCGCAGCGCTACGAGTTTGGCGCTCGTCCCTATGCTCTCTACGCCGCCTGGCGCGCCTCGATCAAGATCCTTGGTGACCTGGGCCTGGAAACCATCCAGCAGCGCAGCGCCGAACTGGCGGCCGAGGCTCGAGCGGTGTTCAGCGACCTGCCCGGCGCCAGCATTCGTACGCCCGAGCAAGCAGATGCGCGCTCAGGGATCTTCACGGTCGGGCTCGAAGGCGTCGACGGCATGGCGCTGGCCGACCATTGCCTGCACGCCCACCGCATTCTCTGCCGCGCCGCCGACGGCTACAGCGCCGTGCGCTTGTCCTTCCACGCCTTCAACGACGTGACCGACATCCAGGCGGCCGTCCACGCCTTTGAGGACTTCCCGGCCTAGACCCCGCGTATCTGCTCCAGGCTGCGGGCCATGGCGATAGCGGCAAGGGCGGCGTCGCCGCCGCGGTTGCCGAACTTGCCGCCGCAGCGGTTGATCGCCTGCTCGACCGTTTCGGCGGTCACGATCCCGTAGATCACCGGCGTCTTGGAGTTCAGCGCCACCTGCGCGATCCCGCGCGCCGACTCCTGCGCGACGTGGTCGTAATGCGTGGTTTCCCCACGGATGATGCAACCCAAGCAGATCACCACATCCGGCGTCTCAGCCTCAATTAAGTCCCGCGCCGCCACCGGCAATTCGAATGAACCGGGCACCCAGACAACGGTTTGATCGTCCGCGGCCACGCCGTGACGACGAAGCTCGCGCTGGCAGGCCTCCAGCAGGTGGCCCACGAAGAACTCGTTGAAGCGCGCGGCGGCGATGCTCACGCGCAGCCCTGCGCCGTCCAGCGGCGGATCGATCACTCGCGCTCCGCTTTCTTGTTCGCTCATAGCTCGTGCCCCAATCGTGCGCGCTTGGTTTCGAGGTAGCGGCGGTTGTGCGCACCGGGCGCCACCGCCAGCGGCAACTGTTCGACGACCTTCAGTCCGTAGGCCCGGAAGCCCGCGGTCTTCTTGGGATTGTTGGTGAGCAGGCGCAGGTCGGTGATTCCAAGCTCGCGCAGGATCTGCGCGCCCACGCCGTAGTCGCGCAGGTCCGCGGCGAATCCCAGGTGGCGGTTGGCTTCCACGGTATCGAGCCCGCGATCTTGTAGTTCGTAGGCTCGCAGCTTGTTGGCCAATCCAATTCCGCGGCCTTCCTGCCGCATGTACAGCACCACGCCGCGGCCTTCCTCGGCAATCCGCGCCAGCGCCGCGTTCAACTGGTCGCCGCAGTCGCAGCGCATCGAACCGAACACGTCGCCGGTGAGGCACTCGGAATGCACCCGCACCAGCGGCGGCGAGTCGTCGGCCAGTTCACCCAAGGTCAGGGCCACGTGGTCCTCGCCGGTCGTCGTGTCGTGAAAGGCCTGGGCCTGAAAGGGGCCGTTTGCGGTCGGCAGTTTCGCGGCGGCAACCTGATACACGACGCGTTCATTCACCCGCCGGTGGTGAACGATCTGACTGATGCGCACCACCGGAAACGGCGGATTGTCTTGGCCGGCAGCCATGGTGGGCTGATCGAACACCGAGGCATCGGGCGTGTCGACGTGGCTGAGCACGGCCACCGGCGCGAGCCCAGCGAGCACCGCAAGGTCGACCGCGGCTTCGGTATGGCCCAGTCGTCGCAGCACGCCCCCCTCACGGGACCGTATCGGCGTCACGGGACCGGGCGAGTGGAAGTCGGCGCCGTTGCGATCGGAGGCCAGGGCCCGGATCACCGCGGCAGTTGCTTCGTCGCCTGATTGCGCGGAAGCGTCGGCGAGTCCAACGGATGCCGCCAGTGCCGGACGCCGTGCCAGGGGGTCGGCTGATTCCGTCGGCTGTTCGGAAAGCCCGAGCTCGTCGAGACGCCGTGTGGCGGCTGGTGCGTAGAGGTCGCCGCTGCCCAAGCCTCGCAGGCATTTCAACGTCACGGCCCGCAGGTTTTCGCCGGCCGCGACGAGGTCAAGGTCCGGCCGCGCCAGCCCGTCGTCAACAACAGCCACGATGCCGCCGCGCCGGACGCAGTCAATTGCGGCGGTTACCGCATCGTGGGTCATCGCGTTGCGTCCAGCTTGTAGCCGGCCGCGCGCAGTTGTGCGATGGAGGGCTTGCTTTGATTCTGAGGCTCCGGCACGCGTCCGTACTTGGCCAGGATGTCGACTTCCAGGTTGGCCCGGTACCCGACGGGCGCTGAGCCCAGGGTGACCGACCGCAGCGTGTGCGGGATCAGGGCCACGGCGAACGTCGCATCGTGAGGCTCGACCACGGTCAGGCTCACGCCGTCGAGGGCGATGAATCCCTTGGAGACGATGTAGCGCATGAGATCTGGCGGGACGGCAAAGCGGACGACTTCGGAATCGCCGTCGGGTTGGCGTTCGATCAATTCAGCGGTGGCGTCCACGTGGCCCTGCACGTAGTGCCCGCCCATGCGGTCGCCGTAGGCCAGCGGGCGTTCCAGGTTGACGGGACTGTCGACGGCCAGCTGACCGAGGTTGGTCAGGCGCAGGGTCTCGGGGATGGCCTCCACCGAGATTTCGTTGGCCGCCACGTGAACAGCGGTCAGGCAGACACCGTTGACGGAGATTGAGTCGCCGACACGCACGCCGTCGGCGCAGACGTCCGATCGAAGCGTGAACCGGCGCAGGCCTTTGGAGTCCTCTACACGAACCACGCGTCCGAGGTCCTCGACGATGCCGGTGAACATGTCAGGCCACCGCCGGTCCGTAGCGGTGCAGATCGGCTTCAAACAGGGAGTCCGTTCCGACCTCGTTGAAGCGCGGACGGTCCAGCATGCGACGCCGGAGATTGTCGATGTCAGCGGCGGCCTCGAGCCCACTGCCCATGGACCAGGGCGCGACGAAGGCGGCCAGGCTGTCAATCGCGTCGGCGGCCAGGAATGCACCGGTGAGCGCTGGCCCGGCCTCAAGCAGCAGGGTCGAGAGACGAAGGTCGCCGAGGAGGTCCAATGCCGCATATATGTCAACGCGTCCGACGGGGGTGGGTGCGCAGGTGCGCACCTTGGCACCGGCCTCCTTGAGGCTGCGAACGCGGGCGGGCGGCGCGGCTGGTGTCGTAAGAAGCAGCACTCTGCCGTCGTGACCAATTACGCGTGATGACGGGCTGGTTCGCGCGATCGAGTCAAAGACCACGCGCAGGGGCTGGCGGCCGTCGGCGGGCGGCGGGCGTACGGTGAGGCGGGAGTCGTCGACCGCGATCGAATTGACTCCGGTGATGATGGCGTCGGCCGCATCGCGCATTTCGTGGACGCGCCGCCAGGCGGCATTGCCGGTGATCCGGCCGCCGCCAGTGGGTTTTGCCACCTTGCCGTCCCTGGTCATGGCCCACTTGGCGGTGACGTGGGGGCGGCCGGTTTCGACGAGCTTGAAGTGGCCCTGTGCGAGATTGCTGGCCGCCTGTGCGCCGACGCCGGTGACGACTTGCACCCCCTGGCCGCGCAGGTAGTCGAAGCCACCGCCCCGGACTCCAGGGTTGGTGTCGGGAATCGCCGCGACTACGCGGCGAATGCCGGCTCGAAGGATCGCCTCGGTGCACGGCGGGGTGTGCCCGTGGTGATTGCAGGGTTCGAGCGTGACGGCCAGCGTGGCGCCGCGCGCCCTGGGACCCGCCGCGCGCAAGGCCATGACCTCGGCGTGGTCGCCTCCGGCCGGTTGGGTAGCGCCTTCGCCGAGGATGGTTCCATCGTTACCGACGACCACGGCGCCAACCGGGGGATTGGGATGCGTACGGCCTCTCGCCCGGCGCGCCACGTCCAGGGCTCGTGCCATGGCGGACTCGTGCATCACTGCGGCCTCGGCGCTACGGCGTTCGCTCAGGACGGTCGTCAGGTCGCGAGCCCCCGACGCGTCGAGCCGCCGGGGCGCGGGCGTGCACGCGTAGCACGCCCACGGCGCCTTCTCCCTTCCGGACTGTACCGTCGGCTCCGGATTCGCACCGGATCAGCCGGCGAACGCCGGCTCGCGGGCTTGGCCCTGGGCCTCACCGCCGGTCGGGAATTTCCAGGCGCGAGCGCCGGGATCACCCTGCCCCGAAGGCACGTATGTGCGTGGGTCAAGCATACGCCCGTGCATCGCGGCGTCCAATCGCCGCCGTATGCTCCGACAGCGAACATACGACTGTCGGCCGGAGCGAGGCGTGATGATGCCGGACGATCACATCGTGATCGGTTTGACCGGAAACCTGGGCGCCGGCAAGTCGACCGTCGGACGGATTGCTGGCGACCTGGGCGCGCGCGTCATCGATTCCGATCAGACAGTGCGCGACTTGCTGGCGAACGATCCGGAACTGGCGACAACAATCCAGGACGCCTTTGGTTCCGAGGTCATGCTGGACGGCCGACCGGACCGTGCGGCGCTGGCGCGGATCGTGTTCAATGACTCGGACGCCCTCGCGCGCCTGGAAGAACTCATCTATCCGCGGGTCGGTGAGCGAACGGCGGAACTGCTGGCGGAACCGACCACGGCGCCTGCAACCATCATCGAGGCGATCAAGGTGGTGGAGGGTCCGAGCGTGCAACGGCTGGACGCCTTGTGGATCGTGGAATCGACGCCTGAACTCCAGGTCGAGCGAGCGGCAGCCACGGGTCGCATCAGGCCGGCCGAGGCGCGCCGCCGCCTGGCCGTGCAATCCAGCGCCGATGACAAGGAACGCTTGTTCAGGGCTCGACGCGGCGGACGGCCGGTTTGGCGAATTGATAACGGCGCCGATATCGACGCACTGGAATTGCGCGTCGCAGCAGTCTGGCGGGAAACGCTAGAACGCGACTAACGGCTTCAATAACTCAAACGCTGCGCTTGTCGAGAGCGAGTGGGGCTGGGGATGCTTCGGTGCGATCGCGCTGTTAGGCGGCTGGCGGGTCACGTGGCGGTTTTCGCTCGGCTTTGACTTCCGCAACGTCATACCCGAGCGCCCGCATGGCCCGATCGAACTCGCGCATGTCCGCGCGGGATTCGCGCCAAAGAGCGAGCATGAACCCGCCGATAGCGAGTTGCAGAAGACCCAGCGCCACACCGACGCTGATTACGGTGACAACCACTTCCGACACGACACGCTCCCGTATCTGCCCTCCGCAGCCTTCAGAATATGACAGGTGGGTGCGGGTCCCCTGAGCGGCTTGATCCAGCAGTGCGGCGCGTCAGGCGCAAAGCTCGTGGCTGTTGTCCCAGCGGTGGGCGCGGATCGGTACCGGGTTGTCCATGAGCCGATGCAGCGTGTCCTCCCACGACTGCTTCCAGGCCGCTGCGTCGTGCAACTCCGTCTCCGGATTCGCGCGGCTGCGCGCGACCCAGCTTGGGAAGTAGGTGCGGCCGGTGGATTGGCCGGTGGGGTTGTAGCGCAGGTCGAAGCTCCAGCGGACGCTGTCGCTGTGGTTGGTCAGCGAGGCGTGCATGCAGCCCTTGTGCATCAGCAGCACGTCGCCCGGCGACATGGGCAGCGGCGTGGCGCGTTCCTTGGGAATCAACTGGGTCGGAATGGTGGTCGCATTGAGCCCTCGCTCGTTGGGCATCGTGCAGTGCACCTGCAGGCCGTCCCGGTAACTTCCGGGCACGACCATCAGGCAGCCGTTGCGCTCCGTGGCTTCGGTTAGCGGCAACCAGACCGTGAGCATGTTGGTGTCGTCGGCTTCCTCGTGGACCACGCCGTTGTCCTGGTGCCAGCCGGTGGTCGTGACCAGGCCGGTTCCCTCGTTCTTGGTGACGTAGCGTTCCGGCGGCTTGATGCGCACGTGCTGGACCGGGTTGGAGGTGATCTCAGGGCCGATCAAGGACTCAACGGCGTCCAGCAAGCGCTCGTTGCGCAGCAGGGCAAATACGGCCGGTCCAAAGTGGTATTTGGTGTCCGAATTGATCGAGGCGGTGTTGATCGGAATGGTGATGTCGAACGGCCGTGGGTCAAGCAGCCCGGCTTCGCGGGTGATGGCGATCGTGCGCCGGTCAAAGGGCAACTCGTCATAGGTGCTGGAGATCTCGCCCTCGCGAAGCATGCGCTCGGCTTCACGGTCGAGAATCTCGGCGTACTCGTCCATGACCGGTTGCAGGTCTTCCTCGGGGGACAAGATGCCGCGGGCGACGACGAATCCGTCGCGGTCGAAATCGGCCAGTTGTTCGGCTGTGAGGTGCATAGTGGTACGTCGGAGTCGAAGTTCCTGGAAGTCTAGCCCAAACCGACGGGCATTTTGCGACTTTGGCCGGGTTTATTCGGCGCCTTCTGCCTAGGTTCGGCTGAGTGCCACGAGCAGGATGGCCGCGGCGAATCCGCCGACTCCAACGGCGATCGCCAGGGCACTGCTGAAAAGCAGCACCCCGGCGGACTGTCCGCGCTGCCCGCTGGGATTCGGCGCGTTCAAGGCCAGGTAGGCGGCGAGGGCCACAATCGCAGCCACGAGTACGGCGCCGCCCGCCCGCACGTTCTCGATCAGGAAGTACGTCCCGGCCAGCACGACTCCGAACGCCAGCGCACTGGCCACGAGCGTGCGCCGCCATTGGATTCTCAGGTTCACGAATTCGAGCATACGGCAGCCAGGGTGTCGCGTTCGCCGGCTCCGGTTGCCGTGCGGGGTGCAGCGTGTCACCGTAGGCGCACGACCGCTCGGAAGCGCGTGCCCGGAAGGACGAACGACGTGACTGGCGCCGATGCCCTGGTCCAGATCCTCAAAGCCGAAGGCGTGAAGCAGGTGTTCTGCTTTCCCTACACGCCGGTCATGGAAGCCATGGCCCGCGCCGATCTCCGCATCCTGCTGACCCGGCAGGAACGGGTGGCCGGCAACATGGCCGACGGCGTATCCCGCTCGACGAACGGGCGCGAGATCGGCACCTGGACCGTGCAACAGTCGGCCGGCGTGGAAAACGCGTTTGCCGCGATTGCGCACTCCTACACGGACTCGACGCCGGTGCTGTTCGTGCCCGGCCACCCCGGCATGCCCAAGACCAGCGTCCCGCCGGCCTTCGAAGGCGTGCGGAATTACCAGGCCACCATTCGCCACGGGGCCGTCGTGGGCTCGGCGGCCGAGGTGCCGCAGCGGGCGCGCATGGCGTTCACGGCCCTGCGGTCGGGCCGTCCCGGACCGGTGATGTTGGAAATGCCGGTGGAGGTCTGCGCGGAGGAGTTCACCGGGCCGCTCGACTACACGCCGATCCGCCCCGCCCGCTCGGCCGCCGACAGCGGCGCGGTATCGGAAGCCGCGGATCTGTTGCTACGAGCCGGATCCATCCTCATTTGGGCGGGACAGGGCGTGCTCTACGCCGAAGCTTCAGACGAATTGCAGGAAGTCGCCGAACTGCTGGGCGCACCCGTCATGTGCACCCTGCAGGGCAAGAGCGCCATTTCCGAGAAGCACGAACTCTCGGCCGGCGTTGGCGCCTACGTGCGGACGGCGATGGCCGCCCACTACCTGGAGACGGCGGACACCGTGCTGGTGGTCGGCTCGAGTCTCAGCCGCATGTCGTTCACGCCCGATCTGCCCGAAGGCAAGACCATCATTCACGCCACCAACGACTCGGTGGACCTGAACAAGAGCTACGAGACGGCGGTTCCCATTCTCGCCGACGCCAAGCTGTTCCTGCGCCAGCTGGCCGATGAGCTGCGCACGCGCGTTGGCGATGGTCGCGAAGCCCAGCGCCAGCAGACGGCGGCAGACATCGCCACCATGAAGCGCAACTGGTTCGCGGACTACGCCGGCCACTTCAACGATGACTCAGAGCCGATCAACGCCTACCGCATGCTGCGTGAACTCTGGAGTGTGCTGGACCCGGACACGAGCATGCTGACGCACGAGTCCGGCGCGTCGCGCGACATCCAGAGCGTGTTCTACCAGTCGACGGTTCCCCGCAGCTATCTCGGTTGGGGACAGTCGTCCCAGCTTGGCTTCTCGATCGGCCTGGCGATGGGCGCCAAGATCGCCAATCCCGACAAGACCATCGTCAACGTCATGGGCGACGGGGCCGTGGGGATGACGGGCATGGACTGGGAGACGGCGGCACGGGAGAACCTGCCGATCCTCAGTGTCATCAAGCACGATGCCATTTTCAGCGGCTACGACAAGAACATCCCGGAGTCGATCGAAAAGTTCGGCTCGTCCACGCTGCACGGCGACTACGCCGGCGTGGCCGCGGCGCTGGGATGCCACGCGGAGTCGGTGTCCGCTATAGGCGACCTGCGACCGGCGCTTCTGCGCGGCCTGCGCGCGGTAAACGACGGACAGCCCGCCGTGGTGGACGTGTCCACCGCCGAAACGCGGGAGTTGTCGATGGCGCCGAAGGCCAGGCTGTACGACCGGTAACTCCGTATTGCGGCGGCTGTGACGCTTCCGCAGGGCGGCCGACGGGTTGGGATTGCGTGGGTGTTTGGCGGGCCGTGCATGTCTTCGCACCCTAGACTGCCAACGCCGTACACGCCTGCCGGCCGTCCTGGAGAGCCGCTATGCCTGAAGTCACCGTGATCGCCACCATCCATCCCAAGCCCGGTCACACCGACGCGCTGATCCGCAAAATGCAGGACAACGTGCGCAACGTGCACGAGGAGGACGGCTGCCTGCATTACACATATCACCGGGGCATTGACGATCCAGACGCCCTGGTCGTGATCGAGCGCTGGGAGTCGGAGGAACACCTGGCCGCCCACGCGGCCGCGCCGCACATGAAGGCGTTTGGCGAACTGGCCGCCGAGCACCGGGCCGCTCCGTCGGAGGTGGTTCGCTACCTGATGGTCGACACCGACGGCGATCCGGAGAAGTCGCACTTCTAACCGGCGTATTCAGCCTCGGGCCGGATTCAGGTTCGGCTCGTGCCCCTACCTCACTTCGGGACTGTCATACCCGCCAGCATCTCGTCGGTGATGAAGCGGCCCAGCCCGAACATCTTGCGGTCCGAATACCAGAGGGTGCGCTGGCCGTTGTGCTCGGTGAGGCTGGCGTACATGGAAAGCCAAGGGCGATAGAAGGGCGGTACGCCGACGCCGTCGGTGTCGAATAGAAACTTCGGGTCACTGAACCATATGGGCTGGTGGGCTCCGGGACGGAACTCGCCCACCGCCAGGAACTGCGGCCGTCTGGCGTTGGTGTTGTCGGTTGGACCTCCAGCCCCGTGACCCCAGCCATCGTGGTTCTGGAGGAATTGCAGGTAGCGGCCATCCCGCAGGCGGTAGAGCGGTGTCGGAGACACCGGGTTTTCCATCGGCGCGCCTCCGTCCTTGAAGCGCAGAATCTCTGTAGGTCGCCAGGAGTGCCCGTGGTCGTCGGACACCGTGTACCAGATCTGTCCGTTGCGGGTGCGCATGACCGTGAACAGGCGATCGTCGGGGAGAAGCGCTACCGCCGGTTCCTGGCAGAACGACAGGTCCGGCGGCGCGTCCGGATCGGTTGTGATGGGGACTGAAATGAGCTCTTCGCTGTCCGGAAGCCAGGTGATCCGCACGTCGCGCGGCTCGGGTCCCTCGTCAATGTTGTCGAAGCGCATGAACTGGCAGCGGCACTCGCTGTTGAAGATCTTGGCCGTGCCGTCCGCCTTACGCACGACCAGCGGTCGCCCAGCCGCGGCCGAGGACCACTCGGTGTAGCCCACCAGCAGGCGGTCGCGGGCGTCCCGGATCGGCTTCTGCCACACCAGGGCGTTGGTGCCGACGCTCGGATCGGGGTGGCTCAGGATGGTTCGCCGGTAGGGAATGTCCACGTGGCCGGGCGTCCAGGTGCGGCCGTCGTCATCGGAGTAGCTGCAGCGCATGAAGCTGGTTGTGTAGTCGGTCCCGACAGCCGCCGCCTTGTTGTAGAAGACGTAGATGCGGCCTGTACGGCTGATCACGGGAAATCCGAAGCAGGCCACCTGGCCGTACTTTGGGCCCGGCATATCGAACGCGCCGGGCTCGGACCAGGTGCGGCCACCGTCCTGGCTGCGCGCGTAGAGCACCGTCTGGTCCGAGGCGTCGGCCTTGGCGCCGTAGGTCCAGACGGCCAGCAGATCGCCCCCCGGCGTCACGTCTACGAGGACGTGATCGACGGCCTCCACGAATTGCGGCGGCTGCCTGGGCAGGAAGAGAACCAGGTCCGGATTGGTGCGGCGCCAATCGTCGCTGAAGCACTCGTAGTCGCCGGCGACCGGCATCGGCGTCCTCGCTTACCGAAGCCCCGGACGCGATCCGACCGGGCAGCGGAAGCGTAGACCGCGGTTCGCCGCCCAGCGAGCCATCCGGACTGAATGTTTCACGTGAAACATTCGGAGACATATGGGCGGAGGTGCATGGGAGTCGAACCCACCTGGAACGCTCACCAGCGCCCCACAACGGTTTTGAAGACCGCGAGGACCACCCGGCCCCGTCCACCTCCGCGTTCACGCTAGCAGGTCTGGCGGGTTTACTCGGGACGTTGGGGACACGAGCCCGATCATGCGCGAACGCGCAACGCTCGTGGAGTGCGCGATGTCCCGGCGAGCGCATCAGTGAGCAGTCCTCGTGCTCTCGATCGGCATCATCGAGCTATGGCCCAAGACAGGCCGCCACAGACGCTGTTTGCGCTGAGACGTTTGTCAGCGACGAGCGGTCAAGGTAAGGTGTTTCGTTATGGAATAGTCTTAAGATGAAGGGCGTGGGCAAGATGTCACGAACGATGACGCGTCGCCGTCTGCTTGCCGGATCCGTGGGTGCCTTTGGGGCCACCGTACTGGCGGCCTGTGGCGAAACCCAGGTCGTTGAGGTGGAGAAGATCGTTACCCAGGAAGTGATCAAGGAAGTTCCGGTCGAGAAGATCGTGACGCAGACGCAGATCAAGGAAGTCCAGGTCGAGAAGATCGTGACGCAGACGCAAATCAAGGAAGTCCAGGTGGACCGGGTCGTAACCCAGGTCGTCGAGAAGGTCGTTGAGGCGCCACCAGCGGCCCGCACGGTGAAGTTTAATTTTGAGACTGACCATACGTCCGGTCCTCGAGGCAAGTCGACGCAGTGGGCGATTGATCGCTACAACCAGATCAAGCCGAACACGATCGTCAAGTTCATTGCGCAACCGGACCAGTTCACTGAGAAAATCAATATTCAGGCGGTGGCCGGCACTCTTTCCGAAATCAGTCTGCTCAGCGACAGGGTGTTCCAGCAGTGGGTTGACGCCGGAACGTGGCTGCAGATCAACGATCTCCTGGCCAAGAATCCTGATTTCACGCCCGCCGAGTACCACTTCTCAGGCGAGGTGTATACGGACAATAAGGAGCCGCCCGGCCCGCTGCCCTACGACGACACGATGCGCGGACCGCAATACGGGATGCCCTATCAGGGCGCTGGAATCGCGGCATTCATCTACAACGTCGATCTCCTGGATGCCGCAGGTGTTCCGGCGCCCACGGATGGCTGGTCCTACGACGACATGCTCGAGGGCGCCATGCAGGTCCGTGATCAGGAGACGGGCGTCTGGGGACTCAACTCCGGGATCCTTGGCATGCAGCACCAGTGTTGGGGTTTTAACGGGCTCCAGAAGTACATCGTGGGCCCGGAGGGACACCTGGTCCTGGGCAACTTCCAAGGCGCCGGGAGAGAGTCGCTCCAGCGAGCCTATGACTACATCCACACCTACGATGTGCAGTTCAGATCGGAGTTGCGCCAGGAGATTGGCGGCGAATACGGCAACCCGTTCAATGCGGGGTTGCAAGGCTTCGACCACGGACGGGGCCGCAGCACGGGCTTCAACCTGACCCGGATTGGGGATCGGTTCCGCTGGGCGCAGGCCCCGAAACCGCGTGGGCCGCACCCAACGTCAACGGGCGACAACGAGTACGTCGATCAGCCGCATATCGTGGCCTCCACGGCCACGCTTACAGGCACCGAAGAGCAGGTGGTTGATTTCGCGATCTTCATGGCAGGTCCTGAGGTCCAGGGTCGCAACGGCATTGACCGAGGCTTTTATCCTTGTCGGCGCGGCGTCCAGAACAATCCCGCCGCCGTGGCGCCGCCGCCGGAACGCATGGAGGAGTTGTATCTGATTTACGAGAAGTGCCTGATGCGGCCTGGCGGCATCTACGTACCCGGTTCTCCCTCAGGGCGCGGCGAAGTCGAGGGCATGTGGGTCCGGCCCGTTCAGAAGCTGTTTGCTGGCGACCTTTCGGTCGATGAGACGGTTGAGATCGCGGAGAAGGACGTGAGCGATCAGATGGCCAAGTACAAGGCGGACCTGGATGCGGGTCGCGTGAGTCGATAGCCGGCAGCACGCCGTCGCTGGCCCCGGGTGATCGTTAGGATGCGCGGAGCCAGCGGCGGCGGGTCGAGCGTTCGACAGTTGGCGCGACGGCTCGTGCGTATCCGCGGAATAGTCCTCTCCGCAAGAAAGTGTGATGCAGGATGACCGCCCCATTCTTCGAGAACGTGGATGTGTTCTTTCCCGGCCAGGGCGACACGTTGACCCAAGCGCCGGCGTATCACTGGGAGCGCAAAGCAGCGCCGGCGGAGGTTTCCGCCAAGGAAGGTCTGTCCGAGCAGACCGAACGCCCATCTGACGCTCTGCACACCTATGGCGTGACGGCCAACTTCTATAGCAGCACCCGTGATCCCAATTCGGTGCTCGTGGCGGTGATTGGGACGGACCGCGAAGAACGAAGAAAGCTGGCGGGCGCCAAGATCACCATGGACTTCACGAACCTGCAATACCACGACTTCGATGGATTTGGGATCCATCTGCCCGGAATGATCGTCACGGATGCCGGGAGCGTGGTCGCCGTATGCCAACGGCGTCACGGGGGAATGGGTGACGGCGGCCACGAGAACGATGTCCTCATGTCGCGCAGCGAGGACGGCGGCAAGACGTGGTCGCGACAGCGGGTGATCTATGCGGAGAAGGGTCAATACACCTTCCTCGGCGCCATTGTCGAGGACCGTATCTCAGGCACGCTCCTGGTTGTCGGTTGGAACATGCCGGCCGACGTTGTCGATGACCTTGGCTACTTCAGCACCTATGCCGAGCAGGGCGGCGGGTTCTGGGTCGTCCAGAGTGTCGATGATGGAGTGACATGGTCAGAGGCGCGGGATGTCGACCCGAGGCCGAGTCCCGATGGATGGACCGGCTGGCCGAATAACAGCGTGCACGGGATTCAGCTAAGCGCGGGGCCGCATTCCGGGCGGCTGGTGATTCCGGGATTCCTCTACAAGGAGGGCGAACCCGGGGAGGTGCCGGGCGTGCGCGGCGGGTTGCTGTACAGCGACGACCATGGCGAGACGTGGACGGTTGGCGCCGTGCTCCCCGAGGGCTCCGACGAGGTGTCGCTGGTGGAGACCGGGGGCGGCGAAATCTACGTCAGCTATCGGAGGAATACTTGCCGAAGGGACGGACGCACGTTCGCCCGGAGCCGGGACGGCGGCACGAGCTTCTATGAACTGGGCGAGCATGGGGACCTGAGCGGCCGGCCCGTACACGTTGGACTGGCCCGGCATGGATCGGCTGCCAACAACCATCCGGAGGTGCTGCTCTTCTCGCATCCCGTTGGGGTCAATCACCTTATCCCCGGCGGGGCGGACATGATGATCTACGTCAGCCAGGACGACGGACGTACTTGGCCCATGTCGAAACTCATCGACCGGAGACCGTGTCGGTACTCCGACCTAGCCGTAACCGCAGACGGCACCGTGCTATGCATTTACACGGTAGGCGAGATGCGAGACAGCGAAAAACTCACGGTCGCTCGCTTTAACCAGGAGTGGTTGTTTGCCTAGCCAGTTTGAGAGGCGCGCCGGCACGTATGTCGCGAAGCTGGATGCCTCGCGGCACGCGTCGCTTACGGCCTGCACATGCACTCAAGGGTCGCCGTCACTTACGCGAGTCCGATGCCCCTATTATCAACCCGACGGCCGAAGGTGGCGTGGTGGAGGGTGACTTTATGCGCTCGTCGAAGAAGTTGACCAAGTACGTTACGGGCGCGGCACTTGCGTTGTTGATGGCCATGGTGGTTGTGGGTTGCGAAGCAAGCGACGAGTTCGAGTACATGAAGAGTGAGCGGCAGATGATGCGGCACGGTGACTATGGCCCTGGAATGAGCGATGCCGATCGACAGAAGCTCCAGGAGAGCTACGCGAGTAAGCAGCTGTCTAAGGTGACGCCGACCAGCGGTGCCGCGGCGCCATAGCGTTGGGCACGGTGGCGAAGCGCTGTGGATACACCGGACGACCTGCCCCGGGTGCTACTCGCGCCCCTAGGGCACTTGTCTATTGCACGCCGCTGTGACCCCGGTCGCCGGGCGCGACAGCAAGAGCCAGCCGCGTCAGGCTACGTACTTCCTGATCTGATGAAGGAGCCGAACCATGCCTGCTGAGCAATTTGAGACGGTGGACGTACTTCTGCCGGGAGTTGGCGAGACGCTCAATCAGGACGTGGCCGCCCATTGGCAGGCGAGCGAAAGCCTGACAGCGCAGATCTATCTGGGGCAGCTCGGACAGGAGGAGGTCATGCTCCACCTGTCGGGTCTGACTGCCGATCAGCGGCGCCTCCTGACCGAACGACCAGTAATCGTCGATGCGGGGTGGGCGCATCACGTGATTGACGGATATGGGGTCCGCATACCTGGAATCCTCGTCACACCTCGCGGCACGGTCATTGCGGTCTGCCAGCAGCGGGTGGGCTCCCTGGCCGATGGCGGCCACGCGACGAACGTCCTGGTGACGCGTAGCGAGGACGGCGGACGGACCTGGTCGCGGCAGGAGGTGCTGTTCGCGGAAGCGGGAATCAATACCTTCCTTGGACCGATCCTCGCGGACCGCTACACGAACGATGTGTTCGTGACCTTCTGGAAGCTGCCGCAGGCGGAGGGCAACGGCCTGGGCTACTTCGCTCCCTATGCCGAAATGGGCGGCGGGTTCTGGATGGTGCGAAGTTCGGACGAGGGCCAGAGTTGGTCCGAGCCATACTTCGTCCGCCCGGCGCCGAACGCGGATGGGTGGGTTGCCTGGGTGAACAACTCGTCGCGCGGGGTGCAGCTGGCGCGAGGCCCGCGGGCCGGGCGGCACGTGATCGCGGCATTTCTCTTCAAGGCCGGCGAGGAAGGGCAGGCCCCCGGCGTTCGCGGCGGCCTGGTGTACAGCGACGACCACGGCGAGACCTGGCAGGCGGGCGCTGTTCTACCCGCGGGTTCGGACGAACTCATCCTGGAAGAGACGGAAGACGGCGGAATCTACGTGAATTACCGGAAGAATCGCCCCTACTACAACGGACTGCGCTGGTTTGCGCGCAGTTCGGACAGCGGGGAGAGCTTCGACGCCCACGGGCAGCACGAGGAGCAGATCACGCCGTGCTGCCACGCCGGGCTTGTGCGTTACTCGAGCACGGACGATGGCGGCGAGAACGTGCTGCTGTTCAGCAATCCGAGAGGCCCCAGCCGCCGCAATCTGACGGTTCGGCTCAGCCGCGACGACGGCAGGACATGGCCGGTATCGCGTACGGTAACCAGCGACCTGGCCGGCTACTCCGACCTTGCGGTTCTGCCCGACAAGACGATTCTGTGTATCTGGGAAGGCGGTACGCAGCGTTACCACGAGAAGATAAGCGCGGCGCGCTTCAACCTGGACTGGGTGCTGGCAGGCGACGGCTGAGAAGGCGGTCTGCGCTTCGCAACCAACGCTAGCGGGCTGGTGCTGAACCTACGTACGCCGCGTAAATCTTGACGTCGTCGGGCCGCGGACACTCGCGGCTGACCGGTCCGACATCCACCTTCAGGCGCAGCGGCGTGTCAGTCGCCGGCAGCGAGCCGTGGTTGGCCCAACGGACGGGCACACGCAATCCGGAATCACGCAGCGTGGCCGCATCGTCGCCGGAGTAGCCGGGTAGCGGCCGGAACTGAAGGTCCACCACTTCTACCCGCGCCGATGCGAACTCGCCCACGCCCGACACGTTCACGTGCACTGGCAGTCCATCCGTCTCGACTCTGAACGGACAGGTGATGAACTGCGCCCGGGTGCCCGCCGCGTAGGGCTGCACGTAGCCGAGGCGGTCCCGTTCCCACTGGGCCAGCCGGACCTGGCCGTCGCCGCGCCAGACCGAGTACCAGTACAGGGTTTTGTCGCCCACGTTCTCCATGCCTTGCCCCTGCTGGAGGGCGGGCGCTGCTCCCAGGCGTGTGTCTCGCTCCTCGAAGGCAGGAATGAAGCGGAATCCGGGGATCGGCTCGCGGTAGCGCAGCGCATCGTGGCTGATGGCCAGCCCAAGGTCGATTGGGACGTAGCGCCGGTCGCTGTAGGGGTAGCCGTGCCACTGACCGTAGATGGCGAGGATCACGTTGCCCCACGAGTGCGTCCCCGCGCCCATGTGGATTTCCTCCCAGATGTTCTGCCGGTCTTCCAGGTCCGGCCCCTCCAGGCGCGGGGTCCGTGTAAGGCCGAGGGCGCTGCCCTCGGTCCAGTGCTCGAAGTCGTACGAGGCGTAGACTTCTATCTTGCGGCCGGGGCCCGGATGCCCAACGCTGTGGCCGTTGACGTAGTAGCAGCCGTTCCACTTGATCAGGCCGGACTGCTCGAAGGCGACGCTGCCACGCGGGTTGTCGGGGCTCAGCTTCCAGTGCAGGCCGTCCGGGCTGTAGGCCACTGACAAGCCGCCGCGCCGGCTGCCAGAGGGGCCGGTGCGATGACTGTACGCGATCTTGAACCGTCGTTTGGGATCGGGATCTTCAGGGTCGTGGATGATCGGGGCCCACCCGAGGTCGATGTGCTGAGGGAAGTCCACCAGATTGTTGGCCGTTGAGCCCTGGTATTCGACCAGGCCAAGTTCGGGCTTGGTCCAGTGGATGCCGTCGCGGCTGACCGCGTAGCAGAGACGGCCGTCGTAGCCCTGGTAGCCGCCGACCCACGTCGGGTTGCAGCCCACGCGTCCGATGTACCACATGCGGAACTCGTCGCCCACGCGGGCGGTGCTGCCGTAATAGTGGACCTGCTCGTCATGCGCGCCGGGCTTGCCATGAGGCACCACGACGGTCGGTCCCGTGCGCCAGTCAGGCGTTCGCTTGCCGTGAATGAGATGCATCTGGAAGTTCGTGCGGAAAGGGATGCAGACGTCGTCGAACGCGAAGAACGTGGCTTCCTCGACTCGCATCTCCGACGATCCGGTGTGGACGCGGAGCATGGCTACAACCTTGGGCTCGGCTCAGTACGGAGTCGAAAGCCAGCCGGCCGGGGCGTCGCGGCTACGCCGGCGGGGCAGCGTCGGGTCATGCCGGCCCGGTCGATGCAGACGTTTCAGGCCGGATCATCCCGTGGCGGAACCGACATAGGCGGCATAGAGCTTGACGTCCTCGGGCCGCGGACAGTCGCGGCTGACCGGGCCGACCTCTACTTTCAGACGTAGCGGCGAGTCGGTCTGGGGTAGTGCGTCGCGGCTGCCCCAGCGCACCGGTACGTACAGCCCGGATTCACGTAGCGTGGCCGTGTCGTCGCCGGAGAAGCCAGGCAGCGGTCGAAAGTGATGGTCAACCACTTCGACTCGCGCCGCGGCGAACTCACCAAGACCGGACACGTTCAGGTGGACTGGTGACCCAGCCGTCGGGGCACTGAACGGGCAGGTGATGAGTTGCGCCCGCGTGCCCGCCGCGTAGGGCTGCACATAGCCCAGGCGGTCGCGTTCCCACTGGGCGAGGCGGACCTGGCCGTCGCCGCGCCAGATGGAGTACCAGTAGAGGGTCTTGTCGCCCACGTTCTCCATGCCCTGCCCCTGCTGCAGCGCGGGTCCTGCTCCCAGCCGCGTGTCGCGCTCCTCTCGCGAGGGAATGAACCGAAAGTCCGGGATTGGCTCATGAAAGTGGATCGCGTCGTGGCTGATGGCCAGGCCAAGATCGATCGTGACGTAGCGTCGGTCGCCGTAGGGGTAGCCGTGCCATTGGCCGTAGATGGCCAGGATCACGTTGCCCCAGGAGTGCAGCCCCGCGCCCAGGTGGATTTCCTCCCAGATGTTCTGCCGATCTTCCAGGTCCGGTCCTTCCAGCCGCGGGCTGCGCGTCATGCTCAGGGCGCTGCCTTCGGTCCAGTGCTCGAAGTCGTAGGAGGCGTAGGTCTCCATCTTGCGACCGGGACCCGGATGGCCAACGCTGTGGCCGTTTGCGTAGTAGCAGCCGTTCCACTTGATCAGGCCCGAGTGTTCGAAGGCGACGCTGCCGCGTGGGTTGTCGGGGCTGGGCGTCCAATGCAGCCCGTCCGGGCTGTAGGCCACCGACAAGCCGCCGCGGCGGTTGTCAGAGGGCCCGGTTCGGTGACTAAAGGTGATCTTGAACCGCCGGTTGGGGTCGGGATCCTCAGGGTCGTGGATGACGGGCGCCATGAACATGTCGATGTGACGGGGGAAATCCACAATGTTGTTGGCCTTGGAGCCCTGGTATTTGACCAGTCCGAGATCCGGCTTGGTCCAGTGGATGCCGTCGCGGCTGTTCGCGTAGCACAGGCGCCCGTCGAAGCCCTCGTAGTTGGCCCAATTCGGATTGCGGCCGACGCGTCCGATGTACCACATGTGGAACTCGTCGCCCACGCGGATGGTGCTGCCGTAGTAGTGGACGCCCTCGTCATGCGAGCCAGGCAGGCCCCTGGGGACGACCACGGTCGGCCCGTCGCGCCAGCCAGGCGTTCGCTTGCCGTGGATCAGGTGCAGCTGGAAGTTGGTCCGGAAGGGGATGCAGACGTCGTCGAAGGCGAAGAAGGTGGCTTCCTGGACCTGCATCTCCGAGGGTCCGCCGTGAACTCGCAGCATGGCTACAGCCTCAACCCCCGTCTAGCGCGCACCGGCCAACCCCACTGCTGGGGCTGGCCGGTGGCGTCCGATTCGGCGCGTCGGTACAGCGGTCGCTACGGGGTGACCGGATTCGGCTGGCTCTCCGCCCAGCTCTTGAGCTCCAGATAGCGGTCGTGGTGCTCTTCCATGTACTGGTCGAGAATCCCCAACATTTCCTCGATGCCCTGTTCCACGGACACCTCGCCCAACATGACCTTGCTATTGCTGGCGTACCCGGACTGCTCCACCATTTCCTGCCACGCCGGATGCATGCGCTGCTGGTAGGCGGGGTTGTCGCTTTCCAGATAGTGCAGCTGCTGCACGTGATTCTCGGGCGGTCCCGCCGCGTATTCGGGTGACGACGCCACGTCCTTGCGCCAGGTAACCGAGCCGCGGTCAATCGCTACGCGCGATTGCACCTTCGGTCCCGCCAGGTACAGGAGCCACTCCACCACGGATTCGGTGTTGCCGCGGAGGCCGGCCATCTGGGTGATCAAGTGCGGCTCGTCGCTGAACTTCTGTGGCTGCGGGCCGCGCGGTCCTTCGGGCAGAGGGATCAAGGCCCAGGGGAAGCGATCCTTGATGCGGTTGATGGGTCCGCCCACACCGCCGCCCCAGTGGAAGAACCCTGTCTTCCCGTTCGAGAACGGTTCGCCGGCATCGCCTCTGAGCTCCCGGTACCGTGCGCGCGTCGGCACCACGCCCTCTTCGAGCACGAAGTCTCGGAGCATCTGCAACCCAACGTGCGCGCCGGAATCAAACACGGTCCAGCGCGTGGCGTCCTTGTTGTAGTACATCAGGTTCTCTTCGTCGGACAGCGCCCAGCCCCACGAGACTGCATTGCTACTCACAAGCGTCCCGGAGTCCCATAAGCCAAAGGTTTCCGTCTCGGGGTCGGTGATGCGCCGCAAGGCATCCGGCAGCTCGGTCTGGATGCCCCAGCTGCCAGGCGTTGGAAACTCGACGCCCGCGCCCTCCATTAGCGCCAGATTGGCCGAGAGGACGTTCAAGTTGCCCTGATAGGGCATGCCGTGGAACGGCCCCCGCAACCCATCACGGTGCGGGAAGGGGCGTTCGTTGACCAGATTGACGGTGGATTCGTCGGGGCACCAATACCAATCGGCGGGATCAAAGTCGTCGTGCTTTTGCAGCACGTCGTCGATCACCGTGAAGGCGCCCTGCGCCAGAAACTGGGCCGCGAACCAGCCCGGCATCAGCACCGCCTCGGGCTGCGTACCCGCGGCGATCATGATGGCGATCATTTCCTGGTTCGCGTCCGGCGAGAGGACGAACTTCACGTCGATGCTGGGGAACTCCCTGGCGAAGTTGTCCAGCGCCCATCCCATGGCGGCGCCACGCGGACCCGACGTGTGGTCGGTGTGAAAGACGAACTTCACCGGCGGGGTCTGCGGTGCGACCTCGACAATTTTCTCGACGATTTTCTCGACTTCCCTGGTGACGACCTTTTCGACAACCTTTTCGACCGGGACCTCGACAACCTGCTTGACCTCGACGACCTTCTCGACCGGAACTTCCTCACGGACGACGTTCACGACCTCTTGGGTCACGATTCTCTCGACCTGCTGAGTGACGATTTTTTCGACCGGGACTTCTTTGACTACGACCCGCTCGACGGGAACTTCCTTGGTCACGACCCTCGGTTCAGCTTCGCCGCAGGCCGCAAGCGCGATTGCGCTCATTGCTCCGGTGGCGCCGATCAGAACTCGGCGTCGTGTGATGTTGGCCTTCATATCGCCCCCCGATCAGGCCGGAACCAGTATGGTTCTATCCTGAATTACCAAGTAGATAAAGATTAGGCCACGAAACTTCTTTGGCGTCAAGCGTGAGACGGGTCGAGATCGGTGTTCCTCGAAGCGGTCCTGCCTCGGAGGCCTGGACCGGTTGCCGCCTGCGGACAGGGAAGCGTCAGCCCGTTTCAGCTAAGGGAAGCGAACCCCGATTTTGATTGCGCGATCGGGGTCGGCGAGGCCGTCGGTTAACGCCCTGGCCGCATCAGGGAAGTTGACGATGGGTGTGACGATGCCGTGGGAACTAACCAGCCGGCGTCGGAAGAGGTCAATGGCCGTTTGGCGGGCGCGTTCTTCGTCCCACAGGGGGTAGGAGCGGTCCGGGTTCCGCCACACGGCCTGGCTGCCGATGATGGTGGGCCGGTTGACGTGGAACTCCTCGTCCAGGTGCAGGGTTGAGGCGTCCTTGGGTCCGTAGGGGACGTGCACGATAGTTCCGCACTGGCGAATGGCGCGGATGGCTTCGTGCAGGGCGGCGGCGTTGCCGGAGGTTTCAATGGCCACGTCCACGCCGTGGTTGGCCGTCGCGCGCTTGATCCGCAAGCCCGCGTCCTCCGTGCCGGGGTCCACGGTCAGGTCGGCGCCCAGAGCCGATGCCCGCGCTCGTCGGCTCTCGACCGGATCGACCGCGATCACTGCGGTAGCTCCGCTGCGGGCTGCGATTTGGACGGTCATCAGGCCGATGGCGCCCATGCCGAACACGGCCACCGCGTCACCGATCCGCACGTTCCCGTCACGCACCGCCACCAGCGCCACGTGGGCCGGGTCGGAGCAGACGGCGTCGGTTTCGGAAAGACCATCGATGGGTCGCCAGGCGTCGGCGGGCAGCTGATGCGTCTCGCGGACCGGCCCGTACCCAAAGACGCGGTCGCCCGGCGCGAACTCGGCGACCTCCGCTCCCACCTCGATCACCGCGCCCACCACCATGTTGCCGACCGGGCGCTCGGTCAGTGGAAGCGTTTCGACCCGCGGGAGGTACAGACGCAACTCTTCGTCCCATTGTTTCCGGTGATGTGGGTTCCCGGTCAGGGAGTGCAGCTCGGTCCCGTGCTTTGGCGCCGCGAACTCCACCCGCACCCGCACGTCGCGAGGGCCAAGATCCGGCAGGGCGTATTCCCGGTATCGAAACGTCTGGCCGTCAGTCGAAACGACTTCGAGTGGCATGTGGGCTTCTCCGGATTAGCTCGTCGTTGCGCGGGATCGGCTGTCAGCTTCCCTGATCGAAGGGGTCGATGACGGCTTTGATCACGCCATCGCTCGCCGCGGCGTTGCGGATCAGGCTTAGCGCGTCGCCGGTGAAGCTGAGGGGGAAGCGGTGGGTGACCATGCGGTCCAGGGGATAGCGGGCGGAGGCGGCCAGGGCGATGGCGGCGCGGACGGCAGCCTGATCGTGGCTGTTGACGCCCTGGGCGCGGACTTCCTTACGCACCAGTTCGTTCCAGGGAAGCTTGATGCTGGCGGCGGCCGTGGAGCCGGCCATCACGAAGGTTCCCAGCGGGCGTACCGTCTCGGCCGCCACGGCGGGCGAATTCGCGCTGCCGGTTACGTCGATTACGACGTCGGCCAGCTGTCCGCCGGTCAGGTCGGTGATGGCCTCAACGGTGTGCTGATCGAACGTTAGCGTGTCGGTCGCGCCGCAGTCGCGAGCGAAGGCCAAGCGTGCATGGTCGCCAGCCAAGCCGACGGCGAGTATCTGAGAGGCACCCGCTGCGTGGGCCGCGATGACGGCGGCCAGGCCCTGCGGACCCGGGCCGAAAACGACCACGGTGTCACCAACTCCGGCACCGCCCACGGTATGGACCCAGCGCACACCGTTGGCCAGGACTGCGCCAATGACGACTCCGACCTCGGGTGAGATGGCGTCGCCGACCCGATGGACGCGGGCTCGCGGCGGCAGGTAGAGGTGCTGCCCGTAGGCGCCCCAGAGGTGGGGCTTCATTGCGGCTGAGATCCGGCCGCCGTAGCCCTGGCCCTCCGCGCAGATCTGGTAGCTGCCACGCAGGCAAAGGTCGCAGAGGCCGCAACCGAAGCTGGCCTCGGCGATCACGCGATCCCCAACTGTCACGCCCCAGCGCCTGGCCGCGGTAGGCCCCACCCGCTCGATCCGGCCAACGATTTCGTGGCCGAGGATGGCGGGCAGGTTGCGGCTCACGGCGGAGTTCCCACTCCAGTGGAGCACGTCGCTGCCGCATACGCCGGCGAGTTCCAGTCGAAGCAGCCCGTCGTCGTCGCCGACGGCGGGAAGCGGAAACTCGCGCAGCTCGAACGTCTCCGGGGCTCGCAGTACCGCGCTGGTCGTGGTGTTCACGGATGGCTTGCCAGGCAGCCGATGATCGTGTCGACGTGTGCCACGAACTCGGCCGTAATCTCCAGCGTGCGCCCCTCCGTGGGGTCATTGTCGAAGACCCAGGAGCCGTCGTCGGCCTGGGTATCGGCGAACCAGTGGGCCAGCTTGACGGCCCAGGCGGCGTAGGGCTCCTCGCCGGTGACCTGGTACAGCAGGCCGGCGCCCCAGCCGCTCTTGCAGACCTGGGGGAACTCAAACTGGCGCGGGGTGCTCTGGATGGAGAACTGTTGGAATTCGCGCGCCAGCGAAAGGTAGGCGGGATTCGGATCGACCATGTACAGGCGGCAGAGGAAGGCGGCCGATAGCCCACCCACCGTCCAGCGCTGCGCTCGCGGTTCTTGCGACTCGACGACGTGCCAGAAGATGTCCTGCTGGTCGTACTCGGTGATCACGGCCTGTTGTCGGCGTGAGAACGAGTAGTAGAGGCGTTTGGGCAATTCGGTCTGCGCGTTCCAGACTCGTTGAAGGAACTGGTAGACCTGTCGGGCTGCGTCCAGCCGGCCGAGCGCGATACAGGCGAGGCCGCAGCCGCAGGTGTAGGGCAAATCCATGACGTCGCCGAGGGTTCCGTCTGGATCTCGATCGTTGGCGAACCCGCCGGACGATGGATCCTGCATAGCGAGGATGAACTCAAGACCACGCGCGCTCAGGTCAAATTGCCGGGCCATGTGGGCGCCGTAGACCAGGGTGGCGTTGCGGTAGGCGTAGGCGTCGTAGAGCATGCGGCGGCCCCGATCGAAGTCGCCGTCCGGCGTGAGCATGTGCTCGCGAATCCAGCCGCAGACGGCGGCGGCGGCGTGCGTGTGGCCGGACACCGTGAGGGTCCAGGGCAAGCGGTAGAACCGGAAGCCCTCGTTGCGCGGGCTAACCTTGCCGTCGGGATCCACGCGATCCAGCAGCCACTCGGCTCCGCGCCGCTTCGTTTCCCTGAGCCGCTCGATCGCCGTCGGTCGGTCAGACAAGGTCCCGATGTGCCGCATGTCAGGCACCCTCCTGTTGCCGGCGGAAACCTGCGACGCCAGCCTATCGACTTGCGATCGGCGGGTTGCGATTAGGAGCGTTGGCCCTCGTAGTAGACCCAGCGACTGGCGCTGATGAATTGCACGATTGTGAAGAACAGGATGATCAGAAAGAGCACCCAGGCGATAGCCGAGGCGTAACCCATGTTGAACGCCGTGAATCCGATCTGATAGAGGTGTAGGAGGACGAAGAGTGTGGCGTCGGCCGGCCCGCCCTCGGTGATAATCAGGGCTGCGGTAAAGACCTGAAACGAGCCAATAACGCCAAGCACCGAGGTAAGGAAGATTTGCGGCGTCATCATGGGAATCGTGACGTTGCGAACCTTGCCCCACCAGCCGGCGCCGTCAATCTCGGCGGCTTCGTAGAGGTGTTGAGGAATGCCCTGGAAGCCGGCGAGGAAGATGATCATCGTTGTCCCAACCGTCCAGAAGCTCATGATGATGAGCCCCGGCATGGCCCAGGTCGTCGAGCCCAGCCAGTTGGGTCCTCGAATGCCGAAGGGTCCCAACAGGATGTTGATGAAGTTGTTCAGAAGACCGTTGGGCTGTAGGACCCAGAACCAGAGCACGGCCGTGGCCACACCCGTCGTGATGGACGGAAGGTAAAAGCAGGTCCGGTAGATAGCGATGCCTCGGACTTTGCGATTGAGCAGCCCAGCGATCACAAACGAGATGATCAGAACACCGGGCACGTGGAACACGACGTAGTAGGTGGTGTTGTATACCGCCTGGACGAAACGTTGGTCTTCGGCGGAGAGGAGCCGCGCGTAATTCTCCAGGCCCAGCCACTTGAGGTCGCCGACGAAGCGCCATTCGGTCAGGCTGACGAAGAAGGAAAAAAAGAACGGCCCGGCAATAAAGACAAGAAAACCGAACAGCCAGGGCAGGACGAATAGGAAACCCTGAGTCTCGCGCCACGTCCAGCCAAAGAGCCGGGTACGACGCCTGTGCGCTTCCGTCGCAGGCTGTTCGGCGAGCGCCATACCAATCCTCGTGCGGGGGTCGTTGCGCAGCGCCAACCACTTCGACGCTGAACTTGACGCGTGAGCTTACCGTGCGGTCGCTGGGCGCGCTTGCGCGGGCGCCCCGCCACTACGGTTGTGTTAGTAGTCCTCGGCGATGGTGGTGCGGATGTAGCGGATCGAGTAGTGGACGTCGTCGGGGTACCCGTCTTCGGACCAGGCGGGAATGGCGCCCATGCCGGCAACGCGAACGCGGTGTGACGGCGGGATGTCGAACGCTGCGCAGCTCATGCCGGCGACCGGCAGCGCGTGGTAGGAACCGCCCTGCTGCAGCAGGTCGGCGCGCAGGTGCATGCCCCACAGGTTGTCGACGCGAAAGCGCGCGGATACCGCGCGCTCGTTCTCGCCGTCGTGCCTGAAGTTGTCGATCGTGTCGCACTCGACCAGGATGGATCCGGGCGGGGTGCAGGCGCTGCCGATGACGGCGACCTGCACCATCGGGTGGTCTTCCTCGATCACGATCCAGTCGGACGGGGTCTGGGTCGTGGCCGTGGAGCCGTCCGTCGTCTTGATCGGAAAGAGCTCGATGCCGTGGCGCTCGCCGCCAACCCAGACTCGGTCCACGATCACGTTGGGGTAGTTGAAGGGGAACTCGTACTCGTAGGTCGTGAGATTGAGCGCCTTGCGCTCGCGCGGCGGATCGTTCGGGTAGCCGGTGATTCGCTTGTCGGCGGCCTCGGTAGCCATCAGTCGCTCCTGTCTTCAGGCAGGCCGGCGTCCACCAACGGACGCTCGATCGGACCTGCCGGTTGCAGCACGGAAGTCCATGAGTCTTATCGCCCGGCGATCCCGGTTAGCGCCACCCCCCGGATGAAGTAGCGCTGGGCCGAGAAGAAGATGACCAGGACCGGAATCAGCATGACGACTGATGCCGCCATCATGAGATTCCAGCGGGTAAGTCCGGCGCCGCCCCCCACTTCGGTGTAAAGGAAGAAGCGCAGGTACAGGGCAAGCGTGCGCCACTCCTCACTGTTCAGGAAGATCAGGGGGTTGAGAAAGTCGTTCCAGTGATGGATGAAGGAGAAGATGGCGGAGGCGGCCAGGGCGGGCTTGGATAGCGGGAGCATGATCCGCCAGTAAATACGGAAATAGGAGGCCCCATCCACAAGGGCCGCCTCGTCCAGTTCGCGCGGCAACTGGAGCATAAACTGCCGAATCAGAAAGACGAAGAACGCGCCGCCAAAGGCACCGCCTCCGAACCACCATGGAACGATCAGCGGCAACGGTGTATCGATCCATCCGAGGGTTCTAAAGAGGACAAATGTGGGGACTAATGTCACAATACCTGGCAGCATCAATGTGGAGAGCAAGATGATGAATAATACGCGCTTACCAAAGAAGTCAAGCCGGGCGAATCCAAAGGCTACCAGCGACGAACTCAATACTGTGCCAAGCGTGGCAAGAACTGCAATCATCAACGTGTTTCCAAAATAACGTGCCAGATTCGATGTCTCGAATGCCGTGAGGTAGTTGCCGAAGACGATTGGGTTTGGGAACCACTGGGGCGGAAACAGGAACTCGCGGCCGAACGCTTTCAAGGAGGTCGAGACCATCCAGACGAGCGGAAGCAGCGAGATCACCGCTACGAGTATGAGGGCTGCGTAGCCGAACGTCTGCCCAACCACGATTCGCACGTAGGCAGCGAGGGTGCGCTGCCTGGTGGTCCCTTCGCGGGCCTGGAAGGAAACTTGGCTAAGCCACGGCACGGGCCTAGGTCCCTTCGCCTTCGTAGTACACCCAGCGGCGGCTCACCGCGAACTGGATCAGGGTGAAGAGCAGGATCACGCCCAGGAGCACCCAGCCTAGGGTGGCGGCGTAGCCCATGCGGAAGTTCTCGAAGGCGTGCCGGTACATCCAGAGTACGTAGAAGAGCGTGGCGTGCTTGGGACCGCCGTTGGTCGCGATATAGGCGGATGCGAAGACCTGGAACGAGCCGATGATCCCAAGGACGAGGTTGAAGAAGATCACAGGACTGATCATGGGAACCGTGACGTGCCAGAACCGACGGAACTTGCCGGCGCCATCGATAGAGGCGGCTTCGACCAGCGTCTCCGGTACGGCCTGCAGGCCGGCCAGGAAGATGACCATCTGGCCGCCGACGTGCCAGAGGCTCATGATGATGAAGGCTGGCTTGGCCAGGTCGGGATCGGTCAGCCACCCCACTTTGGGGATGCCGAACCAGCCGAGAATGGCGTTAAAAATGCCGAACTCGGGGTTATACATGTATACGAACAGCACGACAAAGGCCACCGTGGGCGTGACCGTTGGCAAGTAAAGGGCGGTCCTGAAGACGTTTATTCCGCGCAGCTTTTGATTGAGCAGCAGCGCCATGATGAGCGCCAGCAGAAGCTGGATAGGTACGGCCAGAAGGGTGTAGAAGGCCGTGTTGCCGAGAGCAGTCAGAAACAGATGGTCCGACACCATGCGTTCGAAGTTGCTGAAGCCGACGAACTCGGGTGGTCCCAACAGGTCGTACTTCGTGAAACTCAGGAACAGCGAGTAGATCATCGGGAAGGCCGTAAAGAGGGCGAATCCCGCGATCCAGGGGCTGATGAATAAGTAGCCGATCAGGTGGCGGCGCCAGCGGATGGACCGCAGGCCCGTCTTGGCTGGCGGGGTGGGTCGCAGTTGAGCCGTGTGGCTAGCCACGCGGACAGGTCCACGTGTGAGTGAAGCCCCGGCGCCCGCCGGTGCGGGCGCCGGGTTTCACAGCCAAGCTCAGTCCTGCCGGCTGCACGAGCGGCGTTAGATCGGCTCGTTGAGCAACTCGTCGATTCCGGGCTTGATCCGATCCATGGCTTCCTGGACCGTCTCCTCGCCGAGAATCACGCCGTCCACGGCCGGCAGCACGAAGTCCGCGTTGATCTCGTCATAGCGGACGGGGTGGAAGAACACCCGGTCGTAGCGTTCGACGGCCGCCCGGTGGACCTCCGGGTCCTCCCAGGGCGCCAGCGAGTCAAGCCAGACGGGCAGGGTCTCATGAGACTTTCGTGTGGGGGCCGTGAATCCGACCTTGTACATCTCGATGACGCCCTCGGTCGTCATGTACTTGAGCAGGTCCCATGCCTCTTCGGGGTTGTTGCTGCCCCCGTGAACGGCATAGGCGTTGGTCGCGTCGCGATTGGTGTTGGTGCCGTTCGGCATCGTGTACGGCGGCACGATGCCGGCGTTGATGTCGTCCGGAACCTTGGTGGTGGTCCACTTGGCGCCCCAGTAGGTCCGCAGGTTGCCGCTGAGGAACATGCCCTCGGCGCCGCCCGGGAACGCCCGCGAAAAGTCGCGCGAAGGGACCAACTCATCCGTGATCAGACGGGTGATGTACTCGAAGGCTTCCACCGAGCCCGCCTCGTTGAGCAGCGTGGCGGTGGCGTTCTCGTTCCAGACGCTGCCGTCAAAGCCCCAGACCCAGAGGTAGTAGAGCTTGAGGGCCGCCGGGATTTCACGGCCGCCCCAGACGCGGTTTTCGCCCTCGCCCCCGACGCCACGTTCCAGGATGTCGGTGTGGACGTCGATCGTCCACTTGCCTTCCTTGTCCATCTCCCACAAGTCGCCGATGCCGAGCTCTTCGAGCGAGTCCCTGTTGTAGATCAGCAGGATCGGCGCGTGCTGCATGGGGATGGCGTAGAAGTTGCCGTCGAGGTACTGGTGCTGGAGCAGCAGGCCTTCGTAGAAGTCGCTGAGCGGAAACTCGGGGTCGTTGTTCCAGAAGGCGTTCAGCGGTCGAACGGCGCCGCGGGCGGCAAGCACCGAGTTGGTCTGAGGATGGACGTAGACGATGTCCATGCTCTCGCCGCCGGCCAGGGCGGTGAGGTACTTGGTGACGGCGTCGGGGTGCGGCACGCCGTTGGCCTTAAGCGTGACGTTGGGGTTTTGGGCCGTATAGTCAGAGGATATTTTGTCCCAGGCGGGTTTCGTGTATTCGATCTGGTTATACCAGGCAACCAGCGTCACCGGCGGCCGCTGCGGGGCGACCTCAACCGTTACGATCTTTTGACTTTCTACTACAACTTCCTTTTGGACTTCGACCGGGACTTCCCTAGTGACAACCTTCTCAACTACCTTCGTAATCGGGACTTCCTGAGTTACGACTTTCTCGACGATTTGGGTGACAATACGGTCAACCGGGACCTCGACGATCTGAGTTTCACCACAGGCCGCCAGCGCTACGGCGGCCCCCGCGCCGAGCGCGCCGGACCCCGCCAGCTTCAGCAACGAGCGCCTGCTTACCTGCCTCTGTCGGTCCATTGCTTCCTCCCTGCGCAACCGAGCCGCACGAAACCGATGATTCCGGGATTAAATATCCCTACTCGAATCCTTCATCGGAACAGTTATTTATCACTCGCCAATGCTCGGTGTCAAACGGCGCTCTCCGACTGGATGATTAGCTACGGAATCGCGGCGCTCGTGCTGGCCACACTAGGATTGGCAGTTGAGCTTGGCGTCCGCTGCGGCGCAGAAAGATCTGACCATGCTCCTGCGTCTCCTGCGATACGTCGTCCTGGCGGCGACGGTGGCATCCGGACTTGTGCTGCTGGTGAGGCCTGAGAGCGTGAGCGGGTTCACGGGGCTGGCACCGGACACGGCACGCGGAATCACCGAGATTCGGGCGGCCATGGGCGGCGTGTTCATCGCGCTGGGCCTGGCGCCGCTGTTTCTGAAGACTCCGGCCGAGCGTGTTCTCGGCCTGGTCTATCTGGCCATTGCCGCGGTGCGCGCCCCGTTCATGTTCGCGGATGGATCCGCGGGCGAACAATCCAACTGGATCAGCCTGGCGTTCGAGGTCGCAGCGGCGGCGATTCTGCTGGCCCGGCGATCCGGAGAGCCATCCCCCCGGTCCTGACGCTGTGCTCCCCAGTCAACGGATTCCGATCCGCCGATCGACGCCGGACAGCGACCAATGACCGATCCGTGGCTGCTTGGCGGGGCAGCGGCGGTGATTGCCGCGAGCATGACCCTGGTGTGGCTGCTGAGCCTGGCGCTGCGCAACGCGGGAATCGTGGATGTGTTCTGGGGGATCGGATTCACCATCCTGGCCGGGTTGGGCGTGTGGATGGGATCGGGCGATCCGGTCCGTATCGCGCTGACCCTGGTCCTGGTCGCGGTCTGGAGCGTGCGCCTGGCGGCGCACATTGGCTGGCGCAACCGTGGAAAGCCCGAGGACTTTCGATACCAGGAGTTCCGCCGCAACGCCGGCCCGGCTTTTTGGTGGCGCAGCTATTTCACCGTCTTCCTGCTGCAGGGGAGCGTGATGTGGGTGGTGGCGCTGCCTCTGATGGCCGCGCTGGACACCCCGGAACCCCAGGCATTCAGCGCGTGGGATGTCGCTGCTGTGGTCCTGTGGGTCGTCGGGTTCGCATTCGAAGCCGGGGGCGATCTGCAGTTGGCGCGCTTCAAGGCCAATCCAGCCAACCGAAGCCGGGTCCTCTCCAGCGGGTTCTGGGGCCTCACGCGCCATCCCAACTACTTCGGCGATGCGGTTATCTGGTGGGGTTTCGGTTGCCTGGGGTTGGCAGTGGGCGCGTGGTGGGCACTCGTGAGCCCCGCCCTCATGACATTCCTGCTGTGGCGCGTATCGGGCGTGGCGATGCTTGAGCGCAGCATGGTCGACACCAAGCCGGGCTACCGCGAGTACGTGGAGTCGACGCCGGCGTTCTTCCCCCGAATCCCCGGGTTCAGCCGCCGTGGCTGACGAGCAAGCCTGGTTCGAACGGCTGGCGGCGCGACGGCTGGCGCCGGACGGCTTGCTGCGACTGGGCGTGCGGTTGGCGCTGCGACGGCGGCTGCAAATGCTGGAGCGAGGCACCGCGCAAGAGCGGATGCAGCGACGTCGAGGCGGACCAGTCGCCGTCAAGACCGGGGCCGCCAACCGGCAGCACTACGAGGTGCCCACGGAGTTTTTCCGCCTGATTCTGGGTCCGCGGCTCAAGTACAGCAGCGCGCTCTGGCCGCGCGACGACCTGACGCTGGCCCAGGCCGAGGACGCCATGCTGGAGTTGACGGCTGAGCGTGCCCGGTTGGCCGATGGACAGCAGGTACTGGATCTGGGGAGCGGCTGGGGCGCGTTCTCGCTCTGGGCGGCCGAACGGTATCCGTCGGCGAGCTTCACGGCGCTCAGCAACTCGCGCACGCAGCGTGACTTTGTGGCGGCTCGGGCCGCGGAGCTTGGACTCGCCAATGTGCAGGTCGCTGCCGGGAACGCGGCGCGGCTGGAGCTAGCGGGTCGGTTTGACCGCATTGTCAGCATCGAGATGCTGGAGCACGTGCGGAACCACGGGCCGTTGCTGGCTCAATTGGTAGACGCGCTCGCACCGGACGGACGCATCTTCGTGCATGTTTTCAGCCACCGGCGGCACGCGTACACCTTCGAGCCCGAAGACGGCTGGATGGCTCGCCGATTCTTCAGCGGAGGCACGATGCCGAACCTCGATCTATTCGACGAGCGAGCGCCGGCCGTGCGGACCGTGGACCGTCACGTGGTCAGCGGACGCCACTATGCGCGGACGCTGCGGGAGTGGCTGGAGAATCTGGACCGCCAGCGCGACGCCGTTCGCAAGCTCTTTCGAACGGTCTACGGGGACGGCTCGGCCGACCTTTGGATCGCACGCTGGCGGTTGTTCTTTATTGCGTGCGAGGAGCTGTTTGCCTTCCGAGGCGGCCGCGAGTGGGTGGTTGCACATCACCTGCTTGAACCCGCCGGGTCGACGTAAAGGGGCCGCGATGCATATCGCCGTCATCGGAGCCGGCGTTTCGGGACTGGTTGCGGCGCGCGAGCTGGCGCCGCATCACCAGGTCACGATTTTCGAGGCGGGCAACACGCCCGGCGGACACGCGCACACCGTGGACGTGGCCTGCGGATCGCACACCTACGCGGTGGATACCGGCTTTGTGGTGTTCAACAATCGAACCTATCCGGAGTTGCAACGCATCCTCGGCGAGCTGCGAATCCCGACCCAGCCATCGGAGATGAGCTTCTCCGTGCGCTGCGACAGGAGCGGGGTCGAGTACAGCGGCGGATCGCTGAATTCGGTGTTCGCGCAGCGACGCAATCTCGTGCGTCCGGCGTTTCTGCGCCTGCTGCTCGACTACCTGCGATTCAACCGCCTGGCGACCGGTCTCCTTGGCCCCGGCGAACGCCGCACCCTGGGCGAATACCTGAACGACGCGGGCTTCTCGCGCGTGTTTCGGGATCTTTACCTCGTGCCGATGGGCTCCGCGGTCTGGTCGGCCGATCCAGCCAAGTTCAGTCGCATCCCCGTCCGCACGTTCGCGCGCTTCTTCTACAACCACGGGCTGCTGGGGATCTGGGGCAAGCCGCGCTGGCTCTCGATCGTTGGCGGCGCGCGGCGCTACGTGGAGGCGCTGATTCAGCCGTTTCGCGACCGCATCCAGGTGCGAGCTCCCGTGGTCGGGGTACGGCGGTCGATCGACGACGTGACCATCGCGGTGAAGGGAGCCGGCGAGGCCCGGTTCGACCACGTCGTCTTCGCGACGCACAGCGACCAGGCATTGGGCGCCCTGCGGGATCCCAGTCCCCGGGAGCGCGACGTGCTGGGCGCTATTGAGTACCAGCCGAACGACGTCGCGCTGCACACCGACACGGGAGTGCTCCCGCGACGCCGTCGAGCGTGGGCCTCGTGGAATTACCGCATTCCGCCGGAGCGAACGGACGGCGTGCCGGCCACGTACATCATGAACCGCCTGCAGCGGCTGAACGCGCCGCGGACGTTCTGCGTGACCTTGAATCAGACCGACTGCATTGACGACGAGACCGTCCTCCGGCGTCTCCGGTATCACCATCCAGTCTTCAACCAGGCGGCTATCGACGCGCAGGACCGCTGGGGCGAGATCAACGGCGCGCGCCGCACGTGGTACGCGGGCGCGTACTGGCGCTATGGCTTTCACGAGGACGGGGTGATCAGCGGGCTGCGCGCGGCGCGGACGCTGCTGGCCAGCGCATGAGCGTGGCGAGCGCCCTGTACACGGGATACGTCACGCACCATCGACGCGAGCCGGCGACCCACGGGTTTCGATTCAATCTCTTCATGGCCTACCTGGACCTTTCCGAAGTGCCGCAGTTGTTCGACGGGCGGCTGCTCTGGTCCGCTCGGCGTCCGGCGCTGGCCTGGTTTCGGCGCGCCGATCACTTCGGAGATCCTGATGTGCCGCTTGACGAGGCCGTGCGCTCTCGCCTGGCCGAAGTCACGCGCCGTCGGCCCGAAGGACCGATTCGCCTGCTGACCCATCTGCGTTATTTCGGCTACGTGATGAACCCCATCAGCGTCTACTACTGCTTCTCTCCCGATGAGTCGCGGGTACAGGCGCTGGTGGCTGAGGTGACCAACACGCCCTGGGGTGAGCGACACGTCTACGTGGTCGAGCCCGAAGCCGACGCCAGTGGCGAGCGGCTCAGGGCAGGCTTTGCCAAGGCGCTGCACGTATCGCCGTTCATGCACATGGACCAGCGATATCAGCTGACGGCCACGGTTCCGGGCGAGTGCCTGGACGTGCGGATCGAAGTGGCGCGGGGATCGACAGCCCTATTCGACGCCAGACTGGCGTTGCGTCGTCAGGAGTTGAGCGCTCGGAGTCTCGGCCTGGCCTTGACGCGTTATCCCCTGCTGACCGCACGAGTGACGGCCGGCATCTACTGGCACGCGCTGCGGCTGTGGCTGAAGCGGGTGCCCTTCGTACCGCATCCGGGTCACTGACGCGGGCGGAGCCGGGGGGCTGGTTCGTATGCTGGCGCGCCGCCTGCGATCTCTCCTGGGGTGACCCCTCGCCATGACCACCCGCTACGAACCCAACTGGCGCTCCCTGCGTCAACACCAAACGCCGCGCTGGTTCAGCGACGCCAAGTTCGGCATCTATACCCACTGGGGCATCTACTGCGTGCCCGCGTGGGGGCCCAACGCCACGTGGTACCCGTATCGGATGTATCGGGAGGGCGAGCCGCATTACGCGCATCACGTGAAGACCTACGGGCATCCGTCGAAGTTTGGCTACAAGGACTTCATACCTGAATTCAACGGCGCGAAGTTCGACGCCGATGCGTGGGCCGATCTGTTCAAGCGGGCGGGGGCGCAGTTTGCCGGGCCGGTGGCGGAGCATCACGACGGCTTCGCGCTCTGGGACAGTGCGCACACGGAGTGGAACGCCGCCCGGATGGGCCCGAAGCGTGACGTGGTGGGCGAGCTGGCGCAAGCCGTTCGGCGCCAGGGCATGCGCTACATGGTGGCCATGCACCACGCCGAAAACTGGTGGTTCTTTCCACACTGGCGCACCGACTTCGATACGTCCGACCCGCGCTATGCCGGCCTGTACGGCGAGCCGCACAACCTGGACTTCCCGCCGCGCGACGTGGAGTGGGACGAGCAGGACAAGCCCAGCAAGGCGTTTCTGGACATGTGGAAGGCCAAGCTGGTCGAGGTGGTGGACAAGTACGAACCGGACTACATCTGGTTCGACTTTGGCCTGAAGGCAGTGCACGAGCAGTACAAGCAGGACTTCCTGGCCTACTACTACAACAAGGAAGCCGAATGGGGCCGCGGGGTGGTGGTGACCTACAAGTGGGACAACCTGCCGCCGGGCGTGGGCGTGCTGGATATCGAGTTGGGCAAGATGCCCGATCAGGCCTACCACGAGTGGATTACCGACACGACGGTGGACGACGGCTCGGGCTGGGGCTACCTGCGCGAGACCACCTACAAGTCGGCCACGGAACTGGTGCAGTACCTGGTGGACAACGTCAGCAAGAACGGGCTGATGTTGCTGAACGTGGGCCCGAAGCCCGACGGCACGATCCCGGACGAGGCGGTGACGGCCCTGGAAGGCATCGGCGACTGGCTGCGCGTGAACGGTGAGGCGATCTACGCGACCACGCCCTGGTGGACCTACGGTGAGGGACCCACCGAAATGTCGGTTTCAGGCGCCTTCAGCGACACCAAGGAAAAGCTGGCCTACCAGGGCAACGACATCCGGTTCACGGTGAAGGGCAACGTGCTCTACGCGATCTGCCTGGACTGGCCGGAGCCGACGTTCACGATTGAGTCACTGAAGACGCTCTATCCGAACGAGATCCGATCCGTAGAGCTTCTGGGCGCGGAAGGCGAGTTGGCCTGGCGAATGACGGCCGAGGGGCTGGAGATCGATAGGCCTGAGCGGCGGCCGTGCGAGCACGCCTACGCCTTCAAGATCACGCGCAATACGGCGATGTAGTGGCTCGTGGCTGGCAGAAGGGCTTTGAGCCGGAGCTAGTCCTTGCCGTGCAACCAGCGCCAGGCCCAGCGGACTTTGAGGTCGCGGTGGGTTGAAGTGCTGGAGTGGTCGAGGAATGGATAGACGTCGATCTCGCGCGCTTCGCAGGTAAGACGGTTGTAGGCGCCGAAGACGGTGGATGGCGGGCAGATGTCGTCCCACAGGCCAACGCTGACCAGGGTGGGGCAGCGGATGCGGGGCGCCAGGTTGACGACGTCGAAGTAGCTGAGCGTGCGGAACGCTTCGTCGTAGCGGTCGGGATAGGCGCGGCAATAGGCGCCGATTTCTCCGTAGATGGTCTGCACCAGGCCGGCCGGTCCGGCGATTTGGGCGCTGCGGGGGAAGTCGCAGAGATAGGGCACTTCGGCCATGCCCAGCGCGACGCTTGGTTCCAGGGCCGCCGTGGCCAGGGTGAGGCCGCCGCCCTGGCTGATGCCGGTGCAACCGACGCGGTCGGCCCGCACGCGGGGGTGCGATTGGACATAACGGACGGCACGCACGCAATCGACGTAGACCCGCCGGTAGTAGTAGGTGTCGGGCGACTGGATGCCCTGGGTCATCCAACCCAGTGCGTGGCCGCGGGGATCGGCATCGGGGTCGGTGCTGAAGCCGGTCTGGCCGCGGATGTCGATGGCGAAGACGACGAATCCCTGCAGCGCCCAGGCCGCGGCATCGAACACGGCGGCGCGATTGCCGGTGTAGCCGTGGAAGATCACTAGGCCGGGGAGTTCGGCGTCGCCGTCGGGGATCAGGAGAGATCCGGCTACCCGGCCCTGGCCGTAGCCGGCGATGGTGACGTCCTGGACGGTGAGCCCTTCGACCGGATAGTCGACCGGGGTGACCTTTTCGTCGTACGGATGGTCCTGCTCGGCCAGGGTCTGGGCCCAGAAGTCGTCCAGGTCGTCCGGCGCGGTGGGCGAGGGAACATATGTGCGTAGCTGTTCGAGTGGCCAGTCAATGCTTGGCATTGGTCGTCATCCCCTCCGTTGGGCGCCTCGCGGCTATCCGTGGGCGGCTTCGTGTTGGGCGATCAGTTGCTCGGGTGTGATTCGCGCGATGACCTCGCCGATCAGGTCCAACGCCGCGGCCTCGGCCCTGGGAAATCGAACACAGGACTTGCCCATGTTCAGGCGTTTGCCTGATTGCTTGTAGGCGTCCACGAACCACTCGGTGAGTTCGGGGTCGGCGTAGAGACCGTGCAGGTAGACCGAGATGTGGCGTTTCTGCGCGGCTAGCGCGGCGACGCCCAGCGCCTGCCCGTTGTAGGTGTTCGGGAAGTCTTCGAGCGGGATGGCGTAACCGATCATCCCGTACTGCATGCACTCCTCGAACCCATCCGGCAGGTTGGCCAGGATGACCTCGCGGACCTGCTGGATGTCGTCCCGGCGGTTCTCGGGGAGTTCGGCCATGTACTCCTCAACCGTGGCTGCTTTGCTGGAGACCATCTGTTGGGTCCTTCCGGGCTACAGGCCGATGGCCATGCGGGTGGTGAGGGCGCCGTCGACGTAGAGGGTTTCGCCGTTGACGTAGGAAGCCTCGTCGGAGGCGAGGTAGACGACGGCGGCGGCGATTTCGGAGGGCTGGCCGACGCGGCCGGCCGGGATGGTCTGGCCGATGGTGGAGGCGTTCATGTTCTGGTCGGCGTAGCGGTCAACCTGGATGGCGCCGGGCGCGATGACGTTGCAGGTGACGCCGTGGGGCGCCAGGGCCAGCGCCAGCGCTCGGGTGAAGCCGTTGATGCCGCCCTTGGTGGCCGCGTACACGACGTTCTGAACGAGGTGCACGTAACCGTGGACGGAACTGATGTTGATGATGCGGCCGGATCCCCGCTCGACCATGTGGCGACCGGCTTCCTGGCTGCCGGTGATCATGGCGATCAGGTTGATGTTGAAGATGTCCAGCCAGTTCTGGGTGTTGCCTTCCAGGAATTCCTCGCTCAGCGTCCAGCCGGCGTTGTTGACGAGGATGTCGAGCTGGCCGTAGCGGTCGATTGCGCCTGTGACGACGCCGCGGGCGGTGTCGGGATCGCGGAAGTCGGCCTGCATAATTTCGATTTCGGTGCCGTCGGCCCGCAGTTCATCGCGTAGTTCTTCGGCCCCGCCGATGTTGGCGGAGGCGGAGACCATGAGGCGGCAGCCTTCAGCCGCCAGCCGCTTCGCAATGCCCTTGCCAATGCCCGTGCCGCCGCCGGTAACGACGGCGACGCGTCCCTTGAGGTCTGCCATGGTTCCGCTCGCTTGAAGTGCCGCTGGTGAGTTGCGCGCATTCTGGCATTGAGCGGGCGGAGTGCGATTGGGTCGTGGCGGCGTGTGACAAGCTTCGGGCAGCGAGAGGGTGTCAAGGCCCATGCGGTCTGACCGCAAGATTGGGTGCCGGATGGCCGGAGTTGGGGCTCGGTTGATGCGGTGGATGGTGCTGGCCGCAGTGCTGCTGCTGGTTGCCTGCGGGGAATCGACCAGCAGGACGCCAGCTGCCGATGTCCGTGATGACGGCGTCTTTGCCGAGCGGCGTTCGAAGCTGATGGCTGAGATCAGGGCGTCGGAGCGCGAGATTTCGGAGCCGGTGCTGGGGGCGGTGGAGCGGGTGGATCGGCACCGGTTTGTGCGGCCGGAGAACGTGGGGGAGGCGTATGAGAACCGGCCGTTGCCGATCGGCGAGGGGCAGACGATTTCGCAGCCTCTGGTTGTGGCGATGATGACGGAGGCGCTGGGCATATCGCCGGGCGACCGGGTGCTGGAGATCGGCACCGGGTCGGGATACCAGGCGGCGGTGCTGGCGGAGATGGGGGCGACGGTTTACAGCGTGGAGATCATTCCGGCGCTGGCCGCGTGGTCCGAGGAGAACCTGCGGGGGGCGGGCTACGAGGAAGTCAAGCAGCGTACCGACGACGGCTACTTTGGCTGGGAGGATGAAGCGCCGTTTGACGGCATCATCGTGACGGCGGCGCCGGACCACGTGCCGCAGCCCTTGATCCGTCAACTCAAGGTGGGTGGGCGGATGATCGTGCCGGTGGGCCCGCCGGGGTTCTACCAGACGCTCTGGAAGATCGAGCAAACGTCGGACGGGGCGGTGGCCGAGAACCTTGGTCTGGTGCGGTTCGTACCGCTTACCGGGGAGATGTCGGCCGAGGATCCTTAGTGCGCCAGAGCGGCACGGCCACGGCGTAGGCCAGGGCCGCGCCGAGCAGCGTCCAGGCGAAGCCGATGGACACGATCAGGATGGCGGCCACGAAGGCGGCGGCGACCGAGGCCGTGCCGTTGACGGCCCAGGCCCAGGAGATGGCGGCTCGGTCGTCAGCCAGGGCGCGAATGGCGGACGGCATGACGGCGCCGAGCGCCAGCGACGGCGAGGCCGCCAGGATTCCGATGGCCACGCGCATGGCAAGGGGCGCACCGAGGGCAAGCGGCGCCGCCAGCAGCAGCCCACCCAGAATGAACACGCTCATAGCGGCCATGCCGGCGGCCGAGTCAGGCGACGGGCGCCACCAGCGAGACGACAGGCTGCCCAGGCCGGCCCAGGCCAGCATGGCGGCGATGCCGGTGGCAAAGGCGACCGTGGGGGCGTCGAGCACCAGGATGAGGCGTTGCAGGAGGGCGATCTGGGTTGCGGTGAAGGCGACCCCGGCGGCGGCCACAAAGCCAAGGCGACGCAGGCCTATGCGGGTTGCCCCGCGTCGACGGCGACCCATAAGCGGAGCGATCATCGTGAGCACCGCCGCGCCTGTGGCGGCTGCTGCCAGCGGGACCAGCACCAGGAATCCGGCGCCGCCGAAGGGTTGCCAGGTGCGACCGGTAGTCGAGAGGACTTCGCGCCACTGGGTCCAGTCGAAGTAGTGGAAGAAGTAGGGGCGGTCGTCGGTGACGGGCGCCCAGGTTTCGGGGATCGGGTCGCCTCGAACCACCGCTTGGAACGCTCCGTAGAGCGCGGTGTCGGGCAGGCGGTTGAAGCGGTTGGAGTCGGATTCGAGAAGTTCCACGTGAAACACCCAGTCGAAACCGTCGCGCTCAAGGCCGTCTGAAAGCGCCTGACGCTCCGTTGCGGTGAAGGGCGTTGGCGAGGCGACCATGGTGACGACTTCCAGCGAGCGCCAGGCCAGGACGTGGGCGGCCGGGTCGGCGGCTCCCGACAGTCGAATGGCATCGAACATTGAGGCCCACATTCGAACGGACTCTGACGGGGTGGCTTGCAGCCAGCGGGTGACGACGAGGCGGCCGTCGGGCGCCAGAGCGCGAAACCCGTTGGCGAGGGCCGCGCGGGTAAGGGCGTAGGTCTCGCGGAGGCCGAAGGTGCCGGCGGCGACGCCCTGGAAGGACTCGCGGAGTGGCCAGATCACCAGGTCGTAGCCGGCGGCGGACCGCAGGGCCGAGCGGACGCCGTGACTCAGGACACGGATGTTGCTGTCGTTCAGGACGGTGGCGTCGCCTGAGGATTGCCAGGCTTCGCGCAGCGCGGCGTCGGGCTGGACGAGGTCGATTCGGTCGATGCCGGATCGGAGCAGAGCGGCGGCGTCAAACGCGCCGATGGGATCGAGCAGCAGGGCCGAGGCGGCTGGTCGCAGGCCGACGGCGTGCGCGAGCGGGACGTGGTCCAGGGCTTCGGTCAGTGGGACGTCCAGCGCCGCCGCATTTCCGCCGTCGACAGTCAAGCCAAGTCGGGGCCGCGGGACGGATCCCGTGTAGTTCAGGCTCAGGCCGGTGGCCGTGCGGAATCCGGCGTCTTCGAGAATGTCCACGCGTGAATTGGCGGAGAGTTCGGTATCGAGGCGGCTGGCGTCGGGACGTTGGAGGGCCTGGGCGAGCTGGGAGTGGACCGAGACGCGGGGTCCGGCCGGGGTGACGACCATGGCCCCTGCGAAGAAGGCGACAACCGCCAGGCCGGCTCCGATGGCCGGGAGCCGGCGAGCGGTGATCACCGTCGCGGCCACGGCCAGCCCGGCAGCCAAGAGAATGGTTGCGGCCGACCCGACGAGGGCTAGCAGCGGCACGGCGAGGGCCGTCCCGGCGGCCGAACCGGCCAGACTCGCGCCGTAGGTCGTGCCCGCCCCCGCCGGGCTGTGTCGCAACGCGGCAACCACGGCCACCCCGGCACAGGTAAACGGGACGGCAGCCACGATGAAAAAGAGCGCCAGCCATCCCAACTGGCTGGCGTCCGCGCCAATCCGGTAGGTGTCGAGCGGAATGCGGTCGGCCGTGACATAGGCGCCGACAGCCGTGAGAGCGAAGAGCGCGCCTGCCCAACTGATCGCGGTTTGCGGAGCGGCTCGCGCTATGCGCGCTGAAGTTGCCGTGAGGGTCCCCGCCGCGCCGATTCCCAGCAGGGCCATCGCAATCGCGACGAAGGCAAAGTGGTGCCCCTGCGCAATGGCATACACACGCGTGAGCGCGATCTCAAACAGCAAGCTTGCCGCCGAAACCAGAACCAGACCGCCGACGAGCCTGTACTTCACCCAACCTCGACCGTCGTGATGTGCCGCTCGGTAGATCGTCACACGCGAGGCGGCCACTGCCTGCCGATGGTCAGCCGACTCGAGCCATTTCACTCGACACGAGCAGTGCCCGCCTCACCCTCGCTGGCTGGCGCTAGCCGCCTCCATCTCCCCACCTGAGTTCGATCCGGTGTTCGCCGGTTGATAGCCGAACGCTGACGGTATCGGGGGTTGTTTGCACGTCGGTGTCAGGGTTCTGAAGGTCGTGGATCCGGTCGTTGACGACGAGCGTCTGCGGCCGTTCCGGGTCCCGATCCAGCGTCACGTGAGCTTCCACGCCGTCGGGGAGTTCGGCCGTGAGCTCCAGGCCGCTGTCGGTTCGTTTCCAGGACACTCTCAGGTCGCCGTGGGGTGTGGGGATCACACCGTTGGCCCAATCCAGCACGCCGGGGTGCGGGCGAATCCGGCAGGTCTGAAACCCCGGACCGGTTGGGGTCACACCCAGGAGGTCGGTCGTAAGCGCCACGCCGGCTCCCACCGCGCTCACATGGGTGAGGCTGCGCGGCGCGGCCCGACGCATCTGGTGGCGCGTGGCCACCTGCGCGTCCGAGGTGATGGGGTCGTGATGCGACAGGAAGGGACCCCATGCTTCCCAGACCGTGGGGTTGTCCATGAGTTCAAGCATCGGGCGAAAGCGCTCGCGGACCCCATGCAGCGCCTGCGCCGACAGCCCGACGCGCAGCAGCGCGGTCAGCACGTCGCCAAAGTATGCGGGACTTGCGGGCGCCAGCGACGGATCCCGGGCGCTGAGCCTGGCAGCGATCCGCCCGGCCTGTTTGGACGTCGCCACGCCGTGGATCAGGGCAAGCGCGTTGCCGTGCTCGCTGGCGAGTCCCGTCAGCTTCCCGTGGTGGTGGCTGTCTTCATACAGGCCGCGCTTGGGGTTCCAGAAGACGCGGCGAATCTGTGTCCGAACCGATTGAGCGATGCCGTTCCAACGGCGCGTGTCCGCCGGCCGACCAAGCTGCTCGGCCAGCCAGGCGGCAGCCTCCAGGCCAATGGCGTAAAAGATGTTGGTGGCCAGATTGGCGCCTCGCAGGTCCACGGGCGCCCAGTCCAGCCAGTTCCAGCCGGGCAGGCCGCGCAGCAGGCCCAGACGATCCCGGTACGGTTCGTACCAGTCGATCTGCCGCTGAACGCTGGGGTACAGGTCTTCCGCAACGTCGCGTCGCCCGGTGAAGAGGTAGTGCTCACGAACGTTCAGGCTCCAGGCCAGCAGGTGCTGGGGGATGAAGATGCGTGGATCGATCCGGACCGGCGGAAAGGTGATCTCCAGCCTGCCGTCGCCCCGATCCGTGGCGGGAAACGTTCGCAGCAGCCGGTCGGCCAGCGGCAGGTCGCCGTAGGCGAGGTACATGCCCGGGATGCCCTGACGCGGGTCGCCGCCGGCCCATTGCACGCGCTCGCGCCAGGCGTCGCCAGTTAGCGTGTCTTCCATGTTCAGGTAGACGGTATCGGCGCAGGCCGTCCATAGCTTGGTGAGGAGGGGATCGGCGCAGGCGAATGCGCCGCGCCGCTCGGCCGGGTACTCGTACGAGTTGAGCGAGATGCCGCGGATGCGGACCGGGGTGTCGGGACTGCGGACGGTGAGATGCAGATAGCGGAACTGGCGATAGGCCGCCACCTCCCAGACTTGCTCACCGGCTCGGGTCAGGTAACGGTCCGCAACCGGGAGCCTGGACGGCACGCGGTTGTCGACCAGTAGCTGGTCGTAGGTCAGGTCCAGCTTCGCGCCCGCCGGGGCGTCCAGCCGTATGCGTGGAAAGCCAAAAACCTGGCGACCGAAGTCAAGCACCAGGAAGGGCTGGCGGATGCCGTGCCCGGCGACGAGGGCGCCCTGGAACACGGCGGCGGTGGCGTCGCCGGTGAGGACGGCTTCCGACCGCTCCGCACGCGAGTGTTCCAGGGGAAGCCGGGGCTCGGCGGCCAGGAGGCGCGCCACGTCCAGCCTTGCTCGGCGCCGGTGTCGCGTGGGCGGGGAGTAGGCGAACGCGGGTGGTTCCAGGTCGATCACCTCGCCGACCGTCACCACCCGGGTGGGTAGGACCTCGCGCTCTCGCAGCAGCGGCGTCGAACGCGGCTCCAGCAGGAACCAGTCCAACTCGCGGGGTGGAATCTCCCAGGCCGGGGACCAGTCCGAATCGTCGAATTCCACCCGCATCCAGTCCGGCGGATCGGCGCTGGCGTCGTAGACCTCGGGGCTGCCGAAGGTTCCCTCAAGCGGCGGCACGTCCCGATTCCAGGCTGTGGCCGGTCGCAGCTTCCAGCGGGAATCAGTTCCAATCACCTCGGACGTGCCCTCCGGCAGCGTGACTTCCAGTTCCGCCCAGAGGCCGGCGCGTTCGCCCACGGTGTAGGGGTTGCCGCTATGCGAGTGCCAGCCCTCCCCCTGGGCCACCGCGCCGTAGTGGTAGGCGCGGACCGCGATGACGTTTGCACCGGAACGCAGCCTGGAGGCCACGTCGTGCGTGTCGTAGCTCTTGCGCCTGGGATCGCTGCGCGCCGGGCCGCGGCCCACGTAGGCCCCGTTGACATACAGGATGTAGCGATCCGATGCTGTGATGTGTACGCGCGCGCGGCTGGGTTGCTGGGCGAGCGCAAGTGAGCGGCGGGCGTATAGATAGCAGTGGTAGGGCTTGGGGTCGCCCTGGCGCCAGATCCAGACCCCGGTCCGTTGACTCGACGGAGACACTCCGGCCGTCATCCGCAAGCCTCCACGCCGCAGCGACCGCGGTCGGCGGCTCCAAACATAGAGCATGGCGACGATGTCCGCCCTGAGCGCAGGGTGTGACAAGCTGCGAAACGCAGGTTCCCGACCGCTACGGATTACAGGTGTTCTGGAAGCGGCGGCGTGGGCGCGACAAGTTGATGGCCGAGATCCGGCAGACCGGCATCGTGAAATCGGAACCGGTGCTGGAGGCTATCGAGCGGGTCGAGCGGCGCCACTTCGTCCGTCCCGATGACGCGAAAGAGGCCTACGACAACGCACCGCTGTCGATCGGCCGGGGCCAGACCATCTCGCAGCCGCTGGTGGTGGCGTTGATGTCCGAGGCGCTGGCAATCAGTCCAGGCGACCGGGTGCTGGAAATTGGGACGGGGTCGGGCTACCAGGCGGCAGTGCTGGCCGAGATGGGTGCGAAGGTATTCAGCGTCGAGATCATTCCGCAGCTCAGTGCCTGGGCAGCGACGAATCTGCGGAACGCCGGCTATCGCGACGTCGAGTTGCACACCTCTGACGGGTTCTTCGGGTGGGACGAGCACGCGCCGTACGACGCGATCATCGTCACCGCGGCCGCCGGCAAGATTCCGCGGCCGCTGGTTCCCCAGCTGCGGATCGGCGGGCGGCTGGTGGTTCCCGTGGGTTCGAACGCCTGGGATCAGACCCTATGGGTGGTGGAGCGGACCGAGGAGGGCGAGACGTCAACCAACCTCGGCCCCGTGCGTTTCGTGCCGCTCACGGGCGAGGGTCAACACGCATCGACTTGAAGGGATAGCGCTGCGGCTCGTCAGACCCCCGGCTCGTCGCCGAATCGGTCGTGCTCCTGGGGCTCGCCGTCAAACTCCAGCGCGATGACCGTGTCGATCGGATCGGGGGCGTAGGCGGGCAGGCCGCGCAGCCAGACGCGGTGACCCCGTTGCTCCACGGCGACCGGCGCATCCGACCCCAGCAGGCGCGCGCTCAGGATGCGTCCACCGACGCCGCCCACCACGATCTCTTCGCCCGGCCAGCGCCAGCAGTGCAGGTAGAGCGTGTTGCCAATCTTGGTGTGCGTGCGCCCCGCGCTGCTGATGCGCAGCCGGTCGGCGGTCGGTTCGCTGCCGTAGATCGACTCGCCGTACACGTCCAGCCAGCGGCCCATGGCGCGCAACCGCTCCACGGACTCAAACGGAATGCGGCCTTCGGGGTCCGGTCCCACGTTCAGCAGGTAGTTCCCGCCGCCGTTGGCTGCGGTCACCAGGTAGTGAATGAGCTGGCGGGGAGACTTCCACTCGCGGTCGATGGTTGAGTAGCCCCAGGTCGTGTTCATCGTCATGCAGCTTTCCCAGAGCCGATCCGCAGAGGGCGTGACGTGCTGTTCCGGCGTGTCGAAGTCCTCCGGCTGCATGGAGCGGTTGTTGATGAGGATGTCGGGATGTAGTCGCCGGACCTCGGCGTTGAGCGGGGTCGAGTTCCAGTCCTCGGGCGTGTACGGCCAGCCGCCGTCGTACCAGAGCACCGAGAGGTCGCCGTAGTCGGTGCACAGTTCCAGCACCTGCGCGTGCACGTAGTCCAGGAACTCAGCCCAGCCTTCCGGGTCGCGGGCCTTGCCGCGGAAGTAGGCCGGGTAGCGCCAGTCCAGCAGCGAGTAGTAGAAGCCGTAGCGCATGCCGCGCTTCTCACAGGCGTTTACGAATTCGGCCAAAAGATCGCGCTTCGCGGCCGTCCTGGGCGCCGTGAAGTCGGAGACCTGGGAGTCCCAGAGGCTGAAGCCCTCGTGGTGCCGCGAGGTCAGGATCATGTAGCGCATGCCGGCGTCCTCGGCCAGCGCCACCCATTCGTCCGGGTTGTAGTGCTGCGGATCGAAGCGGTCGGCCAGGCCGCGGTATTCCTCGGGAGGAATGCTCTCCTGGTACATCGTCCACTCGTGACGGGCCAGGAGGGAGTACAGGCCCCAGTGGATAAACATGCCGAAGCGGGCGTCGTGCCACCAGGAGAGCGCTGCGGGAGTTGGCATGGGATATTCCTTGAATTGCAGAGTTGAGCCGTCCGCAGGATGCGACGGACCGGGCGTGTTGGGCAATGGCTGCACGACGGTCCGGCGGGGATGCCGGCCTGGAGTAGCCTCGGGTGGAACTCGCCCTACCCACTGGCTGCCCCATGTCAGACGGCCGATCGCGTCTTACCCGTCCACTGAACCCAATGCCGCCCGAGGTCGAACGCGCATTGGAGGACGCCGGCCTGATGGAGGCCTACCAGGCCCGTCCGCCCTACCAGCGGAACGACTACCTGGGCTGGATCGACCGGGCCAAACGCCCCGAAACCAAGGCCCGCCGCCTACAGCAGATGCTGGACGAATTAGGGCAGGGCGACGTGTACATGAAGATGGGTTGGCGGGTGGGGAGATAGTGGAGGGCGCAAGCGCGTCAACTACGATGTGTCAATGTCTATGAAGAGCCCGCCGCATCCCGGGCGAAGCATCCAGGAGAACTGCCTGGATCCGCTCGGTCTGAGTGTCACGAACGCAGCGAAGGGCCTGGGTGTGGCGCGTCACACGCTTTCGCGTGTGCTGAACGGGCACGCGGCGATTTCGCCGGAGATGGCGATTCGGCTTGAGAAGGCCGGGTGGTCGAACGCCGAGTTCTGGCTGCGCCGGCAGACGGCCTATGACTTGGCACAGGCACGCCAGCGCCAAGACCAGATTCGGGTCGAGGTCTCGCTGATTGAGGCCCGGCCGGCAGGTTAGACGATCGGCAATGAAGCAACTATGGACGATTGTCCCGTGTGTGGGGCGGTGATTTAGTTGGAGCCACGCCCTCTCGAATAGGTGGCGGGTGGTGGTTTTACCGGTGCTTGACTGTTAGACCATGAGTTCGCCGCCGGTGATGTCGAGCGCGGCGCCGTTCGCGAGCCTGGGAATCAGCGCTGGCGAGAAACTAACGATCCGAGGGAACGAATGAACCGCGTGGTGCGTAATCTCTTGCAACGGATCGATACGTCCCGGACACCATAATTCGCACGCGCGCCTCAACGCGGGTTCGGTTTCGCCGCCTCTTGCGGGCGGTCAGTCCGCTCTTAGTGGCGCTGGCGCTGGTGCTGATTGCAACTCTGCAACCCGTGGCGCGGGCGCAGGAGCCCAGCCCGGGCCCGGCGCTGCTGCCGACGGCGGCGGCCGAACCTCCGAAGCCGGAGGATCGTTTCGTCACGGTGAGCAGCGGCAACTTTCACACGTGCGCCCTGCGAGCGAACGGCGAAGTTCTGTGTTGGGGCGCCTGGCCGCCGGGCGAGACGGCCGAATTCGGCCAGGTTGACTTCGGCCAGGCGACGCCGCCGGACGGCGAGCGCTTCGCGTCCATCAGCAGCGGCGGCTTTCACACGTGCGGCCTGCGGGACGATGGAAGCGTCGTGTGCTGGGGCGCCGGTCTGGACGACCAGTCCGAAGGCCTGGGCCAGGTGGGCTTCGGCCAGACGTCCCCTCCGGTTGGCGAGGTCTTCACCGCCATCAGCAGCGGCGGCGGGCATACGTGCGGGCTGCGCGAGGATGGATCGGTGGCCTGCTGGGGGGACGACGAATCCGGCCAGACCTCGCCGCCGGACGGCGAGACATTCAGCGCCATCACCAGCGGCGCCAATCACTCCTGCGGTCTTCGAGAAGACGGCGTGGTCGTGTGCTGGGGACCGGAGCCGGGGCCCGGTCCGTTCGGCGGCTGGGAAGCTCCACCGGAAGCCGCGTTTGCGTCGATCGACGGGGCCCACGGTTATACGTGCGGCGTGCCGCTGGAAGGTCCGCCCTTCTGCTGGGGGAGCTATTCGGAGATCCCCAACCTTGCACGCTACCCGCCGCCGGACCTCTGGCTTATGGCCGTCAGCGGTGGCGGTGGCCATGCCTGTGGGCTCAACAAGGACGGGACCCCGATCTGCTGGGGCGACCTGGCGGACAGTCCGCCGCCGGGGCAGCGCTTCGCGTCGCTCAGTAGCGGGGTCGGGCATACCTGCGGGCTCCGCGCCGACGACGGCACCGTGGCCTGCTGGGGCGACGATTCGTATGGGCAGGCGTCTCCGCCCGAGGGCGCGCGGTACCTGGGTTCCGAGCCCATCCCGCCCGATCCCTACGACCCGGGGGCACCGCTGACCGCGCTCAGCAGCGGTGGTAATCATCTCTGCGGCATCACCAGCGAAGGCCTCGCCTGGTGCGTTGGCAGCGACTCATTTGGTCAGGCATCGCCGCCGCCTGGGATGAAGTTCGCAGCCATCAGTGCCGGCTGGCTCCACACCTGCGGGATTCGCCTGGATGGCGTGGCGGTCTGCTGGGGTGACGATGAGGACGGCGAATCTTCGCCGCCGCCTGGGGAGCGGTTCGTGGCGATCAGTAGCGGCACCGCCCGTACCTGCGCTCTGCGCGAGGACGGGACGCCCGTCTGCTGGGGTGGCGAGAGCGCTGAAGAGACGGCCGCCGTGGAGGCCGAGCAGTTCACCGCCGTTAGTACCGGCTGGTCACACGCCTGCGCGCTGCGGGCCGACGGTTCAGCCGTCTGCTGGGGTACCGACTGGGATGGCCGGGCCACGCCGCCGGAAGGACAGAAGTTCAAGGCCATCAGCAGTAGCTGGCAGCACACCTGCGGAGTGCGCGAGGACGGAACCGCGGTGTGCTGGGGCCGCGACAGGGACAGGCAGGCCTCGCCGCCTGATTACGAGCGCCTTGTGGACATCAGCACAAACCTCTACCACACCTGCGCGCTGCGAGATGACGGTACGTCTGTGTGTTGGGGCGCCGCTCGCCCTGGGGTGGACGACGGTCAGGCTTCTCCGTTGCCCGGCGACCAGTTCGTGGACTTGAGTAGCGGAGTCGAGTTCACCTGCGGCCTGCGCGCGGATGGCACGTACGGGTGCTGGCGCTTCGGCCCCGCGAAGCTCGGCTTCGACCTTGAGAAAGTTGGGCGCCAGGGATTCAGGGCGGTCAGCGATCGTGCGCTGACTGCGGTTAGCAGCGGTAACCGACATACCTGCGCGATCGATGCGGACGGCGCGCTGCATTGCTGGGGTTTGAACGACTACGGGCAGGCCTCTCCACCGGCGGACGGGAGCTTCACCGCGGTCAGCAGCGGAGAACGGCACACCTGCGCCCTTCGCGACAACGGCGAGGCGGTCTGTTGGGGCGACGCGGCGGATGGCCGGACCGAGCCGCCGGCCGACGAGCGGTTTGTGGCGATCAGCAGCGGCTGGGCCCATACCTGTGCGCTGCGCGAGGACGGTTCAGCCGCGTGTTGGGGTAAGGATCATGATGGACAGGCCTCGCCGCCCGCGGATGAGCGCTTCAGTGCCATCAGCAGCGGGCCAACGCACGCCTGCGCGCTACGCCAGGACGGGTCGGTGGTGTGCTGGGGGCAGGATGACGACGGCCAGGCCTCGCCGCCGGAGGGCTCGCAGTTCTCCGCCATTAGCAGCGGCTCGGATTACACCTGTGCCCTCCACGAGGACGGCAGCCCGTTTTGCTGGGGCGACTCCGATAACGAGGCGTCGACGCCGCCATATGTCGACCGCTTCGTCTCGATCAGCAGTGGTTCCGATCACGCGTGCGGACTACGGGCCGACGGCACGCCGGTCTGCTGGGGCGAACGGAATGCGGTCGCTCCGCCGGGCGAGCACTTCGACGCCATCAGCATCGGCGCCGTGCATACCTGCGCGCTGCGTACAGACGGACGCCCCGTCTGCTGGGGCAGTGGCTTCGTCACGCCGACCGAGTCGGCCGTGCGTTCACAGTTCGAGACGGTCAGTGTTCAGAGCTTCGTCGCTATCAGCAGCGGCTACGGGCACGTCTGCGCGCTGCGCGAGGACGGGTCGGCTGTCTGCTGGGGCTCGAGCGGCGCCGGCCAGACCGCGGCGCCGCAGGGCGAGACGTTCTCCTCGCTGACCAGCGGCGGCTCCCACACGTGCGGGTTGCGGCGGGACGGCGTGGCGGTCTGCTGGGGATACAACGAGCAGGGCCAGGCGTCGCCGCCGGAGGACGAGCGGTTTACGACGCTCACCAGCGATAGCTATCACACCTGTGGGCTACGTAGCGACGGAACCGCGATCTGCTGGGGGCGTGACGACAACGGTGAGGCGTCACCGCCCGAGGGCGTGCAGTTCATGGCAGTCAGCGCCGGCGAGCGCCACACCTGCGGCGTGCGAACCGACGGCGTGGCGGTCTGCTGGGGGGACGATGAGCACGGCAAGTCGACGCCAACGCAGGCCGAGCGATTCGTTGCCGTGAGCGGCGGCGAGGAGCACACCTGCGCGCTGCGCGCCGACGGGACGCCGGTCTGCTGGGGCATGGCCGGGAGCGTGACGTCACCGCCGCACGGCGTGGCGTTTACCGCACTCAGCAGCGGCCCACAGCACACGTGTGGATTGCTGGCGGACGGGACGCCGGTCTGCTGGGGCTCAAACGCCGGCGGTTATGAAACCCCTGGCGGGCGAGCCGTAGCGCCGCACGGCGAGAAACTCAGCGCGGTGAGCAGTGGCGGTGACTTTACGTGCGGCCTTCGCACGGACGGCACGCCGGTTTGCTGGGGCGGGCGCTTCGAGACCGGAGCACCGCGCTATCCGCCTATCGCCGGCGGCCCGTTTGTTGCGATGAGCAGTGGGGAGTTGCATACCTGTGCGCTGCGCGAAGACGGCTCGCCGCTCTGTTGGGGCGACGACACCCACGGTCAGGCGTCGCCGCCAGCGGACGAGCGCTTCGTGGCCGTGAGCAGCGGCGAGCACCACACCTGCGCGCTGCGCGAGGACGGTGGTGCGGTGTGCTGGGGATCGAATCGCGATGGGCGGTCAACGCCGCCGGAGGGTGAACGATTCGACTACCTCAGCAGCGGCTCAAGCCACAGTTGCGCGTTGAGGTTAAATGGGTCCGCGGCGTGCTGGGGGCGCGACGACCAGGGGCAGGCCTCGCCGCCAGAAGCCGAGACGTTCGTGGCGATCGGCAGCGGCGGCGAGCACACCTGCGGCCTGCGCGATGACGGGTCCGCCTTCTGCTGGGGCTCGGAAGACCGATCCAGCAGCCGGGACAAGCCCTGGCCGCCTGAGGACGAGCGCTTTGTCGCCCTCAGTGTTGGGCCGAACCATACCTGTGCGCTGCGAGCGGATGGCACGTTTTGGTGCAGCACGGACTTCAATCAGTGGTCCGGGGAATACGAGCACGAGCGGTTCGTTTCCATAAGCAGCGCCCGCGAGCGTCTTTGCGGCCTTCGGGACGACGGTTCGGTCGCCTGCCTTGGCGACTTTCGAATCTACCTTCCGGTCAACCAGCCGTTCGTGTCGCTTAGCACTGGGGCCCGGCACACCTGTGGGCTGCGCGAGGACGGCGCCATCCTGTGCTGGGGGCAGAACAACCGGGGCCAGGCTTCGCTACAGGACCGGTACCCAACGTCATTGCGTGGCGAGCGTTTCACGGCCGTGACCGCCGGCAGCCGCGTCGCCTGCGCGCTTCGCCAGGACGGGACGCCGGTCTGCTGGGTGGCGCCCGATTCCAGGTGGTCGTCGCCACGCGACCTTCCGGAGACTCCAGACGAGCGGCTGAAGACAGTCAGCGCCGGGTCCGGGTACGTCTGTGGGCTTCGCGACGATGGCACCCCCGTGTGCTGGGGAGAGGACTGGAACGGCCGAGCCGTGCCGCCGGAAGGCGAGGTGTTCGCGGCCATTAGTGCCGGCTCGGGGCACACCTGCGCGCTGCGCCCAGACGGCACCCCGGTGTGCTGGGGCGGCAACGATGATGGGTCGGGTCGGCACGTCGGCGGGGCGTCGCCGCCGGCTGGTGAGCGCTTCTCGACCATCAGCGTGGGTGCGTTCCACACCTGCGCCCTGCGGGAGGACGGCACCACGGTGTGCTGGGGTAGCAACGAGGACGGGCGCGGCAACCCCGTCGGCCAAGCCTCACCTCCCAGCGGCGAGCGTTTCACGACCCTCAGCAGCGCATCGCTTCACACGTGTGCCCTGCGCGAGGACGGCACGGCCGTCTGCTGGGGTGAGAACCATGACGGCCGGTCGTCGCCGCCGGCGAACGACTCGTTCGTCGCGATCGACAGCGGCGCCGAACACACTTGCGGTGTCCGCGCCGACGGTTCCGCCGTCTGCTGGGGACAGGACTGGAGTGGCGAGTCTTCGGCGCCGGCGGGCGAGACTTTCGCAGCCATCGGCAGTGGGCAGGACTTCAGCTGCGCCCTGCGCCAGGACGGAACCGCGACGTGCTGGGGCGAGGGGTTCCCCCGCCCGCCTGAGGTGACACCCCCGTACACACCGCCGGCGCCGCCGCTGCCCAGCCCGCTGCCAGCGTTCGTGGCCGTCAGTTGCGGAGCGTTCCACACCTGTGCGCTCAGCCTGGATGGTCAGGCAATTTGCTGGGGTGGATGGTCCGTCAATCGGCCGGTGTGGCCCCCGGAAGGTGAGCGGTTTGTCGCGCTCAGCAGCGGGTGGAGCCACACCTGCGGGCTACGCGAAGACGGAACGGCCGTGTGCTGGGGTGTAGGCGTCGCCGTCAGCGAGCCGCCCCCTGTCGGCGAAACGTTCTCCGCGCTGAGCAGCGGCTCAAGCCACACCTGCGGCTTGCGTAGCGATGGGACGGCGGTCTGCTGGGGCTTCGACGATGACGGTCGAACCTGGCCTCCGGCCGGCGAACGGTTCACGATGCTCAGCAGTGGTGGCGGTCACACCTGTGGCCTGCGCGAGGATGGGACGGCGGTCTGCTGGGGACGCGACGACGAAGGCCAGGCCTCGCCGCCCGCCGACGAGCGGTTTACGGCAATTGCCAGCGGCGGCGATCACACCTGCGGGTTGCGTGCGGATGGGACCGTCCGCTGCTGGGGCGACAAGTCAGCCGCTCACGCGACGCCGCCGGTGGGCGAGACTTTCGTGGCAATCAGCAGCGACGACTACCGCACCTGTGGGCTCCGTAGCGATGGGACCGTGGAGTGCTGGGGATCCTTCCGACCCGGCGAATCCACATCGCCCGACGACGTGCGGGTCACCACCATCAGCATGGGTCGAGCACACATCTGTGGCCTGCGCGCGGACGGAACCGTGGCTTGCTGGGGGTCCGATGACGAGGGCCAGGTGTGGCCGTCGCGATGAGGCTGGTGAACGTGCTGATGGTCCTCCAGAGCGTCAGTTGCTCTGCCGCTCGTCGGGTGGGGCGGCGACTCCGGTCGGCTTGTTCGGCGCAAGCGATTCGGCTGACTCCAGGCCTTCGTCGATCGCGCGGCAGATCGAGGCCATTGCCCGGACAGCTGCGACCTCTCACCGCAAGACGTAGGTCCCGAGCCCTGGCGCCGCCGTTGCGCTTCGTCGCGCTGGCCGCCGTGCTGGTTGCGCTCGGTGTGAGCCTCACGACCCGGCCGGCGCATGCGCACAGCCGCATTCCGCCGTGCGAGAGTTTCGGTCTCCGCGGCATTCACGTGATGAATGCCCGGAACTCGGTGCAGTGGACGCCGGGTGGCTCCGAACTGCTATTTATCCACCACGACCAGCTCTACCAGGCGACGGCGGACGGGACACGCGTGCACGGCACGTTTGAGGTGCCGTACGAGGCCCACATCGAGTCGCGGTCGTATATCAAGGTCTACCTGTCCCACGCCGACGTCTCCCCTGACGGGACTCGCGTGGCGTACTCCGTCTGCTGGGACTCCTTTACGTTCTGGGACAGCCCGCCAAGGGAACCGCCGGACGAGGAGTCCCGGGCGGTCGACGCTCCGATCGGCACCGTGTTCTTCGAAGTCGCCGTCTGGGATGCGACCACGGACGAGGTGGACTACCTGGCCGTTGGCAGCGTGCCCGTGTGGTCGCCCGACGGTAGCCGCATTGCGTTCTTGTCCGACTACAACTACGCCGACCCGCCGGACGGCCGACGGACACGCGTCGAGGCCGACCCGGGGCTCTTCAGCATGGCCGCGGACGGCTCCGACATCCAACGCCTGGCGCCGGCGGACCTTGGGGATGTCGGCCTTCCGCCCCGCTGGTCGCCGGATGGGCAACTCCTGGCCTTTGTGCGTGGCGTGGGTTCGGCGGAGCAGGCGGTGTACACGGTAGGCGCCGACGGCTCCAATCTCAGGCAGGTATCCGCCGCGGCCAGTCTTCCCTCCTGGTCCCCCGACGGCGCGCGGCTGGCGCTGGCGTTGCCCGACGGCGACGAGGTGGCCCTGTACACCCTCGCGGCGGACGGCTCGGACCCGCGGCGGCTGACGACGATCGAGGGCTGGCACAGCCTGGGCTGGAACGAAGGCTCGTCCGAGGCGGAAGCGGCGACCGCCTGGATCGAGACCGTGGCCTGGTCGCCGGACGGATCGAAGATTCTCTATACGTGCGGATGGACGTCGGTCTGCGTGGTCGACCTGGATGGAAATCCCGTCGGGTCATCGCCTGAGAACTTCGGGGAGCCACACGGACCGGTCTGGTCGCCCGACGGATCGCGAATCGCGATTGGCCTGGGCGCTGAGTTGGACCGCTATTCGCGCAGCGTGCCCGAGGTTCTCTACACGATGAGGCCCGATGGCTCCGACCTGCAGGTCCTTGTGACCCTGGGCGTCGGGCTGGTGGCCGAGAGCGTCAGAGAGGCCGACCTTGCAACGCGATACGCGGCCTGCACCGCCGGATACGTAGTCCCCGAACCCGGTGCGAATTCCGGCCTGGTGAGCGACTGCCAGACGTTGATGAATCTGCGGGATTGGCTGTACGGCGGCGTGACCACGAACTGGAACTCCGGGACGCCCATCGACGAGTGGGTGGGGCTGACGATCGAGGGCTCGCCACGGCGAGTGACTGGACTGAGCGTCGGTAGCGGCAGATACGGCGATCCCGTAACCGCGGGCGTTATTCCGCCCGAACTCGCAAACCTGACCAAGCTGCGGACGCTGGAACTCGCCGGTAATCAGATAGCGGGGAACATTCCGCCGGAGCTCGGTCAACTCCGCGAGTTGGAGACGCTGGACGTCGCCCACAATCAACTCTCGGGAAGGATTCCAGCAGAGTTGGGCGACTTGATCTCGCTGCGGAGCCTGAACCTGGCCGGCAATCGGCTCTACGGTGAGATTCCACCGGAAGTGGGCCGGCTCGCCAGCCTTGAACTCCTGGACCTTGCCGGGAACGATCTGCACGGCGAGATCCCAGCGGAACTGGGCAACCTTTCCAGCCTGCAGCGGCTCAACCTTCGGGAAAACGAGTTCGGCGGGAGGATTCCACCCGAACTGGGTCAACTTGCCAGCCTGGCGGTGCTGGACTTCGCCGAGAGCGGTGTCACGGGAAGCATTCCGCCCGAAATCGGCGATCTGGCCGGGCTGGAGACGCTGGACCTCTCCAACAATGAGCTGACGGGTGACATTCCGCCCGAACTCGGCGGGCTGCGAAACCTGAAGGGGTTGAATCTCAGCCAGAACCACCTGACGGGCGGCATTCCCTGGGAACTGGGCTGGCTGACCAAGCTCACGGAGTTGCAGTTCGGGGGCAACCAACTCACCGGACGAGTTCCGGTGGCCCTGGGGTCCATGTACCACCTGCGGTCGCTGGGGCTGTGGGGCAATCAACTCGAGGAGTGCCTGCCGTTCCACCTGAACCGACGTGAGCCGCCGTACATCAGCCCGCGCGAGTGGGCGACCTGCGAGGCCGGTTCGTATGCCTTCAACATTCGAGACGACGCCTTACTGGGCGCCAGCGTGGGGCAGGTCTACATCCCCGGCCGGCTGGCGGACACGGTCAGCTACGTGATCGCGGGCGGCAACGAGGACGGGGTATTCGCCATCGACTCCAGCAGCGGCCGCATCAGCGTTGCAAGCGCACTGGATGCTTCCGCGGTCGATGCCTATTCGCTAACGGTCGCGGCGAGCGATGGAATCGGCGACCCGGTACGGGTGGAGATCAGGGTCAATCCAGCGCCGTCGCCGCCGACGTGTGCCAGTGGAATCGCCGTACCCAATCCGGAGGAGAATCCCGGGCTGGTGAACGACTGCCGGATCCTTCTTGAGGTCAAGGAGCTATTGGCAGGGCGCACGTGGCTGAATTGGAGCGCCGAGGCTCCGCTGGAGCAGTGGGAGGCTATCGAGCTTGGCGGCACGCCGCGACGCGTCCTGGCGCTGGAGATCCGAGGGCCGCACGGCGGCGGACGCATTCCTCCCGAACTTGGAGATCTGACTGCCCTGCGGCGACTCGTGATCTCCGACAACCGCTCGTGGGGTCCCATCCCGAGCGAACTCGGCCAATTGAGCGAGTTGCGCGAACTCGATCTGTCGTACAACGCCTTCTCGGAAGCGATACCGCCGGAACTGGGTCGGCTTGCCAACCTGAGGACACTCAATCTGGCGGTCAATCGACTGGCCGGGCAGGTCCCGGCGGAACTCGCACAACTGGCAAATCTGCGCGAGTTGCAGCTCGAGCGGAACTACTACCTGGCGCAGTGCCTGCCGGCCGGCCTGGCCGTGCGAGCGCGGGATGGGGTCGCGTTGCCGGACTGGCCGACGTGTGAGGCGGACGGCTAGCGGTCAGACCATCAGTTCGCCGCCGGTGATGTCGAGGGCGGCGCCGGTGATGTAGGCGGCGCGGTCGGAGGCGAGGAAGCAAACGAGATCGGCGACCTCGGAGGGTTCACCCATCCGGTTCAGGGGGATGGACGGGATGTACTCCTGGATGCGCTCCTCGGACCAGGCGACGCGCAGCATGTCGGTGTCGATCATGCCGGGACAGACGGCGTTGACGGTGATGCTGTAGGGGGCCAACTCCTTGGCAGCCGCGCGGGTGAGGCCGAGCACGGCGGCCTTTGAGGTGGTGTACGAGGCGCCGCCGACGGTGCTGACGTTCTTGCCCGCGGTGGACGAGAAGTTGACGATGCGGCCGTAGCTGTTGGCCTGCATGGCCGGAATGACGGCCTGGGTGCAGAAGAACACGCCGTTGACGTTGACGTCCAGCACCCGCCGCCACTCGGACTCCTGGATGGACTCGAAGGCCGTGGGCGAGACGATGCCGGCGTTGTTGACGAGGATGTCCAGGCGACCGAAGCGCTCGGTGACGGCGGCGACCATCGCGTCGACTGACGCTCGGTCCGCCACGTTGGCCGGAAACGCCGCGGCGTCAGATCCAAGTTCGGATGCGACGGCTTCGATCTGCTCAACGTTGACATCGTTGACGGCAACTTGCGCGCCGCCGGCCAGCAGACGCTCGGCGGTGGCCCGGCCCATGCCGCGCCCGGCTCCGGTTACCAATGCGACGCGGCCCTGGAATTCGTCGGTCATCTGGGCGATCTCCTCTGGCGACCCGTTCGGCAATTCTGAAACATCATCCTGCCAGCAATGCGGTCACGTGACCGCAACGTCGAACCACAGGCCCCAGTGGTCGGAGGCGTACAGGTCGCCGTCTCCATGCGCGGTTCCAAAGCGTCCCTCGGCGACGATCTTCAGCGGTGAGTGCGACTTCGCGCGGACCAGCAGGTGGTCGATTCGGAGTCCCGGATCAGGCCTTAATCGCGGACAGCCGGCCTTCGAACAGAAATCGGTCGAACAGGTCGTCCAGGTTCATGTTCGAGATGTCCTGAAGCACGTCGTCGGCTGCGCGGGTGCGCAAGCGGCCCAGGGTCAGCGGCAAGGCCTCCGTGACACCCTCCGCCGCGAGCGTCTGCTGAAGGCCCACGAGCGCGGCCAGTTCCAGCGCGCCCAGGGGCAGGAAGGTCAGGCCGGTGTGACGGTAGCCGCCTTCGCCGTTGACCGCGCGCACGGCGAACTGGGTGACGCGACGCCGCTCCTCGTATTCCAGTTCGATCACGTCAACAACGCGACCTTCGCTCGCGCCCTCGGCCACGACGAACACGCAATTGTTGGAACCCTGCGATGGCTGGAAGTCGGCCGCCGGCTGCAGCGGGTGCTCGGCTACGAGGATTTCGACCTCTTCAGTGCGCGGGATGGCTTGCAGCAGTCCATGCACCTCACCGTGACTGGCGTCCCGGTCCTGGACCTGCACGTCCGAGGCCTGAGGTACGGCATCGGGATCGTTCGTAATCACCGTGATGTCGTCCGCACCAATCTGGCGCAGCTGCTCGATAGTGGCGTCCAGCGGCGTGCCGCCGTTATCCGAGGCGGCCGCCCCGTCCGCCGTGGTTTCGTTGCCGACAAAGATCACGCCCCGCAAGTCAGCCATAGCACCGCCGAGATTTGCTGCTCAACCGGCATACAGTACGGCATATCGGCGACAGCGCCAGAAAAAAGCCGCAGCTAGCCTTAGCTCCGGCGGCTTGCCGATGATCAGGCGATGACCGAACCGGCGGGCAACAGATGGGCCAGGCGCGGTCGCAGGTTGTCCGGGGCCTCGTCATAAACCTCGCGCGGCAGATCCTCGACGAACGAATCGATCCCGTCGCCGACGATGACCTGGCGCTCCACGTGCCCTCGGCGCGTCGGGTTGAGGTTCAACCACCAGGGCGCGAAGCGGACGACCACGGTCACGCGGTCCTGCTCGGTTGTGTTGGGTGAAACCGCGTGCCAGAGGCGGCTGTCCACGATGGCCACGGATCCGGCCTTGCCCAGCAGCCGGGCCTCGTCGTCGCGCGGCGCCATCCAGTCGCCGAGCGGGCTGCCGGGACGTGGGTGGTCCTGCTGGCGGTGGCTGCCGGGCACCACGTAGGTCGCGCCGTTCTCGGGTGTGAAGTCCGTCAGCATCCAGAACGTGGTGAGGTGCATGGGCACATCCGGATAGGGCGCGGGAATATGGGCCAGGTTGCGCTGGTTGTACGGGAAATCCGCGTGCCAGATGTCGCGGTCGGTGCCCGGCCCGGTGACGTACCCGGTCACGTACGAGATGCGCCAATGGGGTCCGAGGACGCCCTGCGTGACGGTGTTCACGTTCTCGTTCCCGAGGTGCGGCAATAGGGCCTGGTCAAAGCGCAGCAGGTTCGAGACGCCGTAGCGCGGAGCGGGGGAGCGCGAGTGTTCGATGATGGACGCCGACACCTTCTCGCGAACGTTGCTGAGGGCCGGTTCCGAGATGATGTCCGGGATTACGCACCAGCCGCGTGTCCGCAGGTCGTCCACATGTGATTCAAGTCCGTTCGATGCGCTCATCGTCGTCTCCGCCGGCGGACCTATCGGCCCGGCCGTTCGTGCGTTCACCTGCTTCGGGCAGGCAACGACTGCAACTTACGGAATGCTAGCAACGCCAACGGGCGGCGGTGTCCAACGACCCGACGGGAATGGGTGAAGCAGCGATGATGCCGCACTGGCCCAGCGATGCAATCGGACCTGGAGTCTCGTTAGCAGCTAGTCCCCAGGTTGCCGCAGCGGGATCTTGGGTCCTTGACGGGGAAGGGGTCGTCGCGGGTACCCGCGGTCGAACCGTCGTCCCCGCAGGCCGCGCCAAGGCCGGAGGCCATGACCGCGAATACGCCGAGCAGGGCTCCGGCAAACCGTCGTCGGGTGAGCGGCCGGCTGGTCCGTCTGTCCATTGCGACGTTTCCTGACTGTTTGGCCGCGACCACTAGAACGGGTGCGGGTGGTGTCCGCAAGCTGGCCGATTGCCGGTGACCGACGGTACCGCTATCCGCATGTAACGTTGCCGCAGCGGGCGTTTGGGTCCTTGTACGGGAACGGATCGTCGCGGGTTCCTGCGGTACCGCCCGTATCGCCGCCGCAGGCTGGGCCAAGGCCTACGGCCACGACCATCAACGCGCCCAGTAGCGCTCCGCCGAATCGGCGTCGAGTCAACGACCGTCGGGACCGTTTGTCCATTGCGCTGCCCCCCGCGATTGTTCGGCTCTTGACCATTAGAACGGTTGTGCTCGGCTAGCGCAAACGGGCGGTCCGACCGTCGCCGTCCCAAAGCGGCCCGAGGATCTCCGCGACGGAACGCAGTTGTTGCTCACCACTGAAACACCGTGCCCATGAGCTGCGACGAATCGTCGCGCAGCGTGGCGTAAATGGGTGGCGCTTCGGCGGCCGGAACGACGTCCCGGATCAGCGGCGCGATGTTGACCAGTCCCCGGCCTACCAGGCGGCAGAGGTGCCGCAGATCGTCGCGGTCGAAATGGCTGTTCTGCTTGATCGTGATCTCCTGGCCCTGCCCGGTCCTGAAGGTGTAGTTCACCTCCCAGCGGCCCGCGACCAGGACCACGCGGCCCTGTATGCGGACGCACGTGATCAGCTTGTCCTCCATGCCGGGCACGCCCGCAAAGTCAATGACGGCGTCGAAAGCGCCCTCGCCAATCTCTCGGTCCCAGCCGTCGCCGGAAACGTCCACGACCGCCTCGGCGGCGCCGATAGAGCGTGCCAGGTCCAACCGCCGTCCGGCCACGTCGCCGATAGTCACGCGCGCGCCCATGACGGCCGCAATCTGCGCCGCCATCTGCCCGATACAGCCAGCCCCTCCGACGATCAGCACGCGCTCCCCCATGCGCAACTCGGCATTGCGGCAACTGCGCATCGCCACCCCGCCCATGCCAAACAGCGTGGCGTGAACCGGGTCGATGCCCTCGGGCAGCTTGAGGACCAGATCGTCCTCCGCGATGGTGACGAACTCCACATGGCCCGCCGGGCTGCGCTGCGTGCCGCTATGGGCGCCGATGAACACCAGGTCGCCAAGGCTTAGGTCGGCAACCTCTGGTCCCAGCGCAATCACCTCGCCGACGCTCTGATAGCCCTCGTTGGACGGCAACTCGTGGTCCGGGCGCGAGTAGTTGCCGCCCAGCATGTTGTTGCGTTCGGTGCCGTTGGTGATCCCGCTGTAGATGGTGCGGGTCTTGATCTCGTTGGCTTTGGGCGCATCGGTGTACTCCGGCCAGTCGTCAACCAGCCGCTTGCCCCGCCGCCCATCGGCTTCAAGCACGGTTACCAATGCGCGCATGGCCGTCCCTCCTGACAATTGACCTAGAGCACTCCGGCGGCCCAGCGGATGCCCCGGTGCAGCACGGTGCGGAATCCAGCGTCGGCATAGGCAGCATTGTCGTGGCCCGACTGGAAGCAGAACACGCGCGACTTCCCGAACCGCCGCGTCCAGGCCAGCGTTCGCATGCTCAGCGCGTGCTGAGTGGTCAGCAGGATGCGGCTGCCTTCCTCGGCGCTGGACATCGTGTACGTCTCGTCCGGCAGTTCCCAGTCGGCCAGACCGGCGGTGATGGGGTGATCCGGATCGGCCACCTGCACCGGAACCTGCTGGTTCATGTGGTACCCGAAAGTCCGGTCGTCGATGCCGCAGATCTCGGACCAGCGCGGCCACTCGGGAAACGCCAGCAGCGCGTGGTGCAAAACCACGATGCCCTGTGAGGTTTCGCCCAGCGACTCCAGCGCCGCCGCCGTCCGCTCGTCCGGCGCCGGGCGGTGGAAGTTGTAGAACACCAGCACGTCATACGCGTCGCGCACCCCGCCCAGATCGGCCACGAAGTTGTCCAGGTCCTGCGGATAGGCATCGACATCCGCCATGCTCCGAAACGCCGCCTGGAACCCGGGCACGTCAAACCGGTGCTCGCCGGTGATAAGCGCGGCGGTGACCGTGCTGGCGTCCTTGGGTAGGCGTCCCATTTGCTCCCTCTCAGCTAGGCGTGCGGCGGTGAGTCCGCAAACGCGTTCAGCCCTTCGCCGCCTTCAGCGCCTCCACCTGCTCGCGGATGCCGACCTCCGTCGGCAGGCGTTCGATGCTGGACGCGCCAAAGAACCCGGCCACGCCTTCGGTATTCGCCAGCACATGGCGCACGTCGCTGGGATCGGCAATCGGTCCGCCGTGACACAGCACCACCGCGTCCGGCTTTTCGGCCACGGCGGCGTCGTGAATGGCTTGCACGCTCGCCACCGCGTCGTCCAGCGTCAGCGCGGTCGTGGCGCCGATGGAGCCCTTGGTCGTCAGCCCCATGTGCGGCACCAGCACGTCCGCCCCGGCCCGGCTCATCGCCACCGCCTGGTCGGGGTCGAACACGTACGGACACGTCAGCATGTCCAGCTCGTGGGCCTGGCGAATCAGGTCCACCTCCAGGCCAAACCCCATGTTCGTCTCTTCCAGGCCCTGGCGGAAGATGCCGTCGATCAGCCCCACCGTCGGGAAATTCTGCACGCCGTCGAAGCCCATGGCCTTCAGCTGCTTCAGAAACGTGGGCATCAGCCGGAACGGATCGGTCCCGCACACCCCCGCCAGCACCGGCGTGTCCTGCACCACCGGCAGCACCTCCGACGCCATGTCCACCACGATCGCGTTGGCGTCGCCAAAGGGCATCATCCCCGACAACGACCCGCGGCCCGCCATCCGGAAGCGGCCCGAGTTGTAGATGATGATCAGGTCCGCGCCGCCCTGCTCGGCGAACTTGGCCGTGATGCCGGTACCGGCCCCGCAGCCAATGATCGGCTCCCCCGCGTCCAGCGTGCCCCGCAGGCGCCCCAGCGCCTCAGCCCGTGGGATATACGGCATGCGCACATTCCTTTCCTTCGTGTACGGCTCTTCTGGGAGACCCTCGCATCACGCCCCTCATCATCGAATCCGCATCCGCTCTTTCTCCATCTCCGCGTGGGAGAGGGTCGAATCGCCGGGTGTCCGCTGTCGCCGGCGAAACAGGACTGTCGCGACCATTCCCATCCGTCGCGACCGAAGGAAACACCGGGATCTCTTCGTTCGCGGCACCTACCCCGCCCCAAGCTCGATAAGAACCCGGCCGGCCGTGACCTGCACCGGGTACACCCGCACCCTTGCCCGGTCCGGGTCGGCCAGCGCCCGGCCCGTGGCCATGTCGAAGATCCAGCCGTGCCACGGGCATTGGAGCAACGTCCGTCCGCCGGTCTGGTACTCGATGTGCCCGCCCACGCTATCGGCGTGAACGTTGCCCTTGCACCGGCCGGACGACAGCCGCGCCCCCTGGTGCGCGCACACATCGCGGGCGGCGTGAAACTGCGTGCCCCCGTTCACGACCACAAAGCCGCGCCCCCCGATCTCGACGCGCCTGGGCTGGCCGACCTCGAAGTCGGCCTCCGCCCCTACGTCATGCACGCTCGAAGTCATAGAACGCCGTGGCGTTGTCAGCCATGATCTTCCGCCGCAACTCGCCACGCACCACCGACGGCAGCGCGCGGTCCGGCGCGTCGAAGTCCCAGTGCGGATAGTCGGTAGCGAACATCAGGAAGTCGTCCCGCCCGATCATGTCGAAGATCTGCAGCAGGTGCTGCGGGTTGGGCGGCTCGTCCATCGGCTGCGTCGTCATCCGGAAATGCTCCAGGATGTACTCGCTCGGCAGCTTGCGCAGCCACGGCACTTCCTCTTTCAGCCCCTTGTAGTTCTTGTCGAACCGCCACATCAGCGGCGGCATCCACGAGAACCCGCCCTCGATCAGCGCGATCCGCAGGTTGGGCAGCCGCTCGAAGATGCCCTCCGACACCAGGCTCAACACCTGCGCCTCGAACGCCTGTGTCATCCCCGTGTGGTCTTCCAGGTAATACGAAGGCCAGCCGGTGGCCGTGATCGGGTGGTTGCCCCACCCGCCAAAGTGAATCCCAACCGGCAGGTCCATATCGGCCGCCGCCTCGAACAGCGGGTAGTAGTGACGTTTCCCGTACGGCGCGTTACCGCGAACCGTCAGGATCACCTGCACGAATCGCCCGTCCTTGCCGCAGCGACGGATCTCTTCGGCCGCCGCCTCGGGAATCTGCGGCGTGACCGTGATGGAACTGCGCCAACGCTCGTCGCTGTCCAGCCACACGTGCCGCTGCCATTCGTTCACGGCGCGAGCCAGCGCGATCGAGAAGTCGTCGTTGTGCACGTGGCCCGCCGCGTACAACGGCGTAAGGATCCCAAACTGCATGTCCCACTCGTCCAGCAGTTGCTCGCGCACAAAGTCGGGATCCGCGCCCGGTCGCAGCCCATTCGGCGGCCAGGCGTCCCGTCGCGCGGCCATTTCGTAGCCCTTCGGATACTGCGTGCCCGGCGGCGCCGCAAAGCCGGACTGCTTGACGTACTGCACCCACCGGTCCGACATGAACGGGGTCAGGTCGTGAATCGTGTTCGGATACGGATGAACGTCGCAATCGATAACGGTCAACGAGGTACGGCCGTTCGCGGCCTCCGCAGCCGCCGGCGCGTCAAGGACAGCCTGTGCCATGGAACCCCCTCCTTATCGCCCGATACTCGCCACCCACACCCCACCCGTCAAGACCCGGCGGCCCTTTGCTCGCTAGGCGGCCTCGATATCCGTACGCGCAAAGTCCTCACCCTTGAACAGCAGCGGCTCCCCCGTCGACTCCGCCAGCGCATACGCAAAGCAGTCCCCAAAGTTCAGCCCCGCCGGATGGTTCCCCTTCCCAAATCGCCGCCAGGCTGCGCGTGCGATATGAGCCTGCTCCACCGTGACCGGCGCCAGCGCGATAGACGCCTCCTCCAAATATGCGTCCAACTGATGCCCGGCTAGGAGGCCTCGACGACCCTCAAGCACCATGACTGTCTCTAGATAGTTGACAGCTGACAGTTGGCAGCGCGGAGCCCTGGCGATCGCCTCGTCGAAGTGCTCCGCTTCGTCTTCGTCGAACAGAATGCTGATGATCGCCGAGGTATCGACAATCACTTCGGCAACCCGCGTTCGTCGTACAGCAGGTCTCCGTGGTCAACTGCCGGCCCCCCCTCGCGCAACAGTTCGGCGCAGCGCTTGGAGATCACGCGCATCCTGCGGAGTCGCGCCTCCACGCTGCGTTCTCGCCGTTCCCGCTCCAGTCGCTCTTGCAGCGCCACGGTTATCGCACCCGTCTTGGTCTCTCCAGTGAGTTCCGCCAACTCGGTGGCCAACTGGCAGGTTTCCTGATTCTTGATGTTGAGGCTCACGAGTTTCCTTCTACGGTAGATTCGCCGCTCGCATGTCTACCCTACGAGTGGCTAATGCGCTGGGCAAGGTCATCCGGCTCTTGAAACAGGATCGCCAGCACCGCCGACGTATCCACGATCACTTCGGCAAGCCGCGCTCGTCATACAGGAAGTCGCCGTGATCCTCGGCCGACGGCCCGTCCCTTAGCACGGCCGCGCAACGCTTCCCGATGGCAAGCAACTCCTCGGTTAGCGCCTCCACGCTGCTCCCGCTCCAGCCGCTCCCGCAGCGCCACCGTTATCGCACCGGTCTTCGTCTCGCCGGTCAGTTCCGCAAGCTCACTGGCCAGTCGACACGTCTCCTCGTTCTTGATGTTGAGGCTCACCGGTCCCTCGCATGGGTAGAACACATCTAGACGATTCTACCCTGCGATCCCTCGTGCCGGCCCGCACCCCGGGCTCCCCACCTATGTGACCATGCCCCCATGCACCTCCAAGCCCTCCTCTTCGACCTCGACGACACCCTTATCCCCGACGAAAGCGCCTCCGAAGCCGCCTTCCTCGCCGCCTGCGCCCCCGTCGCCGAGCGTTACGGCCTCGACCCCGCCGCCGTCGCCCATTCCGCCGGCGCCTGCGCCCGCCAACTCTGGCGCGCCTCCGATCACATCCACTACTGCCAGTCCATCGGCATCAGTTCCTGGGAAGGCCTTTGGGCCGACTTCACCGGCGACGCCCGCGACCTCCAACGCCTCAACGCCTGGGCCCCCGCCTACCGCCGCGAAGCCTGGAGCCTTGCCCTCGCCCAGCACGGCGTCGACGACACCGCCTACGCCGACCACCTCGCCAACCGCTTCCGCCACGAACGCCGCCAACGCAACGCCATGTTCTCTGACGCCGCCGACCTGTTGCCCATATTCGCCCGCCGCCTGCCCCTCGCCCTCGTCACCAACGGCGCCCCCAACCTCCAGCACTTCAAGATCGACGCCTCAGGCGTCCGCCCTTACTTCCAGTCCATCGTCGTCTCCGGCGAAGTCGGCATCGGCAAACCCCACCCGGCCCCCATGCAACGCGCCCTCCAACAGCTCAACTGCGACCCCGCCCACGCCGCCATGGTCGGCGACAACCTCACCACCGACATCGCCGGCGCCCTCAACACCGGTGTGTACTCGGTCTGGCTGAATCGAGACAGCACTTCGCCCACCGGCGACATTCGTCCAGACCGAACCGTTTCCGGTCTGCTCGAACTCTCCACCCTGATCGACCCGTAAGCGACATCGATTCGCCGGTCTGGCCACTCGGGCCGAGTCAGCGTCTCATGATCCGCTTTCGCAGCGTCGATCAGCCTCGGATCGGCGTCGACAGACGCACCGTCGGCAGCGGCAGCTAGGGCTCCACCAGCTCGGTGGCAGCATCCGCACGATCCAACGTCGTACGTGATCTCCCGGACAGAAGCCCGATGGCTTGCCACGTCACCAGCACCAACGTCGCGGCCGTGCGTACGACCCAGAGAATCGGGCGCGAAAGCGGCAGCACGAACTCCACGAGGTAAACGGGAATCAGCCAGCCGACGGCTCGCGGCCGGGCGGCGAGCACAAGTCCGGTCGCCAGCGGGAGCACGTAGTAGCGACCGTGGCCGAGCATGAGCGCGAAGCCATAGGCCAGCGAAACCCTGAACATGCCCCAGCGAGGATCGCGGCTCAGCCACCCGACCAGCGGCGCCGATGCGAGAACCGCAAGCATGGGCCAGTCCTGCGGTCCTCGAAGCACATCGGGCATTTCGACGCCGAACGCCCGTGTGAATCCCCAGAAGACCGGCAGTCCATCGCCACGGTCCTGTAGATGGCCGACAACAGCCCAATGCACGGCGGCGGCATCACGGATAAGAAACGGTCCGACAATCAGCGCGCCAATTGCCGCAGCGCCAAGTGCGTAGTGGGCAAGCATCTCTCGACCTTGACGGGCGTAGAACCCCGCAAGCACTAGACCGGGAATCACGAACTCTGATCGTGTAACGACGCTCAAGCCGATTAGCGCGCCGGCCTGCCAGGGAACCCAGACCTGCAACACCGCAGCGACCAGAAAGAACGCGGCAACGGCGGAGGCATGTCCGTTGAGCGCTCCCGCCTCAAACACCCAGGGCGTGAACAGCCACAGGATTCCAATTGCGAGAGACAAGGGCCGCGACAGCCCCTGCCTGCGGGAAAGAACGATAAACAGCCACGCCGCCGCGACCTCAAAGATGTGCACGATGACCTTAACGGCCAGGATCCGGTCCCAGCCCATCGCGTCAAAGACGCGCTGCAAGGGGGCCAGCAGCATGGGAAACAGCGGGAGATGGGCATAGGTGAACGATTGGTCCGAGTTGTTGGCGTAATAGTTGAAGTGCTCGGACGTGTAAAGAACCTCGGCGAAGGCGAAGAAGTGCTGCAGATCGCCGTAGAGGAACGTCTTACCTTCGAGCGATCGGACGGTCAGGGCCACTGCCAGAGCCGCGGCTCCAAGGGCAGCAAGAACCGGAAGGCGGTCAAGGCGTGCGACGAGGCCGTCAAGACGCGTCACGATGGGTCGGTTTTCTCGTCTGGGCGTAATGTTCGACACCTTACGGCCCCAGAGCCGCGGCTATACTCCAATACTCCCCGCTGGCGGCTGTCGGGTAACCGATGCTCGCCGGGACGGACCGGCCCGGAATTGAGGTGTGGCGATGGCCTCCATGGATTCTGAAGTGCGGCGCCAGGCACATATGCGCCGCAGCCCGCTTACCTTCGTGCGCGATCACTGGCGCGCGATTCTCCTCTACCTTGGCCTCACAGGCCTCTTGGTCTACGGCCTGACGAATGCGTCAGAAATCACGCTGGGGATTCTGAGCTTCGCTTTCACGCTGGTTTACGCCATGATGTTCATGGTCGTCCAGTTCGGCTTTCTGTTCTACATATTGGGCAGGGGCCGCGTCTACTGGGTCCAGCCGGGCGAAACCGGGGTCTACTTCACGGACTATCGCGGGAACGACCAGGTGCTGGAAGTCGCGCGTCGGGTCGTGCGGCTGCTGCAGGGCGCGAAGTCTTTCAAGCGCATGGGTGGCGAGATCACCCGCGGAGTTCTTCTAGAGGGTCCACCGGGTACCGGTAAGAGCTACCTGGCGCAGGTCATTGCCAACGAGGCCGGCATTCCTTTCGCTTACGCCTCGGCGCCGGGGTTCCAAAACATGTTCATGGGTATCGGCAACCTGCGGGTGCGAATGCTCTATGGCAAGGCCCGCAAGATGGCGCGCAAGCACGGTGCCGCCATCATCTTCATTGATGAAATTGACGCGATTGGCATGGCCCGCGCCGGGCAGACAGGCGGCGGCATGATGATGGGCGGCTTGTTTGGCGGCGGGGCCGGTTTCGGCCTGCTGAACGAGTTGTTGCTGCAGATGGACCCGCCCAACTTCGACAACGGCTGGTTCTCACGACTTCTGCGAACGATCGGACTTCGGAAGACCAGAGCCATGCCGCCAATCGTCCTGACGATGGGCGCCACCAACCTGGCGTCGGCGCTGGATCACGCACTCCTGCGTCCAGGCCGCTTCGACCGCAAGATCCACGTGGACCTGCCGGACCTGGACGGCCGCAAAGACATCATTGAGTACTACCTGGCCAAGGTGCGGCACGAAGACATGCCGGTGGACCGCATGGCCAACGACACGATCTTGTACACGCCGGTGGCGATCAAGTTCGTAATCAACGAGGCTGTCATTCACGCGCACTTCGACGGGCGCGACGCGATCAGCTACGACGACTTCACGCGGGCGCGCGAGAACCATGAATGGGGACTGCGCGAACCGATTCGCGGGCTGACCGACGAGGATCGGCGGCGGCTGGCCTACCACGAGGCCGGGCACGCCATCGCCCAGGTGAAGCTCAAGGAGTGGGAACGGCTAACCAAGGTGACCATCGTCCGCCACGGCGACGCGCTCGGCTTGGCGGCCTGGAAGCCGGTGGAGGAAAAGCGCGTGCTCATCCGCGAAGAGTTGCTGGCCAGCATTCAGGTCAGCCTGGCCAGCCGCGCGGCCGAGGAGTTGTTCCTGGGGTCGCAGACGCTAGGCGTGACGTCCGACTTTGCCGGTGCCACGCATCTGGCATTCCAGATGCTCAGCTTCTGGGGCATGGACGGCAGCTTCTATTCGTCGCTTCCATTCGGTCCGATGGTGGACGCCAACGATCCGCGCATGAAGCGCAAGATCGACCAGGTGCTGGAACAGGAATACCGCAAGGTCAAAGGCCTGCTCTCGGAGTACTCGGGCGCGGTGCATGAACTGGCCCAGGAATTGATCGAAAACGACGAGGTAGACGGCCAGGACGTTGAGGACATGGTCAAGCGCTGGGACGAGAAGATCGCCGAGGGCAAGTCGCTCAAGGCACTGCCTGAAGGCGGCGTTCTGGTGGGCGTCGACGCCGAGCCGCAGCCATACGCCTACGGCGGCAACGGTAGCGGCAATGACGCGAACGGTCGCAACGGACACTCCGACGATTCGCCCGGCCGTGCCCGGCGACGCAGCAGGCTCCGAGACCGATACCAGTCGCGCGGAGCAAAGGACTCCTAGCTAGCCGACTCACCAGGCGCGCGTCAGGCTTTGCCGGGCGCGCGTCTTGTCGGTCGGCAACTCAACCCTCGATCAGCGCCAGCCGGTCCGCCAGGAAGTCCAGGCGTTCAAATGCGCCTCGGCGCAATCGCTGGTAGGTGTCGAGGGCCTTGTCCGCTTGCCCGGCGCGGATCGCGTCACGAATTACTTCGGCGTCGCCGACGAAGCGGTCGAAGTGCTCGAGAAACGTGCCGTGGAAAAGCGTGCCAAGCGCCGGGGCCTCGAGTTCGGCGGCGCGTGCCTTGGCGTCGCTCATGACTCCGTGGAATTCGACCGCCTGCTGCTCCGCGTTGCCGATTCCTTCGAGCGTTGCCCAGGAATCGGCCTCGGGCCCAAAGAAGGCATCAAACGCGGCTCGCTCGTCGGTCAGTATGGCCGCGACTGTCTCCGTGTACGCCCGCCGCTGAGCGTCCGACGAAATCGTCGGCCCACCGTCCGAGGTCGCCGTTGGCTCTCCGCAGGCAGCCAGGAGAACGGCAGTCGTGATTACACCGAACGCGCGTCGGTCGATCCGGCGCGGCGTCACAGCCAGAAGTCAGCAGCCAGCCGCTGCGGAGCAGGCACGAAAGACGCACGAACGGTCCGGTCTCTTCCGGTCACCGTCGCCCACTAGACCTCGACCTCTTCCCAGGCGTCGACGTCCTCGCGCTCGCGTTTGTCTTCCTCGATCTTGAGGCCGAACTGCCGCATGCGGGCATGGGTGAGGATGATGAGCTGGCAGCGGTCGGCGCCGTCGCTCATCCGGGTGGTGTAGGTGGCCTTCATGTCGAACTGCTTGAAAAACTCGTCGTCGTAGACGTTGCTGACGCTGCAGACTGGATGGTCCTTGCCGGGCGTCAGGCCGTAGGGGCAGGTGCCGAACTCGATCACCGCTGACGACTCCGCGCGCTGGTCTACTTCAACGGCGTCGTGCGGGACGAGATGGCGGCGGCGTGCTGCCCAAGCCTGCGCAATGTCCATCGGTTCGGGGTCTTCGAGGTCGCCCAGGCTCTCGGCATCGGCGCGGGCCTGGCTGCGCAGGGCGGCTTCGGCCTGCTCGGCGAAGTCGGGATCGGCCTCAATGGCCTGCATCACCATCAACCGCATGAAGCCGCCCATCTGGTTTTGCAGACCAGGGGTGGACGGGCCCAGGGCCGCTGCGGGCGCTGCGGGCTCCTCGGGCGTGGTGGCCGCCGCCACGGCGGTCTGCGCCGGCTCGGGCGCGGGCGCGGCCACCGAAGGTGGTTCCGCCAGAGGGGCTGGCGTTTCTGGTTCGGTCGGACCGTTGACGTCGGGAGCGTAAGCCGACAGTCGTTGACCAGCCGGCGGCGGCACCGCTGGCTCCGCGGTGGGCGTTGGCACGGGCGCGGCTTCAACGGCGGCGACCGGCGGCGCCTCGGCGGCCTGGCCGTTGGTTGAGGTTGCAAACGTGTCCTGAATGGCCAGCGCCATAGCGTCGGCCGCCGGCAGCGGTTCGGCTGGCGTCGACGACGTGGTAGGGGACGCTGAGGTCGGGAGCGCAGACGGCGCTGACGTCGCCGAGGCATTGGCCGCGGGCGCTGGCAAGGCCGGCGCGGAGGTAGTTCCAGCCGACGGACCCGAAGCTCCCTGCGATGCCTCAGCTCCAGCCTGACCCGCGCTGACCGCGCCGCGCAGGTCTTCCGCAATGCCCTGGCCAGCCACGTTTACGTCGTCCGCGGCGCCCTGCAACGTGTCCGAGAGTTCAGAGCGAATATCGGCCAGTTCCTGGCGTGTGTTCTCGGCTTCCTGGCGCAGGACGTCCATTTCCTCGTAGAGGATTGAGAATTCTTCGGCGAATTCCTTGCGAAACTCGCGCGTCATCTGGCGCAGTTGCCGCACCCAGCGGCCCAGCGTGCGCATGGCACGCGGCAGCCGCTCCGGTCCCAACACAATGAGCGCCAGGACAAGAACGGCGAAGAACTCGGCGACACCAATGCCGAACATGAGGGATCAGAGCGGCCGATGACGGCCGATGGTCAGGAGCCTAGGTGTTCAATCGTAGGCAGCGCGGGACACCGCGACAAGGGTTTCGCTCACGATGCGCGGGCCTTGAGTGCCGTACGCACGGCCTCGCCGAACTCGCCGGTGGAGGCCGTGCCGCCCAAATCCACGGTGAGGACGCCGGAGCTCGTTACGTCCGCCAGAGCATCCAGCAGCAGGTTGGCGGCTTCGAGATTCCCGAAGTCTTCCACCATCATGGCCGCCGACCAGATGGATGCGAGCGGGTTCGCGATCTCCCGTCCGGCAATGTCGGGCGCGGAACCGTGGACCGGTTCGAACATGGGCGGGTAGCCGGTGCCCGGACTGAGATTGGCGCTGGGCGGCACGCCCAGGCTGCCCATCAGCGCGCCGCCGATGTCGGACAGGATGTCACCGAATAAGTTCGAAGCAACCAGCACATCCAGGGTCTGGGGACTGCCCACCATGCGCGCGGCGCAGGCATCCACCAGATTGCGGTCGGTGGTGATGGCCGGGTACTCACTCGCGACCTCGTCGAAAACCTCGTCCCAAAACACCGGTGCGAATTGCAGGGCGTTGGACTTGGTGACGTTGGTGACGTGGCTACGGCCAAGACGCTTAGTCAGCTCGAAGGCGTGCCGAATTACGCGTTCGACGCCCACGCGGGTAAAGACTGTCGTCTGGAGCGCGACCTCGTAGGCGGTGCCCCGGTGCACGCGGCCGCCAGTGCCGGCGTATTCGCCTTCGGAGTTTTCGCGGACGCAGATGAAGTCGATGCCTTCCAGCCGGTCTGACGCCAGAGGGCTGGGCACCCCGGGCCAGATGCGAACCGGGCGGATATTGGCGTACTGCTGGAAGCTCTGGCGGATCAGCAGGATCATCTCGCGCTGCGAGATGGGGTCGGGAACGCTGGGGAAGCCGCAAGCGCCAAAGTAGATGGCGTCGAACTGCTCCAGCGTCTTGAGTGCATCGGACGGCATCATCTCGCCGTGATCGAGGTAGTACTGGCAACCCCAGGGGAAGTCCTCGAATTCGAGGATTAGGTCACCGGTGACCTCCGACAGCGTTTCGAGGGTCAGGCGACCTTCGCGAATGACCTCGAGACCTATCCCGTCGCCGGGAACTACAGCAATCGAGTGCGTGGACATGGCACCGGCTCCGGGAGCGAGCGGGCAGAGTATACGGGCGGCGACTCCACGGCCCGCAGCGGAGTTGTGGCACCTTGCGTAGGGATACGAACCGACAGCGATAGCCGGTGAGTACGGAAGCGACGTTTGAGGACCTGGTGGACGCGCTGGGGCGTCCGGGTTGTGCGATCTGTCGCCTGTCGACGCGGCGGGCCGATCGGTTCCTGGGTTCGTACATCTATGAGCACGTCAACGACGTGGACCTGCGCGCCACCATTCGGGAAGCGCGGGGATTCTGTGAAGTCCATGCCGGGCACTTCCTGGAGAAGCTGGATGCGCTGGCGGTGGCCATCACATACCGCGACATCCTGAATACGCTGGTCAAGGAGCTTGATGGCGCGGAACCCGCCGGTCGCGACGGCTCGACCGGCATGCGCGCGCGGCTGCGAGGGTTGGCGAGAGGTCGGTCGCGGAGCCCACGAACCGCGGCGACGTGTCCGGTGTGCGAGGCGGAGGAGGCGGCAGCGGGGCGGGCGCTGGATGTGCTGACGCAGCATGGCGAGCAGATCGCTGAGGCCCTGGCCGAGGGCGATCCGTTCTGTCTGCCGCATGCGCGGGAGGCGCTGCGGCGGCGACCGGGGTTCGCGGCGCTACAAGCCCGTCAGCATCGAGGCTGGTCGGCGCTTAGGGATCGGTTATTGGAGTTCATTCGGAAGTCGGATCACAACTACCGGTGGGAGACGCTGACGGACGAGGAGCGGGCGGCGATTGTGGGCGGGGTGCGGGCGGTGACGGGAGTTCGCGCGCGGCCGCGGGACGACGCGAAGGCAGAGACGCGGAAGCTGCGGCGGGGCGGGACGAACGCGCTGCGGTCCAACCGGCACCCACCGAGAAAGCGCCGTTCGCGCTAGCCACGGTCCGCCGCGCGAATGAAGCGCAGGATGCGGTCGGCCATCTCATCAGGCGCCTGAAGCTGAAGGAAGTGGCCGGCGTCGGCCACCATGTGTAGTTCAGAGTTGGGGATCAGCCGGTGGAACTGGCGGGCGACGGCCGGTTTGAGGTAGGGGTCGCGGGCGCCCCAGAGGATAAGCGTGGGCGTTTGCAGGGCGGTGAGCGTTTCCAGGCTGCGCTGGTTGGATTCGATCTGGTCAGCGAGTTCGTTGTTGACGGTGTGAAAGGCCCGTCGGGCCGTCGGTGAGTGCCGGAAGACACTGTGAAAGATCCGGAGCAAGCGATCGAAGTCGGCCGTCCAGCCAGGCAAGACCTGACCGACTTGCCAGCGGTAGACGTGCCACGACAGGCCGGTTCGGCCGATATCGAGAAAGCGCCGGACCAGCCGTCCGACGTAGGGAAGGTGAAGCAGCTTGAGGGCAAAGGGCATGCGGGCGGAGTTCCAGCCGTAATAGGTGTTGAGCAGGACCAGGGCGTGGGCACGCTCGGGGTGGGCGGCGGTCCAGCGAATGGCCGCGGGGCCCGACATGTCGTGGGCCATCAGGACAACGCGTTCCAAGTCAAGGGCATCAAGAATCTGCGCCAGCGTCCGGTCCAACATGTCGAAACCGAGCGAGAGCCCCTCGTTCGGCTGGGAGGATCCCCACCCGAGGAAGTCGGGCGCGACGGTGCGGTGCTCGGTTGCCAGCCTGGGTTGCAGGCAGCCGTAGATGCGAGAGTCGTCCGGCAGACCGTGCAGGAGAACGACGGTTGGCTGGCCTTCGCCAGCCTCGCGGACAAAGCAGTCGCCGGCGGGAACCTTGACCTGCCGTCCCGGCGGGGGCGCCCAATCGGCAACGGGATCAGCGGCCATTGGCGGCTCGTAGCAGGCGCAGGCCCCGCAGCCATTCGGCGGCGCCCCAGGCCTGGGCCGGCGCGCCTTCGGGAGCGAAGGGGGCTTCGGGCTGGAAGAGTTCGCTGACGGCGCCGACCACGCCTTCGTGGAGGTGCGCCAGCATGGCTTCGCGGAGGCCGCGGAGTTCGTCGGCCGGCGCGCCAGCCTTGAGACTGGCCTCAATGTACATGCCGAGCAGCCAACTCCAGACGGGACCCTGATGGTAGGCACCGTCGCGTTCGCGGGGTCCGCCGGCGTAGTGAGGGCAGTAGGCGGGATCGCCGGGCGCCAGGGAGCGCAGCCCGACGGGGGTTAGCAAAGCGTCGCGGGCCTGAACCAGGACCGATGAACGCTGCTGTGGCGACAGCAGGTCGCCGGCGACTGCCAGGGCGATGACCTGGTTGGGGCGAATGGCCGGATCGGACCCGTCAGGTCCGTCGACGACGTCGAAGAGGCCGCCGGTGTCGGGGTTCCAGAAGCGCGTGGCGAAGGAGTCTTCAAGCAGGGGCAGAAGGCTTGTGTCGAAGGCGTCGCGCCAGCCGATGCGAGCGAAGGCTTCCCTGGCGAACTTGAGGGCGGCGTACCAGAGGGCGTTGATTTCGACGGGCTTGCCGCGGCGCGGGGTGACGACCCAGTCCTCGAACTTGGCGTCCATCCAGGTCAGTTGGAGTCCGTCCTCGCCGCCGGTCAGCAGGCCATCGTCCGGATCCATGCGGATGCCGTGGCGGGTGCCGCGGATGTGCCAGTCGATGATCTCGAGCAGCGCGGTGCCGAGCACGTCCAGAACTTCGGTGTCGTCAGTGGCGCGTACGTAGGCGGCCAGGGCGTGGGTGAACCAGAGGGCGGCATCGAAGGCGTGGTACTCGGGTTCGTCGCCAGCGTCGGGCCAGCGGTTGGGAACCATGCCCTGGTCAATGGCCTGGGCGTAGTTGAGCAGGATGGTCTTGGCGGTGGAGGCGCGGCCGGTTGCCAGGCAGAGGCCGGGCAGCGAGATCAGGGTGTCGCGGCCCCAGTCGCCGAACCAGGGATAGCCGGCGATGACGGTGTTGGGCTCGGGAGTGAAGCCGGGGAGGGACGGGCCGCGATGCACGAGGGTCTGGTCGGCGGCCAGGCGCAGGCGCTGTTCGAGTGGGTCGGCGGCGGAGGCAGCCAGGCTGGCGGTCCGAGAGTCGAACCTGGCCAGCGAGGCATCGACCTCGGACGCGGACTGGAGTTCGTCGGCGGCGAGTTGCAGGGTCACGCCGTGTCCGGGGCGTACCTCGGCAACGAAGTCCGCGGGCGCGAAGGCGTCCTCGGTGTAGTCGAAGCCGCGGGCCTGTTCGACGCGGCGATGGAAGTTCCAGTACCAGTCAGATCGAAGCTCGACCCTCCAGGAGCTGCCGCCGAGGTGGATGCAGGGGGCGCCGCCGTCGGCGCGGACGGAGAGCGAACCGGGACCGGTTTGCAGCGCTTCAAAGGACGCGTCGGCACCGCGGCGGAGGGCGTGGAACCAACGCAGCGAGACGAATGGCCGTACCCGGATACGCAGCAGGTGGCGGGCGTGGTTGGTGTAGCGGACGAAGGTGCGATTGCGTCCGCGTTCCATCCAGACGGTCTTCTCCAGTGACCCGTGATCGGTGTCGTAGCGCCAGACGGGGCGCTGGCCGCGGAGGGTGAAGGCGGCGATGGCGGGGTAGCCGGCAGGGTGCAGGACGCCGCCGTCGTACTCCTGGGTGCTGAGGGGGATCTCGGGGGCGTCGGCGTGGTGGATGAATTCGTCGGCGCCGGAGACGAGGACCCAGCGGGCGTTGGGTGGTGGGTCGGCGGCGACGAGGAGGCCGTGGTAGCGGCGGGTGGCGGCGCCGGCGAGGGTGGCGGAGGCGAAGCCGCCGACGCCGTTGGTGACGAGCCACTCGCGCTGGAGCAGCGGGTCGGGGGCGCCGGTGAAGAGGTCGGCGGGGAGGGGGAGATCGCTCATGGGAGGACCCGGCGGGCGGGGCGAAATGGGGTGGGTTCGTGCGCGTTAAGAGTTTTTTCCAAAAAACTCTTGAGGCGCGGCGGGGTGCATTTTGGCGGGGTTTGGGGGGCGGATTGGGGGCGTGAATCCGGGGTGTCTGTGAGCAGAGCCGGGGCGAGGGTGGCACGGCCACAAATCACCGGACCGCGCACGTAGCGTCTTGTGGTGGCGGGGGGAGGGAGTGGGAGCCGTCGCGGGGCGTAGCCGGGCGAGGGGGCGGCGAGGTTGGGGGGCGGCGGGTGGGGCGGGGGCATTGGAGATTGGGGTTGCGGGGGCATCGGGCTGATTGTACACTGATAGATGACAGGGGGCAAGGGCGAAGCAGGCCGGCGGCCGGCGAGGGGCTGCCGAGGGTGAGCCGGGCTGCCTGGCGAGCGCAGCGATCGGCGTGGGGCGCCGTCTGACGGCGCCTCGGGGCGAGGCGATCGCCGCCCGGGTGCGTTCCGGCGGCGGCGTGGTCCATATACTCCGCCGATGGAACGCGCGGCGACGACAACCGAACGGCACGCGCCGGTCCTGGTGCTGATCGGGATCGGGCTGGCCGGGGGCGTGGTCAGCGGGCTGATCGGGGTGGGCGGCGGGATCATCCTGATTCCGTTGATGGTTGGCCTGCTGGGGATGTCACAGCACCGTGCGCACGGGACGTCGTTGGCCATCATCGTACCGACGGCCTGCGCCGCGACGGCGCGCTACGCGAGCTCGAACGAGATCGACCTGACGATTGTGTCGGTGGCGCTGGCGCTGGCGGCGACTTCGGTGGTGTTCGCGGCAGTGGGGGCGCGGCTGACGGCGTACATCAACGAGAAGCTGCTACGCCGGCTGTTCGCGCTGGTGCTGCTGGCCGGGGCGCTGCGCATGTTCGTGTCGCTGCAGGACGTAGCCCTGATGAACCTGGAAGGCGGCGAACGCATCGTGGCAGGCGTGATTACGGGGATCGTCACCGGACTAGTGAGCGGGACGATGGGCGTGGGCGGCGGAATCGTGATGGTGCCGGCGATGGTGATTTTCATGGGGATCGACCAGGTGATCGCGCAGGGCATCAGCCTGGCGGTGATTATTCCGACGGCGCTGTCAGGCGCGGTGCAGCATTACCGGCTGGGGCACGTGGACGTGCGGCGAGCGGTAACGATCGGCGTCGGCGGCCTTATCGGCGGGTTCGGGGGCGCGCAGGTAGCGCAGTTGCTGCCGCGGGTGGTGCTGCGCGGGCTGTTTGCGGTGTTCCTGCTGTACTCCTCGCAGCGGATGCTGGGGGTGCAGACGTGGGTGACGGAGCGGCTGCGTAGGGTGGACTGAGCCTCCAAGAAAAGAGGTCAAATACCGTCGGATATACTTAACCCAAGGGCGGTTACTTGCTGACTCTTGGCCTGCGTCGGCAGAACGGCAGGATCCAGGGGTCTTTTGCTGAGGAGGAACCGCCGTGACGGCTGAATTGGGCACGATTCTTGGATTGAGCATTCCTGTCGTTCTCTCCGTTGTGGGCGTTGCGTGGCGCATGGGTCGAGTTGAAGGGCGAATGGCGGGTGTCGAGCAATCGGTTGAACGCCTCCAGGCAGACATCGACCGGCTACGTGATGACATCGACGGTCTGCGGGAGGACGTCAAGGCCATCCTGCTGCGGTTGCCGGCCAAGCCCGAGTAGGCGCTTGCTCCCCAAGATCTCTCGCCTGCAGGAGCAGGGCGGCGCCTGTGTCCTGATACCGAGGACTGCGCGTCGTGGGGCTGCGCGATGGCAAGAGCGTCGAATCGTCGCCAGCCAGATGTTCGCCATGACGACCGGAGCAATCACGTCACGTGGCTACCGGGCGCGGTGATTGACGCGTGTGTAATGCCCCGCTTGCGTGATACGGCCGTATCAAGGTTTCCCATGAGCATTGGCAAAGCGCTCACATTCCGGATTGGTTTCCAGGTCATGGCCGGGACGGGAGCGTAGAGCAACATGTCGCCTGAGTTTCCGTCCGACGGTCCGATTGGTGCGTTCACCGCCGACCAGGTGTGCGAGTTGACCGAACTGTCACGCAGCCAGCTGCGCTACTGGGACAAGACGGGCTTCTTCAAGCCAGAGGCCGGATCACTGCGGATGGGTCCGTACTCGCGCGTTTACTCGTTCCACGATGTCGTCGGGCTTCGGACGCTGGCTCTCCTACGCAAGTACACGTCGCTCCAGGCGCTTCGGGGCGCCGCCGGCATGCTTCACCAGCACAGCAACTATCCGTGGGCCAATCTTCGGTTCTACACGCGAGCGGGCGAGCCCACCATTTTCTTTGGGGTCAACGACAAGACGTTTGTGGTTGCCAACACCAAGTCGCAGACTACTTTCACGATCGACCTGCAAGAGGTTAGCGACAAGATGTTGAACCTTGTACGGCGAATGCGCGAGCGAAAGGCGGAGGAGATTGGTCAGACTTCGCGGCATCGTTTCGTTGCGCATAACCAACGGGTCGTAGCTGGAACACGCATCCCCACATCGGCTATTTGGAACTTCCATAAGGCCGGCTTTCGAACGGAACAAATCATCGAGGAGTATCCGCGCTTAGAACCGGCAGACGTGGATGAGGCTATTCGTCTTCATGAGTCCGAAGCCGCAGCGTTGACAACGTAGCTTCGACGATGGCCGCACTGTGATCCAACTTGCATGGGGTTACTGATCGACGAAAATGTGCCAGATTCCACCGCCAGGGCGTTTGAAGCCCTGGGCCACGAAACCATCCACGTACGCGACGAAAATTCGCGTGCACCGGACCAAGCTGTCGCGCGCGTTGTAGAACTTCACGAAGCCATCGTGGTTACATGGAACGTCAGGCATTTCAGGCCAATCTTAAGGCAACGACTTGGAATCACTCGGCGAAGCGCTCACCAGATGGGACTCATTGGATTCAGATGCGACGAGAGCCTTGGAGCACAACGCGTCAATGAAACAGGCAGCCTCATTGAGGGCGCGTTCAGGACAGGCCAGCACGTCTCCAGCGACAGCGTTGCCGTCACGGTAACGGCAGAAGAGGTCAGATGGGAATTAGCATTCGCCCGGTGAATGGGGTACAGGGTGATGCCTAACAGAGATCAGACACGCCTAACTGCGCTTACGCGATCCGGCGTAATAGAGGGACCTTCGCCACGGAATAGCCGATGGCTAAAGAAGCGGAGCGCCTCGCCCGTTTGAAAGGGGCCTAGTACCACCTAGCGATAGAGGCCGACCTAGCGAATCTCGAGACGCGACTGACCATGTGGTTCGCCGGATTGCGACTGCTCGTGGCCAACAATGTGCTGGGCACGGTGACGGGGATCTTGATCGCGCTGCTACGCTAACTATCGGACGCGGGATCAAGCGTCTTTGCCGTATCGGCCTCTTACCCGACTTGTAGCTAGACTAGGCCACGAACCGAAACCGGTGTGCTGTATGTGTGCCTAACGCATCGCCGTTCGCTTCGTAGACTTCCAAAGATAGAAGCACCTGGGTGCGTTCCGTCCGACCGAGACCAATCTCGTTAGTCGTCGACTGCCATCGACGTCTAATCAGTGGTCGGAACTGACTCCGGCCAGCTAGTCGGCAGCTCAAATAGGCGGGCCAGCGATCTAGCAGCTTGTGAACGAATTAACTGCTTCTTGGTAGAGCTCACAAACCATCGTTCGAAGACTGGAGGCAGATCAAGAAGTGGATGGACTGCCCAGGGATTCTCCATATAAAGCAGCTCAGCCGTAGCAACACTCCAGGCATCAATTGAACGTATAAGGACGACGCCAGAGACTCGTGTGTTTCTTGGACCCTCTGGGCCCCAAAACAGCCCGTTACGCTCCCGCAGGGCTGAAACAACTCCGACTCCAGACTGGACAAGCCACTGCTCCGAACCAAATAAGGCCCTTTGCAATGACCGTACGCTAGGAGGAATGCCATCGCGCCCGAAGCCTACAGCTATTACAAACGGACGATCACGAGGCCCGTATTTGGTGGTCTTATCTTGAAGAGCGCGTCGAATGCGATCCTCGTTGTCCAGTTTCATTGGAGTATCCAAACCAGACGAATGAGCTCCGATGATGCGTTGATCGTCTATTCCATGTGAATCAGAGTCGACGGGCACTGCCCGAAACTTGACTTTCCAGGATCCGCAGTCAACTTCAGTCCTTGGTAGATCATCAATATCGTATTCACGAGGAATTGAGCATGGATCAAGTTGATTGATCCATTGAGATAATGTGTTGCGTATCCAAGTGCTCGAAAGATCTAGATTAGGGCCACTCCATGATTCGACGAATAACATAAAGTTCCTAGTCTTAATTCTATCTATACTATCGTAAATGACTGACGCACGATTCCGTCTGGCCCTTTCTTCTTCAGCAACTTCGGCCACCGTTATTTCAAGATCAAAATCGGGGAGATCATGACTGTTGAGGGAAAAGTCGGGTGCAGTATGGTTTTGGGGACCAGCTGGCATTACATCTATAGTATAGTTGAGGCGTCGGAATAGTGCATGCAGAAACAACTCATTGAGTGCGCCGAGATGCTGCCCGTGATCCTTTGATCGGAACCGTCCAACCAAGTCGGCGCGTGAGCGGGAAGGGTATTCGATGCACCAATCAGTCATTAGAGTTCGCACGCGATCTTCGATCGAGTCAGCCGACTGATTCAGAAATGTGATGTCCGGTTCAGCCCAGCGTTTGGGGAACATTCTGGTTCGTTGGGATTCGTCGAAGAGTAAGTGCATTTCCCAGTCAGCAAGTTCCGAGAATTCGTTCGACTAGCCTATCAATCTCTTCAGCGACGCCATTCTCGGCGAGGGCGGTGCGGATTTGGCGGCGGGCGGTGGTGAAGTAGACGTCTTCTCTCAGGGGGACTTGGGCGGCGATGGTTTCAGCGTGGTGACCGGCGTTGGATCACGAGCGCCTGATGGCCGCGCTCGCGGAAACTAGTGGGAATCGGCTCGCGTACAATCTGGTTACCGGAACATCGTGAGGCGTCTCAAGGTGCAGGAGGGGTCGTTTCGTGGTGCGGTCCAGACGTTGCTTGATGTTCCGTGGCCACCGGTCAGAGATGGCCAGCCCCTCAGGTTGCGCGATGAACGGGATCTTGCAGCGATGGCCTTGGCGCTTGGCGCACCATCGGTCGGCGAGATATCCCCGCAGGAAGCGGATCTCCTAGTCGACCTTCCGAACATTGATTCGGTCACCGTTCGTGAGCTTCGGTCCCGGATTGCGTCGGGTGACGACCCACTTGGGACAGCCTTTTGCCGCATTCGATCACCCGAACGGCGACGAGAGGATGGCGCGATATATACGCCGCCGGCAATTGTCAGATCGATGTTGGCTTGGGCCGAAACCGTGGGTACGCCCAGCCGTGTGCTCGACCCTGGGGCAGGGTCTGGTCGGTTTCTACTTGAGGCAGGTCAGCGGTTTCCGGCAGCACGCCTGGTTGCCGTGGAACCCGACCCGCTCGCAGCGCTGACCGTCCGCGCCAATCTTGCAGCCTCCGGTATGGCTGATCGTGCCGAAGTCAGGGTTGAGGACTTTCGCACTTCGCCACTCAACGGGTGGGACGGCACAACCCTGTTTGTCGGCAACCCGCCTTATGTCCGCCATCACCTTATCGAGCGTCAGTGGAAAGCTTGGCTGAAAGCTCAAGCGTCGGTGCTCGGCCTCGCGGCGAGTGCTTTGGCGGGCCTGCATGTCTACTTTTTCCTCGCGGTCGCGGCCGGCGCACGTCCGGGCGACTATGGCGCAATGATCACGGCGGCCGAATGGCTGGACGTGAACTATGGCCAACTGGTTCGCGAGCTGTTTCTCGGACGCCTTGGGGGACAGGGCGTCACTCTCGTCGAGCCGAAAGCTCAACCATTTCCCGGTACACAGGCAACCGGCGCGATTACAACGTTTGTCGTGAACGGCCGGCGACCAGCGGCGCGGTTCCGACGCGTCACGTCCTTGGGAAAGCTTGGGGCCTTGTCGAAGGGCCGGAACGTCCAGCGGGCGCGTCTTCAAGCTGAGACGCGGTGGAGCCGCTTCACGCGTGCTCGAAAACCGATTCCCGAAGGATTCACCGAGCTTGGTGAGCTGTGTCGCGTGCATCGCGGTCAAGTGACGGGCGCGAATCGGGTCTGGATCGCCGGCGACCATAGCGAAGGGCTTCCGACTGAGGTTCTTTTTCCGACCGTCACAAGAGCTGCGGAGTTGTTTTCGGCTGGCTGGCAACTCACCGATCCGCATCATCTCCGGCACGTGATTGACCTGCCAGCCAATCTCGATCGGTTTCGTGGGGCTGCCCGCGAAGCCATTGACGCCTTTCTTGCCCATGCCGAAGCCCTGGGGGTGCGAGACGGCTACACGGCCCGCCATCGTCCGACCTGGTGGTCGATTCGACTTCGGCCAGCCGCGCCGATTCTCGCGACGTATATGGCACGTCGTCCGCCAGCCTTCGTGTTGAACCGTGCAGAGGCTCGCCACCTCAACATCGCGCATGGTCTATATCCACGCGAGACGATGTCTGACGACCTCCTGCAGCTGCTTGTTCAGTTTCTGCGACGCTCCGCCACGTTGGACGGTGGCCGCGAGTACGCTGGCGGCTTGACAAAGTTTGAGCCACGGGAGATGGAGCGGATCCCTATTCCCGAGCCGTCGCTTCTCCATGAGTTTGCTGAGTGATTGACCCACCGAGATGGTCCCTAGACCAACTGAAGAACGCCCGCGACAGGGCAGAGGACGGTTTCAGAGAAGCACGTCACACCGAGCCGCTTGAGGTCTACCTCGAACAGTTCGATGAGAATCAGGGCATTGTCGAGGAGGTCATTGAGCAGACAGTTGATTTGACGAGGCTAGACGAATACGTCCTCGATCTCATGTCGGACTCGCAGCGGCGCGAGGTGCTTCGATACCTAACAGGACCACCGGTATCGGAGGATGATCTAAAGGTCCTGATGAATGTCTCTTCCCTCTCGTCAAAGGCTTTGCGGGAGAGTTCTGACCTTGTCAGCGATCTCGCTACGTTCATTCGTGACTGGCACGACCGACGCCGCTTTCCATGGCTCGGTGGAGAAGGACGGGAACCTGAAGAGCATGAACGGCAGGCCGCCGTGCTTGCGACCACCGCGCTGATTGCGATGCGACGAACCGAGACTTGGCGCCGAAACGCAAGCCGGAGGGCGCAAGAGCGCCGTGTCAGGCAACGGCTCAAGCGAGCGGGATATCGAAGCGTGAAGGCAAAGATCGTGGCAACGCATGCGGACCTGCCCGACGCAGGGAAGTTCTACCGTGAAACAAAGCTCGGAACGCGCAAGGCGGACTTTGTGATCGGTCTCTGGGATCGACGGGTGCTCGCGCTTGAGTGCAAAGTGTCGAATAGCGCCTTGAATTCGGTGAAGCGCCTCAACAATGATGCTGCTGTAAAGGCTGAAGTGTGGAGGGACGAGTTTGGATCGGCCAGTGTTGTCCCGGCAGCTGTGCTAAGCGGCGTCTACAAGCTGGAGCATCTCAATGACGCCCAAACACGCGGGTTGACGATCTTCTGGTCCCACGACTTACAGGCAATGACTCGGTGGATCAATGCTACAAAGCAGGGTTAGTCAAGCGGATAATTCTGTTATTGCCTTCGTTATGGTGACGATAAAGACACCCTAATATAAACTCTCAAAGTAGAATTTCATGTGTTTTTATGACCACCTTTGGTGCGTATGATTGTGCGTATGATTGATGGTGTCTTAGCATGATCCAATGGTGTTCGCGCGGCGGTATCCCTTCATGAATTTGCCCTGACAGTGGGCCGTATACTCATGCCGTTCGGCCAGTCCCTTGTGGCTGGCCTCCGACGCCGCTAGGTGCGAGGAGACGTTCAGATTATTCCCTAGGCCGTCGTCTCTATGTTGACGATGAGGAGGGATTAATTGTTTCCGGGGTTCGCGGCGAGGAGGTGGGCGCCGGGGGTGAAGGTGGCGGGGGCGTTTGTGGAATTCGGCGCGGGCGTCCCTGAGGTTCTGGGATGGTGGCGGAGCGGCTGGGGCGGGGGGAATAGGGCCTGGAAGTGAAGAGGGTGCCTGCAAGGGATGCCCATACCGGATTCGAGAAGTGGGGGCCGGCGAGGGGCCGCCGCAGGGGATGCGGTTGGCGCCGGGTATAGGATCGGGTGGCGCGGCGGCGTCCGGGGCTGGGGACGGTTCCGATCGCGGAATTTGGGGGTCGCGATGAAGCGTCCGAAGGTGACGAGCCAGCGCGTGATGGCCGCTGCGCTTGTGGTGATTGCTCTTTCGCTGGCGTGGCAGACGGTTCGACAGGAACTGGGATGGTGGGGAACGGCCGGGTGGTTTGGTTACGCGCCACTGGGCGCTCACAGCGCTATTGAGACCGAGGTGGAAGTGACGGACCTGTGGACCGTGAACGGCGAGGGCGCGGCGCCGGTAGGGATTGACCTGGCCGACGGGGTGTGGACGATCGAACTGATTCAACCCTCGGACGACGCGGGGCAAACAAGCGTTGGTCTGAACTGGGGGCAGGGCGCGATTGGCTGGACTTCGGACAATCCGGTGATCGTACACGTGGGGCCGGGTCACGAGGATGCGGACCTGGGGTTGCCCGAGGGACCGGTGAACTTGAGCGTGGATACGGACGGGTCGTGGACGGTTCTGCTGGAGCCGATTGCGTGCCCGTGATGTCTCCGGTCTGCACAGCTGCAGGGAGAGGGAAAGAGCGGCGTCTGCTTGACGAGATTGACACGGCACATCCGCTCCTCGGGTTAAGCCAAGGTCTCCCATGAGCTTTATACCAATGCGGGTGAGGCGGCTGGGTGGTGGGTCGTTTCGAGTTGCGGTTTTCCTGGCGGCTTCGCTGGCGCTGGCGGTGATGGTGGGTGCGGGCGTGGTGATGGGGCAGGTGGCCTTCGGCTACTTTGCGACCATCGAGCGAATCAGCGGCTACCGAGCCTATTCCGATTACGACAACCTGGATCTCTACCGAATGCTGGAGGTCGTGGAAGGTTCCGAGGATTGGAAGCTGCTGTATCAGTCGGACTACGAGTCACACGTTTCGTACAAATACACGCTGCGCAACAAGACGAACCGGGATGTGCTGGTGTATGAAAGCCAGATTCGACCGACCTTCCTGGACTCGGAGGGATTTGCGGTTCGGGAAATGCACGGCAGCGGGCGCGTGGTCCCAGCCGGCGGCGAGCTTGCCAGTACCGAGGTCGTACAGATGGCGAACGAGTTGGCTGACCAGATTGCCGATTTCAGGGTGCTGGGGCCGTAACCACAGCTAGATGACGCGCGCCTGCGGGGCGGTTAGAGGGACAGCTGGCTCTGGCGGCGCGAGGTCAGGGTTCTTGATTGCGAATTTCGGCTTCGATCTGGGCGTGTGGGATGGCGTCGGAAATCGAGAAGTCGGCCAGCCGCTGGGACACTATCGCGAGGTCGTGCGCGTCTTCAAGGTGTTCCACAAGCTCGTCGTTGGTCGCGGAGACGAGGTCGGCGATGGCATTGCCGGCCTCGGTGTCTCCACGGAGCAGGGCCCGGGCAGCCTCACGCAGCAGGGGTTCGCGGAACTCCGGATCGCGACGGGCGCGGGCCTGGACGGTTGCATCGAAATCTCGCATGGACGGCATGCCGCTCGGCTGCTTCACCGCCCGTGTGAGTGTTTCGGGGTAGGTCAGTCAGCCGTGGCGGCGCTGGCGGGTACTGCCCGGAGGCCGTCGATGAGACCCTGCGTGCGCCCGAGTTCACGTTCCATGACGGACGTACGGGTTTCAACGGTCGACATGCGCGTGTCCAAGGCCACCACACCCGCCTCCAAGGCGGACATGCGGACTTCGACTGCGGACATGCGCGTTTCTATCGCCGTCATGCGGTTTTCCATTGATGACATGCGCGCTTCCAGCATGCCCATCCGCTCGCCAAGGTCCCTGCGCAAACTTGCCTGCCCGGCCACGATCAGCCACGCCAAGGCCGCCCCAACACTCAGAATGCCGATCAGTAAGCCGACCAAGCCGAAGATCAACTCCGGTGTCATGGTCGTGCCTCTATCGCATCGTTGCCCCCAGCGTACGCCATCGAACTGTCAGCATGCGACACGGTTTGCGGGCGAAGGTCAGTTGCCCTGGGATAGAATTTCGAAAGGGCGGTTGTTTGGTGACTTCTGGCCTTCGTCGGTTATACGGCGGGGTCCAGACGCTTTCGCTGCGGAGGAACCGCCATGATGGCTGATCTGGCCGCGACTCTCGGACTCAGCATTTTCGTGATTTTCTCGGTTGTGGTCGTTGAGCGATCGGTTGAACGGCTGCAAGCGGACGTTGGCCGCCTGCGCGGTGGCGTGAACGGTTTGCGGGAAGACGTGAAGGTCATTCTGCTGCGGTTGACGGAGAAGCCCGAGCAGGCCGCCACGTTACAGAGGTCTCTCGTTCGAGCAAACAGGCCAAGCGTCACTTGATTCCGCTATATGTTCTGCGAAGTGTGTTTCATATTCGCTGCGGAGAAACAAGTGGAAGCGGAACGGCCTTTACACTGAACTACAACGAGTGGCAATACTTGGTTACCGCCCGACACGTTGTAGAGACTATCAGTGGAAAGACAGTTGAGATATTTCACGATGGCGAATGGAAGAGTCTCGAAGTCGGTGTTATAGGGCAAGGTGCCGGCGAGATCGATGTCGCCGTACTATCGTCTCCACTCGCCATAGGCCCACAAGACACGGTTGTTCCAGCATATTCGACCGGCATGACCATTGGGCAGCAAGTCTACTTTCTAGGGTTTCCCCTCGGCATGAAGGGAGGCTCGCCTTACGACTATCCGTACCCACTGGCGAAATCAGGTGTACTGAGTGGTGTGGACTCCTGGCATGGCACGAACCTGCTCTACATAGACGGTCACGCCAATCGAGGATTCAGCGGCGGGCCACTCATCTGCTATGAAAATCAAACAACCAATATGCAAATTGCTGGAGTTGTAACGAGCTTCAGAATCGATCCGGATAGTGTCAATTCAGGAATTGGGATTGCGGTTGATATTCGACATGTCATTGATCTCATCAACAGCAATCCACAGTTAACACAGTAGCCTAATTGGCATATATACGTCGTGCGTCTTCAACCTTTAGGGGTTGATCCAGCGGAATGCCCTCCCAGCGTTTGTCAAGCTTCTGGATGTCTTCTTTCGTCAGCATCGGAATTTCTTCGTCTTTGTCTTGGACCTGCTGAACCTGCTTCTTCCGCGTATCGCGCGACTCCTTCATTTTGGCCTTCCGTTTGGTGGGTGGTCGGTCAAAACCACACATTATTCTACCATTGAGCGCTCGGTTGACCTGCTCCAGACAGACATCGACTGGCTACGCGACTACATCGACGGTCTGCGGGCGTGACGGCAAGGTCATCCTGCGGCGATTTCCGGCGAAGTCCGCGTAAGCCCCCGGAGATGGCTGAGCGGGTGGAAAAGGTGATGAGGCGGCAGGAACGGTCCCGAAGCGAGTTCAACCGGGAAGCGGACTTCCGCAACATCGACGAGCGCGAGTGGCGACAGCTGCTTCAGTACGGAGAGGCGAGGGCCAGGGTGAAGGGCATCGGCCCGGCGGATGTGGACGATCTGGTGGATGAGTACCGGGACGAGGTCAGATCCTCCCGTACTTGAGGGGCGTCCGCGATCTTGCTCTCAGGGGACGGTTTGAGTTGTGCCTGTCGCCCTTCATCCCGGCGGAGGATGCCTGGGGGTGTGGTTCGACACGGGCCGCCGAAAGACGCTGGCCCGGCTCACCACGAACGGGGGCGGTCGCCTAGGCCGTTGGGTCGATGTTGATGGTGAGGAGGGATTCGTGGTTGCCGGGGTTGGTGGCGAGGAGGTGGCCGCCGGGGGCGAAGGCGGCGGAGCGGCCGGTGACGCGGTGGGGCCAGTGGGGGCGTTCGTGGAAGTCGGCGCGGGGGTCTTTGGCGTCGAAGTAGAGGGCGTAGACGCCGAGGCGTTGGGCCAGGTTCTGGGCGCGGCGCTTGAGGGTGTCGCGACGGTTGAAGTCGAGGATCTGGTCCCATGAGGCGCCGGCGTTCTGGAAGTCCTTGATGCAGTCGAAGTGGGGCTGAAGGATGACGCGGGCGCCGAGGTCAACGAGGGTGTCGTGGATGGCGGGGGACTCGTTGTCGGCGCAGATGGTGACGCCGATGGAGGTCTCGCCAAGTCGAAACGGCGCCATGTCGTCGCCGCCGCCGCGGTAGAAGTCCATCTCGCTCGTGGTGGGTTGCAGCTTGCGCTGGACGTGGCGGAGGCCATCGGCATCGACGATCACGTAGGCATTGAAGGGCTTGGGAGCTAGACCGCGTTCGGCAATGCCGGCGCCGATAGCGAGGCCGTGGCGTTTGGCGATTTGGGTGAGGCGGCGGGTGGCGGGGCCGGGAATCGGCTCGGACAGGCGTTCCAGTTCGGCGGGGTCGGCGTCGGCGTCGTAGGTGACCCAGGGGCCGTGGACGGAGAACTCGGGAAAGAGGACGAGGTCGCAGCCGGCGTCGGCGGCTTGCTGGGTGAAGGTCTCGATCTTTGCCAGGTTGGCGTCGATTTGTCCTCGCAGGGAGCAGAGGGTGACCAAGCCGATGCGCATGCGGGTTTCAGTTGGAAGGTTTCAGGGCACGCGTAAGGCTCGCACGGTTGTGGGAAAGATGCGCGGTATGTGATGTGCGAACCAAGTAGGCTCCCATGGCTTTCAAGGGCGGGTGCGTCGATGAGCGTGGAACGGGCGGCGGACGGTGGGCAGCTGATCAGGATCGATGTGCCCGTGACCGTGCGGACCGCGCGGGTGAGCGAGATGCGGCGGCTGAGCGAGTTGTGGGGTCCGGCGGGGAAGGCCTCTCGGCAACGGCTGCTGCGGCGCTACTTTCGCGAACAGGCGGACGGGGTACAGCGGGGGCTGGTGGCGGATTTCAACGGCAATCCGATCGGCCAGTTGTGGGTGCGGTTGCGGCACATCGACCCGTCCATTGAGGCCGGGCTGCGGGTGGCGTACGTGCATACGCTGGTGGTGATGCCGGAGTTCCGGCGGCTGGGGGTGGCGGAAGGGCTGGTGCGCAGCGCCTCAGCCCTGGCCGCGGCGCGGGGGTGCACGCACGTCTCGATCGGGGTGGACCGGCCGAACGAGGCGGCGCGACGGCTGTACGCGAAGTGGGGATTCGAGCGGTACTACGAGAGTTTCGACCTGCGGGGCGACCTGGTGTTCATGCGGCGAGAGGTGTTCGAGGCGGCGGTTGCGGCGGAGGTGCGGTGATACCATGCGGCGCGTCCGCGTCGGCGCCCTGAGCGTCGTGCGGTGGTGCGTTTTCGGCGGGCGTCGGCCCGACGGCGGGGGTCTTGATGCAAGCGTTCCTTAACGGCGAATACATGGACCTGGCGGACGCCAAGGTCAACGTGATGACGCACGCGCTGAATTATGGGACCGGGGTGTTCGAAGGCATCCGGGCGTATTGGGACGACGAAGAGGAGCAGTTGCTGCTGTTCCGGGTTCGGGAGCATTTCGAGCGGATGCACCAGTCGGCGCGAATCCTGCGGATTGGGATCGACTACTCGGTGGACGAGCTGATCGACATCTGCGTGAACGTGCTGCGGGCGGGCAATTTCCGCGAGGACGTGTACGTGCGGCCGCTGGCGTTCAAGAGCGCGCTGCAAGTGGGGCTGAACATGGTGGCGATGGGGCCGGACGGTCTGCGGCCCATTGCGAACGGGTTCACGCTGTTCGCGCTGCCGTTCGGGAACTACCTGGACATCGAGAAGCCGATCCGCTGCACGATTTCGGCATGGCGGCGGGTGAACGACAACATGATCCCGGCGCGGGGCAAGGTGACGGGGATTTATGTCAACTCGTCGCTGGCCAAGACGGAGGCGCTGGAGTCCGGGTTTGACGAAGCGATCATGCTGACGCACGACGGGCACGTGAGCGAGGGTTCGGGGGAGAACCTGTTCATCGTGCGCCACGGGAAGCTGCTGACGCCGTCGCTGAGCGAGGACATCCTTGAGGGCGTGACGCGGGGCACGGTGATGCAGATCGCGTTGGACGACCTGGGGATCGAGACCATCGAGCGTCCCATCGACCGCACGGAGTTGTACATCGCGGACGAGCTGTTCCTGGTGGGGACGGGGGCGCAGATTTCGCCGGTGCGGGAGATTGACGGACGGATTATTGGCGACGGCGAGATCGGTCCGGTGACCGGGGCGTTGCAGGATCTGTACTTTGACATCGTGCGGGGCCGCTCGCCGAAGTATCGTGGGTGGTGTCTGAGCGTGCAGGAACAGGCCGCCGCCCAGACCGCATGACCGGGAGGCGAAAGGAGGCACGGCCGCGCTGATCGCGAATCGCCTCCTACAGCCCACTCCGCCGGGTCTCGCCGACCGCAGTTCCGTCTCCCACCGACTCATTCGCTCACACTGGCCAGGGCGGGCTTAACGCATGGCGAACCTGAACCTGGACGACGCGACGCTGGAGCGCCTGGCGGCCCGCCTGGGCATTCGGTTCACGGATCGGTCGCTGCTGGCGCAGGCGCTGGTGCACCGCTCGCTGGTCAACGAGGCCGACCTGGCGGACCAGGACAGCAACGAGCGGCTGGAGTTCCTGGGCGACGCGGCGCTGGGGCTGGTGGCGGCCGAACTGCTCTATCGGCGCTACCCGGAGCGTGCGGAGGGCGGGCTGACGCACGCGCGGGCGTCGCTGGTGAACCTGACGTCGCTGGGCGAGGTCGGCAGGACGCTGGGCCTGGGTGATTTCCTGCAGCTGGGCCGCGGCGAGGACTTGAGCGGCGGCCGCGATCGGTCGAGTGTGCTGGGCCGGGCGTTCGAGGCCGTGCTGGGGGCTGTCTACCTGGACCAAGGGCTCGACGCGCTGCGCGACCTGCTGAGCCCGATCCTGCTTCGTGAACTGGACCGTCACGGCTGGGAAGGCCCGGCGAAGGACTTCAAATCGCAGCTACAGGAGCATTTGCAGGCCAAGGCACGGGCCACGCCGACGTACGAACTGGTTTCGACGGAGGGTCCCGACCACCACCGGCTATTCACGATGTCCGTTCGGTCGGGCGAGGCGGAACTGGCGACAGGGGAGGGTTCGAGCAAGCAGCGCGCGGAGCAGGCCGCGGCACGCGCGGCGCTGACGGAGATTCACAACGGCGAAGGGACGACGGATGTACCTGCGGCGAATTGACCTGCAGGGATTCAAGACGTTTCCGCGTCGGACGACGCTGGAGTTTCGGCCCGGGGTGACGGCGATCGTTGGGCCGAACGGCGCGGGCAAGAGCAATCTCTCGGACGCGATTCGCTGGGCGATGGGCGAACAGGCGCCGAGCCTGCTGCGCATCCGACGGGCCGAGGACGTGATCTTCGGCGGATCAGATTCGCGCGGGCGAACGGCGATGGCGGACGTGCGGCTGACCTTTGACAACGCCGAGGACTGGCTGCCGACCGAGTTCAGCGAGGTGGTGATTGGGCGGCGGCTGTTCCGGTCGGGGGCTTCGGAGTACACGATCAACGGGGCGCGGGTCCGTCTGCGGGACGTGCTGGACCTGATGAGCGCGGGCGCGGCCAGTCACGGCGGGCACTCGGTGATCAACCAGGGGCAGGTGGAGCAGGTCTTGCAGCAGCGACCGGAGGACCGGCGGGCCTTTCTGGAAGAAGCCGCCGGGGTGGCTCGCTACTACGCCCGCCGCGACCAGGCCTGGCGGCGGCTGACCGAGACGCGGCGCAATCTGCAGCGCTTGCGGGACCTGGCGGCGGAGATCGATTCGAGGCTGGACACACTGCGGGAGCAGGCGCAGGTCGCCGAGCGCGGCGCGGATCTGCAACGCGAATTGCGCGAGGGCCAACTGACATTGGCCCGGCATCGACTGTTTGCCGTGAACCGGCAGCTGGAGGCCGCGGAAGAGCGTGAGCAGCAGGCCACCGACACGCTGGCGGCGATCCTGGCCGAACCAGCGGAAGAACTGCGCCGACAGGCCGCGCAGGCGTCGCTGCGGAGCTCGGAGTTGGAACAGGAACTGGCGACGGCGCGCCGGCAGGTGGAGCAGGCCCGACGCGAGGCGGCGGAGCGGGCGGCGCAACGGGCGCGGCTGGTGGAACGGCAGCAACACCTGGAAAGCCGCCACACCGACCTGAGCGCACGGGGCGCAGGGCTGGCGGCGCGCGCGGAGGCGCTGGCGGAGGAAGCGCGGGTTGCCGAGCAGTCGCTAGCGGAGCTGGATGCTCACGTGGCGCACGTGCAGAAGGAGCGGCAGCGGTTGCTCGAAACGCTGGCGCCAGAGCGCGAACGGCGGGGGCGAATGCGGACGCTGGCCGGCCAGCTGGCCAGCGCACGGGACCGGCGGACATCGTTGCGGGAACGCCAGCGGCACCTATCGGGCGAAGGGGAGTCGCTGGAAGCCGAGCTCACGCGGCTCCAGGACCAGGTGAAGGACACCGGCGATCTGACCACGGCTGCGCGTGCGGCCGCGGAGGCGGCGGAACGAGACGCGCAAGCGGCCGCGACAGGCGTTGACCAGGCAGCGGCCGCGCAGCGCGCCGCCGTAGCCGCGGCTCGAGCCGCGCAGCAGGCCCAGGCGCGCACGCAGGCGGACCTACGCGCGGGATCCGAGGCCAGCGCCGCGCTGCAACGGGAACTGGACGCGCTGCAAGACGCCCACGCGCAGGACGGCGGAACCGACGAGGCAATACGGGCATTGGCGACATCGGCACCCGGCACGGTGATCGGCCGGTTACGCGACCGGATGCGACCACGCGACCCCGAGGCGGCGCGTCTCCTGGAGGCGGCGTTCGCCGGCAGTCTGGACACGTTGCTGGTCGCTCGACCAACCGACGGGACGGCTCTACGCGAGGCCGCACGGAACCTGCAACTGCGCCGGCTGCGCTGGCGGCCGGCGGCCGGGTTCAGGGGATGGCCGTACGAGGGCGACGCGGTCTCGGCGCCAATGGCGGGTTTGCGCGGGACTTTGGGCGACATGGTGGAGGCCATCGGTCCCGATGCCGACCTGGTGGAGCGGTTGCTGGGCCGAGTGGTGGTGGCCGAGAGCCTGAGCGCCGCGCTGCGGGCGCGCCAGGACCAAACCGACCTTGCCGACTTCCAGATCGTGACGCTGGACGGCGACGCTATCGACATCGACGGGACGGTGCGGCTGAGCTCGCAGGACGCGGCGGGACGGGACATCGGTAAGCGGCTGGCCAAGGCGGAACGGGCGTTGGCCGAAGCTCGACGTCGACAGCCGGAGTTGGAACACGCCGCGAGGGCCGCCGACGAGGCGTTGCGCACCGCGGACGCCGCCCTGCGCAGCGCCGAAGCGGACAGCGCCACCGCGGCCAGCGCGCATCAGCACGCTCACGACACGGCAACCGCAGCCATCCGGCGGCATCAGCGTGTCGAGGCCGAAGCGCAAGCCCAAGCCGCGAGAACCCGAGACGCGGAGGAACGCCTGGGCAGCATCAAGGAGCGCCTGGCGGAGCTGGCGCCACGTGTCGCGGAGTCCGAGCGCGACGTGACGCGGCTGAGCGAGGAACTCGACCAATCGGGAGAAGCCGCGACGGGAACCGCGGAGGCTGAGGCGCAGTTGGCGGCCCTGGAGGCGGCGCTGGGCGTGAATGAGCGCCGGGCGGCCGATCTACGGACGCAGGCAGCCCAGCGAAGCGTGGCGGCAGCGCAGGCACAGTCGGAAGCGGACACCCTGGAACGCGAGCGGATGGACGCTGAGCGTTCGCGGACTGAGGCGACGGACGCGCTGGAGGAGATGGACGCACAGGCCGAGGACGCCGACGCACCGGATGAGGACCTGGTGCGTCGGTTGGAGTCCGAGGCATTGGAGGCCCGGCTGGAGCTCCAGCGGCTGCAGATGCAGACCGAAGTGCGGGCGCAAGAGCAGACCCGGGCCACGGCGGAAGTTGAGGCGGCGCAGCGCGAGACCGAGCGGCTGGTGGAACGGCGCGCGGAGATTCGGGCCCAGGCGCGCGACGATCTGGGCATCAATCGCCTGGAGGCGGAAAAGGCGGGCTCTGGGATTGGTCAGATCGAACGACGGACCGCCGAGCTGCGGCGGCGGCTCGACCGGCTTGGGCCCGTCAACCCGCTGGCGCCGGCGGAATACGAACACGAGCGCGGCCGGGTGGAGGACGCGCGGCGGCAGATTGCCGACCTGGAGGGCGCCGAGACTAACCTGCAGACGCTGGCACGGGATCTGCAACACCAGCTCCATACCGAATTCATGGCCACGTTCGAGACGATGAACGCGGCGTTCAGCGAGACCTTCAGCGAGCTCTTTGGGGGCGGCGAGGCGCACATGACGCTGACGTCGCCTAACGACATCGAACAGACCGGGGTGGAGTTCTCGGTGCGGGCGCCCGGCAAGCGGCCCCAGCAACTCGCCGCGCTGTCGGGCGGCGAACGGGCGCTGGTCGCGGCCGCGCTGATCCTGGCGCTGTTGAAGATTCGTCCACCGCCGTTCTGCATCCTGGACGAGGTAGACGCCGCGCTGGACGATCAGAACGTGCTGCGGTTCTGCCGGCAGGTGATGAGCCTCAGTGAGCGGACGCAGATCCTGCTCATCACCCACAACGCCATCACGGTGGAGGCGGCCTCAACGGTTTACGGGGTGACGATGCGTGAAGACGGGGTCTCCGAGTTGCTGTCGTTGCGGCTGGACGGCGTTCCGACCAACGGTGCGTCAACCAACGGCCATGCGCAGACGCCGAGCGCCGAAGCCGGCACGCGTCGGAGCGTCGCCACCGCGGTGTGAGGCTGCCGGCGACGCGGCGACGTACGCTCAAGACGTGAAAGCCGCGACGGATTCCTCTATGAACGACACGGATGAGCGCCGTCGCTAATCGCCCGCGACGACGGGCGCAGCGCTATGGTGCGCGCCTCCGACCGCGCCGGATCGCGCGACGCGGACCCGGCCGCCCGCGAGTGGGTCGATCTTCAATCCCCGTGTGGGGTCTGGCCCTGGCGCTGGGAACGGCCGTCGTTGTCTTCATGCTCGTGCTGGCCAACGTGGCGGATCCGCTGGCCGGGTTGCGGCCGCTGATCGAGGACGCCGGCGCGCTGCTCCAACCGCGAGCGCCGGTGACGACGAGCGACGAGCGCCTGGTCCCTCGGCGCGAGGACCCGGCTGCCGACGTTGCGGAAGTTCCTTCCGTGGTGAACCTGGACCGGGACGACGCGCGGCAAGTCCTGGAAGACGCGGGCTTCCGACCCCAGGTCGAGGAGGTGTTTCACGACGCCGTGGCGGAAGGTCTGGTGATCAGCCAGGAGCCCCCGGCCGGTGAGTCACTCGGGCGGCTGGAACCGGTCGTTGTGACGGTCAGCCGTGGACCGTCGCTGGCGTCGCTGCCAAACGTGGTGGGACTGGCCGCGGAGGATGCGCGTGCGGACCTGGACCGCCGCGGATTCCAGGTGATTGAAGTCACCGCATTCAGCGAAGACGTGCCAGCAGGCACGGTGCTTGGCCAGGAGCCACTGGCGGGGGCCGTGGTGGACCGGCGCTCCGTGGTGGTGTTGCGAATCAGTCGCGGCGTAGAAATGGCGCCCGTGCCGCCGGTGGTGGGACGAGCGGAAGACGACGCTCGCCGCGCCATCGAGTTGGCGGGTCTTGCCGTGGGGGAGACGACATACGTCGAGGACGACTCGGCCCCCAACGGAGTGGTTGTGGCACAGATACCGGTCAGCGGGGCCGGCGCACCAAGCGGGTCCGACGTGCTGCTGACGGTGGTACGGATTGGCGAGGTGGACGTTCCCACGTTGATCGGCCGAACGGTGGACGGGGCGCAGCGCACGCTGTTCGACAACGGTCTCCTGGTCGGATCAATTCGACTCGTCCCAACTCCCGGCTCGACCGGCGAAATCGTGGTTGGCCAGGAGCCGGGCCCCGGGGCCAAGGTGGCCCGGGGCTACGGCGTGCGCCTGATCGTGGCAGTCCCGGCCGCCGCCCCGAGTCCGCCGCCGGCGCCAACGGCTAGCGGCTGACCTCCGGCAGGAGCGTGCGAACGGTCTGCAGACCGGCCGCGAGCACGGGGTCGTCGTCGGCGCCGATCTGAGCATCGGCCAGTTCGACCTCGAGGTCCGGAAGGAGTCCGCCCCCGTCGCCGGCCAGGGCGACGCCGGCGGGAGTGAACCAGATGCCGGTGGTGACGCGCATGATGGAGCCGTCGGAGAGCTTGTGAAGCTCCTGGACGGAGCCCTTGCCATGGGTCGGCTCGCCGATCAGCGTGGCGCGGCCGTGAGCCTGCAGGGCGCCGGCGAAGACCTCCGAGCCACTGGCCGACCCGGCGTTGACCAGGACGACCATTGGCGTTCGCAAGTCGCGGAATCCACTGACGGCGTTGTAGACGTGGGCCGGATCGTTGCGGCTCTCGCGGCGCAGAATCAGTTCGCCCTCCGGAAGAAAGCGACTGGTGACCGCAACGCTGGCATCAAGCAGCCCGCCGGGGTTATTGCGGAGATCGATAACGAGCCGATCCACACCCGCCGTTCGAAAGCCGCTGAGCGCGCGGCGGACTTCGCCGGACGTTCGAGACGAGAAGTTGGCGATGCGCAAGTACCCAACGTCATCAAAGACCCTGGTGGTGACCGACTGCACGATGATGCGGTCGCGCACGATGGTGACGTCGCGCCGGGTGGTTTCGCCCTGGCGCCGCAGCGTGAGCGTCACCGGGGTGCCACGCTCGCCGCGGACGATGCGCCCGAACTCCGTCAGCGAGACGCCCCTGGTGGAGACCCCGTCCACGGCCAGCACGTATTCATTGGCGCCAATGCCGGCCGCCTCGGCGGGCGAGCGCGGCAAGGGCTGGGTGACGAAGGGATAGCCGTCGCGCACTTCGACGCGGATGCCGACGCCGACGAAGGAGCCTGACAGGCTGATGGAGGATCGCCGGGCCTGTTCAGGGTCGTGGTAGCGGGTGTAGGGATCATCGGTCGCGCCAGCCAGGCCGCGGATGGCGCCTTCGCGCAAGATCTCGGCCGCTAGCGGACCGTCGTAGTAGTTGTCCTGCAGCACGCGCCACGCTTCCCAGAAGAGACTGAAGTCAACCTCTTCGTCCTCGTCCTTGAGATCGGGCGGCGGCTCGCCGGCAAGCACCAGCGGCGGGGGGATGCCGGGTCCGAGGGCCGTGGCGCCGGTGACGAACCCGATGGAGAACACGAGACAGAGCGCGACGACGGAACCGGCCAGCAAGAGGGCGGTGCGCAGGGGACGGTGCATGGGAGGTACGGCGGAGGGACGCTACCTCCACGGTAGCGCAGGGCGGTGAGCGGTCGATGAGGAAGGCTTGGCTGACCTGACGATGTCGGCTGACGTTCAATCTCATGCGCTCTCACCGGCACGTGGCAGAGTCTCAGGCTCTCGCTGACGACCGAGGCCATAGCCAACGGGCCACTGGCGAGATTCTGGAAGATTGGACCCATATCGCTTAACATGTAGCCAATTGCTTCATCTGGTGGTTCCTGGTGAAGCGGAATTACCGATCCGGAGCGTGGGCAGGCGATGGCGACAAGCAGGACTGCGCCCGTTCGCATCGCCAGCGGCGACGTTGAAATACTGATTGGCGATAGTCAAGAGGTACTGCCAAAGCTCGCACAACAATCGATTCAAAGCTGCATTACTTCGCCTCCATATTGGGGCTTACGAGACTACGATCACGAGGCCCAGATTGGCTCCGAGGAATCGCCTGAAGACTATGTCCGACAGTTAGTCGCGATCTTCCGAGAAGTCCATAGAGTACTTGCGGATGACGGCACGCTATGGCTGAACGTCGGTGACGGCTACGCCCGCAACGGCGGTACGGGGCGAAGCGGACCAAATGCACAAGTCGGCAATACGAGGAAACTAATCCAGAAGCGCAATTGCAAGGTTCCAGACTGCTGGGGGCTGAAGGACCGAGACCTGTTGGGGATGCCATGGCGTGTGGCATTCGCGCTACAAGCCGACGGCTGGCTGTTGCGCTCAAGCATCACGTGGATCAAGAAGGCGCCCATGCCTGAGAGCGTACGAAACCGACCCTCCAACGCGACCGAGCAGGTATTCCTCTTCTCGAAGACACCCAAGTACTTCTATGACAATCAGGCCATCCGGGAGGAAACCGGAGCAAATCTGAGGAACTACTGGCTTCTTGGACCTGACCCAGGCGGCACATCCCACCCAGCCGTTTATCCAAGAGAGTTGGTACGACGGTGCATTCTTCTGGGGAGTCGCCCCGGGGATACGATTCTCGATCCCTTCTCCGGGTCTGGGACTACCGGTGTGGCTGCGGCCGAGTTGAATCGCAGGGCGATTCTGATTGAGTTGAACGAAGACTATGCAGCGCAGTCAAGATCACGCATTGACAATGGCATACAGCGCGTTTTGGGCATGCGAGATTTTTAAGAACTATCCCTCTGAATAACGTGGCAACTCTCACAGAACTCCGAAAACTCTATCATTCCAAGATTGGCATCCAAATCGTTCGGTTCTCGGACAGTGGAAGTCTGACTCATCCCAATTTTGCGGACGGAAGCAGCCGATCGAGTGTGTTGATATCAAATGGTATTGCAAGAATTATTGGATTCCACAAGTACGAGAGAGGCAGTATTTCAGGTCAAACGTCAGGATCTCTATTCGAGAAGCTCACGTGCGAGTTCATAGAGGGAGCATTTGCAGCTATCAGTCACTTACGGCCTGGACGTTGGCAATACCTTACAATGCAGACACGGATTTCCAGATTCGTTCAGTATCGACATTTGGAGCTCCTCGACGAGGTTGTCAGCACAAATCAGGACCTCTCAGCAGCGCTCGGCCACGGCTACATCGTGACGCCGGATGTCGTCATTTCGCGCCTCCCCGCAACCCAAGAGGAGGTCAATGAACACCGCGTCCTTTTGGACGGCTCTGATACAGCATCACTGACACCATTCATCGAAACAAATCAGGCAACCAGCCTTCCGTTCTTGCATGCGAGTGTCTCGTGCAAGTGGACAATTCGGAGTGACCGTTCTCAGAACACACGCACGGAAGCGCTGAATCTCATCAGGAATCGCAAGGGCTCCATACCGCACATCGTCGCAGTAACGGCCGAACCACTCCCAATGCGGATTGCCTCGCTGGCGCTCGGGACGGGCGATCTCGATTGCGTGTACCACTTCGCACTCAACGAGTTGCGAGACGTCTGCGCGTCGCTACCCGAGGCTGGAGACCAGTCCGAAATGCTGGAGACGATGATTGAGGGTGACCGCTTGCGGGACATCAGCGACCTCCCGTTCGATCTTGCCGTCTGATTGTTCTCGTCGCCGAGCGGTCGATCTACGGATCAGCTGGTGCTGAAGACGCCGACGGGTTCGTCGGCGAGGATGGTTCCGGCGTCCATGCGGATGACGCGTCGGCGGAGGTCGTTGACGATTTCGCTGTCGTGGGTGGCGACGAGGGTGGTGACGCCCTCGCTGTTGATGTCGAGCAGCAGGCCGATGATCTCGCGGGCGTGGGCGGGATTGATGCTGTCGGTGGGTTCGTCGCAGAGCAGGACGTCAGGCTTGGATATGACGGCGCGGGCGAGGGCGACCTTGCGCTGTTCACCGCCCGAGAGTTGCCTGGGGAAGCGCTCGGACTTGTCGGCGAGGGCCACGCGCTCGAGCACGTCGGCAACCGCCAGGTCGATTTCGCGATTGGCGCGCCCGCGAACCTGGAGCGGCAGGCCCACGTTCTCGCGGACGGTGGCGTTGGGCAGCAGGCGGGTGTCCTGAAACACGACGCCGATGCGGCGGCGGAACTTGGTGAGCGCGGCGCCGCGAATCCTGGCGACATCGACGCCGTTGACGAGGACGACGCCGGAATCGAAGGCCTCTTCACGCAGGAGAATGCGAAGCAGGGTGGTTTTGCCCGCGCCGTTCGTACCGATAAGGAAGGCGAACTCGCCGCGGGCGATGGCAATTGAGACGTCGGCGAGGGCGGGTTCGCCGTCGTAGCGCTTGGTGACTCCCTGGACAACGATCAGCGGCGCCCCCCTATACGGCGAGGTAGCGGCGCACGGAGACGTAGCTCCCGATGCTGCCGACCACGAGTCCGACCAAGACGATGAAGACGGCGAGGTTGCGGACAAAGGACACGTCGGTGGCGATGGGCAGGAAGGAAATGATGCGAGTAATCGTGGGCGCGACCTGCAAGTACATGACGACCAAGGCCACGGCGGCGAGGGTGGCGCCAACGAGGCCGATGAACGCGCCTTCGATGAGGAAGGGGCCGCGCACGAACCAGTCGGTGGCGCCGACCAGCTTCATGATTTCGATTTCCTGGCGGCGGGCGTAGACGGCGATGCGGATGGTGTTGGCGATGACGAACAAGGCAACGGCGGTCAGAGCGATGATCATGGCGGTGCCGGCTGCGCGCGAGACGTTGCTGATGGAAACCAGGCGCTCGACCACATCGAGCGGGACGGCCACGCTCTCGAAGACCTGGGGCATCCCGCGCAACTCGTCGGCGAGCGCGGGTAGCACGGCCGGGTCGTCCATGCGGAGTTCCACGCTGGCGGGGAGCGGGTTGGCCTGCAGGATGTCGATGACGTCGCGCTGGTCGAAGAAGCGTTCCTGGAAGATGCGCAAGGCGTCTTCCTTGGTGACGAAGACAACCTCGCCGACACCGGGACGCTGTTCCAGATCCTGCATGATCTCGGTGACGCGGGAGGGGCGGGCGTCGTCACGGACGTAGGCGATCAGGTTGCTCTTGCGGCCGAGCGCCGTGACCATCTCGTTCAGGGTGTCGTTGATGGCCAGGAACGCGGCCAACGTGACCAGCATGACGGCGGTGGTGACGACGGCGCCGAGGGTCATGGTGCGGTTGCGCCAGAGGCCAAGCATGGCGGCGCCGAGCACGTAGCGCAGGACGTTGAGCTTAGCTGTCATAGCCGCCGCCGAGTTCGTCGCGGACGACCTTGCCGTTGTCGATTTCGATGACACGGCGCCGCATGGTGTCGACGATCTCCCGATTGTGCGTGGCCATCAGCACTGTGGCGCCGAGGGCGTTGATCCGTACCAATAGTTGAATCGTGTCCCAGCTGGTGGCGTGATCCAGATTTCCGGTGGGTTCGTCGGCGACCAGGATGGGGCAGCGGCGGACGATGGCGCGGGCGATGGCGGTGCGCTGCTGCTCGCCACCGGAGAGTTCGTGGGGGTGATGGTCGGCGCGGTCGCTCAATTGGACGAGCGAGAGCGCCTCGTCCACCCACTTTGCGGTTCGGCCATTGAATTCACCGGTGGACTTGAGGACGAACTCCACGTTCTGACGCACGCTCAGGCCGGGGAGCAGCTTGTAGTCCTGATAGATCACGCCAACGCGCCGGCGGAGCTTGGGGACCTCGCGGCGTCGAATGCGCGTGACGTCGGTGTTTTCGACGTAGACGTTGCCGCTGTCGGGGCTGGTGTCGCGGTTGATGAGCCGGATCAGGGTGGTTTTGCCAGCGCCGCTGGGGCCGACGAGAAAGACGAACTCGCGCTCCTCGATCTGGAGGCTGACGTCGTCAAGCGCGCGGGTTCCGTTGGGGTAGACCTTGGTGACGTTCTGCAGAACGATCATGGTTGCGTGGGGATAAGCGCGACGGTGGACACGGTTGTCAAGACGCCGGAACTCGCCGTAGGTGTGGCGTCGGACAGGCCAAGAGTAGCGAGCCATTGTGCTTCGAGGTCGGCGAGGTCGAGCCCGACCGCCTGTTGGAGCGCGCGGTCCGGCAATGCACCATCGCGGTAGGCGTCCAGGATCTGCGTAATCGAGGACCCGCCCCAACGGTCGATGATGAACCTGACGAACGAGTTGCTCTGGGCGTAGGCCAGCAGGGCGCCGCCGCTGCGCACGGGAAACGACCCGGTGAGGCCGCGCAAGGAGATCAGCCGATCGGCTGCAAACGCCCCGTCGACGATGTCGTCGTAGGAGAACCGCTCGGCGACAGAACTCTCAACGACGGTGGCCACGCCTTCGTGGAGCCAGGTGGGAATGTTGCGCGGCGGTTCGCCGACGGCGTGTTCGATGGCGATGTGGGTCAACTCGTGGGCGATGGTGGACGGAAGGGTGGAACGGCCCCACTCGAACTCGGAGGCGTAGAGCACGATCAGATTGAATCGGGCGGCGGCAACGCCTCCCACCCAGGGTCGGGTGCCGCGGCCCAAGTCTGCGCGCATGCGCTCGCCGTCGGCGTAAAGGACCAGGCGGGTACGGCGCTGAAGTGCCAGGTCGAACTGAGCCTGGAGTGCATCCAGGCCCCGGCGAATGCCGTTGGCGGCGTCGGTGGCCAGGCTGTCGTCGCCGGCATACCACCAGATATCCACCAGCCCTTCGGATTGCGTTTGCCACGGAAGGTCCAGGTCGATATAGGTCACGGTGCTGGACTCGGTTTGCACCTTTCCGTCCGCGTCACGAACCTCGAAGCGGTATTCGATCTCGGCCCCGGGCAGCAGCGTTCCCCGGGGACGCCAGCGGTGCGAGGCCGTGAGACGCCCGTCGTCAACTTCAAAGGGGGCGCGTCCGCGTCGGGTCACGACGCCGTCCGGCAGCCCAAACAGCACCGATACCCGGGATGGCGGCGGACCCGTCCAGGGCGCGTCGAGTTGAAAGGTAATGGCGGACCGAATCTCCACCTGGGCGCTCAGATCCGCCGGGATGGATGACGCCGCGCCGGCCGTGCCGGGACCCAGCGTGAGCCACGCCAGCCCGGCCAATCCAAGCGCGACGAGGGCAAGGACGAGGCGGCTCGGCAGCCGTTGGCCGGACGCCCTGGGCAACCTCCCTGAGGTCACGCGCCGGTCTCGTTTCCGGCTGCGATCGACGCGCGAAGCCACGCCTCGATGAAAGGATCGATCTGGCCGTCCAATACAGCGTCCGCGTTTCCGACCTCAATCCCGGTGCGCAGATCCTTGACCTGGCGGTAGGGGTGCAGTACGTAGGAGCGAATCTGGCTGCCAAAGTCGACGGCGGCCTGTTTGCCGCGCAGGCGGGCCTGCTCGGCCTCACGTTCGGCGATCTGTCGCTCCAGCAGGCGCGCGCCGAGCATCTCCATGGCGACTTCGCGGTTCTGGTGTTGCGAGCGCTGGTTCTGGCAGGAGACGACGATGCCGGTGGGCTCGTGACGGATGCGCACGGCGGAGTCGGTCTTGTTGACGTACTGGCCGCCGGCGCCGCTGGCGCGGAAGGTCTCGACGCGGAGGTCCTCGGGGCTGATCGCCACTTCGTCCACGTCCTCCAGCACCGGCACCACGTCAACCCGCGCGAAGGAGGTATGGCGGCGGTTGCTGGCGTCAAAGGGGGAGAGACGGACGAGGCGGTGGACGCCGCGCTCGGCCTTGAGGTAGCCGTAGGCGTAGCGGCCGGAAGCGCGCAGGGTGGCGCTCTTGATGCCGGCTTCCTCGCCGTGCGAGATGTCGACGACGTCGGGCGCGAACGACCGGGCGTCGGCCCAGCGGGAGTACATGCGCAGAAGCATCTCGGCCCAGTCCTGCGACTCGGTACCGCCGGCGCCGGACTGGACGGTCAGGAAGGCGTCGTGCTCGTCGTATTCGTCGCCGAGCAGGAGTTGAAACTCCAGGGATGCCAGGCGGTCTTCGAGGGCCGCGACCTCGCTTGCGACTTCCTGCTGGAGATCAGGGTCATCGGGGTCCAGGAGTTCGACCAAGCCGACCACGTCGTCGGCCTGCGTGTCGAGTTCGTCCCAGAGGTCGACTTCGTCCTTGACGCGCCGGTAGCGGCGCATGACGTCGCGGGCGCGGTCGGGGTCGTCCCAGAGGTCAGGCGCGGCGATCTGGCGGTCGAGTTCGGCTAGCGCCTGGCGCTTTGCCGCCAGGTCAAAGGTGCCTCCGAATCTCGGTGACCCGCTGCCGGGCGCGGAGGGCGCGCCCCTCGAGATCGGCGGTGTCGACGGCTTCAGTCATGGCAGGGCGGCTCCCCTTAGTGGACGCGCTGACGGCTGCGGCGACGGTTGCGTTTCTTGCGGGCGCGCTCCTGCGCGCGGCGTTGGCGACGGGAGAGGCGGGGCGCCTGACCGGCGCCGTTGGAGGCTCGAGCCTGCCGCGCGGCGGCGGGTGGAGGGCTCTCGGCGTCCGCCGTGACGGCAGCCGCGCTTTCACGGTGACGGGTCAATACCGTTTCTTCCTGCACTGGATCCTGAATCTGCACGCGGAAGAAGCGGCGCACGATGTCGGAACGAATCGAGGCGATGAGCTCGCCGAACATGTGGAAGGCCTCGCGCTTGAACGCCACCAGCGGGTCCTGCTGCCCGTAGGCGCGCAGGCCGATGCCCTGGCGAACGTCTTCGATTGCCGTCAGGTGCCCGACCCACAGGTAGTCGATGGTCTGCAGCATCATCCAGCGCAGGAGCCGCGGCCCAAGGTCCGGCGGGATGTCGGCCAGGCGCTGCCGGTAGCGCGCCTCGGCGTCCCCGGTGAGCAACTCGGCCACGTCCTCGCCCTTGAGGCCTTCCAGGTCGGCGGTGGCAACCGGCGGTTTGCCGTCAACGGCGATGTCGGCGGTGTAGGCCTGTAAGAGCTGCTCAAGTTCCGCAACGTCGCTGTGCGGCTCAATGCCGTGGGCCTCGACGAGCCGCTCGACTTCCTCCCCCAGCATCTCCAGGAAGAGCGCGTCCAGGTCTTCCGCGTTGAGGACGCGCTCGCGCTGGTCGTAGATGACGCCGCGCTGTTGGTTGATGACGTTGTCGAACTCGAGCACGTATTTGCGGGTCTCGTAGTTGTGGGCCTCGACCTTGGTCTGGGCGGATTCGAGGGCGCGGGAGACCATGCCGCTCTCGATGGGGACGTGTTCCTCAACGCCTAGGTGCTGCATGACGCCCTTGATCTTGTCGGAACTGAACCGGCGCATCAGGTCGTCTTCCAGCGACAGGAAGAACTGGGAGCAGCCCGGGTCGCCCTGGCGGCCGGAGCGGCCTCGAAGCTGGTTGTCGATGCGGCGGGCCTCGTGGCGCTCGGTGCCGAGGACGTAGAGCCCGCCGAGGTCCACCACGCGGTCGTGCGCAGCCTGCCAGTCGGCGGCGGCGAGGCCCTCGGGCTTGCCGCCGAGGATGATGTCGGTGCCGCGACCCGCCATGTTGGTGGCGATGGTGACGGCGCCCTGGCGGCCGGCGTCGGCCACGATCACGGCTTCCTGGGCGTGGTACTTGGCGTTGAGCACGTTGTGGGGAATGCCGCGGCGTTGGATGCGCTGGCTGAGGGCCTCGGACTTCTCAATTGATGTGGTGCCGACCAGCACAGGCTGACCGGTGGCGTGAACCTCGGCCAGGGAGTCGATGAGGGCTTCGTCGCGCGCCTTGGCCGTGCGGTAGACCAGGTCCGCGCGGTCGTCGCGGACCATGTCCAGGTTGGTGGGCACGACCGTGACGTTTAAGTCGTAAATCGATTGGAACTCCTGCTCCTCGGTCTTCGCGGTTCCGGTCATGCCGGCGAGCTTGTCGTACATGCGGAAGTAGTTCTGGAAGGTGACGGTGGCCATCGTCTGGCTCTCGCGCTGGACCTCGACGCCTTCCTTGGCCTCAATGGCCTGGTGCAGGCCTTCGCTGTAGCGGCGGCCGTGCATGAGGCGGCCGGTGAACTCGTCGACGATCACGACCTCGGCGCGGTGGTCGCGGCCATCGACCACGCGGCCATCGCGAAACAGCACGTAGTCGCGTCCGCGGGCGTAAATGGCGTGGGCGCGCAGGGCCTGCTCGACGTAGTGGACAAGCTGGAACGATGACTCGTCGTAGAGGTTGTCGACGTTGAGCATGCGCTCGAGCGTGGCGATACCGGCCTCGGTGAGGCTGGCGGTGCGCAGCTTGAGGTCCAGCGTGTAGTGGGTCTCTTCCTTGAGCCGCCGCACGACCTGGGCCATCTGGTAGTAGTGCTGGGTGGACTGCTCGGCCGCGCCGGAAATGATGAGCGGGGTGCGAGCCTCGTCGATGAGGATGTTGTCGACCTCGTCGACGATGGCGTAGTGCAGGCCGCGCTGCACACGCTCGTCCAGCGCCTGCACCATGTTGTCGCGCAGGTAGTCGAAGCCGAACTCGTTGTTGGTGCCGTAGGTGAGGTCGGCGGCGTAGGCGGCGCGCCGATCATCGGGGGCCAGGCCGTGCTGGATGACGCCCACGGTCAGACCCAGGCGCTCGACCAGGGCCCGGCCGTACCAGTTGGCGTCACGGTTGGCCAGGTAGTCGTTGACGGTGACGATGTGGACGCCCCGGCCAGGCAGGGCGTTCAGATAGGCGGCCAGGGTGGCGACGGAGGTTTTGCCTTCACCGGTGCGCATCTCGGCGATGTCGCCGCCATGCAGCACGGCGCCGCCAATGAGCTGCACGTCGAACTGGCGCTCGCCGGTATGCCGGCGCACGGCCTCGCGCACGGTGGCGAAGGCTTCGGGAACCAGGCTGTCCAGCTTCTCGCCCGCGTCCAGCCGCTGCCGAAACTCCGGCGTCTTGCCCAGCAACTCCTGGTCCGAGCAGCCGCGAATCTCCGGCTCCAGCGCGTTGACGCGCTTGACCAGCGAGGCATAGCGGCGCGCGGTGCGGCTGGCATCGTCGCCAACCAGCTTCTTCAGGAGTCCCAGCGGCATGTCAGTCGCTTAAGTGCCGTAGCACCCACGCCGGGCGCGGGGCGTCATTCGAGTATATCGAGAGGCTTCACAGCGTCGGTGACGGCTCGGAACTCAGGAGGTCCGGGGCCACGCAGGGAGAAACAGAGTCTGGGCACGCGAAAGCATCTCAGCCTGCGCGAGGTGGCAAATGCTCGGCAAGCAACTACCATGACCGTCCAAAATCGTTCACGGGCGGATGGGCGGTTGTGAAGTCTCCGGCACCTCATTGGCGATTCGCGCGCATGTCGCCGTCGCAGGTCAACCAGGACCCGGTGCAGGGGGAGTTCTTCACAGCCGCCGCTGACCTGCCGGATCGGTTGGTGCGGGAGACAATTCAGAACTCTCTGGACGCCCGGCGACCGGGCGAGACCGTGAAAGTCCGCTTTGCCTTCAGCGGCGCCGAGCACGCACTTCCGGTCGAGAAGGCACGGCCATACCTGTTTGGTCTTAGGTCGCATATCCAGGCCGTGGCCGACGGGCCGGCTGACAGCGCCGAAGCGGCCGCCATGCGGATTGCGCTGGAGTGCCTCGATCGGCCAATGACTTACCTGACCGTAGGTGACTCGGGGACGACGGGCCTGCTGGGGGACGTGGAGGCTAATACTGAACTCGAAGCCGGCAACGACTTCTGGGGATTCTTTCGCAGCGTCGGCATTTCGCCAAAAAGCGAAGACTCCGGCGGCTCTTGGGGACTGGGCAAGTGGGTATTTCCCGACGCTTCGAGCATTAACGCCTACCTGGGCGTCACTAGGCGCGACGGCGAGGACCGTGACCTGCTGATGGGCATGGCGATGCTGAAGACCCACCATCTCAGCGACGAGAACAAGTACCCGCCATACGGTTACTTTGCCGCCGGATCGGACTCGGATGACGACGAGTGGCTGCCGCTTCCGGTGGAATCCAGCAGCGGCGGTGACGGGCTAGTTGCGCAGGCGATTCGTGACTTCAGTCTTGATCGTCGCCTGGAAGGAGCCGGGCTGTCTGTCGTGGTGCCCTACCCAAGAGAATCGGCCGAGGGTGACGACGAAGCAGCGCTCACACCGGCAACGATTGCCCGCGCCGTGGTCATTCAGTACTTCATCCCCATCATCCGTGGCCACCTCGAGGTGGAGATCGTCAAGCCAGGGGAACGTCGACGGGAAATCAACGCCGAGACTATCGAGGGCGAATTGGGTCATATCGCGCCACCGCGGCGCGATGACAACTCGCTTCCGGCGCTGCGGGGTGCGATACAGCTCGCGCGATGGGCAGATCGACTCAGGGACGAGGAACATATCGAGCTGCCGGCACCTCAACGAAGTGATGCATTGGACGCGCTCGATCTCCCGACGCTGCGCGAGAGTTATGACCAGAGCGAGCGACTGGCATTCCGCCTAGCGCTGAACGCGCGCCGGCGAGATCCTGATACGACCAAGCCCGTTAGCTTCCGGCTGTACCTAGAACGCGACGACGACCTGCCGCGGGGCCACGACTATTTCGTGCGAGGGCATCTGCGAATCCCTGGAATGGACCACATCGGCAATCACAAGGCGCGGGCCCTTGTGTTGGTGGAAGGGGATTCGGAGCTCGGCCACCTGCTGCGAGACGCGGAAGGACCGGCCCACGCTACCTGGGACCCGCAAGCTCAGCGGCTGAAGGATCGCTGGATCGGGGGCTACGACCGTGTCCAGCGTGTGCGTCGCGCGGCGCTTCTGATTCTTCAGCGTCTGGTGGAGCGGCCGGAAGAACGACAGTTCGACGCGCTGGCCGACTTGTTTCCGTCCGACCTCGACGCGGCACGTGGCCGTTCGAGGCGCCAGCGATCAGGGTCTGAACAATCTGATCCGCCTGGGCCTGGACCTATCGTCCCGCCGGATCCTCCCCCTGTGAGGCTGTCGGACATCGAGGGAGGCTTCAGCTTTCGCGCTTCGCCGGGAGCAGCGGCAGCGGGCTCAACCTGGGATCTGCGCTTTGCCTATGACGTGGTTCGCGGAGGCAAGGGCCGGGCCTTCCGCCAGTTTGACCAGGGCGTCAAACAGAAAGCGCCCGATTTCTCGGTGCGAAACGGGCTCGCGGTCAAACACGCCGGATGCGAGTACGAGATCCTGAGCCACAACGCGCTCCGGGTCGGCGTGTTCCGAGACGACTTCCGCCTGACTGTCACCGGCTTCGACGAACGCGACGTGCTGGTCGAGGCTGTCAAAGCTCTCTCAAATGACAGTCCCGATGTGGACGACGCCGAGGCGACCGCGTGATTCGCCGCCTTAACCAGACTGGTCGTCGACAGATTGCGCGCGCCGATGTTGGGGTCCGGCTGCGGTCGACGGAGGGCAGCGAACCTCCAATCTTTGACTTGACTCTCAATCTGGCTGATTACGACTTTCCGCTCGATGCGCGCGTCCGTGTAGAAGCCTGGCGCAGCAACGCGGTGCAGCGCTGGGACTATGGCACGGTCGGGGTTATCTCGGAGCCCCCCGAAGAAGAACGCCGTATACGCGACGTGCCGCAGCCGGTTCAGTTCAGGGTGTTGGTGGTCGCCGGCGACGGCTCCGGCCGCCTGCTAGGACACCTGCCAAGTATCCGGCCTGTGCTACCACAAAAGTCACTGCTGCCGGTGCAGGAAGTGGGAGAAGATCAATTGGGAGAGGAGGTCTGGCGAGTCGATTTTGGAGACGGCGATGATTCCCCGGTGTTGCTGCTCAATTCGAGTGTCACTGGTATCAGCGAGATCGTGCGCACCGACAAAGCGTTCCGTTCTCTGGTCATGCCAGCGGTACTGCGCAGCGTTCTCACGCATGCGGTGATCGACCAACGCGCCGACTCCGAAGACGACGAAATTTCGTCGTGGAATGGCTGGTTCCGACTCGCGGAAGGCTTACACCAAGACGCTGAGATTCCGATCCTTGCGCACGAAGCAGAGGACTCGGAAGTCAGCGAGGCCCGGGAGTGGATTGAGGCTGTCGTACGCGCGTTTGCAAAGGAACGAGTTTTCGCTGCCGGCGCATACGACTCTGCGTGGCGGTCGGGAACATAGAGCATGACAGGCTGGCGTCCGCCCGACTCAACTCCGCTGGATGAGATTCGCGAAGCGCGCTCGGCGTTGGCCGGTGCACGTGAGTTCCTGGAGGCCGAACAGGGGAGGCCCGGGCGCGTTGATCTGGCGGTCCTGACCGGCGGCAATTCGTTGGCGCTACAGCTGTTACACGATGCGCTGGGCTACCGCACAACCAATGTACGAAAACGCTCCGCCAGCTCGGCCATCGCCACCGCGAGCCGTGTGTTGGAGGAAGTCTCAAAGGGTCGCGACCCGACGGTCGAAAAAGCTGTGCTTCGGAATCTCTCTCAGTCAATCAGACGGCAGTCTTCCCGAGCCCGAAGTGAAGTGGACGACGAAAGAGTGCCACCGGTTGCATCCCCAGTTCGCGCGGCGACTTCTGATAAGGGTACCGAGAGCGATCAACGCAGTCCGGCTGTGCCGACCACACCGAGCGATGAAGTCCGTACTCGACTAGGTGAAACATCGAGCATCCTGGTCAGACGATTGACGGCCGACGGGATTCAGCGCGCGAAGGAGTTCCTGGACCATATGCGCGAGAACCCCCGCGCGAAACGGGAACCGCCGCGCGATTTGCTGTTCGGCGAACGCTATAGCCGCCCGTTTCGAGAGCCGGTTCGGGTTGAGCAAAGGCCGTTTCGTACGCGTCGCGAGGCGGCTGAGCACTTCGCGCCCAGATTTGAGCCGATTCGGCACCTCGTTGCCGATCACGCTGGGCTGTGGTCGTGGCTGGGCATGTACTATTTCGCCGATACCGTTCGTGTAAGAGGAGACGAAGTTCAGCTCTCGCCGCTCGATGAGAGATTTGTTGTAGATGACAGGGAGTCTAGTTCTTATAGACAGAGATATCGGCACTATCTTTGGAGTTCATGGCGTCTATATGATTCTCACGGCGAGAGTGTCTCGTTCCTGCTTGACCAAGAGATAACAGCATTTCCAGCCATAATGCAGCGAGCCCTTGGGTCTGTTTTTATTTTCAATTCAGTTGGTGTCATCCAGACAATGCTCCGCCTGTACACGGCCAACGGGAAAATGAAGAGAGGATTTCGTGAGGGGTTTGGCGGCTTGGCCAAGTTCGTCCTCGTTCTGAGTCAGCTTGAACGGACTTATGACGTCTGCGGCATGTCGCCCAACGCATTAGTCCGCATCCTCCCTGAGGAGTTTCGGCGCTGGGACAGGGAGTCGGCGCCGCGCGCGCTCGAAACCGCCGCGGTTTCTGAACCTGCTGTCGGCGTTGTCGATGCGTCTCCCGCCTACCCCGCTCCTGCCGAACGTGTTCGTGGAGAGCCTAGCGACAGGCCCAGTGCGAACGGGGATAGGGATGACCCCAAGCCAGATCCACCGTCCGTCCGTCAGACGCTGCTGGACGTTCGCGCTCGAATCGAGCAGCAGGGGCAGGTTTCATGGGCCGACCCGCGCGAGTTCATGGAGGAGGGTTCGGCGGCCTGGAAGGCATACGTTGCAGTTTGTGGGGTGCCGGAGCGTCGGCTGTTTCGGACCGCCTTCCTGCACCGACTTGATGAGGCGCTGGCGGCGCTGGACTGAAGCACGAGGCAGCAGGCCCATGGGTTGGCTGGATGCGCAGGCCGTCTTGGAGTGGTATTCGGAGTATCAGACCAATGAAGAACTTAGGATGCGATGCCAGCCGTCGTATGCCAATAGCATCTGGCCTCCATCTTGTCGGCTTGGCGGACTGTCGAGGATTTTTGAGGCTGCAGATGAGACTTTGCTGCCAGTGTACGCTAGGCCAACCCAAGGATCCGTGACTTTCGCACCCGGCGGCGTTCGGCTGTATTCGGATTCTGCGGACGACTCTGAGCAGCGTAGCAATTCGGGTCAGTCCTCCGAGGACACACCTGATGCGCGGCCTTCTCGCGGGCCGACGGACACCAATTCCGGCGCGCGAATTAGACGCTTGACCGGCGACGGTCTCCGACGAGCCAGCGACTTCCTCGCATTCATGCGTGACAATCCACGTGCGAACCGAGAACCACCGCAGGAGCTTCTCTTTGGCGATCGCTACAGTCGACGACTCTTAGAGAACGTCAATGTAGATCGTCGGCCGTTTAAAACCCGTCGCGAGGTTGGTAAGTACTTATCGCCGAAGTTCAGATCGATAAGGCCTCTCGTATCCGACCATGCCGGCCTATGGTCGTGGCTAGGCATCTACTTTTTTGCGGACACAGTGCAGGTGGCGGATGGCATCCACGAACTCTCGCCGGTTGATGAGACATTCGTTTTTGCAGATAGCAACGATCGACACGCGTACCGGCACTATCTCAGGGGCTCGTGGCGACTGTATGAAGCGCACGGTGAGAGTGTGGCCTATCTGCTCGATCAGGATCTGACGTCGTTCGGCGATATCGCCGAACGCGTATTCGGCTCTGTACGGATCTTCAATTCGGCTGGCGTCATTCAGTTGATTCTGCGCCTATATACGCGTGGGAGCCAGCAAAAGCGAGGCTTCGGTCGACGACCCGGAGGATTGCGGCATCTGATTCGGGTTCTAGACCAGCTGGAACGCACCTACGATGTCTATGGCATGTCGCCCGACGCGCTGATTCGAATTCTCCCTGAGGAGTTCCGGCGCTGGGACAGCGAGTCGGTGCCGCGGGCGCTCGAAAGCGCCGCGAAGTCCGAGCCTGCCGCCACTGCCTCTGAGCCGTCCCCCGCATCCAACTTGCTCGCCAAACGCGGCCGTGGCAAGGCCATCAAACAACAGGCTAAGAAACGGCCACGCGAAGAGACCATCGAAAATGGCGACGCGGCCAAGCCGACGCCGTCCACAGAATCGGAAACATCCTCAGTCCGACAGACGCTTCTGGAAATCCGCGCGCAGATCGAACAGCAGGGACAGGTCTCGTGGGCCGATCCTCGCGAACACGTGAAGGAAGGCTCGGAGGCCTGGGCCGCTTACGTCGCGACTTGCGGTGTTCCGGAACGAAGGCTGTTTCGAACCGCGTTTCTACACCGGCTGGACGAGGTGCTGGCCTCGCTGGAATGAGGCGCCACGGCAGCGGTATCTGATGGACGCCCCCGCCCTGGTCGGATGACGGCGTTGGCGTACCCGGCTTAGAGGCTGATGACGGCTTCGTAGAGGGCTTCGACTTGGGTTTGGGTGGCGGGGTGGGGGTTGTTGGCGGGGCTGCCGCTGGCGAGGGCGTCGCGGGCCATGGCGGGGGTGACTTCGCGGAAGCGGGACTCGTCGACGCCCCAGGCGCGGAGGGTTGGGACTTCGAGGTCGGCCGCCAGCTCGCGGACGATGGCGACGCCGGCTTCGGCGGCTGCCTGGTCGTCGGTCTCGGTTGCGCCGAGGACGCGGGCGATGTGGGCGAAGCGGGGGATGTCGCCGCCGAGGCTGAACTCCATGACGGTGGGCAGCAGCATGGCGTTGGAGAGGCCGTGGGGCACGTGGAAGTAGGCGCCGATGGGTCGCGACATGCCGTGCACCAGGGCCACGGAGGCGTTGTTGAAGGCCAGGCCGGCGTGCAATGAGCCCACCAGCATTTCCTCGCGGGCCTCGGCGTCATCGGGGTGGTGGTAGGCGCGGGCCATGAAGCGGCCGATGCGGTCAATGGCGTCGATGGCGAGGGCGTCGGTGATCGGGAAGCGGCGACGCGAGACGTAGGCCTCGATGCCGTGGGTTAGGGCGTCCAGCCCGGTGGAGGCGGTGACGGACGCCGGCATCGTGAAGGTGGGCTCGGGATCGACGATGGCGGCGGCGGGCACCAGGTGGGAACTCATGAGCAGCATCTTGACGTCGCGGTCCGGGTCGGTGATGGCAACGCCGCGGGTGACTTCGCTGCCGGTGCCGGCGGTGGTGGGAATGGCGATGACGGGCAGGCCGGGGGCGGGGATGCGCTCGTAGCCCTCGTAGTCGGGGCCATCGCCGGGGTTGGTGTGCAGCACGGCGGCCAGCTTGGCGGTGTCAAGGGCGCTACCGCCGCCGAAGCCGATAACGACATCAGCGTCCGCAGCGCGAATGGTGGCGAGTGCGGCGTCGACGTCGCGGGTGGTGGGTTCGCCGGTGAGTTCGGCCAGGATCGTGGTGGTTACGTCGGCGTCGGCGGCCAGCGCTTCGAGGCGCGGCGCCCACTCCGAATTGCCCATGACGCGGTCGGTGATGATGGCGGCGCGTTCGGCGCCCAGTTCGCGCAAGGCGGCGGGCAACTGGTTGAGCGCACCGCGTCCGACGTGGATGACGGGTGGTGCGCGAAAGTCGCGGCCTTGCAGGTCAGTCGTGGCGGCGCTCATGATTCCGGTGGATGTCCCGCATACTTGGCCGGTCCGCCTAGACCCGCTCGATGACGCCGCAGGCCACGCGGTCACCGGCCTCGGGCTCTTCGCCGTAGGTATCGGGCTTGGCGTGAATGATGATGGCGGACCCATCGGCGTCGAACAGCGAGTGATCGGCGCCGGCGTCCAGGGTGACGGCGGCGGTGAAGACGTCGGCGCGGGCGGCGCCGTCAGCACCGGCAAATAGGTTCGGCAAGTCGCCGGGGTGGGGATTGTCGTTGTGCATGAGGCCGTGGCCAGTCTCGTTGGGATCGAAGTGACCGCCGGCGGCGGTGAAGTCCGGGGCGCAGGCGCCGACACCGTGGATGTGGAAACCGTGGCCGCCGGCGGACAGGCTGTGCACGTCGGCCGAGACCAGGACGCCCGACGGGACCTGCGTCAACGTGACGCGGCCAATGGGCGCGCCGTCAGACCCCGACATGACGGCGACGGCCTGGGCGCCCACACCGGACGGCGCCGCCGGGCCGCTTTCGCCGCAGGCCCCGAGTACGAACAGCGCAAGCGCCAGACCGCCAAGCACTCTGATTGCACGCGTACCTCTCATGTCAACCTGTCAACTTTCCCGCAGTCAGGCCAGCGGAGTCCGCCCTGTCGCCCTCGGCGCATTGTAGGCGGCTGTTCCGGGCCTGTTAGTAGTCACGCCGGGCGGTTTCCTCGAAGCGTCCCTGCGGGCGGATGAAGCGCAGGTCCACGTTACCGACCGGCCCGTTGCGGTGCTTGGCGATGTCGAGTTTCAGGTCCACCGGGCGACCGATCGACTCGTCGTCGCCCGCCTCGGGCTCATGAAGGAACGCCACGAGATCGGCGTCCTGCTCGATCGATCCGCTTTCGCGCAGGTCCGAGAGGCGCGGCCTCGAGTTCGGGCGCTGCTCCACGGCGCGGGATAGCTGGGCGCAGGCGATGATGGGGATGTTGAGTTCGCGGGCCAGCGCTTTGAGCGAGCGCGTGATCTCGGTGATTTCCTGCACGCGGTTTTCGCGGTGGCCGGAAGCCGTCATCAGCTGCAAGTAGTCCACGACCAACAGGCCGATGTTGTGTTCCAGGTGCATGCGTCGAGCCTTGCCGCGCAGTTCGAGCACGCTGAGCGACGGCGAGTCGTCGATGTAGATGGGGTATTCGGCCACCTGGCCCATGGTGCGTACGACGCGCTGGAGCTGGTCGTCGTCCAGATCGCCGTCGCGGATGCGCATCGCGTCCATGCGGGCTTCGGTGCCGATCAGGCGCTGGACGATCTGCTCGGCCGGCATTTCCAGGGCGAAGAAGGCCACGGGGACGTCGTTCTGCTTGGCGGCGTGGAGCCCGATATTGAGGGAGAAGGCCGTTTTTCCGATGCCGGGCCGCGCCGCCAGGATGATGAGGTCCGAACGCTGCAGGCCGCCGGTCAAGGCATCGAGGCTGCGGAAGCCGGTGGATACGCCGGTGGGCATGCCACGGTGTTCGACCCGGAACATCAGCTGGTCGCTGACCTCGTGGAGGATCTCGCGGATGGGGAGGATGTCGCGTGTGTGGACCTCGTTCGCGATGCTGAAGATCAGGCTTTCGGCCTCGTCCAACACCTCCTGCGGAACAGCTTCAGGGGCGTAGGCGGAGGCCACCATGCGAGTGGCGCTCTGGATGACCTTCCGCAGGATGGAGGTCCGGCGCACGATGGCCGCGTAGTGCTCCACGTGGAAGGGCGTGGGCACGGCCGATGCCAGTTCCACGACCCGATCCTCGCCGCCCACGTCGGCCAGCGTGCCGTCGCGCGCCAGCTGGTCGCACAGCGTGACGTAGTCCGTCTTTTCGTTGCGAGCGGCGAGGGTGGTAACCGCGGAGAAGATGGCCCGGTGGGCTTCGCGGTAGAAGTCGTCCGGCCCGATCTGCCCGGCGACGCGGGTTATGGCCTCGGGGTCGATGAGCAGGCTGCCGAGCAGGGAGCGTTCGGCGTCAATGTTCTGGGGCGGAAGACGGTCGGTGGCCGAAGCCATGGTGGCCAAGGTCAAATCGGGCCGCCTGACGAGTACTTCAGGATTGCAACTCGGGAAAGACTTGCTGGCGGGAGGGAATGGTTACGCAATCGGACGGTATCGGACCACGGACGCTTGGAACGGCTATGGGCGCATTCTTCAGACGGACGACGCGGCTCAAACTGTCCACAGAATCCACAGCGACCAGCATCCACAGTTGCTGTACATAACCCCAGCATAAGCCCACAGCGCCCGGTAGCCCGCGTCGGAGAAATTGCAGGAACTGCCGGAGCGCGGGCACGGGCGTCAAGCGGTTATCCACAGTAACGGCTGGCAAATCGCCGTTACCTCTGGCGAATGCGAGGTTCCCGGAGCCTCCGCGCGTTGCGGGTGGCGCCGTCCCTACCGTCCGAGCACGGAGACGCCGAAATCCTCTTCCGTCTCCTCGGCCTCGTCTTCAGGGACCGGTTCGGGCTCTTCTTCCTGTTCCACGACGTCCAGCATCACCGAAGCCTCCAGGCCGGCGGCCAGGCGAACCGGAACGAGGTAGCGACCAAGCGAGCGGATGGGGCTGTCGATCTGGATGAGGTGCCGGTCGACTTCGGCGCCGTGCTGCTCCAGCAGGGCGGCGGCCACGTCGCGGTTGGTGATCTGCCCATGCATCCGGCCCTGCCCGCCAACCTGCACCTGAATGCTCAGCGTGACGCCCTGGATCATGTCTGCCAGGTGCTGGGCTTCGCGACGCGCCTTCTCTTCGCGACGGTCCTGAAGTTCCGACTGGAACTGCGCATCGTCCAGTCGCTGCTGCGTGGCGTGCACGGCCAGCCGACGGGGCAGCAGGAAATTGCGCGCATAGCCGGCGGCTACTGACCGAACGTCGCCGATCTCGCCCACGTTGGGCACGGATTCCAGCAGTACCACTTGAACGTCAGCCATCGGTCACTTGCCCCCTACTCACACACGCTGAGCGACGTCACCGGGATGCGTCACTCAGCGATGCGAAGAATTCCTTGTTGGTTGCCGTCCGCTTCATGCGGTCGAACATGAGCTCGGTCGAGTCGTAGGCATCGTGCGGATCGAGGGCGTTGAGCATACGCCGCAACGTCCAGAAGTACTTGAGGCCCTCGGCGTCCAGCATCAACTCCACGCGCCGGGTACCGGAGCTCAGCACGTTGACGGCGGGGAAGGTGCCGCGTTCGGCCAGCCGGCGATCGAGCATTAGTTCCCAGTTGCCGGTGCCCTTGAACTCCTCGTAAATCACCTCGTCCATGCGGCTGCCGGTCTCGATAAGGCAGGAGGCGATGATGGTGAGGCTGCCGCCGCCATCGATGTTGCGGGCCGCGCCGAAGAACCCCTTGGGCGGATACAGGGCCTGGGGCTCGATACCGCCCGAGAGGGTGCGGCCGCTGGAGGGCTGGACGAGGTTGTAGGCGCGGACGAGGCGGGTGACGCTGTCCAGCAGGATCATCACGTCCTCGCCGCTCTCCACCATGCGCTTGGCGCGGGCGGAGGTTAGTTCGGCGACGCGGGTATGGCTGCGGGGCTGCTCGTCGAAGGTGGAGCTGATGACCTCGGCGCCTTCGACGCTGCGTTGCCAGTCGGTGACTTCCTCCGGCCGCTCGCCGATCAACGCCACGATGACGCGCACATCGCTGTAGTTGTTCAGCACCGAGCGCGCCAGGCGCTTCATGAGTTCGGTCTTGCCGGCCTTTGGCGGTGACAACACCAGGCCGCGCTGGCCGCGCCCAATGGGGGCAATGATGTCGACGATGCGGGAGGTGAGTTCGGTGGCGGAGTATTCGAGCACCAGCTGCTCGTTGGGAAAGATGGGGACCATGCGCTCGAACTGGGGTCGGGCGCTGGCCTTGTCCGGGGTCAGGCCGTTGACCGCCATGACCCGGACGAGGCCGTGGTAGCGGTCGTGCTCGCGCGCAGGCCGCACGTGGCCGCTGACGTGGTCGCCATTGCGCAGCGCAAAGCGGCGCACCTGGGCCTGTGAGACGTAGACGTCGTCGGGCCCCGCAAGCCATCCCAATTCGCGCCGCAGAAAGCCGTAGCCCTCGTCCATCAACTCGAGGTTGCCCTCGAGGAACAGCGACCCGTCCTTCTCGGATCGGGCCTGAAGGACCATGTTGACCAGGGCGTCCTTAGTCAGATCGGCGGAGCCGTTGACGTCAATTTCGAGCTCGGTCGCCAGCGCCCGCAACTCTTCCATGGGCTTGGCTTCCAGTTCAGCCAGTTCGCGGTCCGGATCAGGCTGCACCTGGCGCGGACGACGAGGGCCACGACGGTTACGGCCGGAGCGACGCGGACGGCGATAGCCGCCGGAGCGTCCGCTGGGATCAGACATTCGAGCCTCCTCCACGTCGCGCCGGGCGTTCAAGCTCGGCTGGAGGTCGCGGCCGGGACCGCAATGTGTACGAAATCACGGGCTGGTACTGAATTCGAGGCCCTGACATCGGGGCGTGCGAGCCCACGCAGGAACGGAAAACAACCTGGTGGCTCGGAAAAGTGACCGGCCGCTGGGCAAGCGCCGTGCGGCCAACTGCCTACCTGAGAACGCTAGCACCGGGGGATTTTGAGTGTCAAGCGGGGCGGCGGGCTATCGGTTCAGGGCAGGGTAGGGAGTTGGGGGCTTACCAGCCGGACGGCTTTGTGATCGTGCGACTGCCATGGACGACGACGTTGGGTAGCTGGGAGTCGCGAAGGACATGACGCCTTCGCCTGCTGATCGGCACCAGAAAATCGGCAGCTTGCCGGAGGTCTCGACTCGGGTACCGTCGATTTCCGTCCGGATGACGATTGAGCACGGGCGCCGCCACCCCCACGCGAACCCCGAAGCGCTCCCGCACCAATTCGATCGGGTGGGTCAGGTCCGAATCGTTAGATATGACCAGCGCCGCCTGGTACTCGCGGTCGAACGCATCCAGGAGCAGATACGAGGCGAGATTGACATCCGACCCTTTTTCTCTGGGCGGCTGGCCAGGGGTTTGCAGAAACGATCCATAGTGAATCGAGAGGTTCGGAATCGTCTTGATGGCGCGTAGATACGCTTGTTGGCGTTCCGGGGAAGCCGGATCACGCGTCGACGGCAGGAGCTCCGCCGTGAAGTAGCGGATTCGCGTGACCGTGTTCCAGGGCATGAGTAGGCGGCGACTGAAAGCGAGCAGGTCCAGCCACTTGTACTGCCGGCCACGTAGCGCACCGTAGTACAGGTTGAAACCGTCCACGTAGACGTTGGTCCGCAGATTACTCACGACTGGGTGGTTCGGGGTGTGGCAGCAGTTGCGCCGCAAAAAAGCACCGCGCCGTTAAGGGCGCGGCGCACCCGGCCAGCGAACCGAACCGGGGAGGTGTGCTTCTATGTTCGGCGACTTCATTCAGCCAGTCAAGCCTCGTTAGGGTCAGCGCAGCTAGCGCAAAGAGCCCACCAGATTCGGTGCGGCCCGCCCGGCCGGCGAACCAAACCGGGGTGATCATGTCCACTGTCCGCGCCGCGGTTTTCCTTTCGATCTGAAGGCGACGCGTGTTCGGTACTTGTCTGGGCTCGGTGGTCCCACGTAGGGGACGACTCAGCCGTTCCAGATCGTGGCTGATCGAATCAGGTGAATTTGCCGCGGGCGGCGATGGGCCAGATGTCCACGACTTCGTCGTCCTGGATGACGTAGAGGGTGTCGTGGAGGTTGAAGGTGGTGCAGCCGTGCCAGGGGGTGACCTTCAGGCGGTCGCCGGGTTGCAGATCGGGCGCTCCGTCGTGCAGGGCCAGGCTGCCGTGTTCCTCGGAGAGGCTGAGGAGCTCGACTCCCGGCGGGTCTTCCACCAGCGGCAGGCCGCCGGGCTCGAAGGCCATGGACTTACGGCCGATGTCCAGCACGGCGCGGCCGGGCGCGGGGGTGCTGACGACGCTGGACAGGATCCACATGGCCTGCTCGAACGCGTGACCGGCGTGCGGACGAAAACCGACATCCATGGTGACGTAGGTGCCGCATTGCAACTCGGTCCAGCCGTCGATGGCGCTGGTGATATCGAAGGTGTTGGTGCCGCCGCCGGTGACCTCGCGGATTTCCAGGCCGGCGGCTTCGCAGGCGGCCTTGGTCTCGATGACGGCCGCCAGGGAGCTGTGGGCAGCAGCCTGACGCTCGGCGCGGTCCACGATGCCGACCGCGTGGCCCTCGTAGCCCATCAGGCCCACGAGGTCCAGGCCGGGGGCGGCATCAATCTGCTTCGCCAGGGCCAGGGCAGGTTCACCGGGCAGGACGCCGCAGCGGTTCATGCCGACCTCGATCTCAATGACGATGCCAAGGGTGACGCCGCTGGCGACGGCGGCCTCGGACAACTCGCGCACGTTACGCGCGTCGTCCACGGCAACGGCGACTCGAGCCCGGCGAGCGAGATTGCAGAGCCGCGCGATCTTGATGGGGCCGACGACCTGGTTGGCGATCAACACGTCGCCAACGCCGCCGTCCACCATGGCCTCGGCCTCGCCGACCTTGGCGCAGGTGACGCCGGGCGCGCCGGCTTCGATCTGCATGAGGGCGATGCCCGGCGTCTTGTGGTGCTTGACGTGGGGCCGTACGTGCACACCTGTGCCGTCCAGGTGACGCTCCATGACCTGGATGTTGCGCCGTACCAGGTCGAGGTCGATCACGGCCGCCGGCGTGTCGATGTCGGCTAGCGTGCGGGGGGTGGCGGTCATGGATCGGCTCCTTGGAGTTCGAAGCGGGCGGCGCTCGCCTGTCAGACTGGACCAGCCGCCGCCGGGCGGCAACCCCGCATGAGACGAAGGCCGTGCACGTAGGGACGCTGGAGGTGGGGCTGGCGGTTCACGCCGCGCAGTCGCTGAAGGACCGGCGGCGCTCAGTGGAGTCGCTGAAGCGACGGATTCGCAACACTTTCAACGCCGCCGTGGCCGATCTGGACGGCGATCCAATACCTGGTCGGGCGCGGATTGGCGTGGCCTGCGTGTCGAATGATCCGCGGCGGCTGGACGCGCAGATGCGGGCGATCCTGGAGTTCATCGAGCGCGTGCACCTGGACCTGGAAGTGACCGACGACCAGATCGAGATCATTCACCTGTAACGCGCTCCGCGGCTAGCGGCTAAACTGGACGCGGATACAGGCGGTGGTTCGGAGGTGAGACGGCGGCAATAGCCGCTCTGCCAGGCGACTGGCGGGGCTTGGAGGTTTGCCGTTGCCGCTTGAAGCGCTGCTGGGAATCGTTGCTTTTGCTGGTCTCTTCATGATGTGGGCCGTTATTCCGGCCCGCCTTCGGAAGCGATAGCCCAGGGTTCTTCCCCGACGAAGGCACCGCAATGTTGCGAGTTGGGCACAGACAGCCCAAGCCTGCTCGATGACACCGAGCCTGGGACGCCGCCGGAGCACCCGAACCACCGCCTGCTCCGGAGCTTGAGTCCCCCGGTCCACCGTCGCCTACGTCAGCGTGCGCTGCATCCCTGAGCACGCCTTAAGTTGCCGCAGGGGCCTTTGCAATTCAGTCCGTGAAGATTCCCTCCAGCAATCTGGTGAGTTCGTCCGCATCCGGTTGCACGGGGCTGTTGTTGGCGACGGGGGTGTTGGTGAGGGTGGCGGCGGCTACGTCGGGGAGCCAGGAGCGTTGGACGCCGACCTCTTCCAGCCGAGTCGGCAGGCCGACCTGGTCCACCAGGCGCTCCATCACGGCCACGGCCGCCTCAGCTCGCTCCGCTGCGCCCGACACGTCGGATGGGACGCCCAGCGGGTCCGCCAGTTCGGCCATCAGGGCTGGATTCTGCTCGGCGGCCAGGCGCATGACGGGCAGCAGGCAGAGGGTGTTGGCGACGCCGTGGGGGATGCCGGCGCGGGCGCCGATGGCGTGGGCCAGGCCGTGGACCAGGATGACGCCGGCGTTGGCGAGGGTGTACCCGGCCTGGAGGCAGGCGTAGGACATCTGGTCGCGGGCTTCGCGATCGGTGCCGTCGGCCACGGCGCGGGGCAGGAACTCCAGCGTGCGGCGTATGGCGTCGGCGGCGGGCTGACGGGTGTGCTGGGTGGCGCGCTTGGTGATGAACGACTCCGCCGCGTGGCAGAAGGTGTCCATGCCGGTGGCTGCCGTGATGTGTGGCGGGACTGTGTCGGTGAGCGCCGGGTCGATCAGCGCCGTGCGCGGATAGATGTAGGGACTGACGACGGTCAGCTTGTTGGAGCGGTCGGGCAGCACCATGACGGCGTTGCCGGTGACTTCGGAAGCGGTTCCGGCGGTGGTGGGGATGCTGATGGTGGGGACGCCGGGTTTGCGGACCACCTCGACGCCGATCCAGTCCTCGGCGCGGCCGCCGTTGGTGACGACGCAGGCGGCGATCTGGGAGGTGTCCATGGCGCTGCCGCCGCCCAGGCCCAGAACCACGGCGGGGTTGGCCTGGCGGATGGCTTCGGCGCAGGCGTCCACGCTGTCGGTGGGCGGTTCCGGCTCGGCCTCGTCCCAGACGTCGGCGTGGATGTCCGCTTGCGCCAGCTCGTCGGTGACGCGTTCGACCACACCGGCTTTGACCAGGCCCTGGTCGGTGACGATCAGCACCGGGCCGTCGGCGATGCGGCGCACGTGCTCCGGCAGCTCGTCCAGGCAGCCGCGTCCGAAGACGACGGTGGGGGTGGTGCGGTAGGTCCAGCGGTCGAGCAGGTTGGCCATGCGATGAGTTTCCGCGGGTGGGCCGGTCATTATGTCGGGAAACGCCCTACCATGCGCTGGACCGCCGCCGGACGGATCCCCCAATGATCGACCTCAGCATCGACGGCGTCAGCGCCGCCAGTAGCCGCATATTCGCCGCCGCCGGGGTACCCCGGGACATGGCCGAGCAGCTGACGGTCTGGCTGGTGAACTCCAACCTGTCGGGTCATCCCTCGCACGGGTTGCAGCGGGTGACGGAGTACGTGCGGCAGATCAAGGAAGGGCACATGGACCCGGCGGCGCGGCCGCGGGTGCACGTGGAGACCGACACCACGGTGGTGCTGGATGGGCAGGCGGGGCTGGGGCACTTTGCGGCGGACCGGTTGACGCGGGAGCTGGCCGGGAAGTGCCGGGATTCGCAGATTGCGATGGGCGGGATTATCAACGGGCGTCACATCGGGCGGCTGGGCGAGTGGGGCGAGCTGGCGGCGGACCTGGGGGTGGTGCTGTACATGTCGCTGGGGTCCGCGAGCGGCTGGATGACGTCGACGTTCGGGGCCGCCGAGGGGCGGCTGGGGACGAACCCGATTGCGTTCGGGGCGCCGGGGCTGGAGGGCGATTCGTTCGTGATGGATTTCGCCACCAGCGCGGCGGCGGAGGGCAAGGTGCGGGTGGCGCGGGATAGCGGGAAGTCGGTGCCGGAGGGGTGGATTCGGGACTCGGAGGGGCGGCCCACCACGGACCCCAACGAGTTCTACGACGGGGGGACGATGCTGACGTTCGGGGAGCACAAGGGGTCGGCGATCGCGATCATGACGACGCTGCTGTCGGTGGTGACGGCGAGCGCGGGGGAGGACCTTGGCGAAGGGGCGTCGGTGTTTGCGTTTGCGATTGACGTGGATGCGTTCGGGCGGGGCGATGAGACGCGGAGGCTGATCCAGCATCAGCTGGAGCGGGTGCGGTCGGCGGCGCCGGCGGAGGGGTTCAGCGACGTGCAGGTGCCGGGGGACTTCGAACGACGGTCGCGGGCGGCGTTGGGGGGCGGGCCGCTGAAGCTGCCGGGGCCGACGTGGGAAGGGTTCCTGGAGGCGGCGGAGCGGGTGGGGGTTGCGCGGGCGGAGATCGAGGGGTTGGCGCTGGGGTAGCGCGGCGGCGGAAAGGGGCCTCGCGTGCGCGGTAAGAGTTTCTTCCAAGAAACTCTTGAGGCTGCGCGGGGTGCGGTTTTCCGGATGCTGGAGGTGTGTTGAGCGGCCCGCAGCGCGTGGGGTGAATCGGGGCGGCTCGACCGGAAGACCCTCACCCCAACCCTCTCCCACGGGGCGAGGGATGAAGCGGCGGAGCGGAGCGGGAAGACCTGCGCTGGGGACGTCCTGGGCCGGGCGATTGCGGCGGGGGGCGGGGGAAGAAGGGGAGAGGGAAGAGGGCAGAGGAGTGAGAGGGGGAGAGAAGGGCGGGGACGCCGGATCCACTCGGCGAGCTTGGGACAGGTTCTGCCGCTCCGCCAGGAGAGAGACCTTTGTGTAACCCGGGCTTGGTTGCCCGGAAGACCCCTCACCCCAACCCTCTCCCCGAGGAGAGGGAGCAAGAGCCGTCCCTCTCGCGAGGGCGCGGGGCGTTTTGCAAGGGTCTCCCCCAGGCGAGGAACTACGAGCGGACGGATCTTCGAGGTCGAGCGGCATTTTGCAGCGGTCGCTATCGGGCGAGGGAACGCGAGCGGCGGGCAGGGGGTGCGGGCGGGTGTGCGGGGGCGGATTGTGGCGGGGGGTGAAGGGGGAGCTGTCTCTGGCCGGGGCCCCCCCCCCGGGGGGGGGGGGCGGGCGCCGGGCCCCGTGGGGGGGTTTTTGT
>JAJEDE010000024.1 GCA_022821645.1 Chloroflexota bacterium
TCGGGCTCTGCGCCAGCGTCAGGGCCGGGACGACCCTGCTCTCTCACGGTCTCTCACGACCCAGGGCAGATCGGTCTGTCCCGGCCCCTGCACTGTCACCCTGGCGAATCCAGAGCTTCGGGAACATACAAGGGCAGAGGGAAGAGGAGTGAGAGTCGGAGTGGGAGGTTGGGGATCGGGCGGGGAAGGAAGGCGAGATCCCCCCTCGACAAGCTCAGGGCAGGCTTCGGCAGGCTCACGACGAACGATTGGACAGGCCCTTCGGCAGGCTCAGGACAGGCATCTGGTGGGAGGTGGCGGAGGGCTAGGTCTGGAGGACGAAGTCGGCGATTTGTCGGGCCTGGCGGATGGCCTCTTGCGCCTTTGGGATGCCGGGTTCCTGGGCGGCTTCGGCTGGATAGCGGGCGGTACCGACGTATGGGTTCGGAGTGATGGCGGCGGGCATGAGGTCTGCAAAGGCCGGGTCCAGGCCGGTGCAAAGGTCAATGAGATAACCGAGGTCGTGGACGAAGCGGAAGGGGACGCCGTGAGCAACGAGGTAGCCCTTCAGGTACTTTTCGGCGCATTGCTGGGCGTGAAAGCAGGCCAGGGTCGGCAGCGCGCGGTCCGGCCCTAGCGCGCGGCGGGCTAGTTCCAGGTCGTCGTCTGCTTTGGCGAACCAGGCGTGTTCAGGCCGCCGGTCGGTCATACAGCACTTCCGACTCTTCCAACATGCGGCTGAGCATGGAGTTGGGATCCTGGCGATACCGAGCAAGCACGTCGGCTGACCGGATCAGGATGTCGACCGGCAGGACGAAGTTCTCGGCGATGGCCAAGCGGATGGCATATCCGTCGCGGCCCTGTTCGTCGTTGTGCCGTAGAACCACCATGAGGTCCAGGTCGCTGTTGTCATCCTCTTCGCCGCGGGCGACGCTGCCGAAGAGGATGATTTGCTCGGGCTGGAAGCGCTCGACGATGAGCTGGGTGATGGCATCGATGGTTTCGCGGTTGAGGGGGTCTTCGACGACGCGCATCGGTTCAAGTCCGCCAGTAGGGGTTTCGGAGTCGCCGGGTGCCGGGACATTCATGGAGGCAAGGATAAGCGCTCCGGTGTGGCGATAGGCGAAGGCGTCTCTTCGGCAGGATCGGGAGAGTCCCGCCACGGGATAGCGGGAAGTTAGCGAAGAGAAGTGGCAGTGAGACCGGAGAATCCAGGGACTGCCAGCGTTGGTCGGGTGCTGAGGGCTTGTGGTTCGACATGGGCCGCCCACGGACTCTGGCCCGGTCACTTCGACAAGCTCAGGGCCGACTCCCATGAACGGTAGGGAATGGGGCACGGAGGGCGGGGGCGAGCCGGGGCCAGGGGTGGCGGGCGCTGGCAATGACGTCAATGCCGGCAATGCAATCAGTGCATGCGTTGCTGCATGGCCGCTTGTCTGCCTCCTGATGGGGTCAAGAACTTGTTCCGAGAGAGCGGTGGAGCCGGCGGGACTCGATATCACGCTTCGAAGTTGACGGGGTTGCGTGCTTCCAGTTGGACCACGGCCCCACCGCTGAAGCATGGGTAGATGCGAGGTCCGCGCCGGGTAGCGCAGATCCGTTCCGGCGCGCAGTCGCATTGCCTAGACTGGTGCATGGAGCCCGCGATTCGCTCGGTGTCCGGCCCTGAGGCGTGGGGGTTCGCCGAAGTCGCTCAAGTCGTCGGCGTCATTGCGCTGGTCCTCGTCCTGGTCAGCCTGATCGTGTATGGGTTGCGGTCGGATTCGGACCCACGTCGTGACCCGTATCTTGCTGCGCAGAGGAGGGCCCGGCGCGGTGTGGCGACAGATGACGAGATCGAATACTTGGAGCGGTTCAACATGCCAAGCGGACCCGGCGGCGGCGATGGCTCAGGCTAACCGCGCATCGTGGCGCGAAGATTGATCAAATGAGTGGACGCCATCCGTTCAGCGAACTGACCAGGAACTTCACGCCGGAGCGACGCCGGCGCGTGGACGAAGTGAAGCGGGAGTTGCTGGCTGAGATGCCGTTGCATGAGCTTCGCCGGGCACGGGCGCTTACGCAGCGGAGCGCTTTGCGTAACCCTGGCGTGGTTGCCCGGAAGATCCCTCATCCCAACTCTCTCCCCCAGGAGAGAGAGTAAGGGCCGTCCCTCACGCGAGGGCGAGGTGGCTATCACTAGTTTTTCCGACGTCGGACCTTTGCGTAACCCGCGGGTGGTTGCCCGGAAGACCCTCACCCCAACCCTCTCCCACGGGGAGAGGGAGCAAGAGTCGTAACGCCGCGTCGATTGGGGGCTACTATCCGCCCAGCGACAACTGGGTCCGCACCGTGGGCGAGTTGCGACCGCGTAAGTTGAGGGTTTTTCTATTCGCTCGAGTTGAGGATGTTGGTGGCAAGTAAACGGAGGTAGCAAACGATGGCCGAGGCTCAATCTCTTCTTAGTCTGATTGCCCGAGGGTATGCCGCGGGGCGTGAGGATGCGGCTACGGAGGCGCTGTGTTTCATCGTGTCTCGCTCGGATTCGGCCAGAGCAGCGCTTGCCGAGTTTCTTGGGTTTGACGAAGATCCGCTACCTATCGCCAGCTTTAGAACACAGTTTCTAACGGACGGCGCGTTTCCAGACATGGTCTGTCTCGACAAATGTAACAACCGAGTGGCGTTTATAGAGTCCAAATTCTGGGCGACCCTGACGCATAACCAGCCCGTTAAGTATTGGGAAGAGCTTGCAGCGAACCGACCAAGCGTGCTGCTGTTCCTGGCACCGGCCTCTCGTGTCGCTGATATTGACGAAGGCTCGTTGTGGGGCGGGTTGGTGAGGCGGTTGCGTTGTGCCGACCACGATCTGGATCCTGTCGATTGTCAAGAGTCAAGGAGTTTTATCACCGCGCCATCTAAAGACGGTCAACGCCGCCTGATACTCGCCAGTTGGGACATGCTGCTCGACAGACTGACGCAGCGAACCGTGAAGGACGCAGACTTCAAAGCCTGCTTCGAGATCGCCGAACTGCGGGGGCTTGCCCACGACACCATTCAGAATGACGACCCCGTAAGGGACAAGAATCTGAAACGATCGATTGCCGACGCGGTCACGCGCCTAAAGGAATCGGGTTGGGTCAACACCGATGGACTGACCGTCGGATCGGGAAGCACCTATTACGCGAGATTCTTTCGCCTCGCGGGCGGGATCGCCGGGCTCCTTATCGATTACAAGGACGAGAAGCAGCTGCCTGACAGGTCACTCTGGCTCCGGTTCGGGAACGAAGAGAACGGCAGGCTGTCCGCGGACGACGTAGCGTGCCGCTTGGGTCAGGCTGGTGAATCGGAATGGGAGCGGCGAGACCAGTACGTATATTTGCCCATCGTCTTGCCAGCGGGCGCTGACAGCCAAGCGCCCGGCGACACCATCGTCGCCGAGTTGGAACGTATCGCCAAGATCATCGATCCCAAAGGTCCGACGTATCTCCTTGAATAAACGACCGGATAATGGTCAGCAACATCCACGAGGGGAGGAAGCTCTCGGATAATTTCGGCGTTGCTGCCGATTTGTCGGTCCGACCTGGGAGTGATCCGGAGGATTCTGACGATGACTGACGAGGAAACTCTGCTCGGGGCGGTCGCCAAACGTCATGCCTACAGCCTTGAGGACGCCGCCACGGACGCGCTGACGTTCATCCTCTCCCGCCGGGCGTGTGCGAGACAGGCGCTGTCGGAATTCCTGAGGGACGACGCCGGACAACCCTTCCCTGTCGCGAAGGTCGACTCCTGGACGGCAACTGAGCATGGCGCAATCCCGGACCTGGCCTGCTTCGACGAGAAAGACGACGTGGTTGCATTCATTGAGTCCAAATTCTGGGCGACGCTTACCGATCACCAGCCAGTGACCTACTGGTGTGCCCTTCCAACCGACAAGCCGGCCGCGCTGCTGTTCTTGGCGCCGCAATCCCGTGTCGAGTCAGGCTCGTTGTGGGACGAGCTGGTTGATCGATTGCGCCAAGCGGATGTTGAACTGGACGACGCGGACAAGACAGATGGACTGGTAAGCGCAGCCGCCAAGGACGGCCGCCGCCTGATGCTCACCAGTTGGGAGGTGCTGCTAGGTCTCTTCTCCGAGACTGCCAAGAGAGACGATGATTCCCAGGCTTGCTTCGAAATATCCCAGCTGCGGGGGCTCGCCAGCGCCGGCATAGAGCGGGACAAGACGATTCCCGATGAAGAGCTTCGACAATCGTTCTGGGATGCGGTCGAGCGTCTCAAGCGGTCAGGTTGGGCCAACACCGATCGATTGACCGTGGGAACCGGAACCAACTACTTCGCGCGATATTTTCGCCTCGCCGGCGCGCCTGCCGGGCTGCGTATCGATTACGAGGACCAAAAGCAGCGGCCCGAAAGATACCTCTGGCTCTGGTTTTGGCACGAAGAGAACGCCAAGCTGGCGGTAGAAGACGTGGCGCGTATTTTGGACCAGGCGGGCGAATCGGAATCGGAATGGCGAGGCTCGGAATTACTCTTGCCCATCGTCTTGCCAGAGGACGCTGATGATCAGACGACCGTCAACTCCATCGTCGCCGAGCTCGAACGTATCGCCCGGTTACTTGACCCTGAGGGCCCGACCTATCCAGATGCACATGACTCTGGGGAGGCTAGAGACCGACAACCCGCCGAGCGTCTATATCCACCCGGGGGGCAGACTGAAAGAGGCGCCGCGATCAAGGTCGTCAGTTGGAACATCGCCACCAGGATTAAGCCGTGGCGAGAATTGGTTGAGATGGGCGCCGATGTGGCGCTCTTGCAGGAGGCCAGGCGGCCGCCGTCGGAGATTGCAGATCGTGTTGAGATTGGTCCAGAGGAGTCGTGGGACTCGCATTCGTGGAATTCGGAATGGTGGCGCGGACGTTGGCCAAGACTGTTCGACCGGTGGCCGATGGTGGTGCGGCTCTCGGATCGAGTCGATGTCGAATGGTTCAGGCAGGTCAGCCCTGACGGGTGGCCGACGGAGAACGAGATCTCCGTCAGCGGCATTGGGACGATAACGGCGGCGCGGGTGACTCCAAAGGACGGCTCGACTGAGCCGTTCATCGTGGTCTCAATGTATGGCCGCTGGGTCGGGCCGCACCCAAGCATTCAGGCGTCCTGGGAGATCTATGCCGACGCTTCGGTTCACCGCATCATTTCGGACCTTTCGGTCTTCATCGGCCACGACGATCGACGCACGCATCGCATCCTGGCGGCCGGGGATCTCAACGTCACCTATGGCTATGGTCACGGCAGTGGGCCGTATTGGGACGCGCGATACCGGAACCTGTTCGAGAGGTTCGAGGCCGTTGGGCTCGAGTTCATGGGGCCTCAGTTGCCGAATGGACGGCAGGCGGAGACGCTGGCGACGGGGGAACCTAAGGACTCCGAGAACGTCGTCACTTATCACCTCCCCAATAGGACCCCGGCGACGGCGAGCAACAATCAGTTCGACTACGTCTTCGCTTCGCGCGGATTCCACCAGAGCCTCAAGGTCCGTGCTATGAACGGCGTAGACGAGTGGGGGTCAAGCGATCATTGCCGGCTGGAGATCGAGATCGCGGAGTAGGTCCCGCGCCTGTTTCCTGCCGTGCCGAGGTTCCATCGCATGGGATTGCGGGCGCGTTGACACCGATGATTCCGTGTTGAGGAACAAAGGGACGGGTGGTTCAGGGTGGGGGGTGCGCGGAGTAAGGGTGCTTCGCGAATCGCCCCTACGTGGGATGGGGCGCTGCGAAGGGTGGGGCGCAGGGCCAGGGTTTGGTGCGCTGGGTGTCCTTCCAGGGCCGCCACCTGCGGTTGCCCAAGGCGTTGCGCGGCCAGGCCGTCGCCTTTCGCCCCACCGCCACCGACGGTTACTGGGCAATCCGTTTTCTGACCGACGACCTGGGCTCCCTCGACCTGCGGGCGCCCGCTCAAAAGTGTCCACCATGTCTCCGAACACCTGTTCACCATGTGCCCGGTCTGGACATCCGAGGGAGAGGGAGGAGGAGCGGCCGCAGATTCGAGGGGCAGGGGCGTTCTGCAAGGGTCTCCAGGGGGCTGGTGCGACTGGTCACGATCGTCAGGGTTGGGGTTTCTCCTCCTGGATCTGGATCAAGTTGCCGCAGGTGTCGTCGAGGATCGCGGTGATGACCGGGCCGAGGTCTGTTGGCGGCTGTACGAAGTGCACACCTTTTGCCACGAGACGCTCGTATTCGGCTTGCACGTCGTCGACCGCGAAGGAGGTGCTGGGGATCCCGTCCTCGACAAGCGCCTTCACGAACGGACGGACCGCGGGATGGGCATCCGGCTCAAGCAGGAACTCCGTCCCCTCAGGGTCTTCCGGGGATACCACCGTGATCCAGGCGTACTCGCCCAAGGGAATGTTGTGCTTGAGCTGGAAGCCAAGCGTTTCGGTGTAGAAGCGAAGCGCCTTTTGTTGGTCGTCTACGAAGACGCCGGCGAGGTGGATTCTCATCGTTCACATGTCCCTTTCATCTGTTGCGGTTGGCCAACGCTCGGCGATGGCCTTCAGCGGGTCGCCCTGGAACCAATGGAGCTTTGACCTGCCTTGGCGCCTGGTGCGAATCAGCCCGGCGGCCTCCAAGACGCCCAGGTGTTGGGTGATCGCCTGCCGCGAGGAGTTGATGCCGTGCTTCATGGTCAGGCGTGCGCAGATTTCGAAGAGCGATTGACCTGACCGATCGACGAGTTCATCCAGGATGGCCCGCCTGGTTGGGTCAGCGATCGCGCGATATACGTCCACACGACCAGTCTAAGGCAAGTGTTGGCTTGCATGTCAGGGCGCACGATATGCAAGCGCGTGCTTGCGTGTCAACTGTTCACTTTCACGCACGCAGACTTCGGACTCCGGATCACGCCGGACGATCGGGCGAGTCTTGAGCGGCCGCAGGCGCGGCGTCGAGGGGCGGTGCACGGCGGAAGACGCAGCCGCGGTGGTCGAAGATGGGCCGCGACTGCGAGCGGCGTGGCGGGGCGTAGAGGCTGCCGGGCGATGGGCGGGAGGGGATGGGATGATCGGCGGGCATCGGGGGGACGGTGCGGGAGGCGGGCGGTGAGCGAGCGGTTGGCGATGCATGGTGGGGCGCCGGTTCGGGCGGAGCCGTTTGGGCCGGGGCATGCGTTTGGGGATGACGATATTGCGGCGTTGACCGAGGTGGTGCGGTCGGGGCACGTGGGCAAGGGGCCGAAGGTCGATGCCTTCGAGCGGGCGTTTGCGGCGCGTCACGGGGTGAAGCACGCCATTGCGGTGACGTCAGGAACGGCGGCGATGCACGTGTGCATCGGGGCGATCAATCCGGAGCCGGGGGACGAAGTGATCGTGACGCCGTGGACGGCGGGCGGGACGATCATGGGCGCGCTGCTGCAGAACTGCGTGCCGGTCTTTGCCGACATCGACGAGACGTACACGCTGGATCCGGCGGACGTGGAGGCGAAGATCACGCCGCGCACGCGGGCGATCATTGCGGTGCACTACCTGGGCAATCCGTGCGACATGCGGGCGCTGCAGGCCATCGCACGGCGGCACGGGCTGTCGCTGATCGAGGACTGCGCGCAGGCGCATTTCGCGGAATACCAGGGCCAAGTCGTCGGGAGTATTGGCGACATGGCGGGTTTCAGCTTTGGGGGGAAGCACCTGTCGGCGGGTACCGGCGGGGCGGTCCTAACGAACGACACCGAGCTATGGGAACGGGCCGTCCTTTTTCACGACGTGGCGCTGCCGCGGGCGGGCGGGCCGTATGCGGACCGACCGTACGGCCACTATTTCATGGCGCCCCACTACATCATCAATGACCTGACGGCGGCGGTGCTGCTGGTGCAGTTGGAAAAAGTCGACGGGTACATCGCCAGCAAGATCCGGGCGGCGGAGCGAATCATCGACGGCCTGGCCGACATCGAGGAGCTGACCCCGCAGGCGGTGCGGCCGGGCGACCGGCATACCTATTGGATCCTGGGGTTCAGCCTGGATACGGAACGGCTGGGCTGCTCGGCGGACGTGTTTGCGGACGCGGTGCGACATGAGGGCGTGCTGCTGATCAAGGCCGAGAACAGCGTGGATGCGCGGCATCCTTCGACCGGGCTGCCGCGCATGGGCGGGGGCGGGCCGCTGTATAACGATCCGTTCCTGGCCGGACCCGATTGCTACGGCGAAAGTCGCTTCCCTTTCGACCATAGGCGGGAGCAGTCGGTGGCATACGGGCCGGGCGCGTGTCCGAACGGGGAGGCGCTGATGGGTCGCACGGTTGGGTTCAACATGTGGCCGAATCTGAGCGATGCGGACATTGACGACATCGTGGGGGCGTTGCGGAAGGTGGCGTTGTATTACCGGGGGACCCTTGCGTAACCCGGGCTTGGTAGCCCGGAAGACCCCTTGTCAATCCCCCAGGAGAGGGGAAGAACGGCGGCGAGGGGGGCGGCGTGGGTGGCTCGGGGCTTGGGTGGGATTCCGGGCTTTCGACCCTCACCCTAGCCCTCTCCCTGCCAGGGAGAGGGAATAAGACGGCGTCTCCTTTGAGAGACCTTTGCGTGACCCGGGGTTGGTTGCCCGGAAGACCCCTCACCCGGCGCTGGGGACAGCGCCGGCCTCTCCCCCAGGAGAGGCAAGAGGTCGCGCCCCCGAGGAATCAGGAGTTTTGCAAAGGTCCCCCGCCAAGCTATACCGAGCCGAGCTCGGTGGCCGCGACGAGCTTGTAGACCTCGCGGATACGGCGCAGGAAGTCTCTGGCAGCTCGCTGGCTGCTAGGTCTGGCTGGGTTGATCAAGGAGCCGGGCGAGATAGGTCAGTGATCTAAAGATCACGTCGCCGTGGTACCGCCCGGGTGGATCTCTGTGGATGCGCAGGAATTCGTCAGCCGTCAGACCAAAGTGGCGCCGCGCGTCGCGGTCCAGTTCGTCCCAGACCTCCTGACGCGTGACCTGTTAGTGTTCGAATTCGTCGGGCAGCCACTCGGGCCGGGCCTCGACGGTTGTTGCCATGGACTGTGCCTCGCTGCGCGTAAGGACAGGATAGGGCGGGCGGGGACCGGGGACGTGGGGGTGATAGGTGTGGCGAGCGGGTGTGGTGTTTTTGGGTTGGGTGCCCGGAAGACTCCTTGTCTATCCCCCAGGAGAGGGAAAGAACGGCGGCGGCGAGGGGGCGGCGTGGCTGGCTCGGGGCTTGGGAGGAATTTCGGGCTTTCGACCCTCACCCTAGCCCTCTCCCTGCCAGGGAGAGGGAATAAGACGGCGTCTCCTTTGAGGGGGCGAGGCGTTGTGCAAAGGTCTCCGGGGCGCGGTCGGGCCGGAGGTTGGGGGCGCCAGGACGTGTCGGCCTTGAGCCTCAGGTCGCGCCGTAGATGCGGGTTGGATCGACGACGCAGTGTTCGCCCTTGTCTGAATTGACCGTGTGGCCGTAGGTCAGATTGGTGACGGCGTGGCCCTGCTGGAGGAAGCCGTTTGGGTCATGGCGGGTGAGTTCGCGGGCTGCTGCACGAAAGTCGTCGGCGTTGAGCAGGCGGGCGATGGCGTTGCCTACGGGGCCGAGCCTGACCAGGCCGGCGTCTTCCATGCGCTGGCCGAGGCGGTTGTAGTCGCTGCCGGGGTGGCCGGGCAGCGGCGGGGTGCCGATGCTGACCAGGGGCGAGTACGAGCCGTCGGGATGACGCATGCGGCCTTCCGACGTACGAGGCTGCCGATACGGCAGTCCCAGCCACACTTCGCACAGGTGCATGGCGGTGAGGTTCTGGTAGGGGACGCCGAGTATCAGGTAGCGGCCGTTGCGGTCGAAGACCTGGCGCATGGGGCTGTGGACGTCCCAGCCTGACGCGCCGCCGGAGGTCGCGATGGTCTGGGCCAGCGGCCCGATGGCGGCGATGCTGTGGGCAAGGTGGATGCTGCGGTGGGCCTGGGGTCGCTGGCGCGCCGCCTCGGAGATCGCGCCCATCTGGGAGGGCGTGTGGACCGGATCGAATACGAACGCGGGATCCCCAGCCGTCGGATAGGTGAACGTGGGGACGACCAGGGTGCCCTGGGGCCCAAGGGCTTGCAGGAGGGCATCGACTACGGTTTCCGGTCCGCCCTCGACCAGTCCGAGGCTGCGCAGGGAGCTGTGGACCATGAGGAGGTCGCGGGGGCGGACGCCGAGGCTGATCAGATCGCGTACAAGGTCGGGAAGGCGCAGCGGTGCGCAGCAGGCTCCGCCTGTTGCGCTGTCCGGCGTCGGTGGCACTGGTCGCTCCTGCTGCTGGCGAACCAACTGGGCTGGCAGGCTAACCCGCGAGACCGGTCGCATCCACGCGCGGGTCCATCAACGATGTCTGTGGGAAATAAGCCTGGTGGCGGATCTCCGACGTGCTCGCAGACAGCCCCCGGGCTTATACCTGGGAGGACTGACTGGGCTAGACTCGGGCGCCTGGGGCGGCGATGGTCCGTAGGAGCAATCGTGGGGGCCACCCGCCGCTCGCCATGCGCAGGGGACGCATCGATGCGGGAAAGACGCGATCGAAAACTCGGCCGTCGCCGTCTGCTCGCGGTTTCTGTTCTGATCCTCGGAGTCGCGGTGGCGTCGACCGTTTCGGCCTGTGCCGACAGCGACGAGTTCGATTTCAAGCCGCGTGGGACGAAGACGCCAATCGGGCAGGGCGGCTAGGGCCCGACGGCCCGCGCGCATCTCGGGTACCGGCTCGGAGGTCGGTCGTCTGTTCGAGTCGAGGCCCAACACACACGACAACGACATCCGGCGTGATTCCGCCTGCGCTGCTCGGACGCCCCGCAAGCGTGCAATCGCCGCGGGGGATAGGGAGATCGCGAGGCGACCTCGGGCGGTCGTGGGCGGTGGGAGCTCGTCGCCCATTCCCCGCACGCGGGCCAGCGCCACGGAAGCACCGTGAGAGCCTCCTGTCGGTTGGGTCTGTCGATTCCCCCTGCCGAGTACGGAGGCTCTCATCTTTCGACCAGGCTCATGGGAAGTACATCTAGCGACTGCCGGGCTGGCCTAGGCTCCGCAAAGGCCCGGGAGTTCTGTCAATGAAAAAGCTGTTCTTCTTTGACTATCGCGAGTTGGAGTACATGGATGGGTTTGCGCGGGGGGTGGAGTCGGCGGTGAAGGATGCGGGGGCGCCGTTGCTGCGGCCGGAGTTGCCACGGGAGCAGGGCAACAACCGGCTGCTGGGCAGCGTGGTCCTGGCGGCGAAGTGGAGTCACTAACTCACTACCATATACTTGGCCGCGCGGATTCCCTCCGGGCAGGCCAACCGAGAGCAGGATTCACATGGTCGTGGACCGAAGCGACAAGTACCGCAAGATGGTGCAACGAGGCAAGTACCAGCGGCTGTACAGCTACCTGCGCAGTCTCCAGGCCCAGGAGTGGAGGACCTCTTTCGGCGAGATCGAGGCAGTCGTTGGATTCCAACTGCCGCCGTCCGCGCGACTACACCGCCCCTGGTGGGGAAACCAGAAGCGCAGTAACGGACACAGCCACGCGCTGGCGTGGAGCGTCGCGGGATGGGAGACGGCGGAGGTCGATATGGATGGGGAGACGCTGCTGTTCAGGCGAAGACACCCCAAGGCTGAAGCCAGGCCTTCGCTCGACGAGGTATGGCCGGTCCACCCCACGGCGGTATGGCCCGAGGGCCTGAGCCTCAGGCGAGAGGATCTCTACGAGGAGCGGGTCTAGCCGCCGCCATGTTTATTGACACCAACGTGCTGGTGAACTCCCGGATTCCTGGCGCGCCAGACCACGACGCCGCTCGGGCAAGCCTGGAGCGTGCGTTTCGAGACCCTGAGCCGCTGAGAATCAGCCGGCAGGTCATACGCGAGTACTTGTCCGTCGTCACACGTCCGCAGACCTGGCCGGTGGGCATAACCCGAGACGACGCCCTTGCTGACGTCGGCAGACTGCTTCGCAGCTTCGAGGTTTTAGAGGATGGACCCCGGGTTACCGAGTGGCTTGTGGGCCTGTGCCGGGAATTTCCCGTTGGTGGACGGCAGATTCACGACGCCAATATCGTGGCGACGATGCTCGCCCATGGCGAACGCCGGTTGCTGACGTTCAATGGAGCGGACTTCCGCCGGTACGGTGACCGCATCGAATTGGTGGACGCTTAGGCGAGTGCGAGGAGCCATGAGCTCGAACTCTGTCGGTGTTGCCAGGCGGCAGGAGTGGTGCCGATGAAGAAGCTGCTGTTTCTGGACTACCGGGAGCTGGAGTACGTGGAGGGGTTTGCGCGGGCGGTGGAGTCGCCGGTGAAGGATGCGGGGGCGCCGTTGCTGCGGCCGGATCTGCCGTGGGAGCACGGGAACATGCAGATGTTCGGGAGCGTGCTGCAGGGGGCGGACGGGCGGTTTCGGGCCTGGTATGAGGTGGTGGAGGCGCCCTGGCGGGTGCGGCTGGCGTACGCGGAGAGCGACGACGGGTTGGACTGGCGGAAGCCGGAACTGGATGTGTTCAGGGACGGTGGGCAACCGACCAATATCGTGTTCGACCGGCAGCCGTTGGGGTCCGCCGTGATCGAGGATCGAGAGGATCCTCGGGAGGCCTACCGGTTCAAGCTGCTGACGGGCGCGGCGCCGTCGGGGTGCGTGTCGGCGTTTCATAGCGCGGATGGGATGCACTGGGAATCGGCTCGGATGTTTGGCGGTCGGGTCCAGCCGGTGATCGCGACGGCGCCGGACTGCCCGATCGGCTTTCTGCGGGCGCCCGACGGGCGGTTTGCGGCGTATCACCGGATGGCGGGGTATGGGCGACGGGTGTTTCGGAGTGAGTCGTGGGACTTTGCGCACTGGTCGGGCGAGCCGCAGATGGTGCTGGAGCCGGATGCCGTCGACCCGCCGCAGACGCAGTTCTACGGGTTGGGCGCCTGCGCCTACGGGCCGTATGAACTGGGCACGCTGTGGATCTACGCGACCGATCCGGACGACCATGGACCGGGCAAGGCGCACGGATTGCAGACGCCGGAGCTGGCCTATGCGCGGGCCGGGACGGCCTGGCACCGAGCGGAAGCGGGCACGGCGTTCATTCCCAACGGGGCCGCGGACGAGTGGGATTGCGGGAATCTGCAGGCGGCCTCGCAGCCGGTCTTTTTGGACGATGAGATTCGCTACTACTACGCCGGGACGAACGTGCGGCACTCGCGGCATTGGGAGTTGGAGCCGCAGGAGGCCGGGCTGGGCATGGCGCGGCTGAAGCCGGACCGGTTCGTGGCGCTGCGGGCGGGCGAGGCGCCGGCGGAGTTGGGGACGATAGCGTTCAAGCCGACGTCGGTGGACGTGTTCGTCAACGCGCGGACGGCGGGCGATGGCGAAGTCAGGGTGGAACTGCTGGACGAGGAGGCGCGGCCGTTGCCGGGGTTTACCGCGGCGGACTGCCGGCCGATACGGGGCGACGCGACGGGGCACCGGGTGGAGTGGCGCGGGGCTGGGCAGGCGGCGGCACCGGTGGGCGAGCCGACGCGGATCCGGGTGACGGCGCGGCGGGCCAGCGTGTACTCGGTGTTCGCGACCGAGCCGGGCGAGTCGCCGGTGTATCACCAGTTCGAGGGGCTGCGGCCGGAGAACGAGGCCTGGTAGGGGGCCGCGCGCCAGTCGCCGAGCGCTCGGATTCGGCTTCCGCCGGACGCTGCGCGGAGTGCGGCGAGGCGTCTATCGTGGTGACCGAGGCAACGGATTCGCGAGCGCGCCGCCGAACAGGCGCTCATCGGAGAAGCACACATGGCCCTGCGAATGATCCAGGTTGGGACGGGCGGGATGGGGGCGACCTGGTGTCGGGACTTCCTGCCACCGCACGTTGAGGCGGGGCTGATCGAGGTCGTGGCCGCGGTGGATACGAACCCCGAGGTGCTGGCGAACGCCCGGGAGCATCTTGGACTAGGTGAGGCGCAGTGCTACACGGACATCCAGCGCGCGTTCGACGAGAACCCGGCCGATTTCTGCACCGTGGTCGTGCCGCCGTACTCGCACGAGGAGATCGTTGACCAGGCGGTGGCCCACGACCTGCACATCCTTTCGGAGAAGCCGATCGCGGACACGCTGGTGGGGTCGGTGCGGATTGCCGACAAGGTGACGAAGGCCGGCAGGAAGATGGCGGTGACGATGAGCCATCGCTTCAACCAGTACAAGACGACGATGCGCGAGTGCCTGCGATCGGGCCGCTACGGAGACTTGAACTACCTGGTGTTCCGGTTCACACAGGAGGCGCGCCAGCTGGGGGCGTGGGGGCTCGGCTTCCGTTACCAGATGGACGATCCGCTACTGGTGGAGGGGTCGGTGCACCACCTGGACATCCTGGCGGACCTGGCCGGCGCGAAGTGCGACACCATTTACGCCCGGACCTGGAATCCTGCCTGGAGCGCATTTGCCGGCGACGCCCAGGCGCTGGTGACGATGGAGTTCGAGAACGGCGTGCGGGCCACCTACGAGGGCTCCAAAGTGAACGCCGTGGGGCTGGACGGCTGGGGCCGCGAGAACACGCGCGCAGAGTGCGAAGGGGCGACGCTGGTCCTCGGATCGGACCGCTTGGAGTGCTTCCCGTTCGACCCGACGCGCAATGCTCGCATCAAGGCCGAAGGCGATGGCGACACCGTTCCCTGGCTGCAGCAGCCGTTCTGGGGCCACGTGTGGTTGATCGAGAAGTTCGTGCGCTGGCTGGAGGGCGGCGAGGCGATGGAGACGAACGTGATCGACAACCTGCAGTCGGTGGCGCTGGTGACGGCCGCGATCGAAAGCAGCCAGACGGGACTGCCGGTGAAGGTGCAGAAGCATTTGGGGGCGGCGTGGCGGGAGGTAGAGGCCGACTAGGCTGTCCAGCTCTTAGCTCCTGGCACCGAGCGGGGCCGCTTGCGGTGCGTATCCCGTGGGATACAATACGGGTGTGCAAGTCGAGGTTCGACAGACCGATGTCTATGCGCGCTGGTTTCGAAGGCTTCGTGATCGGCAGGCGCGGGCGCGAATCGATATCCGCATCCGACGCCTGGAGTTGGGCAATCCCGGTGACGTTCGACCCGTCGGCGAGGGCGTCTCGGAACTGCGGATCAGCTACGGGCCCGGCTATCGCGTGTATTTCGTGCAGCGTGGGAAGTCGCTGGTAATTCTGCTGGCGGGCGGCGACAAGAGCAGCCAGGCGCGAGACATCACAAGGGCTCGCAGCTTGGCGCGAGGGCTCTAGGAGGATTAAGGCATGGCCACGACACAGACGCGTCCATGGGACGCGGCGGATCACCTGGAAAGCAACGAGGACATCGTTGCCTACCTCGAGGCGGCCTTCGAGGACGGCGATCCGGCGGTGATCGCAGCCGCTCTTGGCGACATTGCCCGGGCGCGCGGCATGACGAAGGTCGCCACGGACGCCGGTCTGGGGCGTGAGAGCCTTTACAAGGCCCTCTCTCCCAACGGCAACCCGGAGTTGGCCACCGTGCTCAAGGTCATGCAGGCGTTGGGGTTGGGGCTGCGGGTGGCGGCTGTGAAGGCGCAGTAGCAGCGATCTTGTCGCTATCGGTCCCGCGTGTTTCCTGGCGGGACACAGCAACCACCTGTGCGCAAGAGTGGCCATCCGACCGCGCTGACACCTCGTGCTGGCAGTCGGGTGTATCATTTTTGATACCCTTGGCCGCCGCAGCGAACATTCTCTTGAGTCGCGAACGCGGCTGGGAGGCCGCACGATGACGAATGCATCCAATCCTCACGAGGGATCGACGCTCGACGGCCTGCTGGAAGCGGACGGCACTCTAGCCGAGGCGGAGGCGGCGGCGGTGAAGCGGGTTCTGGCGTGGCAGATCAGCCAGACGATGGCCGACGCGCAGCTGAGCAAAGCCGAGATGGCGCGGCGCATGCACACCAGCCGGGCCGCGCTGGATCGTCTGCTCGATCCCGACAACCCGTCGGTCACCCTGCTCACGCTGCAGAAGGCGGCCGCCGCGCTGGGCAAGCGGCTCAAGGTGGAATTGGTTGGGGCCGCCTCGTGACGACGGTTGTCGGCGAAGCGGGCGATGGAGCGCTGAAGCTAGACGTGGTCTTTGAGGCCGACGAAGATGGTTGGACGGTGTCGAGTTGTCCCACGCTGCCGGGGTGTCACAGCCAGGGCGGACGAAGGACGAGGCGCTGGCGAATATCCGGGAGGCCGTTGAAGGCCATCTGGAGAGTACGGTCCCTCAATTCAACGCCGCATCCGCCGCATTCAGGTTTGAAGCCTCGGACCGGTCAACGTAGCAGCTTGCGTTCCTGACGCCGGTTCCTGTCAGCCACTTCATCCATGTACCAGTCCTAAGGCTCTAGATGGAAGACGAGTTCAGGTGCGACCCAGCTCCAGCAACTCCCTATTCTTCCGCTGTGTTCCCTTCGGTCAATTCCCTGACCGACTCTCCTTCAATTCTGAGAGCTCCGCGATTCTTGAGTCGATAGCGGCAAGAATCGCCGGAGGAATCCCGCTGGTTCTATTCAAGTGCTGACTCAAGAGCTCCACTTCGTCGTAAGACGCAAAGCAATCGACCTTTCCTCGCAGATAGGGGGAAAGATACCGAATCGACGGAGGAACGCCCTTGGCCACCGAGAACTGATACACGTATTTGAGGCTGTCTTTCAGATATCCAACCACAGGTAGAAAGTCGGCATCTCCGCTAACCAAGATTGCCGCATCGTAGTGGGACATCTTAGCGATCATGTCAACAGCTATGCCCGTATCAACACCCTTTTCACCGACTTGAACTCCCAGGTACCTGATCTCTCCGTTTTGGAACTGCTCAATTCGGTGCGCTCGCAAGGGATGGACTTGATACTGACCCACGTATCTGAATTCTAGAAAGTCTGTGTGCCTTTGGATGTTCTCGAACACATTCTCCCGCAGTCTCTCAAAGTAATTTCGTTCGCCTGTGTACCAGCTATGAGCCAAATCAATAACCTTCTGAGTTGTAAGTCCTCTAATCTCAGGATGCCGGCTTACTACCCGTTGGGCCAACTTTACTCGTTGTGCCTCAGAAGAGATCCAAGGGGAAATGCTCGCAGCGTTATACCAGTGAACTCGGATGAGTTGATGTTGCCACCCTGTAGTTTGGTCGAATCTAGCGATCACTCCGTCGTAGAAGCTCTTCCAGTCGAAGTGGCGCTCTTCGAGCCTGTATCTTCGGGTATCAGTGGGAGAACCCGATGAAAACGAAAAGCTCCGTAGGTTTGCTCGAAAATTAGCCCCGTCAACGAACACCGCCGTCTTTAGGGGCACGCGCGTGGCCTTCCTAGAGAAACAAAAGAAGGGGGCCATTAGGCCCCCAAGCTCCCATGATGGGATGTTCAATTGCGCGGCGTGTTGTGGAGCCGCAGGCACAAATAGTAGATGAGCAGGACAGTCCAGTCAAGCGGTTGACGGGTAACCAGCCGGAGACTCGGGGGCGTGCATCCCGGCCACTGCGACAGTGCCCAGGCCCTGGACCACGGAGCATTCGGATCCGATTCGACCGTTCACTGGCTCAGTAACTCCTGAGGGTAGGCAGGCGTACCCTCCCGCGGACCCAGGTTGTTCAAGACAGGTATTTACGGGCGAGTGCTTTGTAGCGCGGGTCGTTGCGGTTGGCGGGGCGGAAACGGCCGCGCCAGCGGGCGGCGAACGATGGGCCATCGGCACCAAGGGATTCTCGAAGTACCGATTCGATCAGCGCTGAGAGCGACAGCCCGCGCGAGCGCGCCAAGCGCTCGGCCTTGGAAGCCAGGGCATCGTCCAGGGTGATTGTCAGTTTGCGCTTCATGGCGGGCCGGTGGTCTTGGAGCTAGCAGTCGTGGCCGTGGCTCCCAGTCTAGGCAGGTCCGGCCGCTAGCCCACTTCGACGGTGCTGGCCTGGGTGGTGTGGGTGACTCGGATGATGTTGTCGATGTGGCGTTCGAAGGTGTCGTCGTGGGAGATGACGACGAGCTGGCTGAAGCCGCGGACGGCGAGGATTTGCTGGGCCAGGTTTTCGCGGCGTTCGGCGTCCAGGTGCTGGGTGGGTTCGTCGAAGAAGGCGATGTCCAGGTTCAGCAGGTCGCGGAGCAGGGCCAGGCGGACGGCCAGGGCGGCGGCCATCTGCTCGCCGCCGGAGAGCTGGCCGAAGCGGCGTTCCAGTCCTGACCGGCCCAGCACGATGTCGTAGTCGGCCGCCCAGCGCAGGCGTCCGCCGGGGGCGCCCATGATGTCGCTGTAGATCTCGTCGGCGCTGTCGGAGACGCTGGCCAGCAGGATCTCCGTGACCCGGGGCCCGGCCTGGCGCAGCAGGCGGCGGATGAACTCGGTGCGGTCCTCGAACCGCGTGACGCGGACGATGCCGGCCTGCGCGGATTCCAGGTCCGCGCGCACCTGGCGGAGGGCTTCCACGTCGGAGGTGAGGCGTTCCACATCGGCCTGCATGCGGGCCGCACGTTCAGCCAGCTGGCGGGCGAGGCCCAGGGCGGCGTCTCGGGCTTGGCGAGCCTTCAGTAGCGCCTTCGAGTCGAACTCGGCTCGTGCTGATGTCAAGTCCGATTGCGCGGTGGTCAGGTCCAATTCAGCCTGCGCGTCAGCCTCGCCGGCCGATTCAAGCTCGGCGATTCGGGACTGAAGCTGCCCGGCCACGACTTCGTGCTGAAGGAAGCGGGTATGCGCCTCGGCGTTGTCGTCCAGGGCCGATCGCGCGTCAGCCAGGGTTTTCAGGTCGTCGCGAAGGGCCTCTAGTTCGGCCTCAGTCTGATGTAGCGCACTCGCGGATGCGGCCGCGCGGTTGCGGGCGACGGCCAGGAGCTCGGTACCGGCGGCGCTTGACGCCGGCTCCCTCGTGGACGCCAGTTCAGCCAGCGCATTCGCGGCGCGCCGAGCCGACGGCGCCAGCACTTCCCAAGCACTTGAGGCGGGAGGCTGGCCGTCCGCCAACGCGGCGAGTTCGCCCGCATTCCGAGTGTCCAGCGCGTCCAGCAGCGCGGTGGCGGCGGCGATGTCGACGTCGGCCGAATCCAGGTTGCGGTGCAGCACGGCCTGGCGTTCGCGGGCGACGGCGGCCTGGCGGGCCTCGGTTTCGGCATGCTCCGCCGCGGCGACCGCGCGTTCCGCGTCGGCGATGGCTGCCTGAAGATCCGCAAGCGTGCGTTCGCGTTCGGTCGCCTGCCGGCGGAAGACGCCGGCCACGTCGGGGATGGTTTCCAGGTTGCGGCAGACGTCCATGAAGAACGGGCAGGTGCGGGTGTCGGTGAGCAGGCGCTGGGCGTGGCGGTCAGCTTCCAGCAGCGCTTCAACGGTGGCTCGCTCCCGGCGCCGCCGCTCCAGCAACGTTCGGCGGTCAGGCAGTTCGGCGGCGACCTCGGCGCGAGCCTCCAATTGCCTGAGTCTCCGGCGTCCCTGGTCGTAGGCCTGCACCACGGTTTCGCGTTCGCGCATCCAGCGGGTGTGCAGGGCGCGCGTGTCTTCGCAGGCCTGGCGGAACGAGGTTTCGGCGCTGGCCTTGCGCTCGCGCGCCTTCTCGACCGCATGCCGGAAGGCGGTCCGCACCTGGCGGAATCGCGCTTCCGGGTCCCCATCGGGCTCGACTTCGGCCACGGCCAGGGCCGCGGGCTTTCCAACTTCCCGGCAGGTTTCCGCCAGGTCGTCCCGGGCCCGGTCCAGGTGGGCGGCCCGACGAGCGCGTTCCAGGTGCAGGTCGCGCGCTCGGAGCTCGACGGGCTGGAGGTCCGCGGCCCGCGCCTGCGCCGATTGATATGCCACGTGGGCCAGCCGAGTCTCGGCAAACACAGTCGCCGCGCGACGAGCCTCCCGCACGGCCGCGTTGGTACGCGCGTGCTGCGCCGCCGCCTGCCGGCGACGATCGACGGCGGCCGCGTGCGCCCGCTCGGCGGCTTCAACGGTCTCGCGCCGCGCGTCCTGCGCCGCCAGATCCGCGGTCGCGGCTTTCAGCTGGACGGCCGCCTGTCGCTCCGCCGCGTGAGTCTGTTCAAGTGCCTGCCGCGCCGCGGACAGGCGAGCCAGCAGTTCCGGTTCGGCGGCGAGACGGCCTTCCAGGTTGGATGCGGTGACCTGGAGCTCGTGGCGGGCAGTCGCGTAGTGCTGCGTCAGGCGGCGCAGGAGGTCGGCGGCCTGCTGGTACTCGGCGGTGCGCAGGATGGGGTCGAAGCGGGCCTTGCGCAGGCGGGGGGAGTCCAGGAAATCGGCGGTGAGGCGGCCCTGGGGCACGCCGACGACGTGTTCGAAGACATCGGCGGGACTGCTGAGGCCCTCCACGCCCAGCTGGCCGGCCAGCCAGGCTTCCAGTTCGGCGGCCGGCTGGTCGATGGAGCGGTTCAGCTCGACGTCGAAGAGCGAAACGGTCGTGGCGGCGTTGTCGGCCAGCTTGCCGGTGGCGCGCGAGCGGGGGCGGCGCATGGTGCGTTCCACGCGGTAGACGCGGCCGTCGCGCGGCGAGGTGAATTCCACCTGGACGGCGGCTTCCGTCGTGCCGTGGCGCATGAAGCGCACCTGCGGCCGGTGCGGCATGAAGCCGAACAGGCCGTAGCCGATGGCCTCCAGCAGGGTGGTCTTGCCGGCGCCGTTGGGGCCGACGACGGCGGTGAGGCCGGGTTGGAACCTGACCGTGGCCTCGACAAAGCTCTTGACGTTGCGGAGCGCGACCTCGTGTACGAACACGTCAGCCGAGCCGCCGTTCCAGGTGTTGGGCCAGCGCCTCCGGCGATTGGCCTTCCAGGGCCGCGGCCTTCAGGTCCAGCGCGGCGGCGGTGAGCGCCTCGGCCTCGTCGGCGTGCGGCGATTCCCTGATCAGTTGCTCCAGCACCTCGCGTTCGATGGCGCGCACGTTGGTTCCGTAGCGGGCGGCGGCGCTTCGGCGCCGGTCACCGGCCAGTTGCAGGGTTACGCGCACGTGCAAGGGCTGGAAGGCCGCGTGCACGATTTGGGCCAGGCGTTCGGTGTCCAGGTGGATGCGCTCGAAGCGCAGGCGGCCGGTCAGCCGCAGCTCGATTACCGGCGGTTCGTTGAATAGTTCGAGGCGGCCCGACACGTCTTGCTGGACCTGTGAGCAGAGTTGGTCGAAGTCGGCGGCCTCGCTGGCATCGACGCTCCAGCGCCGGAACGGGCGACGGGTGATGACGTCGTCCCTGAAGCGAGCGTCAATCTCGGCCTTTTGGCCGGGGCGAATGGTCACGTCGTAGAGGCCCCTGGCCCGGCCTTCGCCCTCGCTGGGCTCGCCGATCAGGCCTTCCAGGATGTTGTGGGCTTCGAGCGCGCCGGGGTTGAAGATCCAGGGGTTGCGCTGGGGCAGGTGGTATTCGTAGTGCACGTGGCCCAGGGCCAGGTAGTCGGTGTAGGCGCGGATTGGGGCGAGGTCATCGAGCGTCACCCCGCCCACGCCCAGGTGGACAGCTTCGTCCACGCCGGTGTGCAGGAGGCCAATCACGGCGCGCTGGCCGCCGGCGGGCACGGCGGAAAGCGACGCGCCGATTTCAGGGAGATGCGCCGCCAACCGCGCGCCCAGGTACTCCACGCCGAAGACGCGGGCGGCGCCGATGTCGGTGTAGGCGCCGAAGCCGCGCTCGCTGGTCCAGGGCCGGGCCTGCAGCTCGCCGGTGAGCGGGTCGAACTGTCGGAGCAGGCGCAGGCGGCCGTGGCGGCTCAACTGCCAGAGCCAGGAGCGCTCGCCGCGCCGGAACCAGCGCTCGTGGTTGCCCTCGTTGGCGACGACCGGGATACCGGCGCGGGCCAGGCGCTCCAGGGCGATGTCGGCGGCGGCGTAGGTGGACGGCTCGATGGACTTGGAGTCGAAGAGGTCGCCGGCGATGACCACGAAGTCCGGCGCGACGCGCAGGCAGTAGGCCACCGCGTCGTCGAAGGCTCGGACGAAGTCGGCGGCGCGCTCGGACAGCCCGTACTGGCGGAAGCCCAGGTGGACGTCCGCGAAGTGGACGAAGCGGATCGAGGCGTCGCTCATGGCTGGCAGTTGGGCAGGTTCGGAGGGACGCCAAGGATACCAAACAAAATACGAACAGGCAGGCGGACGTATGCTCGCCCCGATTGCGTCCGAGGACCGCTCCCATGCAACTGACGCTGCGCTACCAGGCGATGCACAGCACCGGCCCCGCCGACAATGTGGAGGCCAACATCGTCCCCACCGAACTGCGGGCCGACCTGGACCCGGCGGAGACGGCCCTGATCCTGGTGGATACCTGGGGCGAGCATCCGATCGCGACCCACCGCGCGCGTACCAGCGACATCACGGTGCAGCGTATCCGGCCGGTGCTGGACGCCGCGCGGGCGGCGGGAATCACGCCGATCTACGCGCCGTCGCCGGCCATTGCGGCCACCTATCCGCAGTGGACGCGCTGGGCCAGCGTGGAGGACTTGCATCCGTCGCCCGAGCCCGACGACGGCTGGCCGCCGCCGGCCTACCGCGCCCTGGCCGGACCGTACGAGTCACTACGGCGCGCGCCGGGCGAACTGCCGCCGGACAGCGCGGGCAAGCCGCCCGAGCGCTGGCACCGCTTCCGCACCATTCACCAGGCGGTCGCGCCCGAGCCTGACGACATCGTGATCGCCACCGGCGACCAGTTGCAGCGGGCGCTTCGCGACCTCCGGCTGGTGCACCTGATTTACGTGGGGTTTGCGACGAACATCTGCGTGCGGTTCCGCGACTACGGGATGCACGCGATGCGCGACCGCGGCTATGCGCCCATCCTGCTGCGCGACTGCACCAGCGGGATCGAGACGCGCGAGACCTATGACGGCCTGCAGATCACCAGCGCCGTGCTGCACGACCTGGAACGGTGGGTGTTCACGGCCGACTCGCAGGACTTTGTCGCGGCCTGTCAGCGCGGCTGATCCCGACTGATCGGGCCGCCTCTGAGCGCTCGGCTGCCGCCTAGAACGGGCGCGGTGGATCCTCGCGCTCGCAGGCGACTCGCCGTTCCTCCGGGTACTCGCCGTCGATCAGCACGCGATGCACGTAGTCGTTCACGCAGGAGTTGTCGGGATACACGCCGTGCGTGGCGTGGTGGACCTCCACCAGGTACCCGTTGGTGAGCTGCTCCGTGATCAACTCTTCCGATTCGATGAACGGCGTTACCGGGTCACCATGGTTGCCAATCACCAGGATCGGCACGCCGCCGCCATCGAGCGGCCCGGCAAGCGGTTCCGGCGCGAACTGGTCGTAGAACGGACAGGCGGAAGCCAGTGGCTGGCCCAGCAGCGCGAGCAGCGGAAACTCCACTTCCAGGACGGCATCGTAGGCCTCGCCGTCTCCCAGCCGGGTCGCGCGGTCAAGCTCCGGAAAGAGCGTCCAGCTGTCGAGGCAGTTGACGTGACCGGGTACCCGAGCCACGAGCGGGCCGTCGTCTTCCCACTGAAACTCGGCGAGCTTGAGCAGAATCGACGGGTTGTCCAGTTCATTGAGCCAGTAAAGAGCTTCCCAGAGAACCGGCCACAGAAACTCCGCATAGAGGGCCGAAACCACCGCAAACCAGGCTGCGTCGGGATGGTTGCCCGCAGCTTCATTGACAAGATGCAGTTTCCTGGAGGCGTCCCGGAAATAGCCCAGCGGATCGCCGTTGTTATAGATCGGGCACTCAGCGCTGTCGCACGCCGTGAGCGCCTGCTCGAGCAAGTTGGCGATCGGCGCCGTCTCCTCGATTGCGTCGGCCACCCGCCCTTGCCGGTCGGCTTCGGCATCGACCGGGTTGTCCGCCGCGTCGATGACCATTGCGCGGACCGACTCCGGGAAGAGCGTGGCGAACCAGACTCCCAGCGCGGATCCGTAGGAGAAGCCCAGATAGGAGACCTGCTCGACCCCCAGGGCCTTGCGAATCTCGTCCATATCTCGCGCCACGTAGGCGGTGTGCAGCACGCTGCCAACCGAACCCATCGACTCGATACAGAGGTTGGCGGCAGCCTCACCGGCCGCAATCTCTGCAGGCGTGTCGACCGGCGGGTCGATGGAGCGAAGCAGGTCAAGCCGCTCGCCTGGATCGCCGCATCTGAAGTCGGGCTCGGATGCCCCGACGCCGCGCGGGTCGAACCCGACGATGTCGAAGCGCCGCACAAGCTCGGGAGCAAACGGGAGGAAACCGGACCGGATGGCTTCGACCAGATTGATGCCACTCTCGCCGGGGCCTCCCGGGTTGACCAGGAGGTAGCCGACGCGTGCATCGGGCTGCCTGGCGCGATGCACGTTGAGCGCGATGCTCAGGGTGCCGGCCTCCGGGTCGCGGTAGTCCGCCGGGACTTCCAGGAATGCGCACTCAAAGGCGCGGCTGGATTCACAAGGCTCCCAGTCGATTCCGACGCCGGCCACAGCAACTTCAGGCGTAGGTGTCGCGGTCGGCGTGGGCTCGGGCGTCGGCGTGGCGGTTGGGGTTGGCGTGCTCGGCGGCGTGGCGGTTGGCGTGGGTACCGGTGTAGGCGTGGATGGTGGCGTCGATTCCGCGGTTGGCGTGGGCGTGCGGGGCGCCGACGTCGGCGATGGGGCGCTGGTCGTTTCAGTAACGGCCGTAGGGGTGGCGGCCGGCGCGGAGGCAGGCTCGCCGCAGGCCAGGCCCACCGTGATGACCAGAGCCAGGATTCCGACAGCGGCCGTCCGCTTGCGTGTTGTACCGGAGATTCTCAAAGCGCGTCCTTCCGTTCCGCCCGATACGGAGGTGCTGTTGACCGTGTTGCTGCGGCGGGCAGCCTAGTCAGACCTTGTTGTCCGAGATGCAATCCGTGACATCACAGCGTCGACCGCACCGGCCACCCTAAACCACGGTAGTCGGGCCTGAGCCGCCGGTTCGTGAAATGTCCCACCGAGCGCGCGAAGGCCAAGGCCCGACCTGACCTAGTCCGCGCTGACGAATTCGCGCTCCAGATCCCCGTAGGCGGGTACGCCGATGATGTCCTTGAACTCCTCCAGCCCCGCCATTGGCCCGGCCGAGGCGGTGGTGCCATCAGCCACAAGCGCCGCGTAGGTGCGCTGCAGGGCGGCCGTGGCCGCGAAGAGGCCGGAGAGCGGGTAGACGACCATCATGTAGCCCAGGTCTTGGAGTTCCGACGCCGACAGGAAGGGCGTGACGCCGTCCTCGATCATGTTGGCGAAGAGGGGAATCTCGTCGTCGAAGGCCGCGCGGACGGCTCGCAGTTCATCCAGAGATCGCGGAGCTTCAATGAAGACAACGTCGGCGCCGGCCTCAACGTTGGCATGGCTGCGAGTTATGGCGTCGTCCAACCCGTTGACGGCGCGGGCGTCGGTGCGGGCGATGATGACCAGGTCGTCGTCGCCGCGGGCGTGGACGGCCGCGCGCAGCTTCTGCACGTGATCATCGGCCGGCACCACGCGCTTGCCTTCCAGGTGGCCGCAGCGCTTGGGCCACTCCTGATCTTCCAGGATGATCCCGGCGATGCCGGCCTGGACGCACTCGCGGACGGTGCGAATCACGTTGATGGGGTTGCCGTAGCCGGTGTCCATGTCGGCCACCAGCGGAATGTCCACGGTGTGGGCGATGCGGCGGGCGCGGTCCAGCGTCTCGGTCTGGGTCAGCAGGCCGATGTCCGGCTCGCCCAAGGTGCTGGCGGCCAGCCCGAAGCCGGTGGTGAAGAACTGCGTGAAGCCGGCCTGCTCGATCAACTTGGCGGACAGAGCGTCGTAGGCGCCCGGCAGCACGATGATCTCGTCGCCGGCCAGCTTCTGGCGAAGGATGGTCGATTTGGTCATGAATTTGAGTCCAGCGAGTCGGAGTCGCCGCGATTGTGCCGAATGGACCGTCGCCCGGCAGGTTGCCGCCGCGGGACGGCTGGGTGAGCATGGCGCGGCGGTGGGCAGGGAGGTGGGCTGATGGCAGGCAAGTACCGGGTCGCGATTATTGGAACGGGCCGCATGGGCGGGTTGATTGAGGACGAGATACCGCTTGGGGACCCGAACCTCCCCTACGGGCACTTCTCGGGCTACCAGTACATCGAGGAGACCGAGGTGGTGGCCGTGGCCAACCGCGGGGCCGAGCGCCTGCAGCGATTCAGCGAGCGGTTCGGGATCGCCAACACCTATCTCGACTACCGCGAGATGATCGACAAGGAGCAGCCGGACATCGTCAGCGTCACCACGCCCTCGTTCGCGCGGGCCGAGCCGCTGATCTATTGCGCCGAGCACGGCGTAAGGGCCATCTACAGCGAGAAGGGGCTGTGCGCCTCGCTGGCCGAGGCGGACCGGATCCGGGATGCGATGACGCGCAACGGCGTGGCGTTCAACTGGGGCGCCATGCGCCGCCACAACGTGGGCTTTCGGTTGCTGGCGGACGCAATCGCCGCCGGCGAGATCGGCGAACCCGGGGCCGTGCTGATGCTGACCTACACCGACCTCATCAAGCACCACCCGCACACGCTGGACCTGGTCTCAATGCTGCTGGGCGACCCGCAGCCGCAGTGGGTGAGCGGCCGCTTGATCGAGGCCGGCGACCCGTTCGACCCCGAGCCGCGACGCGCGCACCCGGAATACGACGCCGAGAACCACCGCTACCTGCCCTCGCCGGGCTGGGAGGTCGCGGATCCGTACGTCGGTCACTTCCAGGTCGGCTACGCCAACGGGGCCGTGGGCTACTTCATCCCGCATCGCGGGTTCCTGGACGTGCACGTGCTGGGCAGCGAGGGCCGGGCCTACTCGCTGGATAACGGTCTGATGTTCGAAATCCGCCACAGCCTCGGCTCCAACCCCGACGACGTCACCACGCGCAAGCTCTACGCGCAGGGCGAACCGCCCACCGTCAACACCATCCGCGACCTGATCAACTCGCTGGAAACCGGCGAGCCGACGCGCGGGAACATTGACGTGACCATGCAGTCGGTGGAAGTGCAGTTCGCGATTGCGCACTCGCACCTGGCCGGCGGGGCGCGGGTGGAGGTGCCGGTGGCGGACCGGAGCCTGTACATCCCCGGAGGCTGAGCCGTCGGCGTCGGCCGAATTGCCACCATGACAGCATGCTGGCATACTGTCATGGTTGATTGCACGGAGCCGGAGGCATGCGGCGCACGCAAATCCAGTTGGACGAGCCGCTGTACGAATTAGCGAAGCAGCGCGCCTTTGCGGAGGGCAAGTCCATGTCCGCAGTCGTCCGCGAAGCGGTGGCGCAATATGTGGTCTCGCCCACCAAGCGGCCGGACTCGCTGGAGAGCTTCAGCTTCATTGGCTCGGGCCGCTCGCAGCCTGACGGTCCGCAGCCGCTGTCGGAGCGTCACGACGAGGCGCTGGCGGAGGACTTTGGCGGCTGATCTTCTTTGACACGTCGGCCGCGCTCGCCCTGGCGGACGTCAACGATCTGCACCACGCCCGCGCCGTGCGGGCCATGCAGCGCGTCGTGACCAGCGGCCAGCCGCTGCTGACGCACAACTACGTGCTGATCGAGACCGTCGCGCTCTTGCAGCGTCGCCTGGGCATGCCCAGCGCTCGCGCCTTTCTATCCGACGCGCAGAACTTCACGCTGCACTGGGTCACGCCGGACGACCACGCCGAGGCCGTGGCGCTGTTCGAGCAGCGCAACCGGCGGGGCCTGAGCCTGGTGGACTGCATGAGCTTTGTTGTGATGCGCAAGTACCGGTCGACCGCCGCGCTGGCCTATGACGCGGACTTTCAGGCCGAAGGCTTCGAGGTCTTCGAGTAGTCCGCGCCGCCGCGCCTTCAGAGCGAGACGTCCGATGGCCTTCCGTGCGCCCTAGCGCTCCAGCAATTCGATTTCGTAGCCGTCGGGGTCGTCGACGAAGGCCATCTTGAGGCCGGTGGGGAAGCTTTCGCGCCAGTGGTCGGGCCAGATTTCCAGGCCCTTGCCTTCCAGCTCATCGCAGAAGGCGATCAGATCGGGCACGCCGATAGCGAAGTGCATGAGGTCTTCGGGGACGTTGAGGTCGTAGTCCGCCGAGTAGGTGAGTTCGATGGTGTGGTCGTTGCCCGGCAGTTCCAGGTGGACGATCTGGTTGCCGTGGGGCGAGCGCTCGGAGCGGCTGAAGACCTTGAAGCCGAGGTTGTCCTCGTAGAAGCGGATCGACTGTTCCAGGTCGCTGACGCGGATGCGGGTGTGCAGGAGTTTGTACATGGGGACCTCGGGGGTGGGGTGGGCGCGCCATCGTCGCACGTTCGCCCGGAGCGGGCCGCCCAGACGCCAGACCTGAAGGCCACGCCGCCGCTGGTTGCGCCGGCACGTGGTACGTTGAAATCAGCCGCCCGTCCCATCGTTGGAGCGCCCTTCCCTGAGCGTTGAGGCCTGGACCATCATCGGAACGACTCTTGGCACGGGGGCGGTGATGCTTGGTGTGGTGTTGGGCGTGATGCTCAAACTCTGGAGCGACACCAACCGTCGCATCGACCACCTTGAGGTGAGCCTGCGCGCGGAAATGCGGGCGATGCGCGACGAACTGAAGGGCGACATCGCGGCGGTGCGAGACGAGTTCCACCGTGAAGTCAGCGCGGTGCGGGTCGATACCAGCGCCAGTATCGAGCGCCTGAGCGACCGCCAGCACGCCGACGCCAACGCAATCAACGCGCGGCTGGACGTCCTGCTGCTTACCCGCGGTTCGCTGCCGGGGACGCCCGACGCCGCTCCGGTTTCAGGTGAGCAGCAGCCCGCTACCGCGGCCGAGTCCTCTCCCGAGTATCGGGTTCCCCCACGTGAGGGCGGCGGCTCCGACCGGCCCTAAGCGCCGGGCACACCGCCCAACCCGTCAGGCCTCTTTAGCGAACGGGTTGGTCCAGAACGGAACGATGGAACGACCCGCCCGGCGGGCCAGCGCGACGTAGAGGGCGGGACCGCCAAACGCCACGGCCCATGGAATCACGTGCTCGAACCAGAGGCTGGGCGTCAGGAAGTCGTGCACCAGCTTGTCGTCCACGATCAGCACGACGGCGATGCGGAAGATGAGCGCGCTGCCGATGTAGATGATGATCGGCGCCTTTTCGGTGGCCAGCGCGATCAGGCCGGCACCGACGAACAGCAGCGGGATCGACAACGCCAGGCCGAAGACCAGCAGCGGAATGTTGCCGTGGGCCGTGCCCGCGACGGTCAGCACGTTGTCCAGGCTCATGACCACGTCGGCCAGGATGATCAGGCGAATGGCCTCCGGGAAGGTGGTGGCGGCCTCGTGCTCCTCGTCGCCCTCGGGCTTCAGCAGCCGCCAGGCGACCCAGAACAGGGCCAGGCCCCCGATCAACGAAATGGCCGGCGCCTGCAGGAGAAGGGTGGCGATGGAGGCCAGCGCGATGCGCAACACCACGGCGCCGCCGGCCCCGATGATGATGGCATAGCGCCGTTGGCGCCCCTGCAAGCGGCTGGCGACCACGCCGATGACCACCGCGTTGTCGCCGCTGAGGATCAGGTCGAACAGGATGATCTGCCCGAGCGCGGCCGGGTCCTTCACGATGTCCTGGACGATTTGTCCAATGTCCATCAGGTCAGCCTCGTTTGCTTGTGCTGCAACAGAGCCTCACGCGGTCTGGGGTGCCAGGCCGCTACCGACAGCCGGCAGAAGCCGCGGCTAGTTTACGTGGGCCGCTCGGATCGGGCACCGTGCGCGGTTCACTTGAAGCCCGCTATTGGAGCCGGACGCGGCTGGCGCGGACCTCGTGAGCGCCGTTGGCCGTGGAGGTCTCGTACACATAGAACAGTGAATCGCCCAGGACGGCGTAGTCCAGATAGCGCAGGCAGCGGGCTCCGGCGTGGCCCTGCAGCAGTGGGCCGTCGTTGGAGTGGCGCATGGTGGTGCCGAGGTCCTGCGAGAAGACCATGCCGGTGCGGTCTTCGTACACGTCGCCCTTGGTGGTGCGGCCGTCGTAATAGATCAGGAAGCCGGCGTCGGTGGGCATGACGGTGCTGACGCGGGTGACGTTGGCGTCCCAGCCTTTGCCGGGGGTGACGATGTCGCGCTCGAAGCCGAAGCGGCGGCCGTCGGCCGAGACCCAGAGGCCGGTGGGGTGTTCCACCAGCCCGGTGGTGAAGACGTTGCCGGTGCCGTGCAACTGTTCGGGCGTGGCGCCGTCGGCCACGCGGTCGCGCGGGCCGTAGCCGGCGAACAGGTAGAACAGGCCGTCCAGCAGCAGCACCACGGGGTCCTTGACGCCTTCCGAAAAGGTGTTGGCGGCATCCAGCACCGGGATGCGCCGGGCGGGATTGAGGGCGGCGAGTTCGTCGGCTTCCAGCAGGTCGATGCGCCAGCGGCGGTCGGCGGGATCCAGGTAGCTGACGTAGTAGCGCCAGGCGCCGCCGGGGACGCGCACGAGGGCGCAGCGCTCGATGGATTCGGTCGCGAACTGCTCAGCGGTGCAGGCCCAGACCGGTTCGAGCGTGGCGATGTCGCGCAGCCGGTAGATCTCGGACTTCCAGCCGCGGCCCTGGTCCAGCGGGCGGCGCCAGCGGACGCTCAGGTAAAGCGCGTCCTCGTCCAGCCAGAGCGCGGGCGCGCCGACCCAGTAGCCGGGAGCGTCGACCTCGGGGCTGAGGAGCGTGACGCCTTCGGCCGAATCGAACAGCGGCACCCCGCCAATTGGCGCGCGCGGCGGCATGGGCATTCCGGATGGAGGCGTGGGCGGGCAGTTTCCCACAGGTCCGTCGGGCACTCGACAGGGCTGGCGGCCGCCGCCATAGTCCTAAGCGACAGCCCGCACGCGAGCGCACCATGGAGTACCTGCCCCTCGGACGAACGACGACACAGATTCCCAAGATCGGGTTTGGCGCCTGGCAGTACCGGGGCGGCGCGGGCGTGCTGCGCCGGGCGCACGAACTGGGCGCGGCCTTTGTGGACACGGCCGAGGCCTACGGCACGGAAGCGCAGGTGGCGAAAGACATCGGGGACCTGCGCGACGAGTACTTCATCGCCACCAAGGTCTCGCCCGCCAACCTGGCCTATGACGACGTGCTGTCTCACGCCGACGCCAGCCTGGAGCGGCTGGCGACCGACCGGATCGACCTGTACCAAGTGCACCACCCGAACCCCGACATCCCAATCCCGGAAACCATGCGGGCCATGCGCCGATTGGTCGCCGACGGCAAGGTGCGCTTTGTGGGCGTGAGCAACTACTCGGTGGATGACATGCAGGAGGCGCAGGACGCGCTGGGCGACGTGCCCCTGGTCGCGAACCAGGTGCGCTACAGCGTGGCGGCCCGCCAGATCGAGGACGCCGTGCTGCCGTACTGCCAGGAGCACGGGATCACCGTGATCGGCTTCAGCCCGCTAGTAAAGGGGATGTTCGGCGACCCGGCGCTGGAGCGGCTGGACGAGGTCGCGGCCGAGGTAGGCAAGACGCCGGCCCAGGTGCTGCTGAACTGGGTGATCGATCGGCCCGGCGTGATGGCGATTCCCAAGACCGACCGGGTGGAGCGGGTGGACGAAGCCGTGGGCGCGGTGGGCTGGTCGCTTACCGCGGATCAGCGGCGGAAGCTGACGGGGGACTAGCCACCGCGGCTTGAAGCTCGGCGCACTGGTTGGCGGTGAGCACCCGCGCCGCGCCGGGCGCCAGTCCGCCGAGGCGGACGGTGGCGATGCGCAGTCGTCGCAGGGTCACGACCTTCGTGCCCACGGCGCTGAGCATGCGGCGAATCTGGCGGTAGCGGCCTTCGCGCAGGACCAGGCGGAGCGTGGCGCCGCCGCGGTGCTGGCGCAGATTGCGGACCTCCGCGCGGGCCGGACGCGGGTCGCCGATGGAGATGCCTTCGGCGAAGCGCTTCGCCAGGTCGCGGGGCGGGTTGCCGCGCACCTCCGCCGCGTACTCGCGCTCGTGGCCGTAGCGTGGGTGCATCAGGCGTTCGGCCAAGTCGCCGTCGTTGGTGAGGAGCACCAGGCCCGTGGAGGGCGCGTCCAGGCGTCCGACCGGGTAGAGCCGCACCTCCCGCAGGTCCGCCGGCAGCAGGTCCAGGACGGTGGGGCGTCCCTCCGGATCGCGCGCGGTTGAAATGACGCCGGGCGGTTTGTGGACGGCGACCACCAGGCGGCACTCGGGAGTCCGATCGACCGGCCGGCCGTCCAGGCGGACTTCCACACGCGATGGCTCGATCCGCTGGCCAAGGGTGTTCACGACCTGACCGTCGACCTGGACACGGCCAGCGAGGATGGCCGCCTCCATGGCGCGGCGCGAACCGGCGCCCGCGCGGGCCAGGAAGACGTGCAGGCGCACGGTTTCCGGCGGTTGCGCCGTGGGGCCGTCCGGCCCGGAGCGTCTAGTCCTTTTGGCCGATCCAGCGGGCCGAAAATTACGGCCTTGGGGCGATGGCGGGGCGCCGCTCACGGCTTAACGTGGCCTTGCAATCGATTTACGACCACGGAAAGGACCTGTCATGGAAAACCGGCTGACCCGCAGCCACTCGGATCGAATGCTCACGGGCGTGGCCGGCGGGATGGCGGAGTATTTCGACGTCGACCCGGTCATCATCCGGCTGCTGTGGGTTCTGGGCGCCCTCTTCACAGGCGGCTTGCTGCTCGTCGCCTACTTCGTGATGGCGATCATCATGCCGTCTCCGCCGGACGATGACGAAGCGTATGAGGATGACGAGGAGGACGACCTCGACGAGGAGGACAAGGCCGGGCCTGCCGACGACGAGTCGGACGCCACGGAATCCTCGGAGACCTCCGACGACCAGAGCGAGGACGCGGCGGACGAAGAAACCGAGCCCAAGACCGACGGCGGTGCGGTCGCAGCGGCAAGCGCAACGAGCGCGGCCACTTCCGACGCGCCCTTGGCCGAAGCCCCGCGTGAGCGGCGGCGCCAGGCGCGGCGGGAGCGTCGGAGCTCGCGGCGAAGCGTCCGGCGCAAGCGGGCGGCGGCGCGCCGCCGCGGTCAGGGCGCGCTGGTCATCGGCGCGATCCTGATCGGCATCGGCGGCCTGGCCCTGGTTGACCAGTTCACCCTGGTCAGCTTCTGGCAGTTCTGGCCCCTCATTCTGATCGGGATCGGCGGCGCGCTGATCCTCGGCCGGCGGCGCTAGGAGGTCGTGATGGCTCGAAACGACACCAATGACGACTCGGCGCCGGCTCGCAAGCGCCGGCGGCGGGATGACGGAGGCCTGGTGGCAGGAACCGTCCTCATCCTGATCGGTTCAATCTTCCTCGTGGACCAGTTCGGCTGGGCCGACGTTGGCGACCTTTGGCCGGTGATTCTGATCGGGATTGGCCTGGTGATGATCGTCCGGCACGTCGCCGACGCCAGGAGGTCGTGATGAACGATTCAAGATCCCTGGCCAGGCAGTCCGGCTTCGGATTCGCGGGCGCGCTGATTCTGCTCGGCCTGTTCGGGTTGCTCTGGAACTTCAACGTGCTGCCCGACGGCTTTTGGGGCGAGTTCTGGACGCTGTGGCCGCTGCTGCTGGTGGCCGTGGGCGTCAACCTGGTGCTGTCCCGGCGGCGCGCCTGGCTCGGCTCCGCGGCGGCGCTGGCGGTGGTCACAGGCTCGCTGGCCGCGGCCTGGGTCCTGGCCGTGGCCAACCCCTCGGCATCGCCCAGCTTGACCATCGGCAGCGAGTCGATCTCGGTGAAGAGCGACGGCGCGCAGTCGGCGCGTCTGAATCTGACGCTGGCCGCGGGCGACCTCACGCTCACAAGCGGCGCCCCATCGGGCCTGTTGCTCTCCGGCGGATCCCAGGGGTCCATCGCCGAATCGACGGAACAGCGCGTCAGCGTGAGCAGGTCGGGAGGCCGGAGCACGATGGACGTGCGCCTGAACAGCGACTGGAGCTTCCAGTTCCCACCGCGTCGGGGCGATCCGTCATCGTCGCGCTGGGTCTTGCGTCACGCCGAGGGCATTCCAACCGATATCCGTATTGAGACGGGAGCATCGGACCTCAATCTCGACCTGCGGGAGCTGAATGTGCAGAGCCTGAACGTTGACGGGGGCGCCGCGGACATTGACGTGGTGCTGCCGGCAAACGCCGGGCGTACGACGGCCGACTTCAGCATCGGCGCGGCCGAACTGGATATCACGGTTCCGGACGGCGTCGCGGCGCAGATCGACTTCGAGGGCGGAATCTCAAGTCTCAACATCGACGAGTCGCGGTTCCCCAAGCAGGGCGACCGCTACGTCTCCCCCGACTTCGAGAGCGCCGCCAACCGGGTGACGATCAAGATCGAAGCCGGCGTGAGCGACATCACCATCAGCTAATCCACATCCCCTCCCTCCCCCAGCGGGCCGGGTCGCCACGAGCGGCCCGGCCCGTCAGGGTTAAGCCCGGAGGTCGAAGCGGGGGTCGTAGCGCAGGTCGCGTTCGCCCGCCAGGGCGCGCGCGGCCAGTTGTGCGAGATGCGCGGCGAAGGGGCCGAGGCCTGGCGTCAGTTTCGGGTGCGTAATGACGGTGGGCGCCAAGGTACCGGTCGTTGCGTCAAGTCGCCGCGCCGGCGTGCGAGCGACGGGATTGTCCAGGTCGGGTACGACCGCCAGGTCCAGGCTGAGCAGGGCCTCGATTTCGACGGGCTGCGGGCGCAAGTCCTCGAGCGAGAGCGGGGCCAGCCAGAGCCAGAGGTCTTGCAGCTCGCGGTCCACCAGGCCTTCGCGGGGATGGGCGCCCTCCACGCGCCGGGTGCCAAGCTGGATGAGCGGTCCGTCGGTGGGCCGCACGCCCAGCTCTTCCTCCAGTTCACGCCACGGATCGGGATCGTTGGGCGCCAGGTGGCCGGCGCTGCTGACGTCCAGCAGGCCGCCCCAGGTGTCCTTGGTGAATCCGCGCTGCTGGAGCAGCAGGGCCGGGCCGTCCGGTTCGCCGGTCAGCACCACCCAGACCGTGCGCGTGCGATGCCAGTGACCTTCCTGGTGAATCCGGAGTCGAGGCAAGAGGCGTCCCGTGGACCGGCCGTCGGGCGTCACGACCTCCAGCAGTTCGCTTTGGTCGTCGTAGGTCATGCGGCGGTCGCACCGGGTTGAGACAGGCGCTCGCGTACCATGCCCGGCAGCCCGGCCTGAGAATGGATACGCGCCCTATGCGATTTGGCTGCTGCGGACCTATCGAGAACATGCCGGCCATGCGCGCGGCCGGTTACGACTACGCCGAGTTGCGCGTGGTGGACCTGCGGCCCGATGACGACGAGGCCGTCTACGCCCCGATCAAGCGACAGATCGAGGACGCCGGCCTGCCGCCCGAGGCCCTCAACGTATTCATCCCGCCGCACCATCCCGTGGTGGGACCGGATCGCGACCTGGAAGGCCTGCGCGCCTACGTCACCACGGCCATGGGTCGCATGCGCGACCTGGGGACGCGGCTGGTCGTATTCGGTAGCGGCGGCGCCCGTTCCACGCCGCCGGGGTTCGACCATCACCTGGTGCCCGGCCAACTGCAGGACTTCCTGCTGCTGGCCGGCGGCATCGCGGCGGATCACGACATGGACCTGGTCATCGAACCCCTCTGGCGCGACGTGTGCGACACCATCAACACCATCGTCGAAGGCTTTGTGGCGGCCCGCCAGAGCGGGCATCCACGCGTGTGGACGCTGGCCGACTGGTTCCACGTCTTTCACAACGACGAGCCGCTGGAGACGCTGACCGAGGTCGCCCCGCGCCTGCGTCACATTCACGTGCCCGTGCCTCCCATCCCCCGCGCGCCGGAGCAGCCGACGGACCCGGGGTTCGACGACTTCCTGGACGCCCTGCTGGCCACAGGCTATGACCTGCGCATGAGCGTGGAGGACAACGGCAAGCGATTCACCGACTTCGCCTCGCAGGCCGGGCCGGCGCTGGAGTACCTGCGGGCGCGCGTTCCGGCGTCATGACGACGGCGGACCCGCCCGCGTTCGACTTCGACGGCTTCATCAACGGCCTTGATGACGCCCGGGAACCTTCGCTGGCCTTTCATCCGGGCATGGACTTCAGCACTTGGCATGCCGCGCTGTTGGAACGGGTCCAGGCGCTGCTGGGCGACCTGCCGGCGTTGACCGGAGCCGAGCCGGAGATCCTGGAATCGACGGACTGCGGCGCCTACGTCCAGCACAAGCTGGTGTACGAGACCATCGCCGACGTGTGGGTCCCCGCCTGGTTGCTGATTCCGGCAGGTGCGTCGGCCGAGAACCCAGTTGCCGGAATCCTGGCGCTGCACGGCCACGGGGACGGCAAGGACCCGCTGGTGGCGCGTGACGACGATCCCGGCAACATCTACCGCAGCTTCGCCCGCCGCTACGCCGAGCGCGGGCACGTGGTGCTGGCGCCGGATGCCATCGGCTTTGGCGAACGCGCCGAGGGGTTCCGTCGCTACGGGCAGCGCGACGGCTGCAACGTCAACTTCATGCGCGCCCTGCTGTTTGGCGTCAACCTGATGGCGCTGAACATCCAGGACGACCGGCGCGGGCTGGACCTGCTGGCCGCGCGGCCGGAGGTGGACGCCGGTCGGCTGGGTTGCGCCGGGCTGTCGTTCGGCGGCACGCGCACCATGTACCTGGGCGCCCTGGACACGCGGATCAGGGCGGCGGTGGTGAGCGGCTACCTGACCACGTTTCGCGCCTATGCGCTGGATACCGGCAACTTCTGCGGCTCGCAGTTCCTGCCGGGCATCTACGCCTACGCCGACGTGCCGGACCTTCATGGCCTGATCGCGCCGCGGCCGCTGCTGATAGAGGCCGGACGCGCGGACCGCGGATTTCCCATTGAGGCCTCCCGCGCGGCGCACGCTCGGGTGGCCGCAATCTACGCCGCGGCGGGCGTGCCCGAGCGCCTGGACCGCGACGAGTTCGACGGCGGGCACGAGTACCGCGCGGCAGCCTCGCTCGACTTCATGGATCGCTGGCTGGCGCCAGGCGGACCGGCCGCTGCCTGAGGAGGCGGCAAAAGGGCGCCCCCGGAGGAGCGCCCCTTTGACGAATGCTCGTTGGGCTAGCCGAAGTTCAGGAACTGCCCCTGGACCCAGTTGCCGTCGGTCAACTGCCACCAGGTGACGCCGTTGACGACCTGGGTTTCACCGGTGAGTTCCACTTCCGACGCGCCCGGCGCGACGTAGGCGACCGCGGCGTTGGGGTCGGCGGACGCGCGCACGTTCAGGCCGGCGGTGGGTACCACGGAGGCGCGCAGGCTATCGCCCGCGGGCGGCTGGGTGGCTTCGGGAGCGGCCGTGGCCTCGGGTGGGGGCGCCTCCGTTTCGACCGGGGCCGGCGCCGGTGCGGCCCGCACGCCGATCTCCAGGTACTGGGCCTGCACCCAGTTGCCATCGTCGACTTCGCGCCACTCGATGCCGTCAATGACTTCGATCACGCCGGAAAGCGCCAGTTCGCTGCCGCCGGGGGCCACGTATTGCACGTCGCCCGTCTCGGTGCTGGGCGCCGCGCGCACGTTCAGCCCGTCGCTGGGCACCACCACGGCCGTTGTCGCCACCGGCCGCGATTCACGGCGCTCGATGACCTGGGCCGGGTCCGTGGGAACCTCCAGCACCTGGCCGACGAAGATGAAGTTCTCGTCGGGAAGGTCGTTGAAATCGACCAGGTCGGCCACGCTCACCCCGTAGGCCGAGGCGATGGAGAACAGCGTGTCGCCCTCCTGGACCGCGTATTCGATCGGGCCTTCCGGCGTTGGCGTGGGCGTGGGCACCGGCGGTTCGGTGGGCGTCGGCGTCGGTGGTGGTGGCGTGGGGGTGGGCGGCGGCACCGGCGGCTCGGTGGGTCGGACGGTGAGGGTAGAAGCCGGCGGCGGTTGGCCGATTGACGGCGACGGTGTCAGGCCCCCAACGACGGCGGTCGGCGCGGCGGTTGGCGAAGCGTCCGCCGGCTGTTCCTCGTCCCCGCCGGTCAAGGCCATGACCAGGATCACGATCAAGACAATGGCAAGTACGGGCAGAACCAGCAGCGTCACGAACAGTCGGTACTGTCGCAGGCTCCTCACCGGGGCCCCCTATCTCCGGGGGCGCCGGTCTCTGGTCGCTCCCGGATCAACAACTGCTGGCGGTCTCGCGCCACGGAGCCTCCCCTTTTTCGCCTGGGGCCCAAGAACGCGCGCGGCAGACAAAACGTGGCCGCATTGTACACGCGGCGCGTAACGGTTGGCCGCGCCGGCCGCCGTGGGCGACGACGACGCGATCGTCAGCGGCTGAGGCCCCAACGGCCTGGCGGCGGCGTTCTGTCTCGCTGAGTCCGGGGCGCCGGATGCCGTCGCTCGAGCAGGGCCTCAAGGCGGCGGCGGGCCGCACCGTCACTTGTGGTCGCGGACCCGAGCGCGCCGGCGGGGACGGGCTACCAGGCCCGGCCGCACTTCAGCCGGCGCGAAACGTCACCGGCTCTGACGACGCGGTGTTTCCGGCCCGGTCGGTAGCGATCGCCACCACCTCGTGCTCGCCGGGCTCGCTCGGCCAGGTCACCTGGTAGGGCGCGAAACGGGCCGTCCCGACCAAGACCCCGTCGACCTGGAACTCCACGCTGGCCACCCCGCCGGCGTCCTCGACATTGGCCCCCAGGGGCACGCTGCCTGCAGCCACGTCGGCATCGGCGCCCACCCCCACCACTTCAACCACCGGCGGCGTGTTGTCCACGAGGAATCGTCGAAATGCGAGCTCCGCGCCCCCATCGGCCGCTCGAACCGTCAGCCGCAGGGTGTAGGCGCCGTCCGGCAGCTGGATGGTGTCGACCGCTCCGAGCTGTTCGTCCACCCGCGGGGCCTCCAGCGGCGAGCCGATTCGCGTCCAGGCGCCGGGCGCGGGGCCGACGCCGTAGTGGATTTCGGATGCGACGAATCCTCCCAGCGTGGCCGTGCCGAAGATCTCCATGATGTTGCGAACCGCCTGGCCCTCGGCCGGCGCCGTGATTTGCGCATCGACCCCCGCGGCTGTTGCCACGCCCGACACGCCGCCCCCCGCAAAGGCGTCGGGCGGGAGTCGAAACGGTGAGTCCTCGTCCACGCCGCGTTGCCAGGCCTCCGCTTCGGTCGGAAGGACGACGAATACCTGTTCCTCCACCTCGTCGGGCGGCGAGTCCGGTGTCGCCAGCAGCCCGGTGGGGACGTGAATGCGGAAGGGTTGGTGGACGACGTCGCGCTGCACCGGCACGGTGCCCGAGGCGAACTCCTCCCGGTGCGTCTCCGGCGTGAACGGCGAGGGCAGGAGTCCCGACACCGCGTCGACCTCCTGCTCGATCACGGTTGGCGGGCGCGTCCAGTCAACGATGTCGGTCCCGGCATGCGCCTGGTCCATGAAGCGCTGCCAGACCGGCCCGGCGCCGCGCACGCCGGTCACGTCGTCCATGGGCGTACCGTCGGCATTCCCGACCCACACGCCGGTCGCCAGCTGCGGGGTGAAGCCCACGGTCAGGGCGTCGCGCGTGTTTTCGGTGGTCCCGGTCTTGACGGCAGCCGGGCGGTCGGTGAGGTCCAGCAGCTCGCGGACCCGCCCGAAGCCGGGTTCGCGGGCGGCCCGGTCCGCCAGGATCGACGTCATCAGGTAGGCGATTTCCGGATTGAGCACGCGCTCGGACACCGGGACCCGTCCCAGCGCCAACGGCGATCCGTCGTCCGCCAGCGAGCAGCCGTCGCCGAGTTGCTCCACGATCAGCCCGCGCGCGTCGCGGATGCACAGCACGGCCGCCGGCGTGACCCGCCGACCGCCGTTGGCCACGGTGGCGTAGGCCCCGGTCAGTTCCAGCAGTTGCACCTCGTTGGAGCCCAGGGCGAGCGCCGGGCCGATGCGCGAGCGATCGGTGAGCGAGCTAATGCCCAGCCGGTCCGCCACGTCCAGCGTTGCGTCGAGCCCCGCGAACAACTGCGTTCGCACGGCCGGGATGTTCAGCGAACTGCCAAGCGCCGTTCGCAGACTTACCGGGCCGCGGAACTTGCGGTCATAGTTGCGCGGCCGGTACGGCTCCTGGCCAACGATCGGCACCGTGGTCGGGATGTCCAGCAACATGGTGGCCGGGCTGTAGCCCTGCTCCATCGCGCTGGCGTAGGTGAACAGCTTGAATGCCGAGCCCGGCTGGCGCAGCGAGGTGGTGACGTTTACCTGGCCGTCGATCGCTTCGTCGTTGAAGTCCAGGCTGCCGACCATGGCCAGGATCTCCCCGGTGGCCGGGCGGATGGCGACCAGCGCCCCGTTGGTGACCTCGCGGTCGGCCAGCGTGGCCACGTGTTCCCGGACCGCCGTGTCGGCCGCGGCTTGCAGGTCAAGATCGAGCGTGGTCGTCACCTCCCAGCCCTGGCGGCTGATCTCGGGGCCGTAGCGCTCCTGCAGGTCGCGCACCACGTAGTCCAGGAAGTGGGGAGCCGGCGAGGTCGTCTCGCGCGGCGGCGTGATCTGCAGGTCTTCGTCGCGAGCCGCCGCCACCGCGCCGGCCGGCGCCAGGCCATGCCGCCCAATGGCCCCCAGCACACGTAACTGCTCGCGCCTGGCTGCCTGCGGATCGACGTGCGGGTTGTTGAGCGACGGTGCGGGCAGCAGCCCCACCAGCATGGCGGCCTCGGCCAGCGTTACGTCGGCCAGGTCCTTGTCGAAGTACGACTCGGCCGCCGCGGCTATCCCGTAGGTGAGGCCGCCGTAGTGGTTCTGGTTGAGATAAAGCCCCAGGATCTCGTCCTTGGAAAAGCGCTGGCTGATCTGCCAGGCCAGCACCGCCTCGCGGATCTTGCGTTCATAGGTCTCCTCGGGCGTCAGCAACGCGTTCTTGACGAGCTGCTGGGTGATCGTGCTGGCGCCGGATACCACCTCGCCGCCGCGCCAGTTGTTCCAGAGAGCGCGCGCGATTGCACGGACCTCGACTCCTGGATTCTCGTAAAAGGTCGCGTCCTCGGCCGCCACCACGGCGATCTTGACGACCTGGGGGATGTCCTCCGGCGGCACCACGCGGCGGCGGCCCTCGCCCAACAGCTCGCCGAGCGGCCGGCCGCGACGATCGTGAATGGTGGTGGTTTGAAAAAGCTGGCCGCCGACGGTGGCGATCTCGTCAACCGGCGGCAGATCCGTCAGAAACGTCGAAGCCACGTTGACGGCCAGCACAATGCCGACGCCCGTGGCCACGACAACGGCGACCAGCGCCGCGCCAAGCCCGACCAGCCCGCTGGCCGCCAGCGCCAGCCACAGCCACAGGCGGTTGCTACGCTGGCGCGGCTTTGCGATCAGCCGTCTACGCTTGGCCATAGCCCCATTTCGTCGCGCGCTCGCCGCCCCGGATGTCCAGTCTGCGCAAGGCTACGCGCTACACCATCCCTTGATCGCCGTATCAACCATGAAAACCCGGATCCGGCTGGTTCTGTAATGGCCGTGACCTCCGAGGCCGCGGCTTCGGCGCCGCGCTCGCGCTGGCGCCTCGCGGCGCAAGTCGTCGGCCTGCTGGGCGTCTTCGCCATCGCGATCCTGGCGGTCGTCTTTTCCGATCTGCTGCGGGACCGGCTGGCGGGGGCCGGGTACGCGGCCGTCTTCCTGCTCACCGCCGTGGGCGCCGCCACCCTGATCCTGCCCGCGCCGGCGGCCGTGAGCGTGGGCGCCTTTGCCGCGGCGCTGGACAACATCTGGGCGGTGGGCCTGGTGGGCGCCACCGGCCAGATGGTCGGCGAACTCGGCGGGTATTACGTGGGCTGGTCCGGCAAGGGCGCGCTGAGCCACGTGAAGGGCTACTCACGCCTCAGCGGCTGGATGGCCCGCTACGGCGTGCTGACCCTGTTCGTGATGGCCGCGATTCCCAATCCCTTCTTCGACGTCGCGGGCATGATCGCCGGGGCCACCCGCATCGGCCTGCTGCGCTTCATCCTGGCGTCGTGGCCCGGTCTGGTCATCAAGAACCTCGCCTTCGCCTGGGCCGGCGTGGCCGGCCTGCAGCTGCTGGGCTGGCTGACGCACTAGCCCTGGGCGCCGTCCGGCGCCGCCAGTCGCTGTTGTCGACAGGCGTAGTCGCCGCGTCTCCTGCCTCGGCGCGCTATTGGCGCCCGGCGCTCCCTTCAGCTCCCGGCGTCTTCGCCTGGTCGTTCGGGCGCGAATTCGTCGCCGACCAATCGGCGCCTGGCCTCGTCGTAGGCAAACACGCCCACCGCCAGCAGAATGACCAGCACAACCGCCAGGCCGATCACTGCCAGCGCACCGCTGATAACTCGCATCGCCGTTCATCCTTCCGCACGAGAAGTGCGCATCGTTTACGGGATACCCGATTTTACGCCCGCTCCCGCGGCTGCCTGGTCGACGCTCGAACACTTCGGTAACCCCGTGGTTGTCAATAGTGATGCCGTTTCAGGTTCAGGACCACCGCACGCATGCCGAGACGGGCCCGGCGGCCCGAGAATTGGGTTCACTAAACTACAACGAAGCCGCCTTTCGCTTGTCGCGCGTAACGCCGCCGCGCCGCGCCGTGCCGTCGCGTCTTGAAGCACGCCGGATGGACGCCGCGGAGCGAGGCCCCCGGAACCTGCGCTCCAGGCGCGGAACTTCACTACAGTCACCGCAATCATCCCGATTGGTCGCGTGCTAACAGGTTCGCCGTCTTTCAATCCGCCTGCGGCCGTTTGCTAGCCTTCTCCTCCCGCATCAAAGGCGCGGTGCGGATATCGGGGATGGGATGCTAAGCCGACGTACATGGGAGGCCGCCCTCGGCGCGCTGCAAGTCGAGGTTCCCAAGGCGGATTTTGCAGCATGGTTTCGAGATGCAACGTTCGTCCGCGCGGGCGGACGCGAGATAGTCGTAGCGGTCCCCACCGTCTTTGCCAAGGAGATCGTGACGCGGCGCTATCGTGAGATGGTCGCGCGCGCGGTTTCGAAGGCGCACGGCGGTAATGTAGACGTTACGTTTGTCGTGCAGGCCGAGCAGCCCGCCGGCCCGCCGGCCTGGCTCGCGGATCCAGCCCCGCCCCCGGCGACCGCGCAGGCCGCCAGCACCGCGCCCGGCGTACGCCTCAATCCCCGCTACACCTTTGAGCGCTTCGTGGTCGGCTCCTCAAACCGGCTGGCCCACGCCGCCGCGCTCCGAGTCAGCGAGCGGCCCGGTGACGTTTATAACCCGCTCTTTCTCTATAGCGGGGTGGGCCTGGGCAAGACGCACCTCTTGCACGCCATCGGGCGTGCGGTGCTGGCGCAGCGCCCGGAGACTCGCCTGCGCTACGTGCCCTGCGAGACCTTCGTCAACGAGTTGTTACACGCGATCCGCACCGAGAGCCGCGGCGACCGCCGCCGGCGCTTCCGCGAGCGCTACCGCACCGTCGACCTGCTGATGGTGGACGACGTTGAGTTCCTCTCCCGGACGGAAGCCTCGCAGGAGGAGATGTTTCACACCTTCAACGCCATCTACGAAGCCGGCGGCCAGATCGTGCTGACCAGCGATCGCCCGCCGCGTGAGATCTCCCGCCTTGAAGCACGCCTGCGCAGCCGCTTTGAGGTTGGGCTCGTGGCCGATATCCAGGCGCCCGACCTGGATCTGCGGCGGATGATTCTCCACCAGCACGCCGCCGCGGCCGGCGCCAGTGTGTCCGACGAGGTCGTGGACTTCCTGGCCGACCGTATTACGCGCAACGTCCGGGAGCTGGAAGGCGCGTTGACCCGCACGCTGATCTACGCCGAGTTGCACGGCCTGGAGCTGCAGCCTGCCGCCGCCGAGCAGGCGCTTTCAGGCCTTGGGCGGGCAGCCGCCGGTCGTCCGCCCGCCACCGCCGCCATCCTGGCCGCCACGTCGCGGCACTTTGACTTGCCGCAGGAGGACCTGCTCGGCAAGCGCCGCGACGCGCGAACGGCCGGCGTGCGCCAGGTGGCCATGTACCTGATGCGCAACGACGGGCGGGAAACCCTGCCCGAAATCGGCCGGGTGCTGGGTGGACGCGACCACACCACGGTGTTGCACGGCTGCAACAAGATCGAGCGCCGCCTGAAGCTCGAGGACCAGCTGAAGGCGGATATCGAAGCGATCCGCGTCCACCTGGCTGACTAGCGCTCGACGCCCGGTTTGTGGATAACCGGCCCGATTGTGTGGATAACCGGTGGCTGGTGTGGATAGACGTACACCATCCGCACCCCGCCGCGCGTGGTCGGCGCTCCCCGTCGCGCTGTCTGCCGCGCCGTCCACAGACGATTCAGCCTCCGGAATTCAGCCTCGCGGACCGCGGCCCTCGGGGTGGCGCCACCCGGCGAGCGTCGTTTTCCCCATAACTCACCGGCCTACGACGACTAGGGCTGTTCTTTGCTATCAAATAGTCCGGAAGACGTCGCCGAGAACTCGTGAACACGCACTGGACGAGATCTCCGAAGCTCCGTATGCTGATCGTATACAAAGGGGCGCCAGCCAGCGGACGGTGACGCAAATTGCGGACAGGCAACGACAGCCGGCCCGATGAGGCCGGGAGCTCCGTTCCCGGTGACTGGCGCACCGTGCCCCTGGAGCACATTGAACCCAACCCGCAGCAGCCGCGTCGCAGGTTCGATCCCGAGGACGAGCAAAGCCTGGCCGACTCGATTGCGCGACACGGCGTGCTGCAGCCCTTGTTGGTAACACCATCGACACGCCGCCCCGGGCGGTTTCTTCTGGTAGCCGGGGAGCGCCGCTGGCGGGCGGCGCGAAGGGCGGGCCTGACGCGGGTGCCGGTTACCGTGATTGCGGCTGATGCCCGGCGACGGGTGGAGTTGGCGCTGGTCGAGAACCTGCAGCGCAGGGACCTGGGCCCGCTGGAGCGCGCGCACGCCTTCCAGGCACTCATGGACGACTATGGGATGACCCAGGCCGAGGTGGCGGAGGTCGTGGGCATGAGCCGCTCGTCGGTCGCCAATTCGCTCCGCCTTCAGAAGCTCGATAGCGACATGCGCCAGGCCCTGGCCGAGGGCCGCATTACCGAGAGCCACGGGCGCACGCTGGTCGGGATTGGCGACGACGAGACGCGGCGTCGGCTTTTTCTCCGCATGCTGACCGGCCGCCTCAATCTGCGAGAGGCGGAGCAGGCGGCCCGCCGCACGCTGCAACCGCCGCGGCCGCCCGACCTGGAACTGGAGCATGTCGCCGAGCGCCTGCAGTGGCGGCTGGGCACGCGCGTCAGATTCGTGGGCACCCGAAAGCGCGGGCGCATCCAGATCGAGTATCGCGATGCGGAGGATCTGGACGTGCTCCTCGGGATGCTCCTGCCGGAGTGATCCGGTCGCCCGATGCGCTGGCGAAGCGGCCTCTGGCGGCCCAGTCCGGTCGCCGGTGCGTTGCTGCTGGCCAACGGCGCCATCTATCTGCTCCAGGTTGCCCAGGGAGCGGCCGGCCAGGAGTGGTTCATTCGATTCGGGCTGCTCCCCGCCGTGCTCGTCAACGGCGACCGTTTCTCCATCCCCGGGTCGCCGACGCCCTACGCGTTGACGCTGCTCACATCCTCGTTCCTGCACGGCAACCTGGGGCACCTGGCAGTCAACCTGGCCTTCATCGCCCTGCTCGGCACCCTGGTCGAGCGGGCCATCGGATCATGGCGGTTTGTTCTCGTCTGGACCGTGGCCGTGGCGGTCGGCGGAATCTTCCACGCCTTGCTGAACAGCGCATCCATCATTCCCACCGTCGGCGCCAGCGCCGGAATCGCCGGGTTGATCGGCGTCGTAACCGTTGGCGGATGGGGCGGCCTGCTGGCTGGCGGACTCTGGCTATCGGTGCAGCTCGTCGGTGCGCTGACCCAGCCGCAGGCGTTTCTTGACCCGGACGTTGCATGGCAAGCTCATTTGGCTGGCTTCGCAACGGGCATCATGAGCGGGCTGCTCGTGCGCTGGGAGCTTCGACGACGGCGCCGACGGAGCCAACGGTGAAGGTGAACCCCGCGCGGCCGCCGCGCCACACGCGGACAACGATGGACGTGGAGGAATGAATGGCTAACCGTCGGCGGTCCACCCGGCGTCGACGCCGCGCGCCGATCCGGCGCGTGGCCCGTCGGCCCAGGCCTCCGGACCAGAGCGCGGGTCAAACGCCGGCGGCGCCGGAAGCTCCGCGAACGGATGCCTCGCAGGGCCGCGGTACAGCGCGGCTGCTGGCACTGCCGCACCTGCGTCGGGACATGACCCTGAGCCTGGGCCTGGGCCTCGGACTGACACTGGTCGTCATTGCCGTCGGGCTGGCGGTCGGCTAGGACGGGCTGGCGCGGCGTGGGCCAGTACATATAATCCAGACTTGTTGAGGCGGCGCTGGCGCGGCGTACCGTCGGCTCGGTATGGCGAAGGCGCAACCGTCCGTAGCGACGAAGGAAGGTTCGCGGACCTGACCCGCGTACGCATCACGCTCGGAATAGCGGTCATCACGATGCTGATGGCCCTGGCCTTTGGCCCCGCGGCTCTCACCGCCCAGATCACCCCCGGCTTCGGGCAAATCACGGTCCTCGACTACACGTTCCTCAGCGCGCCGGGGAACGCGACGCTCCAACACAACGTCCCGCGGCTGAGCGTGACGGTGGGCAGCGAGACCCTGACGGCCGACTTCCAGGATTTCTATGACCGCACCGGCGGCCTGCAGCGCTGGGGCTTCCCGACGTCCGAGGTGCACGTTGAGGAGAGCGGCACGCTGACGCAGTACTACCAGCGCGGGGTCGTCGACTTTCACCGGCGGCCCGACCTGGGGGATGTCTACGTCCTCGAGCGCCGGCTCACCTGGGACTACTTTGGGGGCGGTGTGGGCGGCAGCCGGGACCTTGGCGTAGAGCCGGGCACCCAGAACAACAACAGCGGCGAGGTGCTGGGGCCGTGGAACCACAAGGTCTCAAACTTCTCGGTCGGCGGCGTGCAGATTGGATTCCTTGACTTCTTCAACGCGTTTGGCGGTGTGCAGGCCTTCGGGTATCCCAAGACGGAGGCTCGAGTCGACACGAACGCGCAAGGCACCGTGCACATCGCGGCGGCGACCACAGGATTCATCCGGCAGTACTTCCAGGCCGCCGTGATGGAGTACCACCCGCAGGATCCTGACGACCCGGTCAAGCTGCGGCTGCTGGGCGACGACCTGCGGAATCAGAAGTATCCGGCCGATGCGTGGACGCAGTTCGGCGCATTCCGCGCGGCGGTTCCGTTGGCCGCCGGACAGACGTTCACGCCATCGGTCATTGATCCCCCCACGCCCACCCCGACGCCCACCGCCGACCCCGCCGCGACCGCTACCCCGGCAGCCACTCCCACGCCAACGACGTCCCCGGGTCCGGCGCGATTGGCGGGCGAGCGCATCGTGGTCGGAACCAACGACGCCGGCATCCTGATCTACGACCGCGATGCCGACACCTGGCAGCAGCTTGCTGAGGACCGCTCCGCGCTGAGCACCAACCGGGTGCGGGCCGTGCTGGTGGATCGGGACGGCCAGATATGGGCCGGGACGGACGCGGGCCTCGTCCGAATGAACCGAAACGGCGAGGGCGCCCTGTTCGACCGAACCTCCACAAAGAACCAGATCGGGTCGAACGAGGTCACGGCCCTGGCCGGCCGCCAGGTGTCGAACGTCCTCTGGATGGCCCACCCGCGGCAAGGCGTCAGCTGGTTCGATGGCGGGAGCTGGGACAGGCTCAGGTCCGACAACTCCAGCCTGCCAACCTCGGACATCGCCCGGGTGCACATGATCCCGGGCGCCGTGGGGGCGGTGATGTTTGCCACGGCGGCCGGTGCGGTGCTCTACGACTCGGACGAGAAGAACTGGTACGTCTACGACACCGACAACTCGGAAATCGTCAGCGACAACGTCACGGCCGTCGCGGTCGGTGCGGGTGGAGGCTTATGGTTCGGCACCGCCAACGCCGGCCTGTCGCGGACCCTTAACCCCTTGCAGTGGGAACACTACGGTGTCAACCACGGGCTCGGAAGCAACAACATTCGCGACATCCTTGTCGCCAGCGATGGAACGGTCTGGGTGGCGACCGCCGGGGGCGTGAGCTGGCTGCAGGACGGCGGGTTCTCCACGGCCAACGTCGTGAACGCCGGGCTGCCGTCCAACAGCGTCCGGGCATTGGCCGAGGACAGCCAGGGGCACATCTGGATAGCGACCGACGGCGGCGTTGGTCGCTTTGATGGCACAACGTGGACGGTCTATTCGACGGCCGACGGCCTGGCAACCAACAACGCAACCTCAATCGCCGTTGGCGTGGTGACAGGCAGCTAAGCGGGCGAAACGCTCGGACCACGCGAATTCGGCAGGCGCCCGTTCCGAAGATCCGGCGATGTCCCGAACTGGCGCGCTAGTCGCTCAGTCCCGTGCCCTGGTTGCTGTGACGGTCGCGAATGCGCGCCAGGCGGGCGAATTCGAGCGTCATTCGGCGTGACTCGGTCGAAAGCACGATGTCGTCGGCCAGGAACTGGCTTAAGCCAACTTCAAACAGCAGGTCGTCAGCCTCGGACCTGTCCAGGCCATAGCCTCGGGCCAGCAACTGCGGCAGGTCGATCGGGGTGGACGGCTCGCGACCTGCCTCCAGGTCGGTGATCACGCTCACGCGCACCCCGGCCTTGCGCGCGACTTGCCGGGTGGTCATTCGGTCGGAACGTCGGCGTGTGCGCAGCCGTTCGGCCAGCAGGCCCCGGTCCACGTGGAGCTGCGTGTCGTCGGTGTCGTCGTGGTCGGGGTTGAGCGTGGTGCTGACGGTGCGCGAGATGGAGCGGATCGCCGATTCCGCCACGCTGGCGATCGTCTCTTCGGCGAAGCGGCGGCGCGTGCTGGCCATGTCGTCCGGCACGTAGCCGGCCAGTACCAGCAGTTCGCGTGGATCGACTTCCAGCCCCTGGGCCAGCGTTACAAGCGTGGCGACGGTGGGACTCTTGTAGTCGCCGCTCTCAAGCCGTGAGAGGTATGAGGGTGCGAGCCCGCAACGCGCGGCAAGCGCCGCCTTGGTCAGGCGACGCTGTTCGCGGAGTTGTCGGACGGCGTTGGCAAAACCCATGACAGGGGACAGGCACTATAGCTAGCCAGCCTGCCGCATCCAAACCGGCCGCAGTTTGACGGTAGCCAAACCTGTAGCGCGCGGATGGGCGTGCGCGCTGCGGCGCACAGCGCGTGACGCGGGTGGTACGCGTGGCCGGAAACAGTAACAATCCGCAGTGGGACCATCGCAGGCACAGAACGGGAAGGCAACGCAATGGCGGACATCGTGCGACGAGCTGACGTCGTCTGGCGCGGCGATTTACTTCAGGGCACGGGAACGTTCGACGTAGGCAGCGGCGCGCTGACCGCGCAGGCGGTGAGCTGGCCCGCGCGCACGGAGGGCCCGGGCGGCAAGACCAGCCCGGAGGAACTGCTGGCCGCCTCGCACGCCAGTTGCTACGCCATGGCGTTCTCGCACACGCTGGCCGAGGCCGGGCATCCCCCGGAGGAACTGCGCGTGTCCGCGTCCGTGACGTTTGAGCCGCTGCTGGCCGGTGGGTTCAAGGTGGGCAGCAGTTCGCTGAGCGTGGAAGGCGTGGTCCCCGGACTGGACCAGGCGGGCTTCGCGGACCTGGCCGCCCAAGGCGAGGCCGGCTGCCCGATCTCCAACGCCATCCGCGGGAACGTGGACATCTCCGTCGAGGCGACGCTGGCTGGCTAGCGGCGCGATGAGTGATGGCCGCGCCGAGTTGACGCAGGCGCTGGAGTCTCTATTGCGGGCCATTGGCCCGCCGCCGGCCCCCGCCGCCGACCTCCAGGCCGCCCTGCGCCGCGTGGACGGCCTGACCCAATCGCTTGGCGCCGACACGCCACCCCAACTCCGCCACTTCCTCCAACGCCGCAGCTACGTCAAAGCCCTGGAATACCTGCAACAGGGCTGAGGCGGCGTACGGCGAGCAGCGGGACGGGAAGCGCACAAGCGACGTACGGCCGCACCATTCGGCTGATCGGTGCGGGCTTGACGGGCAATTGACAACCCCGGGCACGGTGGGTAGAACAGATGGCAGGGTCGGCTGAATGGACGACCCGTGCCCAAGTTGTCGCAGGCTTGAGTTGAGACGGGCGGTCCTCCACACAAGCTCACTGATCGGGGAACCGCATGACCGCCGAAGCGCCTGTTGAAACCCTGACCCGCGCCGAGTTGCGTGAGGAGTTGGACCGAAGCCTTGCCCACTACGCAACCAAGGCCGACCTCAAGGACCTTGAAATCACGTTGACGTCGGCAATCGGCACGGTCCAGATCCGCCTGATGATGTGGACGCTGTTCCTGGTGAGCGTTGCCACCGGCGTCCTGATCGCGGTCGACAAGCTGACCGGACCCGCGACCGGCGGCTAACCAGCGTCTCCGGGCGAAGCCGCGTCAGCTTGCGCACATCCGCCGCTACTTGGTCCACCAGCGGCATGGTCTTGGCAGCTTCGGCGACGTTGGTGAGGGGTTGGGCGCCGGCCTGGATGCCCTCAGCCGTGCGATTCGGGTCCTTGCGGCTGGGACGGTTGGGGCCCTCGGGCCGCGGAAGCGGTTCGGCGGCCGGAGCGCGTAGCCTTTGGTAAGCGTTGATTCGATGCGGCGAGTGCTTTGGAGGCCGTCTGGTGCGCGAGCCAAGCCGAGCCACTCGTCGTCCCTGGTGGCGCTCCTGGGTCGTGGTGTTGCCGCTGGCGCTGCTGCTCGTAGCGGCCGTGCTTGCCCTGCGGACGACCCAAAGGGAAGAGGCGGTGGCTCCCAGTGCTCAAGCCACCGCCTTGCCGGTGGACGGCCCGACCGTGCCATTGGTAACGCCGCCTGGAGCGGTCGTGAGCTCGATACAGCGAACCCCTGGCGAGCCAGGCCCGGCTGTGGATGGTCCGGTTGCCAGCCCCGCGCATCGCTCTCCCCAGTCCGAACCGCTCCCGCGCGGCCGTCCGAGCACCGTAGTGCCGCAACTGCGACAGATCCCCCTTGCCCTTGTGGCGACACCGCCGGCATTCCGCCTGGTATGCGCGCAGGGCACAGCCATTCCGAATCCCGACACGGAGGCCGCTTTGGTTGCGGACTGCCAGGTTCTGCTGGCGATACGCGACATTCTGAGGGCGGATGCATCGCTCAACTGGAGCGCTGACCGCCCGATGGGGGAATGGCAGGGCATCGAGGTCGGTGGCACGCCCCGTCGGGTCCAGGCGCTGGTTCTGGACGGCGCCCCGCACGGCGGGAGCATCCCGCCGGAACTCGGCCGCCTCACAGGACTACGGGACTTGCAGATCAGTCGCAACGCATCGATTGGCGCGATACCTCCGGAGCTCGGGAAGCTCACCGACCTTCAGACGCTCAACCTCCTGGGCAACCAGCTCACGGGACTGATCCCTCCAGAGCTTGGGCGCCTGAGCAATCTGACGTCGCTGCGCCTCGGCCACAACCAGATCGAAGGCGGCATCCCGCCAGAGTTCAGCCAACTGACGCTCCTGGAGAATCTCAGCCTCTACAACAACCGCCTGACGGGCCCAATTCCCCTGGAGTTGGGCCGGCTCGAAAACCTGCACAGCCTCACGCTTGGCGCCAACGACCTGACCGGCGAGATTCCAGCCGAGCTTGGCCGGCTGAGCCAGCTGCAGTCACTTGATCTCGGCGCCAACGACTTGACCGGTCCTATTCCGCTGGAATTGACACAGTTGACCAACCTGAAGGTGTTGAGCCTCGGCGGTAGCGGACTCACGGGCGCAATCCCGGCAGCTATTGGTGACCTGTCGAACCTGCAGCGGCTTGAACTCGGCAGCACGCAGCTTTCCGGCCCCATCCCGCCTGCGCTGGGGCGCCTTGGGAACTTGAGATTCCTGAATCTGACGCTCACCAGCATTTCGGGAGGCATCCCGCCGGAATTGGGCCGGCTGTCCCGCCTGGAAACGTTGGGCCTCAACTACAACGGCCTGACCGGACCGATCCCCGAGGAACTGGGGCAGCTGACCGCACTCAAGACGCTTTATCTGGAAGGCAACGACCTGACGGGGCCGATACCGGCGGCCCTGGGTGAACTGACCGCCCTGGAAGTCATGCTGCTAGGCAACAATCGGCTATCCGGGCCCATCCCGCCCGAACTTGGCGGGCTGTCGAACCTTATCCAACTGTCCCTGGACGTCAATCTACTCAGCGGGCCAATACCCGCTGAACTTGGCGGACTATCAAGACTCCAGGAACTAGATCTGAGCGGCAATCGTCTGACCGGCCCGATCCCGACGGAACTGACCAAGCTTTCGGAACTAACCACGCTACAGCTCGGGAGCAATCACCTTTCCGGCGGAATCCCGGCGGCCATCAGCGAGCTGTCGAACCTGCGGAGACTCGGCCTTAGCGCCAACAAGCTGACGGGATCGATACCGCCAACGCTGGGCTACCTGCCGAATCTGGAGTTCTTGGCGCTCTCCAGCAACGAGTTGACGGGTGCTATTCCTGCGGAACTTGGCGGTCTGCCCAACCTGACCAAACTCGCCCTGTCGTACAACCAACTGTCCGGCCCCATACCAGAAGAGTTGACACCACCAAAGCTGAGGAACCTCTACCTGAGCCACACCTTGATCTCCGGTTCAGTCCCTGCGGAACTGGGGCAGTTGCCGCATCTGCGGGATCTCCGGATTAGCCACGCTCAATTGACGGGCGCAATCCCGCCGGAGTTGGGCCAGCTGGCAAACCTGGAGGTGCTCAACCTGCGAAGCAACCGGCTGACCGGCGCGGTTCCATCGGAACTCGGCGAACTATCGAAACTGGATTGGCTTGGCCTTCGGGGCAACGAGCTCTCCGGATGCCTTCCGGCGGGCTTGGCCCGCGTGCCGGAGAGAGATTTCGGGCCGCCCGACCAGCCGCTCTGCAGCGAAGTGGCGGTGACGGATGCAAGCCCGGATTCGAGCGCCGCCGCACGCGGCAGCGAGGACCCCGCGGACGGCGGCGCTTGCTCCGCCGGATTCGTGGTGCCGCAGCCCCAAGCGAACAGCGGTCTGGTGCGGGACTGCCAGATCCTGTTCGAGGTGCGCGACGCGATCGGCGCCACGGCCGGACTGAACTGGGGCGCGAGCAATCCCATCAGCACGTGGGAAGGGGTGGTGCTCGGCGGATCGCCGTCCCGAGTTCGCGAGGTCGAACTGCGGTGGCGAGGCCTGGCAGGTCCGGTTCCGGCGGTGCTCGGCGAACTGGACGCCCTCACGCTGCTGTGGCTTACCGGCAACGATCTGACTGGCGGCATCCCACCTGAGTTGGGCGGCCTCCAGCAGCTCCAGGAACTGGACCTCTCCGATAACCGATTAACGGGCCCGATACCTCCCGAAGTCGGCGACCTCGACCAACTGCAGGACTTGCGGCTTTCGGGCAACGAGCTTTCCGGCTCGATTCCGACGTCGCTAGACGCCTTGAGCAATCTGGTTGTGCTGTCCTTGTCCTCCAACAGCCTGACCGGCTCCATCCCTGTCGAGTTGGCCAACCTGAGCCAGCTCAGACGCTTGAGCCTTGGCTACAACGCGCTAACGGGGCGGATTCCGCCGGAATTGGGCCAGTTGGGCCAGTTGCACGAGCTGTCGATAGGCAGCACCGAAGTGACAGGTCCGATTCCTGCGGCGTTGGGCGACCTTGCCGAACTGAGAGCGCTTTATCTCCGCGGCAATCAGTTGACGGGCCAGATTCCGGCGGAACTCGGACGGCTGGCCAAGCTGACCGCCCTGCACCTGGACAACAACCAGCTAGCGGGGCCGATCCCGGCAGCATTGGGCCAGTTGGGCACCCTCTGGGAACTCTGGCTCTACGGCAACCAACTCTCGGGCCCGATCCCGCCGGAACTTGGACAAGCGGCAGACCTCCGGTGGATTGATCTTCGCGGCAACCACCTGACAGGCCCCATCCCGTTGGAGTTGGGCCACCTGACCAAACTGACGCGCCTCTTTTTGGCATACAACCGGCTCACCGGTCCTATCCCGGAGACAATTGGCCAACTGGTGGACTTGCAGTCGCTGCGCTTGTCCAACAATGAACTGTCAGGCTCGATTCCGGATGCACTGGGCCAGTTGCCGAACCTGGAGCTCTTGTATCTCGCCCATAACCAACTGTCGGGGCCGATCCCCGCGGCGCTCGAAGAGTTGGCCAACCTGGAGCGACTGGGCCTTGCGGGCAACGACTTGACAGGGTGTTTACCCGCCAAACTGGAGGCTGTTCCGGAGAGAGACATTGGCCCGCCCGAGCATCCGTTGTGCGAATAGCAGCTGAAGCGGCTCGAGCCGGATGGTTGGCAACGTCCGTCCGACCTAGACCCTCCGCCTAGCGCACCTCCGCCGCGATCTGGTCGACCAGGCGCATGGTCTTGGCAGCCTCGGCGAAGTTGGTGAGGGGTTGCGTTCCGGCCTGGATGCTCTCCATGAAGTGACGGCTCTCCGCATGGAAGCCCGAGACGCGGTGCCGGACATCGCCAACCAGGTCCGCCCCGCGTACGACCTCGGGAGTGGTCGAGTCGTCGCGGTAGATCATGCCCTCCTCGCCGTCCTCCCAGTAGGCGGAGACGTCGCCGCCGTGGATTTCGAAGGTGTGGCGGCGGGCGCCCGCGCGGCGGCTGGCCAGCAGCACGCCCGAGCAGCCGGTGGAGAATTCGATCAGCGCGGCATGCACGTTTATGTAGGGGCGGCCCAGCGCGCGGGTGTGGGCGTTCACCTCCACCACCTCGCCGCCGGCCAGAAACCGCAACGAGTCGACGGCATGAATGATGTCGGAAGTCAGGTGACTGACGGATCCCCGGTAGAAGCCGTACTGGTCGGACCAGGTGTCGAATTTGTGGAACCGCGCGGCGGCCATGTGGATAGGACCGGCTGCTTCCACGACCCCCTTGCAGTGGCGCAGCAGCGGGATGAAGCGGCGGTTGAAGCCGGTCATGGTCAGGCAGCCGTGCTGCTCGGCGTACCAGGCAAAGGCCTCCGTCTCGTAGGTTGAGACGCCGGGCGGCTTCTCGATGAAGACGTGTTTCCCGGCCTGCAGGCAGTCGATCACGATGTCGTGCAACAGGTGCGGCGGCATCACCACGTATACGGCGTCCAGGTCCTCGCGCTCCAGCATCCGGCGGTAGTCCGTGTAGCGCCCGGGCACGTCGTACTGGTCGGCGGTGGCGGTCAGCTTGTCCTCGTCCAGCTCCGAAATCGCCCGCAGGTCCGTCGCCTCGATCTCATCAAGCGACGGGTAATGCACCAGGCTCGCCAAATTCCCTGCCCCCACAAACCCAACCCTCACCGGATCACTCATGCGTTGCTCCCTGACAGCACGCCGTCCGCGGTGATCCTACGCCCCGGCCGGACGCAGTGGTGTCGGCCCAGCGTGCGCTGACCTAAGCGCTTGCACCGAGAGAAGATATTCGGTCCGCCCTCCCTATACTTCGCGTCGGGCGGAACTGGAATGCGCGGCCTGGAGCGGGCGGGATGGGTCGATGACGGATGCGACTTTGGGCTCCAGGCGCCCACTTGTGTTTCTGCCCTTCGCCGGGCCACGGTTTCAGCGGGCGATCAGGCAGCTACGCGATTCCCGCCTGAAACGGCTAGCGTTCAAGACGATCAAGCGGCTCTGCCAGGACGACCGCAGCCCGGGCCTGAACAGCGAGGTGCTGCGGTCGCTCGGCGACGCGTTGGAATCTCGCTCGGCGCGCGTAGCCCAGGGCCAGGGCGCACCCCGATTGATCTTCGCCCGAGACGGTACCCGGATCGTGGCTCTTTGGGTCGATTACCACGACGCAGCCTATGACTGGGAACGGCGTAACTGGGCACGTATACCCGAGTACGCCAAAGCGGCGGCACCGCTGCGCCTGGAAGGGACGCCCCCGCCGATTCCACGCACTGCGGCTGACGCGCAGCTCCACGTGCCGGACCCCGACCTGCTGGGCGACCTGGAGGCGGCAAGTTACGAGGAGTACTTCGCGGCTCTTGACGACGACCAGCGCGCCTATGTCTACAGCGAAGGGGTGTCCTTCCTCACCGCCGGCGCTGGCACGGGCAAGACCTCGATCGCGATCCGGCGCGCGCTGCACCTGGCCGCACAACCGGAGCTCGGCGGCGGGCGCGTGCTCTACCTCTGCTACAACCGAGCACTAATGCTCACCGTCCGCCGCGCCATCAACGCGCTCGGCACGCCGGAGATGGCGCGAGAGGTTGAAGTAAACACGGTCCACGGCTGGGCGGACGCGTACCTACAGAAGCGGGAGCCCGGTTTCTCCGTCGAGGCATCCGTTGACATCGATGGCGCATGGCTGCGGTCAGCGATTCCTCAGGAGGTTCCGCAGCTGTCTGAGGAGGAGCGACAGGCGATCGCGGGACTATCCGCGCGTGATGTCCTGGAGAACGAGATCAAGCACGTCCTCAGCCCCAACCAGTTCGACACAATCGAGCCGTATCTGAACCTCACGCGGCCGGAGAGTCAGGGGCTGATACGGCTGCGGCGTCCGCAGCGGCAGGCGATGTGGGCGCTGCACCAGCGCATCCGCGGGCGAAGCGATGCCAAGGGAACCTGGGACGACCTGATCGAACGGGCGCGCGCCGTGCTAGCGGCCGACGCCGATCCGCCGCGCTACCGCGCTGTAATCGTGGACGAGGGGCAGGACTGCTCGCCGGCGATGGCGAGGCTGGCCAGGGGGTTGGCAGCCGACGACGCACGGCGTCTCCTGGTGTTGGCAGATCCGGCGCAGGAACTGTATCCGGGAACTTTCCTCTGGGCGCGGCGAGAGTTTCGCCCTGGCGGAGGTCGGGCCCGCGTTCTGCGCCGGCCCTATCGCTCGACTCGGCAGATTCACGCCCTGGCAGCTTCGCTCTACGCCGGGGTGGAAGAGACGCGGCGTGAAATCGATGAGATGACCGAGTCCCAACGCGAGGGCCCGCTTCCGCGGCTGGCCAGATTCGCCACGGAGCGGGAGGGCCTTGAGGCCATTGTTGGATGGATTGGCGCGGAAATTGCGCAAGGCCGACCTGCAGGCCAGATAGCGGTGCTTACGGGTAGCAACCGCCAGCGAGACGAAGCGTCCGCCACGCTCGGCCGCGCTGGCGTGCCGGTGACTACCGTGGACCGCACCGCGCCGCCAGACAGCGTATCGGTTTCGCTCGCTACGGTGAATGCCGCGAAAGGGTTGGACTTCACATCGGTCTACCTGCTGGACCCCGGTCTGAGATTCGGCTCGCCCAACAGTCGACGAGCGCGGTTCTACGTGGCGATCACGCGGTCCAGCCGCTACTTGTGCATCGTCTGCTGCCGAGAGGCCGGCTCGCCGCTGCTCGACGATCTTGATCCCGCGTGCTACGTGCGGATTGGCGGGACAGCGACCTAGACAGTCCTGGCTGGCTGCTTGTCGGACCGCCGCCACTCGACAGGCCGGGGTAAAACGGCGGGGCTAGCTAGCGGTGGCTTGGATGAGGGCGCGGAGGTAGCCGACGCACCAGGCGCGGGCGCGTTCGCGTGCTTCGTTGTCGCCCAGCAGGCCGGGGTAGTGGTCGGGCATCACGAAGCCGTCGAACCCGACCTCGTGCAGCGTGCGCATCTGGTCGGCCGCGTTGTAGTCGCCCTCGTCCTGGAAGACTTCCTCGAAGCGCGGGATGACGCCGCGCACGTTGCGGAAGTGGATTGTGAACAGCTTGCCCTGCTCGCCAAACGAGCGCAGCGCGGCCGGCATGTCTTCGCCTGTCTCCTGCATGGTGCCCAGGCAGAACAGCAGGCCGACGTTGGGGCTGTCGTAGCGCTCCAGTAGTTGCTGGAGCCCGGCCGGATTGATGAACGGCTGCTCGACGCCGCGGTAGAGCGGCAGCGGCGGGTCGTTGGGGTGGAAGGCCAGGCGCACGCCGGCCGATTCGGCGGCCGGCAGGACGCGCTCCATGAAGCCGTCCATGCGGCGCCAGACCTCGTCGATCGGCACTCGCACGGCCGGGTCGCCGGTGTCGATGCCCCAGGTCACCAGGTCCGACTCCTCGACCCAGGCGGCGTCGAAGGTCCGAAGCTCGGTGCCGGCGCGTCCGCCCGGCAGGTCCTTGTAGCCGCGCCAGCCCTGGACGTGTTCGTCGGCATGAGCCACGGCAAAACCGCAAGTGACCAGCGGGGCGCCCTCGCCGCCGAGGACGCGGATCGTCTCGCAGAGGTCGTCGATTTCGTGAGCGCCCTCGGGATCGCCACGCAAAACGCCGGCGATGCGGGCGCGGCGCAGCTCCATGCCGGCCAGTTCGAGGTTCAGGGCGTCCAGGCGCTGGAGCAGGTCGCGCAATCCGGCGGCGTCGACCTGACCGGTTTCGGCCACGCCCGGCAAATCGTCGGTGCCCAGCGTGCCGCCGTCCACGCCGATCTGCGCCGCGTATTGCAGGTGGTCGTCAGAGAGGTCGACGAACCGAAGGCCAATCCTGATCATGCGCGCAGGGTACCCGCGGGAAACGCCAGCTGGCTATCGGGCCGGAGACGAACGCCGCCCGAATGTTTCACGTGAAACATTCGGGCGTTTTCGTTCGGTTAGTCGAGGCCGCGTAGCATGGCGGTCCAGGTTGACGGGGGTGCGCGCGTGACAGCCTTCATCGACGGGCTGCCGGACTTCACGATCGGGGTCGAAGAGGAATACCTGATCGTCGATCCCGACACCCGGGACCTGGTGGCCAACCCGCCGCGGGCGCTGCTGCACGAATGCGAAGCGGCCGTCCCGGCGGACGTCGGCAGCGTCGGCCCGGAGTTGCTGCGCTCCCAGATTGAGGTCGGCACCAGCGTGTGTGGGTCGATCGCCGAGGTCCGCGAGCGGTTGGCGACGCTGCGACGCACCCTTGCTCACACCCTGGCGGCGCACGAGTTGCGGATCGTGTCGGCCTCTACCCATCCGTTCGCGCTCTGGTCACGGCAGTTGCCCACGGACCGGGAGCGCTACAAGGCGCTGACGGAAGACATGCAAACGCTGGCGCAACGCATGGTGATCGGCGGGATGCACGTGCACGTGGGCATCCCGGATCCGCAGGACCGGATCGACGTGCTGAACCAGATCACCTACTTCCTGCCGCACCTGCTGGCGCTCAGCACCTCGTCGCCCTTCTGGCAGGGCCGAGATACCGGCCTGCGCAGCTACCGGCTGACGATCCTGCACGAGCTTCCACGCACCGGGCTGCCGGAGCGGTTCGAGAGCGAGGGCGAGTACCAGCGCATGATCCAGAGCCTGCTGGACGCCGGGCTGATCGACGATCCGACGAAGGTCTGGTGGGACGCGCGGCCGCACGCGCGGCTGCCGACCCTGGAGATGCGGATCACCGACGCCTGCACCAGCCTGGACGACGCGGTCTGCATCGCGGCGCTGTACGTGTGCGTGGTGTCCCTGCTGGCGCGGATGCGCCGGGCCAACCAGCGCTGGCGCATGTACCCGCTGGCGCTGCTGGCCGAGAACTCGTGGCGCGCGCAGCGCTACGGGATCGACAACGGGCTGGTGGATTTCGGCCAGAACCGCATCAAGCCGCTGGACGTGCTGATGGAGGAGCTGCTGGACCTGATCCGCGAGGACGCCGAACGGCTGGACTGCGTGGCCGAGGTGGAACACGTCCGCACCATCCTGTCCCGCGGCACCAGCGCCCACCGCCAAATCGCCGTCTACGAATCCCAGCGTCGCGCCGGCGCCACCGAGCAGGAGGCGCTGGACGCCGTCGTGGACTGGCTGATCGAGGAGACGACGGCGGGAACTGGCTGAGGTCGCTCGCGCTAGCGGAGCAGCTTGAGAAGCCTTGAAAGGCCGGTCAGAAAGAGCGCCGTTAGACAGCCGCTACCTTTTGCGGCTTCGGTCGTCGGTCTCTCAGATGCAGCGGATTGCGTAGAACTGGTGCCTTGGCTGCGGCTGACGGTTGACGCATTCGGTGATTCGCCGACGGCAGGCGATCGAGGGCGATGACCGTTCCAGGGAGGATCGATGCGACTAATCAGGCTCGCCTCGATCGGTGCCGGGTCAGGGTTCTCGTGGATCCAGAGGTCAATCTGGCAGCCTTCGCGGGCAGCCCGCAAGAGGTACTTGTTGACTTTGCAGTTCGTGGACTGTCCGTTCTCGTAGCAGGCCCTGGGGGAGATGTTCGCGTAGCCGGCCGGTCCCCAGCGCTTGGCAAGGTTGACGGCTACGCCGACGTATACCGGCACGTTGTCGACGGTCACGACGTAGACGCCGGAGGTCCGGGGAAGCCCCTCTATGAAGAACCGGCAGAACGGCCCCGATCCGTAGCGGTTGAGCCGCATAGCCGTCGCGCTGGCATACCGAGACTGCGGTGTGAGCTCCAATAGAGCGCCGTCGGGATCCCGCTCCGGCTCGATTGCCGCGGCATGTACGAATGCACGATCCAGAAGACGCAGAGTTCCCAAGCCCTCGGCTCCTGAAACCGTGGCATCGGAACTCTCTTCAAGAAATTCCAGGAGAGCACGGCCTGTCCTCACGAATACGAGGGTTTCGTCGGCGAGGTTTACCTGACGGGTCTTCCATCCGGCAGCCGCCCATGCACGGGTTTGGCTAGGGCCGTTTTCGACGTTTGCCCACCATGGCCGCCACTTGCGGGCCGAGGCGGGCAGGCTGAATCCCAGGACCTGCTCGATCTGATCGAACGTTGCCGCCCACTCGTTTCCGTCGAATTCGGTAAGGAAGCGGCGCAGAGGATCGTACTTGCCGACACTCTCAACTGATGCGTGGCGAAATTCGTCGTACTCGGTCCTGCTTCTCCCGGCTGGGAACGCTTGCAGGCCGCGCTCCCCGGACATGCCACTTGCCGGCAAGAGTCGGAACTCGATTTCCAAGTTCGCCCCGAGCCCCGATGGAGGCCGATATAGATAGCGGACAAACTCCACGTCTGCCTGTCTTTCGAATAATCCGCCCTCAAGCACTTGGCACACATTGGGATGGCGATTACGCAACCCCAGCTGGTCGTGAACGTCGCCGGCGCGGAAAGTCACCATCGTCGCGCCCGCCTGCCTGGCGGCGTCGACTTGCCGGCATAGGTAATTGCGGATTCGTCGGGCGTCGCCTCGCGGCATTCGCAGCCCATCTCTCGGTACGCAATCTCGAGTCCCATTGTCCCCCGGATTCTCGCCAGACTGCTCCTAGCGGCCCGAGGCGCCCTCGTCGTTCACGCGGATCCGGTGGCCTAGTCGCTCAGGGCGGATGGTGTAACGGTGGGTGGTGGGAGCGATGGCGGCGTGTGACGCGCCGCTGTCGACTGGCTGATCGAGGAGACGACGGCGGGGACCGGCTAGGGGCGGTCTCTGCGGCGGAGGCGCGGGAGCCAGCGGGCGGTTGTGGCGATGTAGGCCGTGTATTCGTCGCCGAATTCGCGGGCCAGGTGCGGCTCTTCGTGGCGTTGGACGAAGAATGAGTAGAGGGCGAACAGCACGACGCCGTAGACCACCAGGGCCAGGGCCTGGAAGAGGCTGGCCCAGCCGGCGATGGCGATGAGGACGGCGACATAGATGGGGTTGCGGGAATAGCGGTAGACGCCGTTGGTGACCAGGCGCTTGGGGGCGTCGATGGGGGCGGGGGTGCCGCCGCCGGAGACCGCGAAGTCCCAGACGCAGCGGAGATAGAGCACCGTTGCAAGGGCGAGGAGGCCCATGCCCAGCCAGAGGGTTGCGCCGCCGGCAACCGGCCGATCCCATTTGATGAGCAGCGGAAGGAGCACGGCGATCGAGCCCGGCACCACCAGGGTGAAGAGCGCGACCTTGAGGAAGAGCTTCACGGGTCAGCCGAAGAGGGAGGGCAGTTCGTCGAGGGTGGTTACGGTGGCGGTGGGCGACGGCAGCGACGGCGGATAGGTGTCGCCGTCGCGGTTGAGCCAGATGGCGGACCAGCCGGCCTGGATGGCGCCGGCGGCATCGTGGGCGGCGGAGTTGCCGATGAAGACGGCGGCCTCGGGTGGGATTCCAAGGCCTTCGAGCGCGGCTTCGAAGATGCGCGGGTCGGGCTTGAAAGCGTCGATGTCGCCGGCGACGATCACGCGGTCGACCCGGTTGTCCAGCCCGACGGCATAGACCTCGCCCCACTGCACGTCGCTGGGGCCGTTGGTGATGATGCCGGTGATCTCGAAACGCTCGGCCGCCCAGCGGATGGAGGCGTCGGCGTCGGGGTATAGCTCCAGGTTCTGGCGGGTGAGCAGGTCGTGGTCGTCTACCAGTTGCCCGGGGTCGGCCAGGCCGGGGGCGCCGATGAAGTCGAGCACCTCGGTCCATACCTGGACGCGAGTGCCTCGCAGGTCGCCGTCCTGGGGCATGCCGAGCCCGCGCCGCGTTCGGTCCTCGACGATGCGTGACTGGAGTTTCCGAAGCCGGTCCGGCGTCTGGTCCGGCATGCGGGCGGCCAGTTGGCCGGCGAGGGTGATGAGGCCCTTGCGGCGGGCCTTGCCGAAGTCGACCAGGGTGTCGTCGAGGTCAAAAAAGAAGGCCTGAGCGTCCAGCATTGGATTCTCCAGAAAGCCTGCTTCGCCTAGCCGGCCCGGTGGCGCCAGAGGACGCCGCCGGCGTCGCGGACGATGAGGCGGTCGTCGGTGATGGCGTTGGGAGGCGTGGCGGCGATTTCGGCGGCGACGGCGTCGGGGTCCTCGTAGCCGATGTTCATGCGGGCGCAGGCCTCGGGCGGGATGGCGGTGGCGATGCGGACGTCGATGCGGGGGACTTCACGGTCGCCATCCATGCGGCCCTCGCCTTTCACCAGGGCGCTGCCGTTGAGGGCCAGCGGGGTCGCGCCGGCGCGCTGCCAAGACTCGGGCCGCGACAGGAAGTAGGCGTAGGTGTGGTAGCCGATGGCGCTGATCAGGTCGCCGTGGGCGTCGGAGATGGAATCGATGTTGGGCGCCCAGACCACCAGTTCGCCGCCGTCCGCCACGGCGTCCTCGGTTTTGAGGACACCCTTGGCGCCGGTCCAGAAGTCGGGGTAGAGCCAGCTGCCGTCCTTGCGCTGGGGCAGGGCCGCGACCACGCGGCGGACCCGGCGGGGGACGTAGCGGATGTTGACGGCGGCGCTGAGCTCGGCCGCTTGCTCCACGCATTCGCGCCAGCCGTCCGGCTGCACGAACGCGCCGTTGATCGCGTCGCTGTCGTCGTCGATGACCAGCCCGATGGAGGTGATGGGCACGGGCAGGTTGAGGGCCATGTCGTCGATGAGGTCGCGCACGGGGTTGGGCATCACGCCGTGGATGCCGCGGTTGGTGCGCAGGCTGCCGATGGCGTGCAGCAGGCTGATCATCTCGGGGCCGGAGACGCCGGGGAAGATCTGCTTGGCCCCGCCAGCGAAGCCGGCGACCTCGTGCGGCTGCACCCGGGTGAGCAGCACCAGGCGGTCGTATTCGAGCAGCCTGGCGTTGACGCGGATGCGCATGTCCTCGTCGAAGCCCAGCAGCGAGGCGTACTGGCGGTTTTCGCCGAAGCGGTCCAGTTGATCGTCCAGCGGGACCACGCCCAGGGGGGTGAGCGCGTTGGGGTCGTCCCAGTCGTGGTCAAAGACGGTGCTGCGGGGGTAGTGGTGGCCGCCGAAGACCCAGGCGGATTTCTCGGCCTCGGACATGGGGCCGTGGGTGCCCTGGGCGATCATGGCGTCCACGCGGTCGGCCCGCCCGTCGACGGCGTCGTGGATGGCGCGGAAGACGTCGGCCACGGGGGCCTTGCGGGTGGAGTCCGGGACCAGCACCAGGAAGCGGCGTTCGCCGATTGGCGAGCCGCGCAGGGCCTCGCCGACCACGGCGCAGGCATCGTCCATGCTGATGGCGGGGGCGCCGACGGCCTTTAGAACCCTGGCCGAGAGCATCATGAAGCCTCCTCGGCCATTGCCTCGGCTTCGGTGACGAGGTCGCTCAGGACTTGCACGCCGCCGTCCCAGAATTTCGGGTCGGCCAGGTCGATGCCGAAGGGCTCGAGCAACGCGATGGGGCTGACGGAGCCGCCCTTGGAGAGCATTTCGATGTAGCGCGGCTCGAACTCGTCGCCCTGTTCCTGGTAGCGCTGCAAGAGGCCGAGCACCAGCAGGTCGCCGAAGGCGTAGGCGTGGACGTAGAAGGGCGAGCCGATGAAGTGGGGGATGTAGCTCCACCAGATGCGGTAGTCGTCGCGCAGGGTGACCGAGCCGTCGAACATCTCGCCGTTGGCCTGGAACCAGAGCTCGCTGAGGCGGTCGGACGAGAGTTCGCCTTCGTCGCGGCGGGCCTGGTGGGCGCGGAACTCGAAGTTGTGCATGGCGATCTGGCGGAAGACGGTGGCGAAGTGGTCCTCGATCTTGCTGGCCAGCAGTCCCAGGCGGGCGGCGGCCGAAGGCTGGGCATCGAGCAGGCGGCGGAAGACGATCATCTCGCCAAACACGGAGGCCGTCTCGGCCGTGGTGAGCGGCGTGTGGGCCTGCAGGTAGCCGACGCCGTAGGACAGGTACTGGTGGACGGTATGGCCAAGCTCGTGGGCCATGGTCATCACGTCGCGGACGGTGTCGGTGTAGCTGGTCAGGATGTAGGGGTGGGTGCTGGGGGTGCCGCCCATGCTGAAGGCGCCGCCGCGCTTGGCCGGGCGCAGTTCGGCGTCGATCCAGCGCTCGTCGAAGGCCCGTTGGGCGATGCCGCCGAGGGTCTCGGAGAAGGCGTGGTAGCTCTCCAGCACGACATCTTTGCCGGTGGCCCAGTCGTAGGACGGCAGGTCGGAACTGAGCGGGGCGTAGCGGTCGTAGTCGAACAGCTCGTCCAGGCCCAGCAGGCGGCGCTTGAGGCGGTAGTAGCGGCCAACGATGGGGAAGCCGCGCACGCAGGCGGCAACCAGCGCGTCCACCGACTCCTGGGTGATCTGGTTGGCCAGGTTGCGGGAGGCCATGGCGGTGGGGTAGCTGCGCAGGCGGTCGTCGGTGGCGTGGTCCTGGAGGCGGACGTTGAAGACGTAGGTGAGGGGGTGGAGGCTGTCGCGGAGGGCTTGCGTCATACCGTCGGCGGCGGACTTCCGGGTGTCGCGGTCGGGGTGGTAGCTGAGGGCCAGGGTTTCGGCCTCGGTGAGGGTGCGGGTCTCGCCCTCCATGGTGACTTCGCAGGTGAGGCGGCTGGTGAGTTCCCCGAACAGGCGGCTCCAGGCGCGGCTGCCGGTGTTGGCCTTTTCGTCCATCAACTGCTCTTCGCCCTCGGACAAGCGGTGAGGCTTGTAGCGGCGTTCTAGGCGGAGGAGGTAGGCGAAGTCCTCCAGGACGGGGTCGGCCAGCAGTTCCTCGGCGCGCTCGTCGTCCACTTCGATCCACTCCAGGTCGAAGAAGATCAGGTGGCGGTTGATGGCGGTGCCGCGTTCCTGGGTGAGGGCCACCAGGCGGCCGTGGGTTGGCTCGTCGGTCTTGCCGGCGTGCAGCAGGTGGGCGTAGATGGCCGGGTGGTCCATGGCCTCGTGGATGTCCTGCAGTTCCGTCACGGCGTCGCGCAGGCCGGCGGCGTCCAGGCCGGCGACCTGCCCGCGGTAGCGCTTTTCGAAGGCCGCGGCGCGCTCCGTGACCGCGTCCAGGTCCGCCACGACCTTGGGGTCGTCGGGGTTGTCGTAGAGGATGCTGAGGTCCCAGGTCACCCCGTCCGCGCTACTGCTGGGCGCCGTGGCGGTGGTAGTCATTCGTGCTCCCTGGTGGGCTTGCGTTCGGTGTCTGGCTGCATTATCGGCGGTTTGGGGCGGGCGCGTGGGGCGGTCGCGGGGCGCAATCTGGTTGGGGGTGAAGGGGGGAACTGTCTCTGGCCAGCCCGACCCCATAGGGGTCGGGCTGGCCAGAGACAGTTTGGGCCGGATTTTGGGGTGGACGGCGAAGCAATTCGGCGGCGTGAGTGGAGACGCCCTGGGGGGACACCGGGGGGCGCATGGATCGGTCGCGGCTAGGCGGGCGAGGTACGGCGGCGAAGCGGTTGGGGTCACGGCGACGATGGCGGTTCCGGGATGGCGGGCTGAGGGCGAGGGTGGCGAGAGGACGAAAGCGGGGGAGGCGGGCAGGCATGAGGACTTCCGGGAAGGGGCCAGGAGGCGGGCGCGCCTATTGTACACCGAGTGATTACGACGGGCAAGAGGGAGGCAGGGAGGGTCGTGGTCGTGGTGATCTCCCTCCCTTTCGACAGGCTCAGGACAGGCTTTCGGCGGACGCGGGCAGGCCTTCGACAGGTCGGGGTGAGCGAAGGCGGCGCCAATTCGGGCGTTTTGAAGCGAGCTGGCCGGGATACCTCTATGGGCGGCCAGGGCGAGGAGGAGGTGGACAGGTGTCCACTGTTTGCCGCCGATGTGTCCGGTTTCGGCGTCAATGTGTCCCGTTTTCACCCGAATGTGTCCACTTTTCGGGCAAATGTGTCCAGTCTGCGGCCGAATGTGTCCAGTCGGGGTAGACGACGCCTTCGGTCCGGCGGCCTCGGCGTGGAGGTTCATGGGCGGTTTTTGGCGTAGAGATCAGGCGGCCTCAGCCCGCCGGCGGTCGGTGATGGCTTTGGCGCCGGGCAACGACGCGAGAGCAAGGGGTGTTCACGGTGTTGGCGTCGAAGTGTTCAGTTTTCGCCCGAATGTGTTCACTTTTCGGGCGAATGTGTTCAGTTTCCGCCCCTTTCCGCCCCCGATGTGTTCACTTCTCGGGGTGATGTGTTCAGTCGGGGTTGACGGCAGGTTCTGTTTGCGGTGGAGACGTAGGGGGCTGAGGGGTCACTATCGAGCGCGGGGCCGCTCCATCGGTAGTCTTCGGGATTGAATGCAGGCGATGCTTCCCGGAGTTCACGCTTTCGAAAGTCGCGGAGGACAAGAATCGCGACTGCGCACTCGAACTCCTCAAGGAGCCGTTCGGTCACCCGGGCCAGATTGGGGAGTCAAGGGCGTCCGCCAAGACGGTTTTGGCGGGTTTGACACTAGCCTCGGAGCCGTTAGGGTCTATTGTGATTGCCGGAAGGCTCGCTGCCGCCAGTGGAGGGGTGAATGCGAAAGAACGCTGGTCAGGCGGGACACACGGGCTGCGGGCCGCGAGGTCGGAGAGGCTCTGGCGGAGTCCCTCAGTACCGAGCGCCGGTTGGAGATTGCCCGGCAGGCGGCTAGCGCCCGACGGCATGCGATGGCTGGCGACCCTCGGGTGGCGAATCTGAAGCGGCCTCGTCTCAGGACCGACCTTGACGATCCGGTTCGTCTCGGCAAGCGGTACTCCGTACGCGAGGCTGCCAGGATTTCGGGCGTAAGCACGCGGACGCTGCGACGATGGTTCGTGGGTGAATACGGATCCAGCCACGCAGGCGGGCCGGTGTTTCACTCCGAGAAACCAGATTCAGGGTCTCCCCTCAGTCTCTCGTTCGTTGAGCTCATCGAAGTCGTAATCGCGGCAGAGTTCCGCAGCAGGCGCATCAAGATTGAGCGAATTCGCAGTGGGCGCGACTTTATGCGGCGTGCGTGGGGTATCGAGTATCCGTTCGCCTACGTGGAACTCGATAGCGCGGGCGGTGAAATCCTGCACCACTTCGATGAGCAGGATCCGGAGGCCCCCGCTCTCGCGGTGAGCACCGACGGCATGCAGTGGACTCTGCCCGGTTTAGTACGAAAGCGGGCCCAGGAGTTCGTGCATCTCGAGGATGACGGGTTTGCTATTCGGTGGTATCCGCTCGGCCGAGAGGTGCCCATCATGGTCGATCCGCGGTTCGCCGCCGGGCGGCCTGCAGTCGCCGATCGTGGAGTGACGGTTGACATCATCAGGCGCAGATCACAAAACGCCGGGCAGAGCATTAGGGAAATTGCGCACGATCTGAGTGTGACCGAACGAGCAGTCGAGGCGGCCCTGAGTTTCGACATTGCGGCGTGAAGCTGTTCTTTGACGAGAATCTAGGCACGGCTCTGCCGGAGTCCGTCCAAGCTCTGAGGGTGTGTAGGGCTACGTGCGTGGTGCACATCTGGCGCGATCTCATCAACAACGAAGGCAAGAGCGTTGACGATCTGACGTGGATGCGCTTCGCGGCCGAGAACTCGTATATGGCGATTTCAGCAGATACCGCAATTCTCGATTCAGAGAGTGAGCGTCAGACGCTGATTGAGGCAGGTCTGGGAGTCGTGTTCCTGACCAGCGGGACGGAGTACGCCGCAGACGTTATGGCGTGGATTCTCCGGCGACGTGCGTGGCTCGAGACTCTGTATGACTCGGAGCCGCGTCCGTTCGCGTGGCGTACAAGCCTCAGAGGCCGTGCCCGGCGAGACCCGCGCGCGTGAGCGCCGACGATGGATCCAAAGCAAACTTGCTGACTCCCGCCAAGGCGGCCAAGTGTTCGGCCGATAGCCAAGTTGCCGGACATACAAAGCCTGAGCTCCGGCCTGTCGCCAGGTGGCGACGTTTGCATCACCCGTGCTCGGTGATCCGGACGAGCCCTCGACCTAACCTCTCCCTTAGGCGAGGGATTAGGACGGATGTCCTAGAGATTGAGACGTGGCCGTTCGGTACAGGAGTCTGCTAACCGAGCGGTTAGCCTTGACAAGTTTCTATCGACCCGCCGCATATCGTCCAGGGGCGGGTTAAGTCAGAAGCTAATGATCGTCTGGTCCATGCCGCCTGTGACGAGCCAGATGATGCCCGCAATCAAACCTACAATCAAGAGGCCAATCAGTATCCCGCATAATCCGCCACCGAACCATGACTCCACATACTCATCTGTCGGCATGTCGTCCGGCTTTGGCGGCGGAAAATCATAGGCACTCATCGAGAGCCTTCCAATTCCTCAATTCGATTATCAAGTCTTAGTGTCTGCTGCTGGAGCTTGGCGACTTCATCCCACAAGTTGTTATTGCTCTCAACAAGTGTGTCGAGTGTTCCGTCGTTATTCCCTGTGCTCCACCTGTTCAGAAGAACGAATTCAGACAGGGTGGCACTCGCAGGGTCCGGCTCCACAATTGGCCCGGGTTCACGCCACCCGCGCACATCATCACCCCTCAGCGCCTCTTCCGCCTCATCGATTCTTACCATGGCCTGCCAGTTACGGAATTCAGCAAAGGCAATATAGAGAACGAAAACGAATATGATTGCGGCAGTCCCTCTACGAATTCGCATAGTGGCCTACTGAAATAGAACTATAGTCGGAGTGTATCCCTACGCGGCGGAATCCTCGGCGCGCAGTTGGTCGACGATGGCTTGGAGGGCGTCCTGGGGGTGGTGGTCGCCGAAGATGATGTTGCCGACGATGCCGTTGGTGATGAGGCCGGCCTGGCGGCGGCTGAGGGTGGAGTAGGTGGCGTTTTTCATGAGTTGTTCGACGAGGTTGGCGCCTTCGTGCGGCAGTTCGGTGGCGCGGGCGGCGACGCCTTCGGCGGAGATGCGGGTGGCCGGGAGGATTGAACTGGCGTGGAGGCCAGCCGCCAGGTGGCGCAGGGCGTCGTAGGCAAGTTCAGGGTTTGGCGAATCGGCCAGCACGCCCAGCATGGCGTGGACGAAGACAGGGCTGCGGCCGGTGCCCATGTTGGGCAGCGGATAGATATCAATGTTGCTGCCGATGAGCCGGCTTGGCGGGATAAAGGCCAGGATGGTGCCGGCGAAGCCGAACTGGCCGGTGCGCTGGAATGAGCGGGTGGAGCTGCCGTCGGTGATGGCCAGGCGGTGGTCGTGCACCCAGGCGCGCAGGAACTCGGCGACCTGGACGGCGGGCGGCGAGGTGAGGGGCGCGAAGTCGTTGTCGGGTCCCCGAAGGTCGCCGACGGCCGACTGCAACAACTCGTATGGCGACGGCGAGGCCGAGTAGTCGCCCTGGCCATCGGGTTCCGGCGTGAACCGCGAGATGTAGCCCATGCCGCCCAGCCCACCGGAGGGCGGCGGCTCCACATGCAACCGGCGCACGGTATCCAGAAAGACCTCGGCGTCGAAGGTCAGCGGATCGGGGGCGGGCGGTTCGACCTGTTGCTCGATGGCCCACTGGCGACTGAACAGCAGCACATGGGGTGAGACCGCCACCGGCATCCCGAACTGCACGCCTTCGTGTTTGCCGGTCTCCAGCAGTCCCGGCCAGAAGTCGGCGGCGTTGAAGTCGGGATCCGAGACCAGGAAGTCGTCCAGCGGCGCCAGGCGGTCGTTGGCCAGCAGGTCGGCCTGATCGGCCCGAAAGTAGATGACGATGTCGGGCTTCTGGTGGGCCACGGCCTGGAGGGAGGTGCTGATGCTGAAGGTGGAGGCGTTGCGCCCGTAGTCCAGCGACGCCTCCGCGTAGGTGTAGCGGTCCTCGCCGCGCTCGCGGGCCGCGGCCAGACCATTGACGAACTGACCGAACAGGCTGCCGCCGATACGGTTGGTGGGGTACATGGCCACCGTGACGGGATGCTTGGTACCGGGGGTGGGCAGCTTGACGGCGGGTCGAGGGGCGGCCGCGGTGACGTTGCGGACCTCGGCGCGGGCGCGTTCCAGGTTGCGTTGCAGCTCGGCCTGGAGGCCCTGCGGCAAGGACCCGACGGCCTCTTCGGCCGGCGACTCGCCGCAGGCGGCCAGGGCGAGGGCGCCGAGGGAGGCCGCGCCGGCGGCGAGGGCCCGGCGGCGGTTGAGGCGCGGAGGGGTAATCACAGGCCTTCCAGGAGGTCTTTGCGTACGCCGGGGTGGTTGCCGGGAATATCCCTCACCCGCCGGCCTGTCTCGTAGGAGACCTTGGCGTACCCGTGGCTTGGTTGCCCGGAAGACCCCTCACCCCAACCCTCTCCCACGGGGAGAGGGAGCAAGAGCCGCCCCGCCTTCGAGGGCGCGGGGGCGTTTTGCAGCGCTCTCCCAGGAGAGGGAGCAAGAGCGGCCGCGGCTTGAGGAGCGAGGGGCTGGTGGGGGGTGAGGCAAGGACGAGGGGTGTTCACAGGCCTTCCAGGTTGCGGGCGTAGGTCCAGGTTACGAGGACGCCGACGGCGATGCCCAGGCTCACGCCAACAACGTCGACCAGCGGCGCCAGCGCGAATGCGTTGCTGATGCTGCCCAAGATCCAGGCGACCCAGCGACTGAGTCCCCAAAGCGGGACGGCGACGGCACCGGTGATCAGAAGGTAACGCCAGAGGCGTTGCCACAGCGGGACGCCCCGCGAATAGGCGCCGGAACCTCGCTCCATGCGCCGCTGCAGGGCCTCGCGCCGCGCGGCGGGGGCGGCGAATCCCTGGCCGTGGAGCACCGCATCGGCCCAGGCGGTCCGGTCGTTGCGGCTGCGGTGATAGGGGTTGCGTCCGTAGAACTCGCGGTCGGCGACAACCTGCAGGGCGGCATCACGCTCGATTATCGGGCGGGTGTAGGCGGCGGCATCCAGTGGACTTACGCGTGGGAGCATCCAGGCGTACAGGCTCGGAAATGCCGCAGCGAAGACTGCCGCGCCGACGGGGATGGCTATGAGCGCGAGAAGCTCAAAGGCGGCACCGCTGAATTGCGATCCGGCAAACAGCCGCACCGTTCCAACCACGAGGGCGGCCATCGCCAGCCCGAGGACGCCGATTTCAACCAGGTAGACGCGGCGCGGCGCCAGATCCGAGAACGTGCGAGCCACGCCCGCGCGACGCCAACGATTGCGGGTGACGTGGGCGCTCCAGGCACCGGCCAGTCCCAGGATCGGCGAGCCAATGGCTATGGCGGGCCATGACCCGAGGGGTGCGCCGGGGTTGTCAAATGCCGGGTCTGCATGGTGACTTGGGCAGTTGCGTACCGCGAGCCCCGGAGGGCACGCCGGGCGCATTCCAGGCTCGTGGACCGTCCTGCCCACGACCCCCGAGACCATGATCCCTATGACGATCGCGGCTACGGCGACTACGGCCATCAGCGCGCCGGCCAGAAACCCGGCCACTGTCACATCGCGCCGGGTGGACATCGCGGCGCGAACCCGGTGCAGGTGGGTGGAAACGCCCGACACAGCCTCCGCGTGCGGGTAGCCGGCGTAGACCAGGGCCTGCTGGGCGGCGCGGATGTCGTCGCGGGAGTCGCGTTGGGGGTTGGAGAACCAGGGCATGCGGCCAATCCCCGCCGGTCGGGCCGCCGTGCCTAACGGTTCCCGGAGGACTGACGGCCCGTTGTGGCGTGGCTACTGTACGACGCCGGGACCGTGGAGCAGCTTTCCGATCGGCCCGGGTCTCCCCGGCGAGAGACCGTTGCGAAACCTGAGCTTGGTTGCCCGGAAGACCCTCACCGGTTTCGGCCGAAGACGCCCGAATCCTTCGGCAAGCTCAGGACAGGCTCTGCCTCTCCCCCAGGAGAGGGGAAAGAGCGGCGTCCCCTTGAAGAGATTGACCCCGCACACCTGTCCCTCGGATTAGCAAGGGTCTCAGGCGCGGGGTTTGGCCTAGCGTCGCCGTCGGCCGCGTCTGGAAGTATCCAGTCGGGCCAGGACTTCGTCGGCCCAGGTGCTGCGGTCGTAGAAGGCGCGGTGAAAGGTGCCGCGCCCGTGCGTCTCGCGTTCTGAATCGATCTGCATCGCCACCTCAAGCTCGATAATGGGACGTGCATAGGCGGCGGCGTCGAGCGGGCTGACGCGGGGGAGGAGCCAGCGGTAGAGGCTTGGGAAAACGGCGGCGAAGAAGAAGGCCAGCATTGGAATCCCGGCAAAGGCCAGCATCACGATTGCCCCGGTGACCATGTCTTCGTCGCCTCGCCAGCGGACGGCCAGGACCATGAGGGCGCCGATCCCCACCCAAACCGCCACGGACTGCAGCAGATAGGTCTGGCGCGGGGCGACGTCGCTGAACGTCACCAGCACACCGGCGCCCCGCCAGCGGCCGCGGGTGACGAGAGCGGTCGCCGCCCCGGCCACGGCCAGGATGACGATGGACGTTGCCACCGGCAGAACCAGGTCGAGCGGCGACCTGTCCGACGTCCCGGGATCGCCTGTGCCGGGCACGACGATCGGTCCGGCTGGACCTGGCGAGGGGACGCCGGAACCCAATATGACGACTAGCAGGAACGACAACACGCCCGCCGTGAGCATCAGGGCAACGGCAATGGCGGCGCCGGCCAGGAAGCCCGCCCTGAGCGTGTGGCGAGGCGAGGCCAATGCCGCCCGCACGCGGTAGAGATATGACTCGTACTCGGCAGTGGCCTGGGTACGCGGGTAGCCGGCGAACGCCAGCGCCCGGTGAGCGGCAGCGATGTCCTGGAGCGAGTCGCGTTGGGGGTCGGAGAACCAGGGCATGCAGCCAGTCCCAGCCGGTCAGACCGCCAGGCTCCGCAGTCCGTGGGAGCCGGCGGCCTTTCGTGCCGCGTTTACTCTACGACGCCGGTGCGCGTTGACGCTGCTGGCGGTGGCGCTTAGAGGTTTTGGAAGTAGCGGGCGTAGATCCAGGTGATGAGGAGGCCGAGGGCCAGGCCAACGGCCAGGCCGACCGGATCGATCCAGGCGGCGGGCGGCGGTGGGGTCTCGAAGCCGGAGGCGATGATGTCGCGGCCGCTGCGGCCCACGATGCCCCCGCCGCCGCTCAGGGCTTTGAGGGAACTGAACCAGACGAACCAGTGCAGCATGCGCCAGCCGATGATGGTGATTCCGACCGTGAGCAGCCCGTAGATCAGCAGCCGTTGGCCGCGCGGCGCATCGTGCTCGCCGGCGAGGCGGTCGACGTCACGCTCCGCCTGCTGCCGGCGTGCCGACTCGGCACGGCGACGCTGTAGCCGCGTTTTTCTCTCCGGAGCCTCGTTGAACGCGTCCAGCGGGTCGGCGAAGGGACGGTTGACGCGGTCGTCGTCAGCTCGTTGACGCCTGGGAGTCATGGTGAGTGGTGGGAGGTCATAGGCCCTCGAAGTAGCGGGCGTAGAGCCAGGTGGCGGCGACTCCCAGAACCAGGCCCAACAGCAAGGCCACGACGCCGACCTCCGGCCCCACGTCCCCCTGATCGAATGGCCGCATGATCCAGGCGAGGCGTTGAATGAAGAGCCACCCGGCCACGGTGAGGCCGCCCGTGATCAGGGCGTAGCGGGCGAGGCGGCGCCCGCCCGACATGCCGTGTGAGTACGACCCTGACCGTCGGGCGATGTCGCGGGCTCGTTCGTCGCGGCGTTCCGCCTCGGCGAAGTAGCCCTGGGAGTCGGTCCCCAGGATCTCGTCGGCCCAGCGGTTGCGGTCGTAGGCGGTGCGGTCGTAGCCGCTGGCGCCGTAGAAGTCGCGCTCGGTCTTGATCTGTTGGGCGGCCTCGCGTTCGATGATTGGCCGAGCGGCCGCGGCGGCGTCTACCGGACTGATCCGCGGCAGGATCCAGGCATAGAGCTTGGGGAACCAGGCGGCGAAGGCGGCCGCGCCGATCGGGATTCCGAAGAAGGCCAGCATCTGGGCCACGGTGGCGCCCAACTGAGGGCCGGCCATGGCCCAGACGATGAGCACGATGAGCCCGGCCACGGCCAGCCAGACGACGGCGGTTTCGAGGAGAAAACGGCGGCGCGGGCGCAGGTGGTTGAAGGTGTCAAGGACGCCGGCGCGGCGCCAGCGGTTGCGCGTGACGCGCGACATGCCCGCCCCGGCCAGGCCCAGCACCGGCGCGACCACCGCAACCGCCGGCAGGACGCCAAGCGGCGATCCGGGGTCCGGGTCGGCTTGCGGGTCCGAGGGTGGGGCGGGTGCGGCGGGGACGAATTCGCCGGGAGTCCCTGAATCACCGGTAGCGCCCATCACGAGGCCAAGGCCGCCCAGCGCGACGGTGAGCACCAGAAGCGCGCCGATGACCATGGACGCGCCGGTCAGGAATCCGGCAACGGCGGCATGGCGCGGGGCGGCCAGGGCGGCGCGTACGCGCTGGAGGTGGGTGGTGACCGCGCTCACGGCGTCGCCATGCGGATAGCCGGCATACACGAGGGCCTGCTGGGCAGCGCGAATGGCTTCACGCGAATCGCGTTGCGGATCTCTAATCCACGACATGCCCACGCCCCATCAGCCGCCGCGTCAGGCGGCGGATCGGGACATTCTAGGCGGCGATCAGCGTTGACGACCTCGACGCCGGATCAGGGCTCTCGCACGGAGGGGACCTTTGCGTAACCCGGGCTTGGTTGCCCGGAAGATCCCTCACCCCAACCCTCTCCCTGTGCAGACCGGGGACGTCATTTACACGTGTTCGGAGACATGGTTTACACATCCAGCGATGAGGTGGAGGACCGGAATGTGCCGTTTGCGGAGCGACGGGTGAGCGATCTGCGGGCCGAGTTTGCGACGTTGGCCAGCCAGCCGGGCGCCAACCGGCGCGAGCTGTGCCAGCGCTTTGCGATCTCGGCGCCCACGGGGTACAAGTGGCTGCGGCGCTACGCGGCGGAGGGCCCGGCGGGGCTGCGGGACCGTCTCGTCGGACCGCTCGATCCGGCTGCCCACCTGCTGCGCCATCAGGCCTCGCGTGGCCAGCCGCGCCGCCAGCCGCTGCGCCAGCGCCTGCAGCGCGAAGATCAGCCGGTCCACGTTGTGCTCTTCCCACTCGAAATCGATCGCTTCATCAAGCACGATCGGCCGCGTCCGCCCCTTCAGTGGTTGCGGGTCCTCACCACGCGCCAGCCGCCGCGCCCGCGCCCCCTCGACCCCGTACCGCGTCCGCACGGCGTTCACCGGCAGGTCGGCGAACGCGCCAATCGTGGAAACCCCCAGCATCCGCAGATGTCCAAGCGCCCGCTCGTCCAGCGGCAGCCGGTCAACCGGTTGCTCGGCCAGGTAGGCCCGGTCTTCCCCGGAAACCACCGCCACGCCCGAATCCCCCGCCCCACGCGCCGCAACCTCCGCCGCCAGGCGTCCCGTCGCCAATCCAACCTGGGCGATCTGCCCGGTCGCCGCTTCGACCTCGCGGCGCACCCGCGTCCCCAGCGCCGCGTCGGGGCCGTATAGCGGCACCAGGCCCGCCGCGTCGGCAAACGCCAGCCCCACCCCGGCGTCCTCCACCACGGGCGAAAACCGGTCCAGCACGTCCAGGACCGCCTCGAACGCCTGGGCGTAACGCGGCGGATCGTCGGGCACGTAGACGCCCTGCGGGCAG
>JAJEDE010000019.1 GCA_022821645.1 Chloroflexota bacterium
GCCCCCGCTGTCCTTCCGCGCCCCCCGCTCAAAGCAGAACTCCTCGCCGTCCGGATCGGCTTCCACCGGCGTCAACTCACCCAGAACCGCGCACAGATCATTGAAATGCGACTGCGAGACGGCCTTCTCCGTCTGCGTGACTTTCCGCCACTTCTCGATGAACTCCGCAGCCGTCATCCCATTACCCAAATCAACTCCTCACAACACCAGTAAGCCACGTCCTCGCCCATATTCTGACCATACCCCGCCCCCTAGCCAGGGCGACACATTCGCCGCTCCTTGCCCAGCAGCCATCGGCTCTCAAGAGCGTCCTTCACACCCCGGTCCGTGCTACCGTTGAAACCCCATGGGCGGTGGACAAGCAAACCCAGACTAAGGAGCCGCCCAATGACCCCCGAATTCATCGCCATCATCGCTCTGGGCCTGACCCTCGTCGGTCTGCTGCTCACGTTCCGGCGCGACGCCCGCGCCGAAAACCAGGCCCTCCGCGCCGATACGCAGGCCCTGCGAGCCGAATTCCGCGCCGATAACCAGCGTCTGCGCGCGGAAGTCAGTGCCGGCTTGGCCAACGTGCAGAAGGACGTTCAGGCCCTGACCGAGCGCGTATCCCGCCTCGAAGGCGTCATCGAAGGCCTCCTCGTCCGTCGCCGCGACCACCACGACGACGCCGCCTGACCAACCCCAGCGCTCAACGCCCTCCAAGATGCAGCCGCTCTTCCTCCCTCTCCCCGTGGAGACCTTTGCATAACGTCTCTCGCCTGCTAATGCGCGGCCGCTCTTGCTCCCTCTCCCTGTGGGAGAGGGTTGGGGTGAGGGTCTTCCGGGCAACTACGCCCGAGTGACGCAAAGGTCACTTCTGGGAGGAGATGGTTGTGGTGAGGGTCTTCTCTTCGTCCCTCTCTCACTTCTCTCCCCTCTCCACTCTCCCCTCCGAATGAAGGGTCTTCCGGGCAACCAATGACGGGTCACCCAAGGGTCTCGAACCAAGGCGAGACAAGTGCCGGTTTTTTCCATCAACCATCGACTTCCAAAAGCCCCTTCACCACGGCCCGTGCTACGGTTTAATCCACAGGGCGGACTCAGCACAACTGTGCACTAGGAGCCTCGCCCATGACCCCCGAACTCATCGGAATCCTCGCCGTCGGCGCCACCTTGATTGGCGTCGGTGCCACGATGATCGGCCTGCTGCTCACGTTCCGGCGCGACGCCCGCGCCGATACGCAGGCCTTGCGAACTGAATTCCGCGCCGACAACCAGGCCTTGCGAGCCGAGTTCCGCGCCGATAACCAGCGTCTGCGCGACGAAGTCAATGCCGGCTTGGCCGAAGTCCGCAACGGCCTGGCCGACGTGCGGAAGGACGTCCAGGCCCTGACCGAACGCGTGTCCCGCCTCGAAGGTGTGGTCGAGGGCCTCTTCGTCCGACGCGGTGACCGCGACCGCCACGACAACGCCGCTTGACCCCTAATCCCCTCAGCGTCGCCAACGGCTGCCCGACCCACCGGTCAATCACTTGGTAGAGCCTTGGCCCAGCGATCACCGGAAGCACCACCAGGCCCTCCCACCGCCAGCACCATCGGCCACTCGTCCAGAACCTGTCCCTGCCCACCGCCCCGTAGCCGCCACCGCCATCCCTAGCAGCATTGCCCGCACTGCCAGCAACGCATGCACTGATTGCGTTGCTGGCACTGCCATCACTGCCGCCATTCCCCATCACCGGCGCCGGTCCACTCTTCGACCTCGGCAGGCCGACACCCCCCGCCACGAGCCACTCCCCACCAACCGCTTGCCACTCACCCTCAGAAAGTGTACACTATCCGAGTAAGCCTTGCAACCCCTGCTCCAGATGCCCCACGCCTTCCTCGCCTCAATCCTCGCCCCGATCCTCCTGGCTCTCCGCTTCTCTAACTCCTCTCCCACCCCTCCACCGCCTCCTCGCCCTTCTCGAATTCCTCGCCCTTCGCCCCTTCCCCGTCCCCTGGCCCCATTCCCTTCCCTTTCCGCTCTCACTCCTCGCTTCGCTGCCCTCCCGCCGGTCCTTCCCAGTCCCCTCTCACTCCTTTTCCCTCTCCCCTCTCCCCTTCCTCCCGCCCCCCTCACAGCCCCAACCTTCGTTGCCGACCCGCCGAAAAAATCGGCCCAAGCTGTCTCTCGCCAGCCCGGCCCCCATAAGGGGCCGGGCTGGCGAGAGACAGCTCCCCCTTCATCCCCACCCAAAACCCCCCGCCGGCCACCCACCTCCAGCCCCGTCCGCTCCCCGCGACCGCCGGTTGTGGCGCCGCTGCCCGCCGCCCAGCGCCCCGCCCAGGCCTCGCCACATCACCCTGGCAAGACTCCACCCACCCGATCCGCACCCCGTCCCCAGTCCCCGTGCCTATCCGCTCTCACTTCCCTTCCCTCTCCCCTCTACCCCTTCTCCCCCACCGGCCCCACCCCGCTGCCTCCTCGCCCCGCGCCGCCGAGCCGCGACCCGCTGGACATCGCCCCTCGCCGCTCCCGCTGCCCAATCCGCCGGTCCTCCCGCGCCGTCCAATCGCCGCCCAAAAGCGCCCCGAATCACCTCAAGAGTTTTTTGGAAAAAACTCTTATTGCGCGCGAGACCCCCACTTCCACCCCTCCACCCACCCACCCATCGACCGTGCCAAATCCTTCACCCCCACCCACCAACACCGCCGATAATCAAATGACCACCCCGCCGCCCCGGAGGACCCCCATGACTCGCAGGACCCTCCTCACCCCCATCCGCCGCCTGCTCCTGGTCACCTCCCTCCTGGCGCTCCTCCTGCTCCCCGCCGCCCAGGCCCAATCCTCCGCCGTCATGACCATCGAACTCGACGGCTTCATCGACCCCAACGCCGCCCGCTACGTCGACCGCGCCATCACCGAAGCCACCGACGCCGAAGCCGCCCTCCTCGTCATCCAACTCAACACCCCCGGCGGCCTCGCCCAGTCAGCTCGCGAGATCGTCAGCTCCATCCTCGAAGCCCCGCTGCCCGTCGCCGTCTTCGTCACCCCCCGCGGCGCCCAGGCCGCCTCCGCCGGCATGTTCGTGCTGGCCGCCGCCGGCGTCGCCGCCATGAGCCCGGGCACCAACGTCGGCGCAGCTTCCCCCATTGACGCCACCGGCCAGGACGTCCCCGAAACCCTCGCCGCCAAGGTCCTCCAGGACACCCAGGCCTTCGCCCGCAGCATCGCCGACGCCCGCGGCCGCGACCCCGCCGCCCTTGAAGCCGCCATCACCGAAGCCCGCTCCTACTCCGCCGCCGAGGCCCTCGATCTCGGTCTAGCCGACGTTCTGGCCGATGACCTGCCCGACCTCCTCCGCCAAATCAACGGAGCATTCGTACCCACCGCCAGCGGCGAAGTCCCGCTCCAGATCACCGACGCACCCATCCAGCCCGTCGACCGCACTCTCCTGGAGCACTTCCTCTCCGTCGTCGCCACCCCCAACCTCGCCTTCATCCTCCTCACCGTCGGCGGCATCGCCCTCCTCATCGAGCTGTCCAACCCCGGCCTCGTCATCCCCGGCGTCACCGGCGCCATCGCCCTCGGCCTCGGCTTCGTCGGCCTCGGCCAACTCCCCGTCAACTGGCTCGGCGTTGCCCTGCTGCTGATCGCCCTCGGCCTGCTCTTCCTCGAGTTCCAGGAACCCGGAGCCGGCGTCTACGGCGCGGGCGCCGGAGTCACGTTTATCGTCGCCGCAGTCCTCCTCGCCGGCGGCGCCCTGCGTCCCGTCGAACTGGACTTCCCCGGCGCCGAGACCCTCACCGTCAGCGTCTGGGTCCTGGTGGCCATGGGCGCAATCCTCGCCGCCCTCACCGTCACCCTGATCGTCATGGCCAAGACCGGCAGGCCCGCTCCCTACCGCAGCCCATTCGACCGCCGGTCCATGGTCGGCAATCGTGCCTACGTCACCAGCCGCCTGGCCCCCGAAGGCGAAGTCCAGATGCTCGGCGAGTACTGGCACGCCCGCCTGCAAACCGAGGACGACGCTGACGCCTCCATCGAGGAGGGTTACGCTGTAGACGTAACCGCCGTGGACGGCACGACGCTGATGGTCAAGCCTGCGGACGACGAGCCCGATCCGGACCGACCAGGGGCAACCCAGCCCCCACCCAGCGCGTAGCCAGGGAGGCACAAATGGCCATCATCAACTTCATCCGCGACTACGAGCGCCTCGCCAGGTTCCGCTTCGGACGCTTCGAAGGAATGCTCGGCCCCGGCATCGTCTTCGCCATCCCGATCATTCACCAGATCACGCGCCTCGACACCCGCACCGAGGTGCTGGACATCCCGCGCCAGACCAACATCACCCGCGATAACGCGCCCATCGAAATTGACTTCCTGGTCTACATGCGCGTGGACTTGAATCAGGCCGAACGCGCCGTGCTGGAAGTCGAAAACTATCACCAGGCCGTCGTCGGCCTCGCCACCACCACGCTGCGGGCGGTAATCGGCGACATCGCGCTGGACGAGGTGCTCTCGCAGCGCGAGCGCATCAACGAGTCCATCCGCGTCAAACTGGATTCTGAGACCGAGCGCTGGGGCATCAAGGTCACGAACGTCGAAATCCGCGAGATTGATCCACCGCGCGAGATCCAGGATGCGATGAACCGCCAGATGTCGGCCGAGCGCGTGCGCCGCTCCGTCATCCTGGAAGCTCAAGGCACGCGCGAGTCCGACATCACCGTGGCCGAGGGCCAGAAACAGGCCGCCATCCTCCAGGCCGAGGGCAGCCGCCAGGCCGAGATCCTTCAGGCCGAAGGCGACAAGCAGGCCGCCGTGCTGCGCGCCGAAGGTTTCGCCGACGCCCTCCAGCGCATCTTCGATACCGCCCGCGGCATCGACGACAACACCATGCGCCTGCAGTACCTCGACACCCTCAAGTCACTCGGCGCCAGCCCCGCCTCCAAGTTCATCTTCCCGCTCGAGTTCACCCAGATGCTCGGCAACCTCGCCGGTCGCCGCGAAGACCGTGAGTAACTTGGCAGCCGGCATGGCCTGCTCGCTGGATGAAAGGCCACGTTGACAAGATGGACACTCTCATTGCGGTCCTTCCGCTACTGATCTCTGCCGCTTTCGCCTGGATTACTTGGTATCTCGCCGGGCAAAGGGGGCGAAGACCCGTTCTCTGGGCTGTGCTCGGGTTCGTGTTCTGGTTCTTTGCGCTGATCGTCCTGGTGGTTCTGCCGAACCTGAGCGACCAATAGCCCTACGGGGCCGCGACAGGGTGGCGGCTACGCGTCCAGCCGCCGCGTCATGATGATCTCCCCAAAGTGCCGCCGCACCAGGTTGAACACCCACTGCAATCGCCGCGGATCCTCCACAAACCCATGCCGCCGAAACAACGCTTGCGCCGCGTCGTTATCCGCCTCAACCCGCAGCGTCACCTGGTGGTAACCCCGCTCTCGGGCCAGGTCAATCACATGATCCAGCAGCGCCGACCCATGCCCGCGACGCCGAGCCGGCGGCGATATCGCCAGCGCGCTGATATAAGCCTCGTGCTCATGTAGCCAGTGCGGCGGCAGCGGCGGAATATGAAACGCCACCCACAACGCCCGCCAAGGCCCCAACACCCGCGCCATCGCCAGGAAGGCCTTCAGCCCCGTAATCGGCGTCGACCCGTTGTCCCACCGAACCAGCACCAGCCCCTCGCACACGCCTTCGCGCTCCGCCAACCACGCATTCGGCATCGACCCAAACGCCCGCAACCCGTGCCCCACGGCCCGAGCCGCCTGCCGGTCACGCTCCCCAAACACATGCGTGAACGTCTCCGGAAACGCATCCAGCATCAGCCGACCCACGATCTCAGCGTCGGAGTCCGATGTGCTGGCTGGGCGCAAGGTCCGCATACGTCAACCGCCCACTCGTCGTTGAAGCGGCGACGCCATTCTAGGCGCCAGCCAACTCTCTAATCCGCACCGACGACCTCGAACCCAAACACCGAAGTCGTCCGCAAGCTGAAGTGCAACGACACCGCTTGGTCAGCCGGCAGTTGAGCACCGCCGTTCCAGACCACCGTTGCATCAAGCTGGTCACCCGTAATCGGCTGGCAATCCGAAACGCCTAGCCCCGGAATCTCCGACCACTCCTCGTCCGTCACCCCAACGCGCAAGCTCCCACCCGGCTGCACCCGGCAGTTCACGCGCAGCCCACCAGCGGCCAGCCGCACCGGCGGCGTCCAGAACTCCCCTTCCGTCGCCGCATGAACCCCCGCCAGCCGACCCCGCGTCCACGTACACCAGCAGATCCCGCTGTCGGCCAGGTTGGCCGGAAACTTGTGCGGATAGCTGTACCCGGCGTACGGCAAACCAATTCGGTCCCCCGGCAACGGAACCAGCCCAATCCCCACAAACATGCTGCCGCCGTCCACACCGTCCGGCGGGCCCACCGGCAACACCGGATTGCCCGGCGCCCAACTCCACGCAACCCCGTCCACACTGGTCGCCATCCCGATGGTCGTCTGATCCGTCGCCCGGTCGTACAGCGTCGGGAACATCAGGTGCGTAGTCGGATCGCCCGGATATCGCGTCTTCCCATTGGTGTAGATGTCTGTCTGCTCGGGGGCCGTCGGCGCGGTCGTCAGCACGTCCTGCGGCAGCGGCCAGCGGCTGAAGTCGGTGGTTTCCGCCCGCGTGATCGTGCGTCGGCCCCACGACCAGCCGCGCCCATACCAAACGTACTGCTTCCGCAGCGCGTCCCACTCCACAACCTGCAGCGTGTCGCTACAGAACACCACCGCCGGCTGGTCCTGCACCGTCCAGTGCAACCCGTCGGGTGACGTGCCCACATACATCGCCCGTACGTGGCTATCGTCGGTGGTCCGCGGGTCAACCGCTTCGGGACGACTCCGCCGAGCAGCTTCGACGACTTCGGGCGTTGCGTCGCCGTACCAGAACATCTTGTAGCGAGCCTCTGGCTCGGTTTCCGGATCAATGAACGGGCTTGCCCCGTGCAACCCCATCGGCCCCACGGTTTCGCGGCCAAGCGAGATGTTCGTATCCGTCGACCCATCCCATGAGCCAATCCCCAGCTTCGGCTTCGTCCAGTTGAACCCGTCGTCCGACTCGGCGTAGCAAAGCAACCCGCCAAACACCGGGTTCGGCCAGGCAAGATTCGGGCCGATCTCCGGATCCCAGTGATCCGGCGGAACCGCCTCGTACCAGAGCCGATACCGACCGCCGTCGAAAATCACCTTCGGCCACCACACCAGCTTCTCCCACGGCTCAGTGGCTTTGACTACCGGTTCGGTCCGCACCCCCGGCTCCGCCCGCAGTTCAACGCCGCGAGGCACGGCCGGAAAGTTGGCGTGGAGCGACGTCGGATTCGTCAGCCCCCAGGCGCCGTGGGGCCGGCAGTCGTCGTCCACCCAGCGCGCACGACCCGGATGAATGAAGCGGTAGTCCACAAACGGGTGATAGCCCACCGCCACCGGCAGTGGCGTCACCAGACCGGGATACAGGTTCTCAATGCTCATGCCGGCGACTTTCGGTGGGAAACCTTAGATGGTGAACTATATACCGGTCCCAACCCGAGACGTGCTATACACCAGCGGCCGTTCTCGTGGGACGTTCTGATGGCCCCATCCCTCCCCTCCAACCGCATTTACGACGAACTTGGCGTGCCGCGCGTCATTCACGCCGGCGGTCCCACAACCGCCCACGGTGGCTCGCTGATGCTGCCGGAGACGTTCGAAGCCATGGCCGAGGCCGGACGCGCCTTTGTAACCCTCGAAACGCTCAATCGCCGCATCGGCGCATACATTGCCGAGGTAACCGGCGCCGAGGCCGGCATGGTGGTTGCCGGCGCGGCTGCCGGCATGGTCATCTCGATGGCGGCTTGCATGACTGGGACCGATGTTGCTGCCGTACGGCGTATTCCCGACACGACCGGCCTCAAGGATGAACTCGTCATCCAAAAGCTCCATCGCGGCCCCTATAGCCACATGTACGGTTTCACCGGAGCGCGCTTCGTCGAAGTCGGCAACGTCGTCTCCTGCCTGCCCGAGGAGATGGAAGCGGCGATCACCGACCAAACGGCCGCCGTGGCGTATCTCTTTGCACCGGGTAACCCGCGTGGCGGTCTGACCCTGCCCCAGGTGGCCGAAATCGCCCACGCGCAAGGCGTCCCTGTCATCGTGGACGCGTCCATGACAGTCCCACCCCGCGACAACCTCAAGCGTTTCATCCGTGAAGGCGCCGACCTGGTCGCTATGAGCGGCGGTAAGGTCATCCGCGGCCCCCAGGCCACCGGCCTTCTCTACGGCCGTGACGACCTCATCGAAGCGGCGCATCTCAACAACAGCCCCAACCACGCCATCGGCCGCCCGTCCAAGATCGCCAAGGAAGAAATGGTCGGCCTCTACGCCGCCCTCCGCAGCTACATGGACTCCGACGAGGAGGAAATGCTCCGCGAGTTCCACGAGCTTGTAGAGATCATCGTCGACGACGTCGGCGAACTGGACGGCGTGCGCGCCACCGTCGAGTTCGACGACGACCGGTACTTCGTGCCCACCGCCGTCATCGGCTTCGAACCCGACTGGCAGGGCCCGGACGTTCAGTCGGTGGTCGACGCCCTCCTTGCCGGCGATCCACCCGTCGTCGTCCGCTTCGACCCATCACGAGGCCTCATCGAAGCCGCGTCCGCCAACCTGCAACCCGGCGAACCCGAAATCATCGGCCAGCGTCTGAACGAGATCCTGAAGGGATCGGAATAGTCGTGCAGCGGCGTCAACATACTTGGAAGGGCACCGAAGGTCGGTGACACAGCCTGATAGACAAGTCGAATATCGGAGAGTTCACGCGTACTGCGTCGGAGCGGCCAAGGCAGGTACGTACTCGCTGGCCGGAATGCTTGAGACGGAGTTCCGTGCGGCCCATGAACCGGATCGGCCGGAGCTATTGGATGCTGTTGTTGCCTTCGACGAGGGCCACCTGACCGCCAGGGAGTTTGATGGGTATCTCCTTGAGCGCGACACACGCCTCCAACTGGAATTCGACTCTTCGTGGGCCAACTATTTCATCATGGATCGGCTTTCCACTTTGTTCCCGGAGGCCAGATTTATTCAGCTCATCCGCGATTGCTATACGTGGCTCGAATCGATCATCAATCACCTGATCGTTCGCACCATTCCTGAGGACGTGCAGAGCATTCTGGACTGGTGGTTTGAGCCGTGGAAGTATCCCTACACGGAGTCCGATCATGGTCTTCAAGAGGCCGGAGTCTATTCGCTGGATTGCTTCGTGACTCGCTGGTCCATTCACGCCGAGGGACCTGCGAAAGCCATCCCGCCTGACCGACTCATCACGATCCGAACACCTGAAATCCGTAGCTCAGCTCGGCGCTTGGCGGACTTCTTGAATGTTTCGATTGATCAGATCGATACCACCAAATCCCACCGCAACGTTGGCGAGAAGGTCCAGCCGCTCCTGAGCTTGGTCGAGAAGGACTACCTTGACGATACTGTCGCTCGGATCTGCAAGGACACCATGAACAAGTACTTTCCGGAGATCCAGGTTGTGTCTGACACTTCTCTTGGGAGTCGTTAAGACAGCGCCCCAGCGGCCGCAGATATAGACCGTGCACCTTCAAACTGCTGAATCGTGTCGCTCTGGACTGCACAACTGAGGTCAGCGGGCTCGCGGCTCCCCATTAGTCCCCGCGTACCAGCGACTGAAGAAACACGGTTGACGCGGCATGAGCCTCAGGGGTCACAGTCTCAGGGTCGCGCAAGTGAGCGCTGGTTGGTTCGTCAGGCCAGACGCCGCCGACGGGGAGAGTGGCTGCCTCGCATAGCCTCTCGTAAAGCGCGAATTTGGTGATCCGGTTCCGCTCGGCTGTGCACTTGCTGAACATCTCGAGAAAGCCCGGGTCGTGCTCGCGCAGATACCGTACGGCACCCTTCTCCCCCTCCCAACGCAGGTTGCGAATCGAGAAGTACCCAGTTATGACATCAGCGAGTCCGTAGAGCAGTCGAATGTCCAATGCCGTCGCGTAGTCTGGATCATCCGCTCGGAGCATCCGCCGATTGTGCTGGCGGTCGTAGTTGATCTTGTGCCACGCGCGGTAGGCGCCACTGTCTCTGGGTGCTAGGGCCGTGTCGGGCCACTGGCGAGCCGCTCGCCGTGCCGTCGCTAGCCGACCTCCGTAGTCAATCACGATTCGAGCATCGGCCACGAAGGACGCTATCCGTCCCACCCACGCATCGGGAGGCACGGACGGATCGGCACCCGCGATCGTGTCAATCTCGCCGGTCGTCGCAAACAGCAGATCGCCTAAGCGACCGTCGATCCACGTGACTCCCACACGGAGATTGGACCACTCTTCGCCAACAACAATCAGCAGATCGATGTCGCTCGCATCTGTGAGCGGCGTGTCTCTTGCAGATCCACCGATCGCAGCGCCTGCCACATCCCTCTGCGTCGCAAGCTGCTGCACAACCTCGTCTAGCGTCGCGCCCGACGCAGGCGACGCTTGGGCGCGATACATCGAGCTTCGGCGTCTATTACGTGATTTGTCTGGAGTCATCTCGGACACTCTGGTCTTGGCCGCGTCGGGCACGTTTCGCGAAGTGCCCGCTCTGTCTCGGCGGCGAGGTGGAACACACATCCTAGAATCGTCCGACTATGGCCACCCTTCCCCAGAGCGGCACCCGCGCGGGCTTTGAGATCGCCGCCGATTTCCAACCGGCCGGCGGCCAGCCCCAGGCTATCGACCAGCTCTTTGACGGCATCCAGGACGGCCACCGCGCCCAGACCCTGCTGGGCGTTACCGGTTCCGGCAAGACCTTCACTATCGCCAACGTCATCCAGCGCATCCAGCGTCCGGCGCTGGTGTTGGCCCACAACAAGACCCTCGCCGCCCAATTGGCTACCGAGCTCAAGGAGTTCTTTCCCCGCAACGCCGTCGAGTACTTCGTCAGCTATTACGACTACTACCAGCCCGAGGCCTACATCCCGCGCAGCGACACGTACATCGAGAAAGAGACCGACATCAACGCCGAGATCGAGAAGCTGCGCTACTCCACCACCCGATCACTGTTCGAGCGCCGTGACGTGATCGTGGTGGCCACCGTCTCCTGCATCTACGGCATCACCCCGCCCGAGGACTACGGCGACATGAGCCTTTCGCTGGAAGTCGGCGCGGAATACGACCGCACCCGCCTGCTGCGCGTCCTGGTCGGCCTTCAGTACACCCGCACCTCTGCCAGCCTGGAGCACGGGCGATTCCGTGTGCGCGGCGAGGTGCTCGAGGTCTACCCGCCCTACGACGACTTCGTGCTGCGGATGGAGTTCTTTGGCGATGAGCTCGAACGCGTTGTTCGTCTGGAGCCGCTGACCGGCGAGATCCTTGAGGAACTTTCCAGCCTCACCATCTACCCGGCGCGCTTCTACGTGACCCCCATCGAGCGCTTGCAACGCGCCATCGATGCCATCGGACAGGAACTGGACGAGCAGCTCGCGCGGCTAGAAGCCCGCCGCAAGGTGCTGGAAGCGGCTCGACTGCGCCAGCGCACCAACTTCGACATGGAGATGCTGCGCGAGACCGGCAGCTGCACCGGCATCGAGAACTACAGCCGCCACCTCAATGCCCGCGAAGCCGGCGACCCGCCATGGGTACTCCTGGATTACCTGCCGGAGGACTACCTCCTGGTCGTGGACGAGTCCCACGTCACGCTGCCCCAGGTGCGCGGAATGCTGGCCGGTGACCGCGCCCGCAAGGAAGCGCTCGTCGAGTACGGCTTTCGGCTGCCTTCCGCCTTCGACAATCGCCCCCTCTCCTTCGAGGAATTCGAGCAGCACATCAAGACCGCCGTGTTCATGTCCGCCACGCCGGGACCATACGAATATGAGCACAGCGAGCAGATCGTCGAACAGATCGTCCGTCCCACCGGCCTCGTCGACCCGGCTATCGAGGTGCGCGCCACCGAGGGGCAAATCGACGACCTCATCGCGGAGATCAACAAGCGCGTCGACGTGCACGAACGAGTCCTGGTCACCACCCTCACCAAGCGCATGGCCGAGGACCTCGCCGAGTACCTGGCCGAGATCGGCGTCAAGGTTCACTACCTCCACTCGGAAATCGACACCCTGGAACGCGTCGAAATCCTCAGCGACCTACGTCGCGGGGTCTACGACGTGGTGGTTGGGATCAACCTTCTGCGGGAGGGCCTGGACCTTCCCGAGGTAAGTCTCGTCGCCATCTTGGACGCGGACAAAGAGGGCTTCCTCCGCTCCGAGACCTCGCTGATTCAGACCATCGGCCGCGCCGCCCGCCACCTGCATGGCCGCGTCATCATGTACGCCGATCTGGTCACGCACAGCATGAAGCGCGCCATCGACGAGACCTACAGGCGACGCAGTCTGCAAGTGGTCTACAACGAGCAACACGGCATCACGCCGGCCTCCATCGTCAAGAGCCTGCGCGACCTCACCGAGCGCGTAGCCCAGGAATCCGGCCACGACGGCCTGGCCCAGGCTGCCGAGGAATCGCCCGCCTACGACATCGGCTTCCGCCGCACCAACGACCTTTCCCGCGTCGAGCTGGCCCAAACCATCAAGGACCTCGAACGCCAGATGCGCCTTGCCGCCGACAGCCTCGCCTTCGAGAAAGCCGCCGCCCTTCGCGACCAGATCAGCGACCTACGCCAGGACCTGGAGAAAGCCAAAGCCTGAACTGACCGCGTTCGAATCTTGTCGGCTAGGCCCACGGCGATACGCCTGAGAGGGCCGATTGGCTCACTTGCTTCGTCGGGAAACCGTCCATAAGTCGAGATGCAAGCGCGCTCCGGATGATCGTCTGTGACTGCATGCGCAGACGCGCGTTGTTGGTGGCCGAGCCAGATCTTTGCCGTTCGTCCAACTTCGCCATATCACCCGACCGGGTTACCACAATCGCTGTCTCAACCGATGCCTACGGTCTGGCCAAAGTCGACTCATGACACCCAAAAGCGGTCCGTCCGAATGTGGGTGCCGTTCACGTGCAGCGCAATGTCGAGCGTGCCGCCGAGATTCGCGGAAGCTCCAGTCGGATTGTGCAAGGCCAGCTTTATGTAGCTGCGCTCACATCTGTCGTCGACCGCGTCACACCACTGCCTCGGGTCTGTGGAGGTGATCCCGCCTCCCGGCCACGTCCAGTGCGACTCCACACTCCAGTCCGTGGGCCACCATTTCACCTGGTAGACGACACAGAAGTACTCCGGCAGTGGGTGACCCGGCAACGACTCGTGCCATGTGCCACGGTGATCCGGGCCGGACCTACAGTCCGAATCCACCGCCAGTCCGACAGCCTCAATCAGTTCCGATGGATGCGGCAGGGGCTCAGGTTCCGGGGGCGGCGGAAGGACGCCGGCGCGGTGGCGAGTGATCCAGTCGTCAACAGTCTGGCGAACTAGATCGCCGTGGATGAGGAAATTCGCCGATTCAACCCTATCGATGCCCCCCAGCTTCGCAGTCGCCACACCGATGACGCCGCCACGCAGATCGAATGCGGGTCCACCGCTATTCCCCGGGTTTGCCGCAGCATCAGTCTGCAGCCAATCCGAATGCCGCGCCGAGAGAATGCCGCGGGTCACCGTGAGCGTGTCGAAGCAAAATGGATAGCCGAGGATGACGAGGTCCTCTCCGAGCCCGAGGTTCGTGGAGATACCAAAAGGCACGAAGGGATGTCCGCTGCCAGGCAACTTGAGGAGCGCTACGTCCGATTCCGGATCGTCGGCAACCACCGTCGCCTCTTGCTCCTGTCCGCCGTGTGTTCCGACAGTCGCCTGTCGTGTCCCGCCGAGTACATGACTGTTCGTGACCAAGTAGCCGTCCGAGCTCACCACAAAGCCACTTCCGCAGGCTTCGTCGGTCGTTCGTATATATCGAATCGCGTCCTGGTTTTGCTGCACAAGTTCGGCGACGGAAAGCGTTGGCCCACTGGATGTGATTGTGGCGACGTCGAAGGCCCAGGCAAATACGCTCCGGACGTCGTCGCGATGATCGCTCCGGCATGCCAGCTCTGCCTCTTGGCCAAACACACGCTGGTAGATCCCGACATTGCCGTGGTTGCCCAGGTGGTTCTCGACGATGTCGTTGAGTTGCACACAGTCGGAGGGCCAGACCTGCGGCGGGAGATTCAGACCTGATGCTGGAGCGTTTTCCACGAATGCCCAGGAAAAGACTCCGCGCACGTCTGCCCGGTGATCGCCCTGGCACGCTTCCTCGGCGAGTTCGGCGAACGCGCGCTGATAGATCCCCACGTTGCCGTCGTTGCCGAGGTGCGCTTCGACGATGTCGTTGAGGCCAATGCACGTGGTTGGCCACTGTGCAAGGACCGTCGGCGTCAGCGCCAGCCACACACCAAGCGCAAGCAGAATGCCGCCAGCATGACGCAGGCAGCCGCTGCCGTGCCAAAGTCGGATCAAACGAACAACGCCATTGCGTAGCCACTCGCGACGGTGCCTCGTGCTGGAGGCAGGATGGCACGGTGGATGGCCAGCGTCACTGAATTCTCTGCTGCTTGCAGCGCAGACGGGTGTCCAGCCTTCAGGCGCCGAAACGTTTACGCGTGTAGCCGATGGTTCCACAATGGCTCACACCGCCGGGCGGTAGTTGAAGCTGGTGTTGTCGCTCTCCTGCAGGCATCTGATCCCAGCAAATCGCACTGCCGGTCGCTCGAACACCGCGCGCATGGGGCAAGCCAACACTGACAGATTGGAATGCGCCCGGCGTCAGGGTGACTTAGCTGTGGTGGTTCGCACCCCAGCAGGTGACGCTGCCGTCGGGCCGCACACCGCACGATCAGCTTCCGCCGGCGCTGATCGACACAGATGGACCCGGTGGCGGTGTTGAATGACCAGCTTCGTTCTCACCCCGTCAGGAGAGCGAACGGTTGCTTCTGATCCCGCATGTGTGCTTGATTCCCGCGTCGACGGCCGTCCAGTTCGCTGGTGCCGGTGCGGGCCCGGCTGGCGTGTCGGCCGGCGCTCAGTGGCCATCGATCCAGTCATCAGACATCCGCCGCGCTTGATCGCCGTCAACTGGCAGATTTGCGTCGTCCGATCCAGTCCCGGCTTCCGAACTGGCCCGCTTCGTCGCCAGGCCGACTCCCCCGCCCAAGACACTGAGGGCTGGCCCTCCACTGTTGCCTGGAGTCGCTGCTGCATCCGTCTGCCGCCAGCTTGGTTGGCCGTCGGTTGCCCAAGACCCCGCTCATCCCCCACACTCCGCCGGAACCCGAAGCTGTCGGGCTGCAACCGCTGATCGGATCGCCGCTCATCGATTCCGTGCTGTGGCCGCTGATTCGCCTACGTGATCGTGTGGCGCCTGCCCTGGCCTACAAGCAATACTCTCGCCTCTGGCAGGCCAATGCCGGCAGCCAGGTGGCCTTCTGGATGCAGCAGGTCGCGCAAGGCTGGTTGGTGCTCGAGTTGACCGGCTCGGAATTCATGCTCGGTCTGCTGGCCTTCTTCCGCTCCATCCCCATGCTGCTGCTGTCGCCCCTGGGCGGCGTCCTGGCCGACCGACTCGACAGGCGTCGAATGGTCTTGGTGGCGCAGGTCATCCTGGCCGGCCTGATGCTGACCATCGGCATCCTGGTGGTTACCAACCGCGTGCATGTCGTGCATCTCGCTGTTTCGTCCCTCGTCGTCGGCACCATGTTCGCGGTCAATGTGCCGGCCCGCACGGCTCTTGTGGCCGGCCTGGTGCCGCGCCAGCACCTTGCCAACGCCATCGGTCTACACAGCGCCACGCTCAACTCGGCCCGCATCATTGGCCCCTCCCTGGCTGGACAGGTCATCGCCACGGTCGGCATCGCCGGGTCCTACTTCGTCCAGGTTGGCGGTTACGTGTGGAGCAGCGTCAACATGCTGCGAGTCGTGCCGCCTCCCCGCTCGCCGCGACCCCGCTCGTCCACTTGGGCTGACATGCGCGGCGGATTCGCCTACGTGGCGCGCACGCGAATCATGCTGGCCCTCATGCTGCTGGCGTTGGGTCCCTCACTCTTCGGCATGCCGCTCATGACTCTGCTCCCGGCCTTTGTTCGCAAGGACCTTGCCGGCGGACCCGAAGCCTTCGGACTCCTGCTTGGAGTCCTCGGTGTGGGCGCCCTTGTGGGCTCGGCACTGGTCGTCACCTTTTCACGGTTTCGCGAAAAGGGCCGCGCGCTTGTGGTGGCAATCCTCACCTACGCCGCTCTCCTCGTCCTCCTCGCGTTCACACGCTCATTCGCGGCCGCCGCCGCCGTGGTGGCCTGCATGGGCTTCAGCCAGTCGGTCTATATGTCCGTCAATCAGATGGCCCTGCAACTGCTCGTGCCTGACGCACTCCGCGGTCGCGTTATGGCCCTGCGCATGATGACTTTCGGACTTTCCCCGCTGGGCCTCCTGCCCCTCTCCTGGATCGCCGAAGCCCAGGGCACCCCCACCGCCATCCTGCTCGGCGGCCTGGCCACCGCCGCCATCGGCATCGGTGTCCCGCTCTGGGTCCGCGACATCTGGCGCCTGCGCCCCGACGACGCCGATCCCGACGGGCTGGCGGCGCCTAGAACGTCGGGCTAGTCGCTCCGGCCCACCGCTATCCTGCCCGGCATGACCACTTGCTTCGCCGTCATTGGTTGCGGCTCTCAGCATGCCGACGTCCTCTTCCACCCCCGTCATGCCCGCGCCGACCAATTCGCCGAACACTCCAACCCATGCTTCGCATCCGCCTGATCCACTGGAACGCCGCCGAAGCCGCCGAACGCGCCGCGCGCCTCCCGGCCCACGAGTTCCAGGTCGACCACTCTCAACTCGACCCCGGCGGCCTGCGTTCACTTCGAGCCAATCCGCCCGACGCTCTCGTCATCGATCTCGGCCGACTGCCTTCCCATGGCCGAGATGTCGGCGTCGCCATGCGCCAGACCCAAGCCACTCGAGGAATCCCCCTCGTCTTTGTCGACGGCAACCCTGCCAAAGTCCTACGTGTCCGCAAGTTGCTCCCCGATGCCGGCTATACCGACTGGCCCAACATCCAGTTCACGCTGCGCGCAGCAATTGCTAACCCGCCGCCCCGGCCCGTTGTGCCCGACTCAGCCCTGGCCGGCTACTCCGGAACGCCCTTGCCCCGTAAGCTCGGCATCAAGTCCGGCTACGCCGTCGCCATTCCAGGCGCGCCTGACGATTTCTCGCAGACCCTCGGCCAACTGCCCGAGGACGTCGTGCTCCGCCGCCGCGTCCAGGGCCGCTGCGACCTCATCGTCTGGTTCGTTGGCTCCCGGCGCCAGCTACGCGAGCGCGTCCATCGCTACGGCCGGAAAGCCGGCCCCGGCGGTCTCTGGATCTGCTGGCCCAAGAAGGCCTCGGGCGTGAAGTCTGACCTTTCCGAACGCGTCGTCCGCGAAACCGGCCTCGCCAACGGTCTCGTTGACTACAAGATCGCATCCATTGACCAGACCTGGTCCGGCCTCCGCTTTACCCGTCGCAAAGCCATCTGACGTCGCCCAAGCGGGTCTGCCAGGTTCACTCTCGCCAGAGACGAAAGGGCTGGATGCGAAGGGCTGCAATCCGCTGCAAGCAATCTCGGTCGCAGCGCAGTCGATAGCCTGAATGCGGGCCTTGGCGCCTTGTGCTCGTACGCCCAGTCGTGTGGCCCGCTCGCGACAGTTCCCGGCGTGCGTCGATACCCACCGGCGCTATGCTTCGCCCCAGCCACCGGCTACGAGCCACGGATTACGGAGCACCACGCATGTATACGGCCCTCATCATCGGAGCAACGGGCGCGGGCAATTACGGGCACGATCTGGATCTAGCCTGGCAACTGGTGCCGGAGGTCGAGGTGGCGGCGGTGGCGGATGTGGACGAGGAGTCGGCGCGGGCGAAGGCCGACCAGTTGGGCGCGCCGCAGGCGTTTGGGGACTACCGGGAGGCGCTGTCGGCTGTGAAGCCCGACTTCGTGAACATCTGCAACCGGCAGCCGGACGTGCACGCGGAGATGATTCATGCTGCCATCGAGGCTGGAGCCAAGGGGATCTACTGTGAGAAGCCGCTGGTTCGCACGCCGGCCGAGGCCGACGCCGTAATCGCCGCGGCCAGCCGCAGTCACACCAAGATCCAGGTGGCCCACACCTGGCGGATCGACCCCGCCGTGATTCTCATGCGCGAGATGATCCGGGACGGCCAGATCGGGCGGCTGGTGGCCGTGCACGCCACCGGCAAGAACGACGACCGCCGCGGCGGCGCCGAGGACCTGTGGGTGCTAGGCGTCCACCTGATGGACCTGATGCGCCAGGTCGCCGGCGACCCGCGTCAGATGAGCGGCGCCGTCTTCCAGTCCGGCCGCCCGGTGGGTCTGCCCGACGTCCATGAAGGCAACGAGAAAATCGGCCTCATCGCGGGTGACCAGCTCTTCGCCACCTACCAGTTCGACCACGCGGTCATCGGCACCATCTCGTCCGTCCGCACGGGACCAGGCATGCACCGCGCTTTCGGGATCGAGGTGGTTGGAACCGAGGGCATCATTTCCATGCGTAGCCACGGGCAGCGGGGCCGGGAACTACTGATCAACCGGCGTCCGGGCGACGATCCCGGTGTCGACAGCACCTGGGAGGCCGTGCCGGTTCCCGACCTGGACGCCGTCGCCATCGGCGACGCCGAGGGCACGGCGCACGAACTCCAGTTGCTGCAAACCAGCATGACCCTGGACCTGTTGCGCGCCGTGGAAGAGAACCGCCGCCCCGTCTGCGACGCCATCGACGGCCGCTGGACCGTGGAGATGGTCCTGGCGGTGCATGAAGCCGGGCTGACGCAGGAAACAGTGCGTTTTCCGCTGCAGGTGCGGGAGAACCCGTATGCGGCGCGCAGGCAGACGGCGCTGGCGGACGTCTGAGCCGCTCCGCGGCCCTTGCCGCGGGGCAGTTCTAGTGAAGGCATCCGGGCGGCGAAGGGTACCGGCACTATGCTGCCGCCAAGGCACTACGCGCTGAGACCGGAGCACACCTGATGTACACCGCCGTTGTGATCGGAGCCACTGGCGCGGGCAACTACGGACATGACCTGGACCTCGCCTGGCAGTTGATTCCCGAGGTCGACGTGGTGGCCGTGGCGGACGTGGACGAGGAAGTGGCCCGGGCCAAGGCCGAGCTGCTGGGAGCGACGCAGGCATTTGGCGACTATCGCCGGATGTTGCGCAGCGTGCCGGCGGACTTCGTGACCGTCTGCGTTCGGCGGCCGCACGAGCGTTCCGAGATGATGCTTGCCGCCGTTGAGGCCGGGGCCAGGGGCATCTACTGCGAGAAGCCCTTTGTGCGCACGCCGGCCGAGGCCGACGCCATTGTGTCCGCGGCTGAGCGCGGCGGAACGAAGATCCAGGTAGCCCATAACTGGCGCGTGGATCCCAAGGTACGGCGCATGCTGGAGATGGTTCGCGCGGGCGACATCGGGCGACTGGTAGCCATGCACGCCACCGGCAAGAACGACAGCCGCCGCGGCGGCGCCGAAGACCTGGCGGTTCTGGGCGTGCACCAACTGGATCTGCTGCGGCAGTTCGCGGGCGACCCGCGGCAGCTGAGCGCCAATGTGATGCAGGCCGGGCGACCCGTGGGCATCCAGGACGCACATGAAGGAAACGAGAACCTGGGGCTGATGGCCGGCGACCAGATCTTTGCCACGCTACTCTTCGACCACGGGGTTACAGGCACCTTTTCCTCCGTCCGCACAGGCCGCGGCATGCATCGCCAGATGGGTATCGAGCTGGTTGGCACCGACGGAATGCTCTCGTTGCGCGGTGGCCCCACCACCGGCCAGCCGTTGCTGATCAACCGGCGGCCGGAGCTGGATCCGGGATTGGAGAGCAGTTGGGAGGCGGTCCCGGTGCCGCCGCTGGAGGCCGAGGCTCTTGGCGACACAGAGGGCACGGCTGACGTCCGCCAATTGCTGCACACCACCATGACGCGTGACCTGATCGAGGCCGTGGAGCAGGATCGGCGCCCGATCTGCGATGCTATCGACGGCCGCTGGATTGCCGAGATGGTGATGGCGGTGCACGAGGCGGGGCTTTCACAGCAGACGGTACGGTTTCCGCTACAAGTGCGGGAGAACCCGTATGCGGCGCGAAGGCAGATGGCGCTGGCGGACGACCAGGGCCGCTCCGGGCTCCCGTAGCGATTCAGGGGCGCGGACATCCAACGATGGTGTTCGCTCTTTGTTCGGTATACTGCTGGCGGGCAGGGGTCGTGGAAGGCGCCTGCCGTGCGACTGGACGTTCGCGAAATCACCTGCCGCAACGCGCTCAACCGGGTGCGTGGCATGCCGTTCAAGTGGAGTCTGAACCCATACCGGGGGTGTAGCCACGCCTGCTGGTACTGCTATGCGCGGGAGACACACACGTACTTCGATCTCAACGGCGGCCGCGACTTCGAGCGGGTGATCTTCGCGAAGATAAACGTCGCGGAAAGGCTAAGGGCTCAGATCCAATCGCCGCGCTGGAAACGGGAAACGGTGGCCGTGGGCCCCGCCACGGATCCCTACCAGCCGGTGGAGGGTCATCTGCGGCTGACCCAGGCCTGCCTGCGCGAGTTCCTGGCAGCACGCTCGCCAGTCGGACTCATCACCAAGTCCACCCTGATCCGCCGCGACCGGCACCTGCTGCAGGACCTGGCTCGCGCGGGGGGCGCCAGCGTGACCGTCTCCATCCCCATCGCAGACGCGCACCTGGCGCGTCGCATCGAGCCGGGCGTCCCGCCGCCGGCCGAGCGCTTCCGGGTGGTTCGCGAGTTAGCCGACCTGAACCTGGATGTGGGCGTCAACATGGCGCCGGTGCTGCCGGGGCTGACGGACTCCGACGCCGCCATCGCCGACCTGATGCGGCTGTCCCGCGAGCATGGGGCGCGCCGGGTGGGCGTGCGCATGCTGCACCTGAAGCCGGAACCCAAGCGCTGGTTCCTGCAGAACCTGCGCCGATACTTCCCGCACCTGGAACCGCTCTACGCCGACTTGTATCCCTCGTCGTTTCCGTATGTGGACGACGTGGTGGACGATGACCTGGAGGCTCGGGCCGACGCTCTCCGAAACTTCATTGGCCCAGCCCGGCCCGATACACCGCCCCTCAGTCCGCCACCGGCGCCTATCCAATTGCCGCTGGCCAGCGGCTTCTAGGGACGAACGCTCAGCCCAGTTCGGTGCGGATCTCGTCGATCGGTACCGGCCGGCCGGTAGTCAGGCTGCGGGAGATGGCCTCAAGCGCCAGCAGGTTCTGATACCCGTCCCAGAGCGTGGGCTTGGCGGGCTCGCCGCCCCGTACGGCGGCGGCGAACGCCGCCAGTTGGTCCACGTAGCCCCAGGCCTTCTCGGCCGGGTACTGCCGGGGGACCTGCCAGGTCTGGGCGGGCATCACCTCATAAAACATCCCGAACTCTGGTTGGGCCGGTTCCACGCGCCGGTGGCCGGTGTCCTCGGGGCGCTGCAGGTAGGTGACTCGGTCCAGGTCGACCACGTCCACGCTGGTTCCGGCGCTGCCCGTGATGGTGGTGCGCACCTGGAAGTAGGGCGTGGCCGTGTTCTGGTCCAGTACGGCCAGGGTGCCGTTGACGAACTCCAGCATCACGACGATCGGGCCGCCGCCGGGAACGCTGCCGCTCTGAACCTGGTATGCCGTGACCGTATCGATCTCGCCCAGGATGCTGCGTGAGGTATCGACCGGATGTACCGCCTGGTAGTAGAGCAGGCCCCGAACCAGCGGCTCCAGACCCCAAAACGGCTCGGTTGGAATCTCGCCGCAGTACTTGGCGAACACCGTGGTTGGTTCGCCGAACTCCGCTGAAGCGGCAATGCGACGCGCCGTTCGCATGGCCGGCGAGTGTCGCTGGTTGTGGCCCACCTGCCCGATCAATCCCGCAGCGTCCGCTGCTTCGGCCAATTGGCGGGCGTCGGCCGGACAGAGCCCGGGCGGCTTGTCGATAAGAAGGTGGCAGCCATGCGCCAGGCACTCTTGGCCAACCGGGTTCTGCATGGCCGGCGGACCGATCGCGATAACGGCCTCGGGCTGCTCCGCCGCCAGCATCCGGGCGGTCTTTGTATAGACCGCCGCGCCGCCCAGGCGCTCGGCGGTGGCACGGGCGCGCGACTGGTCCAGGTCGCAGACCGCCACGACCTGAATCTGGGGCAGGTAGGGCAGACTGGGATGGATGCAGATGCTGGCATGCCGACCGCAGCCGACCAGCGCTACGCGAACCGGTGACAGGCCGGATTCAGGCACGGAGTCTTCAGTTCGCATTGGCGTCGGCCTTCGCCCGCTGCCGGTCTAACGGTAGGCTATCGTAGGCGACGGCGACTCGATCCTCCGTGGCACGGTCGGCAAAGGACCTCGCGAGATGAGACTCGGCGGCCTGTATCCGATCTTCGAGCCGAACGTCGCCCTGCGCCGAGACCCGGCCTATAAGCCCGAGACTCCGCCGAATCTGCGCTTCGTGCGACCAGACTCTATCGACGATCTCGATGACATCGCCACTCAACTCGACCGTTATGGCTTGTCCGCCATCGGCGCCCCAGGCGCCCTCTGGGACCGGAGCCGCGACGAGTGCGCGGCCTTCGGCGAACGCGCGCGCGAACTCGGAATCATGGTCGGCGAGGCCAACTTCAACGACAACCTGCTGGTGGCCGACCGGGAACTGGCTGACCAGCGGATCAGCGACATCCGCCGCGGGCTCCTGCATGCCGACGCCATGCAGTGCCGCAGCCTCCACATCCTGCCCGGAACCAAGGTCCCCGCCGGCGGCCTGCTCACCGCCCACCCCGAGATGTTCACCGACGCCTATAGGGCCGAGCTACGCGAGGTCGTGCTCCGCGTCATGGACGGGCTGGACCTGCAACACACGCGCTTCCTGATCGAACCCTTCAACCACAGTTTCTTCTACCAGCCGGAGGACATCCGCGAGTTCTATGACGCCGTGGATCATCCTCGCGTCGGATTCCAAATGGACGTGGTGAACATGATCGCCATGGACACCTACTTTGATACCACCTCCCTCATCCACCGCACCTTCGACCTGCTGGGCGACTTCGTCTACTCAGCCCACGTCAAGGACCTCCAATGGGATTACGGTCACCTTACGCTCAAGTGGGACGAGGTGCTTATCGGCGAAGGCACGCTGGACCTGGCCACATACCTGCAACGCATGGACGAACTGGACCCCGATACCCCCTGCTACTGCGAACACCTGCCCGACGAGGCGTCGTACGCCCACAACTTTGCGAAGGTGCATGAGGCGGCGGATCGAATCGGCGTCGACGTGAAGCGGCGGGTGGGACAGCTGGAACTGGGAGATTGATCCGATGGTGTACGAACTGCGCGTGTACGAAATCCTGCCGGGGCGCATGCCCGCCATGCTGGCCCGCCTCGAGCGTGCGTCGGAAGTCTTCCGCCAGCACGGCTTCGATATCGCCGGCGTCTGGACGGAAGTCGTGGACGGCAACCCGCGGCTGATCTACATCAACGTCTACGAGAGTCTCGAGGCCCAGCAGCGCCAGTGGGACGCCTTCGCCCAGGACCCGGCCTGGGCGGCCATCGAGGCCGATTCGGAACAGGACGGCCCCATCGTGGCCGGGGTCACCAGCACCTTCATGGACCCTGCCTATTTCTCGCCGCTGAAGTAGGCGAGGCTTCGCGTGCGCAGTCCGACGACTAGCGGCGCCCGGGTATCACGCAGGCCCCAGTGAGCAGCCAAAGGCTGGGCATCGGCATCATCGGCGCCGGCCAGATTGCCCAGCTGGCCCACATTCCCGGCTACCAGGCGATTCCCGACCAGTGCGAGATCGTCGCCGCAGCCGATGTGTCCGAAGAAGCCCTGGCGGCCGTAAAGCGTGACTTCGGAATCCCGCACGTCTTTCGCGACTACCACGAAATGCTAAGGCTTGACTCGGTCGACGCGGTGAGCGTGTGCGCCTCCAACCCGCTCCATCATCCCGCCACCCTGGCCGCGCTGGCCGCCGGCAAGCACGTTTTCTGCGAGAAGCCGCTGGCCCTGAACGCGGCCGACGCGCGCGAGATGGTCGAGGCCGCCGAAGCAGCTAACCGCATCCTGGCCGTCGACTTTCAAAGCCGCTTCATCCCCCAGGCCGTCGCCCTGAAGCGGATCATCCAGCGCGGCGACCTGGGCGAGATCTACTTCGTCCGCGCCGCCTGGAACCGCCGCCGAGGATTCGCGCCACGCACCAAGGGCGCCTTCCACTCCAAGGCCCTCAACGGCGGCGGCGCGCTCATCGACGTGGGCGTGCACGTCATCGACGCCGCGCTCTGGCTCATGGGCGGGCCGCAGCCCGTCTCGGTGTCCGGGGCCACCTACCTCAAGATCGGCAACCAGGCCGACGGCGGCTACAACCCCTGGGGCTCCTGGAACCACGAGGAAATGGACGTTGACGACTTCGCCCTCGCCCTCATCCGCTGCGACAGCGGCGCCACGCTCTCGCTGGAGTGCAGCTGGGCCCTGAACATCGTGGACGACGAGTACTACCGTATCTGGGTCGCCGGCGACCGAGCCGGAGCGGAGGTCATCCTGGGCCGCAACGAAGAGTCAACGACCCGGCTGCGAGTCTTGTCCGCCGAATCCGACTCCTGGGTCGACCGCGTTCACCACAACTTGCCGCCCGTTCCCTGGCCCCACCACGCCGCCATCGCCGACTTCGTCCGCGCCGTACGAGAGGGCGGCCAGCCCAGGTCCACCGGCGACGACGGCCTTCGCGTCCAGCAAGTCGTGGATGCGATTTACACATCCGCCGAGAGTGGACGCGAGGTCAGGTTTACCTAGACCGCACTACAGATCGTGGAGCCTGGCGATGGCAATGCCGGCTTCGCCAGACACGGAATACAACAGGTAGGTCTCGCCGCGATCCTCAAAGATCCCTGGATCCCGTAGCTGTCGAACCCGCACCTCAGTCAGCCCCCGCTGCGAAGGTTCGAGCGCCAGGTCCGCGCCCTCATAGTCAGTCTCCGGCTCCAACACAACTGACGGTGCCGAGGCCCGCCACTCCATCCAGTCCGGCCTCAGGTCGATCTTCGACACCAGGATCCGCTCCGGACAGTCCCCGGCGTTCGAGTAGAAGACGCTCAGCCTGTCCCTCGTCAGCTTCACCGCACAGTGCCTCATGTTCTCGCTGAACAGCGTCTGTCCCTCGACGAACCCCGTCAGCCCGTCCCGCGACCGGTAGAACACACCCGGCATGCCGACCGCATAGTGATATCCGCCGTACTGAAAGACCCGGAAATACGGATTCCCCAGCAACTCCTCGCGAGCCTCAAAGCTAATTCCGTCCGCGCTCAGCGCCACCCGCGAACGCTGAACACCCCTTCGAACGACGCCGTGGTAATACATGCGAATTTGGCGGTTCTCGTCGTCCACGTGAACGTCTGGCGACGCCACGTGGGTGCGGCTGGCAAAGAACGAATCCTCCAGGTCCAGCACCCCGGGGCCGTATGTAGCCCACGGCCCCTCCAGGTCGTTCGCGTACGCCATCCGAATGTACGTGCCCTTGTGGTGGGCAAAGTACAGGTAGTAGGCGCCCAGCGGCTCATCGACCCACGTCGGCACCCGCACCAGCGACGGCCCATTGATGTTGCTGCCTACTCGCGCGTCAATCCTTGGCGTGACGATCGGACCGTCAGCCAGCCGCTCGACTTGCATGGCTCCGGTCGCCCGACTCAGTTCGCGGCCGGATCCTCAGAACCGCCGGCCGCCTGCGACGTGAGCTGCGGTTCGAAGACTATGTCCAGGTTCTGGCCTTCCAGCGCCGGCGACTTGTCGTATTGGAAGCAAGCCGCCGCGCGCGATGGGTGCTCGTGGTACAGCGGCGGCCGCTGGCCGCGGCAGGGCTCGAAGGCCGCCGGGCAGCGATCCACGAACTTGCACCCCGTCGCCGCGACCTCCATCGACTCCGGATCCCCCGCAATCTCGCCCTCGGCGCCCCAAGCCACCGAGGGATCGGGCTGGGGGATCGACGAGACCAACAACTGCGTATACGGGTGCTTGGGGTCGCGGATCACCTGCTCCACGGAGCCTGCTTCGACCACCGACCCCTTGTACATCACCAGGATGTTGTCGGCGATCTGGTAGGCCGTCGTGAGGTCGTGGGTGATGTAGACCACCGAGATGCCGAGCTCCTGCTTCATGCGCCGGATGCTCTCCAGGATCGTGGCGCGCAGCGAGGCGTCCACCATTGAGACCGGCTCGTCGGCCACGATCAGCCGCGGCCGCAGCAACATGGCCCGCGCCACCATCACCCGCTGGCGCTGGCCGCCGCTCAGCTGGTGGGGAAAACGTCCCAGCGTCTCCGCCGGCTGCAAGCCGACCATGTCCAGCGCTTCGTGGATCAGCCGCGTGGTCTCCTGTTTGGTCGCGGCCAGCTGAAACTTCTGCGCGGGCACGGTCAGGACGTGGTCCACCTTGTAGAACGGGTTATAGGACTCGAACGGATCCTGGAAGATCGGCTGGATTTCGCGCAGGTACGTGCGCCGCTGCTCGCGAGACAGGTCATCGACGGATTGCCCGCGGTAGATCACCTCGCCCGACGACGGCGGAATCACGCCCAGCAGCAGCCGCGCCAGCGTGGTCTTGCCGCTGCCGCTCTCGCCGGCCACGGCCAGGATCGACGGCGATTGCTCGTCGATCGTCATCGTCACGTCGTCCACGGCCACGGTGTGCTGGCGCCGGATGATCCCGGCCGAGAAGACCTTGCTGACGTTGGTCATCTCCAGGAAGGCGGTCATGCGGCTTCTCCGGGATACAGGTGACAGGACACCACGCGGCCGTTCTGAGACGTCGGCAACGGCACCTCCGAGTCGCACGGCTCGAATGCGCTCGGACAGCGTGGATGGAAGGGGCAGCCGGGCGGCACGTTGATCAGCGTCGGCGGCGCGCCCGGAATGCTTGCCAGCGCGCGCTTGGCCGTCAACGTCGGAACGCTTTCGATCAATAGCCTGGTGTAGGGATGCTGCGGATTGGTGAACAGGTCGTGCACGGGGGCCAGTTCCACCAGCTTGCCGGCGTACATCACGCCCATGCGGTCGGCAATCTGCGCCATCAGGCCCATGTCGTGCCCCACGATCAGCACCGAGGCGCCGATCTCTTCCTGCACCGAGCGCAGCGTCTCCATCACCTGCCGCTGCACCACCACGTCCAGCGCGCTGGTGGGCTCGTCGGCGATGATCACCGAGGGGCTCAGCGACGTGCCGATGGCGATGGCCACCCGCTGCTTCATGCCGCCGCTCAACTCGTGCGGGAACTTGCCGCCGACGTCAGCGTCCAGGCCCACACGAGCCAATTGAGCACGTATGCGCGCGGTGAGCGCGTCGCGGTCATCGCCCGGCTCATGCGTTCGGATGCCGTCGGCCAGCTGATCCCGAACTCGCATCACCGGATTCAGGGAATTCATCGCGCCCTGCGGCACCAACGCCAGCCGGTCCAGGCGGATGCGCCGCAGACCCTCGTCATCCAACTCCATCACGTCGCCCACGCCGTCCAGCAGGACCTCGCCGCCGGCGATACGGGCCGGCGGCTTGTGCATGCGCATCAGCGCCAGTGCCATGGTGCTCTTGCCCGAGCCGGATTCGCCGACGAGTCCCAGGCGCTCACCCGGACGCAGGTCGAAGCTCACGCCGTCCACGGCCTTCACCGTGCCCGCGGGCGTGTCGTAATAGACCCGCAGGTCGTTGACTGTCAGTACGGCGCCGCTGTTCAGGGCAGTCGTCCCTGGTGTGGCGCCAGGTCAGGCATGCGCGCCTGCTGCCACGGCCGGATTAGGACTGTCGCTGCCCTGGAATGGGCTGCGGAGTCGGCGTTGGGTAGCTCGGGTTTCGGCCGCCGGCGCGGAAGAAGTCGAGGGTTGGAGTCTTGGTGGGCTCCGTCGTCGATCCCGATGTGTCCGATGCCCCCGTCGAGTCTCCGGATTCGTTCGAGGCGCTTGGTGAAGGTCCGCAGGCAACGCCGACGACTCCCGCGACCAGTATCGCCGCCAGCATCCGGCGGCGGGTGAACGTGCTGCGTGTCATGGGTTTGCGGCCCGCATCCTTTCCATGCGGCTGCCCACCCGCGAGACGCTATTCGCTCCGCCGCGCTGTAGGCAGTCCAAAACAATTCGGACGAAGACTTCTCTGTTCCGATGGTACCCGTGTGGGGGGCTTCCCGCAGCCGGGAAGCCCCCCACGCCGACGAAGCCCGTGCTACTGCGTGGGCTCGATCGTCAGGATGCTGTGGTAGAAGTTGCCCCACCACTGTGAAGGCGCCTGGTAATCGTTGCCGATGTCGGGCCAGTTGCTCCAGTAGGTGTAGTTGTTGGGTGTCAACAACGCCGTCTGGACGATCGACACGATCGGCATCTCGCGGAGAATGATCTCCATCGAGTCGTAGAACAGGCTCTTCATCTCCGGGTCGCTGGTGGTCAATCCGGCCATTGCATCCACGATGGCGTCGAACTCGGCGTTCTCGAAGCGCGACCGCTGTCCGGTTGCAACCTCGCCGATCGGCGCCGAGTGGCTGCTGTGTAGCAGCCGCCAGGTACCCCATGGGTCGGCCACGTTGACCGTGTTGCCACCCACCAACTGCATGTTGGTCAGGATGTCGCCGCGGGCGATGCCGTCGAAGAAGGCGCCCGCCTCGGTGATCTTGAACGTCGAGTCGAAGCCGGCCACGCGCAACTGATCCGCCAGGATCGGCGCGACGCGCTGCTGGTCTTCCTCTCCGCCGCGCACGTGGATTTCCATCACCACCGTGTTGCCGTCGCCGTCGGCCCAGAGACCGTCGGAGTTCTTCGAGTAGCCCGCGGCCTCCATGCGTTCGGCACTCTTCTCGAGGTTGAATTCCTTGGCCGGGTACTTCTCAAAGAGGTCGGCGGCGTGCTGGTAGAAGACGTCCATGGCCGGCGTGTGCGGGAAGAACACATCGGTGACGGTGGTGATGCCCTCGTAGGCGAACTCCACGATCTTCTCGCGGTCGACCGCGTAGGAGATCGCCCAGCGCACGTCCGCGTTGTCAAACGGCGGGGCCTTGAGGTTGAAGGCCAGGTGCCGCGGCGCCGGGTCGAAGTAGGCGTACGGCAGGTCCGGGAACCAGGCCCTGATGTTGGGATTCTCCTGGTTGACCTGCTCGTAGACGCTGCGCGGCATGTGCCAGAACGTGTCCTGCTCGTTGGCGATGGCACTGGCGGCACGCTTCTCGGCGTTCTCCACGCCAACGAAGATCACCCGCTCGGGCTTCGGCAGGGCCAGCGGCGTCTGGCGGTCCACGCCGCCGATGGGCGGCGCCGCCTTGGCGCCCCACCAGTTGTCGTTCCGGTCCCAGACCGTCTCGAGCTCGGTGGTGGAGGTCAGCGTGTACGGACCGGTAAAGACAGGCCAGCCCTGGTCCGGGTCGTAGTTGGTGAACGTGGCCGGGTCCTTGTCCTCCCAGATGTGCTTGGGAACGATGTAAACCGACCAGTAGAGGGTCGCGAACATCTGCGACATGAACCGCGGATTGGGCTTGTTGAACTCGATGTGCACGGTCATGTCGTCGTCGGCGTGGGCCGACTTGACCCACTCTTGAACGTCCACGGCCCAGCGCAGGTCGGCGGTGCCGTCGCGCAGCATGTTCAGGGTGAACACGATGTCGTGAGCCGTGAACGGCATGCCGTCCGACCACTCCACGCCTTCGCGCACGCTCATCGTGACGCCGTTGAAGCCTTCGTCGTACTCGAACCCGTCGATCTGCCAGAGCTCTTCCTGGCCGGTCTGCAGGTTGATGTAGATCACGGATTCGATCGCCAACTGCTGCGATCCCGTGTGCATCGTCATGCTGTTGCTGAACGGGTTAAACACCTCGGGGTTGGCGTTGCGGCCTGAGATGTTCTCCGCGATCACCGTCCGGTTACGCGGCACGTTGTCACGCGGTCCGGTCGCCCCCATCATTTCCGTCATGGCCTCGGGGGTCGGCTCAGGCGTCGCGGCTCGAGTGGGCGCGGCGGTGCGCGCCGGGGCTGCGGTCGCGGCCGGCGCCGGGGCCGCGGTGGCCTCCGGAGTTGGCTCAGGCGTTGGTTCCGGCGTCGGCTCCGGGGTGGCTTCCGCCATGGCCGTCGCGGCCGGCGTTGGCGTCGGTGCTGGTTCTTCGTCTTCGCCGCAGGCGGCGATCAGTACGGCCGTCCCAGCCGCCGCGCCGCCGCCGAGGAACTGTAGCAGCCTCCGTCGGCTCAGTCTGTTAAGAGAACTCATTGGCCTTATCCTCCCCGAGAGTTCGCCAGCAAATAAACGCGGCGACTGCACGATTGCATGTTCTGCGGAGGCCGAATGTGTGTCAAATCCTTACAGGCCGATGTCTCTACCCCCTAGCTACATCGGTTCCTGCTTTGCCGCCTACCGAAAATGGACCGGCCGACTGACCGCTCCCTATACTCGACAGAGATTTCGTCGCCGAAGTGCCCGGCTTCCAGCAGCTTTGGCCAGCGTCGCCACCCGCGAGTGCTGGCCAGCCGCGCCGGGCTGACGTTGCTGAAGCCAGGAGGCTGAGCCGGTGTCGCTGGGCTACCTGCTCCGACGCGTTGGCATGTTCCTGCTGGTGGTCTGGGTTGCGGCCTCGATCAACTTCGTCATCCCGCGCCTGGCGCGCGGCGACCCCATCCAGGCCCAGTTCGCCCAGCTCGAGACCCTGGGAATCCGTACCTCGGGCATGGACCAGGTGGTGGCCGCCTACAAGAAGCGTCTTGGCCTGGACCGGCCGATGGTCGAGCAGTACTTCTCCTACCTGTGGAACGTGGCGCGCTTCGACTTCGGTCCTTCGATTACCTACTTCCCGGCCGACATCGGCCGCCTGATCGTCCAGCGGCTGCCCTGGACGATCGGCCTGCTCACGGCCTCCACCATCATTGCGTTCATTGTCGGCAACCTGCTGGGGGCGTTGCTGGGCTGGCCGGGGTCGTCCCGCTGGGTGAAATGGCTTGTACCCGTTTTGATGCCACTATCTGCCATTCCCTACTACCTCCTGGGACTCATCCTGATCTTTACGTTCGCGTTTACGTTCAAGCTATTTCCGCTGGGCGGCGCCTACAGCACCGGTGCCAAGATTGAACTTGCGCCGGCTTTCACGCTCGACATCCTTTACCACAGCATCCTTCCCGCGCTGTCCATCGTGTTATCGGTCACCGGATTCTGGATGCTGGGCATGCGGGGAATGATGGTCACCAACATGGGCGAGGACTACATGATCATGGCCGAGGCCAAGGGCCTGTCGCCCATGCGAATTTTTCTGCGCTACGCCATGCGCAACGCCATGCTGCCCCAGGTGACGGGCTTGGCCCTGACCTTCGGCGGGATTATTGCCGGCTCGGTGCTGGTCGAGGTGATCTTCGACTATCCCGGCATGGGCTGGATTCTCTGGTACGCCATCCGCGCGACCGACTACTTCCTGATCCAGGGCATCGTCTTTGTGCTGGTTGTCTCGGTGGCGCTGGCCATGTTGGTCCTGGACCTGCTCTACCCGTTTGTGGACCGCCGGATCGTCTATGTCCGCCGCTAGCGCCGCCCCCGCGACGACCGAGTCGCGCTCGCCCGAAACCTGGAGCCGTCGCCGCGAGTGGACTTCCTACGGCCGCCGCAACCCCACGCTGGTCGCCGGGCTTACCATCATCACGGTGATCGTCGTCTTTGGCTTGCTGGCGCCATTCATCATCGACCAGGACGCCACCCGAACGACCGCCTTCTCCAAGGACCTGCCGCCCAGCCTGGACCATCCGCTGGGGACCGACAGCTTTGGCCGCGACATGCTGGCCCTGATCGTAGTGGGCACCCCGCAGACCGTGAAGATCGGCCTGATCGCCGGGTTCATGGCGCTGATCATCGGGTCGACCCTGGGGTTTATCCAGGGCTTTTACCGGGGTCCGATCGGAACCTCGGTGCGCGGCGTCACCGACGTCACGCTCACCATCCCGGCCCTGTTGATTCTCATCACGGTCGCCAGCCAGGTGCGTCAGGTCACCGTTGAATCCATGGCCATCATCATCGCCCTGTTGGCCTGGCCGGGCACCACCCGCGCCATCGGCTCGCAGGTCCTCAGCATGCGCGAGCGCGCCTTTGTCCCCATCGCCCGCTTCAACGGCATGTCGGGGATGGAAATCATCTTCAAGGAGCTGATGCCCAACATGCTCCCCTACCTGGGCGCCAGCTTCGTGGCCGCCGTGTCAACGGCCATCCTCTTCGCCATCGGCCTGGAGGTGCTGGGCCTCGGTCCCCAGACCACCAACACGCTGGGCATGACGATCTACTGGTCGCAGTTGCACTCCGCGGTGATTCGCGGCCTGTGGTGGTGGTGGCTCTCGCCCATGGTGGTGATCGTCACCTTATTCATTGGGCTGTTTCTGATCAGCCATGGACTGGACGAACTGGCCAACCCACGCCTGCGGCGGAGGGTATAGCCGGGTCGGCAACGCTCAGCCGGCTGGTCGCTGACGCTACTTAGCTAAGAGATTCAGCGGCCGTCTCAATAGCCCACGGCAACTTCGCGCCGAGTCCGCGCCGATATCCAACACGCCTCGTTTACGCGCAAGACGTCCAGCCCACCCTCGCCGCCGGAGTGGACCTCGTCCCGCCCCAGGATCGCGTCCACGAAGTTGTGATCGGGGCTGGACTGAGCCGGCAATTCGCCAATCTCCACTTGTTCCTGCTTCGCGTCGTAGTGCCGCAGATCATCGACCGAGTTGTACTCGACGCCCCGCACCAGCAGCGTGCCCTCGCTGCCGTAGAAGCCCATGTCTTCCGCTGCCGGCGCCGCCGCGTTGCCCACGTGCGCAAAGCTGCCGATCGCCCCGTTTTCGAACCTCGCGCTGATGGTCATGTCCACGTCCACGTCCAGGTCGTAGCGGTTTTCGTGCGCCATCACCGCGCTGATCCGTAGCCCGGTGGCGTACATCACGCAATCCATCAGGTGGCTGCCCCAGTCGATCAGTTGCCCTCCCCCCGATAGCTCCGGATCCTGCCGCCACTGCCCCCGCTGCTCCCAGTACCAGCCGTGGTGCTGCAAGCCGGTTACGAATTGGATGCGGCCAATGGCCCCCGCTTGGATCTGCTGCCGGATGTAGCGATGGGCTGGCGAATAGTGCCGCTGGTAGGACACCATCAGGATCGTCCCGGCCCGGTCGCGCCGACGCAGCGCCTCCTCGCCTTCCGCCACCGTGCAGGTCAGCGGCTTCTCGGTCAACACGTGGCAGCCGGCGTCCAGCGAGTCCACGATCTGCTCGAAATGCGGCGCGTGCGGCGACCCAATTTCGACGGCGCCTGGACTGGTCTCCCGCAATAGCTCCTGGTGTGACGCGAACTCGGGCACGCCTTGCAGCCCCGGATTCCGCGCCTTCATCCGCGCAATCGAGGCTGCGCTCGGATCGGCCAGTCCCACGATTTCCACGTCGTCGATATCCAGGAGCCGGGGAATGTGAGTTGACATAAAGTTCCCACAGCCGATGATCCCCATCCGAATCGCCGCCATGCTCATCCTCCCGTGAGCCCACGGCCCACTCGGTCGACACCCACCCGTTCGTGGTGAGCCGCTCCGGAGTCTTCGGAGGAGCGTGTCGAACCACAGCCCGCGCCCTGGGCCAGGGCCCCCACGTTCTCCAGCCCTACTCCTCGACCTCCCCACCCGCAAACGTATACGGCCGCCCCATCGACTGCTCCCGCCAGCGTTCCGGTTCCACCGGTCGCGGCGGATGCGCCGCAATGAAGTCCTCGTCCGGCTCCACGCCCAGCCCGGGACCCGTCGGCAGGTCGTAATGCCCGTCCACGATCCGCACGGGCTCCTTGAGCAGGCCCTCGATTCCAAAGTTGCCGCTCTCCTGGATCAGGAAGTTGGGAATCGACGCGTCCACCTGCGCCGAGGCCACGAAGTTCAGCGGACTGAACGGGTTATGCGGCGCCACGGCGATGCCGTAGGCCTCGGCCATGCTGGCAATCTTGCGCAGCTCCGAGATGCCGCCCGAGTGCCCGATGTCCGGCTGCGCGTAGGCCACGGCCTCGCGCTCGAATAGCTCGCGAAACCCCCAGCGCGTATACAGCCGCTCCCCCGTCGCCAGCGGCACCGTCGATTCCTGCGAGAGCTTCTCCATCGCCTTCGTGTACTCCGGCCCGCACGGCTCCTCAAGGAACATCGGCTTGAACTCGGCGATCCCCTCCGCGAGCTTGCGGATCATCGCCAGGTTCAGCCGGCCGTGGGTCTCGACCATGATGTCCACGTCCGGCCCCACCGCCGCCCGCACAGCCCCGACCTTGGCGATGGCCTCCTCGAACTGGCCCGGCGACAGGTAATACCCCGCCGTCGACAACGGGTCGAATTTCATCGCGGTCCACCCGTCGGCCACGGCGTCTTTGGCGCTCTGCACCAACTCGTCCGTGCTCGCCCCGCCAATCCCCCGGTAACATCGTAGCCGCGTCCGCATCGGCCCGCCCAGCATCTCGTAGATGGGGAGCCCGGCCGCCTGGGCCTTGATGTCCCACAGCGCGATGTCGATGCCGCTCATGGCCGACATGTAGACCACGCCGCCGCGTACGTTGTGCCACATGTAGTACATGCTCGACCAGATCTGCTCGACCCGGCGGGCGTCGCGACCCAGCAGGTAGTCGCCGATGGTCTCCACCGCGCCGACCACCGCCCCGGGCATCAGCGAGCACTCGCCGTACCCCACCAGCCCGTTGTCGGTCTCGATCCTGACGTAGCAGTAGTTGAAAGATCCCCGGCCGTAGTAGACCTCGGGGTTGAACGTGAGCGGGGTAACCGATTGGATCTTCACGGGCACGCTCGATTCATCAGCGGCCCACCGGCTGCAGACCCGAGGGCCGCATAGGCCGCGGGTATTTGCCCAGCCTATATCGCCTATCCAACATGGTCAGCCAGCGCGGAGATTCGGCGCTACGGCGTGACCCGACGCTGGAACTCCTCCAGCCACGCGTCGACCGCGCGTTGGCTGCCCAACCGCACGACCTCGGTCCCGCGCGCTCCGGCCTCCTCCACGAGCCCGCTGTACGTCCGGTGCCGCCGCCGATACACCCGCAGGTTCCAGAGCACCAGGCCGTCCCAGGTCAGCAACGCGTTTCGCACGGTCTCCCGCTGTACGCCCCATAGCAACTGGTCGTTGCTCCGGATCCGTCGCAGCGTCCGCAGAAAAACCCGCCAGCAGGCTGTCCGCAACGGCAGATCCAGCCAGACCATCAGCTCCACCCGCGGCCAGAAGATGTCCCGCGACCGCGTGTAGTTGCCTTCCACCACCCAGGCGTCGCCGGCCGTGGCTTGCCGAACGTCGGGCAGGAACTCCTCGTCCGAGGGCATGCCCCAATCGGGATGGTGGCGCCAGTGCAGCGCGTCGAGCTCCACATGCGACACGTCCAGGACTGTCGCCAGGCGGCGCGCGACGGTCGTCTTGCCGGAGCCCGACAGCCCGCAGACCCACACACGCTTGGGCAGCCCGTCAGTCATCGTCGGCGTGGCGGAGCGCTATCCGCCGGTCCAGTCCGGTCGACTCAGGCGGTAGCCAGCCGGATCAGGCTGGTCAGTTCGCCCGACGCCAGCGCGTCCAGTCGCACGTGCGCCGCCATCATTGACTTCGCCAGGTCCGGCAGCGGGCTCAGTCGCGCCCGGCGCCGGTCGGCGTCGATCACCAGTGCCGGAATCCGGTCCAGCGCCAGGCGGCGCGCCGCTCGCATTGCATCGTCGATCGGGTCCGAGCCGGGCTCTAGCCCAACGTTGGCCACGCCGTCCGTCAGCAGGATCACGATCGGTTTCGTCTCGGCATCCCGCGCCCGTTCGCGCAGGATCACCCGTCGCGCCAGGTCCAGCCCCTGCGCCAGCGGCGTGCGTCCGCCCGTGGGCAGTTCCCGCATCCGCGCGTGCGCCAGGTCCAGGCTGTTCGTCGGAGGCACGGTCTCGTGCGCGTCGGTCTTTCTGAACGTGACCAGTCCTACCCGGTCACGTCGCTGATAGGCGTCCGCCAGCAGCGACAGCACCGCCGACTTGGTCAGCTGCATTCGACGCTGCGCCGCCATGCTGCCCGAGCCGTCCACCACGAACAGCATCAGGTTCCCGACCTTGCGCATGCGCCGCCGGATCCGGATGTCGTCCTGCGTGATGTTGGGCGTTCCGTCGCCGATCCCGCGCAGCGCGGCGGCTCGAATCGTGTCCAGCAGCGCCACGTCCGGCGGGTCGTTCGGCTTCATGTGACGGCTGCGCACCGAGCGCCCGCGCCGTCCCTGCACCTCATGCTGCGTGCGACGCCCCGAACGCGGCCGTGTCATCGGCAGTCGCTCATGCGCCGCCACCGTCGGCGAATCCGGAATCGAGTCTGGATCGATCTGCCGCTCGGCGCCCGCCTGGGTCGGCGCTCCTGCGTTCTGGTCCGACGCCGCCACGGTCTCCTCGCCGGTCGCGGACATCTGCCGCTTCTCCATCCCGGCCTCGGCGGCGTCACTGCCGCTGGCCTGGCGCGAGGCGTCGAACGACTGGATCGCCTGATCCAATTCGTCCGGATCCAGGTGCGGCGGCGTGAACGGATCGCGTCGCCGCCGGTGCGGTAGGGCCAGTTCGGCCGCGCGCCGGATGTCGTCCCGTGTGACCTCCGTACGACCTTCCCAGGCCGCGATCGTCGAGGCCGTCTTGTGCATCACGATGTCCGCCCGGTGGCCGTCCACCCCCATTGCAATCGCGATGTGGATGATCAACGACAACATCTCGGGGCTGACATCAACTGACGGCAGCAACTCGCGCGCCCGCACAATCTGCTTCTGCAAATCCGCGCTCGCCCCGGTCCACTCGGCCAGGAAAGCCGCCGGATCCGCGTCATACGAAATCCGCCGTCGCACGATCTCAGCCCGAATGGCCGGCTGCGTGTCCCCCCGAATCTCCGCCGCCAGCCCAAACCGGTCCAGCAACTGCGGCCGCAGGTCGCCTTCCTCGGGATTCATCGTCCCGACCAAGATGTATTCGGACGGATGCCGGAATTGCACGCCCTCGCGCTCGATCAGGTTCGTGCCCGAGGCTGCGCTGTCCAGCAGCGTGTCCACCAGGTGGTCGTCCAGCAGGTTGACTTCGTCTACGTAAAGCAGTCCGCGGTGCGCCGCTGCCAGCAGCCCGGGTTCGAACTTCCGCTCGCCGCGCGACAGCGCCGCTTCCAGGTCCAGCGTCCCGATCACCCGGTCCTCGGTGGCCGACACCGGCAAATCCACAACGCGCACCTGCCGGGTCGTGTACTCGATGGTGCCGTTCTGCCGCCGCTCCCGGCACTCCTCGCAGACGTTCAACGAGCCGGGCGCGCACCCGTATGTACAAGTGGCCACCTTGATCTCCGGCAATACCGCCGCCAGCCCACGCACCGCCGTGGACTTCGCCGTCCCGCGCTCCCCGCGAATCAACACCCCGCCAATGCTCGGGTTGATCGCATTGAGCGCCAGCGACAGGCGCATCAGGTCCTGGCCGACAATCGCCGCAAACGGAAACGTCGCGCCGTTCGAGTGAATCATCGCGCCATCGTCGCATACTCAGGCGGCGGCCGGTTGAGGGAATCGACCGTCATGCCATGCGGGACTGCGAGAGATAACGAACGGCGGCAGCCCTGGGATGGCTGCAACTCAACGCACCGGCGATCCGCACGCTTCGTATGCGGAGCCGCCACGATGAGGTTCGGCTCATGTACGGCCGGGAGCGGCTGGCACGATCGTCTCCGAGGGAATGATCGTAACCGGCGGCACGTGCCCCGATTCAGACTCGACCAGGCGCAGTATTGGGCCGTTGACCAGCGGCACGTAGATTTCGCCGTCCGTGTCGGTCCCAAAGGAGCTAAAGCTATTGGGAAGATCGGCAATCTGAATCATCTGCCAACCTGAATTCGCGTCACCGCCGAGCGCCCACACATGTCCGCTGCAGTAGTCGCCGAATAGGTATGTACCCCTTAGCCAGGGTATTGCGGTTCCCCGGTACACCATTCCACCTACAACTGCACACTTGTTGTTGTGGTGCCTGTAAGTTGCAACAGGTGCAACCGTGTCAGTCATTTCACTGCACCGATATGAACTTAAGATTTCTTTCTCATGATCGCTGAAACCGCGAAGAATCGTGAGGCAGTTTGCGCCTTCGAATGCAGGCCAACCCAAGTTTGCTCCTGCTGTAGCGATACTCACTTCCTCTTCGGCTTGGTGGCCAACGTCTCCAACCCACAGCAGGCCGTCGTGCATGTCGAAAGCCATGCGCCATGGATTCCGCAATCCGTAAGCCCAGATTTCGGGCCGCGCGTCCGGCACGGTGACGAATGGATTGTCGTCGGGTACGCGGTATGGACTTTGAATTGATGCGCCACGAACATCAATCCGAATGATCTTGCCATGCAGCTCGTTCAGACTCTGTGGGCATTCGATACAAGCGCTGTCGCCAAGTCCTAAGTACAGCATGCCGTCCAGACCAAAGCGAATTGCTCCACCGTAGTGCAGAGTTTTCTCCTTTTGTCTTGGGATTTCAAGAATGACCAACTCAAGATCTCTATCGATCTGGCCATTCGAAACTGGAAATCGCGAAAGTCGAACTATAGCTTGATCGCTATCGCCACCTTCGCCGAATCGCAGCGAATAGTAGACATAGATAAATGGATATTTCCCAAACTCTGGATCCGTAGCTACACTTAGCATGCCACTCTCCAGGCTGTCAGAGTATGTTGATTCACGCAGATCAAGAAGAGTCTTCGGTTCTGATTTGCCGTCATACAGGGTAATGAGGCCATCTTTGTTCGCCACTGCGAACCCGCCGGTCGGCCAAGCCAAGGCTTCAGTAGGGGAGTCAAGAATGTAGCCAACGGTGACGTTCTGGAAGTTGAGTCGGTCGAACGGAGAGAGTGGACGAAAACTGTAGCTGTAATCCCAGCATTGCGAGTATCCGTCGGCAGAAACAGCACATGTACGCGTCCAGCCGGCGTCTATAGCAGCGAAAGACCCGGGAGGCGCAGCGAGGTGGACATTGGCAGCGCGTTCTTGCGCATGGGCTCCCCAGCATTCGATGCTGTGGTTCGCAAGAAGGCCGCAGGTATGGTCTGCCCCAGCGCTGATTGCAGTAAAGGCAGTACTTGGAGGATCAGATTGGCCAGCTTGATCTGAGCCTTGACAGAAAGCCGTGCCGTCGTCGCGTAATACGCAGGTATGTGTAAGGCCAACTGCTAATGCTCTGAATGGACCGTCCTGCGAGTCGCCCCTAGCATTGTCGTTCTTGCCCCAACACACGAGGTCGCGACCGATAGTTAGTCCGCAGCTATGTTCCGCACCAGCTGCAACGGTGCTGAAGAGTGCACCTTCTGGTGGAGTCGCGCGTCCGTTGGCGTTCCATCCCCAGCAGATTGCACTGTTGTGCTGCAGCGCGCATGCGTGATCCCAGCCGGCGTCCAACAGCGTGAACTGGCCGTCGGGCGCATTTAGCTGCTGATGATCGTTTTCTCCCCAGCAACTGATGCCACCGTCAAGTCTGATGCCGCAGGTGAACTTGGCACCGGCCGCGATCTGACGGAATCTCAGACCGTCCGGGACCTTTAGCTGACGCTCATTAGCCTTGCCCCAGCACACAGCTCGTCCGTCCTCTTGGAGGGCACACGAATGGTCTTCGCCGACAGTCACCTGCACAAAAGCGGGTGAAGCCGCAGTCACCGCTGTTGACCGCGTCGAGGGTTGGATTGACGCGGCTGAATCCGAGGTGGCTGGCGGCGTCGGTGGTTGTGTGATGGCTAATGGCGCCGGCAGAATCGTTGCCGGTGAGGTTGCCTCTGTCTGGGTGAGGGACGGCGCTAGAGCTTCAGTCCGAGGTCGGAGCGCAATTGGTGGGGCGGGCGTAGCCTGGCGCGGCGGTGGTTCGATCGTGGTCTGACTGTCGCAGGCAACCAGTAGCGCGGTCGCGAGAACGGCCATCAGAAAGATGGCTAAGTAGCCCCCGCGCCGGCGCCGACGCGTGGCACTGTCGGTCACGGGCATCACGACTCCTTTCCGGTGTTCCGTGTCGTGGAAGCTGGCGTCTGCCGTCTGTGACAAGGCTATTGTGCCCTCAGCCCGCTCATCGCATACGCGAACCGGACTGGTCGGGCTCGGGAGAGCGGTCACGGCCGCGTACGAGTGTGGCCGCAATCCGAGAATCGACTGGAGCCTCAAGGCTGCCCTCCGCTTGCAACCCTAGGAATCCTGCACGGGCGGCGTCGTCACCCTGGGTGTGATTGTCTCCGGCCCCGAATACCCTTCCGCGGCTTCAACGAGTCGCAGCACGTGCCCCCCAAACCCCAGCGCCAGCACTTCGCCATCCGCGTCGATGCCGAACGACACCACCAACGCATCCAGATTTGCAATCTCCAGAACTGCCTGGTCACCCGACCCTTTGCTCACAAGGGCCCAAATGCGCCCGCTGCACAGATCGCCAAACAGGTAGGCCCCATCCAGGTAGGGAATCGCAGATCCGCGGTAGACGACCCCGCCTATGACGGCGCAGCCGTGGGAGTGGTTGTACGCCGCGATCGGCAGCGTCGTTTCCGCGACCGCGTCACAGTTTTCGGCGGGGCCCCGTCGGCACAGAAAACCCTCGTAGAGCGGCCAACCCATGTGGGCGCCCCTGGTGATGATCGACACTTCTTCTTCGTACCCCGCCCCGACGTCGGCCACCCACAGCTCGTCCGTCTGCGAGTCGAACGCCATTCGCCACGGATTGCGTAACCCCAGGGCCCAGATCTCGTGCCTGCTATCCGGATCCTCGACCATGGGGTTGTCGTCCGGGATGCGATACGGCTGCTCAACGGTCGCCCCGCGCACATCAATGCGGATGATCTTGCCGAGCAAGGTGTCCGTGAACCGGGCGCATTCGCTGCAATCGAAGCCGTCGCCGATGCCCAGGTAGAGCATCCCGTCCGGACCGAACCGCAGACTGCCGCCCTGATGCAGGTTGTACAGCCCCGGATGTTCCAGCATCACGAGTTCGTCTTCACGCGTCGCCTGTCCATCGGCGACGGGGAAGCGCGAGAGCCTGGCGCCCGGCTCTATTCCCTCTTTGTCGCTGCGGGCCGTGTAGTACACGTACAGATACGGATGTGACTCGAACTCAGGGTCCAGGGCCACCCCCAGCAGGCCTTTCTCACCGGCTCGTGTCGATATCTTGTCGGTGATATCGAGAATCTGCCGAGGCTCCGAACCGCCTTCGTACACGGCGATCTGCCCGACGAGGTCCGCAATCAACAGCCCTCCGCCGGGCCACGGAAAGGCTTCCACGGGCTGTTGCTGCTCGTAGTCCGGTACGGCGTCCTCAAAGTTCAGGTTGTCGTACGGCGGCGTTGGAACTGTCACGAATGGGTGGTTCCAACACGCGGCCTGGCCCTCGCTGTTCAGGGCGCATGTCTGTCGATATCCGGCGCTCACGGACGCGAAGATCCCGTCTGGAGCGGTCAGCCGAACATTGCTGATCTGACTTTCCGCGCCCCAGCACTCCAACGTGCCGTCAGGACGCGTTCCGCACGTGTGGTCGTCGCCGGCGGTGATTGCACTGAATGACGTGGTCGGATAGTCCGACTGGCCCTGGGCATTCTCGCCCTGACAAAACGCTGTGCCATCGCCCCGGAGAACGCACGTGTGCGCGGTACCCACCGCCAAGTCTCGAAACGGCCCTGGGTGGTTATCCGCCCGTCCGTTGTCGTTCTTTCCCCAACATTGCAGCGTGCCGGCGATCGTGAGCCCGCAGCTGTGCTCGGCGCCGGCTCCGATCGCGATCAACGGGGCGTCGATCGGTGGAGTTGCTCGATCGTTGGCGTTCCATCCCCAGCACACCGGCCCGTTTGCTCCAAGCGCGCAGGCGTGATCCCACCCCGCGTCCAGTGCCGTGAACCTCCCCTCCGGGGCTTCAAGTTTCTTGTGGTTGTTGTTACCCCAGCAGGTGATGCCGCCGTCCATGCGAATTCCGCACGTAAAGCGATTCCCGGCCGAAATCTGACTAAACCTGACATCGGCGGGTACGTCCAGATGTCCGTCGTCATTGTTCGGACCCCAGCAATGAACTTCACCCCCGGACACGAGTGCGCACGTGTGGTCCCTGCCCGGCGACACGCTCGTGAAGACTGCCGGCGGCGGCGTTGCTATCGGAGTAGCGGCCTCCGTTTCGACCGCTGACGGCGTCGGCTGCGACCCCGTGGCCGGCGTTGGCGTGGGTGCTGTCTCCGACCTCTCGGGCGCCACCGGCGCTGGACTGGATGCTGCAGTTGCACGAGGCCCGGCGCCCGGAGACGTTGGCACGGATCGAGGCTCGGAGCGGCCGACGGTCGCGAGCGTCGGCAACGCGATAGCTGTCGGCGATGGCTGCCCGCTTGTTGTCTGCGATGCGGGCGCCGCTGACTCAACGGCTGGTGCCTCTCCCGCCACAGCTGTTGGATGCACCATTCGCGGCCGAAGCCCGGGCTGCGGTGCCGTGACCTCATTGCGTGGCTCAGGTGCTGGCCGCGGTCTCTCGCCGCAACCGCCAAGAAGCAGCACTGCCAGGACGAGTCCTGCGACCGCCCCAACTCGCCAGCAACTGGCCCGCAGGCCAACGCCAGCGAGCGCCGGCGTTACGTTCAGGCGCAACGGGCGCCCCCGTCTGCTATGTACGAGCCAGCCAGCGAACCCGCGCACGGTTCACAACCCATGCCGCGAACGCCAACATCGCTAGAACCCCGATGATCTGCGACTGTTGCAGTCCCCACAATTGCTCCGCCTGATCGATGCGCAGGAACTGAAGTCCGAATCGCATGCCGCCGTAGCCCGCCAGCACCGTCCAGAACATGTACAGCCGCCCGATATGCCGACTCGCCAGCCACATGGCGATGCCGAAGATCGCAAAGTCGCCCAGCATTTCGTACGTCGTGGCCGGGTGCACGGGCGTGGTTTGGCCGATGGCGTTGGGGTGCGTGTAATACACCGCCCACGGCAGGTCGGTGGCCAGGGCGTGATGCTCGCCGTTGATCAGGTCGCCGATGCGGCCGATCCCCATGCCCAGGATCAGCCCCGGCGCGCCGATGTCCAACCCGCTGCGCACGTCCAGTTTCATCCACCAGGCGGCCAGCGACAGCGCCAGCGCGCCTCCCAGCGGCGCGCCCCAGACGGTGATTCCCCCGTCATTCAGCGCAAAGATACGTCCCCAGTCGCTTGAGAACAGGTCCAGGTTGTCGATCACGAACAGGAAACGGGCCGCCACGATGCCGCCGCCCACCGCCCACAGCGCCAGCGTGGTGACCTGATCGCTGGAGATCGTCGTCCGACGCCCCAGGCGCTGCGCCACCCAGATACCCGCCAGGATGCCCAAGACCGAAAAGAGCGAGTGCCACGTAAACCGAAACGCACCAATCTCAAAAAGGTCCGGATCCCACGGTATGGCGACGGCTGGCATGAACTGGGCTCGTCAGATGGAAGCGGTGTAATGGTACTGGCCGGCCCAAACCGTTGCCGGTCAGATTCCGGGCTATCCGCCCCTAGCCGCGAGCGGCTGTGGCTTGCGCGAATTCGGCTTCCAGTGCGGCTGCCGCATCGTGCACCGGCTGACCGAGGACGAGGGTGGACACTACGGCCGCGTCCAGGCTTGCCACCTGCTGCCGCCACACAGAGTCCTCGGCCAGTGGCCTGGCCCACGCGTCCCTCGAATCCAATAGTTGCTCAAGGTCCAGTCCCAGTCGGATGGCGGTGTCATCCAGCGCCGGCGTCCACGCGGGAGTACCTGAAGCCGAATCCGGAATCTTCGCGGGTCCAGCCAGCGTCACCGCCGCTTCCAGCGCCGTGACGTCGCTGTCACTCCTCGCCGCCGTAAAGGCAGCGGCCATCGGAACCTGTCGCGCTTGATCCATCCATGCTGGCAGCGGGAGCACCTCGCAGGTGGCGCGCGAATCGGCGGGCAGATCCACCAGCCGGCGCAGCGCCCGTCCGTGCGCTATTGCAAGGGCGACGCGACTCGCTGCTACAGCCTCACCAGCCCCGGCTTGGCCATCCCACGCAACGGGCGGCGGCGACACTCGCTCCTGCAACCATAAGTCTGCGTACCACTGCCACGCAGCTACAGCCGAATCACTCCAGGGAACCTGTCCGGCCGATCGTGTCACTGTCTCCAGCTCTGGAAGCCCGGAGACCACACCAAACCCGTAGCGATGCGTCTCCGGATCGGTCAGTCGGCGTGCTGCTTCGCCCAGGTCGGCGTACCGGCTGCCGATGTCTGCGATGCCGGCGTGATCCAGCCGCTCGCGGCTGGCGAGCAAATACGTGGGATGTCCGGTGATCGGCATTCCAGCAAGTCCGCGCCTGCGCCGTCCCAACGCGGTCATTTCCGGCAGGAATTCTTGCTCCGGCCCCAACGCTGAATCCAGCGGAGCCAACATCTCCAACTCGTCCAGGCCTGTCACCAGGCTGCCGGGAATGCCGATCAGCACGTCTGGCAGATCGCCTGCAGCCGCCCGCGCCAGCAATCGCTCAGCTACGTTTCCGCTGTCGTCAAGCACCTCCAGGTCCAGGTCGGCAAACGAGTCGACGGCGCTGAAGTCGGGCGTGCCATCCCCTACGAGAGCAGCGCTGATGGCGGCGCGGACCTTGATTGGAGCCGTCTGCGCCGGCCTCTCGGTCCCAGACGTCGCCGTTGACATCGTGATGCCGGGGGGGCCTGCAGTCGTCGGGGATGGCTCGTAACTCGGCAAAGGCGTGACGAGTCGCGTCACGACCACCCTTTGCTCCACCACCACAGGCTTTTCGACAATCACGACGCGTTCCGTGAATACCGGTTGCTCAACCACAACCTCGCGTTCCACCACCTGAGGAACGACCACGACACGGTCGACCACGATTGGGTCGCCGCAAGCCGCCATGACCAGAGCGCTGCCGGCGGTCGGACCGACCTTCAACACGTCTCGTCGGCTCAAGACGCGGCCAGTCGCGGCAGCCATGCGAGCGCAGGCAATTCGATGTGTCAGGATTTGTGCAGAACCTGTGCTGTCGTCGTGCAACGATGCTACGTGAGCAGGTTTCAGCCAATTCTCAAGCGTCAGGTACGGGAGGACTCGATGCACGATGTCGCGATTATGGGTTCGGGGCCGGCTGGGCTGACCGCCGCGATCTATGCCGCGCGCGCCAACCTTTCCACGCTGGTGTTTACCGGTGATTCGCTGGGTGGGCAGATTGCCACCACCTATGACGTCGAGAACTACCCTGGCTTCGAGGAGATCACGGGCCCCGACCTGACCCAGCGCATGCAGGGTCAGGCCGAGCGCTTTGGTGCCGAGATCGTCTACGACCAGATCACCGAGGTCGACTTCGACGGCCCACCCTTCACCCTCACTGGCCGGTCGGACACGTACACAGCACGCGCCGTCATCGTCGCCACTGGCGCCAGTCCCCGGCTCCTGGGCATTCCCGGCGAAGAGGAACTCTGGGGCCGCGGCGTCTCCGTCTGCGCCACCTGCGACGGCGCGTTCTTCAAGGATCAGCCCGTGGCCGTGGTCGGCGGCGGTGACAGCGCCCTCCAGGAAGGCCTCTTCCTCACCCGTTTCGCATCCAGGGTCACGGTCATCCATCGGCGCAATGAACTGCGCGCGGGTCCCTACCTCCAGGACCGAGCTCGCGCCGAACCCAAGATTGACTATATCTGGGACACCGTCGTCACCGGCGTTGCCGGTGATCAGGCCGTGGAGTCACTTCGGCTTCGAAACGTCCACACCGGCGCAGAGTCAGACTTCCCCACCGACGGCCTCTTCATCTTCATCGGCCACGACCCCAACACCGAGATCTTTAGAGGAAAGCTGGAAATGGACGACGATGGCTACATCATCTCCAGCCGCCAAATGCACACCAACGTGGAAGGCGTATTTGTGGCCGGCGAGGCTCAGGACCACTACTTCCGCCAGGCCATCACGTCCGCCGGCGAGGGCTGTCAGGCCGCCATGGAAGCCGAGAAGTTCATCGCCCGTCTCGAAAGTCAGCAGCCCGTCGCCACGGCCGGTGTCGCGACCGCGTAGCACGACGTGCTGAGGCGCATGCAGGCGGCGCGGCGGGGCGCCGGTCGCCGCCTGCCGCTGCCCGGCGGAACTCTGGCCGCCCTGATGGTCTTTGGTGTCGTTGCAGCCGCCGTCGCGCTGCTGGCGGTATTGGGCACGGCAGCACCCGGCGCGTCGGCCCGAGATCAGCGAGCGGTCACGCCGCGTTCAGTTCTTCAGCGGCCGACCCCGGGCCCGTCTACGCGATCGCCAACGGCACCCGACATTGAGGCCTCGGCCGTGCGGCGAGCCGGTCGAGCGCTGGGTGCCTCCACAGTGCCGCCGCCAACGCAGCGGCCCGTCGAAACCACCCTTGCTGCCTATACCGAGGCTACTGATCAGTTGCGCCGCCAATTCGAGAGCGGCGCCGCCTTTGTCAGTCTCATAAACGTGGCCCATCGGCGCGGCACGGTCAGCGATGAACGGCGGCTGGTGGCGCTGCTGGGACTGGCAGAGCTTGCAAAGGCGACCGAGCAGAGACTTCAATCACTTACGCCGCCGGGAATCGCCGTCGCCTATCACCAGAAACTGCTAAACGTACTCAGCAGCTATAGCGCGGCCGCCCGCCAATACTGGCAGGCCACCGTCCGGCCCACGGCCGATACTGTCGACGCCGGAACACGACGCCGGCAGTTGAATGGTGTCCTCGACGCCGCCTTCCGCTACAACACCCTCCCCAGAGGCCCTCTCGACGCAGACGCCCTCGGAGAACCATAGGTCCGTCAGTTACGGGCCCGGACCAACCTTGGCTATGTAGCCAGAGTCGGGCTTAGTTCACCTCGTGTACGAACGGTCCGCCATGAATGTGGTGATACCAATGCCGAACCTCATCGCGCAATTCCGTCGGCGTGTGCGTGAGAAACGTATGATAAATGTCCCTATCGCTTGGGGTCAGAATGCCTTCGGCGTTCTTCCTCTCGCCATCCCCTTCCGCTAGGACATGGATGTCCCGCATGGCGAGCGACATCCGCTCCTCGCCGAGCGTCGTGAAAATCCTATAGAGCAGTATTCGCCCGTAAAGGTCCGCGCAATGACGAAGCGGTTCGGCCCGACTATATAGCACGGTTCTTTCCTGCAGCGATAGCTCGTATATGTTTGAGTATCCTCCCGCTGCGCACTTCGATTGCGCCTCCGTTACCCATTCGTGATTCTGATCAGCAAAACTACGCGATCCCTGCGAGTCATTAGCGAATGCGTTGATGAATTCATGGGCGCTGCGTGCCAGCCACTTCGGATTAAGCAGGCGAGCTCTGGGATCAGGATGCTCATAGTATGCGTAATTCGGACCTGCGCTCTCATCGAAGTAGAGGCTCGCTACAATCTGGTATATCAGATTAGTCCGAGTCTCATGGATCCTTATAATTCCATCCTGATTCACCAGAACCGTCTGTGGCCATAAGCCTGAAATGCCAGTGAGAGACGTGGGCTCATCTCTCCCGAAGTCTCCTGTAGGCCCTCGTGTCATCAATATCACGAGGTCATTGAACGGCAATGCCGTATTCACAATTCGCTCCGCGCCGCGCAGTCCGTGGGCGAAGGTATTGAGGATGTTAAGATCCTCTGATATTGGTTTATCGTCGAATACCCAGACTCTGAACGGTCCGGTCAGTGGTAGCGAGAATGTCAAAGACTTGGTGTGCTGTTGCTCGAGCAGGCGGTCGAAGTGTGAGTTGTGGTCGATCTGAAGATCGATGTCCACCGAGTGGTTGTTAACTCCCACCATGCTCAGGGCATTGACCAGTGCTCGTTCTCGAGGATCAAGGCCGTCCGTGAACCACGGCGTGCTCACAATCCGGTGGTGCCGGTCCGTCCTGTGCCCTTGTGCGTCAGTGTGGCTGGCAAAGTCCTCTAACGTCCCAATCACCCGAATATCGCTCGACCAAACTGGCGCATGCACGGTATTTGCTAACAGCTGCTTGGCTAGATCCGGGTTCGAAAGGAACAGTCGACCGAGCGACCCAAGTGCGTCCTCTTCATAACCTACCAGTCCATCTCTAACCCACGGTGCGCGAGCCATGTCAAGCGTGAACTGTAAGTCTCGCTCTGCGATTCGATTTAGACTCCGAAGCGTGTCTGTCTCGTCGAATGTCAGATCGTCCTGAAGCCATGTGAAGGATTGAAGCAGATCGGCCAGGCTCTTGCTCTTCTGAGCTAGCAACTGAAGATATTGGAGGGAGTACATTTCGCCGCTGTACATATCGGTGGAGTTTGTTCCATCCGCAAACCAGTCGGCGCTCGCTACGAACATTGCGAGATCGCGGTTGATGCCGTCAGTCAAGAGCAGACCATTGAGTGCCATTTGGTCGGGATCTGAGATGCCATCGGCGAGCCATGGATACGTGAAACATCCAAGCCACGGCATCACGGAGAGCAGCCGCTCGAGCTGACGATTCGATGCGGAGAGGTCGCTCACAGTCGGTCCGGCGGCGTCGAATGCGCGGATGTGGCCGGGCCGAGCTGCGCGCGCAGTAGTGGCAGCTTCGCATAGCCCCGCCCATGCAAACGTCCCGCGAACGTCATTGGCGTGATCCTGTTGGCACCGGGCCTCGGCCTGATCGTCAAACGCCCGGGCATATATGCCCACGTTGTGATCGTTCCCCAAGTGCGCCTCAACCACGTCGTTCAGATACACACACGTCGTCGGCCATCCCCCAGCGAACTGTGACGTCGTCGATGCCGCCGTGGCCGCGGATGCTGCTGTCGCGGCAGCTGAGGTTTCGAACACCCAGGCAAAGGTCGTCTGAACATCCGTGCGGTGATCGCTGCGACAGGCCGTCTCAGCCTGGTCCCCATGTAGCCGCTGATAGATCCCAACATTACCCGTATTGCCTAGGTGTTGCTCAACAATGTCATTCAACTCCACGCACCCCGTCGGCCACTGCGCGCCCACGTTGACCGTCGTGGCAACCAGCAACACCGCGCCCAGCACTACGGAAACAAGGAGTCGGCAACGAAGTCTGGATGCAGAGGTCACGGGGAATGTTCTATGCCTGGAGTCGGCAGAATACTGCTTCAGTTTGCACGATATATGGTCCGTTCGAACCAGTCGAACTAGAGTCCCGCCTGTCGGCGACACTCACGCATTTCTACGGTCCGCGTTCAACTGATGAGCAGTATCATCTGAGGTCAATGGTTCATGGGGACGTTGCCGCAGATGCGTCGACTCTCCGCGGACATCTGGCGAATCAAGCTGATTCCAAATCTGCTCCGGTCTTTTCAATCCACGCCACCGAAGCCGACACGCAAGCCGTAGCCCCCGCGACCTCAAACCCAAGATCTTCCAACGTCTCCACCGCCACTTCCGGCGTGGCCGAGGTCCCCTGGCCGTATATCGAAACGACCAGGCGGCCCGGCGACGCCACCATCTCGCGCAGAACTCTGGCCACGTAGGCGCGCTCGTCAGCCGGCGGCACGGCATCCAGCAGCAATTGCACGAAGCGGTAGCGCTGGGGCGGCTGCCAGAAGAAGGCGTTGGCCACGTGAAAGTTGGCCGCGTAGTCGGGGAGTCGCTGTTGCGCCAACTCAACCAGTTCCGGGACGAAGTCGACGCCGTGTGGCGTGATGCTGAACCCACGCTCGTCGCACCAGCGCAGCAGCGACTCGAGCAGTAGACCGTTCGCACAGCCCAGGTCCAGGTAGTCGCCGTCGGCATTCACGGCCTCCGCAATGCAGCAGCGCGTGATCTCCCAGTGCTTCGCACCGCCGGTTCTGCCGGACTGCCGATACGGGCTGGCTGAGTCGACCAGGTAGTAGTCGCGAATGGCCCGATGGCCCTCCCGGAAATACGCCTCTCGTGCGGCGTCGTCTGTCACCCGTTACCCCCGTCGAGCTGGTCTGCCATCCCCATCTGTCGTGATATCCGAGGCGCCTCACCGATGGCGGCCTGCCTCCGCAGCATCGGCGCACCACACGCCGCCACGCAAGACAAATTGTCCAACCCGGCCCGCCGCTTGCGATGATGGGAGTATTCACCACAGACAGCCGTTCCGGCGTGCGCGACGCTATGTCGCGTTGAGGACGGGTCATTTGGAATGGGCGAGCTCATGAACAACCGTTTGGTCCGGACGGCTGCAATAGCCGTCCTTCTGGGCATCGCCGTCGCCGGTGTAGCCTGGCTCGTCGTTTTCTTCACCGGCGGCACCGGTGAGGCCAGCGAGCCCATTTCCGCGCCCCAACTCACCCTGCCACCGGCCACGGCCGCGCCGGCCACCGCTGCGCCCGCGACGGCTGCCCCCGCCACGGCCGCTCCGGCGACTGCCGCTCCAGCCACGGCCGCACCCCAGGCTGAGGCCACCCAGGCACCCGCGGCCGCCCAGCCCACCGGCGACGCCACCCTCTACCGCATCGTCCCCGAAGAGTCCGAAGCCCGCTACGAGATCGACGAAATCCTGCGCGGCGAGCCCTTCCGCGTCGTCGGCCGCACCGACCAGGTCGCCGGCGACATCATCCTGGACTTCGCCAATGCCGCCTCCTCCCAAATTGGCGTCATCCGCATCAACGTGCGCACCCTCATGACCGACGAGGAACGCCGCGACCGCGCCACCCGCTCCCGCATCCTCCAGTCCGCCGAAGACGCCTACGAGTTCGTGGACTTCACGCCCACCGCGCTCGAGGGGCTGCCTGACACGGTTTCAGTTGGCGACACCGCCACCTTCACCATCGTCGGCGACCTCAAGATCCGGGAGATCACCGCCGAAGCGCGATTCGCAGCCACGGTCAACGTCGTCGCCGAGGACCGACTTGAAGGCACGGCCGAAGCCACCGTCCTACGGTCCACCTACGATCTCATCATCCCGAACGTGCCGTTCGTGGCCGACGTCAGCGACGAAGTCCTCCTCGGCATCGAGTTCGTCGCCACCGCCGTCGCTCAGTAGACCCACACGGCCGCGCCGCACGAACCTTGCGGCGCGGCCGAAGCTGGAAACCTCAGCAGAGGCGGCTTTCCGCCCCGTCAGGCGTTCAGGATCACCTGCGCGGTCACCTGCGTCAGCCTCCGCAACTCCTCGTGCGGCATCCACTCGTTCACCGAGTGGATGTCCTGGTAGCCCGTCCCCAGGATCGCCGAGTCAATCCCCTTCTCGTTGAAGTTCTGCGCGTCGCTCCCGCCAAACGTATGCACGAACCGCGGCTCCAGCCCGGCTGACTGAACGCCCGCGTAGGCCACCTGGAGCGCCGGATGATCGTGCTCAAACCTTGTCGGCTTGAACCGCTGCTCCGACTTGATCTCCGCCCGTCCCCCGAACGCCGCCGCCGCCTCGTCCACCGCCTGCCGCATCGCGGCCACCTGCCGGTCCAGCGCCGCCTGCGTCAGCGCCCGCGCCTGTGCCACCAGCTTCGCCTCGGGCGGAATGATGTTGCGCGCCTCCCCGCCTGAGACGAGCCCCACGTTCGCCACCGTCAGCTCGTCCACCGGCCCCAGCGGCATCCGGTCGATGGCTCGCGACATCATGCTCACCGCGCTCTTTCCGGTCTCCGGATGGGCCGCTGCAGCCGCGTTTCCGTGGAACGTGACGTTCAGATTGCACGACGCCGCCTGCCGGTCGCAGATCACGCCCACCGGACCGCCAAAGTCCAGCACCAGCGCCACCCGCGACTCCACGTCATTCGGATCGAAAGCCGCCGCCCCGAACTGCCCAACATCCTCACCAACCGTGAACACCAGGTCGATCGGCCCGTGCGGCAGCCCGGCTTCGTCCACCATCGCCACGGCTTCCATGATCGCCGCCACCCCTGCCTTGTCGTCCGCCCCCAGCACGCTCGACCCGTCCGAATACACCGCGTCCGCCTTCACCACTGGCGTCATCTCCGGCGTCGGCAGCACTGTATCCATGTGCGCGTTCAGCATGATCGGGGTCGAGTCTTTGCCCTTCGCCGGCCAGTGACAGATCAGGTTTCCAATCTGGTCCTGCCGGCACACCACCCCCGCCGCCTCCAGCCGCGGCTGGATGATCGCCACCACCCGATCCTCGTTCCCCCAGTAGCTGTCCACGCTCAGAATGTCCACAAACCCCTGCAACAACCGCTCCCAATTCACCGGCAGCAACGGCGTCGTTTCACTCGAGTTGGGATTCGACATGCGCTCAATTACTCCTGAAGCGGTCGCTCGTCACGCGAGCAAGTCGTTCAAGATCTTGCCCACCAGGTAGTGCTTCCGGTCCGGATACCACCAGATGGTTCGTCCCTCGTGCTCCAGCAGGCTGCCGTAGGTCGCGACCTGGGTGTGACCTTCCGGCGGCAGTTCCACCCCGTCGTTGTCCGCCAGCACCCGCGGCTCGCTGAACGCCAGCGGCTGCCCCTCCGCCGACTCGCGCACCGTCCCGATGCTGAACCACGCCGGCCGCCGGTTCCGCTTCGAGTCGTGCGGCCCCTCGCCCCCGTGCGCCGTCCCCACGTTGTTGTGAAAGATCAGCAGGTAGCGCCCATCGCTCAGCCGGTACAGGGGACACGGCGATATCGGGTGTGGCACCGGCCGCCCGTCCGAGGCGAACCGCAGCACCTCCGCGTCCGACCACGTCTCTCCCGCGTCCTCCGACACCGACCACCACGCATACCCCGTCAACGTCCGCAGCAGGCAGATCATCCGCCCGTCCGGCAGATTCTGGATCGCCGGCTCCTGCGCAATGCTGTGCTCCGGATCCCCCGGCTTCGGCACCCGGATCCCGTGCGGCGACTTCGGCCAGGTGCTCACCCGCAGTCGCTCCGGATCGGCCTCCGTCAGGATGTTCTCGAACCGCAGGAACCAGCACTCCGAGTGCCGCTGAAACAGGTGTGGCTCCACGTGGTACTCGGTACTCGCCCAGCGCGTGAACCCGCACACCACCTCGCCCTGCGGATTCAGGATCGGCGTCTGGTAGCAGATCCAGTTCTCCGGCGTGCCAGGGTCCGTCGGACTGATCGCCGAGCGCTCGATGGGCAGGCTCAGCCGCTCGCTCCAGGTCGCCCCCTCATCGTCCGAATACTTGTACGCCAGCAGCCCCGTCGTGTCCTCGCGCACGTCCACCACGCCGACATTCTTCGTATAGAACACGTACACCCGCCGCAATTCCGGCGCCAGCACCGGGAATCCCCACGAGGCAATCCGTCCGTCGTCGCCGCTCGGGCCGTCCACGACCCGAGGCTCGCTCCACGTCACCCCGGCGTCGTCGCTGCGCGCAAACACCACCCGCTGGTCCGGCTTGCCCTCAAAGGTCGCCATCGTCCACACCGCCAGGAACGCCCCGCTCCATGACCGCACCACCAGGAAGTGCTGGTTCGTCCAGTCGTTGGCCGCCCCGCCCCGTGGTACGTACGCCACGTAGTCCGGCGACGTCCGCAGTACGTCCTCGCCATACGACGACAGGTCCGAAGCGCTCAAAGACTGCCCCTCATTCCTCCGTGCAATGCACCACCGCTACGTCCCACTGCGGAATCACCAACTCGAACCCGTTGTCCTCAACCTCGATTGCGCAACCCGTCAGCAGGTCCATCGCCCCGCCAATCCGCTCCCGCGTCCGCAACCGGCACTGAGCCTCAGCCCGCTCTACGTTGAACACGAAGACCAGCCACCCGCCCAGCCGCGACCGCCGCACGATCGGAACGGCCCGGTCGCCCTCCATCGCCACCAGCGGCGTCACGCCCGCCTCTTGCGCCAGCCCCCGAACCAGGTCCGGCTGCCCCAAATCCCCGAACCCCGCCGATAGCGTCAACCCGTACCACGTAAACCGCCCGTCCGCGCTCCGCACCGCTACCGCCTGACCCTCCAGCGACGCGATTCCCCGCGTATCCCCCAGCGGCTCCAGCACCGCGTACCCGCACGGCGAGGTAATCGCCACCGGCCCACACGGCGTCTCCAGCACGTTCCGCCCCTGCTCGATGTCATACGCCGTGACCGCCGACACGTCCGCCACCCGCACGCCCAATTCCTCGGCCAGCCCGTCCGGCGGCCCGTAGCTCGACTGCCCGTCCGCCGAGTACATCCCGAAGCTGCCTTCGGCCACCAGTCGCGGCCCTTCGGAGTCAGCCAGCGTCCGCCGCACGTTCTCCCGCGTCGCCTCGTCCATCAGCGCCACGTTCGGCAGGAACAGTTGCCAGTATCCCGACCAGTCCATCCGCGGCGAGACCACGTCCGGCGTCAACCCCTGCGTCCACAACGCCCGGTACGTCCCCCGCATGTCCGCCAGGAACCGGTCGTCCTCGTCGTTGTAGTCGAACATCTCCTGCGATTCGGGGTGATAGACGACGCCCACCTCCGCCTGCGGGCATTTCAGCGGCAGGTGCTCGCTCAGCCCTTCGATCTGCTCGGTCGCCCGCGCCACCGCCTCGAACCGCTCGGTCGGCTGCCCGTCCAGCGCCGCCAGGTTGTAGCCGGGCGACTCGAAGCTCATGTACTCCGGCCGGTACTGCCAGAACATCGCCCCCGCCGCCCCGCAGGCCAGCGTCATCCACAGCAGCGTTGTCAATTCGCGCGGGTCCGCCTGCTTCTTCCAGGTCACCCCGCCCGGCGACATCCCCGCGTAGATCTCCTCGTTCCACCAGCGCCCGTGCTTCCCCGCGCTCCGCGACCAGTCGAAGCTGAACGCCCGGTCCGCGATCTGGTACGGGTCCTCCACCGTCAACAGGTTGCTTGAGGGCATCGACATCCCCCAGCTGTCCGCCACCGCCGCGCAGCGCTCGTCCCACGGCCGCGGATACCACGCCCCATGCGTCCGCGTCTCGTGCACCGGGTCCAGCCGCTTCGTCTCGTCGATCATCCACCGCAGGTGGCCCGCCAGGTTCTCGTAGTGAAACTGCCGGTACAGCAGCATCTCCACCAGGCTCGCGTTCGAACGCGGCGGCTCCACGTCCTCCCAGCGCCGGAAGCGACGCAGCAACCGTTCGTTCAACTCGTCCAGCGTGAACCGTTCCCGCAGCCAATTCTCGTAGCGAGCCAGGGTGTGCGGGCAGTAACACGGCAGCCCGTCCGTCTGCCGGCTGAACGCCGACGAGATCGCAATCCCGTCCCACAACCCCCAGATCAGCAAGCTCGGCCGATCCCGGTACCGCGTTACCACGTGCTCGATCAACGCTCCGCCGAACTGCCGCCACAGCGGATGGTCGTAACAGTGAATCTGCGACCCCTGCGGCATCGCCGCGCTGGCCACCGGCGTCGCCGCCCGGCCCCGCTGGTTGACCACCCGCATGTCCGGGAAGTCGCGCGTCATCCACTCCGGCCCCGCCCCATGCGTCGCCAGCGCCATGTCCAGCCAGACGTAGAGGTCGTGCTTCTCGGCCAGGTCGAACAGCCGGTCGAATTCGTCCAGTTCGTACTGACCCGGTCGCGGCTCCATCCAGTTCCACATCGTGAAACTGCGCACGATCCGCATTCCCGAAGCCCGGATCCGCCGCAGATCCTCGTCCCACACCTCCGGCTTCGGCGTCGGCGCCCGGTAATACTCCACCCCCACCGGAAACGGAACCCCGGGGATCCCAAACCCCTCGTCGGCAGCCATGGAACGACTCGCCTCCAACTGGCCGTAAACCGCTACAGGGTCTGCGACGACTTGAACCGGCCCGCGCCGTCCTTCTCGGCGCCGGGGAAGTCGTAGCCGCCCGGCTTGCGTTTCCCCTCTTCGCCGCAGCCCGCCACAACCGCCAGCATGGCGCTACCAACAGCCAGCAACACCGCCAGCCGGCGTCTGGACAGCCGGCCGCCGGTCGCAGCCGGGTCGGCGTGAAGATCGGATGCCTTAAGCCGGTCAGGTGCCTTCATCTCTTCACTCCCGTGCGAGTGCGTGGGCAATCAGGTCGGCGTTCGGTGCATGCACGTCGGACCCATCCATGCACCCCTGCGGCGACCTGACCGGGGCTGCACGGTCTACAGCGTACGCCGCTGGACATTGCGCATCCACGACCTCGCCCGACGAGCCGGATATAGTGGCTATTCGGGCTACGAAACATCGGCCCGTCACCCCGGGGGGCGCAGCCATGCTCCGCGTTGGAATCATCGGGCTCGGCGGCATCTCCCGGTCCCACGGCGACGCCATCGAAACTCTCCCCAACGTCGAAATCGTCGCCGCCGCCGACCTCCTCGAAGCCCCGCGTCAGGCCTTCTGCGACCGCTACGAAGTCCCCCGCGCCTATCCCAACCACCCTGAGCTTCTGAAGGACGACGAAGTCGACGCCGTCGCTGTCACCCTCGGCCACCAACTCCACCACCGCCTCACCGTCGACGCCCTCAACGCCGGCAAGCACGTGCTCGTCGAGAAGCCCATGGCCCTCTCGCTCGAGCAGTGCGACGAAATGATCGAGGCCGCCCGCCGCAACGGCGTCAAGCTCATGATCGGCCTCACCCAGCACTTTCTCGGTCCCAACATGAAGGCCAAAGAGATCCTCGACTCCGGCGAGCTTGGCCCCCTCATCACCGTGGTCTGCTACTCCGTCAAGAACTGGGGCTACGCCAACCGCCGGCCCCAGTACCGCAGCCGCTTTCACGGCGGCGGCTACTGGATGACCAACGGCGTCCACATGGTCGACCGGCTCACCTGGCTCGTGGGCTCCCAGGCCGCTCGGGTCAAGGCCCGCATCGGAACCAAGAGCCACTACCAGGCCGGCGACGACTACGGCGTCGCCTTCGTCGACTACAAGAGTGGCGTCCCCGGCATCGCCATCGCCATCGGCTACCGGGATGGTGCGCCGAACTACCAGTCCGAGATCATCTGCGCGAGGGGCGGAATCCGCATCAGCGGCTCGGGCGACCGGTTCGTCGCCGTCGGCCGGGGCAACGAGTGGACCCGCGTCCCCTTTGAGGATCCACCCGCCGGCATGACCGCGGAGTGGCACGCCTTCGCCCGCTCAATCGAGGAAGACCTGGAACCGCCAACCTCCGGAGAGTGGGGTCGCCACATCATGGAAATTCTCTTCGCCGCCGAACGCTCGTCCATCACCGGCCAGCAGGTCACGCTTGCCAGCGGAACTCACTACAACGTCCAGACCACCGGCCAGGTCGTCTCGCGGGACCACGGCTGGATCTGACATGCGCCCACCAGCCGTCGGTCATTTCAAGTCACGCTCTTCCGGCCAACTCCCCCGCCGCCGCTTCATGGTCGTGCTCGCCGCCTCCGCCGCCAGCCTCGTCACCCTGGCCGGTTGTGGAGGCGAGAAGAAGCTCACCCGCGACAGCTACGACTTCCCTGGCTCCAGGAAAGACAGCACCGGCAACTACCAGATGCGCAACGCTCAATAGCGGCGTCCGTGAGCCGCTCAAGTGCACCTATCGGCCTCAACGCCAACCCTTTCTCGTTCTGCGGCCAGTACATTAGGCTCAGTAACCACCTCCTGCCTCGCCGCAGCATTCACGCGCTGGAGTGATTGAATGACCGTGCCCGCTCAGCGAACCGTGTCCACCCGTCACGCCGGACTGGCTTCCGAAAGTCGCTTGTCCCGTCGCCGGCTCATCGTCCTGCTCGCCGCGTCGGCCAGCGCAATGGCCGCCGTGGCCGCGTGTGGCGGGGAAGAGAAACTCACCCGCGACAAATACTCATTCCCCGGCGCCGAGAAAGACGCCCAGGGCAACTTCAAGATGCAAACCTTCCGCTAGACCGGGGACCCACCGCCCACCGCATCCAATCTTCCAGCCTCCCGGTCGGGCGACTCCGCGTACAGTAGGGCTGCGCGGAGTTCAGTCGTGCGAGCCGGTCACGTGCCCGCAACTCCAAAAGCAATCAAGTGACTGGCTTGAAAACCCGTCCTGACTTCGACGCCGTCGTCATCGGTGCCGGCTTCTCCGGCCTCGGCATGCTCCACCGGCTCCGCGACGTCATGGGCCTTTCCGTCCGGGTCTACGAAACCGGCAGCGGCGTCGGCGGCACCTGGTACTGGAACCGCTACCCCGGCGCCCGTTGCGACTCCGAGAGCTACATCTACTGCTTCTCGTTCTCGAAGGAGCTACTCCAGGACTGGACCTGGAGCGGCAAATTCCCCGAGCAGCCCGAAATCCTCTCCTACCTCGAGCACGTCGCCGATCGCTTCGACCTCCGGCGCAACATCCAGTTCAACACCCGCGTCACCTCAGCCACCTTTCGTGAAGACACCAATCGCTGGCAGATCGAAACCGACCAGGGCGCCCGCGTAACCGCCCAATACCTCATCACCGGCATCGGCTGCATCTCCACCGGCAACGTCCCCAGGATCGAGGGCCTGGACTCCTACCAGGGCGACTGGTACCACACCGGCGCCTGGCCCCACGACCCCGTGGACTTCACCGGCAAACGCGTCGCCGTCATCGGCACGGGTTCCAGCGGCGTCCAGTCCATCCCCGTCATCGCCCGGCAGGCCGAAAGCCTCACCGTCTTCCAGCGCACCCCCCAATTCACCGTTCCGGCCCGCCACCGCGCCGCCGACCGCCAGTTCATCGAGGAAGAGGTCAAGCCCAACTACCAGGAAATCCTCGAGAAAGCCCGCTGGAGCCAGGGCGGCGGCCCGCACGACCCCGTCGAGCGTTCGGCCCTCGACTACCCCGAAGCTGAGCGCAACCAGATCTACGAGGACCAGTGGGCTCTGGGCGGTTACGACTTCATTGCCCGGTCATTTGCCGACGTTATGACCGACAGGGCCGCCAACGACACCGCCGCCGACTTCATCCGCGGCAAGATTCGCGAGATCGTCAAGGACCCCGAGACCTGTCGCAAACTCCTCCCCCACGACCACCCCTTCGGCGCCAAGCGCGCCCTCCTCGACACCAACTACTACGCCACCTACAACCGCGACAACGTTCACCTCGTCGACCTGCGCTCCACCCCCATCCGGCGGATCACGCCCACCGGCATCCAAACCTCCGAGCGGGACTTCGACCTCGACATCATCGTCTTCGCCACAGGCTTCGACGCCATGACCGGCACCTTCTTCAAAATCGACATCCGCGGCCGCAACGGCTTGGCCCTACGCGACAAGTGGGCTGAGGGCCCAAAGACCTACCTCGGCCTCCAGGCCGCCGGCTTCCCCAACATGTTCATGATCACCGGCCCAGGCAGCCCCTCCGTCCTGAGCAACATGCCCGTCAGCATCGAGCAGCACATCGACTTCATCGCCGACTTCATCACGTGGATGCGCGAGCGGGATATAGAGACGGCCGAAGCCGACCCCCAGGCCGAAGAAGCCTGGGTCGTCCACGTCAACGAAGTCGCCGACACCACCCTCTACGTCCTCGCCAACTCCTGGTACCTCGGCGCCAACATCCCCGGCAAACCCCGCGTCTTCATGCCCTACCCCGGCGGCGTCGGCCCCTACCGCCAAAAATGCAACCAAATCGCCCGCAACGGCTACCCGGGCTTCATCCTCACCAGACCAGCAACCAGCCACCAGCCAGTCAGCTAGCGTCCCTCGAACTACGCGGCGTCGACTGCTGCACCAGTAGGGCCACGTCCCAGCAGACGCGGCTTTCTGCACCCTCTCGTAACTGCCAAGCTGCCGGGAATCCCGGCCATGTCCCGCTCGCGCATTCACGCTGGAATCTCACCTGGCGAAGACGCAAATGCCAACCGAAATCAATATATGAACTGGTTGCAAAAGACGTCGCGAAACCGCAGGCCGCACGTTGGGCACGAAACGCGACGATCGGCCCCAATGTTGATGCAGCGGGTCTCACAGCGCGGACACTCAACAGAGGGTTCGTCGCTGGCCAGCCCGCGAATCGCGGACCAAAGGCGATGGGCAACCGCCTGCACTCGTTCAGCCGCGGACAGATGCTTGGCGGGCCTTGCGATTGGATTGGCTGGCATTCCGGCAACGGCCGCCAGCGCGGCCAGTCCAAAGCAGAGACAGCCCAAAACGGCCCAGCCCGATTCGTAGCCCTTGAATCTCACCACGCACGCCGCAACCACACCGGGCGTGACATGTCCGATCAGCAGCACCAACAGGAGACCCAGGTCAGCCGCCGACATCAGCGTTGAGCGCTCCTTATCAGCTTCCGCACCCCCAGTTAGTCTCCTTCCAATACCTCTCTTGCCGCCTTCGTAGACGTTCGCGCTTTCTTCGCTCACCTACAGTTTCAGTCCCGTGTCGATCGTAGGCGTCATCCTCGGCCGCGTACTCTCGGCCCTGCTGGATTCGCAGCTCCTGCTGGCGCTCCATGGCTGCCGACGAGATACGCGGACGACTGGACGGCCGGGCACGAGAACGACCGACGCCCTGCAGGTGCTTACGGCCAATGGGCGCTAACTCGTCAGTCCACCAGTCGATTTGCTCGCGACGTGGCTTGACGTTCGACCGTTCCCGGTTGGCCCTTCGCCGTCCCTGCGCAACTCGCAAATCGGCCTGCCGTCTCAGGCTTGCCGCCGGGACTCGGGCCGTGCGCGAGACCCGACTCGACCCGGTCCGTCTCGCCCGGCTACGTCCCCGCTGTCTCAGGTCCACTCGTCGATCCCGCGATGTCTGCCACCCGGCGTAACGGCGTTCGGCGCGTCGCGCTCGCCCCACGCGTTCCGCGCGCGACTTTAGGACGTCAACGCCCACCATCACGCCAAAGCCAGCCACGACCAGGGCCACAAGTCCCTGTCGATCATCGTAGATGCTGCCAGGCATGAGTCCGATGATCGTCAGGGCCACACCAGCGACACCGAGCCCTAACCAGATCATTGCAAGACTCTCACCAGCCGACTTGGGCGAATCTTACCCAAGAGGCAAGTGTCCGATCCCGAAATTGGCGAGTGCTCGACCCCGCCGACTGCCGAGTGCATCAATGCCCCTACCCGGCCAACAAGCGCTGAACGCAAGCCTGGCCGCCATAACCCTTTGCCGGCCGCAGCCAGAATCGGGCCGAGTCCCGTTGCCGCCTAACACCACCGCCCCTCGCCCGTTATAAAGTAGAACCATCAACCGTCGGCCAACCGCGCGGACACCCCACCGGTCCCCATTTCCCGACCGCTCTCCCGTCCCGCCACCCTGACCAGCGGACCCCGGGCGGCGGAGGTATCACCTTGACCACGCATCACCCAACTGAATCCACCCACCCACCCGCGGCCTGGCGCGTCCTCACCCGCCGCCGCGCTCTGGGTCTGGCCGTCGCTGCCGGTGCCGGCGCCCTCGCCGCTGCCTGCGGCGAACCTGACATCCCCACCATCCAGCCCCCCGTGCTTCCGTCCACCCAACGCACCCAGGCCGTCGCCACCCAGGGCGCCGAAACCGCCGCCACGCCCCCACCCACCGTCATCGTCACCGCCGGCGACCGCGCCCCCAGCCGCGAGGGCAGCCTCCCCCAGGCCGGCGCCGACCGCCCCATCTCCATCGCCCTGCCCACCTTCGCCGGGGGCAACTGGGACGTCGAGCCCATCCTTCTCTCGGCCGAAGTCGCTGCCCGTCAGGACACCGACTCCCGCTACAAGTACTCCCGCACCCCCCTGCCCTCCAACTTCGGCTACCGCTGGGACTACGCCTCAACCGTGGACGACGGCTCCGGCAACTCTCGCACCGACCTCGTCATGCTCGAGCAGTGGGACCTCGCCAACCTCGTTGCTGGCAACAAGCTCCTGCCTCTCGACGAACACCTCACCAGCGACTCCACCTTCAATCCCGGCGCCTACTGGCCCGGCATCCTCGAGACCGGCAAGGTCGAAGGCGTCCAATACGCCCTCCCCGTCGCCGCTGCCCCCTGGATCACCATCGTCAACCGCGACCTCGCCGCCGCCGCCGACTACCAGATCCCGCCCCGCAGCGCCTGGGACGGCCAGGCCTTCATCGAAGCCGCCCTCGCCATGCACGGCGACCCCGAGGTCCCCGGCGGCAGCGACGCCCTCGGCCTCCTCCTCAACGTCGAACCCATGTGGGGCGCCCCCGACCAGCTGTGGAGCTGGACCCCCAGCTTCCTCTTCCTTCAGTCCGCGTTAGGCGCCCTCCCCGACAGCCAGGGCACCTTCGCCCCCTTGCGCTCGGACCCCGCAAAGGCCATTGCCGAGACCTACTACGACCTCGCCACCACCTACGGCCTCGCCGAGAGTGCACAGAACAGTAGCGGCACCCTCTGGTACCGCTACACCCAGGGCCAGATCGCCATGCTCATCATGTCCCTCGGCGGCCTCAGCTTCGGCTGGATGACCCGCAGCGCCGGCCCTGACAACGTGCTGTATCCCTTCCCCCGCTTCGGCTCCGGCGGCGCCCCCGTCAGCGTCTGGATGATGATGGGCATCGGCAACGGCACCCAGGAACCCAAAGTCGCCTACGACGCCCTCCGCGCCCTCGACCGCAACACCCAGCGCGTCGCCAACGTCCCCGCCCAGCGCCTGGAGCCCGACCAACTCCAGCGCCTCTTCGCCAGCTACAGCGACGAAGCCGCCCAGATGGTCGTTGACATAATGCAAACCGCCAACTACGTCACCATCGACCGACCCCAATGGGGCGCCTTCGTCAACCAACTCGACGCCGGCATCATCCGCGACGACCTCTCCGCCAACGAAGCCCTCACCAACCTCACCCACCGCTTGGAAGAGCTAGGCGCGAAGGTCTAGCCTGGGGCGGGCCCTGAATTGATCGCGATGTCTGGATCGTAGACCGGGGCCGGCGCTCCGCTACACTTTCCGGCGCCGTCAAATCGGACACTCCAATCGAGACCTGATCCGCGTGCGCACACGTTCTTTACCAGGAGCCGCCGGCGCGCTGATCGTCGCAATTCTGGCCGTCGCAGCCGCGCTTATGGTCATTCGTCAGCCATTCGCTGTCATCTATCCGCCGCCCGAGTTGCGCAGCTTTGAAATGGTGCCCACCGCCATTGCGTTTCCGGCGTTCTATGCCGGACCAATTCAGGCCGGCAATGTCGTGGATCAAGAGTTGCGATTGTCGCCGGACGACGGGGCTGTCCGCGTGTGGCTCGGCCCGGCTCAGGTCGGGGTGTTGACGCGCGCACGGATTGAACTGCTGGATAGTCCTCGTGGCCCCAGCCGTCGGTCAGGCGTTCTGGATCTCCAGGGTCAATCTGGACCCGTAACAGCTCGTATCGTGCCGCCGCTTCGTCCATCGGAGGTCGGCGACGATGGGGTTGCCGTACTGCGCGTCGCACCGGTCGAAGGATCGCAGGCCATTCGTGTGGGAATGGCGAAGGGTAAGACGTACCGTCCGGGCCGCGCCTTTATCGTCGGCCAGGCGGCGCCCGAGGATCAAGACGTGATGTTCGAAGTCGCGCGGGAATTATCGCCCGGCGGCGTTTGGTCCGTGATCTGGTCGCAGATCGAAAGTGAGACCCTTGCCGTTCGCGCCGTGGCGGCGGCCGCGCCGATTGTCCTGGTCGCGGGCCTGGCTACGTGTGTGACTGGACCGGGTCGACGCCGACGCTCCGCCCTCCTGACGTTTCTTGTGGCGCTGGCGGCCGCGACGCTCGTCGTGGTTGACCGTACAACCCTGAGCCTGATGCCGGGGCCAGACTTTAATCCAACCGTATTCCTCCGCTAATCCATGAGCGGACAGGCGTACCTGCTGCTTGTTTTTGTCTGCGCCCTATGGCTCGGCGTTCGCGCCGCAACACAGCCGGCTTTGCACGATTTCGATGAACATTCGCACTTGCTAACAGTGGCCCAGGTTCGCCAGTTCGGTGGAATGCCACCTGCAAGTCTCGCGCAAGACTTGATCTTTAGCCGCGAAAGAAACGAGGTCACCTACCATCACTTCCAACCTACGCCGTACTTGGTCATGGCGGGTCTCACGTCAATGGCCCGCACCGAACCATCCACGGCCGGAGTATTGGGCATTGGGCGCGCCCTGTCAGCTTTACTTGCCCTAAGCGCGGTAACGGCAGCCGGGATCGCCGTACGCAACTTACAGCGCTCAGGCTCCGACTGGCGGGCACCGGCGGTTGTAACGGCTGGGATGTCGCTCATGCCGGCGGTCCATTCGTTGGGCGCAAGTGTGACAGCAAGCACCTGGGCTCTGTCCGCCGTGGCGCTGACGACTGTTGCAACAACGTGGGCCGTTCGCCGAAATTGGTCACCGTGGTCGAGCATGGCAGTCGCCGCGGCGGCCGCGTTTACCTTGGCGGTTCGAGCCAGCGCATATCCGATTCTCTTGCTGATTCCGTTGGCCATGATCGAGTCGCGGCTGAGCGCCCTGGAGATAGCCCGAAAGCTCGTCGCGATCACGGCACTCAGTCTGGCGGTCAACGGTTGGTGGATCATTCGCAGCATCCTGGTAAATGATGATTGGCTTGGAGCTTCGGTGCATGTGCACGCTCACGTCGAGGGTGGTTATCTGGAGACAGTTCGAGAAGCTGTTTTGTGGCGCGAGGTAAGTCTCGATCCGTGGCCCATATGGTCGCTCTTGACTTCGACGGATTGGCTCTGGCTGACGCTCTCGCGGATTCTCAGTCGCGGCTTATGGCTCCACCGAATTGAATGGGTCGATCCTGTCACGATAGCACTGTGGATTGGTATGGTCGTGGCGCCTACGTCAGCAGTCTTAATCCACCGTCTGAGTCGTGCGAAGGAATCCCGTCGTTCATTTATCTACCTGATGCTGTTGGGTGGATTGATTATGACGTCAGTAAGCCTGTACAGCGCCGCAAATCTCTCGGCTCAACTTGGTTGGTTTGCACACATACGCGACACATTCATCGTTTCGTTGCCGGTAGTTGTGGCGTTGGCCGTCTTGGCGGATGAGCGTCAGGATACGCTCCGTGATATCTGCTTTCTGTCCGGCATCGGGTTCGCCTGTGCGGCAAATGCAGGATTCGTCCTGCTCATGCTTCCATAAAGGTCTCGGCTACCAATGGTGAGTCTGATTGCACGGACCCTTGCGGCAAGCTATAGAGTGACGAATGCAACGCACGGTTGGGTCGCTCAGGCGCGGAGCCAGCGGTCATTAGACCGGCGTCTCAAGTCAGTCGCATGACTCAACGAGGCTACCTTTTCACGTTGCTCCTCTGCACCGTCTGGCTCGGCGCGCGCGCAGCCACACAACCGCCAGGCTTTGACTTCGATGAGCAGGCTCACCTGGGAACTATCGCCGAAATGCGTCAATTCGGCGGCCTGGCGCCAGCCGACGCGTTTCCGGACATCATCGTCAATCCCCAGACTGTCGAACCGCGCTTTCACATGTTTCCGTCCTTGCCGTACTTGGCAGTGACAGGTGCAACGGCTGTTGTCCAGACGAACCCCACCAAGGACGGCGTATTGGGCATCGGGCGTGCTTTCGCTGCACTCATGGCACTCCTAACGGTCCTGTCGGTTGGACTCGCCGTACGCAACCTGCAGCAGCCCGGCTCAAGCTGGAGTGTTCCGGCGCTCGCAACGCTCGGCTTGGCCCTCACCCCAGGGGTGCACTCCATGGGCGCCAGCGTGACCGCAAGCACCTGGGCGCTGGCTGCCGTAGGCATGACCTGCGCCGCGACGTCCTGGGCGGTACGCCGTGACTGGTCACTTAGCGCCACCTCGGCCGTGGTAGTCGTTGCAGTTTTCGTGGTGGCATCCCGTGCAAGCGCCTATCCCTCGCTTCTGCTCATCCCACCCGCAAATGTTCGCCTCTCGAATCTCGCTCAAGGCCGCCGTTCTGCGGCTGGGCGCGGTAGGAGCGGCCATCATTCTGGTAAACGGCTGGTGGATGGTCCGCAACGTCCCCGCCCAGCGCCTGGAGCCCGACCAACTCCAGCGCCTCCTCGCCAGCTACAGCGACGAAGCCGCCCAGATGGTCGTTGACATAATGCAAACTGCCAACTACGTCACCATCGACCGACCCCAGTGGGGCGCCTTCGTCAACCAACTCGACGCCGGCATCATCCGCGACGAACTCTCCGCCAACGAAGCCCTCACCAACCTCACCCAGCGCCTCGAAGAACTCGGTGCCCAGGTCTAAGGCACTTCTTGGCGGGCCCCCATGCCTATCGGGTTCCCTCGCATCTGCGCGTTCCCTTGCTCGCTGGTTCTATGGCGCCTACCGCCCGGCCAGGAACTCAGTTCAACACTGGCGCTCCGCTAGACTTCTCGGCGTCCAGGTAGTCGCAGGAAACTAGCGTCGCGTGCGGATGATTTCCGTGTCGGGAGTTGCGGGCGCCCTGGTCATTGCAATCGCCGTCGCCTGCGCCGTCCTAGTTGTAATCCGTCAGCCGTTCAGTGTCATCTATCCGGCATCCGAGCTACGCAGCTACGACTCTCTTCCGACTGTGATTGCTTTCCCGGCATTTCGTGGCGGTCCCATTCCGGCCGGCCGAGTAGCGGACCAGGAGATTCGTCTGACCGAAAGTGACGTGGCCATCAGGCTCTGGATGGGCCCGGCTGCGGAAGGCGCTGACGCCAAACTAAGGATCGAGCTACTCGCTGGACCGCAGGGACCAAGTCTCAGGTCGGGAGTCCTTGATTTGCCCGATCGCTCTGGCCCCATCGTCGCCCGCATCGTCCCACCGCTGAGTCAGTCTGATCTCCCGGGTCAGCGCGGAGTCATTCTTCGCATCGCCCCTCTCGCCGAGTCCGAACCGATTCTTGTGGGAATGGCGTTGGGCAAAGCCTATCCAGAGGGTCGGACGTCCTTGAATGGGGATGCTCTGCCCAGTGATCAGGCCTTCATGTTCGAAGTCGCTCGAAAGTTGTCGCCCCTCGACGTGTGGCACCGTACATGGACATTGGTAGACAGCCAGACGCTTCCCTTGCGTGCTGCGGCGGTAGCTACGGCCGTCCTACTCGCTGCGGGCCTTGCTATGGCGATCGAAGTGCCGGGTAGCCGCATTCGCACTGCAATTGGCGTGGCCGTCGTTGCCGTGGTCGCGATAGTCATTGTCCTGATAGACCGAACGAGCATCAGCTTGTTTCCTGGCCCTGACTTCGGCCCGACCGTGATTCTCCGCTGAGATCATGACCCGCGGCGGATACATTCTGTTGGTCGTGCTGTGTGCCGTTTGGCTGGGTACACGTGCCGCGACGCAGTGGGCGGGCTTCGATTACGACGAACCAGCACATGTGGGCACGGTCGTTGAGGTCAGGGCGTTCGCAGGACTCGCGCCGGCAGATCGATTCCCGGAGATCATCGTAAATCCTCAGACCGTGGAACCGCGATTTCACATGTTTCCGCCGCTGCCGTATCTGCTGATGGCTGGGGCCACATCCGCAATGCAGAGCGACCAACGAGCAGTTGCCGCGATCCAGTTCAAGACCATCCACGGCAAGGGCATCGCTGAAGCGGCGAGCGTCGACCCGGTGGCAACCTCGGTGTTACTGGTGTCGCGTGCGTTCTCGGCGCTCATGGCGCTTGTCGCCGTCACCTCGGCGGGATTGGCCGTGCGGGCTCTGCAACGTCCCGGATCCACCTGGACTGTGCCCGCAATTGTCACCGTGGGAATGTCGCTAATGCCCAGCGTCCACTCCATGGCCGCGAGCGTCACGGCGAGCACGTGGGCACTGGCGGCCGTTGGACTCGTGTGCGCGGCAACGGCCTGGGCCGTGCGATGCAACTGGTCTCGCGAAACAACAGCGGCCGTGGTTGCCGTGTCGGCCTTCGCCGTGGCGGTCCGCGCCAGCGCCTACCCCGCTTTGATACTGGTGCCACTGGCCATGCTTGTCTCGCGTCTCTCGATCCGGGCCTCTGTCATTCGGCTGGGGCTCATCGCCACTGCTGTCGCCGTGGCCAACGGCTGGTGGATCGTTCGCAACATCTTGGTGAACGGAGATCCTCTCGGGGCAAATATCTATCTCAGTACGGTGGCCGATGTCGCTGCCTGCGATATCGCACGCGAGAGTCACGTGTGGTGCGCGGCGGCGTCCGGCCCCTGGCCGGCTTGGACGCTGCTTACGTCCACCGATATCTTCTGGGTCTACCTTTCCAGGATGTTAGTACGAAGGACTTGGATTGACAGTCTCACGTTGGTGCTCTGGGTTGGAATGGTAGTCCTTCCCGCAGTCTTGGTAGTTGCCGATCGATTCCGGCCCCGTCTCCGCGGATCACGATACGAGTTTGCCCAACTGATGGCCCTTAGCAGCGCCGGCATGGCGATGCTCGCATTCGTTCTCGCCGTAACCCTGGCTGGTCAAATCGGTTGGTATATCTACTCGCGCGACACCTTCATCGCGCTGATCCCCCTCGTCATCGCCGTCGCCGCGCTCGCTGACCTCAGGCAGGATCGGCTTCGTACCATTTGCTTCGGATTGGGACTCGCCTTCGCTGCTGCCGCCAATGCCGGATTCATGCTCGCCGTTCTCCCAAACGTCTAGCGTCGGCAGCATCCGCAGTCGCGCCTCCATGCTCGTGCCAGGTCGCTAACCTTCACGACTATCGTTCGCTCGAGTCCGGCAAGAACCTCTCCTCTGGCCGAGGCCCTACCGCTGTCTTTCCACCGGAATCAGCATCTCGGCACTGAGGGCCCGACGGTCATGCTGACATGTCGACACTCGCCGGCTGCGGTCACATCCACGCTCCCAGCTCAGCTCCATTCACCGCTTCACCGGCTTGCGCCGGATGGAAGACAAGCGCCGTGCGAACTGGCGGCCGTGTTGCAAGTACCATCAACCTCCCCTGGGTCTGAGATCGTGCGGTTTTCGCGGCTTCGCCGGGGATTTGATGCGGGCGAGGGCCCTGCCGATCCGCAAAGGGCGCTGATGAATGTCTGACCAGCACACCCTCGGCTTCACCTTCTCCTGCATCATCGACGCGCCGGTAGAACGGGTCTTCACCACCATCACCGACCAGCACGCCATCAGCACCTACTTCACCGACGCCTCCAGCGGCCCGCTAGCCCAGGGAACCACCGTCCACTGGCGCTTCGCCGACCTCGAAATCGACGTCCAAGTCGAAGAAGTCATCCCCAACCAACGCATCGTCTGCAACTGGCCTGCTTCCAGGGGCGTCGGCCACCGAACCCAATTCACCTTCACCTTCCAATCACAAGGCGACAGCACCGTCATCCACGTCACCGAAACCGGCTGGCGCCGCGACGCCCCCGGCCTCGCCAGCGCCTTCGACCAATGCTCCGGCTGGACCCACTTCTTCGCCAGCCTCAAAGCCCGCCTCGAACATAACGTCCACCTCAAACACTTCTACGTCGACGCCGACTAGTCAGACCAGCTCGACTGGACTGGTAGCCCTACGCTCGGCAGGTCTTCAGGGCACGCAACGCTCGGCCCGCAATTCGCGCGCTGCACACTGAGAGTGTTCCGAGCGGTCCCAACGCACGGACGGTGCACGAATAACCACCCGTTAAGACTCCGTCGAGTGGCGTCAGCGCGCGATTAGCAATACCTCTGCCAGCGACACGTAGGCGCCCTCTCCAAACGCTTGGCTGATCCGAAGCGTCAGCGTCGTCGCAACGTCGTCGGGCATATCGACCACGTTCTCCACGTCCGGACGCAGCGGCTGCCGCCGAACCCACTCGGACGTTCCGTTTCCGCGCTCGATCGCGATCTCAATCTGTCGAGGCCATGTGTCCAACGGCTCATCGCTCGCGTTGTACAGCACCACGCGCTCCAGTGCGCGCGGCGGATTCAGCCGAATCGTGATGTCCTGCGGCAACCCGGACTCCGCTGACCGCCACGCCGGCGTCGTTCCATCAACCACGCTGTCGATAAGCAACGATGCCGGATGCCCGTCCGCCTCGCTGGTGACTGATTCGATGCTCCCGCCAACGGACCCAATGCCGAAGACCTTGTTCAAGGACGGATCGTCGATGATCTGCGGCTCGTGCTCGGCGCCCACAAGCCGCTGCTCAACAAACTCGTAGCCGATCACCGCCGCAGGCAAGGCAAGCATCAGGGCCAGCGTCAGTAGCGGTATCGGCGCCGTGCCCCGCTCCCGCGTTTGCACCAGCACCAGCACCAGCGGCGTGAGCAGTAGAACCAGGATCAGAACTACCGGCGTGTCAAGAATGCTGTCCACGCCCCGCGCCCTCAGCAGCACATACGTGATCGGCAACGCGAGCGCGGCTGGCAGAAGGATGAGCCGGTGGCCCAGGAGCCCGAACCCGATGCGCTCGTGCGGCAAGATCACGACCACGACAAATCCAAGAACGAACCCAGCGAATGCCGGAATTGGACTGCGAACGTCAATCGACCAGACCACCAGCCAGGAGAGAAGCAACGCGAAGGAAGCCAGCGGAGCCGCGCTTCCCGGTGGCCGTGCCTGGTCGAGCAGCACCGGCTCATGCTCGAGCGAATGCCCCGCGGCGTAGCGCCGCGGTCGGTACAGGCCCTCGCGAGGTGGACGGGTTGCGGGCGACGGCTCGTTCTCATCCGTCATCTGAAGCGCCGCCCCTCGCCTCGACAGCTACATTGAGTTGGCAAGCGTAGCGAAGCCGGTTCGGCGTCTTCGTCTCTACCGCGAATGCCATGAGCGAACCCAACAACCCGTCGTGGCCGAACGGGCACGGAAAACTGCCGGTCAACCTGCCCGTCCACGAGCCCGGCGACATTCCGCTTCCCGCCGATTTCGGTCTGGACGCGTTCATCGACGCAATCGCGGCCGTCGAGGAGGACGCTTCGCGGATCAATCCCCTCACCGCCGCTGAACGTGTTCGCTCGGCGCTTCAGATCTGGATCCTCGGCTTCGAGACGAACGCCGCCGCGATCCGCCAGCGACAAGACGTCGTTCGGACCTTCTGGGACCGTCCCGCCCTCGGTGACCTTGTCCAGCACCTCGACATTGCGCCCTACGACGCCAATCAGGAATCGCGCGGCGGTTACCAGTACAACCTCGAACGTTTTGAGTCCTACGCCGCGGCGCTCACCAGCCTGCGCGCCGCGCTCGATGGCGCACTCCCGCAATGGCTCGTCGGCGTGCGCGGCGCCCTTGACGACGCCGCGGCCGAAGCGTCCGGCACGACGCGCAAGCTCAACCCCCGGCTGGCCCTTGAAGTCAGCCTTTCTGGACGTGTACACATCTCAAAGCGGGAAAGCCTGATGGGCGGAAGCACCCAGCAGGGTCAGCTCAACTACACCTACGCGCTGGTCAACGAATCAACGGGCGAATCCTTGGAGCGCGTTACGCCCGGTGGCTTCGGCGTCGGTGACGTGCTTAACCCTTGGGATCCGGCGCCCCAGCGTCGATCGGCGTTCGAATACCAGATGGACAGCGAGATCTTTCGCCTGCTAACTCGAGTAGTGAAAGAGTCGATTTTCACCCGTGCCTACCACCTGTCAGGCGTGATCGGCGTTGACGAAGCCGCTGGCGTCGCCAAGAGCACGGTCTATTTTCGTCGCACATCGCGTGAGCCGCTGCTCAAAGTCATCGCCAACAACACCCTCGGGTTCATACCGGGGGCGCCGAGACTCGGCTATGCGTGGGAGAGCCTCAAGCCGTCGGTCGGGGAAGGAACGCTCTACGTCGAAATCTCCGCCGAGCCCACCGGCGCCATGCAGGACGAGAACACCCTGTTCCGCATCCTGGAAAAGGTCCGCTCCGATCACAACCTCTTCTACCTCCGCCAGTTCCCGCCCGCCATCCGCCGATTCGAGCGGCTGCTGGTCACCCTCAAGGCCGTTGCCGCCGCCGTGCGCTTCTTTCGCGGCCTCCAGGCGCGCGGAATGCCAATTGCCTTTCCAATGGTCGTCGATCCAGCCCCTGATGCGCCGACCTACCTTCAAGGCCTCGTCCCGCCCGAACTCGCCGTCCTGCCCGGACTTGTCTGCGTTCCCAGCGATGTGAACTTCATCCCGCGACAACCCACCGTCCTCATCACCGGCGCCAACAACAACGGCAAAACCACCTACCTGGACTCCATCGGCATCTCGCAGGCGCTCTTCCAGGCTGGCCTCCCCGTCCTCGCGTCCGAGGCCGCCCTCGAACCGCGCGACAAGATCCTCTCCCACTTCATCCGCCCCGGCGATGTCCAGGCCGGCGAGTCCACATTCGCGCACGAATGCTCGCGCGCGGTCCGTTTTGTCGAGCAGCTCACCGCCCGCAGCCTGGCTCTCTGCGATGAGCTTTTCCGCGGTACCTCGCCCCAGGATGGATTGGTAGTGTCCGAACTGGCCCTGCGCTGCTTCATGCGCTCCGGCGCCGCCGTCTTCTTTGTCACCCACTACCACGGCCTGGTTCAACGACTCAACGGCGAGGACAGGTTGCGCTTCCTGGCTTGCAAGCTCGACCACTCCGTCGAACCCGCGCGCTACACGTACCGCATGCAACCCGGCGTCTCCACCGAGTCCGACGGCCTCCTCGTCGCCGCTCAGCACGGCTTTAGCGCCGAGAGCCTCGACCGGATTCTGGCCTTCAAGGCCTCAAGGGGCGAGATTCCCGAATCGGACTGACGCCTCGCCCTGATCAGGCCCGACGCAGCTTCGGCGCCAGGGCCAGCACCGCCAGGCTCGTCGCCATCACCACCAACCCGGCCCCGCCTATCGCCCAGCGCACGCCAAAGGCCTCGCCAACCGCGCCCATCGCCAGGTGGCCCACCCAGCCGAAGCCGATGGCAAACAGCCAGCCTCCCACCACGCGCCCGCGCATCTGGTCCGGAACCGTCGCCTGCAGCAACGTCAACTGAATGGCGTCGAACGCCGCGGCCATGGCGCCCACCAACGTCACCAGCATGATGGCCACCGCCAGGCTGGGGCTAAGTGCCACGCCCACCAGTCCCAGCCCGTACACCATGGTCACGCTGAGCAGCAGGCGGCCCTTGCGCCGGAAGTCGCCCAGTAGCGACAGCGCCACCGCCCCGATCACGGCTCCCATGCCGGCGGCGAACTGCAATGTCCCAAGTCCCGACTCCGTGACCTGCAGCTCGCCCCGCGCCATCGCCGGCATCACGGATTGATAGGCGAATCCAAAGATCTCAACCGCAATCGCCATCAGCAGCAGCGTGGCCACCACCGGGAGCCCTGCCATCAGCCTGATGCCGTCGGCGGTGTCTTGGAGGACCATGCGCAGCGGCGTCTGCTGGTCACCGGTTGCCGGCTGCACACGTGGAATCAGCAGCACGACCGCGCCTCCGATCAGCACCAGCACGGCCGCCGCCGTCAGCGCCGCGGGAATGCCCAGCAGTTCCGCCGTGATACCGCTGGCCAGCGCGCCGATGGCCCCCACGGCCAGGCTGCCCACCGCGTGCAGCGAAATGGCATTCATTCGCATCTCGCGCGGCACTAGGTCGGTAATCAGCCCTTGTCGGCCAGGCATATCGAACGAATTGACCACCCCGCCAAGCGCGATCAGCACAAAGATCGGCCAGGGATTGGAAAACCCTGCCCAGGCGATCAGCGCCAGCAGCACCTTCAGCACGGCTCGTATCAGGGCCGTGATCGGCAGCAACCGCGTTCTCGGATACCGGTCGGCCACGGCGCCTCCCAGTGGCGCGGCAAGAATCCCCGGCGCGCTGCGCACGGCGAAGGTCGCCGCCGACAGCAAAACCGACTCCGTCTCAACCAGCACCAGCCAGCCCACCGCCAGCCGCTCGGCCCACGTGCCCAGCGCCGTGAAGGTCGAACTCAGCCACAGCACGCGGTACGTCGGATAGGCAAAGGCCGTCAGCCCGCGCGGCATTCTCAAGAGAGTTCGATCAAATCCTGTTGGCCACCGTCGGCGATACGGCTATGGTCGAGGGTCAAGCGACGCCAGTCCACATTGCCGCGGGGCGGGACGGTCGCGTCGGACGCAAGCGGAGGTTGGCGGCGCGGTGAACCCCCTGACCCACGTGACTCCTCAGGAGTTAGAAGCCGGGCTTGGCCATATTCGGCAGTCGCCCGCCGACAACGGATCCCTCCGGATGATTGTTCAGCGACCTGGCGTCGACCAGCGCACCCTCGTTTCAGAGGGCAACCTGGATGTCGACGCCGGCCTGGTCGGCGACAGCTGGCTCACCCGCGGCAGCCCCCGCACCCCCGATGGCGGCCCCAACCCCGCCGCCCAGGTCACCATCATCAACGCCCGCCTCATCGCCCTGCTCGCTCGGACCGAGGACCGCTGGCCCCTCGCCGGCGACCAACTCGTCATCGACATCGACCTGAGCGAGAACAACCTGCCGCCGGGCGCCCAGCTCGCCGTCGGCTTAGCCGTGCTGGAGATTTCCGAGGAACCCCACACCGGCTGCGCCAAATTCGCCCAGCGCTTCGGAAACGACGCCCTCCGCTTCATCAGCACCCCAACCGGCCAGGCCATGCGCCTCCGCGGCGTCAACACCCGCGTCATCCAATCCGGCTCAATCCAAGTCGGCGACCTCGCAACCAGGCTCTAGCCCAAAGCCACCCGCCCTTTTTTCCGACCGCACCCCAAGCCGACGGCTCTGGAGTCAGGCGTTCCCCTCCACCTGCACCGTGACGATATCCACGCCGTGAAACTTCTTGTGGCGCACGGCACTCGCGCGGTAGCGCAAGAGGCGTAGCGAAAGTTCTTCCGCCGACGGCAGGGCGGCATCATCGGTCAGAAACGCCAACTGGTCCTCGATGTTCTCATGCCGGGTTGTCGCCACGAACTCCAACTCAACCATCGTGTCCTGCGGCCGCGCCACAACGACCAGTCTCGGTCGTTCGGTCCCCGCATGAGACTCCTCCTGCGACAGCAGCACCGCCAGCGTCTCTTCCCCGGCCGACCGCAGCCGCAGCGTTGAGGATTCGTTCCAGCCCAGCCTCGACGCCAGCCCGGCCAGGAAGTCGTCGATCGCCGCGAGCGAGGCCATGTCCAGCGTCACGTCCAGCCGTGAGCGCCGCGTGCTTGTCGCTTCCAGCAGCAACGTCATCCCAATCGCTACCAGGGCGCCAATCGTCACGCCGCTACCCAGCAGCCCGCCGAGCTCCTCGCCAAAGAGATCGCGCGTCACTGGGTGACCGTGCAGCCCCAGGCCTAGCGCGCTCGCCAGCGCCACCACTAGCACGCGCTTCGGATCCAGGCCGTCGCGCATTATCGTCTGGCAGCCGCTGACCAAGAGGATGCCCATCGCCAGCATCAGGTAGGCGCCCAACACGGGTCCGGGGACCGTCAGGAGGACGGCGGCAAACTTGGAAAAAAACGCCAGCGCCGCGATTACGATCGCCACGCCAACGCCGACTCGTCGGGCCGCGACCCCGGTCAGATTGATCAGCGACAGGCTGTATGAGGAATTGGACATCGGCGGCAGCGTGCCGGCGATTCCCGCGAGCAGCATCCCAAGGCCGTTGACGCTGACCATGCCCTGGATCTGGCGGAAATCGATAGCCCGCGGCTGTCGGCGGGAGCCCTGCTGAATCACCACACCGTCGCTGATCGTCTTGATCCCGAGCACCAGGGTCAGAATCGCGAACGACGGCAGGAGCGCCCAGAACTCCGGGCCCGGCGTGAGATCGAAGCCCAAGTCCGGCACCGCGGGAATTCCAAACCAGTTGGCGCTGGCGATTCGCTCCCCATCCAGCACGCCGAATCCAGCGGCAACGGCGCACCCGACCAGGATGCTGATGAACGGCGCGACCAGGCGCCAGCGTCCGCTGGCCCGCATGGTCACGATCGCTGAGACCAGCAGTGTCACACCGGCGATAGCCGGACCCGCCACCGGTGGGGTGCCGGCAGGAAGGTCCCGGACGCTATCGAACGCGATGGGCAGCACGCTGACGGCAATCAGCATCGTCACCGTGCCGGAGACAGCCGGCGTAATGATTCGCCGCAGCGTCGGCAGCCACCACGCCAGCCCAACCTGGACCAGGCTGCATACCACCATCAGGCTCGCGAACATCGCGGGCCCGCCCGCGGAGACCGCCGCCACCATGATCGCGATGAACATCGCCGCGGGCCACGTAAGCACCAGGTGGCCGGCGCCGAAGCGGCCCCGCTGAATCGCTTGCAGCGCGGTAATGGCGGCACAAATCAGCATCGCGGCAAATACGCCCCAGGTGAGATAGCGGTCGTCCAGTCCCGCGGCTCGAATCGCGATCGCCACCGTCAGCACGATCGGCGCGAGCCCCAGGGCGGCGCCCTGGAACCCGACCGCCAGCGCGATCAATGGAGGACAGGCCTCCTCGGGCTCGTATTGGATCGGCTGTTCCGAGGTCCCGGCAGTCAACAGTTAGCCAATCACCACTTCGTTCCCCGGCAGTGACAGCTTCTGGAAACGCTCAGCCGCAATCAACCTGGACGAAGAACCACCTTCGAATCCGAAGCTCGCTCCGGGTTCTAGCCCGTTTCCTCCAAGACGTTTCGCAAATCCACCGGAACCGGCACCCCCTCGCTCCACACAATCCCCCCAAGACACAGCCCCTGCAGCGGCCCGATCAGCGGTCCCAGCCGCGTCGAAGGCTGCCCGAACGGCCGCAGCGCGTGCGTAATGAACCAGCGGTCTTGCTCGTCGCTGAACACACTCGCCCCGTGCCACGGCCCCAGCACCGTCCACTCGCCAAAGTGATACGGGTCGTCCCCGCTCGCGTACTGCGTCCCCCAGAAATTCATCACGAAGATGTAATACCGCCCGTCCCGCTCAAAAACTCGCGGCACCTCGAATCCCGACGGTCCCTGCAGTTCGTTCTCGATCCGTTGAAACGTCATCAGCGGCCCCCGGTCCTCCCAATGCACCAGGTCCTTCGACTCCGCCAGCGCCAGGCACGAGTCGCCCCAACGGTTCTGGCTTACGAAAAACATCAGAAACCGGTCTTCGAAGCGGATCAGCCACGGGTCCTTGCACTCCAGCACCCCGTCCTCCGTCCACCCCGACCACTCCGGCAGCGGAATGAACACCGTCGATCCGTCCCCCGGCACCTTCTCCCAGTGCCACAGGTCGTCCGAGACCGCCAGCGCAAACCGTCGGCTCGCTTCCGGCCGCGGACGGCACTGGTAAATCATGTGCCAGCGTCCCTCGTGCTGGATCACGCTCGCCTCGCTGATCTCTGCGTGATCGCACTCCCCGGGCCTGCCCGGCAGCAACACCGACTCTTCCCGAGTCCACACCACCAGGTCGTCCGACGTCGCGTGCCGCTTCTCGAAGTTTCGACCGCCCGGCCCCGGCCCATAGAACAGGTGCCAGCAATCCGGCCCCCGCACGATCGTGTGCGAATTCACCGTATCCTGCCCCGCCCCGTAAACCTCCTTCATGGCGCTGCGCTGAGCCAGGATCTCTCGACGGCGCTCGTCGGACGCGGGGTGCACGACCTTGCTCCTTAACCGATGTGCCAGTCGGGACAGTCGGTGCCTTCGGTGTGCGGTCTACTCCCAGCGCACCGTGCTGTCCGCCGGCACATGCGCGCGGCGAACTTCGTTGAACTCCCGCCACGTCCGCACCACGGCCTCTGGCCGCGACCGGCTGCGCACCAGGAAGTCCGACTCTGGTGGATAGCAGGTGAGTTCCGCCTCGGGCATCGACCCGTTCGCGTCGTTTGCACCGTTACCCGAGGCCGAGCCGTTCCGATCCATCGCCAGCGGCGGGAAGTTCGTCGGCAGGTCCGCGCTCTGGTAGCGGATGTCGATGCTCCATCGAATAACGTCGCTGCGATTCGGCGTGGAGCGGTGTGGTGTCCGGTTTGTCAGCAGGACCACGCCGCCGCGGTCCACCGGCGTGGCCACAACGCGATCTCCTGGCAGGTCTGTTTCCAGAATCTCCAGATACGAACGCCGGCCTTCTTCGCCTGGATCCAGTTGCGTATGCCGAACAACCCCGCCCTTATGCACGCCCGGCATCACCTCCAGGCACCCGCGCTCGACCGTCGCGTCCACAAACGGCACCCAGACCGTCAGGATCAACTCGTCGTCGCAAACGGGCTCGAAGTAGCCCGAGTCCTGGTGCCACGGCACTTCCCCGTGCCAGTGACCCGGCAGCTTCGGACGCAGCCGGTACACCGCCGACCCAATGATCTCGGGGCCCACGACCGATTCGGCGACATCCAGCAACTCCTCGTTCGACACGAGCGCGAAGATCCCGTGCCCCTGCAGTTGTCCGTAGATCACCGACCAGTACAGGTCCTCGTATTCCTGGTGAATCTTCCACAACCGAGTCTCGAATGGCTCGTCCGCGTAGATGTGACTGAGCTTCCCGTCTGCCACCGCCGCTTCGGCGTGCGTGTCAATGGCCTCGGTGATCTCGTCGATGGCCGGCTGCAGGCCCGCCGGATCCAGCGCGTTCGGCACCACCAGATACCCCTCGCGCTTGAAGAACGCCAATTGCTCGCTATTCAGCGACATAACGGGCCCGGTTCCACATGAGTCGTGTCGTCCGTAGTCTCGCCCCTTGGCGGTTTCCTGTCACCCTCGCGGGTCGCTACAGCGGCCCGCTGACCGGCCTTCTGAACATCGCCGCAGCCACCCGCGGCGGCCACCACGAGACGTCAATCAACCAACGCACCAGCGATGGCGTCGCCGGATGGCCCTCCCGGCCTCGGCGTGCCAACTCACCCGCCCAGACGTCCGTATACAGCGCGTACGTCGCCGCCACCAGTGGTGGCCGTATCAGCTTGATCGCAATCCACACCTGCGCAGCCAGCGTCGCGGTAAACACCTCCAGCGCCGGCCCCGTCAACGTTAGGTAGAACCCCATGAACACCGCTGCTAGCGGTACCGCAATTGGCCCCGCGGTAATCAAAAAGGTGGCGAACACCGGTCCAAACACACGCCCGCTCACCCGCCACGACTCCAACGCCGCCAGCGACCCCGGCACGTTCCCATGCACCGCGATAAACGGTGCCAGCAACGTCCGCGAGTGCACATAGATTCCGGTTCCTCCAATCGCCACGATCCACAGGACCGAGACCACAACACCCGGGAACGACTCGGCAATCGCCGTCCGCTGGAAGCTGATGAGCCCCAGCGTCAGGATTCCCACCGGCACCCAGAAAACCACCGTCGTGTGCAGGTTGGTCCAGATGTACCGGGGCAACCAGCGCGTGCCGTCGTCCAGGTGGTGCCACAACCCGGGACGCTGCCCCTCGTGCGCTGCCGCCACCGCCTTCATGAACATCACCGGCGCAACCGTGCCCGACAACAGATTTAAGACCGTCGTCCCGGCCGTCCGGCCGAAGCCCTCGGGCAGATCGGCCGCCGTTATCCAGATCACGCCGGCCGCGGGCAGCGCGAACAGCACCATGATCGCCACGATCACGAACGGCGTGACCCGCAGCGTGACCAGCCCACGAACCGCGTAGCGCCTTCCCTGACGCCAGGCGGCCGTCACTGCGGCATGCGCGGCGATGGTCCTGCCATAGCCCTGACCATCGGTCCCGCTCCCGGCTCAAGCGTCGCTAATGCCAACTCTACGCCCTCCGTCCGCATGCCAGAATGACCACCCTTCATACCCGGCGTCCACCCATGCAGGAACTCGCACGTATCCGGATCGATGCCTCCCCCGAGGCTGTCTTCGAGCTCCTCGCCGACAACACACGTCGCGGCGAATGGGCGGAAGGTATGGAAACCTTCGACTACACCTCCGACTTCGACCCCGACGACCCCGTCGGCACCACCTTCACCCAGCACATCCGCGAAGGCGGCCGGATCACCGAGTATCACGGCGAAATCACCACCTACGACCCGCCAAACGCCTACGGCTCGCAGGTGACCGGCGGCTCCTACTCGATGGTTGTCGAGTATCACCTCACCGCCGTCGACGGCGGCACCGAGGTCGTCAACGTCTGCGACGTCGACTCCTCGTCCCGGTTCGTCCGGATCATGGGCTTCCTCTTCAGCTGGTTCACCAGGTACCTGGGACGCAAGCAACTCCGCAAGCTCAAGGAACTCGTCGAAGCGGCCTGATCCGCCGCCCACCGCGGCCGCTGGCTAGGCCAGCGGCGCGGTGGCGAACACGACGTGGAACGGTACGCAGTAGATCACCACGGTCTTGTACTCGCTCACGTCGGTCCCGGACGGAACCTCATAGTTCTGGTTGCCCACGTTCCCCTTCAGCGGCCCCAGGTCCAGGTACTCGCCCAGGTTCTCGCTGCTCGTAATCCCCTCGGCCTTTGAGATCAGCACGCTCAGCGCTGGGCCGTTGGTCACCATGAAGTCCTCGAACCGCAGGATGTGACTGCCGTCCGGGCCGCGGAACATCGTGGCCGAGCCGGAACCCCGGTGAAAGTCGTCGGCGTCCATGAACATCCCCATGGCCACCGCCGCCGGTCCAGTGTCAGGCATGGCCGTGGGCGCCGGCGCAGCCGTTGCAGTTGCCGTCGCTGCGGCAGTCGCCGTGGCGGCCGGTGTCGCCGCCGGCATCGCGGCCACTGCCACCCCGGCCAGTCCGGCCGGCATCGGCTCGTCCATCATCGTGTCCGGCATCTGCGCCGCAACTTCCATCACCCGTTCCTGGACCTTGTCGCGGTCATCCGCGCTCAGGGACTCAATGGTCTCGGCGCTCGGCATCGCCGCGTCAAACTCGGCTTTCAGCTCCTGTTTCTCTTCAGCCGGCATGCTCGCCATGGCCGCCGACTCCGGCATCTCGAACGGAAACGCCTCGTCCACGACATTGGTCACGAACAGTGGCGACACCAGCCACCAGCCCACCGCAATCGCCACGATGGCCCCCACGCCGCCGCCGGCCAATATGATTCGTCGTCGCATCGACATGTCAGCGCCCTCCTGCCCTCCGGCCTGTGGTTGAACTCGTTGTTGCAGCGCCACAGCCGGCAACGCTCACTCCATTAATCTACTCTGCCCGGCCTTCTGTCGTGATCTGCCCTACAAGTCGCAGGCGATGCCTCGGGTTGTAGGCCCGCGAATCGCAGCGTCGACAACTCACCCGCCGCCGCCCATAGCGCCGCAGGCGCGTCACCTCGTGACCGGCCGGACAGCGGTACAACCATCGGCCCTTCACCTCAAGCTGCACCGTCGGACAAGCCCGCGGACGCGCCCCGATCGCCTGCATACGCTCGCGAAACCACGGCCCGTGCGGTGCCTCATCCGGCGCGCTGATGAACTGCTCCACGTGAACCAGCTCATGCACCAGCACCTCATCGCGCAAGTTGAACCGCGAGCCTTCCACGGCGGCATCGCCGGCCGGCCCATCCAGCAGACGGGCAATTCGCATCACAAAGGCCGACCGGTCCGCATTCGTACGGACCGACCCAAGCTGCCGCACCGCGGCCGATGGCAGGAACTGGACCTTCGCGAGCGGCAACCTGTTGCCAAAGAGTTCGCGGTTAAACGCCTCCGCCCGCACCTGCAGCGAGGCGACCAGGGCGGCGTCCGGACTGCTCAAGTCGGTGCGGCGTCGAACGCGGATTTGCTGCCGAATCAGCCAGCCTCCAGCCTTCGCGCCAATTCCAGGTGGCCGCCCTCCCGCGCATAGTCGCCCGCCTCCACTAGGTCAAAGATGTCGTCGGCCATTCGGCGCTTGCTCGGCGGCTACTCGCGCGGACCGTGCGCGACCCACCCGCCGTCCACCGTCAGGATGTGCCCGGTCACAAAGCCGGCCTCATCCGACAGCAGGAAAACCGCCGCGCCCGCAATCTCCTCGGGTACGGCCAGTCGCTTGAACGGAACGTGCGCAATCAGGCGGTCCATCTCGACGCTGTCCCGCTCCTTGCCGGCGTTGAACAGCGGCGTGTCCGTGTACCCGGGCGCCAGCGCATTGACCCGCACGCCGTGTTCGGCGACTTCCAGCGCCATCACCTGCGTCAGCATCACCACCGATGCCTTGGACGTGCAATACGCCGCCCGCTGCTTCACCGCGCGTTGTCCGTACATCGAGGCCACGTTCACGATCGACCCGCTGCCGCTCGCCACCATGTGCCGCGCCGCCGCTTGCGCGCCGAAGAACACGCCCTCCACGTTCACCTCCATCACCCGCCGCCACTCGTCGCGGGTGTGCTCCAGCGCGAACTGGCCGGAACCGGTCCCCGCGCTGCCCACCCAGCCATCCAGCCCGCCAAGCTCGCTGACCGCCAGCTCCACCAGCGCTTCCTGGTCATCGTCGGCAGTCACGTCGACGATCCGTGTCACCGCCCGCCGCCCCAGGTCCTGGATTGCGTCCGCCGTCTCCGCCAGCCCGTCGCCGTCGATGTCCCCCAGCGCCAGGTCCGCCCCCTCCTCTGCGGCGGCCAGCGCGCAGGCCCGGCCGATCCCCGAGGCGCCGCCGGTGATCCCAATGACCCGATTCGCCAGCCGCATGCTCCGCTTCCCGTCCCGGTAGTGCCCTCCTAGCGCCGCTCAGCCTAAGTCACACGCGCCCGTGTGGCCTTTCGCACGACACGCCCGCGTCCTCACCCCCTAAGCTGAGGCAAGCGACCACGACGCGGATACAAGGAATGAAGACTCCCCAACTGTCCCGGCGCCGCGCGCTTGCCCTGGCAGGGATGGCCGGTGTGCTCGCCGCCTGCGGACCGGAGTCGGAGGAACAATCGCAAGCGGAAGCCGCTGAGGACGACCTCGCCACCCGCATGTTCACGTCCCTGCAATCAACGACCAGCCTCGACGAGCTCGAAGCTGCCATCGAAGAGGCCGGCGCCAGCGGCGACCAGCGCTTCGTCTCGGTCCTGATCGAAGTCCTGCGCGCCCAGGAAATCGGCATCTTCCCCGGCGAGGGAGCCTCGGCCATTCGCGCCCTCAGTCTGCTCACCGGCCTCCCCGAACAACCCTGGCCCGACTGGGTCACCTGGTACGCCACCACCGACCTCGAACCCCCGCCCGGATTCCGCACCTGGAAAGGCCGCATCTACAGCCGCATCGACGAAGAGTTCCCGTCCTTCTTCCGCGAGGATGCGCCCTCCACGATTCGCGTTGAGGAAGTCGTCTGGGGCGGCGTCGCCTTGGATGGCATCCCGGCCCTCGTCAACGCCCGAATGCTCCCGGCGGCCGAAGCCGACTACATCACCCCCACCGAGCTCGTCTTCGGCGTCGAGATCAACGGCGACGCCCGCGCCTACCCGCTCCGCATCCTCGACTGGCACGAAATGGCCAACGACGTCGTCGGCGGCGTCCCCGTGGCCCTGGCCTACTGCACCCTCTGCGGTGCCGGCGTGCTTTTCGACACCCGCGTCGGCGACGCCACGTATGAGTTCGGCTCGTCCGGCTTCCTCATGCGCAGCAACAAGCTCATGTACGACCGCACCACCTACACGCTCTGGAATCAACTCACCGGCGAGCCCGTGCTGGGCAAATTGGCCGACGGCGCCATCGAACTCAAGCGACTTCCGGTCGTGGTGACCCGCTGGCAGGCCTGGCTCGAGCGCCATCCCGACACCCAGGTCCTCAGCCTCGAAACCGGCCACCTGCGCGACTACACCCCCGGCAACCCCTACGGCAGCTACTTCGCCAGCCCCGAGACCATGTTCCCCGCCGGCGATCCCGCCCAGCGCCTGCCGGACAAGGCGCGCATCTACGCGCTCCACATCGATGGTCAGCCCCACGCCCTCGCCACCGCCGACGTGGTCCGGGAGCGAGTCGTCAACGACAGCGTCGGCGACACGCCTGTTGTCGTCATCGCCGGCGGTCCCGACCTCAAGGGCGTTGGCATCGACCGGCGAGTCGGTCCGGTCGTCTGGGACGCCGGCGCGGAAATCCGCGCCTACGAGCGCACAGACCACACCTTCCAGCCCACCGATGGCACCGAGCAGGTGCTCGATGCGCAGGGACGCCCCTGGCGCATCACCGAGGACGCCCTCGTTGGCCCCGACGACCAGATGCTCATGCGCCTCGGCGGCCATCTCGCCTACTGGTTCGGCTGGGTCAGCTACTTCCCGCGCACCACGCTCTACGGCGATTAACCTAGAGACGGCTCCGGCTAGAATCCGCCCGCCCAGGGCCCGGGACTCTGTACGTGGCAGCCCAAATCCAGACCGCACGGGGCGTCAATGTTCGTCGGGTCACGTCGGGCCCCGCCAGCCACTTCTTCGGCTACTACGACATGCCCTCCTGGGACGCCTCGGGCCGCTACCTCTTGACGCAACGCGTGAACCTCGACGTCAAGATCCCCTCTTCTGACGATGCGGCCACCATCGGCACAGTCGACCTTGAGGACGGCTGCCGCTTCCAACCCGTGGCGGCCACCCGCACCTGGTCCTGGCAACAAGGCGCCATGCTCCACTGGCTCCCCAAACACGGCCCGACCACCGTCATCTACAACGACAGCGATAACGATCGCTATGTGGCCCGCGTCGCCGACATCGAGTCCGGAACATCCCGCGTCCTCGACCGTCCCATCGCCGCCGTCAGCCACGACCAGCGCCGCGCCCTCAGCCTCAACTTCGCCCGCCTGCGCGTCCGCCCCGAGGTCGGCTATCCGGGCCTCCCCGATCCCTGGGAAGGCGTGGACCATCCCGATCAGGACGGCATCTACCTGGTCGACCTGCACACCGGCGCCGCCGAGCTAACGGCGTCCCTCGACCACATCGCCTCCGTACGCCCACACCCCTCCATGCACGGCGCCATCAACTGGGTCAACCACCTCATCTTCAGCCCCGACGATGCCCACGCGATGTTCGTCCACCGCTGGTGGCCGCCCGGCGCCCCCCGCTTCCGCACCCGCTTCATGCTGCTGCGGATCAACGACGGCTCGGTCCGCGAAATCTGGCCCACTCGCGCATCGCACATGTGCTGGCGCTCGCCCACCGAAATCTTGTTCTCGGCCATACCGGCGGACGTACCCGACAACCCGGAATCCGGGTCGGCGCCGATGGGCTTCTGGCTGCTGGACTTGACCACCGGCGCCGCCCGCGCCGTCGGACGCAACGTCCTCCCGCCCGACGGCCATTGCAGCTACCGTCCCGGCGGCCGCTTCGTCCTCATGGACACCCAACCGGATTCCAGTCGCTTGTGCCGCCTGCTGGTCTATGACGAAGTCACGCAACGCGCCCTGGAACTCGGTCGCCTCCACTCCCCGCCGCGCTACGCTGGCCCGGTCCGCTGCGACCTGCATCCGCGCTGGAGCCGTGACGGCCGGCAGGTCTGCATCGACTCCGTCCACGAAGGTAGCCGCCAGATGTACGTGATCGACGCCGCCGAGGCGCTGGACGCCTGGCTCGAGGAGGCCTGACCCATGCCAGCACGACCCGGCCGCGACGTCTTGATGGAAGTCCTCGAAGCCGAGGGTGTCCAGTACATCTTCGGCAACCCCGGCACCACCGAGGGCGCCATCATGCACGCCCTCGAGGACCGGCCGAACCTCGAGTACATCCTCGTCGCCCAGGAAGGCGTGGCCGTGGGCATGGCCGACGGCTACGCCCGCGAAAGCGGCCGGCCCGGCTTCGTGAACCTCCACATTGAAACCGGCCTCTCCAACGGCCTCAGCCTCATGTGCAACGCCTACGCCGGCGGTACCCCCATGGTCGTCACCGCTGCCAACAGCTCCATCGGCAAGGTCGCGGAAGGTCGCACCGACCTGGTCGACCTCGCCAGCCCCTTCAGCAAGTGGGGCGCCGAAGTCACCAGCGCCGAGCAGATTCCGGCCGTCATGCGCCGCGCGTTCCGCGAAGCCAAGACGCCCCCCACCGGTCCCACCTTCGTCTCCCTCGCCCAGAACGCCCTCGACGAAATGACGGACGCCCGCGTCGCCCCCTCCGGCGACCTCAGCACCGTCCTCACTCCCGACCCCCGGGAACTCCAGGCCGCGGCCCGCTTACTGGCGTCGGCCGAGCGCCCGGCCCTTCTCGTCGGCGATCGCGTCGCCCAGTACGGCGCGGTCGAGCAGATGGTCCGCGTGGCCGAACTGCTGGGCACGCCCGTCTACGGCGCCTCATACCCCACCATGATGTTCCCCACCTCGCATCCCCAGTGGATGCACCAGCTCCCGCCCTACGTCGGGCTATATCGAGAAGCCTTCGCCGACACCGACGTCCTCCTGGCCGTCGGCGCCCGCGTCTTCCACGACTTCTTCGCCCCCGCCACCGGCATCCTGGCTGACGACGCCCGCCTCGTTCACCTTGACATAAATCAAGACGCCATCGGACGGGTCGAACCGACTGACGTAGGCCTCTGGTCAGACCTCGGCATCGGCCTGGACGAGCTCTACGCTGCCGTCAGCGAACTCCAAACGCCCGCGCAGGCCGACGCAGCCCAACTCCGTGCCGAGACCCTGGCCACCGGCTACCCCGGCCGCCGTGCCGCACCGCCAGACGCCGACGGCGCCCGCCCAATGCCCTCCACCGCCATGATGGCCGCCCTTTCTGATGGCCTGCCCGACGACGTCATCGTCGTCGACGACAGCATCTCCTGCCGCCCCGACCTGCACGCCGTCGTCACCTTCGACCAACGCCGCCGCGTCCAGGCCGAACGCGCCGGCGGAGCCATCGGCTGGGGCATGGGCGGAGCCTTGGGCGTCGCCCTCGCCGCGCCCGACCAGCGCGTCGTCGCCGTTATCGGCGACGGCAGCGCCATGCTCACCGTCCAGGCCCTCTGGACCGCCGCGGCCTACCGGATTCCCGTTGTCTTCTGCATCTGCAACAACGCCGGCTACCGCGTCCTCAAGCTCAACCTGCGCCGCTGGTTCGCCGACGTCCTCCACGAACCCGACCGCCCCAGCCAATACCTCGGCATGGACCTCAACCAACCCTTCGACCTCGCCGCCATCGCCCAATCCATGGGCGTCCCCTCCGAACGCATCGAAAACCCAACCCGCATCCCCCCCGCCCTAACCCAGGCCCTCCACCACCCCGGCCCCACCCTCCTCGACATCATCATCGACGGCACCGTCTGAACTCGAGGCCACGCCTGTCGCTTCACCTGTCCTGACGTGATGTATCGTCCACAATGGCCAGCATCTATAACCTGCCGCCTACGTTTGGTGCCTTCAGTAGGCGAGAGCACTCGCTGGCCTGAGCATGCGACAGAACTTTGGCTTTTGCCCTGGCACAAGCAAACCGCCTGGCTGGTAAGCCTTTGGCCGTTACTCTTCCGCCCTCGCGCCGCTTGGCCGAGGCGAGACCCTGCGCTGGACCCGGCCTAGCGCCAGCGCTTCAAGATCCGCGAGTTCCTTCATGTCTGCTCGCGCAATGAGTCGTCAGCACGCCTGCGCCTGCGGTTCGCGATGAAAGTCCTCCTTGCACTAGCCGCAACCCTGACGCTGGCCGCCGGATACGTAGGGCCAGACGCCGCGACTTCGAATCGGCCTCTCCACCAGCGGAAGGTGGCGCTAGGCGCTGTCCAAGCCACGCCGCCTTCGGATTCGATGCGCGTCGCAAGGCAGTCCCACAGTTCGCTGCAAGCTTCCGCCTCCGAGTCGGCGACGGCATGCGCCAATGGCATTGCCGTACCGGAGCCCCAAGCCAATCAAGGCCTGGTCCAGGACTGTGCAGCCTTGCTGGCCGCCCGCGACGCGCTCGCCGGCGAAGCCGAACTGAACTGGAGCGTCGACCGCGACATTCACGACTGGCGAGGCATCGCCGTGTTGCTTGTCGATCCGGAACCTCGCGTAGTCGCGCTTGAGCTGCCGCTAAGCGGTTTGACGGGCTCGATACCGCCGGAAGTGGGCGGGCTATCCATGCTGCGGGAAGTGAACCTGCGCGGCAACAAGCTGACAGGCGCGATACCGCCGGAACTAGGCGCGCTCACAATGTTGCAAGCGCTGGACTTGGAAGCCAACCAGCTGAGCGGTGCTATTCCATCGGAGGTGGGTGACCTCGAGTATCTGGAAGAGTTGCTGCTCAGGGAGAACCAGTTGACTGGTGTCATTCCGCCGACCCTGGGTGCCCTGCCCTTCCTGAGAGAGATCGAGCTATCGCAGAACCAGCTGACTGGCGCGATTCCTGGCGAGTTGGGCTCGCTTACCAGCTTGCGAGTGCTGTCCCTCGGAGGAAACCAGTTGACTGGTGCCATCCCAACGGAGTTGGGAAATCTCGCCAGGCTGGAAGCCCTGGACTTGGCGCGGAACGAATTGTCGGGCGAGATCCCACCGTGGGTGGGCAACCTGTCCGATCTTCGAGTCCTTACCCTCGGCGGCAACCAATTGACGGGTGGCATCCCCGCGAGTCTGAGCCGCCTCACGCGCCTACACGCTTTGGACCTCGCGCTGAACAGGTTGTCTGGCGAAATCCCACCGTGGGTGGGCACGCTGCTCGATCTTCGAGTCCTATCGCTGAGCGGCAACCAGTTGGCGGGTGAAGTACCGGCCGAGTTGGGTGCGCTCGCCGAACTGGAGTATTTGCTCTTGGCCGTCAACCGGCTGACGGGCTCGATTCCCCAGTCGTTGGGCGGACTGACCGAATTGAAGCACCTGCATCTCGCGGAAAACCAATTGACGGGGAGCATTCCGACCGAACTCGTCGCGCTGACCAGGTTGCGGAGCCTGCATCTCTGGGATAACGAGTTGACCGGCCGTCTTCCATCGGAGCTAGGCGAGCTGACCGGTTTGGAAGAACTGAATGCTTCTGGCAATCAGCTTTCGGGAACCATCCCGCCGTCGATAGCCGCGCTCAGCAGCTTGCGTCGACTGGATCTCGGAGACAACCGGCTGGCGGGAGCGATCCCGGCAACGTTGGGCGCGCTCACGAGTCTCGAGCGACTGAGCGTGGCTCGGAACGAACTGTCGGGTGTTGTCCCGTCCACGCTGGGAAGTCTGACGTCCCTCACGCACCTGGACCTGTCGCTAAACCAACTGCGGGGATCAATTCCGCGGGAGCTAAGCGCGCTCACGCACCTACGTTCACTGTCCATCGCCGAAAACCGTTTGACGGGAGGGCTTCCACCGGAGTTGGGCGCACTCACAGAACTGGAATCACTGGACCTAAGAGCAAACCAGCTGACCGGCCAAATCCCACCAGAGCTGAGTTCGCTCACCGCTCTAGAGTGGATGCTGCTCGGCGACAACCAGTTGACGGGACTAATCCCGCCTGAATTGGGCGCTCTTACGAGGCTAGTAGTACTGGACCTGAGTGCGAACCAGCTGACCGGCCAGATCCCGGCGGAGTTAGGCGAACTCCAGGGCTTGCAACTTCTACTCCTGCTGCAGAACCGGCTGCAGGGCGGAATCCCGCTGGAGTTGGCCGCACTCGCGAGCCTGGAAGGACTGGACCTGAGCGTGAACCAGCTAATCGGCGAGGTCCCGACGGAGTTGGGCGAGCTTGCCGGGCTGAATTTCTTGAACCTCGGGCATAACGAACTCACGGGCGACGTCCCCGCCGTGCTGGGCAACCTGACCGCTCTCACGCATCTGGACCTCTCGGCAAACCAGCTCACGGGAGGCGTTCCTCCGGAGTTGGGTCGGCTCTCGAACCTGGCGTGGTTATTCCTCTACCAAAACGAGTTGGCTGGTGAGCTGCCGCGGGATCTGCGGGGCCTGACGAGCCTGCAGGCGCTGGACGTGGAAGGTAATCAGTTGACTGGCGAGATCCCGGCAGAGTTGGGCGAGCTAGCCGGGTTAACGCGTCTGTACCTGGCGGAGAACGAATTGACCGGCGAGATCCCGGCGGAATTGGGCGCGCTCGTCAACCTCGAAGCGCTGGATCTCAGGGGCAACCGGTTGAGCGGCAAGATTCCGGCGGCCCTGAGTGAACTGACCCGCTTGACTTTCCTGGACCTCTCGGAGAACGAACTGACGGGTGAGACTCCGGCAGAGTTGCGCGAGCTAGCCGGGTTAACGCGTCTGTACCTGGCGGAGAACGAATTGACCGGCGAGATCCCGGCGGAATTGGGCGCGCTTGTCAATCTCGAAGCGCTGGATCTCAGGGGCAACCGGCTGAGCGGCGAGGTTCCGGCGCGCCTGGGCGAGTTGACGGCCTTGATCTACCTGGACCTTTCGGCGAATGAACTGACGGGTGAGATTCCAGCGGCCTTGGGCGAGTTAGCTGGGTTGACGCATCTGTACCTGGCGGAGAACGAATTGACGGGTGCGATCCCGGCGGAGTTGAGCGCGCTCGCCAACCTGGGAGCGCTCAACCTAAGCCACAACCGATTGGACGGCGAGATCCCGGCGTGGCTGGGCGAGTTGGTGAAATTGCATTGGATGGCTCTTGCGGACAATCGGTTCACGGGCGGACTTCCGGCAGCCTTGGGCGGGCTGAACGAGTTGACGTATCTGGACCTCAATAACAACCAGCTGACGGGCCGGATCCCGCCGCAGTTGCGATCGCTCGGCAACCTGGAAACGCTGAATCTCAGCCGCAACGAGTTGAGCGGCGGAATCCCGGCGGCGATGGGCGAACTCGCCAGCCTTGAATGGCTATCCTTCGAAGCCAACCAGCTGTCGGGCCGAATCCCCGTCGAGTTGGGACGACTCACCAACCTCAAGTGGCTCTCCCTCGCGAACAACCAACTCACGGGACCTGTTCCTCAGGAGTTGGAGCAGCTCCCCAATCTGGAGACGCTCGACCTCAGCGGAAACGACCTGACGGAGCCCGTGCCGAGCCGCTAAGCCGTCCGTCCGCCAGCGGCGAGCCTCGCCAGCGTCGCTCCGCCCGTCGGTGGAGCTGTCAGGGAGTCAGCACAACCTTCCCAATCGGCCGCCGCGCCTCAATCGCCGCATGCGCCGCCGCCGCTTCCCCAAACGGATACGGCCCTCCCACCAGCCTCCCCGCCTCTCCCAGGTCAATGAACTCACGCATGATCTCCGACGCATGCGCCTCCCCGTTACTCCTACCGCCCCAGTCAATACCTCGACATGGACCTCAACCAACCCTTCGACCTCGCCGCCATCGTCCAATCCATCGGCGTCCCCTCCGAACGCATCGAAACCCCAACCCGCATCCCCCCGCCCAAACCCAAGCCCTCCACCACCCCGGCCCCACCCTCCCAGACATCATCATCGACGGCACCGTCTGACGACGAGGCCATGCCTGTCGCTTCACCTGTCCTGACGTGAAGTATCGTTCACTATGGTCAGCATCTATAGCCCGCCGCTTACACTCGGCGCCTCAAGTCAGCGAGAGCACCTGTAGGGCTGAGCATGGGGCGGACTGTTCGGCGTGGCGTACTGGCGGCGGTAATCGCGTTCGGAGCCTTCGCTGCTCTGGTGTCTGTATCTCTGGCGCAGTGGCCGACTGCTTGCGTGGACTTGAACGACGTAGTTGAGCTTCAGCTTGGAAACAATCAGAACGCTGGCATCTACCAGCGCGTATATCTAGGCGCTGACGCCGAACGCGCTTGCCAGGTCGATCATCGAGACGACGTCCGAGCAACCTTCGCGTGGGCCTTCGACGGCACAGCTCCCGCTACTGACTTGCAATCCACGGTCTGGCCGACCAGTTGCGTCGGTCTCAACGACTTCGTCGAAGCGCATCTTGGCAATACTGGAAACGTTGGCATTTATCAGCGTGCGTTCGGCGATGGCCCCGCTGCAGAGTCCGCCTGCCGTTCCGACCATCATGCCGACGTCCGGTCTGTGTTTGCCTGGGCATACGGTCCACCCGCCGCCCAACCCCCGCGGCTTACGTTGCCCGGTCGCTCGCCCATGGCCCTCGAAGACATGGCCGACATCATGTTGGCATCTCCATGGGCAGATGCAATGGTCTACTTGGAAGTTCCAGAGGGCGGTGATTGGATCGGTTGCGGTAGCGGTTTCATTGTCACATCAAGCGGCTATGTAGTGACAAATCACCATATCATTAGTGAGGGTCCGGGTTGGGCTGACGTGCGAAATACCAGTGGATTTCTCGGTCGAGCATCTGTCGTTGCTTCAGATCCTGAGATGGACATTGCGCTGCTTAAGTTACCGGACGAAGGTGATCCGTATTGGTTCTTAGGCTTCGGTTCTTCGGCTGCGCTGCAGAGTGGTGACGGGGTGATAATTCTAGGTTACCCTGGCTGTGGCTCATCGGGTACCCGACTCACGGCGGCTTGGGGCGGAGTGACAGTGGTAAGCGTCTGGGACACGAGCCGCGACACCGGCTGCGGCAGGCAATCGTTCCGGACAAATGCACCGGTGGAGAAGGGTAGTAGCGGCTCACCAGTCTTGAATCAGCGAGGTCGCGTTGTCGGCGTACACTGGGGATCAGGCGATGACTATGGCCCCCATGTACTGGGTGACCACGCGCGTCAAGTTATTGCATCTTGGATTGCGGGAGCGCTGCCATCGATGCCAGGTCCTCCAAGATCGACGCAGACGCCCCCACAGGCCTCTTCACCAGTACCTGTTCCGCAACCCACGCCTGCTCCCTACAATCCCTCGGCCAGCCAATCCGTCGTCAGTGCGTTGGGTCGTGCTAGCGACGCTATTCAGAATCACTTTGAGGCCACCGAAGACTTCAACTATGAGCTTGACCGGGCGGTCAGTGCGTTGGATTGGGGCAATGAATTCACCGCTGCGTCCGCGCTTCGCTCGGCGGCGGGCTATCTTGAGACGGCGGCGCGTGAGTCGAGTACCGCTGCTAGTGAACTTGATACCGTCGTCTTTCTTCTTCGCGCTCACTCACTCCCGAATCACGATTGGGCCTTTTACCTCGAATCTGCCTCAAGCGACCTGCGCAGGGCCGCCAGGCACCTGCGCGACGCTGCTTTCAGCTACAGGCAGGCATCATGGAATCTGGCAAATTCTCAGGCCATCAATGACATTAATGACGCAAACTGGGCGCTGGAGTCATACGAAAGCAATATATCCTCAGCCACTTCAAACCTAGAACTCTGGTCCATTTGGACATCCTAATGTCCGATCCTGACTTCGCACACAACCCACCGATGAATCCCGAACTCAAGCGGGATCGTTCCGTGCTTCTCTACATTCGCGACATTCTTACCGGAAGCGCACCGCTGAACTGGAGCGAGAGGCTCGCGATGCCCGAATGGCAGGGAATCACACTCAAGGGATCACCACCTCGGGTCACCGAGTTAGACCTCAGATGCAGCCGCTTGACCGGACGTATTCCATCAGAAATCGGTTCCCTTGCTAGCCTTAGCAATCTGAATCTTGAAGGCAATCGCTTGACCGGAGGCATCCCGCCAGAGTTGGGCAACCTTCGCAACTTGAGACGACTTAACCTCGGCGGTAACCAGCTGACAGGATCTGTTCCTACGGAGCTAAGCGGGCTTCGTAGACTGATGTTGCTCAACCTCTCGGGCAACTCGCTAACAGGAAGTCTTCCACCTAGATTAGTAAAACAGCTGAGAGAGAGCGAATATTTCCGAGAACGTGGACGGCAATTGCGAAGAGAAAGTGCGCTTCTGGAAGCTCTTGCTTCCGGGCGTGCGGACATTGTTTATGATGGCTACGGCAACCTCGTATATGATGAAGATGGTTACATTTTGTACGACTATGTTCCTGGCTCTGATGAAGATCATAATGACATAGAGAATCTTGACGACGAAGAGTATTTGATAGAGCAGGAAGACGAGGGGATTAGAGAGCAGGAAAGAGAGTTGGCAGATTGGTCAGGTTGGCCTTGGACTGACGAAGACAATTACAACAGAGAGGCCCCTGGATAGATTCTCCGAACTCAGAACACATTGGAGAATGACCAGTGGTTATAGAATCATATGTCGTCTGTCAATTAGTGGTCTGCGGTGACACTTAGAACGTGTATGCCCTGAATGTATTCTGATTGGACCGAAAGTCGTGTGTGCATACGAATGCACAGAATGGCTATGTGCTAAGCCACGATGATTCCGGCATGATGCGCCTCATGAATTCATCGAACATCGGCACGGTGAAGGCGGTATCGCCGTAGCTCGGACTCCACACCATGCCCTTATTGATGAGTTGGCTCCGAGTGGGGCCTAGAGAGTTTGTGCGCCGCCCTAGAACATTGGCGACGCTTCCGGAGCGGTGCGGTCCCGGCCCGAGCTCCGCCATCGCGCGCAGATAGCGCTTCTCCAACGGCGTCAATCGATCGAACCTGACCAGGAAGAAGCTCTGATCTAGACCGGCAACGGCAAGTATCGAGGCGGCTTCGACGTCGGCTGCTGTTATCGGAGAGTCTTCGGCAACGTCCCACGTCTGCTTGCCCCACTCTTGGAGAAAGTAGGGATAGCACTGCGTCTTGTCGATGATGAGGTCGAGGGCCTCCGGCTCGATTCGCACGCCTTCCGCCATCACCGGCTTGGCTATGGCCAGCTTGGCGTCGTCGGGCGACAGAGCGCCGATCTCCGGGAACTCGAACAGCCGTTCGGCGTATGACTTGGCCCGTCCCATCCATCCCCGCACCTGGGGCAATCCAGCCCCGATCATGGTCACCGGAAGCTGGCGCTGCGCCGCTCGATGCAGCGCCGTGATCAGTGCGGCCAGTTGCTCTTCTTCCACGTACTGGAGTTCGTCGATGATCAGTACTACGCAGCTCTCGTCTGCTCTCGCCGCCTCGCCGACGGTCTGCAGAAGGTCCTGAAGGTCGGTTTCCAGGTCCCCGTTGTCGGCCAGCCCGGGCTCTGGTTCCAGGTCCAGACCGACCTCGATGTCCTGATACTTCAGCTTGAGTGCCGTGGCGAACCCGGCAAGCGCCCGCAACCCGCGCTGCGCAAGGTTCCGAGCGGCCGCCTGGCGGGAGAGCCGTAGAAGGGCCTGTCGCAACTGTGGTGCCAGGATGGACGGAAGCGACCGTGTCTCAGGCGCTTCCACCGACAGCGCGTACATGCCTTGGGCCTCGGCGTCTTCCCTGATTCGGTCCAGCAGCACGGTCTTGCCAACGCCCCGCAGGCCAACCATCAGCGTGCTCTGGCTCGGACGTCCTATCCGAATCCGGGCCAACGCAATCCGCGCGGCCTCGCGGACTTCGTTCCGCCCCGCCAACTCCGGCGGCCGCGTGCCCGCTCCCGGCGCAAATGGGTTCTGAATCGGGTCCATGCAGGAGTCTATAGCAAAGTTAGCCGTTTTATGGAAAAACCATAAACTGCCTAAACTCGCTATAAACCAGCCGTTCCCGTCAGATCCTGACCAGGTAGGGCTGCCGCGAAGGCCGCATGCGCCGCCCGCAAATCAGGGAGTCAGCACAACCTTCCCAATCGGCCGCCGCGCCTCAATCGCCCCATGCGCCTCCGCCGCCTCCCCAAACGGATACCTCCCACCCACCACCGGCCGCAGTCGTCCCGCCTCGGCCAGATCGATTAGTTCCCGCATGATCTCCGGCGCATGCGCATCCGCGTTGCTCCGCCCGCCCCACCCGATCAGCCGCAGGTTCTTCACCCAGAACGACCAGAACTCCACCGTGCCCGTCCCCGTAAACGAGTTCGACCCCAGGCTCACCAACCGCCCGCCCTCCGCCATCGCCCGCGGGCTCTGCTCAAACACATCGCCGCCGACCGGATCCCAGACCACGTTCACGCCTTCGCCGTCGGTCAGTCGCAGCGTCTCCTCGATCACGTCGGCCTCAAGTGAGTTGATCGTGTGATCGGCGCCGAGTGACCGCACCACGTCCAGCTTCTCGTCGCTGCTCGCCACCCCGATAACCGTCGCCCCAAAGTGCTTCGCCAGTTGCACCGCCAGCACCCCGGTCCCGCCCGCCGCCGAGTGAATTAGCACGGACTCGCCGGCAGTCAATCCGGCCGCCACCCGCAGCGTGTGGAATGCCACCGGCGCATAGTCAAACGCCGCCGCCTCCACCGGGCCAAAGTTCGAGGGAATCGCCGTAGGTCCAGGCGCGTCCCGGGTCCCCAGCGAAAGACCGCTGGCCGAAACCACCCCGTACTCCACGTACGAACCAGGCCGCAACCCTCCCGTCAGGTGCCGCTCGCCCACCGACACGTTGCTCACGCCCGCGCCGATCTCCACGACCTCCACGCAGGCGGTGCCACCCGGAATCCGCGGCAGCGGCGCCAGCCCATACGCCGGCTCCTTCGGCGATCCGATCCGCCCGGAACCCCCATGCCGGATGTGCAATTGAATGAAATCCACCGCCACCGCCAGCACCCGCACCAGCACCTCGCCCTCGCCAGGTTCCGGCATTGGCACGTCCGCCAGGTGCAAGACCTCCGGACCCCCAACCTCGTCATACACGACGGCTTTCATGGGACGCTCCCGCTATTCCTTCAACACCAGGTAAATCATCAACCTCACCCTGGCGCCCTCTCCATCCAGCCCGCAATCCAACCGCAACCACCCGCCAAAGTCCCGCACCGCCAGCGAATACATCCCCGGTTCCGACATCGGCTCGAACGCTGTCCCCTCGTCACACCAGAACAACCCATCCGGCGAAACCTGAACCCTGGCGCTCAGCCCGGCCCCATCGCCCTCCAGCTCCGCCACGTGAATGAACCACCGCGCCTCGCTGGCCCACGCGCACTCGTACGGCTCCGTCGCAAAGTCCTCCCGAAACGTCGCGTTCTTCTCGATAACCGCCGTAAATGAATGCCGCATCCCCGCCTACCAGTCCGCCGAGATCACGACGGAGTCCAGGTACAGGAAATTCCGCACGTTGCTCGTCGTACGCACGTCCATGCACAGGTTCAACAGCCGGCTAATGCCCCAATACCCCTCGTCGAACCGCAGCACCGGGATGTCCCGCAGGTCCATCGTCAGATCATTCACCTGCAACTCGGTATTCCGCCGCGTCGACAAGTCGAACAGCCACCGCAGGTAGTGCCAGTTCACCTTTGTTGGCACCTCGTTGAAGCACAGCTGCTGGTCGCCCCCGGGTACCGGCGCCCACATGTCCGGCTTCGCCACGTGCACGTCGTTCTGATTCGAGTCGAACCCCTCCCGCAGCATCCGCGTCGTCGGGTGCAGGCCCGTCTTATACAGCCACCGCTGCGTGAACTCGCCCTCTTCGTTCGTGTTCTCGTACCGCAGCGCCGCGTGGTAGCGGTCCCGCGGCTCGGTCCCTTCGCAGATGTCGTTCCACAGCGTGAACGACCCGAAGTGCGCCTCGGACGGGTGATAGTTGCCGTCCCACGCCCGCGCCCCCGCATCGTCGCCGGCAAACGTCTGCTCCGCCTTATACGTGAACCACGCCTCGAACTGCACCAACCCGTCGGCCGCCGAGGTCAGCCGCTTGATCGCCACCGCCTGGTGAAACTTCCGCGGCCGCGTCGCCAGCTTCATCGAATACGTCCCGTCAACGGCCCCGTGCGTTCCCATGTCGAAAAACGTACAGGTGCTCAACTGCGCCGGCCGCATGTCCCTGAACACCGGCTGTAGCTCGTTCAGGTCCCCGTTGTGATTCCCAACCAGCTCGCACCAGCCGTGCAACCCGTCGTCAAAGTCGTCAAACGCCAGGATTCGCGGCAGCGGATTGAAGCGGCTCAGCCGGATGTCGGCATTGGCAAGTGCCACGCGCAGCCCTCGGTGAGGCGAACCCGCGCAGTATCGCAACTCGCCACGCCCGCCGCCTCCAGCCCTTCTTTCATTCACGCATCCCACGCCTGCATTAACGCGCGTTGAACGCCGCCCCCGCCCCCGCCCTAGCCCGCCTCGCTCCTCCGTATAGTTGACAGCCGGAAGCAGCCCGCCCGAGCGTCGGGTGCGCACGGAGAAACACAGTGGCCCGGGTCTTGGTCGTCGAGGACGAGGAAAGCCTCGCCCGCACCATCGCTTACAACCTTCGCCGCCAGGGCTACCAGGTCGAAACCGCCTCCGACGGCGAACGCGGCCTCGAACTCGCCCTCGCCAATCAGCCCGACCTCCTGGTGCTCGACCTCATGCTCCCCGGCATGGACGGTTTCGACGTGTGCCGCCAGATCCGCCGCACCAGCGCCGTCCCTGTCCTGATGCTCACCGCCCGCGACGACGAAATCGACCGCGTCGTCGGCCTCGAAATCGGCGCCGACGACTACATGACCAAGCCCTTCTCCATGCGCGAACTCATCGCCCGCGTCAAGGCCATGCTCCGCCGCCGCGAATTGCTCCAGGAAGAAATCCGCCACGCCGACGCCCCATCCCGCGACTCCATCCAGGCCGGCGAACTCACCCTCTCCCGCGCCACCCGCCAGGTCACCCTGCGCGACCAGCCCATCCGCCTCAAACCCAGGGAATTCGACCTCCTCGAATTCCTCATGCGCAACCGCGAACGCGTCTACTCCGCCGAACAGCTGCTCGAACACGTCTGGGGCGACCCCTTCACCCGCGACACCCGCACCGTTCCCGTCCACGTCCGCGGCATCCGCCGCAAGATCGAAGACGACCCCTCCAACCCCACCCGCATCGAGACCGTCCGCGGCGTCGGCTACCGGTTCGTCGGCTGATGCGTCCCGCCGGCGGCCTGCGCGCCCGCGCCGTCCTTGGAGCGGTGGCCGGCGTGCTCGCCACCGTATTGATCGTCGGGGTCGTACTGGCCATCCAGGCATCGCCCGACGGGACCCCGGGCCTGGCGGGAGCCCTCATCCTCGCCGCCCTGCTCGGCGGAACCCTCGCGGCGGCCCTCACCGCCTGCATCATGAACCGCGAAGTCCGCGCCCTCCGCCAGGTCCGCCGCTCCACCGAGAGCCTCCTATCCCCTGAAGGCCCTGAACCCTTCCCCCGCAGCGGCGGCCCCGAAATCAACGATCTGTCCCGCGCCATCTCCGACACCACCGACGCCCTCCAGGCCGAATCCCGCGCCCTCGAACACGACCACGCCCGCCTCGAAACCGTCCTGGCGTCCATGACCGACGGCGTCGTCATCGTCGAGACCGACACCACCGTCAGCCTCGTCAATCAGGCCGCCGCCGACTTGTTGGATGTTCGCGCCCGAATGGAAGGCCACGCCTCCCTCGCCGACGCCCTGCGCGACAACGACCTCGTCGAATTCATCCGCGCCCCCGCCTCCAGCGATCAGCCCACCGCCCGCCTGCTGACCGTCGGCGCCACCGAACGCGAAGTCCACGCCATCGCCGTCCCGCTCGGCGTCCCCGGCCTGCGGCAGCGCCTGGTGCTCCTCCGTGACCTGACCGACCTCCGCCAGACCGAAACCGTCCGCCGCGACTTCGTCGCCAACGTCTCCCACGAACTGCGCACCCCCCTCACCGCCCTTCGTGCGCTAGTCGAGACCCTGCAGGACGGCGCCGCCGACGACCCCGCCGGCCGCGCCGAATTCCTCCACGGCATCGAAGTCGAAGTCGAGCGCATGAGCCAGATGATCGCCGAGTTGCTGGACCTGGCCCGCATCGAATCCGGCATGGCCGATCTCGACCTGGCCACGGTGGACCTCAATCAGGTCGTCGCCCCCGCCGCCGACCGCCTCCGTGCCCAGGCCGACCGGCACGAAGTCACGCTGGAGTTAGACACCGAAACCGAGCCGCTCCCCGTCCACGCCGACCCCGACCGCACCGCCCGCGTCGTCATGAGCCTCGTCCACAACGCCATCAAGTTCACCCCGCCCTCTGGCTCAATCCGTGTCTCCACGCACCGGACGGACGACGAGGCCATCATCAGCGTCTCCGACAGCGGCGCCGGTCTCGCCCTGGATGAACTCGACCGCGTCTTCGAACGCTTCTACAAGGCCGACCCCTCACGCAGCGGCGCCGGCGCCGGCCTCGGCCTCTCCATCGCCCGCCACACCGTCCGCCAGCACGGCGGACGCATCTGGGCCGAGTCCCTTGGCCTGGGTCGTGGGTCAACGTTCAGCGTCGCCCTGCCGCTCAATGAACCCGCTCCCCAGCCGGCCGAAGCGAAAGCTTAAGCACACGTTCAACCAGCGTTCGCCCCGGCTAACCGTCCGCTCAGACGGCCCCCGTACAGTTCCTTACGTCAGCCGGAGCCGCAGGAATCGCCCAGACGTGAAGCAGCCAGCCAGCGCCCAGCGCCTCGCTCGTGCCGCTTGCGTCAACCGTCATCCCGGTCGCTCCTGCCGGCGCCCCAACCTCGACAACCAGACGGGTTGTGGGCTCATCGGGGAATAGCGCCACCCCGATCCACACCCCTCCCCACCCCTCTTTGGCCGTCGCGTGCCCCGCACGCGGCGGCCATTCTCTTTGAGACGAATCCAATCGGCCGCCGCCCGCCGCCGATCGCATTCACAGACCGCTAAGTCAACGCTAACCGCCCGTTAACTCTCCTGCGCCGCCCGTTGACGCTCACCCCCTAACGTTTCCTCGGTCGAATCTGACCGCATGATCCTTTTTTGGAGAGGCAGGCCATTTCGTGAGTGCAATCAGCCGACGGCGCGTCCTTCGCGCAGCCGGATTCGGATCCCTGGCGGCCGCTGGCGCCGCCGTCTTGGCCGCCTGCGGGGAAACGCAGGTCGTCGAGAAGGTCGTAACGCAGACGGTCGAGGTAGAAAAGATCGTCGAAAAGGAAGTCCCGGTCGAAAAGGTCGTCGAGAAGGTTGTCACCAAGGAAGTCATCGTCGAGGTCACCCCGCCCGCCGGACCGCTCTCCGGCACCATCCTCGTCGACGGGTCCAGCACCGTTGGTCCCATCAGTCAGGCCGTCGCTGAGGAGTTCCAGAAGCAGTTCGGCGACGTCCGCGTTCCGGTGGGCATCTCCGGCACCGGCGGCGGCTTCAAGAAGTTCTGCGCTGAGGAAACCGACGTATCCGACGCCTCCCGCTTCATTAAGTCCTCCGAGCAGGAACTCTGCGACGAGAACGGCATTGGCTACATCGAGCTGCCGGTGGCGATTGACGGCATCGCCGTCGTCGTAAACAAGCAGAACGACTGGATCGGCGACAGCATCACCGCCGAAGAGCTCAAGACCATGTGGGCGCCCGAAGCCGAGGGCCAGGTCATGAACTGGTCCGACGTCCGCCAGGGCTTGCCGGACCAGCCGCTCCTGCTCTACGGCCCCGGCACCGACTCCGGCACCTACGACTACTTCACCAAGGCCATCAACGGTGAGGAAGGCGCCAGTCGCGGCGACTTCACCCCCAGCGAGGACGACAACGTCCTGGTCCAGGGTGTCTCCGGCGACGCCGGCGCGGTCGGCTTCTTCGGCCTCGCCTACTACGAGCAGAACGCCGACATCCTCAAGGCCCTGCAGATCGACGGTGGCGACGGCCCGATCTTCCCCACCACCGAGAACATCCTCACCGGCAAATACTCGCCGCTGTCGCGCGTCATCTTCATCTACGTCAGCACCGTCGCCGCCGAGCGGCCGGAGGTACAGACCTTCGTGGAGTTCTACCTCAAGAACGCCCCGAACCTGGTCGGCCAGATCGGCTACGTGCCGATGCCGGCCGAGATGTACGACATCGCGCTGGAACGTTTTGCCTCCCGCAAGACCGGCACGGTCACCGCCCTCGAAGGCGTCAACGCCAGCCCCAACTCCGTGTTGGAAGCCTGGAAGGCGGGCGCGTAGTATCCCGAACGAACGCCGCGCGCGTAGGTCGCGAATCGGTGCCACGCCGATTCAGGACACACGCCGCACATCCCAGTGGTGGTCGGCTGCAAAGCCGACCACCGCTGGCCTGACTCAGCGGCATTCGTCAGGGAGGCGCTTTGAATAACTGGAGGTCAGCGCCGCGCGCTCAGCCCACGGCTGACGCGGCGGCCCACCAACCCGACGGATTCGAGTTCGCGAGTTCTCGCCGCGACTCGCTCCGACGCAAGCTCGTCGAGCGCAGCGTCCACGCCGTGCTGTTCCTCTGCGCGGTCATTTCCATCCTGACCACCACCGGGATCGTCATCACCCTCCTGGGCGAGACCATCCAGTTCTTCGGCGAAGTCCCCATCGTGGACTTCCTCACCGGCACCCGCTGGACCCCCCTCTTCGCCTCCAAGAGCTTCGGCGTCCTCCCACTCGTCAACGGAACCATCGTCGTGGCGCTGGTCGCCATCGTCGTGGCCGTGCCGATCGGCTTGCTCACCGCCATCTTCCTTAGCGAGTTCGCCCCAGCCCGCCTCCGCAGCGTCGTCAAGCCGATCCTTGAGGTTCTGGCGGGCATTCCCACCGTTGTCTACGGCTACTTCGCCCTCCAGTTCATCACCCCGATCCTTCGAGACATCTTTCCTCAGACCCAGATCTTCAACGTTGCCAGCGCCGGCATCGTCATGGGCTTCATGATCCTCCCCATGATGGCTTCCATCAGCGAGGACGCCCTCCGCGCCGTCCCGCGCGACCTCCGCGAAGGCGCCTTCGCCCTCGGTGCAACCAGGTTCGAAGTCGTCAGCCGCGTAGTCGTCCCCGGCGCGCTCTCCGGCATCCTCGCCGCCGTCATCCTCTCCATCTCGCGCGCCATCGGCGAAACCATGATCGTCGCCATCGCCGCCGGCCTGCAGCCCCAGATGGGCTTCGACCTGCTCCGCTCCATGGAAACCATGACCGCCTACATCGTCCAGGTCAGCCTCGGCGACACCCCGCAGGGCGGCATCGAGTTCCGCACCATCTTCGCGGTCGGCACCCTGCTCTTCGTCATGACCCTCGTCATGAACCTCCTCAGTGATCTGCTGGTCCGCCGCTATCGGGAGGCCTACGAATGAGCGCCCAGGCCACCGCCGCCGTCCCGTCCGCCGATGTCTGGCGGGCCAGTCAGGCCCGTCGCCGCTGGTCCGGCTGGCTCTTCTACGGCCTCGCCGTCGTGTCGACCTTGATGGGCCTGGTCATGCTCGGCGCCTTGCTGTTCGACATCTTTACGGACGGCGCCCGCCAGGTGGACTGGCACTTCCTCTCCAACTATCCGTCGCGCATTGCCGACAACGCCGGGCTGCGCTCCGCCCTGCTCGGCAGCCTCTGGATGCTCGCCTTCACCGCCATCATCGCCTTCCCGCTCGGCGTCGGCGCCGCCATCTACCTGGAGGAATACGCCCCGGACAACTGGCTGACCCGCTTCATCCAGCTCAACATCGCCAACCTCGCCGGCGTGCCCAGCATCGTCTATGGCCTGCTTGGACTTGGACTCTTCGTGCGCTGGCTCGCGCTCGGCCGGGTGGTGTTGGCCGGCTCCATGACGATGGCCTTGCTCATCCTGCCCCTCATCATCGTGGCTTCCCGTGAAGCCATCCGGGCAGTGCCGGACTCGCTGCGCGAAGGCTCCTACGCTCTTGGCGCAACTCGCTGGCAGATGGTGCGCCAAACGGTGCTGCCGTCGGCCGCCGGCGGCATCCTCACCGGCACCATCCTCGCCCTGGCCCGCGCCATCGGCGAAACCGCCCCCCTCATTACCATCGGGGCGCTCACCTACGTAGCCTTTGACCCCAACGGGCCGCTGGACATCTTCACGGTGCTTCCCATCCAGATCTTCAACTGGGTCTCGCTGCCCCAGAAGGAATTCCACAGCCTCGCGGCCGGTGGCATCGTCGTCCTGCTGGTCGTGCTCCTGACCGCCAACTCACTCGCCGTCTATCTCCGATATCGCATGCAGAGGAGGCTTCAGTGATCAACCTGCGCATCGACACGCGCGCATCTGACGTGGCGGTGTCGCCGTCGGAAAACGGGCAGTCCGACGTGATCCTGATGACCCGCAATCTCAACTTCTGGTACGGAAACACGTTGGTCTTGGAGAACATCGACTGCGATATCGGGCCCCGCGAGGTCACCGCCATCATCGGCCCCTCCGGCTGCGGCAAGAGCACCTATCTCCGCTGCTTCAACCGGATGAACGAGCTCATTCCAACCGCTCGTATTGCTGGTTCCGTTGTTTTCCGTAATCGCGACATCTACGACCGCTCGGTCGACCCGGTCGAAGTCCGCCGCCAGGTCGGCATGGTCTTCCAGAAGCCCAACCCCTTCCCCAAGTCCATCTACGACAACGTCGCCTACGGGCCGCGCGTCAACGGTTACAAGGGCGACATGGACGAGGCGGTCGAAACCTCCCTCAAGCGCGCCGCCCTCTGGGACGAGGTCAAGGACGATCTGAAGAAGAGCGGTTTGGCCCTGTCTGGCGGCCAGCAGCAGCGCCTCTGCATCGCCCGCGCGCTCGCCGTCCAGCCCGACGTTCTCTTGATGGACGAGCCCTGTTCGGCCCTCGACCCCATCGCCACCACCCGCATCGAGGACCTGATCCGCGAATTGCGCGAGCAACTCACCATCATCATCGTCACCCACAACATGCAGCAGGCCGCTCGCATCTCCGACCGCACGGCCTTCTTCACGGTGGCCGAATCCGGCGCCGGCATCCTTGTCGAGTTCAACGAGACCCAGAAGCTCTTCACCACCCCGGCCGACGAGCGCACCGAGGCCTACATCACTGGCCGGTTCGGCTAGGACGCAGGAGGCCATCTATGTCGCCACGAGAAGAGTACGTAGGCCAGCTCCAGCATGTGCACGACGAGCTCCTGCTCATCGGCAGCATGGTGGAAAAGGCCATCAAGCGTTCAGTCGAGTCGCTCCGCACGCGCGACGTCGAGTTGGCACAACGAATCGTCGATGAAGACGACGAAATCGACGATCGGTACCTGGCGCTCGAGGAACTCTGCATTGACATCATCGCCCGGCAGCAGCCCATGGCCAGCGATCTGCGCGCGCTCATCACCGGCATGCAGGTCGGCTCGGAGCTCGAGCGCATGGGCGACTACGCCGAGGGCATTGCCAAGATCAGCATCCGCATGGGCGACGAACCCCCGCTCAAGCCGCTGATCGACATTCCCCGCATGGCCGACATCTCAATCGGCATGTTGCGCGACAGCCTGACCGCCCTGAATGAGCGCGACGATGCTCTCGCGCGCCGGGTCTGGCACACGGACGACGAAGTCGACCAACTCAACGACCAGGTCTATCGCGAGCTGTTGACCTACATGTTCGAGGATCCGCGCAACATCCAGCGCGCCACCTGGCTCACCTGGGTCGCCCACAACCTCGAACGCATCGGCGACCGCGCCACCAACATCGCCGAACGCGTCATCTACCTCACCACCGGCCAAACCCCCGCCCCCGACGAACGCTGGCCCGACGTCGGCGACCCCACCCCCCAGGACTCCGGCGGCCCACCCACCAACGGCTCAATGCCCGCCTAATTGCCACTCCACCCCCGTGGCCAACCAAAAGACTTCACTCGCCTTCCCGCTCTCTTCCGAGCGAGAAGGCGAGGCCACAAATCGTCGTCCGCGAGGGCAATTCCGGCAGAAGCCAGAGGTTACGCAGATCCCCTCTTTCTCCCTCTCCCTTGAGGGAGAGGGCTGGGGTGAGGGTGGCTGCCTGGGCCCGCAACCATGCCCAGGGTCAAGCAACCCTCCACGGTCAACTCGCCTCTTCAAATGCTTGAACGGAGCTCGTCTGGCCCCGCTACCTGTCGCTTTTCTGAGCGAACAGGCGAGTCCACGAATCGCCGCCAGCCAAGCCGGTTCCGGCAGAAGCCAACGGTGACGCCGAGCCCCTCCTACTCCCTCTCCCTTGAGGGAGAGGGCTGGGGTGAGGGTGGCTGCCTGGGTCCGCAACCATGCCGAGGGCCAAGCAACCCTCCGCGGTCAACTCGCCTCTTCAAATGCTTGAACGGAGTTCGTCTGGCCCCGCTACCCGTCGCTTCTGAGCGAGCAGGCGAGGCCACCAATGCGCGTCCGCGAGGCCGGTTCCGGCCGAGGCCAAAGATGACGCCGAGCCCCTCTTTCTCCCTCTCCCTTGAGGGAGAGGGCTGGGGTGAGGGTGGCTGCCTGGGTTCGCAACCATTCAGGGGGTCAAGCAACCCTTCACGGTCAACTCGCCTCTTCAGTTTCCAGAGCGGAGCTTGTCTGGCCTCTCTACGCGTCGCGCTTAAGCGAGTAGGCGAGTCCACGAATCGGCGTCCGCGAGGGCGGTTTTGGCAAGAGCCAACGGCGACGCCGAGCCCCTCTTTCTCCGTCTCCCTTGAGAGACCCCTGCAAACCGTCCCTCGCGCCCCAAGCCTCGCCCGCTCTTGCTCCCTCTCCCTTGAGGGAGAGGGCTGGGGTGAGGGTGGCTGCCTGGGCCCGCAACCATGCCCAGGGTCAAGCAACCCACCCCATTCACCTCGCCTCTTCGTCCGAGTGGACTGAACTTTTCGCACACCCCCAGTCACTCAATGAACCCATCTCCATCCCTCCAAATCCGAACCCTCGCCGAATTCCTCGGTGCCGCCTGGCTCCTCATCGCCATCGTCGGCTCCGGAATCATGGCCCAGCGCCTCACCGACGACCCCGGCCTTCAACTCCTCCAGAACGCCCTCGTCACCGGCTTCGCCCTGGCCGCCATCATCGCCGCCCTGCGGCCCGTCTCCGGCGCCCACATCAACCCCGCCGTCACCCTCACCGCTGCCGCCGTCGGGCAACTCCCCTGGCGCGAGGCCGCCAGCTACCTCCCGGCCCAGGTCGCCGGCGGCATTGCTGGCACAGTGCTAACCAACGTCATGTTCGGCCTGCCGCCCGCCGAAATTTCAACAACCGTCCGCGACGCCCCCATCACCTGGCTCGGCGACCTCGTCGCCACCGTCGGCTTGCTCAGCCTCATCTTCACCCTCGTCGCCACCAGGTCATTCAACTTCCTGCCCGGTGCTGTCGGTGCCTACGTCGCCGGCGCTTAC
>JAJEDE010000022.1 GCA_022821645.1 Chloroflexota bacterium
TTCGGGCTCTGCGCCAGCGTCTGGGCCGGGACGACCCTGCTCTCCCACGGTCTCTAACGACCAAGAAGCGATCGGTCTGTCCCGGCCCTTGCTGTGACCTTGGCCAATCCAAGGTTCGAGAGAACGTACAAGAAGTGAGAAAGAGTGGGTGGGCGGATTCGGCGGGCTGTGGTGGGGGAGGGACGGAGGGGGCGGGGGTGTGGTTCGACACGGGCCCGTTCGGCAGGCTCAGGGCAGGCTCTCCGAAGGACTCCGGCCCGGCTCACCACGAACGGGGGGAGCGATACCGGGGTGGGAGATGAGAGTTGGATGAGAAAAGGGGGTTTTTGGGCTGGTTGCGTCACTTCCGTTACGGAAAGAGCGTTGTGAGAGGCGGTTTACTCAGTCATCCGGCGGGGAGAACCCGCAGGAGACCCGCCAAGGACAACGGGGTCGGCGGCGGGAGGATCCAGCGAAGGACGTGAAAGGGCCAGCGGGCGATGACTACCGAGATGGCAGCGGACACGGTTCACACGATGGCGGCTGGGCGGCAGACCGCGGCAGCGGCCGGGATTGCCGACGAGTTGGGGCTGGATGACGTGGTGTGGGTTGCGGAGACGCCCGAGGTGGAGCAGCCCACAGCCCGCAACGGGACGCCGGGCGCGACGAGGGTGGAGTCGTCAGGAGGCGGCGAGGCGGCCGGAGACCCAGTGCGGCGGTACCTGAATGAGATTGGTCGCATCCCACTGCTGTCAGCGCAGGACGAGGTGCGGCTGGCGAAGGCGATCGAGCGCGGCGACGAGGCGGCGCGCCAGCAGATGATCAGCGCGAACCTGCGGCTGGTGGTGAGCGTGGCGAAGAAGTACACGGGTCACGAGGTGCCGCTGCTGGACTTGGTCCAGGAGGGCAACAGCGGGCTGATGCGGGCGGTGGAGAAGTTCGACTGGCGGCGCGGGTTCAAGTTCAGCACGTACGCGACATGGTGGATCCGGCAGTCGATCACACGGGCCATCGCGGAACAGTGCCGGACGATCCGGCTGCCGGTGCATACGCACGACCGGCTGGCCAAGACCTCGCGGGTGCGGCGCGACCTACAGCTGTCGCTGGGCCGCGAGCCGACGGACCGGGAGATTGCCGACGAACTGGGGTTCAGCGAGGAGCAGATGGCGGCGCTGAACCGGATTTCGCGGGCGCCGGTCTCGCTGGACGCGCCGGTGGGCGAGGAGGGCATGACTTCAGTGGGCGACCTGGTGCCCGATGACGACGCGGAGGAGCCGCTGGATCAGATTGCGGACAAGATGCTGACGGAGCACCTGGCGGACGCAATGGACCAGCTGGAGCCGCGCGAGCAGGAGGTGCTGCGTCTTCGCTACGGCCTGGGGACAGGAACGCCCTTGACGCTGGAAGAGATTGGGAAGCGGTTTGGCCGAACGCGGGAGCGCATCCGACAGATCGAGTCGATGGCACTGCGGAAACTGCGGCGGCCGAACATGGCTGGGCATCTGAAGGCATTCATGGCGTAGCAACCATCGCTTTACCAGGGGCGGACTCGGGGGCTCGTGGGAGAATCACGGGCCCCTGAGCGTTTCCGGAGGTGCGGCGGTGGCTGTTCCGTTGGTTTGGTCGGATGGGCACCTGGGGCATGCGCCGATGTTGCAGACGGTGGATGGGCAGGTGTATGACCATCCGGAGACGCCGGCACGGCCGGGGCTGATTCGAGAGGCGCTGGAGGCGGCGGGGCTGGTGCGGCCGGTGGCGCCGACGGCGCATGACGACGGGCTGCTGGACGCGGTGCATGAGCCGAAGTACCGGGAGTTCATCCGGGATACGTGCGCGGAGCTGGATCCCGAGGTGAGCGTGACGGCGGCCGGGGTGTCGATGGATCCGGGGGTGTTGGAGCGGTCGGATCCGGCGGAGCGGGCGTCGTTTTACTCGTTTGGGCAGGACGCGCCGTTGATGCAGGCGACGTATGGAGCGGCTCGCGAAGCGGTGGACGTGGCGCTGACGGGGGCGGACCTGGTGCGAGGCGGCGCCAGGGACGCATTTGCGCTTTGCCGGCCGCCGGGACATCACGCGGAGCACGACCGGATGGGCGGGTTCTGCTACTTCAACAACGCGGTGGTGGCGGCGAACCTGATGAGCAGGGACGGGCGGGTGGCGATCCTGGACGTGGACTATCACCACGGGAACGGCTCGCAGCACCTGACGTATACGCGGGACGACGTCCTATACGTCTCGCTGCACGCGGATCCGCGGTTTGCGTATCCGGGGTTTTCGGGACACGCGAACGAGCGGGGACGGGGGACGGGCGAGGGCTTCAACCTCAATCTGCCGCTGCCGCCGCACATGCAGATCGACGCCTACATGGATGTGCTGGACCGGGGCTGCGAGGCGATTGCGGCGTTCGATCCGCAGACGCTGGTGATCTCATTGGGGTTCGACACGCACCGGGAAGATCCGATTGCGGTGCTGGGTCTGTACAGCGAGGACTTTGGGCGGGTTGCCGGGCGGATTGCCAGCCTGGGGATGCCGCGGCTGCACGTGCTGGAGGGCGGGTACGCGCTGGACCGGCTGGGCGAGTCGGCCGCGGCGTACGTGCAGGGGCTGGGCAGCGCCTAGGCCAGACCGGCCTCCTCGCGTTGACGCAGGATGGCGCGCGGGAGCTCGCTGCGGACGACCTCGCCGGAGATGATCTGCAGGCTTCGGTCGGCCAAGGGCAATTCGACCGGCTGGTTGCCGCTTCGCTCGGACTCGCGGATGGCGATGGCGATTTCCAACGCCTCGCGCGCGTCCTCGCCGCTACAGCGCGGATCGTCGCCCGACTCACTGCAACGGATAAGGTCGCGAACGGCGTTCACGCCGCCGCTGTGGCGGCGGACGGGCGGCGGGAAGTGACGGCGGGCGAAGGTGCCGCGATCTCGAAGCTGCTGGTGGCCGTCCAGGGCCGGGTGCGAGGTCCAGATCTGGATGCTGCGGGCGTCGTTGATGATGCGGATCATGCCGTCCGTGCCCACGATGTCGTGGGAGCTTTCGTTGGGCCCGTTGTCGTAGGCCCGAACGTAGCCGCGCACATTGCCGGGAAACCTGATGAGACCGACGCCGGGAAAGTCGTTGTCGGGATTGGCTTCATCAAGTTCAGCCTCGCCGACGACCGAGACGGCGCGCTCGGGTACGTACATGGTGAGCGTGGTAATCAGGTGGCTGCCGTTGTGCGAGAGGCCGCACCTGGATCGCGAATCCACGGACACGACGTCGCCGATCACACCTTCGTCAAGCAGGGCCTTGACTTGCACGTAGTCGTCGCGCCAGCGGCGGGTGCAATTGATCCCGAGCGCAATGTTGGCGCGCTTGCAGGCGTCAACGACGGCATCGGCCTCCGCCAGTGAGAGCGTGATTGGTTTCTCCGCCCAGATCGCGCGCACGCCGTAATCGCCGTTGGCGATCTCAAGCAGGATGTCGGCACGCGGCTTGGCGGAGGTGCAGACGCTGACGATGTCGGGGCGGGTCTGCTCCAACATCTGGCGGTAGTCCGCGTAGAGGGCGTCGAATCCCCACTTGGCGCCGGCGGCCTCGCGCTGCTCGACCCAGGTGTCGGACATGCCGACGACGTCAACCTCGGGCATCGACATGTAGCAGGGAATGTGGCCGTAGGGGAACTCGACGCCGTCGAAGTCGCCCAGCTCCTCGTCGATGGTGCTGGCGATGCGTCCGAGCCCGATCACCGCAGCTTTGATTTTAGCCATTACGACGCCTCCCCTGCCTGCGCGGCGGCTTCGGCTTCCTGCCGCCGAAGAATCGCCCGTGGAAGCTCCGAGACCAGCACTTCGCGCGAGACGATGCCGAGGCTGCGGTCTTCAAGGGGCAGATCGACACGTCCGCCCCCGTTGCGGTGCGATTCGCGAACGGCGAGGGCGATTTCGAGGGCTTCGCGCGCGTCTTCGCCGGTGCAACGCGAGTCCTCGCCGGTTTCGATGCAGTTCATCAGGTCGTACAGCACGTTCACGCCGGCCGGCCGCGGGCTGTGGCTGGGCCTGAAGAAGTGGCAGACGGGCCCGGGGCCGCGCTGGCCCGGCATGCCCTCCTCGATCCGCCACAGTTCGGGGCTGCGGCTGTCGTCCATCAGGCGGATCATGCCGTCCGTGCCGGTGATGTCGTAGGAGAGTTCCAGGCCGCCGGTGCGCATGCCGCGGAAGAGGCCGCGCACGCCGTTGTGGCAGACGAAGTAGCCGGTACCGGCAAAGTCGTCCTCGCCGGCGACGGCCTCATCGCTTTCGGCCTCGCCGGCAACCCAGGCAACCGGCGAATCGGTGAACATGGTGAGGCGGGTAATCAGGTGGCTACCGTTGTGGGAGAGATTGCAGTTGAAGCCGCCCTGCACGTGAATGACATCGCCGATGAGGCCGTCGTCGATCATCTCGCGTGTCTGCGTGAAGCTGTCGCGCCAGCGGTGGGTGCAGTTGACGGCCAGGTGAATGCCGGCCTTGCGACAGGCGGCGATCACTTCGTCAGCCTGCTCCAGCGAATAGGTCAGGGGCTTTTCGGCCCAGATGGCCTGGACGCCATAGTCGCCATTGGCGATCTCAAGCAGGATCTCGGTACGGGGCTTCATGGACGTGCAAATGCTGACGATTTGCGGCCGGGTCTTGGTCAGCATCTCCCGGTAGTCCTCGAAGAGGGCGTCGATTCCCCACTTGGCGCGGGCCGCCTGGCGCTGCTCGGCCCAGGTATCCGAGAGGCCGACGATTTCGAGTTCGGGGACGGCGACCATGCAGCCGATATGGGCGTGCGGGAGGTGCCAGCCGTCGTACTTGCTGCGCTCTTCGTCCCAGGTGCTTGCGATTCGGCCAAGCCCGATCACAGCGGCTCGTGTCATGGGCGCGTGCCTTTCCGTCGACGCCGTGGGGCAGAGTATGACGTGTGCGGACAACGTTTGCATCCGCTCGCGGGCGAGGGCCAACGGTGAGGCGATTCCGGACGCTGCTCATGCTGGCGGTCATGGGCCTGTCCATGGGCGTGCTGAGCGCCTGCGACAGCGAGCCCCAACCCGTTCCCGATGCCACACCCACGCCCACATCCCCGAACACACTCGCGAACCGGGAGTGGCCGGTTGTGCATTCGGACCCGGCGGCGGCCGTTGGTCAGCGGGCCGTCCTGCGCGCCCGCGTGTACAAGGTCTCCACGGTGGCTGACGATCTCATCCTGTGCGCGTGGGTCGACTTTGACAACGACCAGCTGTCAACGGTGTTCCGGGTTCCGGACACCACGGAAGGGGTAGCGCGAGACGACTTCGTGTTGCTGGAGGGATCGATTGCGCGCGTCGCCGAACCGGGGGGGATCTGCGGGGACACGGTGCAGCCGGAGGTCGAGGTGAGTCACCTGACGGTTACGGATCGCGTGGGCGTGCGTCCCGCTCTTCAGTCCGAGCGGATCGAGCAGGCGCTCGAGCGCCGGGGGGTGCGCGTGGTCCTGGAGCGGATCGAATTCGCGGCCGAGGAGACCCGCATCTACTTCACGCTGGAGAACCGGCGCGAGGAGACCCTGCTGGCCTTTGCCACGGGACTGGTGATCGAGGTGGAAGGAACCGAGATCCCGGCGATTATTCCGATCGGCGAAGGGATTGCGGCCCCGAGGGGCCGGGTTGCGCCGAACACCGTGGAGCACGGGGGCTTTCAGTTCCCGGCCCTGGCGCCCGACGGACCGCCGATCACCGTGCGCTGGCGCGGCGCGCAACTGGCGCCGTCCGGCGAGGACCTGGGCGAGTGGACGTGGGTCGTGGATCCCTCCGGCGCGGTGGCTCCCGCCGGGTAGGCCAGCCCCGCTCGATTCGCCGGACCGCGATGCGACCGACGTGATAGAGGGCGCCGCGACCGCTAGGGTCCCGCTTGGTCGTTGCGGCGCATGCGCGGCTGGACGTCCGCCACGGAGACGCACGACCTGGGGATGGCAATTCCGGGGCCGGGTCGCATGACGGTTACGACCGGCGCCAGGTGGCCGCCGGTGTAGGTTTCGAGCGGAACGAGGCTGTGGGCGTAGGCGCGGTTGGCTTCGTGACCCGTGCGACAGTCGTAGTCAAGGTCGAGCGGCGCGGGTTCGCCCTGCTGCACGGCCTTGGCTTCCATGGGATGGGCGTAGTCCGCAACCCAGACGCCCTGGAATCCTGGCGGCAGGTCCACGCGCAGCAGCAGGTCGCCGATGTAGCCTCGCCAGCGGCGACCGCCATCACCGCCGAAGTGGGGCGAGTCGTCAAGCCAGCGGGGCTTGGGATCCAGAAAACCCTCGACCATGTACAGCCGTTTGAAGTCGGGGGTGAGCTCGGTGGCGAAGAACGCCGGTCTGGCCGCCTTCAGCCCGCCGGCCGTGCCGAAGATGAACTCGAGTCGTTCGGGTCGGGCGTAGTGCCAGAACGTCAGCCCACCGTCGGGTCGCCGGTGCGGACGTCCCGGATCGTCCTGGAAGCCCAAGGCGCCCAGCAGTTCTCCCCGACGGCAGAGGAAACGCTCGCCGCGCCGGGATTCGACGTTGCCCGTCATGTCAGCGCCATTCGCAGCGGCCGTTCGCTAACTCCAGTCGAACAGGATCTTTCCGGTGGTCGCCCGGTTGGCCAGTTTGAAGGCCTGCACGGCGTCTTCTGGCCGGAACCGATGGGTGATCAGGGACTTGATTGGGACTTGCCGACGGCGCACGAAATCAAGCAGCCCTTCCCACTCATGCTGTTTATAGAGCCAGGATCCTCGCAGCGTGACTTCACGAAAGATGATCTGTTGACTGGGCGCAATTGTGGGGTCGTGGCCGACGCCGACTTCGACGTAGGTTCCCTGCGTCCGCAACACGTCGACCGCCGCGGCGCGAGCGGCCGGGTGACCGCTGGTGTCGATCGAGGCGGCCGCTCCTTCGCCGCCGGCCGCCTGGACGATGCGCTCCACGAGATTGGCGTCCGAGCTATCCAGCGCCACCTGCGCCCCACATTCGAGGGCCAATGCCCGGCGTTCGGCGACGGGATCAACACCGATGACCACAGCGCCGCGCGCCTTGCCGAGCATCACGCACGCCAGCCCAACCGGCCCCAGCCCAAACACCGCCAGCGGGCGGTCGCCGGAAACCTCGGTCTTGCGCAACGCGCCGTATGCCGTGCCCACATTGCAGGAGAGCAGCGCGCCCATTTCCCAGTCGAAGTCGTCCGGCAACGGCAGCGCATTCCGCGCCGGCGCCAGCAGGCAGGCGATATTGGTGCCGTGCCGGTGGCGGCTGAAGTGCTGCGCGTCGGCGCAGAACATCGCCTCTCCGCGCCGGCAGTGGACGCAATGTCCGCAGCCGACGATCCCGAACACCACCACCCGGTCGCCCACAGCGGGATAGGCAACGCCCGGACCCACCGCGTCCACGATGCCGGTGTTTTCGTGACCCAGCGCCCACTGACTCCAGCCATTCTCGTCGCGCAGGGACGCGGCGGCGCGGTAATGGTGCAGGTCACTGCCGCAAATGGCCGACATCATGGTGCGCACGCGCATCTCGCCGGGTCCCGGCTCGTCGACCAGGGCGCTCCCCACCTCAACCCGCAAGTCGCCGGGGCAGCGCACACACGTCATTTCCTGCATTTCAACCATGGTGAGACCGCCGACCGAGGACCGACCCTCCTATGATGCGGCGTGGGACGGCGGGCACCAAACGAGGGCGATGCGCACGGCGGACGCGGACGCATTCCGGCTGATCGCGCACCGCGGCGCCTCGGCGGGCGCGCCCGAGAACACGCGGGCGGCGTTTCACCTGGCGGCCGAGCACGGCGCCGAGGAGATTGAGACGGACGCGCGCCTTTCACGCGATGGCCGCGTGGTGCTTTTTCACGACCGGACGCTGCGAACCAAACTCGGTCGAGCCGGGAGGGCGGAGGACCTGACGCTGGCCGAACTTCAAGCGCTGGATATCGGGGCCTGGTTCGACCGCACGGGCGCGGCCGCGCTTAACGACCCCGCCGCCGGCTGGAAGGAGGATCTTCCGGGTCCGGCTTCTCCGGAGTATGTGCTCGGATTCGACGATTACCTGGAGGAGTTCGGCGATCGTTTTCACCACAACATGGAAATCAAGGGCACGTCTCCAGACCTGCCGCGGGCCATGCTGGCCGTGATCGACGGTGCGGGAATCCGTTCACGCTGCACGTTCATCTCGTTTCACCTCGATCAGCTCGAGCGGCTGCGTGAACTGGGGTGCGACGCCACGGCCGGCTGGCTGTTTGCGCGGGCCGGGGAACCGCACCCCTCACCAGCGACCGTGGTGCGCGAGTGCCGCCGGCTGGGCCTGCAACAGTGCAATCCTCGATTTACGGCCCTGACCGAACCGCTGGTGCGGGCCGCGCACGACGCCGGGCTGGAGGTTCGAACGTTCGGAGTCCGAACGCCGGCGGACTTGCGGCGGGCGGTGCACCTGGGCGCCGACGGCGCTACGGTCGACTGGATCCGGGCCAGCCGCCGACTGCTGGCGAACGGGCAACTCACCGCTGTCGCAGGTTCCCGGAATCGGCGAAGGGAACGGCAATGAGCGGCCGCGTCTACCTGCCGGTCGCGCTGAATCTTGAGGGCGCGTCGGCCGTTGTTGTCGGCGCGGGAGAAGCGGCGTACTTCAAGGCGTGCCTGCTGGTTGACTTTGGCGTGGTGACCACGGTGATCGCCCCGCCGGACGGCGCCGACGCGTTCGACCATCGGCTGCAGGACATGGGCGACGCGGGGGAGATTCGGCTCAGGCGCCGGTCGTACGCTCCCGCGGATCTCGATGGACATCGCATGGCGATCATTGGGACGGGTGATCGGTCTCTGGACTACGCGATCGAGGCCGACGCCCGTGATCGCGGGTTGCTGGTGAACGTGGTGGACGACCCGGCGCACTGTGATTTCTTCGCCTCGGCCTACGTGAAGCATGGATCGATATCGATCGCCGTGAACAGCGGCGGCGCCAGTCCAGGCTTCACGGGGGCGCTGAAGGACGACCTGGCGCAGCGCTACGGACCGGAGATCGAGGATCACCTGGCGCACTATCTCGTCTGGCGACGGATGGTTCGGGAGCGGGTGGATCCGTTTGTCGAACGTGAGCGGCTCTGGCGGGGATTGCGTTCCGACGGACTCTATGACCTGCTGCGGACGCAGGGGCCGGAGGCGGCGCGGGCCATGGTGGAGAAACGAATCCAAGCCTGGGCCGATTCCCGAGCCGAGAAGGACGAGGACCGCTAGATTTCGGCCTCGTCGCTGACCATGGCCGGCATCATCACGGACTCCGAGGTGCCGTGGATCACCTTGTTGGCGGCGGGCACGACCGTGACCAGCACGCCGCATAGCCGGGTCTTGCCGTCCACGACCATGTAGTAGGGCGACAAGCGCGCCCGCCCGGTCATCGGACGAATCGCGTCAAATTCAACGTCGTAGTAGCTCACGCCAACGCGGCGGCTCTGGTGGAACTGCTGGAGGATGTAGGGCGTCGTCTCGAAGCTCGCCAGCGCCGAGTCGACGGCCTGGTCCCATACCTCCTGGTTGACATCGTGCCCAATAGTGACGCCGCGGCTCCCCCAGGCCAGTTCCGAGAAGCCCGAGGGCTTGAGCACCAGCCGCCGTTCACGCTGCGATAGCCCGCGCAGGTCGTCCCAGTGCCGAATCCGGCGCTTGCCGGCCATCAGCGGCGGGTCCACGGCGGCGGTTGGAGGAATGGGCTGGGGATCGAGCAGCCAGGTCGGCGGCAGCATGCGCTGTAGTCGCGCCTGCGTGTCGGTGCCCAACGCGCCGCGCCAGAATTCGTCCAGCTCGGGGTGATGGAAGAGATAGAAGAGCAGCTTCTCTTCCAGGTAGCTCTTGAACGGGGCCGTAACGGTCGCCAGCCGGTGCTTCATGGCGTAGATGACCAGGTCAATCTTGGGGATGTTGGGCAGGTCGTGGAGTTCAAGGAATCGGTAGACAAGGTTGACGGGTTCCCAACCGTCGCAGTTGCGCATCTCGAGGGCTTCGTCCTGCAGCCGCAGGTCGCGCGGATGGATCTGCCGCGTCGGCAGGCCGGCTTCTCGAAGCGCCGTGGCGGCCCAGTCCATCTCGGGCCGGTAGTCCTCGGACTCGTCCGCGACCACCAGGGCGACCGACGGGTCGTCAACGCTGGCCGCGCCGCGGAGGGCGGCGGCCAGGCCCCGCACCATGCCATCGTCACCACCGACGAGCGTGAATCCGAGTTCCTGGTACGCGCGGCTGATGGCGCCGAGCACGCCGAAGCCCCCGGGGACGGCGTCTAGCTCGGTGGCCATGAAACCACCGCTGTCGAGGGCCATGAGGTCGGGCCGGATCATGATCGGAAGGGCTGAGCGATAGCGGCGCAGGCGTCCGAGCTCGCGCACACGCTCCGGCTTGCCCTGTTCAAGGCACTCGAGAACCCAGGCGGGGGTACGGCCGCGCGCGGCGCTGGTGTACAAGCGGTTGGCCGCTACGTAAAACGCGAGCAGGTCATTGCCCAGGCGCTCCAGTTCCGCCACCGCGGCGGGCGACAGCGGGAACGGTTGCGGCGCAATACGCCACGGCGTGCTGGCGGCATCGGCCGGCGTTTCGCTGCCGAGGGGCGCGGCCTTGCCGACACGCCGGGCAGCCGCTCGCTGGTCTGGTGCCGTGAGGTCCGCCGTTGTGCTCAGGGGCGTCAAACGGTTTGGCTATTTGGGGGCCCGGAACTGGCAGAGTTTACCAGTGCCTTGAGGCGCGATGGATCCGGCAGCGCCAGCGAGGCGTCACGACGCCGCAAACGGCAACGGTCGCGATTCTTACCAGACTCACCGCGACATATGTGAAACAATAGATCCAAATCGCGCTGATCGTCCCGCGTACGGGCATTTGTCCCGCCGCCACCTTTTGAAAGCCCATGGCCTTCTTGCAGTGCACTCCCGCATTTCGACGGATTGGCCCGCGCATTGCGGGGCTGGCGGCTCTCGCGCTCGCGGGGACCGTGCTGGCCGCCTGCGAGACGTTCATTCAGACCGTGGAGCCAACGCCCACGCTGATCACGCGCACCGAGTCCGTGCGACAGCGGCCCATGGTGGCGGTGACGCGCGGTCAACTGATTGAGGCGATCCGAACAACGGCGCGCGTGGAAGCGCTCAATCGGGCCGAACTTGCGTTCAAGACTGACGGCCGGGTAAAGACCATGTACGTCACCCAGGGTGACGTGGTCAACGAAGGCGACATCCTGGCCGAACTTGAGACGGGCCGCCTGGAGTCGGATATCGAGAGTTCCCAGGAGGCCCTGCAGAACGCGGAGCTACGGCTGGATGCGGCCCGGACGCGCGCCCGGGACGAGCGCGCCGCCGCGCAACGGGCCGTCGCCAATGCCGAGTTGAGCCTGGAGGATTTGCGCACCGCCTCCAACAGACTGTTTCGTCGTGCGACCGCCGAGCAGTTAGAGGCCCTGGGCGTCGATCTGGCCGACCGCGAGGATCGCGGGGACGTGGATCTGAGCGTGACCGAAGCCGAGGCGGCCCTGGTGCGCGCGCAGCGGGCCGTGACCAATGCGGAAGGCCGGCTGGCGGAGGTGAAGGCCGAGGCGGCCGGAGTGATTACGGAAGCGCAGGCCGCGGCGCAGGCACAGGCCAACCTGGACGGCCTGAAGGCCGACCTGACCGTCGCGACGGAGAGCTTGCGCGCCCTCGAGTCCGGCACGGCGACCACCGGCGACTCGCCCACCGAGACGGCCCGCGTCCAGGTCGACGCGGCGCTAGCGGCCGTTACCTCGGCCCGGTCGGCGCTGGCGCGGGCAGAGCAGGACGTGGTGAACGCCCAGGATGCGCTGGACAGCGCGGCGGCCGAAATACGGTCGCAGGTGATGGACGACGTACACAAGGCACGGTCGGCAATCGTCGAAAAGCAGGCTGACATCGCCCAGCTGTCCGTGACGCTGCACGAAGTGACATTCCGGCCATTTCCGCATGTCGTGGAGGCAGCCGAGCAGGCCCTGGAGAAAGCCAGGCTGACGCGCGATGAAATCAACAGCCAGAGTTCGCGCGCGAGCGGCGAGGCCAAGCAACGAGCTCAGCTCGATTTTCAGGCCGCGCAACGCGACTACAACGAGGCCACGCGACCGGCGTCGACTCAGGAGATCGAAACGGCGCGGGCCAATCACGAACTCGCGCTGGCTACGCTGGCGCTGCTTGAGACCAATCTCGCCGATCTGTTGGGCGGCGGCACCGAGGCAGACGTCGCCGAGCAGCGTGTGCAAAAGAGGCGGGCCGAGCTTGAGGTCCAACTGGCGTCGGCCATTGCCAGCCGGGACGCGGTCCTACGCCAGATCCGCGAGTCGGGACTGCGTCTGCAGGCGCTGCTGGGCGGCGGCACCAGAGCCGCGGCGATTGAGAGCATCGCCGCGGCGATCCGAATCGAACAGAGCACCTCCCTGACGGCCGCGCGGGCACGGGTGCAGGCGGCAAGTTCGCGGATCGACCAATACCTTCGCGGACAGACCGAGGCTGAAGCCCTGGCGCGCCATGCCGAGGAGTTCCGGACCACCAGCCTGACGGCGCTGCCGGACGCCCAGGCGGCGCTGGAAGCTGCCATGGCGGATCTGCGGGTGGCCGAAGTCCGCTATCAGGAAGCTACCGGCACACCCTCGCTGGCCAAGTTGCGGGTCGCCCTGAATAACGAGCAGGCGGCACTGCTGGACTTTGAGGCGACCGTTGAGAACTTCGATCGGTTTGAGCGTGGCGAGTCGGCAACGGACTTCGAGCTACAGATCCTGGAGAACGAGGTTGAGCGCAGCCGCATCGCCCTGGAAGCGCTGCTCACGCAATCGGAAGACAACGTGATTCGGGCGCCGTTTGACGGTGAAATCACCTTCACGCGTGGACGGGCCGGGTCCCAGGCGCGTGCGTTCAATGAAGTCATTGGAATTGCCGATCCGTCGGCGCTCATCATTGAGGTCCGGATTCCCGAAACTGACCAGTCAAAGATGTCCGTGGGGCAGCCGGCGGAAGTTGCGCTGGACGCGTTCCCCGGGGTGAAGTTCGACGGGATGATCAGCGCGATTCCTCGCACGATCGTGACCCAGACCGGTCAGACCGTACGCATTCCCGATGCGTTGATCGAGGTGGACTTTGAGCGCGAAGGGGTGCGGATGGGGATGCTGGCGCGCGTCAACATCACGTTGCAGGTGAAGGACGACGTCCTCAAGATTCCGGTGACGTCGCTGCGAGATCTGAACGAGCGCACGTTCGTTGAGACCGTGGTGAACGAGCAGCGGCGCAGCCTGCCGGTGGTTACCGGAATTCGGAGCGACAGCGAGGTCGAGGTGCTCTCGGGACTTGACGAGGGCCAGATGATCTTCTCCGCGCCCTAGACAGGCGCCCCGGGGCATGCAACGCGTTCCCGCGAGGTTCCAGTGCCGCTAGCCATTATTCGCTTCGTCGCGAAGCGACTGTTCAGCAACCGGGCGCTGGTCAGTTCGACGGCGGTCGGCTTGTTGGTCACGGTGACGCTGGCAACATCGGTGCCGCTGTACGCCGAGGGCATCAGCGGCCTGCTGCTGCAGCGCGAGCTGCGCAAGCCGATCCCACAAGCACAGCCGTCATCCAGCATCTTCATTCGCCACAAAGAGACGGACGCGACCAATCCGACCGACGCCGCGAGCTACCTGGCCTACGACCGGTTCTTCCGCTCGCTCATCCCGGAAGCGGTCGGGCTACCGACGACCCAGTTGATCAGCTACCTGTCGACAGGCCGACGGGGACTGTTGGACCTCACGGAGCCCCCGGGTGACGACCTCACCAAGCCGCCGCGGCGATTCGGCTTCGCGTTCATGTTTTCGATCAACGGCTTCTTCGACAACGTGCTCATCACCGAGGGTCGGCGGCCAACCGCCGAAGTCGGCAGTTTCATTGGACCGGCCGGGGTACAAATGCCGCTGTTTGAAGGCGCCCTGACGAGCAACGCGCTGGACAGAATGGGCGTACTGGTCGGCGACGTGGTGGGCTTGCAGTTCAACAACCCCACGACCGGTGAGCCAGACCTGATGGCGCTGCGCGTGGTTGCGCGCGTCCTGCCGCGCGATCCCGAGAGCAACTATTGGCCCTATCCGGTGCGGGCGGCGTTCGACGAGGGTGGGATCTACATTGAGCGCGAGGCGTATCTCGGGCCTTTGCTGGATCTGGCGCCGGCGGCGTTCAGCGAGGCGACGTGGTACGCCGACTTCGACATCGACGCCATTCGCGCCACCAACTATCGCCGCATTACGGGCGGGCTGGTGGTTATCCGAATCAACGCGAATGCCGTGTGGGAGGGGACGCGCCTAGAAAACTCGCCGGAGCCGATCTTCTTCGACTTCGAGCAGAAGCTCTTCTTCCTCACACTCTTGCTGCTGATCCTGAGCGCGCCGATCGTGGCGCTGACGCTCTACTACATCATCCTGACGTCCGGGATGGTGGTTGATAGGCAACGCAACGAAATTGCCATTCTCAAGAGCCGGGGTGTCGGCACGTTGCAGATCGTGGGCATATATGTGCTGGAGGGCGTGCTGATCGGCGGGATCGCCACGGCCGCCGGGCCGTTCCTCGGCGCGCTGCTGGCCCAGGTCATCGGCAAGACGTTTACGTTCCTGGTGTTCACCAATCGCGACCCGCTGCCGATCGACATCACGACGCAACACTTCATGTGGGCGGGCGGGGCCGCGCTCCTGGCCATCCTGGCGACTTTGCTGCCGGCCATCAGCGCGGCGCGCCACAGCATCGTGACCTACAAGCAGGAGGTCTCGCGGTCTACGAGTCGCCCGTGGTTTCAGCGTTACTTCGTTGACGTGATCGTGGTGGTGGGCGCCGCCTACGGCTATTTCACGCTCTCCCAGCGCGACCAGCTCGTTACCGTGGGCGACGGCGGGGATCTCTTTTCGGATCCGCTGCTGGTGATCATTCCGATCATGTTCATGTTCGCCGTCACCCTGTTGTTCCTGCGCTTTTTCCCATGGCTGGTCGCCAGCATGGCGTTCCTTGGCAACAGGTTTCTCGGGGTGTCGATGCACCTTGGGCTGCGCCAGATCGCGCGCGAGCCCCGGCAGTTCACTCGCCTGATCTTTCTACTCGTGCTCACCCTGGCCATTGGATCGTTCAGTGCCTCGATGGCCGCCACGCTCGACCGGAATTTTGATGATCGCGTGTATTACTCGGTCGGCTCCCAGGCGGATTTCCTGGAAATCGGCGACTACGACGAAGAGACGCAAGAATGGTCGTTCCTACCGGTGGAACGACACCTGGAAGTCCCCCAGATACTGCGCGTGGCACGGCTCTGGGAGAACGAAGACACGGGCTTCCGGCGCCCCGGCGAAGCGCTGCGCGTGCCGATCAAGACCTATGGCGTGGATCCGCTGGACTTTGCGGAAACGGTGTGGTGGCGGGAGGACTTCAGCCCCTTCCCGCTCAACAGCCTGATGAACCAATTGGCGCTGGACGAACAGGCGCTGATTGCCTCGCGCGAGACGTTCCAAGGCGAACTTAGCCTGAATCTCGGCGACCCGCTGCGCATCGACTTTGGTACACCGCAGACGCTCGAGTTCTTCATTGCGGGATGGACGGACCTTTTCCCGACGCACTATCCGGAAGACGGGCCGTTCGTGATCGTAAACCTCGATTACGTGGAACGCAGCCTGGGGCAGACGCCGTGGACTGTGTTGGCGCACACGGATCCGGATGTTCATGCGCTGGAATTGCGCCAGACGCTGCTGCTCAAGCGTTTCAAGCCACTTGACGCACGCGATGCCAGGGCCGAGATCGCCGCAGCCCGCGACGACGCCACGCGGGTGGGCATTTTCGGCATCTTGTCGATCGGATTCCTGATTGCCGCCGTGCTGACAATCATGGGCTTCCTGATGTACTCCTACATGTCATTCCGGCGGCGCATGCAACAGCTGGGGATCCTGCGGGCCATGGGGCTCTCGGTCCGACAGCTGGTGGGCATTTATGCCTTCGAAAACGGCTTCCTGATTCTGCTGGGCGTCGTGCTGGGGACCGCGTTGGGCGTAGCGACCGGCAATCTGTTCATCCCGTTCCTACAGTTGAGCGTGGACCGTTTTGGGGACACGCCGCCCTTTACGATCATTACGGCCTGGGGAGACGTACTGAAGATCTACATCCTGTTCGGCGCCGTGGTGGCGGTGGCATTTCCGGTCAGCGCCTGGCTGCTGTCCAAGATCCGAATCAATGAGGCCGTGAAGTTCGGCGAGGAACAAGGATGAGCGCGGCGCAGGCGCCCGACCGCACCAACGGGACACGGCCCTACATCGTGTGCGACAACCTGGTCAAGATTTACAAGACCGAGGACCTGGAAGTCGTCGCCTTGCAGGGGCTGGACCTTGAAGTCCAGCGGGGCGAAATGATGGCCATCATCGGCAATAGCGGATCCGGAAAGTCAAGCCTGCTCAACGTTCTGGGCGGCCTTGACCGACCGACGGCCGGGCAGTGCCGGGTCGGCGACCTGGACATCCTGCAGGCGTCAGAGTCGGACCTGGTGGACTACAAGCGTCACCATGTCGGGTTCGTCTGGCAGCAGAGTTCCCGCAACCTGGTTCCCTATCTCACGGCTTTTGAGAATGTTCGGCTTCCGATGCTCTTCGGCAACATGCGCAAGGCCTCGGACCGCGCCAAGGCCTTGCTGCGGGCCGTGGGGCTTGAAGATCGCATGCACCACCGCCTGAGCCAGCTTTCCGGCGGCCAGCAGCAGCGCGTGGCGATCGCCATATCGCTGGCCAACGATCCCGACCTGTTGCTGGCCGACGAGCCAACCGGTGAGGTTGACACGCAAACCGCGGGGCAGATCTACGACATCCTGCGCTACCTCAATCGCGAACGCGGGTTGACCATCATCATCGTGAGCCATGACCGCAATATCGCTCGCCAGGTCGATCGAGTGGTTGCGATCCGGGACGGCCGAACCAGCACGGAGACCGTTCGCCGCGTGAGCATTCATGAAGACGGCGAGGATCACACGCACGATGAGTTCGTGATCGTGGACGACACGGGACGTTTGCAGGTTCCGCAGGAGATGCTGGACCAGTTGAGCATCCGCGGACGTGCGTTTGTCGACATCGAAGGCGACGGCATCGTGATTCGGTCCGGCACGTCGGGGATTGCGACCCTCGCCGCGTCGCCAGAAGCCGCCGACGACGAGTCGGACGGCGATAAACCATCGTCGCCGGCGCCGGACGAACCAATCATCCCGGCGCGGGTGGAACTGGCCGCTCCGGTTATTCCCGGCCGATCAAGACCGCCCCGCCCTGCCGCCAAACCGCCGCGGCCAGCTCCCAAGCCGCCGCAGCGCACCCGGCGAGAGCATGTCCCCGACGAACACCGGCCGTTCGCGCCGCCTGGCGAGGAAGCAACGCGCGATGACTGAGGCGCCTGGCTTTCGTCCGACGGATGCCGCCGCGGAGCGGGAAGTGATCCTGGAAGCCCGGGATGTTTCTCGCGTATTCCGGGTGGGGTCGGAGGAGATTCGGGCCGTCGATCACGTGAGTTGCACGGCCCATGAAGGTCGCCTGATCACGCTCCGCGGCCGATCCGGGTCGGGCAAGACGACGCTGCTGAACCAATTGGGTTCGCTGGACAGACCCGACGAAGGCGAAGTGTTTTTCCGGGGCCGCCAGGTCAGCCGCCTCAGAGAATCTGAGCTTACGAAGATCCGCCGTCACAACTTCGGGTTCGTCTTCCAGTCATTCGCTCTGCTGCCGGTGCTTTCGGCATTCGAGAACGTGGAGCTCACCATGCGCATCGCGGGACGCTCGACCAGCGAACGCGCATCTCGCACGATGGAAGTGCTGGACATGGTGGGGCTGGCCGAACGCGCCGGCCATCGACCGTTTGAGCTGAGCGGCGGCGAGCAGCAGCGCGTGTCCATCGCGCGCTCCATCGCCAACCAGCCGGCCGTGCTGATTGCCGACGAGCCGACCGGAGAACTCGACAGCATTACGGGACTGGAGATCATGCTGCTGTTCCGCCGTATCGTCGACACCGAGGGGCTGACGGTCATCATGGCCACGCACGATCCGGCGCTGAGCCAGTTCGCCGACGAATCGTGGGTGATGGAGGACGGCCGACTGGAAATGGCGGAGGGCGATCTCGACATCGACATTCCGGAGTTGCGGCAGCGCATCGAGTTCGTCGAGGACTAGCCTCGGACGGGCTCAGTCCTCGGGAGCGGCCGACGCCTCAGCTTCGCCGAGCCGCATGATCCAGACGCCCCAGGCGCCGGCGGCAAGGGAAATGGCGGCCAGCAACGCGCCCACGACGCCGAACCCAGCGGCGTCCACGATCAGCCCAATGAGCGGAGTCAGTCCCAGCCCAACGCCGTCCACCAGGAATTGGGTCACGCCCATGGCTTGGCCCAGGCGCTGCGGCGGCGCTCGCTCGCTGAGCATCATGATGACGATCGGCGAGCTGATTCCGGTCAAGGTATAGGCGACCACCAGTCCCACGAACACCGGAAGTCCGGCGGGGGCGTACATCACCAGGGTGCCGCCCGCCCCAATGATCGTGGCGATCAGCAGCGACGACGAGAGGCCGACCCGATTGATGAAGGCGCCGCTGACGTAGGTGAGGGCGGCCCGCCCGCCGAGCGCCAACCCCATGAGAATGCCAATGCCGCCGGGATCCAGCTTCAGGGCTTCGCTGCCGTAGAAGGGGAGTACGAAGCCGCGAGTGGTGTTGTTCCATCCCCAGAGCAGGACGGCCAGAACCGAGACCTCCAGCACGACCCGGCCAACGCCGAGCGCCGGCCGCCTGGATCGTGGCCTGGCCGGTCCGTCGGGCGCCGGCAGCGGGCGCGGCCTGGACTCGAGCGACCTGACGGACGCGACGGCGGCGGCGATGGCGATCGAGAGGACGGCTACCAGCACAAACGCCGCGCGCCAGCCCAGGAGACTCGCGGCGCCGCCGGCGGCAATAGGCGCCACAAAGGCGCCGAACATGCCGCCGGACATGACCCGGGCAATGTTGCGGCGCCGCTCGTCGCCCTGGCCGCGGCGCACCAGGTGGACCTGTCCCCCCGGGCCGACCAGCCCGCTACCGGCGGCACTGGCCACGATGCCCAGGCCAAAAACCCACTCGCTCGGCGCCGCGGCGGTGACAAGGGACGCCAGGCAGGTGAGCAGCAAGCCCAGCGGCAGCAGGAGGCGGGGCGACATGCGGTCGGCCAGGGGCGCCAGCACCAGCATGAATCCCCCGCGTCCCATGCCCTGCACGGCCACCAGCAGCGCCGTGGTCGCGGGGGTCAGATTGAATTCGTCCTTGACCTCTCCCAGTACCGGCCCCATGGCCGCCATGGAAAAGAGCATCAGGGCGTAGGCAAACCACAGCGCCAGCAAGTCGGGGTTCGACCGCATGGCGTGAAGGCGCGGACGAAGGAGCGAACCGATCAGCGGCGTCAACGTACGACGGTCGCTCCGGGGCCAAGCAATGCCGAGAGTCTAATCGGGCGGGACCGTCAGCCGACGACCGAACGAGGCGGCCTGGGCGGTCTACGCGGGTGCGTCGGCTACGTCAATCTGGAGCCGGCAGTGGTCGCTCGGTCCCCATTCATCAACGCCGTTCAGCGCCCGAACCGACACCTGCTCGTGGAAGCCGCGTGAGGCGAAGACGTAGTCAAGTTGCTTCTTCGCGGTAGCCGGCGACTCGCGCGTGGTGTAGTAGGTTGGCACGTTGCACGTGTCCGGCGGCACGCCTGTGGACGGTGGGTCAACTCTTCGTCCATGCGGATATTGCGGGCCCATGAACTCCAGGCCGAGGGCCTGCATTCGGGCAAACACCGTATGGTCACGCCCGGACATCGGATAACGATCATCGTCCTTGGCTTTTCGGACGATGTTCAGGTCGCCGGCTGCCAGCAGGCGGTGCGCTGTCGGGTCGTGGCTTCCAATGAAGGCGGAAAGGTCTGAAATGATCCGGTGGGCCGAACCATCCGCGTAGCCAACCCGCCACTTACTCTCAGTCGACGGGTGAGGCTTGATCCAGCGGGCGTACATCGAGAACGCGATGAAGGGTGGGGCGTCGCGCGGGACCACGCGGGCAGCCGCGATGGTGCCGATGCCGCTGACGGCGATCTCATTGCAGGCAACCCCACTGATCGCGCTTACCTGCCTGAACCACTCGACCTCAACCCGGTCGGACAGCTTCACAACCATCGGCCAGCGGGAAGCGCGGAGGCGCGGCCGGCCCGTCCACACGTGGGAGTCGTAATGGGCGGCGGGGCCGAGCTTGACGTCTGCCGGCAGTTCGGACGGCGGCGACCCCGCTTCCTGTAGCAAAGCGACGTCCGCATCTATCGTCAGGAGTTCGTCCCACGGCGCGTTCCTCTTGGCGATGTTCCAGCACACGACGCGTGTCAAGTCTTGTCCTCCGGCGCTTTGCAGTCTCGGATACTACTTGGAGTCTTCAGATGACGGAGGGTGGGATGGCAGGGGTTGGGCAGAGGTATTGGGGAGGATGGAGGGCAGCAGATCCCTCACCCGGCGGCGAGGGCGCCGCTGGCTTCTTCCCTGGGAGAGGCGAAGAGACGGCGGAACCGACGCTCAGGCGTCGGGTGCCTTGGCTTTCGAGACTCGGCGGACGTCTTCGGACGGGTCATACGGCCAGTCCTTGGCCTCTTGGTGGTCGCGGAACCACAGTTCGCCGCGCCACAACCGTTGTCGCCATTCGCCGCACCTCAGGAATCTTGGCTTAAGCGTAGCGCGGCTACGTTTCGCTGTGTTGCAACTCCACGCGTTGGCCGCCGGCGGCGGCGTGCTCGTCAAGGCCAAGCCTCAGGGTGTTCCAACTCAGCACGGCACACTTGATGCGCACCGGGAACCTGCGAACGCCCTCCAGGGCGACGCCGTCGCCAAGCAGCATTTCGTCAGGAGTTTCGCCCTCCAGCATCATGCCGCGGAAGCCGCCAATCACGGCATGGGCGTCAGCCAGCGGCTTGCCGATTACCGATTCGGTCATCATCGAGGCGGACGACAGGCTGATTGAGCAACCATGGCCGTCGAACGACGCGCTGGTAATCACCCCGGCGTCATCGATGCTCAGCCAGAGCTTGATTTCGTCGCCGCAGAGCGGATTGACGCCTTCCATGACGACATTGGCTTCGGCGAGCGCGCCCCGGTTCCGCGGCCGCCGGTAGTGATCCATGATGACCTCGCGATAGAGGTCCTCAAGCGTCATTCAAAGAACGCTTTCGCGCGGGCGATGCCATCGGCCAGGCAATCTACTTCAGCGGCTGTGTTGTAAAGGTACAGGCTAGCCCGCGCGGTTGCCGCGACTCCCAGCTTGCGCATCAGGGGCTGAGCGCAGTGGTGCCCCGCCCGAACGGCAATGCCATCGGCATCAAGCAATGTTCCGACGTCATGCGGATGCACATCGCCAACATAGAACGAGATCACTCCGCCGCGATCCGTTGCATCCCTCGGGCCGAAGAGGCGCACACCATCGAGATCGCTCAGGAGGCTCAGCGCGTACTCAGTCAGCTCATGCTCGTGGGACGTCACCGCCGGCATGCCGACGGTCTGCAAGTAGTCAACGGCCGCGCCGAGGCCAATCGCGCCGGCGATGTTTGGCGTCCCGCCCTCCAGCTTGTACGGGAGCACGGTCCACGTTGACTGGTGCAACTCCACGACGCGGATCATGCTGCCGCCGCCGAAGAGGGGCTCCATGGCGTCCAGCAGCGCTTCCCGACCGTAGAGGACGCCGATTCCGGTCGGGCCCAGCATCTTGTGGCCCGAAAACGCCACGAAGTCCGCGTCTAGCGCCTGCACGTCGACCGGAAGGTGCGGAATCGATTGCGCGGCGTCCAACAGTACCGGCACATCGTGCTGGTGGGCGATCTGAATGAGTTCGGCGGCGGGCGTAATGGTGCCGAGCACGTTGGACATATGCGTGACCGCGACCAGACGAGTGCGCGGTCCGAACATTCGTGCGTAGGCCTCCAGGTCAATCCGACCCTCGATGTCCATCGGGATGTACCGCAGCGAGGCGCCGCGTCGCTTTGCCAGCATCTGCCAGGGGACAAGATTGCTGTGATGTTCCATCTCGGTCAGCAGGATCTCGTCGCCCTCGCCGACGCTTTCATCACCCCAGCCGCGGGCCACGAGATTGATCGCTTCGGTGGTTCCGCGCGTGAAAATCACTTCGTGTGAATGCGCGGCGTTGATGAAGCGCGCTACGCGCGACCGCGCGTCCTCGTACTCGGCCGTGGCTCGTTCGCTGAGCGCGTGCAGGCCGCGGTGAATGTTGGCGTTATAGGTCTCGTAATAGGTCTGGAGGGCGTCGATGACCGCTCGCGGCTTCTGCGACGTAGCGGCGTTGTCCAGATAGACGAGCGGTCGCTCGTGTACTCGTTCGGCCAAGACCGGAAAGTCCGCCCGGATTGCAGTGGCGTCCAGTCCAGCGGCAGCGGAAGTTGGGACAGTCATGTGTCCTAAGTATCGATAAGAATCAGGACGCGGCCAGCCTCAAACTTCGCGTCGTAGGTCGCGACCGGACGAATGGCGGGCAGCGTCCGCGGACGTCCGCTGGTCAAGTCGAAGGTTGAGGTGTGCCGCGGACAACGGACCGAGCGGCGCTCAGGGTCAAAGTCGCCTTCCGACAGCCAAGCCTGGTCGTGGCTGCACAAGTCGTCCATCGCGTAGAGATCGCCACTCACGTTGTACACGCCGATGCGTCGCTCACCCACCAGAACCTGACGCGCGGCGCCGGGCGGAATGTCCTCGGCGGCCGCCACGTCAACGTACCCGGCCATCAGGCGGCGGTTCCGTGCAACTTCGCCCGGACAGCGGTCCGCACGGCGGACCGGACGGTTGCGTTTGGAATCCGGTCCAACACCGGTTCGAAGGTTCCGTCGACGATGAGGGAGCGGGCCTGGTCGAGGCCGAGTCCGCGCGATCCGAGGTAGTAGAGGTGCATCGGGTCGATGGTGGACGTAGTGGAACCGTGGGTACAGCGAACGTCGTCCGCCATGATTTCGAGCCGGGGAATGGAGTCCGCGCGCGGCCCGCGTTGCAGCATCAGGTTGCGGTTTTGCTGGTAGGCGTTGGATCGTTGCGCATGCTGTTGAACCATGATGGTTCCGGCATAGACAGACCGCGCCGAGCCGTCGAGAACGTTGACGTACAGCAGATCGCTGGCCGCATCCGTGGTTCGGTGGTCCTGCAGCGTGTGGTGATCGGCGAACTGTTGGCCGTCCAGGAAGGCCATGCCGTTCAACCGCACGTTGGCGCCGGGTCCGGTTAGCGTGGCGGAGATCGCACCCTTGTGGAAGCGTCCGCCCAGTGTCATGTTGGTCGTCGCCAGCTCGGCGTCCCGCGCGACACGCGCGTGCTGCGACAGGAATCCGCCCACGTCGCTGTCCCACGCCTGAACATGTGTGTAGCTGAGCTTCGCGTTGGCGCCGACAAAGAGCTCCACGCAGCCATTGGCGAAGCCCGGCGTTGCCTCCTGACTTGAACGCCACCACTCAAGCACGTCGGCCGACGATCCTGCGCCAGCAACAACCAGCGTACGCGGGAAGATTGGCTCGCCGGCGGCATCGATGACAATCACGATGGGCGCGGTCAACTCCGCGCCGCGCGGAATCCGCACGAAGGCTCCGCCGGCCCACAAGGCGGCGTTCATCGCCTGCAGCTTTCCAGCCGCGGGTGGGGCGAGATCAGTTCCCAGGTGGTCGGCCAGTAATGCGGCGTCCGACGCCGCGGCGGCCGTCAGGCTGGAAACGGTCACGCCGGCGGCCATCGCCTCCGGCGACTTGTAGAGCACTTCGACCATGGTTCCGCGCTGTCGTAGCAACACGCTGGCGCCTGGGACTTCGACAGGCAGGGCAAGCTTGGCCGGTTCGACCCCGTTCGTGGCCGGGGCCGCGCCGGCCCAGTCCACCCAACTGGTGTCCGTGCGCCGCCACTCCTCGTCGCTCCAGGTTGGGACGGGGGTCGACTCGTAGGCGTGCCAGGCGGCGGCGCGTCGTTCGCGCAGCCAGCCAGGCTCGCCGCGCGAGTTTGACAAGTCGGCAATCAGGTCGTGGGTTGTGCTAGTCATTGACGTGCGCGAGACGGTATCAGCCGTCGGGACGGCCCGTGCTTGGGTGTGTCGGCAAGATTGGTCAGTAGCGCTAGCCGATCGAGCCTTCCATCTGGAGTTCGATGAGGCGGTTCATTTCAACCGCGTACTCCATCGGCAACTCCTTGACGATCGGCTCGATAAACCCACTGACGACCATCGCCATGGCCTGTTCCTGAGTCAGTCCGCGGCTCATCAAATAGAACAGCTGCTGATCGCTGACCTTGCTGACGGTGGCCTCGTGCTGAATGGCGACGTCGCTTTCCTCGATGTCCATGTAGGGATACGTGTCGGATCGCGAACGGTCGTCGATGAGCAGGGCGTCGCATTCCACGTTGGAGCGGCAGCGCTCGGCCTCGGGCATAACCTGCACATAGCCGCGGTAGGCGGTGCGACCGCCCTTGCGGCTGATCGACTTGGAGGTGATGAGGGACGAGGTGTCGGGAGCGGCGTGCACCATCTTGGCTCCGGCGTCCTGGTGCTGGTCTTCGCCGGCGAAGGCGATGGACAACACCTCGCCGTGCGCGCCCGGTTCCATCAGGTAGACGGCCGGGTACTTCATGGTGACCTTGCTGCCCAGGTTGCCGTCCACCCATTCCATGGTGGCGTCGCGGTAGGCGACGGCGCGCTTGGTGACCAGGTTGAAGACGTCGGTCGACCAGTTCTGGATGGTGGTGTAGCGGCAACGACCGCCTTCCTTGACGATGATCTCGACGACGGCCGAATGCAGCGAGTCGGTGGCGTAGACCGGGGCGGTGCAGCCCTCGACGTAGTGCACGTAGGCGCCCGGCTCCACGATGATGAGCGTGCGCTCGAACTGGCCCATGTTCTCGGCGTTGATGCGGAAGTAGGCCTGCAGCGGAATCTCGACGCGCACGCCTTCGGGCACGTAGACAAAGCTGCCGCCGCTCCAGACCGCGCTGTTCAGCGCCGCGAACTTGTTGTCGCCGTTGGGAATCACCGTGCCGAAGTAGTCGCGCACGATGTCCTCGTGCTCGCGCAGGCCGGAGTCCATGTCCAGGAAGATCACGCCCTGCTCTTCCAAGTCGTCGCGGATGCTGTGGTAGACGACTTCGGAGTCGTACTGGGCGCCGACACCGGCCAGGAACTTTCGCTCGGCCTCGGGGATCCCCAGCTTGTCGAAGGTGGACTTGATGTCTTCGGGGACGTCGTCCCAGGAGCGGGCCTGCCGGTCCTGCGGGCGGATGTAGTAGTGGATGTCGTCAAAGTCGATACGCGAGAGATCGGCGCCCCACGTCGGCATTGCCTTCTGCTCAAACTGGCGCAGCGCCTCCAGCCGGAATTCCAGCATCCAGGCCGGCTCGTTCTTCTGGCGCGAGATTTCCCGGACGACATCCTCGCTCAGGCCCTTGGGTGAGGTGTAGACGGGCTGGATGTCGTCGTGAAACCCGAACTTATAGGTGTCGAGCCCGACTTGTTCGATGTCCTTAACTGCCATGGTTATGCGTCCTCGCTGGTCGTCGCGGCGCCGTAGCGCTCGTAGCCCTCGGCCTCAAGGCGCTCGGCCAGTTCCTTGCCGCCTGACTCGACCACGCGACCATCGATCAGGACGTGCACGCGGTCAGGCTCGATGTAGTTCAGCAGCCGCTGGTAGTGCGTGATCACCAGTACTCCAAGATCCGAGCCCCGCAATCGATTCACGCCATCGGCGACGATTCGCAGCGCGTCGATGTCGAGGCCTGAGTCCGTCTCGTCAAGTATCGCAAGTTCAGGCTCGAGCACCGCAAGTTGCAGGATCTCGTTGCGCTTCTTTTCGCCGCCCGAGAACCCTTCGTTGAGGTAGCGCGAGGCGAATTTGGGGTCCATCCGCAGCATCTGCATCTTTTCCATCAGCAGTCGGCGGAACGCCATGACCGAGATTTCGCTTTCTCGTCGCGCGTTCAGGGCCAGGCGCAGAAAGCTGGCAACCCGGACACCGGGGATTTCGGCGGGGTACTGGAAAGCCAGGAACATGCCCAGGCGGGCGCGCTCATCGGTTTCGAGATCCAGCACGTCCTGCCCCTTGAAGTGGACCTGGCCGGCGGTCACGTCGTAGGCGGGATGGCCCATGAGGGCATTGGCCAGCGTGCTCTTGCCCGAGCCGTTGGGGCCCATGAGGGCGTGCACCTCGCCGGCGGGCACGTCCAGGGTGACGCCTCGCAGGATTTCGGCGTCTTCCACGGAGACGTGCAGGTCGCGAATGGAAAGGGTGGTCTGGCCGTTGGTGGCAGTCATTCGCAGGCTATGTGTCTCCCGGCGATGGTCGCCAAGAAACACAATCCTGGCGGGTCGTTGAATGGTTCGCGTTGGGCTCCTGGCCGGGCCCAACTGCTCTTCCCAAACGTAGCATCGCGCGTACGAGCGGCCAAGTTTACGCCGGTTTTTCAGCGAAAACCCCGGGCAAGCCGACGGGTCGCGCGGTATTTCGTAGGCTTGGGGCAGTCAGACATGGCGTCCCGCCCAGACGGGCGGGCGTGTCCGGGAGGGTTACAGCAACCATGCCGCCAAAGGTCCGCCGTCCACGCGCCGAATGGCAGGAACAGCTTGCGCAGGGCGTGCGCGACGTGCGGTCCATTCCGGGGCTGACGGAAGAGCAGTACGAGCGGCTGGAGGCGGTGGCGAAGGAATACCCGTTCTTCACGACGCCGTACTACCTGAGCCTCATCGAGGAGATGGACGCCAGCGACCCCATCTACATCCAGCAGATGCCGGATGCCGTGGAGTTCGAGGATTCCTCATTCCTGGAAGACGATCCGCTGGACGAAGAAGACGACATGCCGGTGAAGCATCTCACCCACCGCTATCCGGACCGGGTGCTCTTTGTCGTCACGCACACCTGCGCCATGTACTGCCGGTTCTGCACGCGCAAGCGCAAGGTGGGCAAGAACCCGGTCCCGCCGCCAGGCGAGCTGGAGGCGGTGTTCGACTACATCCGCGCGCATCCCGAGATCCGGGACGTGCTGCTGAGCGGGGGCGACCCGCTGACGCTGACCGACAACGCGCTGGAGTGGATCATCTCGAACCTCTACGAGATTCCGCATGTGGAGTTGATCCGCATGGGGACCAAGATTCCATGCGTCAACCCGGCCCGGATCACCGACGAACTGTGCGAAATGCTGGCGCGCTACCAGCCGTTCTACCTGAACACGCACTTCAACCATCCGCGTGAACTCACGCCCGAGGCTCGCGAGGCCTGCGGGCGCCTGGTGGATCACGGCATTCCGGTCGGCTGCCAGACGGTGCTGCTGCGAGGCGTGAACGACGATCCCGAGACGATGAAACAGTTGATGCACGAGCTGCTGAAGGCGCGCGTGAAGCCGTACTACATCTACCAGGCCGACCTGGTGAAGGGGACCGACCACTTCCGCACGTCGGTGCAAAAAGGCCTGGAGATCATGGAGGCCCTGCAGGGACACACAACCGGGTTCGGCGTGCCCCAGTACATCATCGACGCGCCGGGCGGCGGTGGGAAGATCCCGGTGTCGCCGTCGCGGATCGTGGAACTCACGGACGACAAGATCGTGGTGCGGAATTACGAGGGGAACGAGTATGAGTACCCGGCGGCGGGGTACGACGCCGAGACGATTCCGGACTACTTTCCGTCGTTCAACGAGTAGGCAGAAGGCGGTAGGCGAGCCGCACGGCTGGGCGCACCTAGCTGGCTGGGGGAAGCTCCTCCGCCTCGAGCAGGGCCTCGAGTTCACGCCATTCGGCAGGGGACATGCCCACGTCTCGGCGGGTGACGGTCTCCCCACGGAGGCGTCGGCGAACGACTTCGAGGCCCTTGGCGGAGAGGTTGGCGCCGCCAACCCGGTAGTCCATGAAGGCGGCGTAGGTGAGGGGCGCCCAGCGGCGGACGGTGTCGAGCATGACGGTGGCATAGGCGCGGATTTCGTACTGGGCATGGGCGTCGCTGCGCAGCCAGAGGAAGTGCAGCAGGTTGTGCAGATTCACTTTCCAGTACCACTGGGTGTAGAAGCCGAGGGACAGGTTCATGCGGGCCAGTTCGCGGGCCAGCCCCTGCCGAGTCTCATCGAGCACGTTTCCCTGGACGTCTTCGTTGAGCATTTCCTCGTAGTGGGCGTAGGCCTGCTCGGCGTCGGTTCGCAGCAGATCGAAGACGCGCGCCGCCTCGTCACCGGACACAACGTCGCCGCGGCCCTGCCGGTTGCTGGTGGACTGGGCAGCCAGGTGTTCCGGCTCCGGGATGTAGAACTCGTTGTCGAGGATGGAGTAGCGAGCGGAGTACTCGTTGACGCTGGCGGTGCGATGCCGGATCCACTGGCGGGCGACGAAGATAGGCAGCTTGACGTGGTACTTGATGTCACACATCTCGAACGGCGTGGTGTGGGCGTGACGCATGAGGTAACGGATCAGGCCAGCGTCCTGCCGGGCGCGCTTGGTGCCGGCGCCGTAGGAAACGCGGGCGGCCTGCACCACGGCGCTGTCGCTGCCCATGTAGTCGATGACGCGCACGAAGCCGTGATCAAGAACAGGCAGGGCCTGGTAGAGGATTGACTCAAGGTCTGGAACGGTCAGACGACGCGTTGGGGTCTGGACAGCGCGCAGGTTTTCGATTTCCTGCTGTTCGCTGGAACCAATCGGCATCAGGCCGTCCCGAAATGCACGCGGGCGGCGCGAGTATAGGGGCGGCGGACGTTCGGCCCTAGAGCGGCGGGGCGAGACCGAAGGCGCGCATGTAGTCGGCGCCGACCTTGGCAATCTGGACCTGCTGGCCGGGCGGAGCGTCGGGCACCCATTCCAGGCGAACTCGCTGGAAGTGCTGGACGATGCGTCCGTGCTCGACGACCTCCTGGGAAATGGGATAGCCGAAGCGTTCGAGCCCGCCCTGGGTTTCCCAGAACCGGAGGAAGCCGAAATGCACGCTGTGGCCAGTTTCGGGGAAGTAGCGGTGGTCGGGCACGGTGGGGAAGGGGGTGTCGCCAGCAAATGGGCGGCGCGGGGCGGTGAGGGCGTCGTTGAGCAGCCCAAGCTGGGTCTCGTAGGGCGTGCCGGCCAGTTCGGGGTGGTATTCGAAGCGGGCGCGCTCGAAGTACTGGACGGTGCGGCCGTTCTGGACGAACTCCTCGGTGAGCGGCAGGCCGAAGGCGGGCACACCGCCGCGGGCGTTGAAGTACTTGAGGAAGCCGTGGCGGACGTTGTGCCCGGTCTCGTCGAAGTAGACGGATTGCCCCCCGGGCAGATTGAGCGGCTCGACGCGTTCGATCAGCGGGTAGTTGCGGACAATCGCGAATCTTGTGCTGTAAAGCAGGCCGGCCTCGGTTGGGGTGCGCTGATTGAAGCGGAGGGCGAAGTTCCAGGCGCTGATGGTTTGCCGGCCGCGCTGGCCGTTGAGACCGATGATGATCAATCGGCCGGTCGGTGAGCGGTCACTGAAGTCCAGCGATTCGAGCGTGCCGATCGATTCGTGGTAGAGCCCCTGCAGGAGGCTGGCTGAGAATTCGGGGGTGGACCAGGTGCTCAGCGGGGAATCGGCGTCCCAGGGCCTGCCATTGGGATCAATGTCGACGACGGAGCGCAGATACGGAACTGGTTGCCCGCCGAACACGTGCTCGTTGGCCTCGGTACGTCCGTTTGCCGTACTAAAGAAGTACGCAATGATGGGCTGGCCGGCATGGGTCAATACGCGGCGGGCGGTCGCCTGAACGGCGGCGGTGGTTTCCGGCCGCTCGTGGTTCACGCCGAGATAGACCTGGTCCTGGGTCGTATCGACGACGTCCAAGATCGAGTTACCCGGATCGAGGCTGATCAGCGCGTAGGTGCGCGCGGCCATGGCCTGGGCCTTGAGGGCCTCGGCGGGCCAGTGGTACGGCATTTCGGCCGGCACGACGCCAAGCAGATAGTCCTCAAGCGTTACGACGTTGACGGTGTCCACCAGGCCTTCGGCGTCCTGATAGACGCGTACGGACCCGCGGTAGACGTCGTAGTACTGACCGGGCGCGCCTTCGACTTGGTTGGTGTACTTGTAGTGCACCAGCAAGCGGGTGTGGGGCTCGAGGGGGACGACCTCGATCTGGCCCGGCAGGTCGAAGTCCCACATGTGCCCGCCCGCGGCGTCGATCAGGCGAACGGTGATTCGGTGCACGCCGGGGTGGTCGAGCAAGCGCAGACGGGCGCCGGGCGGCAGCGGATCGGTCACACCCGAGATGGCCCACTGGCCGCCGATCCCCACGATGTCGCCCGCGAGTCCGTTGGAGGAAGCAGCTGAACCGTCGATTGCCGCTGGCCGGTAGTTGCGGTCGATCAGTACGCGGATGGGAGTCTGATCGGTTGGGGAATCGGTGATGTCGATGTCGGTGTAGTAGGCGCGGACGATATCGTCGGCGGATTGCCCCGCCAGAGCCCGACCGCGGGCGCCCCACTGGGACATGCCGACGCCGTGGCCCCAGCCCTGGCCTTCGATCCGAATCGTCTGGCCGGTCTGGAGGGGCAGTACGTCGGCAAGGGACGCGGCAGGCGGTGCCACCGCGAGCGCCAGCGCGACAGCGCAGGCAAGCAGGCGAAGGGGGCCGCGCCGGCAATGGCGGCGATAGCGGACGGCGTTCACAGAATTTTCCGATGCATGCGGCTGCGTGGTCAGGTCATGCGCTGGTAGGCGCCGTAGTCGATGGGCGCCTCGATAACGAGCGGCTCCGAGGCCGATAGGCCGTCACTTACCACTTTAGCGGCGACGGCCGGTGAATCAACGCGCTCGGCTTGGAGGCCGAAGCTGCGGGCCAGCGCGACAAAGTCTGGCGGCGTGAAGTCGTTGGGCATGGGGTCGTGCTCAAGCTGTTCGGCTTTGAGGCGGATCAGCGCAAGCGACGCGTCGACGAGCACGAGGTACACGAGGCCCGGCGGCTTGAGACGGGCCAGGGTTCCGAGCTCGCCGGCGAACATGAGTGCGCCGCCGTCGCCGGTAACGGCCAGGGCGCGTGTGTCGGGGCACGTGAGCTTGAAGCCTAAGGCGCTGGGCAGCGCCCAACCCATGCCGGAGAGCCCGTTGGCGACGAAGTAGGTGTGCGGCGCTGGCGCGTCCCAGTACTGGGCGAGGTACAGCTTGTGCATGCCGACATCGGAGATGAGGGCGGTGTCGGACGGGGCGGCGGCCCGGATGGCCTTGAAGAGTGGGTCGACGTCAATGCCGTCGGAGGGGGCGTCCGCCGGGTGATCGGTACCGGCGGGACCGGCCTGGAGGTCTGCTCGAGCGGCGCTGCGGGCTTGCGAGGCGCGGTCGGCCGCGCTTATGCGATTCGGGGGACGGTCGACCTTGGCCAGGCACTCCAACATGGCAGCCACGTCACCAACGATGGGGGTATGCGGGAGCGAGCCGTCCTGGAGGTCGTAGGCGGTGAGGTTGAAGCCAGCCGGGCCGTCCCAGGGCCAGATGAGGTCGACGCCGTCCATGCCGACCCCCAGCACCAGGTCGGCGGACTGAATCAGCTCGAACACGCCGCGAGATCCGTAGGAAGCCAGGGTGCCGGCGTGGAGGCGATGGTCGCCGGGGAACCAGCCCCGCGCCTTCACCTGGGTGACGACGGGAATGTCGGAACCGATCGCCAGTTGAGCAACGCGCCTGGCGATGGCGGATGTTCGGGCTTCCAGCCCAAGCACCGCGACGGGCTGCGTCGCCTGCGCCAACCGCTGCTCGACCTCGCCAAGCTCCGACGGCACGGCTGGGGATGCCGCAACGGCATTGGCCGCTACGCCTGGCTGACTTGCGGCTGGGAGCGTGGCGACTGAACTCGGTACGGACAGGTGCGCCGCACCCGGCATACCGTTGGTGGCTGCCGACCAGGCGGCGGGGAGCACGGCGCCCACATTCTGCGGGCTGACGCGCGCGCTGTACTTGACGGCTGGAGCCATGGCTCCGGGAATGTTGAAGACTTGGTGCCGCTGGCCGGCGGCTTCCTCGGGCGTTACGTCAGCCGAAATGCCAAGTACCGGGGAGCGTTCCAGGGTGGCCTGGGCGAGGCCTGCAAAAAGGTTGGCGGCCCCGGGTCCAAGCGTGCCGACGCAAACCCCGGGCCGGCCGGTGAGCTGGCCCTCGGTGTCGGCCATGTAGGCGGCGGCCGCCTCGTGATGGGTCAGGACGAATCCAATCCTGCGGCGCTGAAGGGCGTCGAGCACGGGCAGCATTTCGCCGCCGGTGACGCCGTAGGCGCGACCGACGCCTTGCCGGGCCAGAAAGGATGCGATGACGTCGGCGACGGTTACGTCAGGCACGGGCAGTGAGGCGAGTAACGGAGCATCTTCCGAGTGTAGGCGACAGGCGACCGAGGTGGATTCCTTTGTCCAATTCCCAATCAAGCCGAGTTGTCATCCAGCCATCAATCGGGGTTTAGGGGCCGGACGCGATTCCCTTCACAGACTGGGAGAAATCTGTTCGAGAATCGTGGGACTCGGGCGTGGTGGACTTAATCCGGGTGCTTTGTCCCTCGCGCCAGACGCTCAGCCGAAGAATCGGACGATGAGTCCGGTGGCGGCGGCGGCGGCGCTGACCGATCCAAAGACGGCGATCACCATCCAGCGGGTCTGGCTATGAAGGTCAGATTTGAACTCAGCGCGCGTCGCGTGGAGTTCGGCTCGCAAGTCGGCCAGGTCGGCCTTCGTCGCGTAGTGCGCCAGGGTGCGATGCAACTCGTCGCGCAACTCAGCCAGATCTGCCTTGGTCGCATAGTGCGTCAGTGCGCGCTGTAGTTCGTCGCGCAGGTCGTCTCGGGTGAGCGGGGCGGCGTCAGTAGCCATTGCAAGTGGTCTCCCTTCTCCACTTCCTCACTGAACACCTGCCCCGTCAGACTGAACACATTGTCGCCGAAAGTGAACACATTCGGCCAGAAACTGAACACATTCGGCGAAAAACTGAACACATTGCCCCGACCGAGTGAACACATCCCACGTCCCGCCCGCTCCCCGCCTCTTCCGAGCCTCTCCCTCCAAGCTCCCTTTCTTCTCCGGCTCCTTTCTCACTCCTCGGCCCTTTCCCCTTCTTGCCACCCCTATCACCCTTGCCCGTTGTAACCAGTTCGTATACAATGGAAACATCCTGTCCCAGCCCCCGAATCCTCCATGCTCGCCCGCCTTCTCCGCCTGCGCGGCGCTTCCGTCACCGAGCGTCCCCGCTGGTTCTTCGCCATGCGTAGAGGCCGATCGAGACGCCTCCGCCCCACCCCCTCGCCATGTCCGCGCTCCCAGCGTCGCTGGGGCCGTCCTGCCGTCCCCAGGCAGCCCCAACCTTCGTCGCCGGCCCGCCAAAAAATCCGCCTAAGCGCTCTCTCGCCAGCCCGAACCCCTTCGGGGTTCGGGCTGGCGAGAGTGCGCTCCCCCCTTCACCCCCACCGCTTTCCGCCCCCGACCATCCGTTCTCAGTCCCATCCGCTCGCCACGACCGCCGGTTGCGCTGCCACTAGCGCCGCCGATCGGTCTGAACCGGCCCCCGGCGAATGCGGGCAGCGAGGGTGGGGTGTGGGCTGTTTTTATACTGGGCGGCCGTCCCCGAGAGAGACTGCGGGTTTGGTGCGTCTTATGTCAGCGCCGGTCGTCACGATCGATGGACCCGTTGGGTCGGGGAAGAGCACCGTCGGACAGTTACTTGCCGAGCGATGCGGGTACGTGTGCGTAGATAGCGGGCTGTTCTACCGCGCGGCGGCGCTGGCGGCGCTGCGAGCGGGCGCAGACCCGGAAAACGCCAACGAGGTACTTGCGGCGATTGCGAATCTGAACCTGGCATTCCGTCCGAAGGCCGACGGCGCCTATCGCACGCGGGTGCTGTCCGAGGGCGAAGACGTGACCGAGGGCGTGTACAGCGCGAGGGTGGAGGCCATTGTTTCGGACGTATCGCGGCTGCCGCAAGTCCGCGCTCAGTTGCTGGGAGAGCAGCGCCGGGTGATTGGGCAAGGCGCCGTGGTTGCCCTGGGGCGCGACATTGGGACGGTTGTTTGGCCGGAGGCCGAGTTGAAGGTGTACCTGGACGCACCGCTGGAAACTCGCGCCCTCCGCAAGTGGGAGCAGCGGCGGGCGGACGGGGAGAATATCGACCTTGCAAGCGTGCGAGATCTACTCGAAACGCGGGACCGGATCGACAGTACGCGTGCCGACGCGCCGCTGACGGCAGCCGCCGACGCGGTGTGGATTGATTCCGCGGACAGCAGCCCGGCGGAGGTCGTGACGCAGATCGAGACGCTCCTGCGCGAGCGCGGCCTGGACGGCCGTCACTGAAATGCGCCGGGACTCAAGCTGGGAACCGCCGTGGATCATCAGGACGATCTACGCCTTCTGGCAACTGCTGGGCCGCTTTGTGGTGTTTCCCTTCCTGTTTCGGGTGCGCGTGGAGGGGGTTGAGCGGGTACCCGAGGAGGGCGCCATCATCGTGGCGTCGAACCACTTCACGCAGTTCGACCCGATCCTGACGGGCTCGTACGTGCGGCGCTACCTGACCTTCATGGCAAAGCGGGAGGTGGTGGAATCGCCGACGGTAGGGTGGCTGTGCCGCGCGTGGGGCGTGCTGCCGGTAAACCGCGACGGGATGGATCTGCCGGCGGTGCGGCAAATGCTGCGCATCCTGCGCAGCGACAAAGCCATGATGATGTATCCGGAGGGCACACGCAGCCGGGATGCAAAGTTGCGCCGGCCGCAACCGGGGGCGGCGTACGCGGCCATGAAGCTGGGCACACCAGTGGTTCCGGTGTCGATCTGGGGCACCGAAGCGTTCTCCTGGCGGCGGCGGCTCACGAAGGGCCGAATGCCGGTGAACCTCAGGGTTGGCGAACCGCTGGACCTGGGACGTCGGCCGGGACGTATTCCCGAGGACGAGTTGCAGGCGGCGGGCAACGCCATCATGCAGGCAATTGCCGCGAATCTGCCGCCGAGCTATCGGGGTCCGTATGGCTAACGGAGGCCGCGGCGGTTCGAGCACGGTCACAGCGGTAGCAGGCGGCGCGGCGCTGGTTGCGATCGTGGGCCGTCCGAATGTCGGCAAGTCCACGTTGTTCAATCGCCTGATGGGCTCGCGGGTGGCGGTGGTGGCCGACGAACCGGGGACGACGCGGGATCGGATTTACGGAGAAATCGAGTGGCGCGGACGCGGCCTGGCGATCGTGGATACGGCTGGAATCGCCTGGCGCGACCCGGCGCCCGTGGCGGCGCACGCGGAGGCGCAGGCGCGGCTGGCCGCGGCCGAGGCCGACCTGGCGCTCATCGTCACGGACGCGACGACAGGGCCAACTGAGCTGGACCTGGCGGTGGCGCGTGAAGTGCTGCGGGCGGGAATCCCGTACCTGCTCGTGGTGAACAAGGTGGACGCCCCACAGCATCGAGACAGCGTTCCCGAGTTCTACGCGCTGGGGTTGGGCGATCCGATGGCTATCTCGGCCATGCACGGAACGGCCACCGGCGATTTACTGGATGCGGTAACCGAGCGCATGCCGGCCGACGACTATCGGGCCGTGGCGGATACGCGGCCCCGCATTGCCATTGTGGGGCGACCGAACGTGGGCAAGTCGTCCTTGCTGAATGCGCTGCTTGGCGAGGCGCGGGCGTTGGTGCACGACGCGCCCGGGACGACGCGCGACAGCGTGGACACGCTGGTGGAATGGGAAGGCAACGAGGTCTGGCTGGTGGACACGGCCGGCATCCGGCGTCGTGGTCACATCGAGCGCGGCATCGAGCAGCACAGCGTGCTGCGGGCGATGCGCTCGATGCAGCACGCCGATGTGGGGGTCGTGGTTATCGATGCATACGAAGGACCGACTCAGCAGGATGCGCATGTGGCGGGCTTCGTCCTGGATGCGGGCAAGGGCGTGACGGTAGCGGCGAACAAATGGGATCTGATACGAGGCAAGGAAGAAGTGGCGCGGGTGGAGCACCACCTTGGGCGCATCTTCCATTTCCTGCCGCAAAGCCCGCTGGTGCGAATCTCGGCCAAGACTGGTCGAAACCTGGATCATGTGCTGCCGATGGCGCTGGAGATTCATCGGATTCGGCAGCAGCGCATCCCGACCTCGCGCCTGAATGCCTTCCTGCGGGCATGGGTGGGTCGCCGGGATTTGCCTTCGCGACGAGGTCGAGCCGCGCGATTCAAGTACGCGACGCAAACCGGGACCGCGCCGCCGGAGTTCGCGTTGTTCTTCTCGAATCCCGAACACGTGCATCGGAGCTACGTCCGCTACCTGGAGAATGGCCTGCGGCAGGAGTTTGGATTCGACGGGACGCCCATGCGCTTGAGTTTGCGGTCGTCCTGATAGGCGAGTCTCTGGTTTGACAGAGGCGTGGGACGGGCCGAAGCTGGCGCAAACTCGTCGGGCTGTGGGGCGCTCCCGGTGACGACCATAGAAGCCGTGCAGGTTGTGTGCCTGGTGGTCGGCGCGTACCTCTTGGGCGCGGTGCCGATGGGCTGGCTGGTGTGCCGCGTCGGTTATGGCGTCAATATCTTCGAGCACGGTAGCCGACGCTCGGGCGCGACCAACGTGTACAGAACCGTCGGTCGCGGCGCGGCGGTGATCGTGTTTCTGGGCGACATGCTGAAGGGATTCCTGCCGACGCTGGTCGCGCGGATCCTGGTTGGCGACTTGCAGCTGGTCCCGCTGATTGTGGCCGTGCTCACCGCGGTCGGTCACAACTGGTCGGTCTTTATTGGCCTACGCGGCGGCCGCGGGGTAGCCACCAGCGCCGGGGCAGTTATCGCGCTGGCGCCGCTCGCGGCCCTGGTCGGCTTTCCCGTGGGGTTGGCCACCGTTGCGATCGGACGCTACGTCTCGCTCGGGTCGCTGGTCGGGGCTCTTGGATTCCTGGTGGGCGCGATCGTGTTCTATGCGCTGGGACTTGGCGTGACCGGCTTTCACGTGACGCTGGTGGCTATCTTCGTGGTGTTCCTGACATCACAGCACCTGGACAATTTGCAGCGGCTGTTCGCCGGTACGGAGCGACGCCTGGCCCCCTGGCCGGAACTGATTGGCAGCCGCGGCTCGAGCGACCAGAGCAGGGACTAGGCCAACATCTGCCATGGCGGCACGTCGTGGCCGGCGCGCCGATCCAATGACTATTGCCCTGCGATTTCTGGCGTCGCGCTCGCGATCGGAAGCCGAGGTTCGTCGCCGCTTGGATGCGCGAGGCGTGGACGCCGAGGATGTCGAAGGCGTGTTGGAGCGGTTGCGAGAGTTGGGCTACGTCAACGATGCGGAGTTCGCGGCGGCAGTGATCCGAGCTCGGACCGAACGCCGAGCTCGCGGGCGGCGGCTGGTGGCGGAGGAATTGCAGGCAAAAGGTGTCAGCGCGGAAGTGGCCTCAAGCGCTATAGAGGCGGGTTACGGCGACGAGCTTGAGGTTGCGCGGCCGCTGGCTGAGCGGCAGGCGCGCAAGCTTCATGGTCGCGCGTTTGCCGAGTTCAGGCAGCGACTAGGCGCGTACCTGGTTCGGCGGGGATTTGAGCACGAGACGGCGGAGTCGCTGGTGACCGAGCTGTGGGAAACCTACGGCGCGCCCGATTGACGTTGGTACCGGCGGCGCCTTCGCCACAGGCCGCGTCGTGATCCCCCGTGCCTCAGGTTGACGGCCGCTCCGACGGCGGTCGCAACTTGCTCCATGGGCACGCCACGATCGTCACGGCCGCCGGCGATTCGAGCCGCGCGGCTGTGTACCCAGACGCCCAGGGCAGCCGCGTCCGCGGCTGGAAGTCCCTGGGCCAGCAATGAGGCCGTGGCGCCGGCCAGCACGTCACCGGAGCCTGCGGCGGCCAGGGCGGGATTGGGACGGGCGAGAATCCGCACCCGGTCATCGGCGCAGACGAATGTTGGTGAGCCCTTCGACACGACAATGGCCCGGGTATGAGCAGCCAGGTCTTGGGCGGCCGCAAGCCGTTCACGACCTTCGGGCGGCGCAGTCAGGCGCAGGAGCCGTGCGAGTTCGCCGGGGTGCGGGGTGAGGACGCAGCGAGGGCCGAGCGTTTCCAGGAGATCGTCGCGGTCGGCCAGTGCGTTGAGACCGTCGGCATCGATGACGGTTGGGGTGTCTGAAAGCTCGTCGAGCAGGCCATGGACGAGCGCATCGCCCGAATCACTACGGCCCAGACCCGGACCGAGCAAAAGTGCGTTGGGTTGAGACAGCAATGCAGCCGCGGCGGCGGGAGCGGCCTCCACCTGGCCTGACGGAGTGCTCGGAAGCGGCACGAACGTTGCGGCCGGCGCCCGGGCGGCGGTGGCGGCGCAGGCGGGTTCGACCGACGCGAGGGTGACCAAGCCGGCACCCGCGCGCAACGCGGCAACGGTGGCGAGCGCGGCCGCACCTCGGTAGCGCGACGAGCCGGCCACAATGGCCAGACGGCCAAAGGTGCCCTTATGGCCATCCAGCGGACGCACGGGCAACAGACGGCGCGCCGTGCGGGCGCCGATGCGCGAGGTTCGAAGCGGCGCGTACGCCTGGGCGGGGAGCCCGATGCCGAGCGCGATCTGGCGGCCGGCGAATTCGACAGCAGGGTGGAGGAGCGCGCCAATCTTCAGGGGACCGGTGGACAGTGTTGCGTCGGCTCGAAATGCCGACGGGTCAACGGCGCCAGTGTCCGCGTCGATACCACTGGGAATGTCGACGGCGAAGCGCATCTGCCCGGTTTCGGCCGGCAGAGCAGCCAGGATGTCGGCTATGGGGCCGCGCAAGGGCGGGCCGCTGCCAATGCCCAGGAGTCCGTCCACGAGGCAGGACGCCTGACGAACGTCATCGGCGAGCGGACGCGGCTCGCCGCACCAGACGCGCCAGCGAACGCCACGAGCGGTTGCGGCCGTTACCAGCGCATCGTCAGGACGCTGTCGAGAGGCCCAGGCGGTGACACGCGCGCCAGCTGCGGCGAGACGTGCGGCGGCGATGAGCGCATCACCGCCATTGTCGCCTGGGCCGACCAGCACGACGACGGAACGAGCGCCGAGCGAACCTGGACTCCGCAGGATGGCCGCCGCGATGGCGTGGCCGGCGTTCCGCATGAGATTGACGCCGGAAGGCGCCTCGGCTTCAAGCGCGCGCATCTCGGCCGTCGTGACGACATGGTCAAGTGCCGGGCGGCGATCCGAAGGGCGCAATCCAGGCACCGTGGGTCAGTCGGCGGTCGCGACCACGAAGGCAATGGCAAGTTCGCGGCTGTGGGTGAGGCTGATTTCGAAGTTGGTGAGGCCAAGTTCGCGGGCGCGCGCGGCGGCGGCGCCGTGCAGGTGGACGGTGGGTTTGCCGCGACGGTCGTTGAGCACCTCAAGCTCGCGCCAAAGGACACCGCGCATGCCGGTGCCGAGAGCCTTTGAGATGGCCTCCTTGCCGGCGAAGCGCGCGGCGAGTTCCTCGGCGCGACCACGACAGTAACGCTGTTCCCTATCGGTGTAGAGACGGCGAATAAAGCGTTCGCCGAAGCGGTCGAGGGCGGCCTGAATGCGGGCGATTTCGATGGCGTCCACGCCGGCCGCAAGTCGTCGGGCGGCGGGGCTAATAGCCGGTGAGCTCCATGCGGCGGACAGCGGATCGGTACTCCCAGCCACTGCCCAGGACTTCGATCCGACGCAGGCGGACGGGCGCGGGGCGGATTTCCTGGAGCAAGGTGGGGTGGTCGAAAGTGATCCACTCGCCGGGGGGAATCTCGCGACCGAGCTTGACGCTGAGCCCGGCGTCGTTCTGGTAGTAGAACCCGGTCGTCCAGATCTGCTCGCGTCCCTCAACGTCAAGGTAGGTAAGGCGAATCATCAGCGGGTACTCGGTGCCCGCCGTGCCGCCGCCGGAGAGTGTCTGATGCTCGATTCGAACGTCGGTCCGGAGCCTCAAATTCACATAGTCGCGAATCTCCCGGTCGAGATCCTGCGCAATTCCGCTCTCGCCGTGCCGGTCCGTGCTTCCGTCAGGCGATTGGCGCTCAAACCACACGCCATCGGCCTGGGGCAGAACCGTTCCGGCAGATCCGGCCTCCGTAACCACAAACGTGCTCCAGGCCGAGCCATCGGCCAGGCGCTCCAGGAGCGCGTCGCTGAGTAAGTCGCGTTCCAGGGGAAGGGGACCGAGAATGCCGCCGACAGGAGTCAGCATCAGGCGCCGACCTGCTGGCGTCTCAACGCCCCGGCTGCCCGACCAGACCACCGCAACACCCTGGCGGACGCTAACGTGAATGGTGCCGTCGGGCTCCATCTCGATCTGGTAGGTGCCTTCGCCAAGGTCCAGACGGCCCTCACCGGCTAGCACGCTGATTCGCCGTTCAGCGGCTAGCGGATGCCGAGCCACCCCGATTTGTATGCGCCCATGAAACAGGCGGAGCACGGTGTCCTGCAGGGCCGGATTGAAGCGTCCAAATCGCATGCGCTGCACGGCGAGTTCGGTGTCGTTGTACAGAAGAACAGTCGAGCCCTCGCGGGTTCGCAAGAAGGCCCGCGAGCGGTCATCGGTGCGAAGACGAGTGCCTTCGTCCAGATCAGCCCGCGCGCCCATGCCCTGCCACGTGGCCGTGGCCGCCGGTTGGACCAGTACGGTGCCTTCAAACACAGTGGCGGATGTTGGCTGAGACTCACTGGCTCCGCTGAACAAGGCAGCGACCGCACGCGGCACGAATATCACCACCACGACCAGAAGTCCGATAGCGACGAACAACGACACCCAGGCAAACGCCTGCATCCCGCGGTATCGCTGGCGTGCCGTGACAGCCGTCCCGCGCGTATGCGCTGGCGAGTCCGGGAGGTGTTGCATCACCGGGTACCTAGGCACGAATCGCGAATGCCGGCAGATCGCCGGCAGGTGTCAACCACAATACGTTAACGGATTCAACGCGTGCCAGGGGCGGCCCGGCGTGCAATTCAAGGACGAGCGCGTCCAGTTCCGGGCGCGGACCCTGCGCAATGACTTCCACGCGCCGACCGTCCGGCAAGTTTCGAACCTGGCCGCGTAGACCGAGCCGGCGACCGGCATGGACGACGAAAAAGCGGAAGCCGACGCCCTGCACGCGGCCATGGACGGTTGCGTGAAGCCGCTGGGTACATGGGGTTTCGGACTCCACGTCAGAGAAGCGCGGCCTGTTCGGGCGCGGCGCGGGGAGGTTCACGATTGAGGTGCTCGTAGGCGAGTCGGGTAACCACCCGTCCGCGCGGAGTGCGGGCGATGAAACCGGCCTGGAGAAGGAAGGGTTCGTAGTACGACTCGAGTGTGGGGACGTCTTCGGCAAGGGTGGCAGCCAGGGCCTGGAGCCCGGCCGGGCCGCCGTTGAACGAGTCCATGAGCGTGGTGAGGATGCGGCGGTCCATGGCGTCCAGACCCTGGTTGTCGACGTCCAGTTCGGCGAGGGCCTGCGCGGCCACCGTGTCGGTGATGACGCCGTCCGCCTCCACCTGGGCGAAGTCACGGACGCGTCGGAGCAACCGGTTGCAGACCCGGGCGGTGCCGCGGGAGCGCTGGGCAATGGCCAGGGCGCCGGCATCGGTGATGTCGACACCGAGAATCTCGGCCGAGCGCAGGACGATGCGCGCACACTCCTCGGCGCTGTAGAACTCGAGGCGGTGGACCGAGCCAAAGCGGTCACGCAGAGCGGAGGTGAGGGAACCGGCGCTGGTCGTGGCCCCGATGACGGTGAAGTGGGGAAGGGCCAGGCGGTAGGTCCGAGCAGAAGCCTTGCCGGCGCCTACGACGATGTCGAGGGCGAAGTCCTCCATGGCCGGGTAAAGGATCTCCTCCACGGTCTTGCCGAGGCGGTGGATCTCGTCAATGAAAAGGACTTCGGCGGCGTCGAGACTGCTGAGGGTGGAGGCGAGGTCGCCGGGCCGTTCGAGCGCCGGGCCGGACGTAACCCGGAGCCGCCCGCCCATCTCGTTGGCCACGATGTGGGCAAGCGTGGTTTTGCCGAGGCCGGGGGGGCCGCCGAGCAGAATGTGGTCGACGGGTTCTTCGCGCTGCTTGGCCGCCTGGATCATGAGGCGAAGCGCGCGCTTGACACCCTCCTGGCCAATGAATTCGTCGTCGGAGAGATCGCGGGGTCGGAGGGCGCGATCCAGCCGCTGGTCGCCGGCGCCAGACTCGACGGCGACGACGCGCTCGTTCACGCCGTCCGGCCTCGGCCGCCGAGATCACGTAAGGCGGCAGCGATGCGGGCTTCGACGGACATTGGCTCGCCGATGGTCTGATTGAGGGCGATGGTTGCCTCGGTTCGGGTGTAGCCGAGACCGAGCAGGGCTTCCAGGACTTCGCGGGTGTTCTCGTCGTCGGCCGTCTCAGCGGGAGCCTTGTCCTCGGGGACGAGCTTGCCGCGTAGCTCAAGAATGATCCGGTTGGCGGTTCGCGCGCCAATACCGGAGACCGCCTGAAAGGGCTTGGGATCCTCCTGGTCCAGGGCCTCGTAGATGCGACTGGCGGGATGGGTGGAGAGGACGCGAACGGCCATGCGGGGCCCAACGCCGTTGACGTTGAGCAGGGCCTTGAAGACGCGAAGTTCTTCCGCGGTCCCAAAGCCGGCGAGCATGGGTCCGTCGGTGGCTACGTGGAGCGAGGTAAAGAGACGGACATGTGACTCGCCATCATCCAGCGCTCGATCCGGGACCATGACTTCAAGGCCAAGGCCGGTGCCGTCAGCAAGCACAACCAAACTGTCCTCACGCCGGTCAATCACCTCGCCGCGAAGCTCGGCGATCACCTGGCGCCAACCTTGCGTTCCAGTGCTCGAGATTCGTAGGAATTGACATGGCAGATGGCGACCGCCAGGGCGTCGGACGCATGGTCCGGCCGGGGCGGACGCTCCAGTTCGAGGAAGCGCCGCACCATTTCCTGCACGCTGGCCTTGTCGGCGCCGCCGTAGCCGGTGACGGCGAGCTTGATCTCGGGCGGGGCGTACTCCTCAACCGTCACGCCGTGATCCGCGGCCACCAGGTGGGCGACGGCAATGGCGTGCGAGACGTCGACGGCCGAGGTAAGACGACGGGCATAGCCGAGTCGCTCGACGGCGACATCCGTGACGGCATGCCGTTCGAAGAGCCGCTGTAAACCGTCGCGGATACGCGCGAGGCGAATACCCAGCGGCTGGCCCGCGGGCGTGGTGAGACAGCCGTGGGTAACGTGGTGCGTATTGCGGTCGCCTTCCACCAGACCGAAGCCGAAGCGGGCCGTCCCGGGGTCAATGCCGAGCGTCAGCACGTGCAGGGTCCTCTAGCTGGGCCAGCCGCAAAGCCGCCCGGCATTCGTGTCCTCGGCTTTGGTCGGGTAACGGTACGGGGGAAGTCAACCGGACGGGCTCAGGCACCGATTCGCTCGAGCAGCGAATCGCTGAGTTCCAGGTTGGTGTGGACGCGGCGCACGTCGTCCAGATCCTCGATGGAATCGATCATGGCCAGCACCCGGGCGGCGCGATCATCCGCCAGCGTCATCGGCGTGGTGGGCGACTTGGTGAGTTCGGCCGAGGTGATTTCGGCGCCTTCAGCGGCCAGTTCGGTCTTGACCTGAGCCAGGTCGGTTGCGTCGGTGTAGACGAAAACCGAGTCGTCGGTGTGTTCCACATCAATAGCGCCAAGGTCGATCGCGGTGAGTTCGAGGTCTTCGGGGTCATGGCCGTCGAGACGGATTTCGATGGCTCCGCGCGTCTCAAACTGCCAGGCGACCGCGCCGCTGGCGGCCAGCGTGCCACCCAGCCGGTTAAGCGCATTGCGAACTTCGGCGACGGAGCGGTTGCGGTTGTCGGTCACGACCTCAATCAACAGACCGGCCCCGTCCACGGCGTAGCCCTCATAGAGCAGTTCTTCGAGCTGTCCGCCGTCTGGCCCACCGCCAACACCGCGCTGAATGGCCCGCGCGATGTTGTGCTTGGGCATGTTGGCGGCCTTGGCCTTGGCAATGGCCTGCTCAAGCCGAAAGTTGCCGGCCGGGTCCGCGCCGCCCTGCTGAGCGGCAATCGTGAGATCGCGCCCCAGCTTGGTAAAGAGCTGGCCGCGCTTTGCGTCGGTGACGGCCTTTTGACGCTTGATCTGCGCCCACTTGGAATGGCCGGCCATCAGGGTTGCGACATCAAGTAATTCACCTGTTTCGCGAGTATAAGACAGGGGCCGACGGCACCCGACGGGGGCGACAAGGTTGGAGAACTAAGGTGGATCGAGTCGCTTAAGGGTTCGTGAGACGCGGCGGTGAATCGTCTGCTCAGGCTACCTCGGTCCCGCTCAATCGACTCGAGCCTGGCAACTTGCCAGGTTGGCAATGGGCTCAACTGGATCATCGCGAGTCGGGCCTTCTTGCAGCCCCTTACCGGCCGAGTCGCTTTCGGCTCGTCAGGCCTGGCGCGTTGAATTCCTGTCGAGCTACGGTGCGCCGAAGCCTCACGTGCACGAGCCGGTGAATCCATGGATGATGTCGCCAGTGCCCGGCGGCAGCTTCACGGGACACTTCAGGAGGCACGAGGACATGGACTCCGAACGACGCATAACGCGCCGAACCGCGCTTCGTCTCACCAGCGCCCTGAGTCTTGGGCCTGGCGCATTGGTGCTGGCAGCCTGCGGTGAGCCGGAGGTCGTTGAAAGAATCGTGACGCAGACGGTCGAGAAGGTGGTGGAAGTCCCGGTCGAGCGAATCGTCGAGAAGATTGTCGAAGTCCCTGTTGACCGGATCGTCGAGAAGATCGTGGAAGTTCCGGTCGACCGAGTCATCGAGAAGATTGTCGAGGTGCCCGTAGATCGGATCGTGGAGAAGATCGTTGAAGTTCCGGTTGACCGGGTCATAGAGAAGGTCGTCACGGTTGAGGTGGTGCCGGTCGAGTCCAAAGTCACTGTGGTGACACCGGAGCCGACGCCGGCCCCGTTCCACGGGGAGATCCGGTTTGTGACCGACCATACGGCTGGCCCGCGTGGCGCCGCCATGCAATGGGGCCTGGCGCGCTTCGCCGAGAAGCGGCCGGACATCTTTGTCAAGCTGGAACCGGCCGCCAACCTGATCGACAACCTAGCGGTCCAGTTCGCCGCCGGAACGGCGCCGCACGTGGCGCTGCTCTCGCAGTCCGACTTCCTGTACTTCTTTGAGTTTGGCGCCTTCACGGAGATCACCGAAGAGCTGGCCAAGCGTGACGACTTTTTCCCGGAGGACTATTACTTCCTGCCGGACGCGTACACGTTCAACAACATCGACCACTCGTTCCCGCAGCCGTCTCTGATGACCGGGCCGCAGTTTGGGATGCCATTTCAGATCGGCATCAGCGGATTTGTGGCCAACATCTCGCTTGCCGAGGCTGCCGGCGTCACCCTGCCGGACTCGGCCGGTGGATGGACCTGGGATGACTGGACGGAGTGGGACGCCAAGATGACGAACCCCGACACCGGGGACTTCGGCACCTGGGCCCGCGACGACTACGAGTTCCAGTACATGCCGCAGATGTACTCCAACGGCATGGCCAAGCCGTTCGACGACACGTTGTCGAAGACCATGTACGACCTGCCCGAAGCCATTGAGGCGTGGGAGTACCTGATCAACAAGATCTTCGTGCACGAGACCTCGCCTCCGGCCGACCAGGTCAAGGAACTCGGCGGCGAGTTCGGCAACCCGTTTGCCGCCGGCAAGATCGGCATCTGGCCGTCCGGCCGGGTGTACTCGACCGGGTTCGCGGTTCCGCGCATCAAGGACCGCTTCCAGTGGACGCTGCTGCCGGAAGTGATCGCCGCTCGCGGCGGTCCGCCGGGGCACTCCTGGCACGATCAGCCGAATCTGGTGACCAACAGCGCCGAGCGCGACGGCTCCGTTGAGCAGTCCACGGCGTTGGCGGTGTTCCTCGCAGGTGAGGAGTACCAGGGCCGCGTCGGTATCGACCGCGGTCACATGCCGGTTCACCGGGACGCCATCGGCGCCCCGACCTCTGTGGCTCCACCGCCGGAGGGGATGAAGTGGCTGAAGGTCTACGCGGACCGACCGGACAACCGCAGCCTCTACCCGTTCAACACGTGGCGGGAGTGGTGGCTGCAGCACCGAGCCCTCGGCCAGAAGGGCTGGGTTGGCGAGCAGTCGCCGGCCGAGTCCCTGCAGGCCTGCCAGGACTGGGGCACTCGCCACCTCGCGACGTACTACGGTCCGCAGCCGCTCGTCCAGGCGCCGGTCTACCCATAAGGGTGGTGGGCGGCGCACCGGCGTCGAGTCTTGGATGACAGCGTGCCACCGATTTCGAGGCTAGCACCACGACGGTAGCTTCGAATCGCTGCCGCTGCGCGACTTGGTGCCGGCGGCGCGTGACGAGCGTGAGGCAATTGAAGAAACCGTGCAAGTCACGGTCGAGCGGTCGTGAAGACGGCTGTCGCGGTCGTGGCGGAGCGGGTTGCGGAGATGGTGGGGTTGGCCGAGGTTGAGCAGACCGGCGACCTGCGGATTATGTCCCGTCGCAGGCGGGCAGCCCGATAGTTCGCACATCGTTGAAGCGAACAGTCGGGTACCAGGGATTGATGCAACCGCTGAAATCGTTGCCACCCAGGAAGAGACGGACCAACCTACCGTCTTTGAAAAGGTTGCGAGGAATCGGACCGACGAGTTTGTTGTTCTGCAGGACAAGCTGTTCGAGGTTGTCGAGACGTTCAAATTCCGGAGGAATCCTGCCGTCCAAGGCATTGTCACCCAGGTCAAGCCATACCAGCCGGTCGAGATCCGCGAGCTGTCGCGGGATTTCACCTTGCAACTGATTCTCACTGAGATCGATCCCAATTACGCGTCCGGTACGGTCGGTGGTCACGCCGTGCCATTGGCCGATCGGCAAGTCACTATGCCAATTGCCTCGGTTCAACCAGTTGGGTCCGTCGGTTGCGTCGTACAGGGCAATCAGGACAGCCCTGTCCGGGTCGTCCGGAGCGCGCGTTTCGGCGGACTGATTGCTCTTGCAGAACGGCAGGCCAAGCTCAGGAAAGTCATTGTTCGGAATGTCGCGCCAGGCGTCGGGGAGGCATCCGGTGAGGGAATTTCCCGTGAGATCAATCCAGGTTAGCTCGACCAGGCGACCGAGTTCCGGGGGGATTTCGCCGGAGAGCTGGTTGTTCGATAGCTCCAAGACTCTAAGGCTGGACAGTCGCGCCAACCCGGATGGGATCGTTCCCTCGATCGCGTTGTAGTCGAGACCCAGCATGTCCAGGCTCTTGAGGTCGCCGAGTTCTTCAGGGATCGTGCTGGCCAACTCGTTCCCCCCGAGCTGTAGGATTCGTAGGTTGGTGAGTCGGCCCAATTCGACCGGAATCGGGCCATAGAGTGCGTTTCCGCTCAAATGGAGGAGTTCAAGGCGATCCAGATCCGTCAGTTCGACAGGAAGCTCGCCGGTCAGGTTGTTTTCAATGAGGACTAGCCCGGTGACTCGACCGCTTGGGTCAGTGTGAACGCCGTGCCAATGGCCGATGGGCGAACCGCTAAGCCACTTGGTGCTGTCGGCCCAGTTGGGACCGCCGGTGGCGTGGTAGATGGCCGTCAGGGCAGCCCGGTCCGTGGCGATTGACGTGATGGCCGTTGAGTCCGCGGTTTCGCAGAACGGAAGCCCCAGTTCCTCAATGTCGTTTTGCTGAACGTTGCGCCACGCCCCGGGAAGGCAGCCGGTCAGCGCATTGGGGGCGAGGAACAGCGTTTGCAGCCTTTCCAGCTGTCCCAACTCCGGTGGGATTCCTCCGTGAAGCTGATTCCCGTAGAGGGACAGCCAGGTTAGGTTGACCAGCGTGTGCAATTCTGGAGGAATGGACCCCTGCAGAAGATTCCCTTCGAGAGCCAGACTCTCCAGGCTTGTAAGGTCGCCAAGCCAGGGTGGGATCCCTCCGGTCAGCCGGTTTTCCCAGAGCCCCAGCCAGGTGAGGTTGGATAGGTTGCGAAGTTCGGCCGGGAGTTCGCCCTGCAGCTGGTTCCCACTGAGATTCAAAACCTCGAGGCTAGTCAGGCTCCCCAACGCGGGCGGGATTTCGCCTCGAAAGTCGTTTCCGTCGAGTTCCAGCCACAGCAGATTCGTCAGTTGCCCCAGCGTGTCGGGAATCGCGCCGCGCAGCTGATTGCGGCCGAGGTTCAAAACAACCAGATTGGCGAGTTCCCCTACAGTGGCCGGGATCCCGCCGTAGAGTCCGTTTTCCCGCAACTCGATTCCCGTAACGCCCCCGTTAGCATCAGTGGAAACGCCGTACCACTGGTCAAGGGGCCCGTCGCCGAGCCAGCCGCTGTTGTTCGACCAGTTAGGGCCGTTCGTGGCGCGGTAGAACTCGGTCAACACGTCCCTCTCGCGCGCTGCCAAGGCAGCAAGCGCTTCCACTGAAGGGTCTGCGCAGCCTGGTAGTTCAAGCGCCCATAAATCGTTGCTCGGAACCGCATGCAGCTCTTCGGGGACACAGCCAGTAAGCGGGTTGTCGGCGAGGAACAAGCGTCGCAGGTTGGCGAGGCGTTGCAGTTCGACAGGAATTTCGCCGTGAAGCTGATTTGAGTCGAGACCCAGCCACGTCAGTCCGGCGAGATCGCCCAGCGCAGTGGGAATCTCACCGTGCAACTGGTTATCTCCCAGGTCAAGGGTCTGCAGGTCGGTCAATTGCCCGAGCCAGTCGGGTATTCGCCCGCCAAGTTGATTGGTGCGGAGTCCAAGGTGTCTCAAGTAGCTGAGGTCGCCCAACACGGGCGGAATCTCGCCCTGCAGCCGATTCGCACCGAGATCAAGGACTTGCAGGTTGGTGAGGCGGCCAAGCGAGGACGGGACGGTGCCCTGCAATTTGTTGCCGGAGAGTTCCAGCGATGCGAGATATCGCAGGTCACCCAGAGCCGCGGGGATGAAGCCAGAGAGTTGATTCGATCCCAGGCGGAGCCACTGCAGATACATCAGACCTGACACACCGGGCGGTATCGGCCCGGTCAGTTGATTGCCGCTGAGGTCGAGGTCTTCGAGGTCGGTAAGGTCGCCCAACGCAGCGGGCAAGCTGCCCCGAAGCTGGTTCTGAGATAGATCGAGTCGTACAACACGCCCTCGCGGGTCGGTGAACACGCCGTACCACTCGGCGATCGGGAAGTCACTCAGCCAGCGATCGTTGTTCGACCAGTTATCGCCGTTGGTGGCGTGGTAGATCGCGACCAGGGCTGCCCGGTCGGCAGCCGACCCTCTGGCGTCGTCGCAGAAGTGCAGACCGGAATAGGCGTCGCTGTCGCCGACCGTCCGAATTCTCTCGCCACTTGTCGATAGCGAGGTCGAGCCCGACGTGAAACCACCGCTACCAACGACATTGCGCAGTTCCTCAGGAATGCAGCCCACGAGTTCATTTTCGGCGAAGCCAAGCCATTGCAGCGCGGAGAGATCGCCAAGCCAGGCCGGGACGGCGCCTCGCAAATTGTTTCCGGTCAGGTCAAGGCTCTGCAGGTTGCTCAGATCGCTGAGCGCGACTGGAATCGATCCACTGAGTCGGTTATGGGCAAGCGAGAGCACCTGAAGCCATGGGAGGCTGCCGAGTTCGGGCGGGATTTCGCCGCTCAGCTGGTTAGCCGATAGGAACAGAAACTCGAGATCCGTCAGCCTTCCTAGCGAAGCTGGAATCGTCCCGTGCAGTTGGTTGTCGGCGATGGAGAGCGATCGCAACTTGGTCAAGCTGCCAAGCTCGTCGGGAATCTGGCCGGAAAGCTGGTTTGTAGTGAGGCTCAGCGTGACCAATTCGGTCAAGCGCCCAAGTTCGGGCGGGATTGGGCCTTCGAGACGATTTTCATCCAGACTCAAGAATTGGAGGTTCTTGAGGTCGCCGAGCGACGCCGGAATCTTCCCACCTATCTGATTGTTCCAGAGCACGAGCGTGGTGAGAGCGGCGAGGTTGCCGAGCTCTCTTGGAAGCGGACCCTCCAATCGATTCCAGTGGAGGTACAGTTCCCGCAGGCTACGAAGCTCTCCGATTTTGCCTGGGATGGGCCCACTGAGTTGGTTTCCGGCAAGGGCGAGGAACTGAAGTTTCTTCAGCGAACCGAGGTCGGGCGTAAGTCGGCCGGAAAGTTGGTTTCCGATGGCGCTGAGCCTGATCAGGCTCTTCAGTTCTCCGATCTCCGCGGGGATCTGACCTGCCAGCTGATTGCCGTCAAGATCGAGTTCCGTCAGGCTGGACAGGTCGCCAAGCTCGGCGGGAAGCTCACCTTGGAGTTGATTCTCGACGAGCTTAAGAGTTGTGACACGACCGGCCGAATCTGTGCTGACGCCGTACCAGGTGTTGAGCGGCGCATCGCTGAGCCAATAGCGATTGATCATCCAATTCGGGCCACCTGTGGCGTGGTAGAAGGCGACAAGGGCTTCTCGATCCTTCTCGCCAGCCGAAGGAGCGCGCGTGCGCTGCGGCGTAGCAGTGGATTGAGGCGTCGGCGATGACGTGGCCGTGCGCGCCGGAATCGATCCAGCAGCTGCCGACGGGGTTTCCGGCGGGGCTGCCGAGGAAGCTGGCCTATGAGCAGCGCCTGGGGTTTGCGCGGTTGTGGGCGTTGGCGGAGGCGAAGGCGAGACCGTTGGCGACGCGGATTCCGTACGCGATGAGGTCGTGGAGGGTGTGGGCTCGGAGCGAGACTCGGACGACGCTTTTGTCGCGGCAGGCGCCGGTGGAGCGGCGGCTTGCTGCGGGTCGCATGCAAACAGCAGAAGGAATGCAGCCAGAACAAGAGAAAGGACTCGCGCCACGACGCCCCGCTCTTGCCAGGTAGGCGGCAGCGCAACGTGGACAACGAAGGAAATGGCGGTGTGCATGCTGGTTGAAACGAGTGACTTCCCGCGCCGGCCCCGAAAATACTGGCACTCGTTCCGTTTTTCAGCGAACGAGGTACTCCGCGACCGTACTGCTAGCATCGCTGAGCACAAGTGATGGGCTCTGGGAGTAGGGATCTGGACGCATCTGACCTGACTCGATATGTGAGCGTGGCGCTGGCCGCGCTGGCGTATGGGGCAATGGTGAGTGGGGCTATCAATCCCTGGGCGCGGCCGCGGCCGGGGCAGGAACTGATGCAGCTACGGACCTCGTTTCGGGCGCGGATCCTGCTGTATCGGTGGTACCTGCTACTAATCCTGGGAATATTCCTGGGTGTGCGGCTATTGCCGGGGACGTGGACGACCGAGGGCGCCGACGTGGTGTCGTTGTTGCTGGTGGCGGGCTGGTTGCTGTTTCCGGTGAGCTACACGTTCACGGACCGCGGGGTTGGCCTGCACACGGGTCGGTTCTGGACCTGGGACAGCTTTGAGGCCTATCGGCGCGCCGGGGGCGTGGTGCAACTGCGGTCCTCGGAACGAGGCGACGTGTCGCTCTATCTCAACAATGCGCAGCAGCAGGCGATCTTGCCGCTGTTGCGGCGGCACGTCGCGCAGCGGCGTTAGGCCAGTCCTCGGTTCAGTCCACCGGGTCGCTGGTCGAGCTGCCACGCTGCGCACCGGACTCCCAGCGCGTGTGAAATACCCCGTCGCGATCGGTGCGCCGGTAGGTGTGGGCGCCAAAGTAGTCGCGCTGGGCCTGGATGAGATTGGCGGGGAGCCGGGCGGAGTGGTAGGCGTCGTAGTAATCGAGTGAGGCGCTGAGGGCGGGGCATGGAATGCCGGCGGCCTTAGCTGCCCCAACCACGGATCGCCAGGCAGGCTGGGCGTCCGCAAGCTGGCTGGCGAAGGACGGCTCGACCATCAGGTTTGGCAGACCCGGGTCGTCACGAAAGGCGCCCTGGATGAGCCCGAGCAGGCGAGCCCGAATAATGCAACCCGCCTTCCAGATGCGGGCCATCTCCGACAGATCGATGCCGTAGTCGCGCTCCTGCGAAGCGGTGCGCAGCAAGTCCATCCCCTGGGCGTATGAGCATATCTTGGCGGCGTAGAGCGCTTGCCGAACCTGCTCGACAATTTCCGCCGTGCGCTGCAGGGTCGGCGCCCGGCGCTCGCCGGCGGCGCTGACTCGCTCGTCCTTGCGGGCCGAGATGTTGCGGGACCAGACGGCGGCGTCAATGGTGGGGATGGGGACACCCAGTTCCAGGGCGTCCTGCGACATCCAGCGTCCGGTGCCCTTCTGACCGGCGGCGTCGAGAATCTGGTCAACCAGATAACCGTTGCCATGCGCGTCGCGGACGCGAAAGACGTCGGCGGTGATCTGGATGAGGAACGACTCAAGCTCGCCCTCGTTCCACTCGTTAAACACGTCGGCCAGTTCGGGCGGGGTCAGGCCGGCGGCCTGCAGCACGGCATAGGCCTCGGCGATCAATTGCATGTCGCCGTATTCGATGCCGTTGTGGACCATCTTGACGTAGTGCCCGGCGCTGGAGGCGCCGCAGTAGGCAGTGCACGGGCCGTCGTCGGTGGTGGCCGCGATGCGTTCCAGGATTGGACGCATGGCCTCGTAGGCGGCCGAGGGACCGCCCGGCATGATGGATGGTCCGAGCAGGGCGCCGGATTCGCCGCCGCTGATGCCGGTACCGAGGAACATGACATCGGTGGCCTGGACGCGTTCGAAGCGCCGAGCGGTGTCGTGGAAGAGTGAATTGCCCCCATCCATGACCACGTCGCCTGGCGCCAGCAGCGGGAGCAACTGGTCCAGGACGGCGTCCACGCCGCGGCCGGCCTGCACCATGAGGATGATGCGGCGCGGACGATCGAGGGCCGAAACGAATGCCTCAAGCGAGTGCGCGCCGCGGACCGACGTGCCGGCGGCGTCGCCGGCAAGAAACTCTTCGGTGCGCTCAACGGTGCGGTTGTAAACCGTGATAGGAAAGCCGTTGCGCTCGATGTTGAGGGCGAGATTGCGGCCCATGACCGCAAGGCCGATAAGTCCGACGGAGGTGGAGGCCATGACAGGTACCAGGAAAAGCGACGGCCCATTCTGGCGCACTCGGCGGTCGGTGCGTCGCCTTTGGCAGAATTGAGGCGAGAACCCATGCCTACGTCCCAACCCTCAGCCGCCGAGGCCCGGCGCGCGCGCCGTCGTGCCGCGCGCGCGGCACGCCAGCGCTCCGCGCGCCTGATGCGACGCCTGCGGCTGGCGGGACTTGCGCTGCTTGGCGCCGGCGCGGTTGCGGTATTGGCCGTGCTGGTGATTGCCCTGGGACGCGGACCGGACACCGACGCGCCGCAGCGCATCCGAGTCGAGAACGAAGGCCGACAACACGTGGCGGAGGGGACCGTTGTTGAGCACACGGCGGATCCGCCGGCTTCGGGCGATCACTACCCTGTCTGGTCGCGTTACGGCGTGTTTGAAGAACCCGTGAACCCCGGCTACTGGGTCCACAACCTGGAGCACGGAGCGATCGTGCTGCTGTACACCTGCGCCGAAGACTGCGAGCAGGTCCGAGCCGACATCAGCCAGGTCTACGCGACGCTGCCGGACGGCGCCTTCGGCGAAGTGAAGCTGCTGGCCACGCCGTACGAGGGCGACTTTGGTTCGCGGTTCATGCTGATCGCCTGGAACTGGCAGGAACCTTTTGACGAATTCGACGCACGTCGAATCGAGCAGTTCTATCGGGAATTCCTGGACCGCGGGCCGGAGCGCGCCCCGTGACCGGCCGCGGACAATTGATTGGAAGCAACGGGCAGCAATGGCCTATGGTGGGTTCAAACACCCCCGTCGCAGACGCGTTCGGAGCGCTCCTGAATGATTGAACGAGAACCTTTCATTATCCGAAACGGCATGCGCATCTTCAGCGTGCTGGTCGTGGTCGGTCTGGTAGCGCTGATCGTGGTGGGCATTCGGTTCCAGATCGAGAATGCGGAACACGCGAATGAGGTGAACCGGTACAGTTCAAGAGTTCCGAATGCGGTCGAACTCAAGGCCTCGTGCGACTACTTCGGTGGACAGTTCCTGGGGATGCCCGTGTCAATGCCACGCACCGGGGCGCCCGGGCTGATGGAAGTATGCAACCTGGCCGGAACGCCACAGGCAGGCTGGCAATGTGAGCACTTCGACGGAGCGTATAGCCGAGGCTCGTGCAGCGTCGATGTGGGAGCGACGCTCCAGGCCTTGCCAAGAGCGTCGGGATAAGGTCGTCGAACGGCGCACCCGGAGTCCGTCTGGCGAGCGGCCGAGGGCATAGCGGCACCTGGCGCTCCGTGAGTTCAGGGTGCGCACAATAGGCGGCTGTTCGTTGACCCGGAGTCGCCATGCACCCGCTTGACTACAGCCGTTCGTATCTGCGCTGGACTACCGCCCCAAGGACGTCGGATGCCCGCACGCCGGGACACATGCCCTTTGGGAACAGCGTGCGGATCCTGTTGGATGCACGGGCACGTCTCATTGACTCGGCCAGCGGAACCGATGAGGAGTTCTACCTGATCGCGCCCTGTCGCACGGAATGGATGCATCGCGACGATTCCTGCATCCAGCAGCCTGGGGGCGAGTATCGGCTGGCGTGGGCGCAGCGCAAGAACCGGGCACTACGCTTCAGCCGCGATCTGGCCGATCCGGATCCGAGGCCCCAGCCGGTCCCGATTGACGACCGGTATCTCGACCTCGGCTACGCGCTGACGCCGCTGCCGAATCCGCGTCCCGCAGCCGAAAACGCGGCGCTGGTGGCGGCGGCGGAATCGTTGAGCCCGGTGGTTATTCAGACAGAAATCGAGAACGAGACGCGTACGCGCCGGGCGGTGCTGGAGTATCCCGTGAAGACGTTCAACTACCACCCGGAGCGCATTCTGTTTCAGATGGATACGGGCCCGATGCTCTGGGCCGACCTCGACTCTCCTGAGGCGGACCCGATGTGCTGGCTGCGGCTGGCGCACACGGTATTCAATCGCTTCGACCGGGCCGAATTCGTCCTTCGAGGCCCGACGCCGTACCTGGTTGACGGCGAACAGGTGGGCCGGGTCGAGGACTACCAGGACGTCGTCGCCCAGCCCGCGCGGCACACATTCTTCGTGGCGGATTGACCGGGTTCAGTGCGACCGACTGAGAACGAGAGGGCGGTGCTGGGTGTCCTGGCGCCGACCAGGTCCGAACTGAGTGCGTTCGTCGGCGAAGCTGATGCAGGCTTGTCAGTCCCGGAAGTCGGCGGCGCACGAACATTCAGATTCGGCGACGTCGAAGCTGTTGGGATCGTGACTGGGCAAGGCGCACGTCGGTCTACCGCCACCCTGGAGCGCGTGCTGGAAGCCCGTCTGATCGGCAAGCTGTTGATCGTCGGCGTCGCCGGCGGAACTCAGTCCGGCCAGTCAGCCGGCGACGTGCTGGTAGCGAGCGGCGCCGGGCCCTTCTTTGCCAATCCGACGTGTGCGAACGCACGCATGGTCGAGGCTCTGGCCGATAACTTGCAGGCAGCGGGAACGTCGGTTCGCGTGGGCCCGCTCGCAGCGGTGGACACGCTGGCGCGTTCGGAGGAGAAACGTCAGCTGGGCGATGCCGGGTTCGTGGGGGTCGACATGGAAACGCACGCGCTGCTGATCGGCGCACGGCGGGCAAGGGTACCGGCGGTGGGCCTGCGCGTGGTGCTGGACCCGGTGGGGCGCGACATCCCCCATAGCGTGGCGGCGCTGGCGGCCGCCCAGGGAGGGCGCTTGTGGCCTGACATCCTGGGGCTGGCGCGATGGCCCGTGGAACTTCCGTCGATTGTGCAATTCATGCAGGACATGGGAACGGCGCTGCGGACCTTGCGCGCAGTCGCGGTAGCGGCAGTCCAGGCGGTTGACGCAGCCGGCTCAGACCTCAATGTCGCGCGGCCGCGCAGTTGAGGCGGTGCCGTAACATATCGACACGGCGGTCAGTCGCGAACCCGTGACGCCGCCGTAGCGTGTGTCAGGTATTTCCCGCGTCGGCGGGTCATCTGTGAATTGAGCCCATGCACGAGAGCGATGCGGTTGTAGGGACCGGTCTGGTGGTGGCCGGCGTTGTCATATTCGTGGTCGCCTACGCGCTGATAGCAAGTGACAAGGTGCCGAAGTCGGCGGTGGCGCTGGGCGGCGGCACGCTGATGATCCTGATTGGAATCCTGGATCAGCACCACGCGTTCGAGCACATCGACTTGAACGTAATCCTGCTGCTGGTGGGAATGATGGTGCTGGCGGGAATCGTGCGGCACACCGGGGCGTTTCAGGCACTGGCGATCCTGGCGGCGCGCTGGACCAAGGGCGATGGTGTGCAGTTGATGCTGGCGCTATCGCTGATTACGGCCGTGCTGTCGGCGTTTCTGGACAACGTGACCACGGTGATCCTGATTGCGCCAATCACCATTTTCGTGGCATCGCGTCTGGGACTGAACCCGGTGCCGTTTTTCATCGCCGAAATCCTGGCGTCGAACGTCGGGGGCGCCGCCACGCTGATCGGCGACCCGCCGAACATCCTGATAGCCAGCGCGGGCGACCTTGACTTCGCCGTGTTTGCGGCTCACATGACGCCGCCGGCCGTTATTTCACTGGTGTTCCTGCTAGTTGTGATGCGTTGGATGTTCAGATCACAGGTGGTGGCGGAGCCTGAGCGCGCGGCCGCGCTGGCAACGCTGGATCCCGCCGATGCCATCACCGACCGACGCGGGATGTACATCGGGCTGGGCGTGCTGGGGCTGACGATATTCGGTTTCCTGATTCACGGCGCGATGGGCTGGGAGCCGGCAACGGTAGCTGTTGCGGGCGCGGCGCTCTTGATGATTATCACGAGACCGGACGTCCACAAGGTCTACAACGAGGTCGAGTGGGCCAGCGTGCTCTTCTTTGTTGGTCTGTTCATGATGGTGGGCGGGCTGGTTGAGTTGGGCGTGCTGGATGCGGTGGCTGACTTCACCATCGAGTTGACGCAAGGCAACGTGGGCGCCACGGCGCTTCTGCTCATGTGGCTGAGCGCCGTTCTCTCGGCCGTGGTGGACAACATTCCGTATACCGCGACGATGTTGCCGGTGGTCCAGAGGTTGACGGCGGAAGGCCTAAACCCCGACAACATCCTGTGGTGGTCGCTGGCGATCGGGGCGGACTTCGGCGGCAACGCCACGATCATTGGCGCGTCGGCGAACGTGATCCTGGCGGGAATCTCGGAGCGCGAGGGGCACCACATTCGGTTTGTCCAGTTCATGAAATACGGCATTCCAGTGACCGTGATGGTGCTGATAATCGGCACCATCTGGGTATGGTTGCGTTACTTGGCGTTTGCCTAGGCGGGATCGACGGGAGGCGCCCATGGCGCCTGACGAGCAGCAACGGCTAGACACCGCAGAGTCGCGAGTCAGCGATCTAGGGGCTCGTGGGTTACTCGATCCCATAAGCGACCTGGCATCCGACACGCAGTTTGAAGACCTGGATCTGCTGGCGATTCTGCCGCTATGGGAACAGCGACCAGGGCGCGAGTAGCCGGGCCGCGTTCACCCGATGCGCTAAAGGGCTTCCTTTAGAGCTTTAGCGGTCGAGATCGTCATCCCATCGACGGCCTTGAGGTCCTCGAGCGAGGCAGCGCGAATTCGCTTCAGAGAACCGAATGTGCGCAGCAGGTTGCGCTTGCGCTTGGGTCCGATACCGGGGATCTCGTCCAGGATCGAGCGGCGGCCGCGGGCGGTGCGGAGCTTGATGTGGAAGCTGACAGCGAAGCGGTGGGCTTCGTCTCGAATCTGCTGCGTTAGGTGAAGTCCGGGGCCATCCACGGGCATCAGCACTGGTCCGGTCCGACCGGGCACGTAGAGTTCTTCGCGTCGTTTCGCGATAGCAGCCAGCGGGATTCGCGTGGGATCAAGTCCAAGTTCCCCGAAGACGTCCAGCGCGGCGCTTAGCTGACCTTTGCCGCCGTCGATGAGCATGAGGTCGGGGGTAACGCCCCACTCCTTGGCGGAACCGGCGGTGGGTTCTGCAACCTGCGGCAGCTGGTCGTCCGGATTGAATCCGGCCATCGGCACACTGGCTAACGCGCGGGGGTCCTGACCCGCGGCAGCCGAAACCGCCGTCTCTTCGGCGTAGCGGCGAAGGCGGCGGCGGAGGACTTCGCGCAGCGACTCGAAGTCGTCGTTGCCCGCGCCGCTGCGAACTTTGAACCTGCGGTACTTGCCGTTCTTGGCGACGCCGTCTTCGAAGACCACCAGGGAGCCAACGGCGAGAGAACCCTGGATGTGGGAGATGTCGTAGCACTCGATGCGGCGGGGGAGGCGGGGCAGGTCGAGCGCGACGCCGACTTCGAGGAGGGCCTGGCGGCGCTTGCGTTCGCTGTTCAGCCAGGTGGTGCGCTCCAGGTGCAAGGTCTCGGCGGCGTTGCGGGCGGCCATTTCGACGAGTCGGCGCTTGGGACCGCGCTGGGGGCGGCGGACCGCGACGCTGGCGCCGCGCAGGGACTTAAGCCAGTCCTGGAGCACCTCGACGTCGGTGAGGTCGTGGGGGACGAGGACAAGCTGGGGGACTTCGGCGGCGCGGTCGTAATACTCGCGGACGAAGTCGTCGAGCATCTCGGCCTCGGTTTCCTCGCCAGTGACTGTCAGCTCGTAGTGGTGGTGGCCGATGAGCTTGCCGCCGCGGAGGCGGAAGACCGTCGCCATGGCGTCGCGGTCCTGGCGGACGGCGGCGATGACGTCAACCTGGCGTTCACGGGCGTCGGGATCTGAGACCTTCTGCTCGGCCACGACCTTCTCCATGGCCGTGATGCGGTCGCGGAATCTGGCGGCTTCCTCATAGTCCTGAGCGTCGGAGGCGGCCCACATCTGTTGCGTGAGGCTTTCCTTGACATGCTCGTACTCGCCCCGGAGGAAGCGGACGGCGCCATCGACGACCTCGCGGTACTGATCCACCGTGACGTAGCGCGTGCAGGGCGCGTTGCAGAGGCCGAGGTCGTACTTGAGGCACGGGCGTGGAATCGGCTTGGCCATGCTGATATTGCACGTGCGGTAGGGAAAGAGCCGGTTGAGGAGCTTGAGGGTCTGGCGCAGGGACTTGGCGCTGGTGTAGGGGCCGAAGTACAGCGAGCCGTCCTTCGCGATGATTCGCGTGGTGGCGATGCGGGGATAGGTCTCTTGCACGGTGACCTTGAGGTAGAGGAATTGCTTGTCGTCGCGGTACGTGACATTGAAGCGGGGGCGGTGTTCCTTGATCAGATTGTTCTCAAGGACCAGGGCTTCGACTTCGGAGTCGGTGACGATGACGGTGAAGTCGGCGATGCGGGCAACGAGGGAGCGGGTCTTATAGGAGTGGTGGCCGCGTCGGAAGTAGCTGCGGACGCGACCGCGCAGTGAGCGGGCCTTGCCGACATAGAGCACACGATCGTCGGCGGCGCGCATCAGGTAGACGCCGGGGGCGTCGGGCAACTGGGCCAGCTTGCCTTCGATAGTGGAGCGGACGGCTTGGCGGGTCATTGGGCAGGAATGCGACGGGGCGCAGGGTGAACTGCTTCAGCCAATTCTAGGCAGGCGGCGACGGGGCGCCGGGCGGATAGAATCGACGGTTGCGAGCGGTCCATAGAGGAATCTCGCCCGTCGAGACGCAGCGCCCGCTTCTCATCCTGATCTATCTCGGCATCGCCGTGGCGGCCGCGTGGCTGCTGCAATTCCTGTGGGGCGTGCTGAGCCAGGCCGGTGTCTTCGTGGTGATGCTGCTGGTGGCCTGGATTGTCACGGTGGCGACGCTAGGCCCAGTGCGCTTGCTACAGCGGCTGCGGATCCCGCGTCCGGTCGCGTCGGCCCTGGTGTACCTGGTGGTGCTGGGCATCGCGGGCGCGAGCTTGTTCTTCGTGCTGCCGCCGTTCTTTACGGAAGTGGGGCACGCGGCGGAGAGCCTGACCGCGCAGGCCCGGGGGATTCCAGAGGGTCTGAGCAACTTGCAGAGGTGGCTTTCCGGGATGGGCGCACCCGACGACATCGTGGGTACTGTCACGGAAGATGTCAGCCACAACCTGGCATCGATAGGACAGCAGTTGGCTACGGGCGTCATAGCGACGACGGGAACTATCGCAGGCGGCGTAGCCGCCACGATCGTGACGCTGATCATCTCGTTCTACCTGGTTTTAGGCTGGGATCGAGGCGTGGACCGGCTGGCGGACGCGCTGCCGGCGGACTGGGCGGCGCGCCTGCACCGAGGCGTGCGTGCCAGTGAGCACACGTTTGGGGCGTGGCTGGGCGGTCAGTTCCTGGCGTCGGTTATCTGGGGAATCGCGGTGTTCGTGGCATATCTGATCGCCGGACTGGAGTTCGGCCTGCTGGTGGCAGTCGGTACCGGCATCCTGATGTTCATCCCCTTCTTCGGGATGATCGTGGGCATTGCGATTCCGACGATCATGGCGTTTACGGTTCGGCTCGACCTGGCGATCTGGGTTGGGGTAGCCCTGGCCCTGGCGTCGCTGGCGATCGAGAACGCGGTAAAGCCGCGAATCATGGGGACGACAATTGGGGTGAATCCGATCGTGGTGCTGTCCAGCGTGATCCTGGGGGGCATCGCGGCAGGGTTTTGGGGCGTGCTTTTCGGGATTCCGATTGGGGCGCTGCTTTGGACGATGCTGCGAGGATTTCTCAGGGAATTCCTCGTGATGCAGCGACGAAGGACGCGTATGGCAATGGCAGCCGCTGCGAGCAGGGTGCCCGTATCGCCTTTGCCGGATGCGCCGGAAGCGTCGAGCACGGGGGCCGCAGACGATGCGAGTCCGGCGACAGTGACAACTAAGGCGTCCAAGGACGAGGGCCAGCCATAAGGTCCATCTGGCGAACGCTCGCCTATATCCGCTCGTACTGGCCGCTGGCGCTGCTCAGCGTGCTGGTTTGGGTGGTTTCCGCGGCCATGGACCTGGTCGTTCCGCAGGTGCTGGCGCGGGTAATTGATGAGGGCATCGTGGCGGGCGACCGCCCTCGCCTGGTGGGGCTCTCGGCGCTGGCCGCGGGGCTGATTGTGCTGCGCGGGGCCGCGTTGTTCGGGGCGAGGTTCTGTCAGCGCTGGTACCAGGCGGGAATCAGCCGCCAACTGCGGAACGAGGTCTACGACAAGTTGCAGCGACTGCCTTACGCCTACTACGACCGGGTGGATAGCGGCGACGTGATCACGCTGGCGATCAGTGATACGCGCACCGTGCAGGGCTTCACCGGCTACGGGGTAATGGAGGCTGTGCGGACGGTTGGCATATACGTCGTGATCGTGACGGGAATGGTGATTGCCAGCGCGCAGCTGACGCTGATGGCACTGGTGATCCTGGCGCTGATGGTTGTGGTGGCCACGGTATATGGACGGGTGGTGCGGCCGATGTGGCTGGCCTACCGGAGCCAACAGGCGCAGCTGACCCGGGTGCTGACGGAGAACCTGAACGGCATTCGGGTGGTCAAGGCGTTCGCGACGGAAGAGCGTGAGGTCCAGGCGTTCGGAGTCGAGTCTGAAGCGATGCGCCAGCGCGCCCTGGCGCCGATCCGGCTGCGAGCGAAGGCAATGCCGCTGATGCTGCTGCTGACGGGTATTGGCTCGCTGGTGGTGATCTGGGCCGGCGGGCTGCTGGCCATCGACGGGGCGATTTCAGTGGGCACGCTGCTGGCGTTCTATTACTACTTCACGCGGCTCATTCAGCCTTCGCGGCGGCTGGGCTTCATCGTGCAGCAGGTGGCGCGCACAGCGGTGTCGGCTGATCGAGTGTTCGGGTTGCTGGATGAGCCGGTGGGAATCGAGAGTCCGCCGGGCGCCGCCAGGCAGGCGAACATCAGGGGGCGGGTGGATTACGACGGTGTGGACATTGCGTTCAACCGGCGGGCGGTTGTGTCCGGGGTCAGCGCGGCGGTTGGGACCGGCGACGTGGTCGGTGTGGTGGGCCCGACCGGTTCGGGGAAGTCCAGCCTGCTGAATCTGATTCCGCGCTATTACGACGCGGCGGGCGGCAGCGTGCGGGTGGATGGCCAGGACGTGCGGAGCTTTGACTTGCAGAGCCTGCGCTCGGCGGTGTCGATCGTGCCGCAGGATCCGTTCCTGTTTTCCGACACCGTGCGCAACAACATCGCGTACGGCAGTCCGGACGCGGACCTGGAACAGGTGATCGCGGCGGCGAAGGATGCGCAGGCGTATGACTTCATCCTGGAGATGCCCGAGGGATTCGAGACGGTCATTGGAGAGCGCGGCGTGGGGCTGTCGGGCGGGCAGCGGCAGCGGCTGACAATTGCGCGGGCGCTGCTGCGGGAGTCGGCGATCCTGATCCTGGACGACGCGACCAGCAGCGTGGATACCGAGACCGAGCGGCGGATCCAGGAGGCGCTGCGACGGCGAGCAGGTGGGCGGACGACGTTCATCGTGTCGCAGCGCATCAGTTCGGTGGAACACGCGGACGAAATCCTGGTGGTGGACGAGGGTCGAATCGCCGACCGGGGAACGCATGCCGAGTTGATCTCGAGACCCGGGTTCTACCGTGACCTCTTCGACTTGCAGGTGCGGCACGCCGAGGAGGCGCGGGCGGACCTGGCGGCGGCCGAGGCGGCGGGCGCATGAGTATGGGAATGGGGATGGGGTCGGGGATGGGGTCCGGGATGGGGATGGGGACGTCCCAGGCGCGCGGAACGTTTGTCCAGGAAGAGTCCGGCTTCGAAGGCTTCGACCGGCGGGTGTTGCTGCGCCTGCTGGGATACCTGGCGCGGGATCGACGACGACTGCTGATTGCCATAGCGACCGTGCTGGTCGTTGCCGGGACGACGATGGCGCAGCCGGCCTTGATCGGGTTGGCGATCGACGACGGCATCCGAGCCGGCGACGCCGGGGTGTTGACGGTGGCTGCGCTGGTCTTCCTGGGCGTGACCCTTGGCCAGGCCGGCGGCACGGCGGTCCAGCTGGTGGTCAACGCGGACCTCGGCCAGCGCATGTTGCAGGCCATGCGGATGGAGATGTTCCGCAAGTACCAGGCCCTGCCGCTGGGGTTCTATGACCGGCAGATCACGGGGCGGCTGATCGGGCGGATGGCGTCGGACGTGGAGCAGGTCGGGGAGGCGGTGACCGAGGGGGCGATCGGGCTGGTGGCCGACATGGCGATCCTGATCGGAATCCTGGTGGCGATGGCGTTGTTGAGCTGGGAATTGACGCTGATCGCGGTCGCAGTGGCTCCGTTCATGCTGCTGAGCGGGGTCGTGTTTGCTCGGGTGGCGCAGGCCGCCTACCGGGTAATGCGGACGCGGACATCGACGCTGAACGGGGTGCTGGCCGAATCGATCCTGGGAATGCGCGTGATCCAGGCCTTCACTCGCGAGGACGTGAATGCCGCGCGCTTCGACGAGGTGAATCACGCCCAGGCGCAGTCGCAAATGCGAGCGATGACGGTTACGTCGTCGGCCGAGCCGGCGGTGGAGATATTCACGGCTATCTCGACCGGGCTGGTGTTGTGGCTGGGCGGGTCGTTCGTGCTGGACGGGTCCGACACGGTGACGCTGGGGGTGGTGACGGCCTTTGTGCTGTATATCGAGCGGTTCTTCGGTCCGGTGCAGGAGTTGGCGACGCGGTGGGGGGCGATCCAGGCGGCGATGACGTCGGCCGAGCGGGTGTTCGAAATCCTGGACACCGACGAAACCATGCACGACCAGCCCGACGCCCGGGAGTTGCCGCCAGTGCGGGGCGAGGTTCGGTTCGAGCGGGTGAGCTTTGCCTACGAGGCGGGCCGGCCGGTGCTGCACGAGGCCGAGATCGTCGCCAAGCCGGGCGACCGGATCGCGCTGGTTGGGGCAACCGGGGCCGGCAAGACCACGATCATCAACCTGTTGCTGCGGTTCTACGACGCGACCAACGGGTCGGTGAGGATCGACGGGCACGACGTGCGGTGGGTCAGCCAGGAGTCGCTGCGGCGTCAGATCGGGCTGGTGCTGCAGGAGCCGTTTCTGTTCAGCGGGAGCATTCACGACAACATCGCTTACGGACGGGCGGACGCGACGCGGGCCGAGGTGATCGAGGTGGCGAAGGCGGTGCGGCTGCACGAGTTCGTGGAGAGCCTGCCGTTTGGCTACGACACGCCGATCGAGGAACGAGGCGGCGGGCTGTCGACGGGGCAGCGGCAACTGGTGTCGTTCGCGCGGGCGCTGCTGACCGATCCGCGGGTGCTGGTGCTGGACGAGGCGACGAGTTCGGTGGACACGCAGACCGAGGGGATCATTCAGGACGCGATGGAGACGATGATGCGGGGGCGGACCAGCTTCGTGATCGCGCACCGGCTCTCGACGGTGCGGAACGCGACGGAGGTGCTGGTGATGGACCAGGGCCGCATCGTGGAACGCGGCACGCACGCGGAACTGCTGGCGAAGGCCGGGCTCTACTACAACCTGTACACCCTGGGACTTTCGACCGGCGGTGAGGACATCGACGCGGCGGCGCTGCGGACGGGGGATTAAAGGGGGAGCACTCTCTGGCCAGCGCACCCCCTTTGGGGGTGCGCTGGCCAGAGAGTGCTTTTGGCGGATTTTCCGGGGGAATCGGCGCGAGTTTGGGGACAGGGCGCCCAGGACGCAGCGCACGGCGCGCGCAACGCCTTGGTGCCGACGGGCGTTGAGCCGTGGGGGATGAGAGGCGTCGAGGGGCGGCGACTGGATTTCGGACCGGTTTCGGGTATGGGCCAGGTGGCTTGCCGGACTCCCCGGGGCCAGTAGGCAAGCCGGGCGGTGGGTGGACCGGCTGGGAAGGAAGGGGATGAGGTTTAGCAGGAAGGCGCGCAGGGCCCGGACGCAGACCGACCAGGGACGGGCCGACAGAAGCAGCGGGTAGAGGAGCAGCGCAGGCACGAGGGATTCCGACCGGGATAGGGCGATACGCCCTATTGTACACCTATTGGGTACTGGCCACCAGCGGGCTCATGGATAAGCGAGGAGATTCAGCGGGAGATCTCAGAGTGACAGGGGCGGCGTGGCGGCGGGTGGTTGCCACGTCGCCGCATGTGTCCACTCGGTTGGGCAAATGTGTCCAGTTTTTCGCCGGATGTGTCCTGTTTTTGGCTGGATGTGTCCAGTTTCGAGGGCAATGTGTCCTGTTTCCATCCAAATGTGTCCACCTTGGCGGGGCAGGTGTCCAGTGAGGAAGGGGGAGATAAGTGAGGACGAGGTGTAGAAGCGAAGGGTAGAAGGGAACGAGCGACGCGCTGGCGGTGGGAGGTGCGTGCGGCGAGGGCGGTGGTTCCGGAGGCCGTGGCTCTGATTCGTGGCGAGGGTCGAGGTTATCCCCGGGTATGTCTCAGCAAGGCTCGGAAGCCGGCTTGCTCGAAGTCGCGGTCGAAGGCCAGCGCGTCGGTTATGTTCCGATCTTCCATGACAAGGAAGCTGGCGCAGTCGGTGAGGCTCCATGTCTGGTCGCTTCGGGCGGCGTAACGTTCCACGGCGGCGCTGAACTGGGTGTCTGTCTGGGAGATGACTTGCACATCGGACCTGGCTTCCAGTTCTCGGACCATCTGTACGGCAAGGCTTCGAACCCGCTCGCCTCGCCCCGCCAAGTGGTTGAGCGCTTCGGCCAACACCATCTGCGTCGTGACGATTGCTGCAGATTCCAGACCCGCAGCCACCGTCGCCGCCCGTTCGTGCAGTTGATCACCGGAGGACAGGAGAGCGATCCAGTAGCCCGCGTCCGCGAAGACTCGCCGAAGAGGGCTCATTCCTTGGGATGGCCGTAGAGGTAGTGCTTCTTGTTCTTAGCCAAGTCGGTGGGGAGGTCGTCCCAGGCGTCTGGGGGAACGGAGCTTCTGAGTCTCTCGAACAATTGCACGATGGACTCCGGGCCGTTGCCGACGCACGGGGCGTCGTGGACGGGCGTTTCAGTGTCTTCAATGGACAGCATCACTTCTTTGCCTTCGTCCAGGTCGAGCGGCTCGAGCGGGGTGAGCACGCCGTTGGCGTACCTGGCTTTGACGTTCATCGTGCTTCCCGGTCCTTTCCGGCCAGTCTCCTGGCCTGCGGCCGGCGCGTTGCCGCCCGGGATCCAGGCGATGCGTGCGCCGCGGCTTGCGTCACGCGAATGAGGATTCGCTCCAGCGCCCGGTTCACTGCCGCCCAATCGCTGCGCCGAGCGGTCTATCGCTCGCTCTCAGTCTAGCCAAGAGGGGGAGAGTAGGAACGGAAACGAGGGTGGGGTTTGACAGGCTCTTCAGAAACGCTGGGTGCGATGGGCTGTTGGCTGCTGCCGGGTCCCGGCCTCGTTCGGCAGGCGCCGGGATGGTGGAGGGGGCTTGGGGGACGATGGGTGTTTTGCACGGGTCTTCAGAGGGCGAGGAAGAGCGACGACGGAATGCCGCGGGGGATGGGGTCTGATTGACGAGACTCACGAACCGCGATCCGGCGGTTTGATGTCTTGATGTAATGATGCGGAGATGCGGACGACGGTGACTATTGACGATGACGTGCTGGCCGTTGCGCGAGCGCTGGCCGGGCAGCGGGGCTGCAGCCTGGGGAGCGCCATCTCGGAACTGGCCCGCCGCGGGTTCAGGACCTCCTCTGCGACTGAAGGCAGCCGCGACCGGACCGTATTCGACGTTCCGGCGGACGCGCTCCCGATTACCAGTGAGGACGTAGCCCGGTCGCAGGACGAGTGGCCGTAACTGCGCTGCTGGACGTTAACGTCCTGATCGCCCTGGCCTGGCCGAACCATGTCCATCACGCGGCCGCCAGGGCATGGTTCCAGAAACGCCGCGACGACGGCTGGGCGACATGCACGTTGACAGAGGCGGGCTTTGTACGGGTGTCCTGTAGTCCGTCGGTTGTCGGGCATACGGTCGGCCCGCTGGACGCCATCGAAATCCTGGCCAACCTGAGGCGTCTGGGCCGGCACACGTTCTGGCCGCTGGACCGGTCGGTTGTCGACCTGCCCGGTGCCATTGGATCCAGGCTGCAGGGGTATCGACAGATCAGCGACGCCGTGTTGTTGGCCGCCGCCATTCAGCACGGCGGACAGCTTGCGACGCTGGACGTGGGTCTCCAGCGGCTGGTTGCCCCCAGCCAGCGTTCGGCCGACTCCACGATTCCGGTGTGATGAACCTCAGAATCCTCGGAAGCAGAGGAGAGCCTGGGGTGGCAGGCATGACGAGGCCAACGTGACCGATCTGACGGGCCGTTGGTTTCAAGGCGAAGGTGAGGTCGCGGGCCAGGTTTGGTTGAGCTGCAGGTCGCTTGTATCGAGCGCCAGGTAGCGCTCGGCGAACGTTTGCAACCACTCACCGGCGAACGGGCGCCAGGCCGATATCACCTGCGAGAGATCGAATGCCGAAAACGTGGCTTGGCTGCGCAGGAGCGTCCGGTAGCGGTCGATCACGCCGCGACAGCGGTGGTCTTCCGGGTGAAACACGACCGACAGGTGGCCGGCCGCGTAGCGGCGTGACCGGTGTTGAAGCACCGACCATGCGAGCAGGTGGTCGCGCCATAGCTGGTTGTGTTCAATGTCGGCAACAGCATCGCGCGAGTCGGCGCGCCAGGGGCTATCGGGGGTCATCCAGCGACGGTAGGTTGGTTTGTCGTAGCGGTGTTGGGAAAACGGCTCGGTCAGCTTGACCTCAATGCCGATGAATCCAGCGTGGTCTCCATCACCCTCGTATTCGATGAAGACGTCGAATGCGGTGCGGTCGTCCAGATACTCGTCGGCTGGCTGGGGCGCCCATTCGAACCGCACATCGGTCACGCGCTTCACGTGCGCGCCCCAGAGCGCGCGGACCAATTCGGTCGCCAGGTCGTGGTTGAGCGCCAACTCCCCGAAGAGGTTGAAGGCCATGGGCTGGCTGGACAGCATGTTGCGCATCAAGCGGAACTCTTCGACCGCCCCGGTTCCGGCCGCGGCCCGCTGCCTGGCCAGTTGGAAGATGTCGGGCGTGAGGAAGTTGAGCCCACGCGACGCCGCGTGATCGTTCAGCATGTTGCCGTATAGCGTTCGCGACGTTACCCGCGGTCCAGTGCCGTGCGGAACCCGCAACACGCGGGCGCGATACCAACTCTGATGCCAGCGCATGCGCCGTGTGAAGTCGTCGTCGCCCTGGTACTGCGGGCCAATGTCAATCACGCGTCCACCCTGACTCGACGTTGACGGCGGTTCGACCTGCTCGAACTCGCGCACTGCCGGCGTTCAATGCCGGCAGGGGATTATCACCGCTGGGCGGCCTCAGGTTGGCACTCGGCCGACGGTGGCTGACTGGCGAGGCGATTGGACGACCTGGACGTATGTCCGCGGATGCCATGTCACAGGCCGAGGGCGGGCTCGGGGATCTCGGAGCGAACGGGCGGGGTGGAAGCGGCGGGACGGGGCGGCGGTACTCGTCGCGCTGTCGCATGTGTTCACTCGGCCGGGCCAATGTGTTCAGTTTTTGGCCGAATGTGTTCACTTTTGGGCCAGATGTGTTCAGTTTGGCGGGTAATGTGTTCAGTTTTCGGCGGCATGTGTTCAGTTTTCGGCGATGCGAGTCTCCCGGAGTTCAGCTGTGGGGGCCAGGGATTTCGCCGTGCGCCCGGGAGGTCGAGGGGGTGCGCGGGATCGGGAGGCAGGGGAAGCGAGGTGTGGTTCGACAGGCTCACCGGGAACGGGGATGGGGCCTGGACTGCCAGGGCTGAACTGGAATGCCGGGGATCAAGCTGAGCGACCACCAACTCACGGACGAGGGATTGTGGTCGGGAAGAGCTCGCCCCCGGGCGCCTGGGATACGCTGAGATGCCGCGCGCGTCGCTGGTGGTGCGGTCATCTCGTCCTATCGCCTTTACCGCAGACTCGGCCGCGCCCGCGAGCGCGACGTTCCGCCGACGGTCTGGCAACTTCGGCACTACTGGCACTTCTGCCGGAACTGCGCCGGCTGGCCGGACGGACCGCCGAGCCAGTGGCGCTTCACGCGCGCATCGCCCGAACTGGCGCTGTGCCAGGCGTGCGTTGGTTTCGCGCGCATGAGTGCCTGCGTCGAGGCGTCCATCGAATCAGACGAGGGATAGGCTCGGCCGCGCAGCGGATCGGCGACTATCGACGGCTGTTGGAACGTGCGCTTTAGGATCGATCACCTGCCCGTCGTCGATCTCCGCCATCCCGCCCACATGTGTAAACCATGTCCCCGAACGCATGTAAACCATGTGTCCGGTCTGGACACTCCGCAAGGCGAGGGGTGGTGAAGTGGCCGGGGTTGGAGGGCCAGGGGCGTTGTATCAAGGTCACCTGGTCGGGACAACAGAATCCCGACATTTCGGCACGCATTGACGGTGAGCTAAACTCCCTGGGTATTCTTGCAAATCCCTAGGGCTTCAATGACGAAGAGTCAACGTCTGTGGTTGCGGGCGGCCAGGCTGCTCTCGGACCGGGGACTCTTCGATTTGGAACGCGAGCGGGTGCTGGACGAGCACCCCTCGCTCAACTCGCATGGTCTGGGTCAGACATGGCGCCGTCGTCGCTTCGTTTCACCCGACGGCAGACAGTCAGGACGTTGGGAGCCGGAGCATTTGCCCGATGACCTGGAGTCCGCACGGCAGGAATTGCGGGCCGGCAGGCAGTGCGAGGCCGGTATTCGCAACACGCTGGAGTACTTCGCGGAGGGGCGGGTGTCGCTCAGCTATCGGCTGCAGGGGTGTGTATGGGCACGTCGATTCAATGGGCCGGCCCCGCCCAGGCGTTCGAGCTATGGGCTCAAGCACGAGGTGGAGCGGTACCTGGACGGGATGGACAAGCGTCGGACGAGGAACGGCGGCGGCACTCGACCCGGCCGAGACACCCCCAACGGGGCGTTCATTTGCGCGGCGCTAATGGCAGGACTACAGATGTGGACCTACAAGGATTCGATAAACCCGGACTTTCGCCTCGGAAAGCCCTGGGCGGTGGCGGGCATGCAGCCGGAGGACTATAGCCATCCCGACGATGAGCAGATGGCGAAGTTCTGGCGGTGGGCCGTGCAGCACGAGGTCAGCGACTCCCAGATCGAGGATTTCATCGCGGACGTGGTTGAGCTGCTGTACGACGGGGCGAACTTGAAGCAACTGCGGGAAGCCGTGGCCCTGGGCCGTCCCGAGGCGCGGGAGGTGTATGAGCGCCTGCGGCGTGAGTTTGGCTTTGAAGTGCCGGACGAGCCAGTGCCATCCCGGTTGGGGTTCATGGCGGGACAGATCAACGTTCCCGACGACTTCGACAGCATGGGCGGTCCCGAGATCGAGAAGATTTTCGGGACGACGGCTTGACGTACCTACTCGACACGCACGTCTTGTTGTGGGCGGCGGGCGAGCCACAACGGTTGACGCCGGAAACTCAGAACCTTTTGCGCGATCCCGCCACGGATCTGACGTTCAGCACGGCGAGCATCTGGGAGGTCGTGATCAAGAGCGCGCTTGGCAGGAGCGACTTTCGCTTTGACCCGCGGCAATTGCGAGACGGCCTTCTGCGAAACGGTTACGGCGAACTTGCGATTCGCTCGGATCACACGCTTGCGGTCGGCCAGCTGCCGCCGATCCACAACGACCCGTTTGATCGGATTCTCGTGGCGCAAGCGCAAGTCGAGAACATCACGCTGCTGACCATGGACGCGCAGCTGGCGCGTTATCCGGTCGCCATCCGGAGCGTATGACGGCGAAATGCGCTTGAGCGGTCGCTTACGCCCCGGCCCCGCGAGCCAGCTTTCCGCAGTCGACGGCTCGGCGACGCGCCGACGCGTCGTGAAGTGCGGTCTAGCATCAAGGTCGGCTAAGGGATTGACTCTCTACGGCTTTTTCGCAGGACCGGCGTCGCTGCGAAACCTGACAGCGAGTCGCCTGACGTTCTCACGCTGGCGCGGAATAGGGAAAGGGCTGGGCTCGGAATTGGAGAGGTGCAGCGACCCATTGCTGGATGATGATGTGTATTTCTAGTGTTGTATGATGATGTACATGAAGGCTATACAAGTGACGTTTGACGAGGCGCTGCTGGAGCGGCTGGACCGGGATCCGGCAGTGCGGGAGCACGGGCGCTCGGCGGTGTTGCGGGAGGCGGCGGCGGAGTACCTGGTCCGCAAGGAAGCGGAGGTGATTGCCGACCGCTACCGTGCGGGCTACGGCGAAGGCGCCGCCGCGCTGGACGCCGAGCTTGACGGGTGGACTGTCGAGGGCGTGTGGCCGCAGGACTAGCCAACGGGCCGCGGCGCGGCGAGATCTGGCACTACGGCTTCAAACGGCCCGACAAGCGGCGGCCGGTGGTCGTGCTGACGCGGCAGGAGGTGCTCCCGCTGCTGCACACGGCGATGGTTGCGCCGATCACGTCGACGATACGGGGGCTGCCGAGTGAGGTGATAGTCGGTACGGACGAAGGGCTGCGGCACGATTCCGCCGTCAACCTGGATCACGTGCAGACGGTGGAGCAGCGGTCGTTGCACCGCTATGTCGGGTCTCTGAGTCCGGCGAAGATGCGTCAGGTGTGCCGGGCGTTGGCCGTGGCCACCGGCTGCGCTTAGTTTCGTGACGCGGGTTGCCGGAGGATGCGGTAGATGACCAACGACGTTGATCCAGTGGCGGCAAACCTGCACCACGAACTGATTTCGCCCCGAAGTCGTGCGGACGCCTATCCGACGGTGGTGTTGCTGCACGGTCGGGGGGACAGCGCGGCGGGGATTTTGCCGCTGGCTTATGAGTTCGAGCGGGACGATTTTCTGGTGATTTCGGTGCAGGCGCCGCTGGAACTGGGCGGGGTGATGGCGGGCGGGTACGAGTGGTACCGGCTGCGAGAGCCGCGGCGCCTGGACGAGGCAACGCTGCGGGCCAGCCTGGACGCGCTGGCCGAGTTCCTGGATAGGGTCAAAGCCGCTTACCCGATCGATCCCGAGCGAGTCGTGCTACTGGGGTTCAGCCAGGGCGCGGTGATGTCGCTGGGGGCGCAGGCGCTGCGTCCGGACAGCGTGGCGGGGGTAATCGCGTTGAGCGGCTACTTCCCGATCGAGGTGGAGCCGGACGCAGGCAACCTGGTGGGACGCCCGGCGTTCGTGGCGCATGGCGTGTATGACGACATCATTCCGGTGGAGGCGGGACGAAGGACGCGTGACCTGCTGGAGCGGCATGGGGTGGACTTGACGTATCGGGAGTACCCGATGGCTCACCAGGTGAGTGCGGAGGAGATGGCTGAGGCGCGAGAATGGCTAAATGGACTTCTTGACACGGAAACGCAAACGTCACAGATCTAGTTGTACGCATGCAATCTGGTACGGCCGAGCCGGAGTTTTCTACAATCTCGCTATTCCCAAATCCACGCAAGGCATCCTACCGTCTCCGACGGTCAACCTTGCGAACTCCGCGATCGGATATTGAGCTAAGAATGGGAGAGATCTTCCCCGACCAGTGAATTGCCAGGTAGTGCCTCGCTCTGGTAGTGGCTTGGTAGAGCAGCTTCTGGTTGAAGAGCGTGTTAGCAAAAGCCTCGTTGACGCCCAGCACGATGACAGCATCATACTCTAGCCCCCGCACGTCTGGTATTCGTGCCAGCACGGTACGAGAGTTAACGTAGTGGTCCTGTCCGATTCTCAGGACATCGTCTCGACCGAGAACTTTACAGTAATTCTCTAACATCTTTAGGTTCCTGGTATCCCGGGCCAGAAGTGCGATTCTGGCATCAGACATCTTGGGTTCGGAACGGATTCTGCCAATGTCTTCGACTACTCTCCGCTGCATTGCGTGAATGTTCTCGTGATGGTGATACTCGACCCGACTGCCTTCACGGTCGAATGGAATAGGTGCCGGCAAGGTAGATTCGAAGAGTCTAAGGATACGATTGTTGAACCGAGTTATGTGCTTATTCGACCGGTAGGAAGTCCTGGCGTGTTGTACCGTGATATCAGACCGACCCAAGATTCGATCGAGTGACCGCCACCGGTGGATTCCTCGGTAGGGCGTGAGCCGCTGGGCTGTATCACCGAGAATCGTAAACGAGTTGTTTATTGAAGCTAGGCTCAGCAGTTTGAACTCAATCGGCGAAATGTCCTGCGCTTCATCCACGACGATGTGCCGGTACCTCCGCTCAATGGTCCCGTTGAACAGATGGTCCAGATACGTCAAGGCACTCTCGTCCGAGTCCTGGAATCCAGCCGAAAGCACTCGCCCGGTTGATTCTGCAAGGACTTGCACGTCTTTCTCCGATAGTGTGCCTTGGGCGACGGCGAGCAGAAGTTCCGAGTCGCGAAGCAACGCTACATACTCGCGACGTGCATCAAAACGCGGCCAGGACTCGTCGCACCACTCAGATACTGTCCGGGTCGTCGCTCGCCGTTGACGAGCTGCCTCCTCGGGTGGAAGTCGTCGACCGGCGTTTGTACTCGCCAATATCATATCGACGATTGATCGGATAAACGCCTGCCTTCGTTCGTTGAGACGATTTCCTACGGGTGCTGCGGAAAGCGACGTATTGAGAGCAGATCGTATCTGATCCTGCCTGAGTTCCACTCGGACTTCGGGTCCCAGCCGGATGTGCGTCGAGAGAGTTCGGCAATCGCGTCTGACTTTGGCCATAAGCCTGCGGACCCATCGATCCAGAGCATCGGCCATAGCTAAAGAGCTTTTGAATCGCTCTATATTCTCATCGAATCTTCTGAGGCGTCCGCGGTTGAGCAACTCATTCCAGATGCCACTGCCGATTCGAACTCTAAATGTGCGGTGGTCCCGACGCCATTCAGCGAAGGTTACCTGCCGAACTGCTTGCCGTACTCCGAGTGTGGGAAGGACATCGCCTGCGTATTCCAAGAACGACTGCGATGGTCCGACGAACAGCGTTGTTTCAGGATCAGGCCGGTTTCGTTCCTCGATGTCATTAAAGGGCGACAGCAAGTAGGCGATACGATGCAATCCGATTTCCGATTTGCCGCTTCCCGCAGAACCCTGCACAATGAGTGTGCGGTCGTCCTGATTTGCTATTGCCGCATACTGATGAGGCTCGATTGTCTCGATGATCACTTTCAGGCGATCATCATCACCGCCGGTGGCATCCAGGATTTCGGCAAGGTGCAACTCGCTAACTTTGGTTCTGGCTGGTAGTACTCTCCGGTATCTGTCGTTGATTTCGACTACTTCTTCATCGCGTATTCTGAGGAAGCGTTTCAGGTCAAGTCTGACTGCTATGTAGCCAGACGGGGCTTCATAGCCAGAATCTTCTGTGTACCACATTCTGGCCACAGGCGCGGTCCAAGAGTAAACATTAGTATTGTCGATATGGTGGGCCCCGATGTAGACTACGTGCTCTTGCGAGCCAAGGTGTCTGTTATCGTCCGTTCGGACATAGTCCATTCGACCGAAGTATGGTTGCTTAAGGGATGCCTCTAAGGTGGCTTGCTCGGGCTGCAGAGCGTCGCGTAAGGCTGCACGCGCTGAACGGTCGGCAGCGTGAGTCTGAAGTCGGTTCTCCGATCGTATCTGCTCCGCGCGGATGTGCTCAATTACACGCGCCAGCTTTGCCTGCTCTTCTGAGTACGTGGCATCAAGGCTGTCGTCTGACATACGCCGCCCTCGGCTGTCAGCTCATTGGTTGCCGCCTAGCGTAGCTTCATCCCGAGTTCGTTCAACTGCTCGGGGTCGATGGGGGAGGGGGATTGGAGCATGAGGTCGATGCCGGCCTGGTTTTTGGGGAAGACGGTGATGTCGCGGAGGTTGGCGGTGTCGCCGAAGATCATGGCAATGCGGTCGAGGCCCATGGCGATGCCGCCGTGGGGCGGGGCACCGTATTCGAAGGCCTGGAGCATGTGGCCGATCTGTTCCTGGATGCTGTCTTCGTCGAAGCCCATGACCTGGTAGATGCGGTGCAGGTCTTTGGCGCGGTGGGCGCGGATGGAGCCGCCGCCGATCTCGTGGCCGTTGCAGACGAGGTCGTACTGCTTGGCGGTCGCTTTGGCGGGGTCGGTGTAGAGCAGGTCGAACGAGTCGTCGGCGGGGGAGCAGAAGGGGTTGTGGGAGAAGGTGAGGCCGCCGGTTTCCTCGTTGGGTTCGAAGAGCGGGAAGTCGATGATCCAGCCGAAGGCCAGGACGTCGGGGTCGATCAGGCCCAGCTTGTCGCCCAGGGCGAGGCGAAGTTCACCGAGCGCGGCGTTGGCGGTCTCGACCTTGTCGGCGACCAGGCAGACCAGGTCGCCTTGCTCGGCGCCGGCCGCGCCGGCCAGGGCGCGCAAGCCGTCGTCGCCGAAGAAGCGGGCCAGGGGCGAACGGAGGGTGCCGTCGCTGTTTAGGGCCACGGTGGCGAGGCCGGCGGCGCCGTGGGCCTTGACCACGTCTTGCAGCCGGTCGACTTCGCGGCGGGTGAAGGCAGCTGAGCCCGGAGCGACGACAGCCTTGATGACGCCGCCGGAATCGACGACCTGGTCGAAGACGCGGAAGCCGTGACCGGTGGCGGCGTCGCTGACGTCCACCAGTTCCAGGCCAAAGCGAAGGTCGGCCTTGTCGGTGCCGTAGCGGTCCATGGCGTCGGCGTAGGTGATGCGGGGGAAGGGTTCCTGCAAGAGGCGCTTGTCGGAGAGTTCGCGGGCCAGACGGAGGTAGAGCGTTTCGATGAGTTCCAGGATGTCCTCGCGCTCGACGAAGGCCATCTCGATGTCGAGCTGGGTGAACTCTGCGGTGCGGTCGGCGCGCAGGTCTTCGTCGCGGTAGCAGCGGGCGAGCTGGAAGTAGCGGTCCAGCCCGGCGACCATCAGCAACTGCTTGAGCTGCTGGGGCGACTGCGGGAGGGCGTAGGCCTGGCCGGGGTAGTGGCGGCTGGGCACGATGAAGTCGCGGGCGCCCTCGGGCGTGCTCTTGACCAGGGTGGGGGTTTCCAGTTCCAGGAAGTCGCGCTCCCAGAGGAACTCGCGCATGACGCGGGTGATGTTGAAGCGGAGTTCGGTGAGTTCGCGCATGCGCTGGCGCCGGAGGTCCAGGTAGCGGTGGGTGAGGCGGACCGACTCGTCGATGCCGCGGTCGGAGGTGATTTCGAATGGTGGGGGCTGGGAGGCGGCGAGGATTTCGACGCGTTGGACATCGCCGACTTCGATTTCGCCGGTGGCCAGGTCGGGGTTGGTGGTGCCGGCGGGGCGTTCGCGGACCTGACCGGTGACGGCAAGGACGTATTCGGAGCGGGCGCGCGAGGCGGCCTCGTGGGCTTCGGCGTTGTCGTCACGGTTGATGACGACCTGGGTGATGCCGTAGCGATCGCGGAGGTCGATGAAGATCAGGCCGCCCTGATCACGGCGGCGGTTCACCCAGCCGTTGAGGACGACGGTGGAGCCGGCGTCGTCGCGCCGCAGCGCACCGCAGGTATGGGTACGACGTGACCAGGTGGATGCGGGTACGGCTGACATAGGGACCTCCGAGGTGACGAATGCGAGTGGCGCTGGCAAAAGTGGGGAGATGCGGCCGCGGGGGTGCGGCTAGGTATTCAGCGAGGTTGCGATCCGCTCGGCTTGGGCGCGCCAGAACTCGACCTGACGCGCGCGCGGGGCGCCTTTCAACTCCGCAGCCTCCTTGGTTTCCAGCTGCTCGAGCTCGGAGTGCCGGCCGGTCATGAGCAGGCCCAGCTTGGTGAGGGCGTAGGCGTAGTCGGGGTGAAACTGGAGCATGTAGGCAAGGATGGAGCCGGACGTGCGTTCCATGCGGGCGACGGCGGCGGAATCCGAGAGCAGCCGGGCCAGGTTGGAGAGGGGGCGCTTCCAACCGCCTCCGATGCGGATTTCGACTTCCATCGGGTCCAGCCCCTGGTTGGCAGCCATTTGGGCCCAGCGCTGCGCCAGCGTCTCAAGGTCGAGTCCTTCGATGGGCGGGGGGTGTTCAAGGGCCCGCGCCACGGCGGTCCAGTCAATCTGGACCTCAGGATACAGAACCTGGCATTCCTCCCGGACCTGCCGGGTGACGTGCGGATTGTTGCCGAGGTAGGCGAGGTAGCGTCGCCGGGGTTCGTCCTCGGTAGGTTCCGCGACAAGCCAAGCCGCCTGGACGCGGCGGACGCTGCCGTCAGGATTGCGCTGTTCCTCCGGGTGCCATCGCACCGACGCGGACATACCGACTCCAGGCCGCGGGGTTGCTGCCGCTAGTTCTTGCCTTGCGGGGCCATGATGATGCTCAAGACGCGGCCATCCTGCTCGCGGGTGATGTCGCGCTCGATCACGCCGTAGGGTTCCAGGCTGGTCTTGACGCGTTCGAGCACGCGCAGGGCGACTTCGGGGTGGGCCAATTCGCGGCCGCGCATGCGGACCCAGGCTTTGACCTTGTTTCCCTGGCGCAGGAATTTTTCGAGCCGCTTGATCTTGAACTGGATGTCGTGATCGCCGGTGCGGGGTCCGAAGCGGACTTCCTTGACGGTGCCGGCTTTCTGGCGCCGCTTGTTTTCGGCCTTCCGCCGATTCTGCTCGTAGCGGAACTTGCCGTAGTCAAGGATTTTAGCGACGGGGGGTTGGGAATCCGGCGCGATTTCGACGAGGTCAAGGCCCTGGTCGCGCGCCATCTCCAGCGCTAACGGGGTCGGAGTAATTCCAATCTGTTCGCCGTTCTCAGAAATCAGGCGGACTTGCCGAATGCGAATCTGTTCATTGATTCGCGGACCGCGTGCACGCGGTCGATGGTCAGCACGGGGCAATGGTGAACGCAGGGGCAACTCCCGAAACTGGCAGGCAACGAGCCTTACTCGTGTGTCACGCTAGCATAGGGGCATGCACGCGACAATATCATTCAGTACAGCGGGCGGCACCCCGCCCCGACCTGATATCACCACTCGCTGGAACTCATGGCGCTCGCCGTTGATCTAGGGTCGGCCGCCCTTCGCGGGGGTGTCACACGGCAAGACAGTCCCCGGATCCACACGCATCGCGAGCCCGTAGGGCGCCAGGGTCTTGGTGACCTGTATGTCCTGATCCAAGGCGGTGACGACAGCCAGGCCGCCTCATTTGGACAGGCCGTCGCTTCGAGCTACTACTCGGACGAGTCGGAGGGGATCGCGGGCGGCCTGGTGCAAGGCGTGCGTCTGGCAGCGCAGCGGACGGCGATCGACGTGGAACTCACGGATCCGGGCCAGAGTTTCGGAGCTACAGGCGCCGTCCACGCCGGCGACCAGATCTACCTGGCGCAGATGTTGCCGAGCCAGGTCTTTGTCCTGCGCGACGGCATCCTCAATGCGCTGCCGGACGAGTCGCCGCCTGCGGGCATGGGCGATCCGGTTCCCGAGCAGGACGTGGAGATCTTCCGCGTGGAGTTGGACCCTGGCGACGTGGTGGTGCTGGCGTCCACGGATGTGCGACGGGCCCTGACCGAGCGTGAGATCCAGGGGCTGCTGCAGGGCCGGAGCGCCCAGCGCGCCGCCCACGACCTTTGTTCATTGGTCGCACAGCGTGGGGGCGCGCATTGCGACATCCTGGTGCTTCGCGTCAGCGTGGAAGCGTCCGCGCCGGTCACGGCGCCAGCGGCCGACGATCACTGGATGTCGACAGCTTCAGGTTCCGCGGTGTCCACGAACGGCCGGGCCAGTCACCCACGAGACCAGGCAGCGGATGCACCCGCGGCTGATCGCTTCGGTTACGCGGGCGGGGGCCTGGCCGCGGAGCCGCCGCCGCGTTCCACGATCCAGCGGCTTGTCAGTCTTCCGTTTACCTTGGCCCTGATGATCCTGGTCCTGCCGGTGGTGGCGGTGCGCGGGCTGGTGCGGATGGTGACGGGTCGCTCGGATCCCGAGCCGCCGCCCATGCGGCCGCCTCCGCCGACAGCGGCCGCGGCCCCTGCGGCGGCGGACGTTGCGGATGACGATTGGTCGAGCATCCACTCGCTGCGCGCGTCCGGACCTCGCGGTACTGAGAGTGCGAGCGCGGGATCGCCGCAATCGGCGCCGGCCCTGAGCGCCGTTGGCCAACCGTTGCAGGGCGGCCAAGATCCCTTCCGATATCGGCCGCGGCGCTCATTGCCGGGTCCCGGAACGCTGTTGTTCGGGATCTCGCTTGTGCTCCTGATCGTGATGGCCGCGGTGTTGGTATTGCGAAACAGCGAATCGACGCCCAGTTCGCCGGACGCCGGCTCGCCGGACAGCGCGGCGGGGGGACAGGTTGGAGACGCCGTGGAAACCGCGCAGTCACCGGCGGTGGGCCCAGAGCGCGCCACCGAGCTGTTTGCCGACGCCGAGGCCCTCTACCGCGAAGCGCGGGACCGCCCGCCCGACGAAAATCGCTCGGCCACGCTGCTGATTCTTCGCGACGCCAAGGACCTGGCGAATGAGGCGCTGACCGCCGACCTGGACCGCACGCTGGCGCCCGATATCAACCGACTGCTCAGTGAGATTGGCCGTGAAGAAGATCGCCTGAACCGCGTGCGAACGGTGGTTACCAGCGCCACCATCGGCGACTTTGACAGCGCCGGCGTGGGCAGCGCGGCGGAGCAGATGGACGTTCGCGTCGACGCCAAGTACGTCATCGATGCCACGACCGGTCGCGTCGTGTCCTTCGAGACGGCCCGCCAGGGCGCCACCGTGCTCCGGAAAGGCGACGTGGTCAGCAGTATCACGGTTCAGGATCCGCTGGCGGTGGTGAACCGGGCTCTGAGCGTGCTGGTACTGGACAGTCGCTACAACCTGGTAAGTCTTCAGCCGGATCAGAATCCACGGCTGTTGCGAATCACCGGAACAGAGACGTGGCGGACGCCGGTGGCTTTTGACAACTACAACAACAATTTCTACGTCCTGGATCCGGGCGCCAATGAGATCCATAAGTACCAGGCCACCGCCGGTGGCTACGAGGTTGCGCCAAGCTCGTACGTATCGACGAGCGCGGACGTTGACCTGAGCAGCGCGATCGACATGGCCATCGACGGCGACATCTTCGTGTTGATGTCGGACGGGACCGTCTTGCGACTCCGCGGCGGGCAGCGTGAAGCGTTTGAGATCAGCGGCCTCGACGGCACCTCGCTAAAGGCCACGCGCATTTTCACGGAGGTCGATACCAACAGCCTTTACCTGATTGATTCAGCCAACAAACGGATCGTGGAGATCGACAAGCGGGAAGAATCGGCGGGCGAGTTCGTGCGACAGTTCAAGTACGCCGGATCGGACGATTTCTTCGCGGACATCCGGTCGATCTGGGTGAGCGAGATCGACGGGAAGCTGATCGTGCTGGGCCGGGACTCGGTTCGGCAGTTTGTGTTGCCGACGATTCAGGACGAGGGCTAGATCCCGCTCCCGGCCACTCGATCAAACGAGTCGACGCGGCCGGTCACGAGCGTGCGCTTATGGGCAGCCAGGCTGCATGGATGCCCGAAGTCGGGCGCGAACCGTCATAAACGCCGTAGCCGCTGTTGGGTTGGAGCGGGGAACGGGAATCGAACCCGCGTTTTAGGCTTGGGAAGCCCATGTTGTACCACTCAACTATCCCCGCCGACCGCCGGCTCGCGCGGCGCCACTAATGTGACGCTGCCGGCGCAAGCCGTCAATTTGCCGGTGCGAGCGGAATACCGTTCGACACCGGTCGGCTATATTGCCGCACCTTCTCCAAGCGGCACACCCGGGCCGCGCCGCCCCGCCTGAGAGCCGGCATGCAAGACATTCGCACGGTTGCGAACCGGATCATCGACAACGTGGCCACGGTCATCGTGGGCAAGCGCGATGCCATCGAGCTTGTGGCGGTGGCGATGCTTGCGGACGGGCACATCCTGATCGAGGACGTGCCGGGCGTGGGCAAAACCACGCTGGCCAAGGCCATCGCGCGCTCGGTCGGGCTGATATTCAAGCGCGTCCAGTTCACGCCGGACCTGCTGCCGAGCGACGTGACCGGGGTGACGATATTCAACCAGAAGACGCGAGAGTTCGAGTTTCGCGAAGGGCCGGTGATGGCCCAGATCGTCCTGGCGGACGAAGTCAACCGCGCCACGCCCAAGACCCAATCGGCGCTGCTGGAGGCGATGGAGGAACGCCAGATCACGGTTGACGGCGAGACGTACGCGCTGCCGGAGCCGTTCCTGGTGCTGGCAACCCAGAACCCAATCGAATACGAAGGCACATTTCCCCTGCCGGAGGCACAGCTGGACCGCTTTCTGATGCGGGTCAACCTTGGCTATCCCGACCGTGTGGACGAGTTGCAGGTGCTGGCGGCGCAACAGCGCGAACGGCCTATCGACGACATTCAGCAGGTTGTGACGCTGGAGGAAGTGTTCGCCGCGCAAGAAGCGGTGAAAGACGTGTATGTGGACCCGCTGGTGTCGAACTACATCGTGGACATCAGCCGCGCGACGCGTGAGCACAACGACGTGTACCTGGGCGCGAGTCCGCGCGGCAGCCTGGGCCTGTTTCGCGCCGGACAAGCGCTGGCCGCCGTCGCCGGACGCGACTACGTGGTTCCGGACGACGTGAAGCGGCTGGCGGAGGCGGTGCTGTCGCACCGGGTGATTGTGAGCCCGGCCGCGCGCATTCGCAGCGTGGACACGCGCGCGATCGTGGCGGGCATCCTCGACTTCGTTCCGGTGCCGGGCGCGTCAGCCGCCTGACCGATGACGGGCGAGATCCAGGAGATCGCCCTGGTCGCCCGCCGTATCGAGTCGTGGGACTGGTGTGGCGTGGCAGCCACCGAGGTTGGCCTGGTAAGCGCCACGCTGGCGCATTCCTCCGAGGCAGCGTGCGTGGACGAGTTGCGCGCGGGGTCGACAGCGGCGCGTCACCGCTCGCGGGGCGCGCAGCGGTTGCATACGCGCCGCCTGGCCGAGCCTTCGGTTGCCGCCGCCGGCTGGAGCGCGCCCCAGATCGCCGGCAACGGGCTGGAGCAGCTGTGGGAATACCTGATGACCGGCCGGCAGCGCCTGGATGTCCCGCTGGACCGACGCGCCGGCACCGGGTTTCAGCAGCGGACCTGGGGCATTTTGCGGGAGATACCGTTTGGGGAGGTCCAGAGCTATCGCTGGGTTGCCGGGGAACTCGCGCAGCCGCGGGCTACGCGGGCCGTGGGCACGGCGATTGGCGCCAACAACCTCCTGGTGTTCATTCCGTGCCACCGCGTCGTGGCCGCTCGCGGGCTGGGGGGATATTCGCGGGGGCTGGACGTGAAGCGGCGGTTGCTGGCCCACGAGCGCTCGTGGCCGCGGACGGCGCCGCTGTTCGCGGGTTGAAGCCCGGGATTCCGTCCGCCGACTGAATGACGGCTAGGACAGTTCGGAAGCGTCCAGGCCGATATCGACGGCGCGGGCCGAGTGGGTGAGCGAGCCGACGGAGATGTCGTGGACACCGGTTTCGGCGTAGGCGCGCACGTTGCCCAGGTTGACGAGGCCGCTAACTTCCAGGCGGGCGTTCCCCGCGGCTCGATTCACGGCCGTGCGGACCTGGGCCGGGGTCATGTTGTCGAGCAGGATGAACTCAGCGCCGGCGGCTAGCGCCTCGTCCAGCTGGTCGAGCGTGTCCACTTCGATCTGAACACGAACGCCGTTCCGGCCGGCCGTTTGCGCGGCGCGCAGGGCAAACGAAACGCCGCCGGCCGCGGCGATGTGGTTGTCCTTGATGAGGATGGCGTCGAAGAGACCGAAGCGGTGATTGACGCCGCCGCCCATGGCGACGGCGTACTTGTCCAGGGCGCGAAGGCCGGGGACGGTCTTGCGGGTGTCGAGGATGCAGGCGCCGGTTCCCGCAACCTGGTCGACGAATGTTCGGGTGAGCGTGGCGATGCCGCTGAGGCGCTGGAGGAAGTTGAGGGCGGTGCGTTCGCCGGTGAGGGCCAGGCGGGCGTTCGTGTCGATGTTGCCCGCGATTTCACCTAGCCGGAGGTGGGCGCCTTCCAGGACGGCGTCGTCGAGCGCCTCGGGGTCGCCGAGCTGGCGGTAGACCTCCTGAACGACCGGCATCCCGGCCAGCGTGAGCGGTTCGCGGGCGGTGAGGGCGGCGCGGAAGCGTGCGCGCTCCGGGACGACAGCCTGGCTGGTGAGATCGCCGGCGCCGATGTCTTCGGCAAGGGCGCGGGAAACCGCCTGGACGATGGCCTCTTGTGGCGGCGTGGCGGGCTTCATGCGGAGCCGGTGACCCCGCGAAAGCGGATGCGCAGGTTGGCGTAGTCCACGTCGCAGGGCCAGGCGCCGTTGTAGCGGTAAAGCTGGCAACGCAGGACGCCCAGGTCATCGATGTGGACGCAGGCCTGAAAGCCCTCCGGGTAGGTCATGCTGATGTACTGGCCGCGGGCGCCGTCCGTCTGGGCGTTGATGTCGTAGTCGCCGTCGACGGGCGGTTCCACGTACCAGTCACCCTTTGGCAGGGTGACGGCGCCTGGCTGCAGAAACGCCTCCGGGTCGCTTGCTCGCGGCTTCATGAGTGTCTGCTGAGAACCGTGGTCGTTCTCCCCGAAATCGTACCTGCCGGCAATCATCGTTGACGTATGGACGGACAGGCATGGTTGGCAAAGGCACCGGCGCGGCTGCTCTGTGCCGTACTGGCCGCAGCCGCAGTTCTTGCCCTGGTCGCAGCCTGCCAGGCGCCCGACGACAACTCCCGGTTTTCGGTTGCCCTCGCCGCGCCGGAGGCCGTGAGCCCGCTTGGCGCCGGCTCGAACGCGACGGACCGGGTTGCACCCGCTGCCGGAGTTTCAGCGTGGGCGCCGTCCCTTGCGTCCGTGGCGTCGCGGGAAGCGTCAACGTCATTCGACGCGGACCGTCGGGCGGAGCTGAGCGTTCCGGACCTGGTGCAGCTTGCTCGACCGTCAATCGTGCACATCGCCACCGAGTCGGCGGCACGCGACAACAGTGGCCGGACCATGCCCTCCGGCGGCGTTGGCACCGGATTCGTCATTGACGCCGAGGGTCTGATCATCACGAACAATCACGTCGTCGCCGGTGCGCAGCAGATCGTCGTCACCACCGACACGGGCGAGCTGTTTGAAGCCAGCGTGGTCGGCCGTGATCCCCAGACCGACCTGGCCGTGCTGCGAGTGGATGCGGACGGCCTGCGACCGCTTTCGCTCGGAAGCTCAGGGGGTCTGCGAATCGGCGAGTGGGTGGTCGCCATTGGCCATGCGCTGGACTTGCCCGGCGGACCCACGGTTACGGTGGGCGTGGTGAGCGCGCTTGACCGAACGATCACGAATGTCGGTCCCCAGCGGTTGACGCTCAGCGACCTGATCCAGACCGATGCGTCGATAAATCCCGGCAATAGCGGCGGCCCATTGCTGAATCTCCGTGGCGAGGTGATTGGCGTGAACTCCGCTGGCGCGGGATCGGCCAATGGCATCGGATTCGCGATTGCGATCGACGGCGCTCGGCCGGTCGTCGCCGAGCTTATCGAGAGCGGACAGGTGGTGCGGGGCTTCCTGGGCATTGTTCCGGCGACGATTACCCGGGGTCTCGCGCGACAGCTTGAACTCCCCGTCAGCGAAGGAATCGTGGTTGCGCAAGTCACCGGCGGCAGTCCGGCCGACGAGGCCGGGCTTCGCCGCAGCGACATTTTGCTTGCCATCAACGAGGAAGCCGTGCCCGACGCGGGCGCGCTTGGCCGAGTTCTGGCACATTACAGCCCGGGCGATGAGATCGCGGTTCGGTTTGTCCGGCCGGATAGCGACGATCAGCCGCAGGAAACCCTGGTTAGATTGGGGCGCCGTCCCGATCAATAGGTAGAACGGAGCCTCGGAGTGGCGATTGACCCGGCCCCATTTGCCGACCTCTGGCAAACCCTTCGCACCAACGTCGGCAAGGTCATCCTGGGGAAGGACGCCGAGATCGAGCGCATCCTGGTGGCGCTGCTGTGCCGCGGGCACGTGCTGCTGGACGATGTTCCCGGTACGGGGAAGACGATGCTGGCGAGGGCCATCGCGACTTCGCTGGGTGGCGAGTTCCGTCGCATCCAGTTCACGCCCGACCTGCTGCCGAACGATGTGACCGGGGTTTCGGTCTATAACCAGAAGTCGGGCGAGTTCGAGTTTCGGGCCGGGCCGGTGTTCGCAAACGTGCTGCTGGCCGACGAGATCAACCGCGCGACGCCGCGGACGCAGTCGGCCCTGCTGGAGGCCATGAGCGAAACGCAGGTCAGCGCCGACGGCGTCTCGCGGCCGTTACCCACGCCTTTCATCGTGCTGGCCACGCAGAACCCAGTCGAGTTCGAAGGGACGTTTCCGCTGCCCGAGGCGCAACTGGACCGATTCATGATGCGGCTGTCACTCGGTTATCCGACGTTCGACGACGAGCGAAACGTCCTGGACGGGCAGCGGCACGGACATCCGATCGACGACCTGAAACAGGTTTCCGAGCTGCAGACGCTGGCCGACTTACAGCGCGACGTCGGCGACGTGCACGTTGACGACACGGTGATTGAGTTCTTGCTGCGATTGGTGCGGGCCACTCGCGAGCGGCCGGAAGTGGCCCTGGGCGCCAGCCCGCGGGGGTCGCTGGCCCTGCATCGGGCGGCGCAGGCCCTGGCCGCAATTCGCGGTCGGAGTTTCGTACTGCCCGACGACGTGAAGGAGTTGGCGCCTTCGATCCTGGCGCACCGGGTGCTGGTATCGGCCGAACACTCGCTCCGCGGAGTTTCTTCCGATGCCCTGGTGCGCTCGCTGATGGAGTCAACCGAGCTACGGCTGGTTGACGAGGAGGACAGCTAACGGTCTGCGGAAGCGAGATCAGCTTGACCGGGTTGGAGGCGCGGTGGTTGAAGGGGCAGGTTCGCTCGTGCCGGCTGCGGCAATCGAAGCCGCGAGCCGCCCGCCGCGCCGTGGACGACAAGCCGACCTGGCGGCAATCGGATAGCGCATGCCTAGCCTGATCATCCTGACGGTGGTGATGCTGGGGGCAGCGTTCTTTACGCGCTTTGCGTTTCTATTCCTGGCGTCGTATCTGCTGATTGCCGTATTGGTGCTGACCCACCTCTGGGTGTGGCGAATGCGGCGGGGCTTACGGGTGCGTCGGGAGTTCGCGCAGCGCGTGTTCCAGGACGAGACCGTGGCGGTAACGATTCACATTGAGAACCAGTCGCTGCTGCCCGTCCCGTGGTTGAGTGTGCGCGAGGCGCTGCCGACCCGAATCGCCACGTACGACGCCATCCGCCAGGTGGTGCGACTACGGCCCAAAGGGTCCACGACCATCGAGTACTCGTTGCCCGCGACGCGTCGCGGCTATCACCGGCTGGGGCCATTGCAGGTTCGATTTGGCGATGTGTTCGGGATTGCCAGTCAGGACCTGCTCATCGATACGGCCGAGTTCGTGATCGTGTATCCGCAGGTGATTCCGATCGAGGCGTTCCAGATCGAGTCGAACACGCCGTTCGGAGACATGCGATCACATCAGCGGATCTATCACGATCCGATCCGGGTGGTGGGATCGCGCGACTATGAACCCGGGGACTCGCAGCGACTGATCAACTGGAAGGCAACGGCAGCCGTCGGGCACCTGATGGTGCGGAACCTGGAGCCGGCCGTGAGTCACGAAGTTCAGATCCTGGTTGACCTGGACCACGCCAGCTACAGCCGCATGTGGCGGGGACCGGCCTCGGAAATGGCGGTGACGGCAGCCGCGTCGCTGACGACGTTCATGCTGGAGAACCGGCAGAGCGTCGGAATCATGGTGAACGGACTCGATCCCGTCTACCTGGGCGGCGTGCGCGGCCGGTCGCACGAGGAGATGCGCGATCGGATGGCCGGTCGCGTTCCGCACGTGCCGATTGGGCGGGGCCGCGGACACCTGATGTCGTGCCTGGACCTGTTGGCTCGGGTGGAGTTGCTGGCCGGGGAAAACGCAGCGCAGGCGGTAACGACGGCCAGTCGCTCGCTGCCCTGGGGGGCGACGCTGATTGTGCTGACGGGTCTGCGGTCGAACGAGCTATTGGCGAGCCTGATGGCACAGCGCAAACTGGGCCACCGAGTGATCGTCGTGTTCACCGACGGATCAGCGGCCACGCTGGCCGCCGGCGCCGCCCGGTCCGCCGGGCTCACGGCGTTTGCGATTACGGACAAGGAGCACGTGCGTGTCTGGCGAGACGACCGAGCGGCCGTTTAGCCGGACGATCCTGGGCGCCATCGCGACCGTTTGCTTTGGGCTGTTTGGCGCCGGCCTGACGCTGTGGATGCAAACGATCACGGTTGGTGCGGACCGGGCCTACGTCTTCCTGGTGATCATGACCACGGTGTTTGTGGTGTCGATGGTGGTGGCGGCCTACGGAGGGCGGCACGCCGCGGGGAGCTATAGCTGGAAGCACTGGGCGGCGCTGGTCATTCCCATCTTGCTGCTGGTGCGGATTACGGCCTTCTTCGGACAGCAACCCGATGAACGCGACGGAATCCTGGGGACCGTGGGCGGGTTGCTGGACCTCACGGCGCTGATGCTGGTGGTGATCCTGGCGCTGACCTGGATGGCCGGAATGCGGGTGCTGCGGAGTATTGAACTGCTGCACCCGCAGCGATCAGAGATTCCCCCGTCCAGGCAGTCGCCGCAGTACTACGAATGGCTGAACGATCGCGGGCGCTTTGTGGACCGCTCAGCCGCGATTACCGAACTGACGCAACTGGCGGCGACGGCGGGGGGGATCCTGGTTGGGCTCACGGCGTTCAACGTGATTATCGGGACCGAGACACGGCAGGCGGGCGTGGTGCAGACGGCGCTGATCATCATGGTTCTCTATTACGTGAGCGTGCTGCTGTTGCTGAGCTACGCGAACCTGGTGCGCCGGACCTCGCAGTGGTCGCTGGAACTGGCGGCGCAGGCGCCCGGGCTGACGGGAACCTGGATTCGCTCGGCCATCTTCCTGTTGGCCGCGGCGCTGGTGGTGGCGCTGCTGATTCCGGCGGCGGACACGGATGTGTTTGTCGGGGTCGGCTTGTGGATCCTGGACGGCATGCTCTGGGTCGCGCGCATCGTGCTGGCCATCGGTCTGCTCCTGCTGAGCCTGATCGCGCGACTGCTCGAGTTGCTGCGGCCGGAGGGCGGTGGGTTTACGGAACCTCTGCCGCCCGAGGAGTTGCTGCAGGCGGAGGGCGAGGGCATCGACTTTGGCTTGTTCCTGGCGGCGCTGATCGTGCTGCTGGTGGGCAGCTTCTCGCTGTACTGGCTGTTTCGGGCCGTGCAACGAAACTACCAGCGGGTATCGGCGCAGCGGGCCAGCCGATCGCTGCTCAGTCACATTTTGTTGGTGCTCAAGGCACTGCTGGCATCAATCCTGGGCCTGTTCGGGTGGACGCGCACGGTGGCGCAGGCGGTGGGCGCGTCGGTACGCGCGCTGGCCGGGCGGCGCAGGGCGATGCGGTCGGGTCTGGCGTCGATACGGCGCAGGGGCGAAGGGACGTTACGGCAGCAACTGCACGAAATCTACGCCGAGACGGTGGATGAGGCCGCGGCGCGGGGCGTCTTTCGCAGTCCATCGGCGACGCCGAGCGAGTACCGGGAGCGGCTGGCCGCGCGCTGTACCGGGGCGACCTCGGCGGTGGACGGTCTGACGGAGATGTACATGGCCGCCCGCTACGCGCCGGAGCTTGGACCGGACCACGGCGTGGAACAGGCGCGCCGCTTGCAGGCGGAGGTGGGCCGGGCCCTGCAGGCCCCGCCGGATGACTGAGGACCTTTTCGCGCACGCCGGCGCCAGGGACCAAGCGGCGGCGATGCCCCTGGCGGCGCGGATGCGTCCGCGGTCGCTGGATGCCTTCAGCGGACACGCGGACCTAGTGGGACCCGGCGCGCCGCTGCGGATGGCTCTGGAACGCGACGAGATGTGGTCGGTGGTGTTGTGGGGATCGCCGGGCACGGGCAAGACAAGCCTGGCGCGAATTGCGGCGGCGATGACCGAGCGGCGGTTCGTGGAGCTGAGCGCGGTGTCGGCGACGGTGCGGGACGTGCGCGGGGTGATCGCGCAGGCTGCGAGCGAGCGGGACATGTACCGCAAGCGAACGCTGGTGTTCCTGGACGAGATTCACCGGTTCAACAAGGCGCAGCAGGACGTGCTGCTGCCGGCGGTGGAGGACGGAGTGATCGCGCTGTGGGGCGCGACGACGGAGAACCCGTATTTCGAACTGAACGCGCCGCTGCTGTCGCGGATGCGGGTGCTGCGGTTGCAGCCGCTGGAGGCCGAGGACTTGCGGGCGATCGTGGAGCGGGCGCTGGACTCGGCGGATGGGTTGGGAGCGGACGCACCGGGATTTGCGGCGGAGGCCGTTGAGCAGGCGGTGGCGGCCTCGGGCGGGGATGCGCGGGTGGCGCTGAACTGGATCGAGTCGGCGGCGGCGTTTGCGCGGGAGCGAGGCCTGGACCGCGTGACCGCCGATGTCGCCACGGAGGCGGCGCTGACACGGCAGGTGCGGTACGACCGGGCGGCGGACGAGCACTACGACACGATCTCGGCGTATATCAAGAGCGTGCGCGGTTCCGACCCGGACGCGGCGCTGTTCTGGCTGGCGAAGATGCTGGAAGGGGGCGAGGCGCCGGAGTTCATTGCGCGGCGGATCGTGATCCTGGCCTCGGAGGACATCGGGAATGCGGACCCGCAGGCGCTGCCGCTGGCGACTGCCGCGGCCAGCGCGGTGGAACGGCTGGGGCTGCCGGAAGCGCGCTATGCGCTGGCGCAGGCGACGATCTACCTGGCGGCTGCGCCGAAGAGCAACGCGGCGGGGAGGGCGCTGGGCGCGGCGGAACAGGCGATTCGTCGGGGCGCAAACCTGGAGGTGCCGCTGCACCTGCGAGGGGCGGCGCATCCGGGGCTGGCGGAGGCGCATGGGCAGAGCGTGGGTTACCAGTACCCGCATGACTACCCGGGGAACTGGGTGGCGCAGGCGTACATGCCGGGGAAGCAGAGGTTTTACGACGGGCGGGGTGGCGGGCAGGAAGGGGAGCTGTGGCGGCGAAGCCAAAAGCGCCGCGACCGACCACCTACAGCCGGTAGTGACCCGGATCGGCCCTAGCGCCCGCGCCTCAGAGTTCGAACGCTCAGTTCGAGGTTGCGGGCGACCTTGCCACGGGCGGCAGGGGACCGGCCGCAGAGGTTGACACCGTGCGGTGATCGGGTTGGGCGCCCGAGACCTCAACGTGTGCGGGACAATCCGTCGACACGATCCGGGAACACGACCATGTGGCTCGAAGCAGTTACAGCGAAGCTCGATCAGGGTATTGCGGAGCTTCGCGCGGGAACCTTAGAAGAGTCCACGCTCGCCGCCATTCGGGACGAACTGAGCGCCGCTGGCAACGCCCGGCAGGACCTGCTGTACCTGCAAGCGGCCGGCACGGCGTTGGACACACAGGTGATCGGCATGCGCATGGTCACCGATGGCGAGCTCTCGGACGGCGCGGACGACCCCGACGACTGGCCCTACCAAACCGTTCTGGACGCCATCCGGGACGGCTGGCGCATCATTGAGTTTCCCAACCTGGCGCTGTTGCTCGACGAGTCGCGCACGTACGCCTACGGGGCCGAGTTTGTACTCGAGAAGATTCGGAGCGCCTGATGGATACCTCTCATATTGAGCCGACGCTGACGGACACCGAGGTCCTCGACTTCTGCAAGCGCGGCTATCTCCTGCTCGACGGTGTAGTGCCGGAGGAGATCAACCGCAAGACCGTTTCCTTCGTCGACAAGAACACGTCCCTCGAGCCGACCGACATCCTGGACGAGAGCTGGTTTGTCGAAAACGTGATCCTCAATCCCGCGGCCGCCGGCGCCGTACGCTCGCTGCTGGGATCGGGATTCGAGATCCCAATACTGATGAGCAACCACCGCGTGCATATGCCGGCGCCGGCGCAAGGCTGGCATCGTGACGGCGGGTCGCGGTACGGGCCCGCGCTGCACTACTTGCAGGTCTTCTACTACCCCGAAGCATGCACGGCTGACATGGGGCCGACGGAAGTGCTCCCCGGTTCGCACTTCCTGTTTCAGCACTCCAGCCTGATGGGGCATTACGGGAACCTGCGACACGGCGTCAAGACCGTCGCGTCCGCCGGCTCGATCTTTCTGACCGTCTATTCCATCTGGCACCGTCGTTCCGTGTCGACGGCGCGGGGGACTCGCAACCTCCTGAAGTACAACTACTGGCGCACCGCGCCGCCGACCCGCGACTGGGTGATTGAGCCGGACTTCGACTTTGCCCTGGCCGACTATGCGTTCAACCTGCGCGGGTTGCGGCAGCAGTTCCGGGACGCCGTGGATGCATCCGAGATGTTCTTCTGGCTGAGCGGCAAGTCCCGCGAGTACCAGACTATGGGCGGTCAGGGCTGGCCCATGCCCGGCCACCGCAATGCATCGCCCCGAGGCTTCCCAGGGGAGCCCACCGCAGCTACCTATTGAGATGCGCTAGCGGAAGGCCTTAGGTGGACGCCGCGGGCAGATAGCCGCGGAGGTAGCGAACGCCGAGAGGGATTACCTCGATGGGGTCGTCGCGGCCTTCGTAGACCAGGCTGATCCAGCCGTTGTAGCGGACGCCGCGGATGGTCTGGAAGATGGTGTCGTAGTCCAGCGACTCTTCGCGTCCGGTGGCGATGCGGTAGAGCTTGGCGCGGACGGCGGTGGCCAGGGGCGCGGTGAGGGCGATGCTGTTCAGGTAGTCGTGGCGCTCACGCTGCTCGTCATCGGCGAAGCCGGAGGCGCCGGGGGAGCCCGCGTACTGGCCGGTGTCGAGCACATGGCCCAGGTTGGGGTGGTCCACCTGGCGGATCAGGCGCAGGACGTCTTCGCCGTCGGGGGCAATCTGCTTGTGATTGTGGTTCTGGAGCGAGACGACGACGCCGACCTCGGCGCCAAACTCGGCGCACTCGCGCAGGGCGTCGGCGCAGCGGTCCCAGGAAGCGGCGCGGTCTTCTTCAGTGGCAGGGCTACCGCTGAACACACGAACCTGCGGCGCGCCGAACAGAGCCGCACGTTCGATCCAGGTCTTGGTGCGCTGGACGTCGGCGGCTAGTTCCTCGGCGGGACGGGCGAAGTTGTTGGAGATTGCGATGCAGGGAATATCCAACCCGCGGTCCAGGCACTCGCGCTTGACGGCAAGCAGGGAGGCCCGGTCCACCGCCGGAAAGGCAGAGTCGTGGAGATCGACGCCTTCCACGCTCAGTTCGCGACAGGTGTCCAGGAAGCTCATCAGGTCCATCCGGCCATCGTCGAAGGCCTGACGGTAGGACAGGGTGAGGATGCTGAGCCTCAGCATGGGTGCGCCTCGCCGTTGGGACGGTAGGGCCTAGCGTAAGGCGGCGGGGCGGGTGGGTCGAACGGTGGATTCATCCGGCTAGGTGGTTGGCTGTCCGCCCCGCAAGCCCAGCGTGCACTGCGCAAGCCGCTCAGAGTGTCTCCTGGACCACAACGCGACCGCCGGCGTACACGTTCATGGACAGCCTGCATCCCAATAGCGAGCGCATTCCAAGCAGAGGGAAACTGTCCAACCGAATGACGAATACAGGCCTCGGGTTTTCGTGCCACAACACCCTGGCCGTAAAGACGTCAACGTCGTGTACGAATCCGTCGGCCATAGTTACCGCTCGCTGCCCGCTGTATTTGAGACCAAGCCGATCGATGACATCCGATGGCAAGGTCAAGTGACCGTTGAATCCGGTATCCAAGATGAACTCGAAGCTGTGCGCGATGTCGTGATCGTCGAGAATCGGAACATTGATTACGGGCTCCAGGCGTTGGTTTATCCGCCCGCGAATCATTCAGTACGAGCCAGAATCCCGCCCTGTAGGTTGTATGCCGCCGGAAAGCCAACACGCTCCGCCCAGGTGATGGCATCCGGGCGCCGCTCCATCAGCCGCATCGTTGCCGTCACGTCGTCGGAATCGACCTCAAAGTCCCCGCTGTGAATGTCGATCACGACAAAATCGCCCTTCGCCGTCCCGCGGGTCAGGTCGCGGATCTTCGTGAGGTACAACTCCTTGCCCCGCGATGCCACTCTTTCCCTCCCTGTAGCCAACAGGGGCTCTCCTTTCGCCGAGTGTCCACTCAAGCCCGGTACAGCGTCTCAAGCGCACGAAGGCTGGACCGCTCGACAACTCTAGCAGTGCACCGTCTCACGGGGCCTCGCAGCCAGGCCGTTGCACATTGGAGCCGGACAGGAAATGCCTCGGTCAGGTTCTGTCAGACGTGAGACTGAGGACGCGCTGGATCTGGGCGCCGAGGCCGTCGGCCATCGCGGCGAAGCCGGCGTCGTTGGGGTGGACGTGGTCGGCCAGCAGGTCGCCCTGGCCGGGGCCGATGAGGCCGTGGCCTTCCAGCAGGATGAGGTTGGCGTCGCCGAAGCTCTGGCGGCGGTAGACGACTTCGCGAATGACGCGGCGGTATTCTTCCAACTTTGCGCCGCCGCGGGTGGTCTGCTCGAACTCGCAAGTGTGGAAGAGGGGCGTGACCATGAGGATGGGCACCTCAGGCTGATGCCAGCGGAGGATGGCCAGGAAGGTGTCGTAGGTGCGTTCGAAGGCGCGCGGCTCTTCGAAGCTGGAGCCGAAGGTGTTGACGCCGTAGGCCAGCACGATGACGTCAGCTCGCAGCGAGGCGGCGATCTCGGCCATGGCCGGTTCGCCGCGGGCGGAGCCTCCGACGCCCAGGTTGACGAAGTCCACACCGAGGCGGCGAGCAATGCGGGCCGGATAGGTCGTGCCCGGCCGCACTGTGGTGCTGCCGTGGGTGATGGAATCGCCGTAGAAGAGCAGCCGCGGACCATCCAGCGGCGGAGGCGGCCGTACGCAGGCGTCTTGGGCCACGCCGACGCCCGCGAACCTGACTTCGCCGTAGGGCGGCATGTAGAGTTCGACGCAACAGTCGCGTGCCGGCCCGTCGTACACCACGCCCTCGGCAGCGCCCAGGCCCTGGGAGCGGAGCTGGCCGTAGAACTCGCCGTTATGGTAGAGGTCGATTTCAGCGTTGGCCCGGTTGGTCTGCTGGGACAACCACTCGGCGCGAACGGCGATGGTAGGGCTGTCGGTGCGGAAGGCGACGCGCACGCCGGAAGCGGCGCAAAGACGCATCCAAGTATCGGCGGGCAGGCGTTCACGCCAACTGAGGGGCACACGATGAAGCAAGGCGCGGCGTTCGCCGACGAGGCCGCGGTACTCCAGTTCAGGCGCCAGGGCGTCCAGCCAGCGCATGGCGGTCATGCTACGCAGCCCGGCGGACGCTTCAGTGCCGTGCGCCGAAGCACCTCGACCGCCGGTCGGTGAAGGCTTGCGCGTGGATTCTGTCTCAGCGGTCGGCTCCTGCCTGTCGCTGCCACTCCGCCAGGGGGTTGGCGCGGGTCTGCATGGGGAACGGGACGCGGGCCCCGGTGCGGTGGCCTTCGAGGATGGCCATGACCATTTCCAAGGCTGCCGTGGCCTGGCGGGCACTGGAGACCGGTTCACCGTCGCTCTCGATGCATTGGATTATGTCAACTGCTGCATGTCGATTGAGGGCGTCCAGCAACTGGGCATCGCTGGCGGGCCGGCCGTCCGGGTAGGTGAGGTCTGATACGTCGACCGGTTCCCAGGCGAGCGTTGAGTCTCCCGGCAAGTTCGCGGGCGCGGGATAGTGGAGGATCGTGCGGCCCGCGTCTCGAACCGAGATGCCGCCTTCCGTGCCCCATAGCTCGTAGCCGAACCAGGGGGACGGGCCGCCGCTGGGGCGCGTGTAGGTGTCGAAGCGCGCGATGGCGCCGGATTCGAAGGCGAAGTAGCCGGTGAGGGCATCGCCGGCCATTTGGCCGAGACCCTCGGGACCGTCGAACACGTCGTCGACGGTGACGTCGCGTCCGTCGACCTGCATGTGGCCGGTGGCCCAGGCCACGTCGCCGGCAATGTAGCGGAGCGCATCGAGTACGTGGGTGCCGAGGACGCGCAGGTCGTGGGTGCCGCCGCGCTGGTCGCACTTGCCGACGGCGTGCATGTAGCGGAGGGCGCCGATGGCGCCCGACTGGACGAGTTCAGCCACACGATGGGTGCCGGGGCGGTAGCGGTTCTGGTGGGCCACGGCGATCTTTGTGCCGGCGGCGTCGGCCGCCTCGTTAACGGCATCAGCTTCGTCAAGGCTGGCGGTGATGGGCTTCTCGATGTAGATGCCCCTGGCGCCGGACTCGATGACGTCGAGCAGCCAGCGGCCGTGGTGCTTGAAGTGGTGGGGGCAAATGGCGACGAGGTCGGGCGATTCGGCCGCGAGCATGTCGCGGTAGTCGTCGTATTGCCTGGGGTTGCCAATTTCGGCGGCGCGCTCGGCTCTGGGTTCCGCAACCGGGTCGGCCAGCGCTGCCAGCTCGACGTTTGGAATTTCATAGAACGCCTGGTGGATGGCGTGGCCATAGGCGCGTTCGAGGGTGGAATCGGCAATAGCGGCGGCGCGGTAGGTCGGCATTTCAAACTCCCGACGGCAGCACGGCTGGCATGCGCATCATGCCTGAGCGTCGGCGCCTGACGCCCGGGACATCTGGGATTCTCGACAGGCCGTAAGATCGGACGACGGCTTTCCATTCAGGGCACGCGCCTATGGCTCGGGTCGCTCTCATCCAGACCAATCCCGAGAGCGTGCTGGACGATGTGGGACGGGCCATGGACGCGGCCGGTTACAAGGCAGCGCTGGATGGCGGGGCCGAGACGGCGCTGAAGGTCAACGTGTCATGGCACCACTGGTACCCGGCCTGCTCCACCACGCCCTGGCAGTTGGACGGTGTGATCCGGAAGCTGCGAGCCGATGCCTACGCTTCCGATTCGCTGTTCGCCGCGCATAACCGAACAGTGACCGTGAGCGCGCGCGTGGGTGAGCGCCGGAACAAGCATTTGCCGGTGGTGACGGCGCACGGCATCCGCAACATTCATCTATACGAGGACGACGCCTGGGTTCGGTATGAACCGCGCGGGAGGTTGCGGACGCTGCACGAGGTATATCCGGAAGGCGTGCGGATTCCGCGGCGGCTGATCGGGGCAAACATCATTCACCTGCCGACGGTGAAGACGCACGTTTTCACGACGATCACGGGCGCGATGAAGAACGCGTTTGGCGGGTTGCTCTTCGAGAAACGGCACTACTGCCACGCGACGATTCACGAAACGCTGGTGGACCTGTTGATGATCCAGAAAGAGATTCACCCGGGCGTCTTCGCGGTCATGGACGGCACGTTGGTGGGTGAAGGTCCGGGACCGCGCTGCATGAAGGTGCAGGAGCGGAACCTGATGCTGGCGGGCGCCGACCAGGTGGCGATGGACGCCACTAGTGCGCGCCTGATGGGGCTGGATCCGTTCGAGATTCCGTTCCTGCGGATGGCGCATGAGGACGGGCTGGGGACGGCGGATGCCCGTGAGATCGAGGTGGTGGGCGCCGATATCGACGAGGTGCGCTGGCAGGTGGCGGCCCGCCAGGACACGTTCGCCAGTCGCGGCCAGAAGGCAATCTACTGGGGACCGCTGAAGCGGCTGGAGAAGATGCTGCTGCGGACGGTGATCGCGCCCTGGTCGTACGCGGCGTCGCGCCTGTATCACGACGTGTACTGGTACAACGCGATCGGACGCGGTCGGGTTCGCGAGGCGCTGCGAGGGCCGTGGGGCGAGCTGTTTCAGCGGTATCCGTCGGATGCCGGGCGGGAGTTGCCGGTGCCGATTAAGGATCGGACGGCAGCCGTTCGCTCGTAGTCGCCGCCGCGCCGTCCCAGACTGGAGCTTCGATCAGTCGGCTTGCGGTACCTGTCGAACGACGCCGCTGGCCTCCATGCGCGCAAGCGCCTGGGCCGCCCAGTCTTCGCTCTCGGAAACGTCGGTGATCCAGGCCAGGTAGTCGCGGATGATCTCGTGGAGCGTTCCGGTCGGTCGCCAGCCCAGGGCGCGGATTCGAGTCGTGTCGGACCAGACGTGCCGGGTGTCGCCCAGGCGATAACGTCCGTTCACGTCCGGCCGGGCAACGACGCCCATAGCCGAAAGCACGGCGTTCGCGTATTCGAGCACCGTGGTTACCTTGCCGCTGCCGACGTTGAAGGCCCGTCCAACGGCATCCGGGTGCTCAAGCACGCGTTCGACCGCGGATACCGCGTCTCGAATGTGGGTGTAGTCGCGTCGCTGGCGGCCGTCCTCATAGACGACGGGACGGCGGCCATGCCGGATGTGGCCGACGAAGGCGCGCAGCACGCCGGAGTAGGCGTTGGCCGGGCTCTGGCGCGGTCCCTGGATGATGCTGAAACGGAGGGCCGAGGTGGGGATGCCGTGCCGGGCGCCGAGGGTGAGCGCGTAGGACTCGGTGGCCAGCTTGGAAATGCCGTAGGCGTTGGTGGGCGCCGGGTGTTCTTCCGACGATGCAATCGGCTCGAGCGGCATGCCGCAGACGGAACAACGGGGCTCCCAGGCACCACGGGCCAGTTGCTCGAGCGAGCGAGGCGGCGGGTACTGTCGCCCATGGTCAGGGCACTCGTAGGCGCCCTCGCCGTACACGGCCTGCGAGCTGGCCACGACAACCCGCTGGACCGGCTGACGACGCTCGACCAGCAGCTCGTAGAGCAAGGCGGTGCCGGCGTCGTTGACGAGGGCGAAGCGGCTGAAGTCGGCCTGATAGTCCTGGTACGCGGCGAGGTGTACGACGGCGTCGGCGCCTTCGAGGGCCATCAGCCAGTCGTCGCGTTCGGTCACGTCGCCTCGCACGCGCCGCACACCGGGCGGGATGTCCGGCCACGTCCGGCCCGGGTGGACACGCGAGACCAGGCTGTCCAGGACGGCAACGGTGTGACCGCCGCGCAGCAGGGCGTCAACGACGTGGGATCCGATGAATCCAGCGCCACCGGTTACGAGGACGTGCATGGTTCAGCGGCTCACGAGCAGACCGGGGCGCCTAGCGGTGAATGTTGAACACGACGCGGGCGCCGCCAGGATCGAACGCAATCGGAAGTTCACGCAGCGGCTGGAGCGCCCGGCGGACGTCGTCCTGCCGCGATGGCGGGACAAAGAAGACGAGGAACCCACCGCCGCCCGCTCCGGCGATCTTGCCGCCCAGGGCGCCGGCGGCGAGCGCCCGCGAGTACAGCTCGTCAATGGCGGAGTCCGAAACGCCCTCGGCCAGCGCCTTTTTCAAGCGCCACGCCGTATCGAGCAACCGACCGAAGTCGTCAAGTCGACCGGCCATGAGCAGGTCACGCGCCTCGTGGGCGCAGGCTCGCAGGCGGTCGAGGTCGGTTCGCGACTGTTCGATTCGCCGCTGCTGGTGGACGAGGATCGCGGACGATGACCTGGTTCGACCCGTAAAGAACACCAGCAGTCGATCCTGGAGCCGATGCAGCGTGGCCGGACCGGCGCGGACAGACTCCACGTCAATGGCATCGGAGGGATGAAAGTCAATGGCTCGCAGACCGCCAAAGGCCGATATGTACTGATCCTGTTTGCCGATCGGGCGTTCCAGGATGTCCAACTCAATGCGGCAGGCCTGCTCCGCAAGGGTGCGGGAGTCGACCAGCCGCCCGTGGTAGGTGTGCAGGGCATGCAGCAGGCCGACGGTAATGGCGGAGGAGGATCCCAGCCCGGTTCCCGTGCTGGGCACGTCGGCCAACGTGGTGATCTCAACGCCACGTTTCACACCGGCGATTCGCATCGCCTCGCGGACGAGGTCATGCCGGATTTCGTCGACCGATTGGACGATTTCCTTGATGGAGTAGTTGATGTAGATGTCGTCGTCGAAACGCTCCTTGACAATGACGTAGACGTACTTGTCGATTGCGGTGGTAAGCACGGCGCCGCCGTCGGCGCGGTAGTAGTCGGGAAAGTCGGTTCCACCGCCGAAAAAGCTGAGCCGGAGCGGTGTCTGGGTGACGATCACGGACTGCTACCGAGGAAGCGAAGGACCGCTCAATGCGACCGACGCAACAGCAGTCACCGATCCGAAGCGCCGGCGAGGACGGCCGCCAGGTGGACGGTGACGGCGTGGCAGACGATGTGGTGTAGATCTTCGGCAACCTGGACGGACTCATCGTGGATGGGAACGACGACTTCGGCGCGACGCGCCAGCGTGGAAGCCAGCGGCGCAAGTGCCAGGCTGCGAACTCCTCCGTCCCGGGCAGCCGCGACGGCCGCGACAAGATTGGGCGACTCACCGCTCGTGCTCATCGCAACGAAGAGGTCGTCGCGTCGCGCGAGATTGCGGAGCTGTTCGGCAAAGACGCTTTCGTAGGAGCAGTCGTTTGCCCAGGCGGTCAGCAGTCCGACGTTGTCAGTCAGCGCTACCGCGCGGACTCCTCGCGATCCGGGAGCCTTCGCACGGGTGGTCTTGGATAGGTCAGTCGCAAAGTGGGACGCCGTTGCGGCGCTGCCGCCGTTGCCGGCGATGAAGACCGTCCGATCCGCGGCCCAGGCGGCTTCCACAGCGGAAGCCAGGGGCTCAATCGCCGCAGACGATAGGGCAGCAACCTGACCGCCGAGGGCACGCAGGTGAGCGCTCAAGAGGTCAGACATGGCGGTCAGGCCGTCAGTGCTCGCACGATCCCGCCAGGCACTAGAGGTCGATTGAATTGTGAAAGCATGAGCGAACGCCGAGGTGGCATGTGGGGCCCGCGGGGTTGACCTTCACGAGCAGGGCGTCGCGGTCGCAGTCGGCAACGAGGTCGACGACCCGCAGGTAGTTCCCCGAGGTGGAACCCTTGTTCCAGAGTTCCTGGCGGCTACGGCTGAAGAACCAGACCGTGCCGGACTCCAGGGTCTTCGCGAAGGAGTCGCGATTCATGTAGCCAAGCATGAGGATGTCGCCGGTGGCGTCGTCCTGGCAGATGGCCGGAATCAAACCAGCGGCGTCGTACTTGAGTTCGACGTTAACGGTGGTTTCAGTGGCGGTGTTCATCCGTGGCGTTTCCTGAGCAGCGGCCATCAGGCAGCCGCTAGCTGTTTCCGATCGAACGTGGGTGAGTGGCCATGATACGAGCCGTAGTGCGCCCGCCGTCAGGCCGCCGATCCGCGTAACCGCCGTGCCTGTGGGCGCGGCGCGTCAGACCAGCACGTCGCGGGGATTGTTTGCGACGCCGTTAACCCGGTATTCAAAGTGAAGGTGCGGACCGGTGGTCCAGCCGGTAAGGCCGACATAGCCGATTACCTGGCCGCGGCTGACGAATTGGCCCGGCGACACCGGCGGCGGCGTGGTCCAGTCGTCAAGGTGAGCGTAGAGGGTCTCCTCGTTCTGGTTATGGGCGATCACCACGATCATCCCGTAGGAGGCCTGGCGGTTGCCCGGCACCACGTAGTCGGCCACGAGCACGATCCCGTCGTTGGCGGCCACGACCGGCACAAGCATGTCCCCGGCGATATCGATGCCGATGTGGGGGCACTGGCCGAACGTGCAGCCGCCGAACTCGGTAGTGATGAGGCCCCAGAGGGGCCAGGTGTAAACGCCGGCCACAGAAGTTCCCTGAGTCGCCGCGACCTGGCGGGCAAGTTCTTTCGCTTGCTCCTGCGCCTGTTGTAGGGCCAGGATTCGCTCAAGTTGGGCAATTTCACGCTGCTGGATGTCACGCAGCACCAGGATGCGGTCCCCGACAAGATTGGCTTCAGCCTTGAACGCTACGACGTTGGCGTCATACTCCGTCTGCTCCTGCTGAATGCCGAAGATGAGGTTCCGCTGTTCTTCGGAGCGACGTTGAAGCTCCGCTTGAATCGTGGCCGCCTCCTGCCGCAGTTCATCCATGTGCTGGAGTCGCGCCGCCAGGTCGGCCGTGCGCAACTGCACGGTCTGGCGACTGAGACGGAGTGTCTCGATCTCTTCAAGATCCTGAGCCAATGCCCGCTCCAGCGACGTCGCACGGTCAAGCGCCTCGGAGAATGAGGTCGACGAGAGCACCGTTTCGAGCGTAGATGTGCGACCAGCCTTGTAGAGCGACCGGACGCGAGCGCCGAGATTGTCGGTCTCGCGGGCCAGAGCCCGGTTGAGGTTGGCGATAGATGCGTTGATGTCGTAGACCTCGAGCTCCACGGTTTCGAGCTGTCGGTTCACATCCCGCAGGCGATCGACCGCCGTGAAGCGCTGTCGGTCAATGACGGCCAGTTGCTGCTGAAGCGCGCCTTCGCGAGCCTGGGCAGCCGCCAATAGCGTTTGCTCTTCCTGGGCCAGGCGTTCGAGTTCCGCCTTTTCGCGCTCGGCCTCCTCAATTTCCTCTTCGGTCACCGCGCGGGCGATGAGTGGAGTGGCGCCCGCGACCGCAGCGCCCGCTATAGCCGCGCGCAAGAAGCCGCGCCGCGACGCCACGCGCAGGCCGGGGACGTCGAAGAGGACGGCGTCACAGCGACCAGCGCACTGACAGCCAGGGCCGTGATAGGGCGCACCGGCGCCTGACTCTTGATCGATTGCGGTCAGAGCGTCGGCTCCCGCAGCCACAACTCAATACCCATTGAGTGTGCCACGAAAACCGGGCCTCCCGGACAGGATTCGCGCACTTTCCTGACATGTGCTGCGGATGTTTCGATCCGACGGCCGCCGAACCAGCGGGGCTCCGACATCACGGCAACGTCAGGAACATCCGGTCAGACAATGGCGGAAATGGCGCGGTCGGCAGGGCCTGGTACCAGTAGGCAACGGAGCAGATGTCGTCCTGGCGGGCCATGAACAGCTTGCCCTTGCCGTCGAAGTCCTGGTCGGGGTGGAAGCCGAGGTCCTGGATGGTGACGCGGAGGTCGCTCTGGAACCGAATCGGGTCCAGGACGTGGAAGCGATACATGGCGTGGCGGTGCTTGTTACGCATGTGGCCGTCGGGCTTGATGACCTGGTGCATGCCGAGGAACGGGGTGGTGTAGGTGCGGTATTCGCCGTTCACGCGCCAGTCGTACGACCCGCCGACGTAGTCCTCGGTGCCGGTGCCGCAAATGGTGGGAAATTCCCCATCGCCATCGATGAAGAACTTGATCTCGCCCTCGCCCCACCAGCGGTCGTCCAGCACGCCCCAGCCAAGTGACGTGCCGACGTAGTGGCCGCGGCCGCGGATGCCATCGACGATGGTGTGCTCCTCGGCGTACGGCACCGGGTTGGCGCGGCGGAATTGGGCGTGGAAGTAGGCGGCGTCGTCGGGAATGTCGGTGAGGGTGTAGTTGACTTGGTAGAAGCAGCGCTGCGCCTGAGCCGGATGCTGGTTCTCGAGCGTGATGCGGCAGTGGCGCCGAAACGGCATCTGCCAGAAGCAGTTGAGACCGCAGCCGGGATTGACGGCGATGGGGAGGGCGCTGACCTGGGCGAACTGATCTTTCAGGTCACCCTCCCGGGTCGCCCAGGGCACGGCGAAGAAGTCGGGCAGCGGGACCTCGACAGCCGGTTGCTCCTGGTCGTCCCAGTACATGCGCAGGATGAGGTTGCGGGAGACGGAGCCGGTGATCCAGATGCTCTGGATGGCGCCGGGGCCCCGGATGTCGGCCATTTCCAGGGTTTCGCCCGGCTCCACCGAGACGGCGGGGCGGCACTTCCAGCCGCGGCCCAGGTGACGGGAAGGGCCGTTGGGGTCGGCCTCGGCCCTGGCGCCGCCGCCGCGTTCGCCGCGGGGATTCTCGGCGGAGATGGAACGGGATTGGGCCGACGAGAGGCGGGAGAGGTTGCCAAGGTGGAGATCGAGACCGTTGAAGGCGGGCATGGTGGGGGTTCCTCGTGGGGTAGGTGGCGGTGCCTATTGTGAGGCAGCCGAGCTTTGGACTGCGAGCGCCACACCTCGCAGATGCGAGAGAGGCTGGACCTCACATTCGCCCGAACTGAAACGGAGATTCGGCGCGGACCGACCCGCTGATCGATCCGTTATTCAGTTTTCGGGCCAAAGTCATAATAGTGGGCTTCGTTATTTCAATTTGCGTAATAAGGGACTGACCGGCTTCGCCCAATGTCCGAGGATCCGACGGCTCGGTTATTATGATTTCAGGCGAAAGTCGTAATAGTCCGGCGCGTTATTTCGCGTTGCGCAACACGGGGCAGGCCATCAGGACATGAAACGCGGTCTAACCGGCAATTACGACGGCATGATCGCCACCGGTGAGCGGATCGAGGCTTTCGTGCCAATGCCTCTGCCCCCGGAGCCGCCGCTAGCGATTGAAGGGACGCTACAGCAGGCCCTGGAACGCGCACTGCTTGCCCTTGGACGCCTTGACAGCATCTCGATGCTGCTGCCTGACCCCGACCTGTTCATCTACAGCTACGTCCGCAAGGAGGCCGTGCTCTCGTCGCAGATCGAGGGCACACAGTCTTCGCTTTCGGATCTGCTGCTGTTCGAACTGGAGCAGGCCCCTGGCGTGCCACAGGACGACCTGGACCTGGTGGAGGTTTCCAACTATGTCGCGGCTCTCGATCACGGCATTGCGCGGCTGCGTGGAGACTTCCCGCTCTCGAACCGGTTGATCCGGGAGATTCACGGCGTATTGCTCGCGCGCGGGCGCGGCAGCGACAAGGATCCCGGCGAGTTCCGGCGCTCGCAGAATTGGATTGGCGGGACGCGTCCGAGCAACGCCGCATTCGTGCCGCCGCCGCATACCGCCGTTCCCGATTGCATGTCGGGACTCGAGCGATTCCTGCACGCCGACGACGATGGCCTGCCGCTGCTGGTGCGGGCCGGACTGGCGCACGTCCAATTCGAGACCATTCATCCCTTCCTGGACGGCAACGGGCGCGTTGGGCGACTCCTGATTACTTTCCTGCTGCACCATGGCGGAGTCCTGCGTGAGCCTCTGCTCTATCTCAGCCTGTACTTCAAACAGCACCGTTCGACCTACTACGACCTGCTGGATCGAGTCAGGCGCGAAGGCGACTGGGAAGCCTGGATGGCGTTTTTCCTGGAAGGGGTCAGCCAGGTGTCCACGGACGCAGTCGCCACCGTGGAACGGCTGGAACGAATGTTCCGCGCCGACCGTGCGGCAATTGAAGCTACCGGTCGCCGAGCAAGTACGGCCCTCCGAGTGCACGAAGTATTCAAGGCACGGCCCGTCCAATCGCTGGCTAGCGCGGCCGAGTCAGCAGGCCTCTCGTTCTCAGGCGTTTCGTCGGCGGTGCGGCTCCTTGTCGACCTTGGAATTGCGCGCGAACTGACGGGGAGGCGCCGCAACCGGCTGTTTGCCTACGACCGATACCTGGCTGAACTGCTTGAGGGGACGGAACCGCTTTAGGTCAGGACTTCGGGATCATCCACTCCAGAGTCCACCGGACAGGCGCAGGGCAGCAGCCGATCGTCGTTGGGCACGGGCAGCCCCGCCAGCGTGCGCGAGAATGCGGCCTACGGTGCCGTAGCAGCGAAAGCCGCGCCAATGTCCACCAACCAGCGCCCGAATGTAATTGTGATCGTCAGCGACACATACCGGCCCGACCACATTGCGGCGAACGGGCATCCGGACGTGGTCACGCCGGAGTTGGACGACTGGCTGGGGCGAAGCGTGACGTTTGAGCAGGCCACGGTGTCCAGTTTTCCGACGATTCCGATGCGGACGGACTGGTTCACGGGTCGGTTCGGTCACCCGCGGCATGGCTGGCGGAACCTGGATCCAGCGGCGGTGACGCTGCCGGAGGTGCTGGGGGCGACCGGGTATCGGACGCAGCTGATCGCGGATACCACGCACCTGATGAACTCGCACTTTTTCCATCGGTTCGACCGCCATCACTTCAACCGCGGGCATGAGGGCGACGGCAAGTTCCTGCGGTTGAACGATCCGATCGAGCACGTGGTGGAGGATCCGCGCAAGACGCGGGTGGAGTTTGGGAACCACGCCTACATGCCGGTTCTGCCCGACATCCACGCGCACACCAACTACTGGCGGCGTTACGAGGACCAGTCGCAGCCGATGCGGATGGCGGACGACGTGTGCCGGTTCCTCGAGGACTGCTACGCAAGCCCGCAGCCGTTCATGCTGTGGGTGGACTGCTTTGACGTGCATGAGCCGTGGTTTCCGCCGCGTTACCTGCTGGACCTCTACGACCCGACCTACGAAGGGGAGCCGATAGCCCAGCCGAACTACCGCGAGGCGAGTGTGTATACGCCCGAAGAACTGCGAAACATGCAGGCCCGCTACAAGGCGATGTGCACGCTGCTGAGCAAGGCGGTGGGGCGGATGCTGCGGACGGTCGAGGACGCCGGACTGCTGGATAACTCCATCGTGGTGTTCATGTCCGACCACGGGATGTACCTGGGCGAGCGGGGCCGTACCGGCAAGTCGGGCATCCAGGCCGATGCGCGGAGCGTGTTCCCTTTCCACTGCGAGATCAACCGGATCTGCTGGTCGATGCACGTGCCGCCGTCACTGGGCCGGACTACTGCCGCGCCGGGATCGCGGCTGGCGGGCCTGGTGCAGGCGCCGGACCTGATGCCGACGGTGCTGGAGTTGTGCGGCATCCCGGCGCCTGACGACGTGGATCTGGAAGGGAGCAGCCTGGTCCCGCTGCTGGAGGGCGACGTGGATGGGCCGCGTCCGCTGGCGATCACCGCAACGACGACCAACGTCGACGGCGGCTGGGTGCACACGCGCGCACCGGCGGTGACCGACGGCGAGTGGAAGTTGCTGGTGGACGAAGGCGACGGGGACGGCGGACCCGAGCTGTACCGCATCGCCGACGATCCAGGCGAGTCGGTGAACCTGATTGCCGAGGCTCGGGACGAGGCGCAGCGGATTCACGCGAAGATGCTGGAATGGCTGTCGGCGCATGATGCGACGCCGGCAGCCTTGGAGCGGCTGAGCGCCGAGCGCGTCGGTCTGGACTGAGCTGCTCACGGAGCGGTTCTCATAACGCACGTGCGGGTGTGCAGGCCACCGGGAGACGCGGCGTGGGCTTTGCCCGCGGGGCAGAATGGCGGGATGCATCCACGACATCTCGCGCACCGATGAGACCAGACCCATGCACGCGCTGATTACCGGCGGCGCCGGCAGCATCGGATCGCGGCTGGCCGCCGCGCTGATCGAGCGGGGCGACCGCGTGACGGTCGTGGACGTGCGGGCGGAGCCGGTGGCACCGTCGGCGACGTTCGATCGCGCGGACGTACGCGTGGGGGAAACGCAGGCGGCGGGATTCATCGATGGGATCGTTGCGGAAACGCGGCCGGACGCGATCTTTCACTTGGCGTCGCTGCTTTCGGGAAGTTCAGAGACCGACTCGGAGCTGGCCTGGCGGGTGAACCTGGACGGCATCCGCAACGTGCTGGAGGCGGCGCGAATCCATGGCGTGGAACGGGTGCTGTTTCCCAGTTCGGTGGCCACATTTGGCATGGGCGTCGGCGATACGGTGACCGACGACAGCCCGCAGTGGCCGGCGGGGCTCTATGGCGTGACGAAGGTGCTCGGCGAGCGGCTGGGGGTGTATTACTTTCAGCGCTTCGGCGTGGACTTTCGATGTGTCCGGCTCTCGGCCATGGTGGCGCCCACGGCGCCGGCGGCGGGCGCGGCCAGCGCGTTCGTCTGCGAGCTCTACATCGGCGCAGTACGCCAGGGCGGCTATACATTCAAGGTCTATCCCCACAGCCGCATCCCGTTGGTCTGGGTGGAGGACGTGGTTGGATCGATGCTGCAGTTGCACGACGCGCCGGCCAGCCAACTCAGCCGCCGCGTCTACCAGGTGATGGGCTCGAACCCGACGGTCCAGGAAATGGCCGACGCGGTGCAGCGGCGAATGCCGGACGTGAAGCTCCGTTTCGACCCGGACCCCGTACCCGCCGGCGTGGTGGACAGCTGGGCCTCCAGCATGGACGACACCAGCGCCCGCACCGACTGGGGCTGGGCGCCCAGGTTTGACCTGGACGGCATGACGGACGCGGTGCTGGCGGAGCTACGGGCCGGATAGCCAAGACGCTAGCGCCCGCGACTCCTCGAAGGAAACCTCGTTCGGGCCCCCGTCAGCCGATGGGCTGAAACTTGTAGAGGGCGTCGTCGCGTTGGACTTCGCCCATGTAGATGGCGCCTTCGGGGTCGACCCAGATGCCGTGGGGGGCGCTGAAGGTGGCGCCGCCGTCGCCGGGGTCTTCCCAGGAGGTGATGGTCTGGCCGCTGAGGTCCAGTAGCGAGACTCGGCCGCCGACTTCGGCGAGGTAGATGACGCCCGCATCCTCGTCGATGTAGAAGTCGGAGGGCTGGCGGAAGCCGGTCCACTCATCCATGTAGACGCCGTCGGGATCGAAGATCTGGATGCGGTGGTTTTCGCGGTCGGCCACCAGGATGCGGTCGTCGCTGAGGGCCCAAATGCCGTGCGGGAGGTCGAATTGGCCGGGACCTGTGCCCGGCTCGCCCCAGCTGTTGAGCAACTGACCGCTGGGCGCGAAGCGGTGGCAGCGAGTGTCGCCATAGCCATCCGAGACGTAGATGGAGCCGTCGGCGCCGAGGTGGGTGTTGGTCGGGTGGTTGAAATGGCCGCCATCGGCGCTGGTGAAGTTGGGGTAGCCGATGCGGCGCACGACGCGGCCTTCGGTGGTGGTGACCCAGACGACCTGGGCGTAACGGTCGGTCAGCCAGAGGTGCTCGTTTTCGTCCAGGTAGACGCCGTGGGCGTGGTTGAGAAGGTCGTCGCCCCAGGTATCGACGATCCGGCCTTCGGCATCGAACACGATCATGGGGTGGGTGCCGCGGCAGAAGCAGTAGACGCGGCCGCGGCTGTCCACGGCCACGCTGCCGATCCAGCCCAGAAAAACGTCGGCCGGCAACTGCGGCCAGCCTTGCACGCGCTCGTAGCGATGCGATCCACTTCCTACCGGCATCGGCCTGCCCTTCCGCGTGAACCTGTTACGCGCCCATCGTAGTCGGCGGCGGCGCGCTGCGCTTGTGGCGGGTTTTTCACGGACGGGCGGACCAGCGTCCGCTTAGACTCCCCGTCATGGCGACCTTGGCAACCAGCGGCGCACCTGTGCGGGCCAGTGGCCTGTGGAAGCGGTTTGGGGCGCTGGACGTGGTGCGGGACGTCTCGCTGGAGATCGCGCCGGGCGAGGTGGTGGGCTTTGTGGGGCCCAACGGCGCGGGCAAGAGCACCACCATCCGCATGATGCTGGACATCTTTGCGCCGGACCGCGGCACGGTGGAGGTGTTTGGCGCGCCGATCGACGACGCGGCGCGAAGGCGGATCGGATACCTGCCGGAGGAGCGCGGGCTGTATCCGGGTCTGCGGATTCCGCCGATCCTGAAGTACATGGCGGAGTTGAAGGGGGTGCCGTCCCACGAAGCACCCGGGCTGGCGGACGCGGCGCTGGAGCGGCTGGGCCTGACGGAACACCGCGCCAAGAAGGTGGGCGAACTGAGCCGCGGGTTGCGGCAGTTGCTGCAGTTTACGGCGACGATTCAGCACAAGCCGGACTTCCTGGTGCTGGACGAACCGTTCTCGGGCCTGGACCCGGTGAACGTGCGGCTGATGAAGAACACGGTGGCCGACCTGCGCGCCGACGGAGTGGCCGTGCTGTTCTCGACCCACCAGATGACGGACGTGGAGGAACTCTGCGACCGGGTGCTGATGATCAACCACGGCGAGATCGTGCTGAACGGCGGCGTGCGGGAGATTCGACGCCAGCACGCAAGCGATCGGCTGCTGCTGGAGTGCGCGTCGGACATGCCGTACGCCTTGTGTCTGCCGGGCGTGGCGGCGGCGGAGATGCACGGCGATGGCTGGCGCATCAGCCTGACCGAGGCGGGGTCGGCCGAGGGCGTATTGCGAGCGCTGCTGGACGCGGGCATCCAGATCGAGCGGTTCGAACGCGAGGCGCCGACCCTGGAAGAGATCTTCCTGCGGATCGTCGGCGGCTCGGACGGCACCGCCGACGGGGCCGGGATCTCTGATGCGGAGGCGCAGGTCGATGGGTAGCGTCCGGATCGTCACCCGGCACGAGTTTCGGACGGCCGTCACCCGGCTGTCGTTCATCATCACGACAGCGGCCGTGCCGGTCCTGGTGGCGCTGGCGGTGGCCGGCTTCGCGATCTTCACGCTGGTGACGCGAGGCGACGGGGATACGGAAAGCGCGCCGGGCATTGAGCGAAGCGATGAACTGCCGCGCCTGGGATACGTGGACATGACTGCTGGACCGGCGCTGTTTGACGGTCACCGCGAGCAGGCGGGGGCGCTGTTCGTGCCGGTGTCGGACCGGCCGACCGGAGTTGCGGCGCTGAGGGACGAGGAGATCGAGGCGCTGTTTGAGTTCCCGCCGGACTTTGTCGAGACGGGCCGCGTGGTACGGGTGAGGTTCGCTGATGACGGCGGCGGCGTCTTCGACCCTGATGACCCTTCGTATAGCGGGGCGTTACGCGGGTTCGTGCTGTCGAATCTGTTTGCGGGCGAGGTGTCGGGCACGTTGGCCGAGCGGCTGCAGGTTCCTTACCGGCTGGCAACGGAGGAAGTGCAGGCGGATGGCGGCGAGGCGGACGCGGGCGAAACTGAGTTCGACATCGGCCGGGCGGTGTTCTTCGCGGTGGTCGGCATTTCGCTGCTGTTTTCGCTTTTTTTGGGAATTATCGGCTTGACGATCCTAGATATGCTGCGATACACTCTACGTATCGCAGTTGAGAAGGGGATCGAACGTGAGCCTGATTCAGTTCACGCAGAAGTACGCGACGCCCGAGGCGTGCCTTGAGCACCTGAAAGCCGTCCGCTGGAAGAACGGCGCCTACTGCCCGCACTGTGGGAGCAAGCGCAAGATTTACCACTACTCCGACGGCCGCCGTCACCGCTGCGCGGATTGCAAGCGCGTCTTTCGACTGATTACGGGCACCATCTTCTCGAACAGCCCGATCAAGCTCCTGCCCAAGTGGTTCGCGGCCATCCACCTGGTCACCGAACTCCGCAAGGGCATATCCGCGCTGCAACTCTCGCGCGAGCTTGAAGTGGCCTACGAGACCGCGTGGCACATGCACGCGCGGATTCAGAACGCGGCCAGCCTGGTAGACACCGGAATGCTCACCGGCCAGGTTGAGATCGATGAGACCTATATCGGCGGCAAAGAGTCCAACAAGCACGCGGACAAGCGAACCGAGGGCACGCAAGGCGCGGGATCGGCCAAGACCAAAGCCGTCGCGTTCGGCATGGTTGAGCGCGGCGGCAAGGTGCGAGCGTTCCACGTCCAGTCCGCAGCGAGCCGCCACGTCACCCCGCACGTTATCCGCAACATCGCGCTCGGCTCCGACATCAGCGCGGACGAACACCGCGCCTACAGCACGCTCGACGGCTTCTACGCGATTGCCCGCATCAACCACGGGCGCGGCGAGTACCGGCGCGGCGCAACGTCCACGAACGCGATTGAGAGTTTCTGGGCCCTGGTCAAGCGGTGCTTCGTCGGTACGCACCACTGGTGGAGCCGCAAGCACACCCAGCGATACCTGGACGGCTGCGCGTTCCGCCTGAATGTGCGAGAGTTCGCTCCCCTGAGCCGCGTAGACACGTTGCTAGCCGCTGGCATGGCACCGGACGCGCAGCTCCCCTACAAGGCGCTGGTGGCGTAATGGCTGACCTGAACAGCATCCTAAGCGTGACACCCCGCCCGTATCTCCCGCCCGCCCGCGCTCACCCGTTCGTCAAGTGGGCCGGCGGCAAGCGAGCCTTGATCCCCGAGATTGCCGCGCGGTTGCCGGACGCGCTGGGCACCTACTGGGAGCCGTTCACCGGCGGCGGCGCGGTGTTCTTTGCCCTGGACGGGCTGACCACGGCGGCGCGGCTCTCCGACATCAACTCGGAGTTGATCATCACCTACGCGGTCGTCCGCAACCATCCCGAACGGCTGATTGACGCGCTGCGCGTCCACGAGGGCCAGCACAAGCGATCCGGCTACTACGTAAGCGTCCGCAAGCAGCGCGACGCGCAGGATGCCGTCGAAGTCGCCGCGCGGTTCATCTATCTCAACAAGACCTGTTTCAACGGCCTGTATCGCGTCAACAAGTCCGGCCAGTTCAACGTGCCCAAGGGCCGGTACAAGAACCCGAAGATCTGCGACGCTGACAACATCCAGAACGCGAGCGAGGTGCTCCGCAAGGCGCGGCTGCGCTACGGCGGCTTCGATGAGATTGACCCGAACGGCGGCGACTTCGTGTACTGCGATCCGCCGTATGACGGCGCAAGCGTGGCCTACGCGCCGCATGGCTTCGACGATGATGATCAGCAGGCCCTACGCGACGCGGCGGCGCGCTGGGCGCGCCAGGGCGTCAACGTGATGCTCTCCAACGCGGATACGCCCCTGATCCGTTCGCTCTACCGGCGCGCGCCGTTCACGCTTCACGAGGTGCAAGCGCCGCGCTCGATAAGCTGCGACGGCAACGGGCGCGGCAAGGTGGGCGAGCTGATCATCACCACGTATGGCTAGTGCCCGCACCGGCAACCGGACGGGCCGCAGCCTAGAGCGGTCGGTTGCCGAGATCATCGAGATTGCCGGGTATCGGCTTGTCGAACGGTCCACGCTGTTCTGGGCCATGCGGGAAGTCGCGCAGCCCATCTATGCCGCGCAAGTCGAGACCGGCCACGACATCTACGGCAAGCGGCGGCGCGTGGACTTCGTGCTCTATCACCCGCAACGCTGGCCGGGGTGTCTGGTCATTCAGTGCAAGTGGCAAGCGTCGCGCGGGAGCGTGGATGAGAAGTACCCGTACGAGGTGCTGAACATCCAAATGGGCGAGTACCCGACGATCATCGTCCTGGACGGGAGCGGCTACTCACCGGGCTCTGCGACGTGGCTACGCGGCCAGCAGGGGAAGAACCAGCTACGCCACGTTCACGACCTGGGGCAGTTCCAGCGGTTCGCTAGCCGTGGCTCTCTCTAGGATCGCCTTGCCGATAATTCCCCTTTTTTTCAGCTCGGGCTACCTGCTGAACGCGCTGGTAGAAGAGAAGGAAAACCGGGTGATGGAGGTGTTGCTGTCGTCGGTCAAGCCCGACGCGCTACTGCTGGGCAAGTTCTTCGGCTTGGGCGCCGCGGGGCTTATACAGATGGCGGCGTGGTTGGCATCCATGGGCGTGGGGGTGCTGGTGATCGGGCTGATCGTGGACATTCCCGCCGACCTGCTGGTGGTTCCTTCGGTAGGCGACCTTGCCGTGGCGGCGGCGTATTTCCTGCTGGGCTACTCGCTGTTTGCGTCGCTGATGGCCGCAGTGGGAGCGGTTTCGACCTCGCTGCGGGAGGCAAACCAGATATCGGCCATCGTCATCATTCCGGCCTTCATCCCAGTCTGGCTGAACTTCATCCTGTTCTCGGAGCCCGAAGGCACGGTGGCGCGAGTGCTGACGTACATCCCGTTCACGGCGCCGGTTACCGGACTGATTCGCCTCGCAATCGACGCGATGGGGCCATTGGAGACGTTGGGCGCGCTACTGGTGCTTGCGCTGTGCGCCGCCGGTGCGCTGCTGCTGGCCATGCGGCTGTTCCGGGCTTACCTGCTGATGTATGGCAAGCGGCCGACGCTGAAGGACATGGCGCGGAGCGTGGTGTCGGGATAGCCGACGCCGGTCCAGCGAGGATCAGGGGCTTCGAGCGAAACAGGTCGCCGCGGACGTTTTGGGCTATGGCGCGGCCGTTCCCTGGTCGATCGCCTCGAGGCGTTCCAGGATCCACATGCGCGCCAGGGTCGTGGGGCCGATGCCCTTCCTCTGGGCTGTCGCCCGCAGGGTCTCAAGGGTCTCGGGCGTAAAGCGCACGGTGATGCCCTGGGAGAGGTTCCTGGCAAAGCGGACGTTGACCGGCTCGAACTCGTCCTCGAAGTCGGTCGTGTCATGGGTGTCCCAGAACCTGGCCTCTTCTTCGCGGCTGTTGAACGTCGGAATCCGAGGCTTCTTTCTTGTCTCACTCACTCCTTCACTCCCCTCTGCGAATCCCGGTACGTCCGCCGCTCACGAAGGCTGGCCGGCCGCGCCGTTACCGGGTAGTAGACCTCAACCTGCACCGGAGCCAAGATCACCGTCAGTATCCGCCCTGTCGCCGTCTGGCCGATCACACGAAGGCGGCCCCGGCAGGTACGGCTCGCATGGGTAAGTCCCTGGCACGTCTCTTCGACTTCGTTGGGTGTGACCTTGTGTCGCGCGATGTGGGCTACGTTCCACGTGTCCCAGACGAGTTCCCGTACAAACACCATAGAACATTGTAACCGTTTGCGTTACAAAGCAATTGCTCCGGCATCAGATGCTCAGGGTGTCCCTTGCTCAGCTCAAGGCCGTTTTGCTGACAGCCTGGGGCGCGGGATTCGGGTTGGGGCTAAGCTGCGGATGGCACCTTGACGGCCGGCTGCGGAGAACTGACGCATGACGATTACGACGTTTCTGGGTGATCGCAGCGTGGGGATGCGGACGGGGTTTACGACGCGGCCGGTGGTGATGGGGACGCGGGGGGTGGTGACCTCGGGGCATTACCTGGCGACGGCGGCCGGGTTCCGGATGATGGAGCAGGGCGGCAACGCCATCGACGCCGCGGCGGCGATGTGCTTCTGCCTGAACCTGCTGGAGCCGCAGAGCAACGGGCTGGCGGGCGAGGTGCCGACGCTGATCTACTCGGCCAGGGAACGCAAAGCCTACGAGTTGAGCGGCATGGGCTGGTCGGCCCAGGCATTCACGATCGACTGGTGTCGAGAGCATGGAATCGACCTGGTGCCCGGCGACGGGTATCTGCCGGCCTGCGTGCCCGCCGTGGTGGGCACCTGGGCGGCGGCGCTGGCGCGCTTTGGGACCATGAGTTTCAGCGAGGTCGTGCAGCCGGCCATCGAGTTGGCCGAGAACGGCTACCCCGTCTACGACAGCCTGCACAACAGCCTGGCCAGCAACGTGGACAAGTTCACCGAGGTGTATCCGAGCACCGGCGAGGTGTATTTGCCGGGCGGGAAGGCGCCTGCGGTAGGTGAGCTTCATCGAAACCCCGACTGGGCCGAGACGCTGCGTGTCCTGTGCCGAGCGGAAAAAGCGGCCGCCGGACGGGGACGCATCGCCGGCATCGAGGCCGCGCGCGATGCGTTCTACAAGGGCGAGATCGTCGAGCGAATCCTGGACTTCATCAGCACGCCGCTCGAAGACGCGAGCAGTTCCGCTCACGCGGGGCTGTTGAGCTACGAGGACTTCGCGGAGTGGGAAGCAGAGTTCAATGAGCCGCCGAGCGTCAACTACCACGGCCTGGACGTGCATAAATGCTCCAGTTGGACGCAGGGGCCGGTGTTCCTGCAGCAGTTGACGCTGCTTGAGGGGTTCGACCTGGCGGCGATGGGCCACAACTCGGCGGACTACCTGCACACGCTGATCGAGTGCGCCAAGCTGGCCTTTGCCGACCGTGAGGCGCACTACGGCGACCCGAAGTTTGACGACGTGCCGTTCGACCGGCTGCTCTCGACGACCTACGCGGAAGAGCGCCGGACGTTAGTCGGTGAGCAAGCGTCGTTGGAGATGCGGCCGGGGGACGTGGGCGGCGGCTTTCCGGCCTATGCCACCGTAGACGTGGCCGAGGACAACCGGCGGGCGTTGCAGGTGGCGGCCCGTGAGGTGCGGGACCTGGGGCTGGGGCACGCGCACGTGGGCGACACGACGCACCTGGACGCGGTAGATCACGAGGGCAACATGGTGGCAGCCACGCCCAGCGGCGGCTGGCTGGGTACCTCGCCGGTGATCCGCGGGCTGGGCTTTCCACTGGGCACGCGCGGGCAGATGTTCTACCTGAATCCGGCGCGGCCCAACGCGCTGGCGCCGCGCAAGCGGCCGCGGGCCACGCTGACGCCGTCGCTGGTGACGCGGAACGGCGAGCCGCTCATGGTGTTCGGCACGCCGGGCGGGGACGGGCAGGACCAGTGGACGCTGCAGTTCTTCCTGAACCACGTGCACTTCGGCATGAACCTGCAGGAAGCGCTGGACGCGCCGACGGTGCACTCGGTGCATTTCCCGTCGTCGTTCTATCCGCGCGAGGCGTATCCGGGGCGGCTGGTAGCCGAAGGACGGATCGACCGAGCAGTTCTGGCGGAACTCGAACAGCGCGGTCACGAAGTGGAAATCACAACCGATTGGTCGAACGGCAAGCCAATGGGCATCCGGTACGGCGGGCCGGACGGCGTAATCTCGGGCGCCGTTTCACCGAAGGGAATCATTGGGCACGCGCTGGGGTGGTGAGGCCACATCAGGTTGAAGCCCGCGTCCGTCGATCAGCAGCGAACGATTGATTTGCACAGGATCTGCATACGGACTGCACGTCCGCTCGACAGGTGACTGCCAAGCTCCGAAAATAGATTTAATCCGGCACGTGTTGGGAGGCCGACCGGGGTATGAGCGGAGCCATGGTGGCAGAGGCGACAGCAGAAGCTGTCGTTGATGTCACGTATCCCGACGCCGGACATCAACCGCAGCAGCGGCCAGGTCTGAAACTCCGCCCAGCGAAGCCCAGCGACAGGCAATCCGCCGGTCACCTGTTGCGCGAGGCATTGACGCCTGAACTGGCGGACGCCGTATTCGGTCTCGGCGTCAAGGGCGGCGCCACCGGCTACCTGGAGCGGCTCTTTGGTCGCGCCGGCACGCTGTGGAGCCATGACCTGGCGACATTGGCCGAGATTGACGGGCAGGTCGTCGGGCTCGTATCGCACGCGCCCTGGACGGAGTTGGCCCGACGCTACCGGGCAACGCTCTGGGCTTATCTGCGTGCGTACGGACCCCTACGAGTCTTCAAGCTGCTGCCGCGGTTACGCGCCCTGATTCGAGCGAGCCCGCCGGTACCGCCAGACCACTGGTTCGTTCCGTACCTGGCGGTGTCCCGTGAGCACCGGGGCAACGGCGTAGCCAAGGCCTTGCTCGCCAGCGTGCATCGGCGCGCGGACCGCAACACCTCGGCCTGCAGTCTCTATGTGCTGGCTGAGAATCGGGCCGCTCGCGAGTTCTATCGGCAAGCCGGCTATGTGGATGGCCCGTGGGAAGAATCCACCCGGCTCCGACGCCTGGCGGGCACGCGGGGACGTATGCGCATGGACCGGCGGATTGCTGGCGTATCCGGCAGTCCGACCGATTCCTCGGCGGCGTAACCGCCAACAGCCGGTTCGCGCGCTAACTGGACCGAAGGCCTCGAATCGCCCGCCACATCTCGCCTTCGACTGGCACGTTGATTGCGACGAGTTCAAGCTCGCGCCGAGGCTTGGATTCGTCGTAGCGCCGGATAGTCGTCGCGCTCTACCACTGGCCGGATTCTTCGGCGTACACATGGTCAGGCATCTTGTAGCTGATGCCGGCCTCGTCGAATACGGAAACCTCAAGCAATGACGTGAGATTCGTGTAGTTGGCTTGTCGCATGTGTTTCTGAAAGAGCCGACCCAAGGTGCGCTCGATCCGGCCCTGCATGCGGAACCAGGGCAGCACGCCGACCGTTGGGCTGCGCGGATACTTCAGCTTGTTGGCGAGTTCCTTGCCGATGAGCGCACGGGAAACCCGATATACGTACTTGGCCAGGTGGCGGCGCTCCTCAGGGTCGGTCAGGCCGATCAGCAGCGGGGCGGAGTTAATCAGTGAGTTCGCCATGGCGATCGACTCAAAGTCAGGCTCCGGCTCGCACATGCCGCCGATCTTGAAGATATGCAGCGCCTCCGCTTCATCGCGATACAGGATCGACTCGGGGATCCCCATCAGATAGCCGCCGTAGCGCCACACCTGCATGAAGCTCGCGCGCTCTTCGTCGTCGTAAACGGCGCCGAGGCTCTTCATGTGCTTCAGCAGACGTGCGGAGAACGCGGTGATGGCAAAGCCGAGATGCGCGGAACTGACGGGCGTGCCGAGTTCGTCAAAGTCCCAGTCGCCCGAGTTGGCAATCAGGCGCCGAACCTGGGCGTGGACCATGCGAACCCTGACCGATAGCTTCCAACCGTCGCCGCCCCGATCCATGCCGCCGGGAACGAACATCTCGAGCATGTGTCGGTTGTTTTGCTTCAGGCGCCGCACGCCCTGTTCGCGCAACCGACCGGTCGTAAAGAACGACTTGCTGATATTGGTCGAGAACCCTTCGACCAGCGTCCCTCCGACAAACGCCCCAAGGATGATCCTGGAATTCCGATGAAACATGCGCATCCCGGGGATGAGCGCCGCTTCGTCGACCCAGTCGGGAGGGGTCTTCAATTCCTCGAAGAAATCCCGGACTTCGCGCGGCGCTTCCTTGAGGGCCCTCTCGTCGTCCAGGTCGTCCATTACCCTCTGAATGATCCGCCAGGAATCGCGAGGCCCGATTTCTTCAAGGACCGCCATCATCGCGTCGGCCACCGGGTCGCCGACGCGCGCGTGGGCTACGTAATTCGAGGCTGTTTTCGGATCGAGAGCACGAGCCCTGGCGTAGCCAGCGCGGTAACAGGTCGGCAGGTCCAGCCCGTCGGCCCGCGACGGCTCAGGCTCCATTCTGCGAACCTATTCGTCCTCCGCGGGCTCGACACGCACGTCGGGAAGCCAGCTGAGGAACGACGGTAAATACCAGTTGCGCTTGCCCAGAACCTCCATGCTGGCCGGAACCAGGACGGATCGAACGAGCGTTGCGTCGAGGAATACGGCCACGGCGAGCCCGAATCCAACCTGCTGGTTGATGATGGTCTCGCCGAGAGCAAAGCCGCCAAAGACGGCGACCATTATCAGGGCCGCCCCGGTGATGATCCCGGCCGTCGAGCGCAGCCCGTAGGCCACGGCCTCGGCGTTGTCTCCCGTGTGGTCGTAACGTTCCCGGATGCGGCTCAGCAGGAACACGTGGTAGTCCATCGAGAGTCCGAACAAGATGGAAAACAGGAAGAGCGGGATCCAGGCATCCACGACCTCCGCGTGGCGGAATCCCAGCAAGTCCGTCGCCACCCCCCTCTGGAAAACGAGGACCAGCAAACCGTAGGAAGCGCCCACGGAAAGCAGGTTCATGATGACGGCCTTGATGGGGATGACGATGGATCTGAAGACCAACATCAGGACGATGAAGCTAAAGCCGAGCACGAACAGGAAAACGAACGGCGTGTAGATCTCGACTATCTCGAACACGTCAGCCGTTATGGCCGTCACACCGCCAACCAGGACATTCGCGGAGACGCCTTCAAATGCCGCGGGGATGTACTCATCGCGAAGGGTCACGACCGTGTCCACCGCGGCCTGGCTGCTGGGCTCCCCTCCGATCACCAGTGTCAGAAGTGCCAGGTCTCCCGCGTCGTTGACGGTGGGCACCGGAGGAAAGGGAAACCTGGGGTCGTTGCTGAGCGAGGCCTGCAGGCGTTGCACTGCACCCTGGACCTCGGGACTGTTGACATTGCCGTCAACCACAACCTCGACGGGATTGACGATGCCGAAGGAGAAGTTCTCTTCCAGGACGAAGAAGGCGTCGCGTGACTGCGAGCCCTCGGGGAAGGCATCGACACCGCTGAGGCCGGTCTTGATGTCGAAGTAGAAGATCGTCGCCACGATCATGGGAATGGCGATGGCGAGAATGCTGATGACCGGGTAGCGCATCACTTTCTGCGTGATGAACTCCCAGAACCCTTTCTTGGAGTGGTCGGGGCTGGTCACTTTGAACCGGCCGAGCAGCGGCACGGGCAGCAGATTGACTTTGGGTCCAAGGAGCGCCAGCACGGCGGGGAGCAGCGTCAGCGTGGCCGCCAACGCCACGGCCACCACCAGGATGGCGCCGATGGCCAGCGACTGGAAGAACGGGAACGGAACGATCAGCATTCCGCAGATGGCGATGATCACGGTCACGCCGCTGAAAAGGACCGTGCGGCCGGCGGTCGATCCCGCGCGTTCGGTCGCCTCGAACTTGCCGAGGCCGCGCTCCATCTCCTCGCGAAAGCGGGAGATGATGAGCAGCGAATAGTCAATGCCGACGGCCAGGCCAATCATCGTGACCATCAGCGTCACGAAGAACACCAACTGAAAGGCCTGGCCAATAACGGCAACGATGCCCAGCGCAACGACGATGGCGACAATGGCTAATCCGACTGGGGCCAGGGCGGCGACCACGGTGCCGAAGAGCGCCAGCAGGATGAGCAAGGCCACCGGGATCCCGATGCGCTCGCCTTGCTCCAGGTCGTGCAACGCCAACTCGTTCTGCTCAACGGAAATGCTGGCGGTGCCGCTGGTGAGGACGCGGAATCCATCCGTTCCGTCCGCCGCTTTGACAATGTCCAGGATGTGTTCGGCGTGCCCTTCGGCCTCGTTGAGGTCGCCCACGAGCCTGAAGGGCATGACCGTGGTCTTGCGGTCCGGGGACACTTGCCGATCGTCACCGGTGAGGTAGTAGTTCAAACCGGCGGACACCGCGTCCGGACCGAGGGCAACGACCTGTGCAAATACAGCTTCGACTTTGGCCTTGAACGCGGGATCGTCGACGGTCAGGTTTTCCGACTGAACGATGACGATCTCCGTTATCGGTTCAGGGCCACGGAGTCTGTCTTCCAGCAACTGCGCGGCTTGCTGCGATCTGGCACCGGATCCCAGCCGCAATTCAGTTGTCGTGGCGCTGTCGAGCAACGCCTGGCTGAGGCCGGCCGCAACAACCGCGACCACGAGCCAGATCGCCATCGTGACGAGCGGCCGCCGGGCGCTTATGCGGGCCAGATATCCAGTCAAGGATTAATTCCCTCCATGCAGCAACCCGTGATGAAAAGCCTGTTGGGGGTTCGGTATCGCTCGACGGACTTCAACGGTTGCCAATCCGCCTGAGCGGCACGACCGGAGGAGGCTGCGTCCACGTTGACCCTCATCCGCCCGGGTTGGAGAGGAGACTGGCGGCAATATACAGCCCCAAGAACCATAGTTCACGATACGGCAGGTAGCCCTCGGAACCTCAGACATCGTAAGTACCTGACCGAAACGACCAACGTGTGAGGTTATCAGCGCGCAAGCGCCGCTACGGATTCCGCCGGGAATCTCCGGACCGCCGACAGCTGCCAGACGCCAATCACTAGGTATAGAGCCCGATGACGCCGCGGCGCGCGGCCGCGCGATCGGCTCGGCGGAACATGACGATGCCGCCAAGCACCGCAAGAATCGCGCTGCCCCCAGCGACGGCAAGGTCGACGGCCAGCGGCGCGATGGTTGGCGTGCCGAGAATCAGGTGCCGCAGGGCGTCGAGCACATACGTGTGCGGAAACGCGTAGCTCAGCCAGCGGACGGACCACGGCAGGATGGTGATGGGGAATACCGTGCCGGCCAGCGCCAGGAGGAGACCGCTCACAATTGCGTCGGCGGCCCACGAGCGCGTGGCCAGGAACACGCTGCCGAACACGAGGCCGAGGCCCCAGAACGTTGCAAGACCAAGAAGCAACGGAACGACGGCTAGCGCGGAGACAGGCTGCGTGGACGGACCAAAAAACAGCAGTGCCAAAACAATGATGATGGCGCCCTCGACCACCGCATCCGCCAGCGCCGCCAGAGACGCACCCAAGCAGAGGGCCCAGCGTGGGGCGGGCGTCGACCACAGGGCCGGCAGGATTCCGACGCGGTTTGAATTCGAGAGATAGTAGATGGTGGCCGCCATGGGCCGGGTGGCCGCGTTGATGACCACGAGCCCAACAGCGGCGAAGGTGACGAAGTCGCGGCCACCGCCGCTGGCCGCGAACCCCTCGGCACCGTAGGCCCGGCTCATCAAGAAAATAGGCGCAAGGAACAGGAACGTTGTAACCATGCGAGCAGCCCACACGATCCGAAAGCGGTTGTGCTCGCGCCACATCTGGATGAACGCGGCCAAAACCACCGAACCCACACGACCAGCCCGCTGAACCTTAGAAGGACTCAAGATGCCCTCGCTGTCGGGCGTCGCGGTCGAATCGTGCGAACAGCCACATCCCGCAGACACCGAAGACAAGACCAAGACCGAGCAACGCCGCGACCGACGCCCACGCGGCCGCGGCGTCGTTGAAGACGAGCGTGGCTCGGAGCCCACGGATCATCCAGGTCGGGGGAAGCAGTTGGCCGACCATCTGGGCCCAATCAGGGAGCACGGTCGTGGGATAGGCGGGGCCGGCCAAGATACCCATGCCCATCAGAAGCGCCTGCACGAGGATCATGCCGGCGCGCGCACGCAGGACGACCGCAGCCCAAATGAGACCGAAGGACCCGACGGCGAAGGTCGACGCGACAAGAACGGCGAGCAACGGAAATGGATCAAGGCTGACCGGGAACCTGAGGATGGCCCAGGCAACGGCGAAGGCGATGAGTGTCCGCGCCATACCAACGAACATTCCAGAGGCGCCCAAGCCGGCAACGCGAGCCAGCAAGCTCGTCGGAGTCAACCAGATCGAGCCCAGCGTGCCTGAAAGGCGCTGGGCCTCAAGGACGAATCCGACGTTCGCTCCGGTCTGCGTCGACCAGATCATGGCCGTCGCACCGATCGCGACGTAGGCCATGTAGTTGTCGGTACCGGCAAGATCAACGAACGTCTTAATGTGCATGGCATCGGGCCCAACCAGCGCAACGGCCGCGAGCGCCATGGGAAGCACGGCAAGGGTCGCCAGCCAAGCGCTGCTGACCAGGAAGAACGGCTCGCGCTGCTTCATCCGCCAGCTCAGGCTGGTCAGTTGCAGGGTCGCCGCGGCGTTCGTCCACGCCAGTCGGACGGCGAGCCTAGACCGGCTCAAACGGTCCCTCGAGACGGCTGCCGGTCAGCTCGATGTAGGCGTCTTCCAGGGTGGCTTCGCGCAGGCGCGACTGGACAATCTCCGCGCCCGCCGCCGCCGCGCGTTGCGTGATGTCCTCCGCCGATCGCCAGCCGCCGGGTGCTCGCACCGCGACCTGAACGGCACCATCGCTCTCGACCTCCCCCCACCAAAGGGCGGCGTCTCCGATCGCGGTGCGCGCCGCGGACGTATTGCCGCGCAGCATCAGTTCCAGGCGCGGCTCCACGCCGGCGCGGCTGATGAGGTCCGCCGGTCGATCTTCGGCAATGAGGCGGCCTTGATCGATGATCCCGACGCGATCGCAGACCTCATCGGCTTCGTGCATGTTGTGGGTCGTCAGAAGGATCGCCTTTCCCTCCTGACGGAGTTCATCGACGAATCCGCGGGTCGCGCGCGCCGCGGCCGGGTCAAGGGCGGCGGTCGGCTCGTCCAGGAGCAGCACCGGCGGGTCGTGCATCAGGGTGCGGGCGAGATTGAGCCGCTGCTTCATGCCGGTGCTGTAGGACTCGACGAGTTCATCCGTGCGATCGGCGAGGCCGAGCCGTTCCATGAGTTCATCGGTGCGCCGGCGAATCGCGTTGCCGTCCATAAAGACGAGACGCCCGAACATCTGCAGGTTCTCGCGGCCGGTAAGCCGCCAGAAGACACCGCGCTCACCCGCAAACATCACGCCGATGCGCGTGCGCACCTCGGTGCCGTCGCGAACCGTATCGTGCCCGCAGATGCGGGCGCTGCCGGACGTCGGTTCGAGCAGCGTCGAGAGCATGCGAGCCATGGTCGTCTTGCCGGCACCGTTGGGACCCAGCAGTCCGTAAACCTCGCCGGCTTCGACTGAGAGCGACACGTTGTCGACCGCGACGATGAGTTCGTCTGGTGCTTCCGTCGGCCGCCGACGCAGCAGATCCCAGGGCCGGCGCGGCGGCCGGCGGCGCTCGAAGTGCTTGGTGAGTTGGACCGCTTCTATCAGCGGCATCGAGACTCCACCACGAGCCCGGTGTCAAACGAGGAAGTCGCCTTACAGACACCAGCCGGGACGTCGGCGCCCGTTGGATACGGCATCAAGACGGAGAACTTCGGAACTTCGATGACTCGCCTCCAAACCTGGTGGGCCGGGTGGGTCTCGAACCCACGACCTTCGGATTAAAAGTCCGCTGCTCTGCCAACTGAGCTACCAGCCCATCTGAGCTTACCGAGCAGGACCAAATCGGCCGTCGTCGCGGGCGCCAGCCGGGCGCCGATAATGCAGGCAAACCAGCGTGAGTGCGGAGGTAGCGATGGGCGTATTGGACGGCAGGGTCGCAATTGTGACGGGATCGAATCGCGGCATCGGCCGCGGGATCGCGCGTGGCTTTGCGCGCGAAGGGGCCAGGTTGGCGCTGGCCGCGCGCGATGCCGCGCTGCTGGACGACGCGGCCGATGAGTTTCGCAGCCTGGGCGCCGATGTTGTGGCCATTCCGACCGACGTGACTGACGAAGCGGCGGTTGACGCGCTGATCGAGCAGACGCTTGAACAGCTCGGCCCGCTGGACGTGCTGGTGAACAACGCGGGGATCGCCGAACACGCCCCGCTGGTGGACATGACGCTGGACGCCTGGCAGCGAACCGTCGACGTGAATCTGACCGGGCCGTTTCTGTGCGCGAGGGCCGCGCTGCGGGTGATGGCAGCGGCCGGACGCGGCCGCATCATCAACGTGGCCAGCATCTCGTCGCAGCGCGTGCGACCGGGATCGGCCTCGTATAGCGCCACCAAGTTCGGCCTATGGGGCCTGACCCAGGTGATTGCCCTGGAGGGCCGCGATCACGGCGTGTCGTGCAGCTGCCTCAACCCCGGCAACACCTGGGTGGAGCGGCGAACCGGCACGCAGCGACGCGAGGACGAGGAACCGATGATGACGGTGGACGAACTCGCCACCGCCGCCGTCACCATGGCCGCCATGCCGGACCACGTGAACATGCTGGAAGCGACGGTGCTGCCGGTGGGGCAGCCCTTCATCGGCCGGGGATAGCTCGTCGGCGGCTAGGGCGGGCAGCACCCGGTGCGGCGCAGGTGCGAATGTTTCACGTGAAACACTGTTTGTGTACAGCGCTTGGCCCTGGGCCTGACTACTAGTCCCCTGTCGCCGCTGGCGTCCTGTTGCCGCTTGGCGATCAAGAATCTCCGGCGCGGAAGCGCTGGAACTCGCCGGCGATGTCGGCGTCGTTGTGATCGCCGTCGTGGATGACGAAGCGGACGGTCTGGTCCCAGGGCTGTTCGGCGGAGATTTCGACGGCCTGCATGCGCATGGTGCTGATGCAGAGGGAGCCGTAGTCGCGAACGAACCAGGGGGCGCCGTCGAACGAGGCATCAGGGAGGACGCCGACACCGGCAATCTTGTCGAAGGCCATCGGGCCGTGGGCGTCGACCCAGTCGGCGGCCTGGTCGAAGATCTCGGCCTCGTTGGTGCGGCCTTCGGAGTCCCTGATGACGCCGTCGTGGGTGACGTGCAGGCGGTCAGCGAGGCGGACGCCGAAGTAGCTGTGCTTGGTCGGGCCGATGGTGACGCTGCCGGGTGACTTGGCGGAGCCGGCGACGGGCTTTCCGGGGAGTGGGGTGCCGTCGGCCAGGCGTCCGGCGGGAGCGGACGGGCCGCCGCCGGGGACGAGTTGCGATCGAACGGTGAGGAGGTTGGAGATGTCGCCGGGCTGGATGTCGGTGGTGCGGGTTTCGACCAGCATGAGGCGGCCGTCCGGGTCGCTCCAGTCGGGAGCGCCGCGCCACTCAAGGGTCTGGGTGACGCGCAGGAGGTTGGACTCCAGTTGTTCCCAGGAGGCATCGATCTCGCGGATGGCGCCGGCGGTGCGGCCGCCGTAGGCGCGTTCGATGTAGAAGTTGTAGCCGCCGACTTCCTCGGCGGCGATCCAGATGGAGCGGTGGTGGGGGTGGTCGACGGGGGTCTCGTCGGTGACGGCCTGGCCGGCGGGGGTGTAGACCGGGTACAGGTAGTTGCGGGTGTGGCCCTGATTGAACGCGGTAATGAAGCGTCCGCCCCAACTCACCATTCGGCGGGACTGCAAAACGTCGATCTTGAACGCGCTCATGGCCAGGATCCTTGGGGCACGGCGGATTGAGCGGCCATTATGCGGCGCGGGCGGGGGAGGGGCATTGGGCACAAGCGCCAGTGGGCGAGGACGGGTAGCTTTAGGCGCGAATTGATCGGCTTCAGCGGAATACGCGAGTGCCTGTGAAGATTAATTACGACCTGCAGACGCTCCGTGGCGATTTATTCGGCGGGGTGACGGCAGCGGTGGTCGGGCTGCCGGTGGCGCTGGCATTTGGAGTGGCGTCGGGGCTGGGGGCAGTTGCCGGGCTGTATGGGGCCATCGCGGTGGGGTTCTTCGCGGCGGTGTTCGGGGGGACGCGGTCGCAGATCTCGGGTCCCACCGGACCTATGGCGGTTGCGATGGCGGTCATCGTGACAACGCACGCGGAGAGCCTGGCCGAGGCGTTCACGATCGCGGTGATGGCGGGGCTGATCCAGATTGCGCTGGGGGTGCTGCGAATCGGCCGGTTCGTGGGGTACACGCCGTATTCGGTTATCTCGGGCTTCATGTCGGGGGTGGGAATCATCATCATCCTGGTGCAGACCTTGCCGTTCCTGGGGACGGAGGTAGCCGCGGGCGGGCCGTTGGGAGCGGTTCAGGCCTGGCCGACGGCCGTACGGGACATCAACTTCGGCGCCGTGGCTATTGCCGGCGTGACGTTGGCGGTAGGGATTCTCTGGCCGAGCCGGCTGCGGAAGTTTCTGCCGCCCACGCTGGCGGCGCTGATCGCCGGGACCTTGCTGGGGGTGCTGTGGCTGACAGACACGCCGGTGATCGGCGAAGTGCCGACGGGCCTGCCGAGCCTCAGGTTCCCCGAGCTTGGGCCGGACGTGCTGGTTCGCGCCGTGCAGCCGGCCATCATCATCGCGCTGCTGGGCTCCATCGACAGCCTGCTGACGTCGCTGGTGGCCGACTCGATGACGCGGACGCGGCACAACCCGAACCGGGAGTTGATGGGGCAGGGCATCGGCAACGTGGCGGCGGGGTTGATCGGCGGGCTGCCGGGGGCCGGCGCGACGCTGGGGACGGTGGTGAACCTGCGGGCGGGCGGGCGGACCCCGGTTTCCGGCGCGCTGCGGGCGGCCATCCTGCTGGCGCTGGTGCTGGGCCTGGGGCGCTACGTGGAGGCGATTCCGCACGCGGCGCTGGCCGGGATCCTGATGAAGGTCGGCTGGGACATCATCGACTGGCGGTTCCTGACGCGTATCCACCGGGTACAGCGGGAACACCTGCTGGTGATGCTGATCACGCTGGGACTGACGGTGTTCCTGGACCTGATCACGGCGGTGGCGATCGGCCTGATCGCGGCGGGGATGGCCAGCGCACGGCAGTTCGAGCGACTGCAGATGGACAGCGTGGTCTCGGTGCCGCTGCTGGACCGGAGCTTCTTTGGATCCCAGGACGACGATGACACGGTGGACGCGTTCTCGGCGCGGGCGGGACTGGTGGCGCTGCGGGGCAGCTTTACCGTGGCGTCGGCCAACAAGCTGATCAGCACGATCAGCGTGGACATCCGCGATCACGAAGTGGTGATCCTGGACTTTTCCGACACCGTCTTCATGGACGACAGCGCGGCACTGGTGGTGGAGCAGCTGATCGATAGCGCCATCGCCGAAAACACGGAAGTGATCGTGATGGGCCTGGAGGGACGGCCGGCGATCACCCTGCAGGCGCTTAATGCGCTGCGGAAGGTTCCCGACGACCGATATGTCAAGACCATAGACGAGGCGCAGGGAGTGGCGCGGCGGTTGCTGAAGGACGAGTGAGGCAGTAGCCGGCGCGGGTCAGGCGGCGATGACCTCAACCAGGCGGCCGGTGGCGCAGTCGTAGATGAAGCCGCGGATGCGGTCGCGGTGGGGGAGGAAGGGACTGGCCTGGAGGCGGGCGATGGAGTCGCGGACGTCCTGCTCGAGGTTGCTGAAGGGTTCGAAGGAGAACGGTGGGCGAAGGCCGGTGTCGGCTTCGATGGCGTCTTTCAGGTCGTCATCGCGGAACGTCTGCATGCCGCAGTCGGTGTGGTGGATCAGCATGATTTCGAGGGTGCCGAGCAGGCGCTGGGAAATGACGAGGGAGCGAATGACGTCCTCGGTGACGACGCCGCCGGCGTTGCGGATGACGTGCGCATCGCCTGGTTCGAGCCCGAGCACGCTGAAGACGTCAATACGCGCGTCCATGCAGACCACAACGGCAAGTTTGCGGGCCGGCGCGGCGTGGTCGGCGTCGGGAGTAAGGCCGGCGGCGTAACGGGCGTTGTTCGAAAGAACGTCATCGACCGCGGGCACACAAACCTCCGTTAGCCGACGGCTGCTTCCACCGCGCAGAGCCGCGCCAGGTCGGCGGCGCGGTTGGTTTGTTCCCAGGGGACGTCGGCGAGGTCGTCGCGGCCGAAGTGGCCGTAGGCGGCGACCTGGCGGTAGAGCGGACGGCGCAGGCCCAGGTCGCGAATGATGACACCGGGACGCAGGTCGAAGACCTCGCGGACGGCGGCTTCGATTTCGCTGTCGGGGGCCTTGCCGGTGCCGAAGGTCTCGATGTTCACGGAGACCGGTTCGGCCTTGCCGATGACGTAGGCGAGTTGCACCTCGAAGCGGCTGGCCAGACCGGCCGCGACGACGTTCTTGGCGACCCAGCGAGCCGCGTAGTTGGCAGAGCGGTCAACCTTGGTGGGGTCCTTGCCCGAGAAGGCGCCGCCGCCGTGGCGGGCCATGCCGCCGTAGGTGTCCACGATGATCTTGCGGCCGGTGAGGCCGGCGTCGCCCATGGGGCCGCCAATGACGAAGCGGCCGGTGCCGTTGACGATGAAGCGAGTGTTGTCGTCGACCCATTCGGAGGGGACGGTCTCGCGGATGACTTTCTCGACCAGTTCGCGCTCAATGGTGTCGCTGTCGATGTCGTCGGCATGCTGGGCGGCCAGCGCGACCGTGTCCACGCGAGCGGGCTGCCCGTAGCGGTACTCGACGGTGACCTGGGACTTGCCATCCGGCCGCAGCCAGGAAAGCGTGCCGTCCTTGCGGACGGCGGCGAGCTGGCGGGCGGCGCGATGCGCCAGGGCGATGGGCGCGGGCATCAGCTCCGGCGTTTCGTCGCAGGCGTAGCCGTACATCATTCCCTGGTCGCCGGCGCCCAGGCCTTCGACCTCGGCGTAGTCGCCATCCAGGTCGCGCACTTCGAGTGCTTCGTCGACGCCCATCTTGATGTCGGCCGACTGTTCCTTGACCGAGACGGCGACGCCGCAGGTCTCCGCGTCGAAGCCGTGGTCGGAGTGGGTGTAGCCGATTTCGCTGACGGTGCGGCGAACGACTTTGGGGATATCCACGCTGTCGCCGCCGGCGGTGATCTCGCCGAACACGAGCACCAGGCCGGTGGAGGCCGCAGTCTCGCAGGCCACGCGGGCCTTGGGATCGGCCCGCAGGTAGGCGTCCAGAATCGCGTCCGAGACCTGGTCGCAGAGCTTGTCGGGGTGACCCTCGGTTACGGACTCGGAGGTAAACAGCAGGCGGTCAGCCTGCGCGAAGGTGCTACTCAAAGTGCTCTCCCATGATGTCGCCGAGTGTGTTTGCCGTGCGGCGGCCTGGCTACGTGCCTTCCTGCCAGCCGGACAGGTAGGCGGCCTGCTCGGCGGTAAGGGTGTCGATTCCCACGCCCATCGCCTCGAGCTTGACCGAGGCGACCTGGCGGTCAATTTCAGCGGAGACATCGTAAACATTCGGGGCCATGTCGTGCGCGTTCCTGGCCAGAAGTTCGAGTGCCAGGGCCTGGTTGGCGAAACTCATGTCCATGACACTGGCCGGGTGCCCTTCGGCGGAGGCCAGGTTGATCAGCCGGCCCTGCGCCAGGAGAAAGATGCGGCGGCCGCCTGACAGGCGGTACTCCTCCACGAAGGGCCGTGCCTCGGTTACGTCCTCGGCCATGTCCTCCAGCGCCTCGATGTTGATTTCGATGTCGAAGTGGCCGGAATTGGCCAGGATGGCGCCGTCTTTCATGACCTCGAAGTGTGAGCGGTCGATGACGTGCTTGTCGCCGGTGACGGTGATGAACACGTCGCCAACGGCGGCGGCTTCCTGCATGGGCATGACGCGGTAGCCGTCCATGACGGCTTCGAGCGCGCGGACCGGATCGACCTCGGTGACGATGAGGTGCGCACCCATGCCGGCGGCGCGGCTGGCGAGGCCGCGACCGCACCAGCCATAGCCACCGACAACGACCGTGCGTCCGGCCAGGAGCAGGTTGGTCGCGCGCACGACACCATCCAGGGTGGACTGCCCGGTGCCATAGCGGTTGTCGAACATGTGCTTGGTCATGGCCTCGTTGACGGCCACGATGGGGTACTTGAGCACGCCCTCTTCGGCCATGGCGCGAAGACGAATCACGCCGGTGGTGGTTTCCTCGGTGCCGCCCATGACGCCATCGATAACGTCGGTGCGATCGGTGTGGAGCGTGGACACGAGGTCGGCGCCGTCGTCGGTGGTGAGATGGGGCCGGCTATTGAGCACGGACTCGATGTGGTCGTAGTAGATCTCGGAGTCCTCGCCGTTGATGGCGTAGGTGGAGGCGCCGTAAACCTCGACGAGGGCGGCGGCCACGTCGTCCTGGGTACTCAGGGGGTTGGAGGCGCAGAGGGAGGTCTCGGCGCCGCCGGCCTGGAGGGTGCGGACGAGGTTGGCGGTTTCGGCGGTTACATGCAGGCACGCGCCGATGCGGAGGCCGTCGAGGGGCCGCTCTTGTTCGAAGCGCCGGCGGATGCTCTCCAGCACGGGCATGGACCGGTCGGCCCACTCGACACGGCGGACGCCGTCAGCGGCAAGGGAAGCGTCCGCGATATCGGACTGGTTATCGGCCGTGGCCATACGAGTTCCTCCGGGCGTTGGGCTGGCAGCTAGAAGGCGGCGAAGTCGCCGAATTCAACGTAGCGCGAATCGATATCGTGACGGGTGAGTTCAGCGAGGCGATCCACGCTGAACGCCTCAACTGTAAACGACGCGGCGACGCTTCCATAGACTACGGCCCTGCGGAGGGCGGCTTCATCAGTTGAGCCGTCGGCCGCCAGGCTGCCCAGGAAGGCGCCGGCGAAGGAATCGCCCGCGCCAGTGGGGTCCACGACATCGTCCAGCGGGTAGGCGGGGGCGAAGAACCAGCCGTGGTCGCTGACCAACGCCGCGCCGAATTCGCCGCGCTTGACTACGACGTAGGTGGGGCCGAGTTCGAGGATCCGGCGCACGGCGCGGGGGACGTTGACGTCGCCGCCGAAGAGCCGGACTTCCTCGTCGTTGAGGACCACGCAGTCGCAGCGCTCAAACACACGTGCTACCTGCTCGCGGTCGCCTTCGATCCAGAAATCCATCGAATCGACCATCACGAAGCGCGGGTCTTGCACCTGGTCGAGTACGCGGAGCTGAATGCCTGGATCGGTGTTGCCAAGGAACACGTAGGAACCAGCCACGGTGTGCCGCGGAACTCGGGGATCAAAGTTCTCAAGCACGTGAAGCCTTACGAACGTGGTCTCGCGAATGTTCATGTCGACGGCATAGCGCCCGCCCCAGCGGAAGGTGAGGCCGTCGGCGGTGTCGAGACCGCTGAGGTCGATGTCGCGCTCAGTCAGCAGGTCGCGGTGGGCGGCCGGGAAGTCCTGGCCGACCACGCTGGACATGGTGGTGGGCGCGAAGCACCGGGAGGCCAGACTGGCGTAGGTAGCGGAGCCGCCGAGGACGCCGTGGACGCTGGCCTGGGCGGTTTCAATGTCGTCGATGCCGACCGTGCCGATGACGACGACGCGGCCGGGTCCGTTCGAATTGCTCATGCGCGGCGACTCAGTCCGAGGCCGGGCGGTTGAGGTACTTGCCGACGAGCAGGTCGTGGCGCTCGGCGAGTTCGGGCGGAATCATGTCCGGCGCCGTGATGATGGCGGTGGCCAGGGCGTCGGCGCACTCGCAGGCGGAAGCGTCGGCGGGAATGCACGAAACGGCGCGGCGGACGACGCGTTGGGAGAGCGAGGTGTTGGCCATGAGATTGGCGATAACCATCTCGGCGGAGACGTCTTCTTCGCTCTCGTGCCAGACGTCGTAGTCGGTGACCATGGCCAGGAGGGCGTAGCAGATCTCGGCCTCACGGGCGAGACGGGCTTCCGGCAGCGCGGTCATGCCGATGACGTCGACGCCCCAGGAGCGGAAGGTCTCGGATTCGGCGCGGGTGGAGAACTGGGGGCCTTCGATGCAGACGTAGGTTCCGCCGCGATGGACGTGGGCGCCCTCAGTTTGGGCGGCCTCGGCAAGGACAGCGGAGAGTCGGGCGGAGAAGGGTTCGCCCATGCCGACGTGCACCACCAGGCCCGGCGTGTCGAAGAAGGTCATGGGGCGCTGGCGGGTGCGGTCGATGAGCTGGTCGGGCACGACGACGTGGAGCGGTTCGATGTGCTCGCGCATGCTGCCGACGGCGCTGACGGAGATAAGCCACTGGACGCCGAGGGATTTGAGGGCCCAGATGTTGGCGCGGGCGTTCACGGCCGTGGGCATGATGCGGTGACCGCGGCCGTGGCGCGGCAGGAAGGCCACCTCCACGCCGTCCAGGCTGCCGATGCGAATGGTGTCGCTGGGTTCACCGAAGGGCGTCGCGACGTCCTGGTCGCGGATGTCTTCCAGGCCGGGCATGTCGTAGAAGCCGCTGCCGCCGATGACTCCAATTGCAGGCATTCGTCCTAGCTCCGCATGTCAGGCGGCCGCGTCCGGGGCCGCCGCGAACCGGCGTAACGATTCGAGATAGGGCGGCCGGTGCACGCCATGCTCGGTGATGATGGCGGTGATGCGCTGGTGGGGGGTGACGTCGAAGGCCGGATTGGCGACGGGGGCGTCGGATGGCGACCAGCGCCAGTCGCCGTAGCCGTGGACTTCCTCGGTGGCGCGTTCCTCGATTGGAATGGCGTCGCCGTTGGGGGTGTCGAAGTCGATGGTGGAGAGCGGGGCGGCCACGTAGAAGGGGAGATCGTGCGCGCCGGCCGCCACCGCGTGGCTGTAGGTGCCGATCTTATTGGCGACGTCGCCGTTGGCGGCAATGCGGTCGGCCCCGACGATGACGGCATCGATGTGGCCGCGGCGCATGCGGTCGGCGGCCATGCTGTCGGTGATGAGGGTGAAGGGCACGCCCCACTGCGCCAGTTCCCAGGTGGTGAGGCGACCGCCCTGGAGGAGTGGGCGTGTTTCGCTGACGACGACCTCGATGCCGTGGCGCTGGTTGGCGGCCTGCAGGACGCCCAGGGCGGTGCCGTAGCTGGCAGCGGTGGCGAGCGGGCCGGTGTTGCAGTGGTGAAGCACACGCTGGCCCGATGCGAAGAGGTCAGCCCCGGCTTCGGCAAGAGCGCGGTGGCGCTGTTCGTTGTCGGCGGCGATCTCGTGGGCGAGGTCCAGCAGAGACGTCCGTATGGCCCGGATGTCGTTTTCCGGCTGCTCGCGGGCGGCGGTCCGCAGGCGCTCGGCGGCCCAGGCGAGGTTGACGGCGGTGGGTCGGGTGGCGATGACCTGGTCGATGACGTGATCGAGACGCTCCAGGTAGGTCGTCTCGTCGGGCGCATCGACGCGGGTGGCGGCCAGCGCGACGGCGTAGGCGGCGGCCACGCCGAGGGCGGGAGCGCCGCGGATGGCGAGGGTGCGGATGGCTTCGTTGACCTGCTCCACGGTGGTGCAGTGCAGCACCTCCACGGCGTCCGGCAGGCGGCGCTGATCCAGGATGCGGACCGCGCCGTCACGCCACTCGATTACCGGCGGGACGGGCATCGCCAAGAGGTTGCGGGCGGGCGGGTGAGTATATCGGCGCCTCTGCATCGGCCCGCGGTCAGGCAGGCCCCTGCGCGGACCCGCTCGACGGTCAATCCGGTCTGTAGCGGGCGAGACTGTCGCGGTTAAGCGTCCAGCCGAAGCCGGAACTTTCGGGAATGGTGACTGCGCCTTGACTGGCTTCGGGTTCGCCATTGAGTGCATCCCAGATGAGGGAGTTCCCGGGCAGCGGATCGCGACGAGGGAAGTACTCGCCAATCGGACAGTTGGCGCGCGCGGCAATCAGGTGCCAGGAGTGCAGCCAACCCTGGTGGGGCGTGACGGGGCGCTGGTGGCTGGCGGCCAGCGCGCAGATGCGCAGCGTTTCGGTCAGGCCGCCCACGCGGTTGACGTCCGGCTGCAGGTAATGGATGCCCGCGTTGATGAGCGAGAGGAAGGGGAAGCGGGTGCGTTCGGACTCGCCCGCCGCGAGCGGGACGGCGCCGTCGCGGGCCAGGGCTTCGTAGCCGGCCAGGTCGTCGATGGGGATGGGGTTTTCCAGCCAGCAGGCGTTCACCTCGGCCAGCGGCTCCAGCATGCGCCGGGCGTAGGGGAGATCCCAGCCGAAGTGAGCGTCCACCATCAAGTCGGCGTCAGGACCGATGATCGACCGGATCTCGCGCAGCACCGCCAATTCGACCTGGCGCCCCCGCTCCCCGTCAGCCGGCCCGTGCACGCTGAAGTACTTGAAGGCGCTGAACCCCTGGCGTCGCCCCTCCGTTATCTCGTCCAGCAGCGCCTGCCGATCCGGGCGCCCGCGCAGCGATAGCGAACTGAGGTACACCGGCACCCGGCGGATGGAACCGCCGCCGATCAGGCTGACCACCGGCCGGTCTACCGACTTCCCGAGCAGATCCCACAGGGCGAGGTCGACGCCGCTCAGGGCCATGACTCCGGTGCCGCGTTGGCCCTGGCGGTTCAGCGAGTCGTAGAGACGTTCCCAGTGCGTCTCAATATCCGCCGGGTCAGCTCCCTCCATCAATGGGGCGAATTGGCGGGTGATGATCGTCTCCGCCCCGACAGGGAAGCCGCCAACAGTTCCAAGGCCAGTTAGTCCCTCGTCGGTCTCGATTTCCACGACGACGAGGGCAATGGCTTCGCGCCCCGGGTCGGGGCTGCGGAGGGGATGAGCGCGCAGGCGAGTGATGCGCATCGCGGGACATTATGGCCGGGCGAGCGTGAGTCGCGAGTATTCCTATCCCGGGGCGCGCGCGATATCGCGCATGAACGCTTCATCCATCTCGTGGCGCTCGTCCGCGGCCAGCCAGAGATCGTAGGCGTAGGTAGAGCGCGGGCCGTGGAAGAGCCAGACGGAGACGCCTTCACTTTTTGCAACGTCGAGTACCGGAACAAAGTCGCCGTCTCCGGCAACGACTGCTATGTGCGTGACGATCTGCCGTCCGGCCAAGAGCGCGGCGTCGAGTCCGAGCAATAGGTCAACCTGCTTCTGCACGAACGTGGGCCTTTGGTTCTCGCGAGCGTCGACCTGGCGCAAGTGGCCTTCTCGCACCTGGAATCGCGGGAGTTGCGTTAGGGCTTTGACGAAGCGGCGATAGCCAGCGGTGCGATAGCGGTCGTCATCTGTTGGTGGATCAGGCTGGAATGGCGGGCAGGTGTAGTAGTACGTACGGAAGAGATCCAACGGCTCTGGCGTTGCCTCGACGACGACTTGGCGTACATGTTCGGCCAGCATTTGGATGTCGAGTCTGAGTCGCAGGCGGCGAAACTGCCTCGTGCGCAGTCCCTCAACGTATCCGCCGTCGACAAAGACCGCGAGCCTGGCCAAAGCCACTCCTGTTCGAAGACGAAGAAAGCCGGGGCGTTTCCGCCCCGGCTTTCTTGCTTCTAGCCTTACGTGCGCCCCGCCGAGCAAAGTCGAGCGAGTGCGAACGCAGTGTAGATATTGACGCGAGTATTGATGATAGGGGCGTCGCAGTCAATGCTTGGGTGAAGGCTCCGCAGGCTAAGATTTCGCGTCTCTCGTTTGAGATATAGCCCATGCGCGAAAACGCTTGCTGTTCGCCAGAGTCGCCACGTCACGCGAACGCAAATGCCGGCGATGCGCGCGTAGCCAGCAGCGGCCGGGTCGCCCAGTCGCTCCGGCGCCGGCCAGGGATGGCGCGGATCCGTGGTGGCGAGTACCGGATGGGGACGGAGGATCGCAGCGGGTTTCCTGCGGACGGCGAGGGGCCGGTGCGGGACGTGCGGGTGGACACGTTTCGGATCGACATCGCGGCCGTAACCAACGCGGAGTTCGCCGAGTTCATCACGGCCAGCGGGTACCGGACCGAGGCAGAGACGTTCGGGTGGAGCTATGTGTTTCACATGCTGGCGTCCGAGGAGATCAAGCGTCGGACGCCGCAGCGGCCGGATACCACGCCGTGGTGGGTACCGGTGAGCGGCGCGTATTGGGCGGCGCCGGAGGGGCCAGCCTCGGACGTCGACGACCGCATGGATCATCCGGTGATTCACGTCTCGTGGAACGACGCGCAGGCCTACTGTGAGTGGGCGGGTACGCGGCTGCCGACCGAGGCGGAGTGGGAGTACGCGGCGCGGGGCGGGCTGGACCAGCGCCGCTACCCCTGGGGCGACAAGCTGACGCCGAAGGGCGAGCACCGCTGCAATATCTGGCAGGGCACGTTCCCCGAGGTCAATTCATCGGCCGATGGCTGGATTTGCACGGCACCGGTGGACGCCTATAAGCCAAACGGGTTCGGGCTGTACAACACCTCGGGCAACGTGTGGGAGTGGTGCGCCGACTGGTTCAGTCCCAGCCATCACCTGCGGGCCGAGCGGCGAAATCCGCAGGGACCGGCCAACGGCCAGCGGCGGGTGTTGCGGGGCGGGTCGTATCTGTGTCACCGGTCGTACTGCAACCGGTACCGGGTGGCGGCGCGCAGTTCCAACACGCCGGATAGCAGCGCGGGGAACCTGGGGTTTCGGTGCGTGCGGTCGGTTCCGACGTCCGGATAACGCCATGCTGACGACACGATGAACTCAGCCGCCGTACTGGATCTGTCGAAGTCTCCACACGCGGTGGTTCGGCCAGTACCACCCGGGCGGGTGGAGGTGGCGGATGGGTTCTGGGCGGAGCGGATGCGGTCCATGCGTGGGCATGGGCTGGCGCGGCAGTTCGAGCAGTGCGAGGTGACGGGGCGGCTGCGCAATTTCGAGCGAGCGGCGGGACGCCTGGAAGGCAAGTTTGAGGGCCGGTATTACAACGACTCAGACGTCTACAAGTGGCTGGAAGCGGCGAGCTATGCGCTGGGGCGAGCGCCTTCGGCCGAATTGCAGGGTTGCATGGATCGAGTGATCGACTTGATTCGAGCCGCGCAGCGCCCGGACGGCTACATCAATACCTACTTCAGTGGATCCCAGGCGTCGTGGCGGTATCGAAACCTGACCGACGAGCACGAGTTGTATTGCATGGGTCACCTGATCCAGGCGGGGGTGGCGCACCGGCGGTCGACGGGCTCGGACCGGCTGTTCGAGGTCGTGGTGCGGGCGGCGGATCACATCTGCGAGACGTTTGGGCCGGAGGGGCGGCCGGAGCCGGACGGGCATCCGGGGATCGAGCTGGCCCTGGTGGAGCTGGCGCGGGAGACGGGGAACGACAAGTACCTGAAGCAGGCAGTGTTCTTCCTGGACCAGCGGGGCTCGGACCCGCCGCACCTGAACGGACTGCACGTCCTCCAGGACCACGCGCCGGTACGGGAACAGCGCGACGCCGACGGGCACTCGGTGCGGCTGACGTACCTGGCGGCGGCGATGGCGGATGCGGCCATGGACACAGGTGAAGCAGAGCTGCTGGCGGCCTCGGTCTGTTTGTGGGAGAGCGCATATCTACGCCGCGCTTACGTGACCGGTGGGTTGGGGTCGCGATACCAGGGGGAGGCGTTTGGGGCGGATTACGAGCTGCCGAATGACCGCGCGTATGCGGAGACGTGCGCGGCGGTGGGTGGGATCTTCTGGAATGCGCGGCTGCTGGCAGCCACCGGGGAGGCGAGGTACGGGGACTGGCTGGAAACCGCGCTGTATAACGGCGCGCTGGTTGGGGTATCGCCGGACGGCGGGGCGTATTTCTACGCCAACCCGCTGGCGGCCGATCCGCAACCCACGCCGGACGACCAGGGCGGCGTCCATAGCGACGGCGCGCAGCCGACGATAGGCGGTCACCAGCGGCAGCCGTGGTACGACACGGCCTGCTGTCCGCCCAACATCGCGCGGCTGCTGTTGAGCCTGCCGGGATACGCCTACGGGGTGTCGGCGGGCGCGCTTTGGGTGCATCAATACTTGCCGGGGCGGGTGGAGGCGGCGCTGCCGGACGGCGCCTCCATCACGCTGCGGGTTGTTACGCGGTACCCGTGGGATGGGGACGTGGAGCTAGTCGTGGAGGAGGCGCCGGACCGGCCGGTGGAGTTGCGGGTGCGGGTTCCCTCGTGGGCCGATGGCGCGAGTCTTGAGGTGGATGGAGTTCGTGAGCCTGTCGAGCCGGGGTCGTATGCGGGAATCCGGCGGGTCTGGCCGGCGGAAACGGCCGTGCGCCTGCGGTTGCCGATGGATGTTCGGCTGGTGGCCAGCCACTCGAGGGTCCAAGCCAATAGGGGGCGAGTGGCTATCGCTCGGGGGCCGTTGGTCTATTGCATTGAGGCCGCGGATCACCACGAGTCGAATGTGGACGCGCTGGTGTTGGGCCCGGATTCAGACTTGCAGGCGAGCGACGAGCCTGACTTGCTGGGCGGGCTGACGACGATTCGAGGTTCAGCCGGCGTTGCGGTGAAGCGCGAGTCCGACGAACTGTATTCGCGGTTTGATGGAGGGAAGCCAGAGCCGTCCGGTTCGACGGCCCTGACCGCGATTCCGTACTTTGCCTGGGCCAACCGGGCGCCCGGGGGGATGCGCGTGTGGATTCCGTACGTTGACAGTTGAAAACGACCTCGTGCAGGCGGACCTGTTCACCAGCGGCACGCTCGGGTACCACACATTCCGAATCCCGGCGCTGGTGGTCACGACCCAGGACACGCTGCTGGCGATAGCCGAGGGGCGGCGCAACTCGCAGCACGACACGGGCGACATCGACCTGGTCCTGCGACGCAGCCGCGACAACGGCGAAACGTTCGACGACATGCGGGTAGCGGTTGCGGGCGAAGGCAACGTGGCGGGGAATCCGGCGCCGGTGGTGGACGAGGAGACGGGGACGATCTGGCTGTGGTTCTGCCGCAACAATGCCGATGGCCCGGAGACCCTGATTTGCGCGGGAAAGGCGCCGCGCACGGTGTGGCTGACCAGCAGCGACGACGACGGTGAGACATGGGCCGAGCCGAGGGAGATGACCGGCGTCGTCAAGCTGCCGGGGTGGACGTGGTACGGCACGGGGCCGGGGCATGGGTTGCAGCTGGCCTCGGGGCGCTTGCTCATTCCCTCCTACCACGTCATCGGACGTCACTTTGACCGGGCCACGGATCCGTATATCTCGCACGCGATTCTGAGCGACGATCACGGGGAAACCTGGCGACTCGGGGGTGCGGCGCAGCCGGGCACGAACGAGTGCATGGCCGTTCAGCTAGCCGACGGGCGCGTGTACCTGAACGAGCGCAACTACCTGGGCGAGCACCGGCGGGCCTTTGCGATGAGCCATGACGAGGGCGAGAGCTTTGACGCCTTTGGCTGGCACGACGAAGTGATCGACCCGATCTGCCAGGCGGCCGTGCTGGGCGTGGGCGGCGACCGGCTGGTGTTCAGCAACGCGGCCAGCCGGGCGCGTGAGCGGCTGACGGTGCGAACGAGTGCGGACGGTGGGCAGACCTGGTCGCGCGGTCGCGTATTGCACGAGGGGCGAGCGGCCTACTCGGACCTCTGCGAGCTGCCCGACGGGACGCTGGGTTGTCTCTACGAAGCAGGGAGCGAAGGCGAGTATGAGCAGCTTCGCTGGGCCAGGTTCAGTCCCGATTGGCTGCGCTCCGGCTAGCCTTCGCGCTCGCGTTCGCGAGCAGGCTCCGCCAGACTGCTTGTATGTTCTCGAACAGACAGGGCATTTCGGAACTGCGCGCCCACGAGGCACGGGTGGTCGTTTGAAATCACACAGCGAGTCGTAATGGGAGTTCCCAGGCCGATTCGGCGCTCGAGCCGGCGTGCCGTTTTGGCCGGCGGCGTGCTGTCGTTTGGCGCGCTGCTGTTCGGACCGGCCTGCGAGACCGTCGACGGTCAGGCCGTCGCCGTCTACCTGACCGAATTGAACGAACTTCGCGACAGCACGGCCGGTGACGACGCGCTGCTGGGCGAGCGGTTCAACTCGCTGATCGCCAGCGGCTCGCGCGACGCCGGAGCTTACCTGGCGATCTATCGCGAGTTACGGGCCTCCAACGCAGAGGTGCTGGAGGAACTGGGGCAGATTCAACCGCCGAAGGGACTGGAACGCCATCACGAAGACTTCGTGGAGGGGCTGAGCGATTTGGTGACGGCGCTGGATGAGGTAATCAGGATGATCGAGGAGGGCGAGGTGATCGAGGCCAACCGACTCTTTCAACGCTCCGTCACACGATCCCAGGCCAAGCAGACGGGCGCCATGCTGCAGATCCGGCGTGTCGCCCGCAGCGCGCGCGTGCGCGTCTGACCCATGGCATCCAAAAACGCCACCCCGCGCCTCGTCAGCCTGGGCGAGGTGATGATCGAACTCTCGGGCCCAGCGCCGCTGGCCGAGGCCTCAGCGCTCGAACGGTCGTATTCGGGCGATGCGCTGAACGTGGCGGTTGCGGTTCATCGCCTGGGGGTGCCCAGCGCGATCGTCACGCGACTGGGCGAGGATCCGTTCGGCGACTACCTGTCCGACCAATTTCGGGGTCTCGGCGTCGACCTGCGTTATGTGCAGCGCGGCGGCGGCCCGACCGGCGTTTACGTGGTCGAGCAAGGCGGCAAGGGCGCCTACAGCATTTGGTACTACCGACGCCACAGCGCGGCCTCCACCATCAGCCCGGCGGACATGGAGCAGATTGACCTGGACGGTGTGGAGATGGTTCACCTCAACGGCATCGCGCAGGCGATTTCGACGTCGTCCCGGCAGGCGACGCGCCGCCTGGCGGAGCGCGGACGAGCCGCGGGCGCGGTGGTGGCGTTCGACCTCAACTTCAGACCGCAAATCTGGGACGGCCCGGCGGCAGCGGAGGCGGCTGACGAGGTGTTGCCGCTGGTGGACGTGGCTTTGTGCGGATTCGACGAGGGACAGGCGGTGTTCGGGACCGCCGACCCTGAATCGACGGCGGCACACCTGCTGGATTGCGGACCGCGCATCGCGGCGGTTTCGATGGCCGAGGACGGCGCGTACGTGGCCTGGGCCGACGGTGAGATCCGCCTGCCGACGGTTGCGCGAATCGTCGAGGGCGCGCAGGGTGGAGGCGACGCCTTTGCGGGCGGGCTGGCGGTGGGCGCCCTTCTGGGCCAGGACCCGGCGACCTCGGCGCGGCTGGCCACGGTGGTGGCGGGGCTGAAAGTCGAACGCGTCGGGCCGCTCGTTAGCCTTCCGTATCGTGCGGAGGTCCAGGCGCGGGCGGCCGAACTTGGATGGGATGATGTCGTAGCAGTGCTGGATTCTGTCGCCGCGACGCCTCCAGCTGCGTAAGGAGGAGATTCGTGATCGTCGTAACGACAGAGACCGTGCCGGGGCGTGAAATCGCCGAGGTCATCGACATTGTGCAGGGAAGCACGGTACGCACGCGCGGCGTGGGGCGAGACATCGTGGCCGGGCTGCGCACGATCGTGGGCGGCGAAGTGCACGAGTACGCCGAACTGCTGACCACCGCGCGGGCCGAAGCGCTGAACCGGATGGTGGCCGAGGCCGAGAAGCTGGGCGCCGACGCCGTGGTGCAGGTCCGTTACAACACCGCCGACGTGATGCAGGGCACCGCCGAACTGCTGGCCTATGGGACAGCCGTGCGTCTAAAGAGCTAGCCGCGCGGGCCTAGGCGGCCTTCAGGTTGGGCCAGCGGCGCTCCGGCGCGTGATCCGAGCGTTCGTAGGCGTAGGCCACTCGCAGTGCGGTTCGCTCGCGGTACTTGGGGGCCACCACCTGCAAGCCGACGGGGAGTCCATTGTTCGTCCAGCCACATGGCAGGGCGACCACTGGCTGATGGGTGGCGTTGAACGGACGGGTGAAGTTGGGCATCCAGTGGTAGTCGGTGAGAGCCTCGTCGATTCGGGGCGGCGGTCGCCCGAGGACCGGCGCCACCAGCACGTCCACGGTGCCCACGGCTCGACGGAAAGCGGCCAACGCGTCGTCACGATGGCTGCGCAGGCGCCCCAGGGTGATCTGGACGTCTTCGCCGGGACGCATGGCCTCTTCCAGGCCGAGCTTCAGCCGATCACGCAGCGTTGAATTCACGCGGGTGACATCGTTGCCGGTGGCGCTGAGCACGTTCTGATAGGCCTCGATGGTGAGAATGCCGCGCTGCGACAGGGCAAGATCGGGCACTGACGGCACCCCGACCTGAACCATGTCGCCGCCGAGGATGGCCAGCGCGTCCACGGCGGCTCGGACGATGCGCTCGATTTCGGGATCCAGGTCCTCGAAGAAGTAGTTGGACGGCACACCAACACGCAGACCCTCCAGGCCAACCGGCATTTCGCTGATGAGGTGTGCGGCGCGATTGGCTGTGGCGATGGACGCGTCGGTCACCGGGTCGGCCATTGCCTGGAGCATTGCGGCGGCGTCGCTGGTGGTACGCGCCATCGGTCCCGGCGTGTCGAAGCTGGGGCTCAGCAGGCGCAGGCCATCCAGGCTGACGCGACCGTAGGTGGGCTTGATGCCAACCAGGCCGCACAGGGCCGAGGGAAGGCGGATTGAGCCGCCCGTGTCGGTGCCCAGCCCGCCGTAGATCAAGCCGGCGGCCACAGCCGAGCCGGTGCCGCCGCTGGATCCGCCGGAGACGATGTCCGTGTTCCACGGATTGCGGGAGGGTCCCATCTGCGAGGTCGCACCCGTTGGGTGATAGGCGAATTCGTCGCAGTTCAGCTTGCAGGCGATGACCGCGCCGGCCTTGCGCAGGCCTCGGACGAGTTCGGCGTCCACCCTGGCAGGCTCGTCACCGAAGACAGTGGAGCCGGCGGTCGTCACGGCACCGGCGACATCGGCAAGATCCTTGATCCCAAGCGGTACGCCGTGCAGCGGGCCTCGATAGTCGCCGGCCAGGATTTCACGTTCGGCCCGGCGGGCGTCGGCCAGCGCCGAGTCGTGCAGGATTGCCGTGGTGGCGCCCAGGGGACCGGCGTAGCGATCAAGCCGATCCAGCGAGGTGCGCGTGACCTCAACCGCGCTGACCTCGCCGGCGGCGATCAGCGCGCCGACTTCGGTCAGCGAGAGGCGGGCGAGTTCGTTGCCGGGAACCATGAGCCGCCCTCCTTAGCAGTGACTCGGTGCGATCAGGCCTCGTCGTCCCAACCAAGCCAGGTGATCTGGGCCGACTGGCGCTCGCGCCGATCGGGCCCGATCGCGGGCGATGGGTGGCCCAGGTAGATATACCCGACGATCCGGTCCTTCCGATCCAAGCCCAGAAAGTCCTTGCAGGCTGCAAAGTCGCACATTTCGCCGGTGCGCCACTTGGTGGCGAGACCTTCGGCGTGCGCCGCGAGCATCAGGTTCTGGGTCGCGCAACAGACAGAGGCATAGTCTTCCAGGTTTGTCACGGGATCGTCCGACCAGACCTGGCTAACGACGATCACCACGGGCGACCGCCGGAGCCGGACGCGTGCCGAGCGGATCGATGGCGCCGATGCCGGATCGTCGGGGTCCAGTTCTGATTCCAGGCGATCGGCAACCATGGCGCCCATTTCGTCGCGGGCCTCGCCGCACAGAACGTGAAAGCGCCAGGGTTCGGTGAGGTGGTGATTCGGCGCCCAGACGGAGGCCTGGATGACTCGGTCTAGCACCGCCTGGTCGGGGACATCGGCGGTAAGTCCCGTGATGCTGCGGCGACCTCGGATAGCTGTGTAGACGTCCATTCCGCTCGTTTCACGGCTGGCAGACGACCATCATGGTATCGGGCGCGGCGGGCGGCGCGGACGGTTATGGTTGAATCAGACGGTTGGCGAGCGAGGTTCACCTGTGCATATCGGAGTTCTGACCGGCGGCGGCGATTGCCCGGGGCTGAATGCCGCGATCCGGGCCGTGACCCGGGCAAGCCTGGCCCGCGGCTGGTCGGTAACGGGTCTCCACGACGGCTGGGCGGGCGTCCTGGACCGTCACGGCACGCCGTTGACCATCGAGAACACCGACGGATTCCTGGATGTCGGCGGCACCCTGCTGGGTAGTTCGCGCACCAACCCGCTGCGGACGCCGGAGAGCTACGCGAAGGCGGCATCAGTCTTTGACGACATGGGCCTGGACGGCCTGGTGGCCATTGGGGGCGACGACACCTTGTCCGTGGCCGGGGCCCTGGCGGGCGACGGCCTGCCGGTTGTGGGCATTGCCAAGACCATCGACAACGACGTGCCGGGTACCGACATGTGTATCGGATTCGACACGGCCGTGGAGACGATTGCCGGGTCGATCGCCCGCCTGCGCACGACCACCATGTCGCATCACCGCGCCACCGTGGTGGAAACCATGGGACGCCAGGCTGGCTGGCTGGCGGCGGTGGGCGGTTTGGCAGGCGGCGCCGACTACATTGCAGTGCCTGAGCAACGCAGCGAGCGGGACGCGTTTGTGGCGCACGTCAAGCGTCGCTACGAGCAAGGGCGCCCCTACAGCATCGTCGTGGTAGCGGAAGGGGCCGAGATCGACGGCCTTGACGTTGGCGAAGCGGGGGTGCAGGCGACGGACGAGTTTGGCCACATTGTGCTGGCCGCACGGAGCGTTGGCGAGAGCCTGGCACGAGCCATCGAGGAAGCCACCGGAATCGAAACACGATCCAGCGTCCTGGGCCACCTGCAGCGGGGCGGAACGCCGACGCCGTTCGACCGAGTCCTGGGCACCCGGGTCGGCGCGGCGGCCGTGGGCTATCTGGCCAGCGGCCAGCATGGGCAGATGGCCGCACTTCAGGGGCCGCACATCAAGCCCGTGCGGCTGGTTGACATTGCCGGAAAGACCCGTCCACTGGACGACTCCTACCTGGAACTGCTCAGTCTCTTTCGCTAGCCGTCACCGCTGAAGCGCTTGCCCACGGGCCGGCGTGGTGTGCGAGAATCTCGGACACCTATCTGGTCGGGCTGGCGCTCTTGACCAATCCCACGGCTCGGGCCGTAGGCTCGCTCACCTTCCGCAGGACCGGGCGGACGGTCATCGTGACGCGCCGGCAGTTTTGTTCATGAGCCTGGATACGGCGACCCTGGCATCAACCCGGGCCGCGCTGCGCGCCAAGCTGCGCGGCATCGTGCCCGAGTTTGAGGTGGACGTGAAGGCGGAACTGGCCTACCGCATCAACCGGCTGAAGGCCGAGCGCGGGGCCGTGATCCTGGGTCACAATTACATGGAGCCGGCGCTCTTCCACTCCGTGTGCGACTACACGGGCGATTCCCTGGAGCTGAGCCGTGTGGCGGCCACGACCGAGGCCGACCCGATCGTCTTCTGCGGGGTTCGCTTCATGGCCGAGACGGCCAAGATCTTGAATCCCGAACGCACCGTGCTGCTGCCGGCGCTGCGGGCTGGCTGCTCACTGGCCGAGTCCATCACCGCCGAGGACGTGCGCGGGTTGCGGGCGCGATACCCCGACGCGCCGATCGTGGCCTACATCAACACGTACGCGGACGTGAAGGCCGAGGTGGACGTGTGCTGCACGTCGAGCAACGCTGCCAAAGTCGTGGAGTCGCTGGATTCCGACACGGTGATTTTTTTGCCCGACGAGTACCTGGCGAAGAACGTGGCGCGGGAGACGGGCAAGACCATCGTGCTGCCCAGCACCACGCCGGTTTCAGCCGATGCCAAAGCCGCAGCGGCCGGCAACGGCGTGCACTACGACATCGTGGGCTGGACCGGCCGCTGCGAGGTGCATGAGAAGTTCACGGTGGAGGACGTCCAGGCGGTACGCGCGCAGTTCCCCGACGTGGTGGTGCTGGCCCATCCCGAGTGCAGTCCCGAGGTTGTGGACGCCTCGGACTATTCAGGCTCGACGGCCGCCATGACCCGCTACGTCCGCGAGGTCGAGGCGCCGCGCTATCTGCTGCTGACCGAGTGCAGCATGGGCGACAACATCGCCGCCGAGGCACCGGACAAGGACATGCTGCGCCTCTGTTCGGTGCGCTGCCCGCACATGAATGAGATCACCCTGGAGCACGTGCTGGCCTCGCTGCGGGAGAACCGCGAGCAGATCGAGGTGCCCGAGGACATTCGGGTGCGTGCGCGGCGATCGATCGACCGAATGCTGGAGATCGGCTAGCTCGGACGCTCCGATCCGGTTTGGCTAGTTGAGGCCAACCCCCGGCACGCTCAGGTAGTCACGCAGATCGCGGGAGACGCTGGAGCGCTTGAGCTTACGCAGGGCCTCGACCTGCAACTGCCGGATGCGCTCGCGAGTGACGCCAAAGTGGGCGCCAATCTGGTCAAGCGTCCAGGGTTCCTGACCGTCCAGACCAAAGCGGCGAATGAGGATGGTCTGCTGGCGATCCGGAAGGATGGCGAGGGCGCGGGCGATGTCGGCGCGTAGCGTGCCGGCAAGCAGGGCGCGGTCGGCCGTTGCAGGGTCCGGGTCTTCCACGAAGTCCGCCAGCGATTCGTCGCCGTCCTCTCCGACGGGCTGTTCCAGGGACATGGGCGCACGGCTGGCGCGAACGATCTCGACGACGCGTTCAGGCGCCATGCCCAGAGCTTCGCCCAGTTCGGCGGGAGTGGGCTCGCGCTCCATCTCCGAGGCCAGCTCCGGCGTGACCTTACGAATCTTGCGCAGCGCTTCCACGACGTGTACCGGCAGACGAACGGTGCGTGAGTCGTTGGAGAGCGAACGGGTGATGGCCTGGCGGATCCACCAGGTGGCATAGGTGCTGAACTTGAATCCGCGACGCCAGTCGAAGCGTTCCACGGCCTGCATCAACCCGAGGTTGCCTTCCTGGATCAGGTCGAGCAGCGGCAACCCGCCGGCGGCGTAGCGCTTGGCGACGTTGACGACCAGCCGCAGGTTGGCGTCCACCAGGTGCTGGCGGGCAGCGGGGTCACCAGCTTCCACACGCTTGGCCAAGTCGATTTCCTGGGCCGCCGTGAGCAACGGGACTCGGTTTATCTCGTTGAGATAGAGCCGCATCGTGTCTTCGATGGACTCGTCGCCGGTGGCGCGCGTCGTGGTCGGCGCCGCTGCCTCCGTCGTCGTTGCGTCCTGGCGGCGATCAACAGACGCCAGATCGTTCGCCCAGTGGCCCAGGGCGGGCGATGGTTCGTGGGCCACATCTGTCGCGTGCATTCATGCCTCGTCGGCGAGCGTGATGGCGATCAGGGGTGGTCGCCTGTCATCCGACGTGCTGAGTATACACGTTTTTCCAGATATTTCCGCGTAAACCGTTTAAACCCTGCTGGATCGACTGGCGCTCACCTGAAACCAGTTGGTAGGTGCCATCCGGCGGTGGTAGGTTCGATCAACGACCCGGCGCTGGCGGCGCATGTCCGAGCAACCCGCGAATCCCCGCGACCAAATCCTGCACGCCCTCAAGATGCAAGGGGCGCTTCAGTGTCGGGCAATAGCCGAGACTATCGGCAGCAGCCTGTCGGCCGTCCGACCGCATCTTGACCGGCTGGTGGCTGAGCGACTCGTGCGCGTGCAGGTGGTGCGTGGGGGGCCGGGGCGCCCGCGCCACCAGTTTGAACTGACCAGCGCCGGACACGCGAGATTCCCGCAGGGCTACGGGGAATTTGCCAAAGACTTCGTGGAGGGCGTGCTGGCCTTCGGGGGGCACGACCTCTTGAAGCAGATTCTGACGCACCATGAGGACAAGCAGTACCAGCGATTTGCGCCGCGCCTGGCGGGTCTGGATTTTCATGCGCGTGTGCAAGAACTACGCCGCATCATGGACGAGTGCGGCTTTATGCCGCGCGTTGACCGAACCGACACCGGATATGTGCTGTCGGCGCACCACTGCCCAATCTGGGATGTGGCTTCAACCTGCCGGGCGGGCTGCGACTCGGAACTGCGGCTGATTCAGCGACTGGTTGAGGCCGAGGTCGTTCCCCTGGAAGTGGGGCCGCGCGAGGGCTGCGCCTGCACATACGCGATCCAGGAACGTTCCTCGCTGCCGCAGTCCGCGCCCGCCAACACCTAGACGCGGCGCGCGCGGCGCGTTCTGACCCTCATGGCGGCCTCCCGCGTTTATCTGGACCACGCGGCGACCACACCACTGGATCCGGTGGTGCGCGATGCAATCGTTGCCACGTTGCAGGACTTGCCGGGAAACCCGAGTTCGCTCTACGCGGAGGGCCGGGCCGCGCGGGACGCTCTGGACGAGGCTCGCGCGCAGGTTGCCGCAGTGTTGGCTGCCGATCCGGGCGAGATCGTGTTCACCAGCGGGGGCAGCGAGGGCGCGGCGCTGGCTATTCGCGGCACGGCGTTTGCGGCGGCTCGCGAGGGGCGGCGTCACCTGGTCACCACCGCGGTGGAACATCACGCGGTGCTGCACACCGTGCAGTTGCTGGAGCAGCGTCACGGATTCGAGGCCACCGTGGTTCCCGTGGACGCCGAGGGCCTGGTGAATCCGAGTGCGGTCGTGAGCGCCGTTCGCCCCGACACCGTTCTGGTGAGCGTGATGTATGCCAACAATGAAATGGGCGCCATCCAGCCGGTGGCCGACGTGGCAGCGGCGCTGCGCGACCATCCGGCATTGGTCCACACGGACGCCGTGCAGGCGCCCGGGCAACTTCCAATCGACATTCCGACGCTGGGCGTGGACCTGCTGAGCATCGGGGCGCACAAGTTCTTTGGGCCGAAGGGCGTAGGTGCACTCTTCGTGAGGCGCGGGGTGCGGCTGAGCCCGCAGATTGTCGGAGGTTCGCAGGAGCGGTATCGCCGCGCGGGGACCGAGAACGTGGCCTTTGCGGTTGGCCTGAGCACCGCGCTGCAGCGCGCCGAGAGCCAGCGTCCCCTTTCGGCGACGTACAACGCGCGGCTTCGCGACCTACTGATCGAGGGAATCGCGGCCATCCCCGGCAGCCGCCTGAATGGACCGCGAGACCGACGTCTGCCAAACAACGTGAACGTCTGCTTTGCAGGCGTGGAGAGCGAAGCGCTGCTGCTGGGGCTGGACGCGGCCGGGATCGCGGCATCCAGCGGATCGGCCTGCACGTCGGCGTCGCTGGAGCCTTCGCATGTGCTGCTGGCCATGGGAATCGAGCCGGACCTGGCCGCGGGCAGCCTGCGGCTGACGACTGGACACAGGAACACCGAGGTTGAGATTGAGCAGACGCTCCGGGTATTGCACGAGCTGGTGCCACGTCTGCGCCGCTCAATCGCAAGGACGGCCTAAGAGCGCGCACTAAGTGGGACTCTCCAAATCAATATTGAGTATGTGGCGAGTCGCGGCCGGGTTGCGTAGGCTCAGGGTGCGACGCGGAACGGCTCGCGACGCACTCCGCAGCTAAGGGATACCAACGTGGCTACAAGCGACGCGCCGAGTTTGATGGACCTCCCAATCGCCGACGCGCCGATCCTCGTGGTGCATCCTTCAGCCGCCGCTGAGTTCGACCGGATGCGGACCAAGCGCAACCGGCCTGAGGCCGTGCTGCGCGTGCGCGTGATCGTGGATTCCGGCTGCGGCGACTTTCGCTACGCCATGGGCATTGAGCCGGGACCTCGCGAAGGGGATCAGAGCATTGCAGCCCACGGCGTGACTGTAATCGTGGATCAGGAGAGCGCCGAATTGCTGCGCGGTTCGACGCTGGAATTCAGCGACTCGCTGATGGACGGTGGGTTCAAGGTGCTCAATCCGCGCGCCCAGTCGGTCTGTGGGTGCGGACAGTCATTCAGCCTGACGGGCCGGGAAATCACGAGCGAGCACGTTCGGGGTGGGCTGGGCGGACCCTGACGCTCCAGGACGGACCAGCGCGGTCCTGAAGCTGGCTGGTTGCCCTCGTGGTCTATCGACAATGCCTCCGTGCCGCGTGGCTTGGCACGATGGGCATCTCTCACGCTGAACTGCTGAATCGGAAGCTGTCGTGTTGTTGAAGCGTCTGCGGCGGGCTCGGCGTTCGGAGATGTCCGAGCCGGAAGCCGAAGAGGCTCAGGCGCCAGCCGCGCGGCCGACCCGTCGTCGATTTGCCACCGTACGGCGATGGCTAGGCCGCTCGAGGCTGACCGAGGCGGATTGGGACGAACTAGAAGAGGTGCTGATCGCCGCCGACATAGGTCCCATGCTGGCCATGGAGTTGTTGGACGAGTTGCGCGAGACGGTGCGGGCGGACGGAACTTCCGATCCGGAGGCGGCTCGGTCGCTGCTGGCGGCGCGTTTGCGCGAGGCGCTGGGCGGGCAGGACGCGGAGTTCGCCAGCGGTCCGCCCCCGCAGGTTGTGTTTGTGGTTGGCGTCAACGGGGCAGGCAAGACGACGTCAATCGCCAAGCTGGCGCATCTGCTGCAATCCAACGGGCGCGACGTGGTGCTGGCGGCCGGCGACACCTTTCGCGCCGGCGCCATTGACCAGTTGCAGATCTGGGGCGATCGGGCCGGCGTGCCCGTTATCGCGCACCAGCCGGGTGGAGATCCGGGCGCAGTGATCTACGACGCGCTGGACGCGGCACAGGCGCGGCGTGTCGATTATGTGATCGCCGATTCGGCCGGCCGACAGCACACCAACGTGAATCTCATGAACGAACTGGCCAAGATGCGTAGAGTTGCGTCGCGCAAGGCGCCGGGTGCGCCGCACGAGGTGCTGCTCGTTCTGGACGCATTGACGGGACAGAATGGTCTGCACCAGGCCCAGGGATTCCTGGAGACGGCTGGCGTGACCGGCATCGTGCTGACCAAGCTGGACAGTTCCGCGAAGGGTGGCGTCGCGTTCGCCGTTACGCGGGACACAGGGCTTCCGATTAAGTTTGTCGGCACGGGCGAGCGATTGACCGATTTCGAGCCATTCGACGCCGACCGCTTCGTTCATGCGCTGCTGGCGCCGCAGTTGGATGATGCCGACGACGAGGAGGAAACGTGAAAGGCGTGATTCTGGCGGGCGGTCTGGCGTCCCGCCTGGACCCGATAACGCGGGTGACCAACAAGCAGTTGTTACCCGTCTATAACAAGCCGATGATCTTTTACCCCATCGAAGCGTTGGTTAATGCTGGGATTACGGAAATCCTGATCGTCACAAGCGGATTCAGCGCTGGCGACTTTCTTCGCCTGCTGGGCAATGGCGAGGCGCTGGGCGTTGAGCACTTGAGCTTCACCTACCAGGACGGCGCCGGCGGAATTGCCGAAGCGATTTCGCTGGCACGGCCGTTTGTAGGCGACGACCGGATGGTGGTGATCCTGGGCGACAACGTTATTGGCGGGAACATCGTGGAGGCGACGCGACGGTTTGCGTCGCAACCGCGCGGGGCCAAGGTTCTACTGAAGGAGGTCGAGAATCCGAGGGCCTACGGCGTTGCGGAGCTCGAGGGCGACCGCGTCGTACGCTTCATCGAGAAGCCTCAGGATCCGCCGTCCAATTTGGCCGTGACCGGCATCTATTTCTACGACGCGCAGGCGTTCAGCCTGATCGAGCAGCTGGAGCGGTCGGATCGCGGCGAACTTGAGGTGACGGACCTGAACAATGCGTACCTGGAACGCGGCGAGATGACCCACGACGTGCTGGAGGGGTATTGGGCCGACTGCGGGGAATCCATCGACCACTACTTGCGGGCGTGCAACCTAGTCGCGGAGCACGGGGCAAATCGGACCGACTAGCAGCTCGGACCCGTAGTCCGGAACCGCGCATCGATTCGGGCCTGATCCCGGTGGTACCAGTGCGACTGGTACGGCGGGCCGGGCGCGCCGAAACGCTTCCATCCCGATACAATGCTCGGGCGGCTGTAGCTGAGGACTGATCAATGCCCGACGACGACGATGAAATCAGTGTCAGTGTCAGATCCAGCGAGCGGCGTGAATGCGCCCTATGCCGCCAAGAGACAACCTGGAACTACTACGAATACAGTCGGTGGTTTGGGCTGTTGAAGACCCGGTATTGGGCGTGCGGGCGCTGCGGCAAGAGTGAAAGCCTCGCGGCGCCCCAGTCCGCCGACTGACCAAGCCCCCGAGGGGAACTAGCGTCGACCGGGGAGGCCGGTAATCGCCCGGCTGCGCGCGCGGCTGGGCACGGTGCCTCCGGCCCTGGTCACGATTGTCTCGATCCTGTTTCTGAATAATGTCGCGGTAGCCGCGGCGCGGGCATTGCTGCCCATCTACGTCGAGCGCGACCTCGGCATGTCGCCCGCGTTTACCAGCCTGTTGGTGTCCCTGGAGACGGTGATGGGCGGGCTGATTTCGGTGACCGCCGGGGCGCTGGCCGACCGCCTGGGACACCGGCTGGTGCTGGTGATCGGGATTCTGGGATTTTCGGCAGGGCTGCTGCAGTACCTGACCGGCGTGCCGTGGTTGCTGGTGGCGCTGGCTGTCGTCCTGGGGTTGGCGCACGGGATGCGCTCGACCTCCGGTCAGAGCTATCTGTTGACAGCTTCCAGCCGGCAGTCGGTCGGGGTGGCCACGGCCGCGTACTTTCTGGGCGGAACAATCGGGATGTCCGCCAGTTCGGCCGTCGCGGGGCCGGTGGTCGAACGATTCGGCTTCGCCGCGTACGCCCTCGTGGGGCTGGGTCTGAATCTGCTACCTGCCGTAATCACGCTGCGCTACCTGCGGGACGTTCGCCCAAGTCGACCGGCTAGTGACACCGATAAGCGGACGTGGGATGTCCTGATGCGGCGCGAGGTGTGGCTGATGGGCGGACTTCGCTTCTTCTCCACCGCCTTCTGGGGCGTTTGGAGCCTGGCGATTCCGCTGCTGATGTTCCGCGCGACGGCCAGCGTGCTGCCACCGGCCCTTCTGTACGGGACCGTAGCCATGAGTCTGGCCGCGGTCAGCCAGTTTCTGATCGGGCACTGGTCCGACCGTAGCGGCCGCACGGCGCCGGTATACGTCGTGCTCGGTGTGCAGCTCGTGCTGGCCGTCATGGCAGCGCTGGCCTGGCAGTCGACACCCGTACTGATGGTGACCGGGATCGCCGGCGTAGTGACCGGCTGGACGATGTCGGTGCTGGTGCTGGGCGTCGTGCGCGACCGCACGGCGCCGCTGGAACGCGGGCGCGTTGTCGGCTTCGTCCATGCCCTGTGGAGCTTCGGAATCCTGGCTGGCACGGTTGTCGCGGGCACACTGATCGACTTCGATCCAGGGCTGCCGCTGGCCATCGGGGCCCTGGCCAACCTCGTTTCGTTGGCTATCGCGGCTGTCTTGTTCCACGGTCGACGCCTGCCGGCGCCCGAGGCGAGCTGAACGCAACTAAACTGGTGTGCCTCCGAACTCCGAGTCTCCTGGCATGACGTCGCCAAAAGCCCGACGGCCCATCGTTGCCGCGAACTGGAAGATGAACACCGGGCCGGACGACGGCGCCCGACTAGCTCGAGCCGTTGCGGCCGAAGACCTGCCGTTGGCGCAGGTCGAGGTTGTCCTGTGCCCACCCGCCATCGGACTTGCGACCGTCGCCGGGGCCGTCGAGAACACGCCGATCGCTGTTGGCGCCCAGCACGTGTATTGGGAATCGAGTGGGGCCTTCACCGGAGAGATTTCCGTCCCGATGCTGACGGGCCTGGCCGCCTACGCCATTACCGGGCACTCGGAGCGGCGGCAACTGTTCGGGGAATCTGACCTGGATGTCAGGCGCAAGACGTTGGCCATCCTGGCAGGCGGCCTGACGCCGATCGTGGCGGTGGGTGAGTCGCTGGATCAACGGGACGCCGGCGAGACGCTTGACGTCCTGCGTTCGCAGGTCACACAGGTGTTCGAGGCACTGTCACCGGACCGCACGGCTGCCAGCGTGATTGCCTACGAGCCTGTCTGGGCCATCGGGACAGGGCGCAACGCCTCGCCCGAGCAGGCGCAGGAAGCCATCGGCTGGATTCGCGACACCGTGGCCGCGTGCCAGGGTCGTTCGGCCGCCGAGCGGGTGCGGATCCAATACGGCGGCAGCGTCTCGTCGGACAACTGCGACGAACTGCTGAGTCGTGATGGAATCGACGGGGCGCTGGTGGGCGGCGCCAGCCTGGACGCCGCCCAGTTCGTAGCTATCGTTCGAGCCGCGGTTCCCTAGCCCCCGAGTCCCTTAGTCCCTTCGCCGGACGGCGCGGCTGCCAGCGCAGCAGTTAGATCAGGATTGGGTTGGACCAGGCAATCCGGCCCGAGGCGTCTTCGACTTCCACGCGGACGTAGACCTCCGTGCCGCGCCGCTCGTGGACGGCGGCCGTGAGTGGCTCGGCGCCGGCCAGGTGACTCGAACCGCGAGAACGCGCAGCGATAAAGCTGATACGCGAGGCGGGCGAGGTTTTCACCCGAACTTCAGCGTCATCCACCTGAAAGTCGAGAATCTCCGGTCCCATCGACGAGTAAAAGTGCCCGCGACGCATGGCCTCAACCAGCCCTGCGGGCGTGAAGTCCTCGGTGCGGACCATCACCCAGCCGCGGCCCTGGGCACCATGCTTCCAATGCGTGTCGTCGGTGGCGAATCCCCAGGTCAATCCGGCCTGGAGCAGGTATTCGTCCCAGGTCTGGCCGGAAAAGCCCTTGGCGCGGGTGACGTCGCAGACGGAGTTGAAGACTTCCATTCCGACAAAGCCCTCAATCTCCAGCATGTCGTGCGCGGACTGGCCCAGCCAGTACGGATGAGCCATGACGGCAAAGCCGCCGCCGGCGTTGACCCGGTCAATGGCCTCCTGCGGACCCCAGGACTCGCTGGAGCGCTCAAAGCCGCTGACGCCGGTCGCCAGGATGTGATAGCGCTCGCCGGTATAGGGGTCGAGACCATGCATCTCGATTCCCGGGATCGTGACGAAGCCCGGCTGGGCGTAGGCCGTCGTGTCGGAGACGACGTGGTGATCCGACAGCGCCACGAAGTCGTAGCCGGCGTCGCGGTACCAGGCCACCGCGTCCTCAGGGGACTTGGCTCCGTCCGAGTTGGTGGAGTGCATGTGCAGATTGCCGCGGTACCAGCGGCCGGTGACGAGAAACGGGTTGCCATCGCCTGCGTTCGCGGTCATCTCCAACTCCTCATTGCACGGTGTTTCGAGTGTGCGCGGGCATTATCCGGCGCGAACCGGATTCATGGACACTACGGGCCCCAGGAATAATCGACCTGAGACCGCAAACTCGCCTGCGTTAAGGGTTTCAGCGCGGGGCCGACTATGATCGGCGCTTCGCGCGGCACAGCTGGGAGGTGGCAGGAAATGCCGATGAACGGCCGACCGGTGTCGGTCTGTATCCCGGCCAAGGACGAAGCCGAGACGATCGAGGAGATCATCACGGGCTGCCGGCCGCACGCCGACCACCTGTTTGTGGTGGACGGGCACTCCCAGGACGCCACCCGGGACATCGCGGAGACTCTTGACGTGCCGGTCTACTTGGACGCCGGTCGCGGCAAGGGCTGTGCCGTACGCGAGGCCATCGCCCGGGCGACGGGCGACATCCTGGTAACCATCGACGCCGATATGTCGTTCGATCCAGACGACATTCCGGCCCTGGTGGCACCCGTGGCGAACGGCGAAACCGACTACTCCACGGGTTCGCGGATGCGCGGCGGCAGTGACGAACTGCACGGGGACTTCGACAAGTTCCTGCGCATGATGGGCCAGGACATCATCACCCTGGGCATCAACTACCGCTTCGGGGTTCGGCTGACCGATTCGCAGAGCGGCTTTCGCGCCTTTGACCTGGCGGCCGCCAGGTCAATCACGCTCCAGGAAGACATCACCACCACCGAGCAGGAAATGATCATCAAGTTCCTGCGCAAGGGCTATCGGGTCGCCGAAGTCCCCACGCACGAATACGCCAGCCGGCGCGAGCGGTCGCACATTTCCCTGCGGCGACATGGCGTGCGCTACGTCTATAGCTGGCTGCGGTACATGTTCTTCTAGCCGAGCGATTCGAGCGGCCCCGGAAGATTCGGCTGGCGGCGTCATCCGCCCCACATGCGGCGCGGCGGCCCTTGCGGCATGGTCTGGCTGACTTCGACCTGATCCTTGCCGGGGAATCCGGTGGTGTAGAGCCTGTAGTACAACTCGCGGCGGGCCAGCAGTTCTTCGTGCGCCCCGCGCTCCACGATCTCGCCGTCCTGGAAGACAAGAATCAGGTCCGCCCCGCGCACGGTCGCCAGGCGATGGGCGATGACGAACGAGGTACGTCCGCGCATCAATCGCTCAAGGCCGTCCTGGATCGTGCGTTCGGTGCGTGCGTCCACGCTGGACGTCGCTTCGTCCAGGATCAGGATACGGGGGTCGGCCAGCAAGGCGCGAGCAAAGCAGATGAGCTGCCGCTGACCGACTGACAGCCGGGCGCCGCGCTCGCGCACATCGGTCTGGTAGCCGTTCGGCAATTCCTGGATGAAGTCGTGCGCGCCCACGGCCTTCGCGGCCTCGATCACATCCTGCTCAGATGCCTCCGGCCGTCCGAACACAATGTTCTCGTAGATGCTGGCGGAGAAAAGGAAGCTGTCCTGCGGAACGATGCCGAGTTGGCTGCGCAGGGAATGCTGCGTGACTGAGCGGATGGGATGGCCGTCGATGCGGACCTCGCCGACATCGGCGTCGTAGAAGCGAGCCAGCAGGTTGATCGTGGTCGTCTTGCCGGCGCCGGTTGGCCCCACCAGGGCCACGCGCTGTCCAGGTTCGGCAATGAACGAGACATCGCGCAGGACGTCGGTTCCGTCATAGGCGAAGGTCACGTTGTCGAACTCCACGCGGCCGTCGATGCGCGGCATTGCCACGGCCGTGGGCGAGTCGCTGATCTCCTCCGGCTCGTCCATCAGTTCAAAGATCTTCTCGCCGGCGGCCATCGTGGACTGCAGTTGGTTATAGAAGCGGGTGAGTTGCTGGATGGGCTGGAAGAAGCGCGCCACCAGCGCGATGAATGCCACCAGCACCCCGGTGCTTGTGTCACCACCGACGACGAGCGAACCGCCAACAACAATGACGAGGGCTGTTGCAATCGCGGAGATCGTGTCGATTACCGGAATGAATCCGGAGACGATGGCCCCCGCGCGCACACTGGCGGCTACGTTGGCCTGGTTGGTGGCCTCAAACCGCGAGGCATTCCTTCGCTCGCGGCCGAACGACTGGGTGACGCGGACCCCGTCGATGCTCTCCTGCAGGTTGGCGTAGACATCGCCCACGGTGCTCCGAACGTCGCGGAACGCGTTGCGCGCCTTTGCGCTAAAGAACCGGCTCGCGGCCCACATGACCGGCAGCATGATCAGCGTGACCAGCGCCAGCTTGGCGTCAAGCACAAACATCATGATGACGATGATCAGCAGGATGAAGACGTCGGTTACGAGGGAGACAACGCCCATCGTCACGAACTCGCTGATCACGTCCACGTCGTTGGTTACCCGGGACATCACGGCGCCCAGCGGGTGACGCGTGAAGTACGAAAGCGACAGCCGGTTCAGCTTGGCGAACAGGTCGTTGCGCAGCCGCAGCAAGCTCGCCTGTCCGATTGTGGCTGAGATGCGCACCTGGAGATACGTACCGGCCCACATCACGAACAACGTGAGCAGGTAAACCGCACCGATGGTGCTCAGCGTGTCGAAATCGCCCTTGTCGATGCCCTCATCGATTCCAAGCTTCAGCAGCACCGGTCCGGCAACGTTGGCGCCGGACCCGATGGACACCAGCACGACAGCCAGCGCGATCATGCGCTTGTGCGGGCGCAGGTAAGCCAGCAGCCGGCGGGTGACGTGCGGGTTGTAGGCGGCCGCGTCGCCCTCAAAGCGGCCCAGGGACATACGGCCGGACATCATGATGACGGGCTCCCAACGGGGGCGGGGGCAGCGCCGGCGCTGGCGGCTTCGCGGCGCAGTCGTTCGGCCTCGGCTTCCTGGGCCTCCCACATCTCGCGGTACAGGCCGTCAGTCTCGATCAAGTCTTCGTGGCGTCCACGCTGCGCGATGGCGCCGTGATCGAGCACGATGATTTCAGCCACATGGCGCACGCTGCGGATGCGTTGGCTGATGATCAGCGTGGTTCGCCCTTGCTGGGCGGTGCGCAGCGCATCCTGGATGGCACGTTCCGTCCAGGTGTCCACACTCGACGTGGATTCGTCCAGAATCAGGATGCGCGGGTCCAGCACCAGTGCGCGGGCGATCGCGACGCGCTGCTTCTGACCACCGGACAGGGTGACACCGCGCTCGCCCGCCACGGTCTCGTACCCATTGGGCAGCGTCTCAATGAACCCATGAATCTGGGCCAGCCGCGCCGCCGTGACGACCTGTTCGCGGGTGGCATCGGGCCGGCCGTAGGCGATGTTGGCGCGGATGGTGTCGGCAAAGACGAATGGCTCTTGATGGACGATGCCGATCTGCGCGCGCAGCGAGTCAATGGTCAAGTCCCGCACGTCAATGCCGTCCACCAATACCCGGCCGTCGTTGGCGTCATAAAACCGCGGCAACAGGTTGATGATGGAGCTCTTACCCGAGCCTGTGCCGCCGACGATGCCGAGGGCCTGACCGGGCGCGACCTCGAAATCGATGTCGCTGAGCACGGAATAGCGCTCATGCTGAAAGCCAACCCGCTCGAACGTTACGCGGCCCTCGGCCTTCGAGAGGGCCTCGGCGTGAGGTGACTCCACCACGTCGGAGCGCTCGTCCAGGATGTCGAAGATGCGTTCCCCGGAGGCGACGGCGCGGGCAAAGCTGTTGATGGTCATGCCCAGCATCCGCACCGGCATCATCAGGAGCAGCAGGTAGGTGTTGAAGGCCACCAGCGTGCCGAGCGAGATCTGGTCGTCAATCACCTTCCAGCCGCCAAACCAGAGCACCGCCACCTGTCCAGCGCCGAGGATGGCGTTGAACAGCGGCGCGCGCATGGCGAACATGCGCATCACGGTCACCGTGCGGTCATTGAGCATGGCGTTGACCGGAGCAAAGCGCCGAGCTTCGGCATCTTCCTGGGCAAACGCGCGCACCACGCGCGCTCCGGCCAGGTTCTCCTGCACCACCACGTTCACATCCGCCCAGGCTTCCTGCACCAACTGAAACAGCGGCCGAATGCGCTTGGCGAACGAAAGGGCGATGCCGACCAGCACCGGAATGATCAGGAGCGACAGCAAAGCAAGCTGCCAGTCGATCACAAACAGGATGACCGCCACGCCACCGGTTACCAGGAAGATCTGCACGATCTGGAAGATGCCCATCGACGCGAAGCGACGAACGCGTTCGACGTCGCTGGTCGTACGCGACATCAGTTCGCCCGTGCGGGTCTGGTCGTGGAATCGGAACGAGAGGCTCTGGATGTGCATATAGAGCTGATTGCGAATGGCGAAGACCACCCGCTGACTCAGGACCTCGGCCATGAACTGGCGGCCAAACTGCGAGAGCCCCTTGAACGCCGTAAAGGCGACGACCAGGCCCGCGGCGACGTAGAGAACCGTCTGCGCGCCATCCTTTAACCCCTGGTCGACGGCTTCCCGAAGAAACATCGGAATCGCCAGATCGGCCACCGTACCGACCAACGTGACGGCCAAGGTGCCCGCGCTCAGCCGCCAATGCGGCAGGGCATAGCGGATCAAGCGGGTCAGGATCGTCGTGCTACGCATGGACGGCCCTTCGTCGGGTGCCAAAGTAGCCGGCTTCCCGCTTGGCGCTGATGGCGCCGTTCAGCCGTGACAGCGACTGGGCAATGTCCGCTAACTCCGACTCGCCGAGTTCGTCGAGCGCGCCTTCCAGATACTCCACAAAGGCAGCTTCATAGGCCGCCAGGCTCTCAAGTCCGGCGGCGGTGGCTTCGATCAAGAGATGCCGGCGATCCTCGGGGTCCTCGGTGCGCGTGGCCAGGCCGGCTACGACCAAACGGTCCACCGTCTGCGACATGGTTTGGCTGCTGAGCAGTTGCCAATCAGCTAGGTCCTTCATGCGGCGCGGGCCCCGCCGACGAAGAGCGCGCAGCGTCCGGTATTCGGGCTGCGTAAGCCCCAGGCTGTGGGCGCGGGTCTTGGCAAAGCGCTGAGCAATGCGTGCGAGGCGCGAACCCAGCACCGCTAGTTCAGCGGCAGCTTGCGCACTGGCGTCACCCGTAATCGTCAGTCTCACGTATCATCAGTCGCTCGAATCATACGTTCAACGTACGATTCAGTCAAGCCCGCGAACTCTGGTGTGATCGAAATGTCCGCCTGCGTGCGCCTAGTGCGGCGGTCCGTCGTGCCAGCGGCGGGCGAACTGGTTCAGGCGGCTTTGCACCGCGCCGAACACGGTGTCGGAAGCAAAGCGGCCCAACGTGTCCGGGGCGCCGGCGGAGCGGCCGGTTAGCAACGCAACGGCCTCGGCAACGTGCGCAGCGGCGTAAATGTGGAACTGGCCCTCGTCGACCGCGCCTGCCACGTCCCAGCGCAGTGTCAGATTCCGGACATTGCTCGCGGGAATCAACACGCCTTGTTCGCCCGTGAGGCCCTGACGCTGACAGAGATCGTAGAAGCCCTCGATCTTCTGCGTGACGCCGCCCACGGCCTGTACATCGCCATGCTGATTCACAGACCCGGTGACCGCGGTGCCCTGGTCCAGGGGGTAGTCGGCCAGCGCCGAAAGCAGGGCGAGGAGTTCCGCCAGCGAGGCACTGTCTCCCTCCACGCCCCAATAGGACTGCTCAAACGCAATGCTGGCGCTCATGGTCAGCGGACCGTCCAGGCCGAACGTGCCATTCAGAAACCCGGCCAGGATCATGGCGCCCTTGTCGTGGATGGGGCCCGATAGCTTGGCCTCGCGATCAATGCTGATCACGCCGTCGCGTCCCGCGAACACCCGCGCCGTAATCCGATTGGGCTGACCGAATTCCCGGCTGCCCACGCCAAGTACTGTCAGGCCATTCACCTGGCCGACGGCCGAACCCTTGGCGTCGATCATGACCGTGCCGTCAGCCATTCGGTCGCGAATCCGGGTCTCCAGCCGATTCGAACGACGAACTCGCTCGTCGATGGAGGCCCACACGTCCTCCTCGGTTACCAGATCGCCCCCTCGTCGCCGCGCCCAATATTCCGCCTCACGCACGATGTCGCTGATGTCACCGAAGCGGGTGGAGAGCCTGGTGCGGTCACCGGCCAGCCGCACGCCTTCCTCCACAATCCGCGCAACGGCGGATCGGTCGAAGTGCTGTAGGCCTTCGTCGACACAGCGGGCGGCGATGAACTGGGCGTAGCGCATCGTGTTCTCGGCGTTCACCTCGATTTCCGTCTCGAACTCGGCCAGAACCTTGAACAACTGTCCAAAGTCGGGGTCAAGGTCGTACAACAACGCGTACACGTCTGGTGAACCGACTAGCGCAACCTTGAGGTCCAGCGGGATCGGCTGTGGCTCCAGTCGCGCCGCCAGCGGCAGGCCAAGCTCTTCGGCCGGGCTCTCAATTCGGATTCGCTCGTTGCGCAGGGCCCGCTTGAGGACCGCGTAGGACGTGGCGGACTGGAGCAGGTCGTTGGCGTCCAGCACCAGGTACCCGCCGTTCGCCCGATGCAAGGCGCCGGGCTGGATGAGCGTGAAGTCGGTCACGCTGACGCCCAATTCCGTCCGCGTCTCAACCCGACCGAACAGGTGCGGATGGGTCGGGTGGGTATCGCGCACGAGCGGCGCACCGGTTCCGGGCCGATGCGTGACCAGGACGTTCACCCGGTATGGCAAGTAGGGATCAGGCGACGGACCCGGGCGTGGGGTGGGCAGTGAGGCCTCGCCGGACTCCAGAAAGTTCCGGTGATGCCGGGTTACGTGCGCCTCAATGGCGTCCAGGTGCGACTGAACCTCCGGTAGCTCGGCGTACTCCTCCCGCAGATCGTCAAGCAGAGGTTTCGCCACGCTGCGCGCCACGTCGGCGTTCAGGTCGTTCAGCGAGGTGCGCGCCGCACGCTCCCGCCGTCGAAGTCGACGGAGCAGGCGAGCGAGTTCGTCTTCCAGTTCCTGGCGAGTCGCCTGCATGCGTTCTCGCTCAGACTCGCTCAGACTACGCAACACCTCGGGCGACATCGGGCGGCCGTCCACAACCGGAGCCACGTTGAGGCCCACGGGCGACTGATTCAGGGCAAAGCCCTGTGCCGACGCCCGCTCCTCGAACGCTCCAAAGGCCTCGCGCCGCTCCGCCTGCACCGCTTGCGTCAAGGCATCTCGCTGAGCCTGATACTGCTCAGTATCGAAGACTCGCTGCAGGTCGTGACCCAACGTTTCCACGACTTCGCGCAACTGGGCGCGAAACGTCGGCGCCTGCCCGGCCGGCAAGCGCAAGGCGCGTGGCCGGCGACTGTCCTCGAAGTTATGGACATAGCACCAGTCGTCGGGCGTAGGTCTGCGTGTGGCCTCGGCTCGTAGCCGCGCCATGACCATTGAGGTACGGCCGGTGCCCGGCGTACCGGCGGCGAAGACGTTGAAGCCGCCGCTGCGGATGTCCACGCCGAACTCAAGCGAGCGTTCGGCGCGCTCCTGGCCGATCAGCGCATCAGGCGGCGTGAGTTCCGCCGTCGTCTGAAACGGCAGGTCGTCCCGGCTACACGTCCACCGCACCTCGGCAGCCCCGAGCCGCCGCGCCACGCCGCCTCTTTCGTCGCGAATCGACTCGCCCGAACTGGCCACGCTCCAGCCCTCCGGGCGGCAAGCGCGCGAAGTGTAGCAGCGCGCCATGCCCGTTATGCCGACGGAGTCTCTACACTGCGGGCGCCCGCTAAAGGGTCGCAGAACATGAAGATTCTCATTTACATGCCCAGCCACTGGGCGGACGAGTGGGCCGAGATGCCGGCGATATTTCCGGGCCACGACTTCGCTTTTGCCTCCGACGTCACGACTGCGGTCGCCGAGATTCGGGACGCCGAAGTGCTGGTTGTGCTTGGCGCGGCGGTGGAGCCCGAGGTGCTCGACGCCGGGGCATCCCTGAAATGGCTCCAGGTGGCCAGCGCGGGAATCGATTCCCTCGCCGCCCTGGGCGCCGACCGCTACGGCCATCTCCTCGTCACCAACGCGCGTGCTTTGCTGGCGTCGCACGTGGCCGAGTCGGCGGTGGCGTTGTTGACGGCATTGACCCGCGGGATTCACTACTCCGCCCTGCGGCAGGCCGAGCATCGCTGGGACAACAGCTACGACTACGACGAGGTGGCCGGGAAGCGGGCGCTGATCGTGGGCGTGGGCGGCATTGGCCGGGCCGTCGCCAGTCGCTATCACGCCCTTGAGATGCAGGTCCGAGGAGCCGACCTGATTGTGGGCGAGCCGGACGACGCCCTCCAGTCGGTTCACCCGGTGTCGGACTTGCTCGATCTGCTCCCGGAGACCGATGTCCTCACGCTGTGCTGTCCTTACACGCCGCAGACGCATCACATCGTCAACCAAGCCGTGTTTGATGCGCTGCCTGACGACGCGTATCTCATCAACGTGGCCCGCGGCCCGTGTGTCGACACGGCGGCCCTCATCCGGACCGTGCGCGCGGGCCGTTTGCGAGGCGTTGGACTTGATGTGGTGGAACAAGAGCCGCATCCGCCTGACAGCGAAGTCTGGGACCTGCCAAACGTTCTCATGACGCCCCACATGGCCGGCGCGTCGCCGCGTCGCGGCGAGCGCGTGGTTCCATTCGTGACGGACAACCTGCGCCGGTATCTACGCGGCGACCCGCTGAACAACGTCGTGGACCTGGCCAAGGGGTTCTAGGCGCGGCACGCACCGCCCGTCCGCGACGTTGCCGCCGGGAGGCGCCGGCGCGCGGACTAGACTGTGTTGCTCAGGCCGCCGTCAAGCGCGATGGCCGCCCCGGTGATATACGCCGCCCGCGACGACACCAGGAAAGCCACCAGGTCCCCCACTTCCTCAGGCCGTCCGATCCGGCCGAGAGGGATAGTCACCCCAGCCCGGTCATAGAAGTCCTCAAGCGTGCCGTGACGGCCGGTGGCTTCCCAGCGTCGTTCCCACTGCGCGCTGCGGATCGACCCCAGCATGACGGTGTTGACTCGAATTCCGGCGTCCGCGTATTCCTTGGACATGGCCTTGGTAAGCGCAATTCCGGCAGCGCGGGTGACGGACGTGGGTACCGAGGCCTGCGACGGCTCACGGCCGCCGGTGGACGTGATGTTGACGATGGACCCGCCGGCGCGCCGCAGGTAGGGCAGGGCCGCTCGCGAGCAACGGATCGCGCCGAACAACTTGACGTCCAGATCAGCCTGCCAGATCGCGTCACTGGCGCCGTCAAAGCGGTGGGCGCCAGGTCCGCCGGCGTTGTTCACCAGGATGTCCAGGCGACCCAGACGGCGCGCGGCCATGGCCACGAATGTCCGGGCGTCGTCGGCCCGGCTCAGGTCCGCCCGAATCGGGAGGACGCGCCGCCCGCTCTCCTGCGCGATGTCGCGGGCGGCATCCTCCAGGACCTCCGGACGTCGGGCCGCAATGGCAACGTCGCAGCCCTCGCGGGCGAGGGCCGCCGCGATGGCGCGCCCCACACCCTCACTGCCACCGGTCACGGCCGCCGCCAGTCCTTCAAGCTGGAGATTCACAGACGCGCTCGGATCAGGTCGCGGCGTCTCCGGCAGCCGCGCGTTCACGCATCAAGAGCTCACGCCCCTTGCGGATAATCTCTTCGCGCTGCCGCTGCTGCCAGCTCATGCCGGTCTTGGAGATGAACCACAGGCGCCGCGGGTAGCCGGGAATCCCGATCCAAACCACTTCCTGCCACGGTGGCATGCGGGCGGGCGGGGTCACGCCGTCCCAGTGCACGGGGGTTTCGTTAATGGTGAAGGCCACGAGCTACTCCCTGGACATCGGCTAGTCGCGAAGTGTCCGCCGTAGATTATCGATCAGGCTCCGATGCGCGTCTGGCGCCTGCTTACGTTCCGCCAGTTTGCGGCGTACGGTGCGTTCGCCGTAGTGCCGCATCGCCATGTAGATGGCCGAGGCGATCAGCACGATGATTCCAATCGCCCCAATGGTGTTCTGCAGTTCCTCACGAAACCACCAGAATCCCGTGAGCACCCGCAGTCCGATCACAACCAGATAAATCGTGGCCGTGACCGAAATTGCATAGGCCAGCCGACGCCGCATCCCGCTGTAGATCAGAAACGGGACGGTCGCCACCAGCATCCCCAACAGAAGCACGCGGAACATGGCAAAAGGGTCAGGCGCGCATTGCCTGATCGTAGCACCGGCCCTCCGGCAAACAGACCCCGGAACGGCCCATGGCACCGCGTCATGCGCTACGCTATGCGGAACCCGCATGACGCTGGCCTTGGCGGCGCATACCGTTCGCGCGGTGGGCTCCGTCAGGTCTATCTTCGCTTGAGAGTTGCAACGGGCACCACGCCGATGAACGACCACCAAGGGATTACCGGCACTATTGGGGCTGGGCACGCCGCGCGATTCACCAGCCCGCACCCGCCGACGTCGCACTAGTCGTTCCACCAACCGCCTGATCGAGAGGATCCCTGCCTTGGCCGCCATGTACGACCCGCGCTACGAGCACGATTCGTGCGGTGTGGGCTTCGTGGCGGACATTCAAGGCCGGCGCTCGCACAAGATTGTCGAGCGGGCCCTCGAGGCCGTAGCGTCGCTCACCCACCGTGGCGCCATTGCCGCGGACGCACGGACAGGTGACGGCGCCGGACTCCTTACCCAACTCCCCCGGGAACTGCTGGTGGATGTCTACGCGGAGGTCGGCTGGCCCAGCGTCGATCCCGCCCGCATGGCCGTGGGGGTCTTCTTCCTCGATCGGCATGACCCGCGCGGCACGCACCGTGTCCAGGTGTTGGCCGAGGCAATCTGCGCGCGCCGCGGCTTCAGTGTGGCCGGCTGGCGCGACGTGCCGCTGGACCGCGACGTCTTGGGCACGGCCGGCGGTCTCTCGATGCCAGACATCAAGCATTTGCTGCTCGTCGACAACCTCGAGTCGAGCGACCTCCTGCCCACCGAGCAGCGGCTGTTCCTGGCCCGCAAGGAACTTGAGGGACGGCTGCGCGCCGAGTCCCTGGATGCGCATTACGTGGTCTCGCTCTCATCTCGCACTATCGTCTACAAGGGTCTGATCGTCGGCACCGAGGTCGGCCACTTCTTCACGGACCTCAGCGACCCGCGCTACCGCACCGCGGTGGCGGTCTTCCACCAGCGCTACAGCACCAATACCAGCCCAACCTGGCAGTTGGCTCAACCCTTCCGGATGCTGGCGCACAACGGCGAGATCAACACGCTTGACGGCAACCGCAACTGGATGTTTGCCCGCGAAGGCGGGCTGGAGCACCCGCTCTTTGGCGCGGATACGGCCGTACTTCGGCCCATGACGGACCGCGTTGGCTCCGCGATGTCGGATTCGTGCAGCCTCGACCAGGTGCTTGAGTTGCTCACCCTGTCCGGACGCAGCCTGGTGCACAGCGCCATGATGCTGGTGCCGGAAGCCTGGCGCGACGCACGGGAGATGCCGGCTGACCTGAAGGACTTCTACGCCTATCACGCCTGCCTGATGGAGCCGTGGGACGGTCCCGCCGCCCTCGCCTTCACCGACGGGCGCTGGGTGTGCGGCGCGCTGGATCGCAATGGCCTGCGACCGGCCCGCTACTTCGTCACCGACGACGACATGGTGCTCATGGCGTCGGAAGTCGGCGTGATTGACATCGACGATTCGCACATCGTGTCCAAGGGCCGTCTCGGTCCCGGGCGCATGATCGCAGTCGATCTGGAGACCGGCCGCCTGCTGACCGACTACGCCGCCAAGCGCGAGTTCGTTGAGAACAAGCCCTACGGTGACTGGTTTCATGACCAGCGCGTCACGATCGATCGGTCGCTCAGCGTTGATCTGGACGGGAACACTAAGGGCCTGTCCGGGCCTGAGGTGGAGCGCTGGCAAGGCGCGTTGGGCTTCACCCGCGAGGACCTGACGCACATCCTCGAACCCATGGCGCTGCAGGCCATGGATCCAGTCTTTTCGATGGGCAACGATGCGCCGCTCGCCGTCATGTCGCGATTCCAGCCGTCCGTGTTCAGCTATCTGCGGCAGCGGTTCGCGCAGGTGACTAATCCGCCCATCGATCCGCTGCGCGAGAAGCTGGTCATGTCGCTGATGACACGCCTTGGCAAGCGCGGCACGTTCCTGGTGCCGACGCCGGAAGCCGCGCAGCTGCTGCACCTGGAGTCTCCGTTGCTGAGCGACGAGGACTTGCGGCGGATCGACAAGCTGGAGAACCCCGCGTTCACCACGGTTTGGCTTGATGCCCTGTTCCCCGTCGCCGGAGGGCCGGCCGGACTGGAGCTGGCACTGGATGAACTGGTCAGGCAAGCGCTCAGCGCCATCGACGACGGCGCCCGCATCCTGATCGTGAGCGATCGCGGGATGGATCGGACCCGAGCGGCCATCCCGATTGCGCTGGCGGTGGGCGCGCTGCACTTTGCCCTGATTGAATCAGGGCGTCGACTACACGCCGGCATCGTGGTTCACACGGCGCAGGCCTGGGACGTCCATCACTTGTGCGCGCTCATCGGGTATGGCGCGGGCGCGGTCAGTCCCTACCTCGCGCTGGCCACGGTCAACGGGCTTGACCCGGTTGCAACCAATGGATCCGAGAATCCGGGGCAGACCTATCTGCGCATCGCCGAAGACGGCGTGCGCAAAGTGCTGTCCAAGATGGGCATTTCGACCCTCGGCAGCTACCAGGGCGCACAGGTCTTTGAAGCTGTCGGCCTGGCCGACGAGGTAATCGACCGCTGTTTCCCCGGTACGCCATCGCGAGTGGGCGGCATCGGTTTTGTGGAACTGGCGGCCGATGTCCTGGCACGACACGCCGAGGCCTTCGAGCCCGAGGCCCCGGCGCAGCCGGCCGATATCGGCTGGGCGCGTTATCGGCGCAACGGCGAGTACCACGCGGCCAACCCCGGCTTCGTCAAGGCCATGCACCGAGCGATCCGGACGGGAGAACGCGAGGACTTCGACGCCTACGACAGCGTGGTCAACAGCCGCGACCCCTACGCCATCCGGGACCTGCTCAGGTTTGTTCCACAGGGCGATCCGATTCCCATTGACGACGTCGAGCCGATTGAAACCATCGTGCGCCGCTTCACCACGACGGCCATGTCCGTCGGCGCCCTAAGTCCCGAAGCCCACAGCACCCTCAGCAAGGCCATGAACAGCCTGGGCGCGCGCAGCAACACGGGCGAAGGGGGTGAGGACCGCACGTGGTACACCCCCGACGAAAACGGACAAGAACCCGACAGCCGGATCAAGCAAGTCGCTTCGGGCCGCTTTGGTGTCACGCCGCTCTACCTCTCAAAGGCCGAGCAGCTTGAAATCAAGATGGCGCAAGGCTCGAAGCCCGGCGAAGGCGGGCAACTGCCGGCCCTCAAGGTGTCGCCGTTCATCGCCAGCCTGCGGCACACGATTCCCGGCATTCCGCTCATTTCGCCGCCGCCGCATCACGACATTTACAGCATCGAGGACCTGGCGCAGCTGATTTACGACCTCAAGCACGCCAACCCGAACGCCGCGGTCGGCGTGAAGCTGGTTGCCGAGTCGGGCGTCGGGACCATCGCCGCCGGCGTAGCCAAAGCCTACGCCGACTACGTGTTGATTAGCGGGCACGATGGCGGCACAGGCGCCTCGCCGATCAGCTCAATTAAGAACGCCGGGGTGCCCTGGGAGATTGGCCTGGTCGAAACCCAGCACGTGCTGGTGCGCAACGGCCTGCGCGACCGCATCCTGGTCAAGACCGACGGCGGGCTCAAGACCGCACGCGACGTCGTTATCGCTGGCATCCTGGGCGCCGAGGAGTTCGGCTTCGGTACGGTGGCTGCCGTGGCCGTCGGTTGCATCATGGCCCGCCAGTGCCATCTGAACACCTGTCCGGTCGGTGTGGCCACCCAGCGAGCCGACCTGCGCGAACGCTTCGCCGGCGAACCGGAACACGTCGTCCGTTTCTTCACGCACATGGCCCAGGGCGTCCGCGAGATCATGGCCAGCCTGGGCGTGGGTCGTTTCGACGACCTGGTGGGCCAGGTTCAGTACCTTGAACCGGACCCCGATCTCGACGCTGGCCGCGCGGCTGCGCTTGATCTGCATGACCTATTGGTTCCGCCGGACGAAACCCGCGTGTCGCCGCTGCGCCGCCATCGCGCACGAAACGACCGGCCGCACGATGTACATCTCGACACGAAGATCATCGACGATCTCGACTTTCCCGCGCTTCCGGACGTGTCGCTCGCGCTTGAGTTGCCGATTGCCAACACTGACCGCGCCGTGGGTGCGCAACTCAGCGGCGCGATCGTTCGCGCCGGGTTTGAGGATGGGATCGCCGACGGGAGCATCCGCCTCACCTTCCACGGCACGGCCGGCCAGAGCTTCGGCGCCTTTGTCACCCGTGGACTTCGGCTGGACCTGATCGGCGAGGCCAACGACTACGTCGGCAAGGGACTGGGCGGCGGCGTCATCACCATTCGCCCACCCGACCACGCGGCCTTCGCGCCTGAAGACAACGTGATCATGGGTAACACCGTCCTGTACGGCGCAACATCAGGCCGCCTCTTTGCGGCCGGACGCGCCGGCGAACGCTTCGGGGTTCGCAACAGCGGGGCGCAGACGGTCGTGGAGGGCGTGGGCGATCACGGCTGCGAATACATGACCGGCGGCACGGTGGTGGTGCTTGGCCCCACCGGCAAGAATTTCGCCGCCGGCATGTCGGCCGGTACGGCCTACATTTACGAACGTGGCGATATGTTCCTTAAGCGGTTCAATCCGGAACTGGTCAGCGTTGCGCGTGTGGCCACGCCCGAGGCCGCCGAGGAGTTGCGGAGCCTCATCACGCGACACGTTGACGCCACCGGCAGCGCACTCGGACGACGCATTCTTGACGCATGGGAGACCGAAGTCGGCAACTTCTGGCAGGTCATCCCCAACCCGCCGGTGGTCGACACCGAAGCGCCGCCCAAGGCCGACGCCGCTCGCGCCCGACGGGCCGTTGCCGCCCGCCGCCGCGCCGCCCTCCGTCACGGCGGCCGCCGCCGCACGCCCGCGAGGTCCCGAGACCCGTCCAGGTGACGGGCAGCCTGCGCCTGGCCGCCCTCGGAGGATCGATCTGCCTCATCGCGCTCGTCGCGATATGGGGCGGCGTCGTGGGAGGACTGATTGGCCTGCAAAGCGGCGACCCGCGCGGGCCGTTTGATCCCACGCTCAACGGCGGGATGCGCGGCGCGTACGCCGGACTGGCTGCCGGCGCGGTAGTGGCGACGCCGCTTGCGCTGATCTTCGCTCGGGCCGTTCACCGCTGGGCGCGCCTCCCTACCGGCGGACGCCGTGGCTGAGCGACCCATCAACAACCCCGGACGGGTTCTTATCGCCGGTGAGAACCACATCCTGCGGCTGCAAACCCAGCCGGGCGGCCCCGACGCCGCGCTCGTCAATCACTTTCGGCTCAGGCTCAGCCCCCACGGCCCCGGCCACGCCGTATTCGTGCTGGCCGACCCCAATGCCGCTGACCCGCGCAATGCCTGTTACACCGACAACCCAGCGCTGGCCAACTGGCTGCTCGACTGGTACCTGGGCGGCAGCCCGCTCTACCGCGAGTTGAAAGGACTTGTGGACCTGCCGATCGTCACGGCGGGCGGGTTTACCAACGTCGACGAACTTCCGCGCCGCTGGACCGAGACCGTCAGGGCCGGAGACATCACTGTTCGTGCGGTCTGGAACGACCTGGCGACGCCCTTCCACGTGGAGCGGCTGGCGCAACCCGGCGAACAAGACGCCATGGACGTCTTTTCAGTCCTCATGTCGGCGTCCGACGCGCATCTATCTATCGGCGGCGAGCGGATCCCTGGAGAGGTATTCCCACGCCAGGTGGGCTCCCAACCAATCACCAGCGCCTTCCTCGCCTTCGCCGAGTCGTGGGTTGCGCCTGCGTAGAAGCCGGCACAGAGAACGGCGATTCAAGTCGTCGGTCGACGCTGAGTCAGCGCCCGATTGTTCGGGACTCAGGGTCATCCCAGGCGGCGACGATGCGTCCATCGGGGCGCCGCAGTTCGGCGGGGTCAGGGTCTGAGTTATTCCAGACGTTGCGCTGTTGGAAGCGGTGCTTGCCCGAGGCCTGGCCGGAGACAACCGTCAGGTTTGCTCCGGGGGCGATCGTGGTCCCAGGCGGGAAGTGGTAGCCCTGCTTGCCGCGAAGGCTGACGAGCCACCAGCCGCTGATATCCAGCGGCGCCGAGCCGGTATTGGTCAGCATTGCGACTTCCCGCACTTTGTCGATGGTCAGCGTCACGCCGGCCGCGGCAAGCGCCCAGATGCCCCGGTTGGCCGCGCGCGCTTCGGCCACGGCAGCGTCGATGGCTTCCTGCTCCGCCAGATTCGGCGAGACCGGCAGGGCCCGCGCCCAGCCCTGGCGGGCCAATTCGGCGGCCAGCAAGCGACCGCCGCGGTAAGCGTGCCGGAGCAGACGACCGCCGTCGTCCGCCGGCTCCGTGTCGGCGGCGAGTCGTAGCGGACCGCTGTCGATCAGGTCGCGCAGGGCCGTTCGCGCTCTCTCGGCGAGGCCGCGCTGGCCGGCGTCGTCGAACTCGGGCGCGTCAATTCCAAGGATTCGAACCGTGACTTCGCCTGACGGGATCCTGACGGTGAATGTGTCACCGTCGATCACCGCCAGCAACCGGCCGCTGACGCCGTCCACGTCCACCGTGACCGGCGGCGCAGGCGGTGGGGTCGGTGTGGGCGTGGCGGCCGGGGTAGCCGTAGGAATGGGTGAGGGCCGTGGTGAGGCTGCGGAGATTGCAGAGGGATTCGCCGGCTCGCGCAGGGTGGCCGGCCAGCCGGCATCGGGCGTGTACGCGGCGGACGTGGGCTGACCAGGAGCGGCGGTTGCCGCGCGCGCGGTCAGGCGCAGAACGACGGTTTCGTCGGGTCTTCCATCGCAGGCGGTCAGCACAGCGGTAGCCACCGCCCCAGCCGCCAGGCCCCGGGCTAATGGCGCTAGCTTTCGCGTGCCTCATCAAGTGGTGCTGGTTGACCAAGCGGTACTGTACTGCGGTTTCTCGGGACCGTGGGCTGAACCTGGCCATACCCGCTTTGCCAACTCCTCGGCGTCATTGAGCCCTCCGTTGCCAATCTTCAGACAACTGGGCCCGGCCGTCTGTTGATTTAGCCGCGCTGAAGGCACGTCCTGGAGAAACCGTGGCGGTCTTGCCGGACTCCGCGGGATTAAACTTGTCCAAGTAGATCGAAATAGGAATATGCTGCATGGAGTAGTAGCCGCCACGGAGAATCACGCATGGCTAACTATGAGGCGCTGAAGAGCCGCTTGGACCAGGGCGAAGTGGTCATCCTCGATGGGGCCATCGGCACCGAGCTTCAGTCGATGGGCGTGCCCATGGATCCGGCCGCCTGGTGCGGCCCCGGCAACTACACGCACCCTTCAACGGTGCGGCAAATGCACGAGCGATACATCAAGGCCGGGGCGGATGTCATTACGACCAACACCTTCAACACACTGCGCCCCGCCCTGGAGGCTTCCGGGTACAGCGAACTGGTGCGGGAAGTCAACGTGCGCGCCGTGGACGCAGCGCACGAAGCCATTGCCCGGACCGCCGTGGACCGGCCGATCTGTATCGCCGGTTCCATCTCGTGTCGAATTCCCATCCGCGACCGCAAGACCGGAACACTGCTGGGCGGAACCGGCTACGGTTATGGCGCCAGCCTTTCAACGGCGGAGCTGCGGGCCTACGCCGAGGAGCAGGCCAATATCCTGGCCGAGTCCGGGGTGGATTTGTTCCTGATTGAGAACCTTTGGGCCGACAACGAGTCCAGGGCGATCGCCACGGAAGCAGCGAAGGGCACGGGGCTGCCGGTCTGGGTGGCCTTTACCGCCTCTGTAGCGGAAAACGGGCAGGCCGTGCTCATGAGCTTCGCCGGCGACCGTGACTACACCACCGGCATCGGCATGCCCCTGTGGACGGAGAGTTGGCGGCCGGTCGATGACTCGAAGAGCCTGGCCGTAGGCGTCAACGAGATCGCATCGTTGGGCCCCGACGTTCTTGGCGTATTCCACAGCCGGGTCGCCGAGACGACGCGGGCGCTCGAGGTCGTGCTCGACGAGTGGTCCGGGCCGATAGTCGTGTATCCGGATGCCGGCAGGGAGGACTATCTCGCGACCTGGCAGGACCGCAGCGTGACCAACGAAGAGTCCGCGGAGGAGTTGACGCGCGAAGCCGAGACCTGGGTCGACATGGGAGCGCAGGTCGTGGGCACCTGCTGCGGGTTCGGTGTCGATTACACCAAGTCCCTGCGCGATGCTCTGCCCGCTGGGACCTTGTCGCCGCCAAAGGTGGCCGGGCACGCACACAACCATTGAAACCGGACGTAGGCGCGGCTTCGGCTGCGGCGGGCGGACCTGACATGGAGTCCCGACCGTTGGTGGTGGTGGGGGCCGGGATGTCGGGGACGGCCGCCGCCATTGAGGCGGCCAGGTCCGGTGTGCGGGTCACGCTCATCGATGAGAACCCCATCCCAGCGTCCATGGCCGCGCTGAATGTGCCGCAGTTCTTCGGCCAGCGATTCAATGCGGAGTTGCAAGACAGGGCACTGATGCTGGAACGGGTGGTCGCGGCGAACGACGCCCTGGCCGAGGCTGAAGCAGCCGGGGTGGACGTTCAGCTTGGGACGTGTGTCTGGGGCGCCTTTCGCAATAGCGACACCAGCAGAGTCCTTGACGGTCCACAGCTTGGCCTGGCCGACCAGGATCGGTCGTGGTTAATCAAGTACGACCGGTTGATTGTGGCGGCCGGCGCCCGGGACCTTGGGCTCGCCTTCGCCGGGTGGGACCAGGCGGGCGCGGTGGGAGCCAGGGGCGCCCAACGGCTCTTGGAGAGCTATCAGGCACTCACCTCCAGGCGCATGGTGATCCTCGGCTCCGGCGACCTCGGCCTCTGCACCGCCCATCAGGCCCTGGACTCCGGTATCGACATAGCTGCTGTGGTGGACGTGTCCGCGGCCGTGCGAGGCGACGAGACCTCAAGTTTGGCGTTGCGGGAGGCGGGCGTCCGGGTCTACACCTCCCACGCCGTCAAACAGGCGGTCGGCAGTGAGGGCGAGATCGAGTCGGTCGTGCTGGTCGCGATCGACGACGCTGGCGAGCCGGTAGCCGGCAGCGAAACCGTCGTCGCCGCCGACACCGTCTGTCTGGCCATCGGCCTTGTGCCCAACGTCGAACTCCTCAGCCTGCTGGGGTGCGACCTCAGGTTTGAGTCGGATCTTGGCGGGTACGTGCCGGTCCACGACGGCTGGATGCAGACCAGCGTGGAAGGTGTGTACGTCGCAGGGGACGTCGCCGGCTGCAACGAGGACGTGACCCACAGCGGTGAGATTGCGCGAAACCAGGGACGCCTGGCCGGCATTGCCGCCGCCGAGTCGCTCGGCGCCATTGACAGGGATGCAGCGCTTGCTCGGCGACGTGACCTGCCGGCGGACGTCGGCAGCCCGACCCGAAGCGAGAACCACGCAAGCTGGACGCGATGGTCTCAGGCCCTGGTGAGCGCCGGCGGGCCTGGACTTCTCGCGTGCCAATGCGAGCAAGTCACCTGTGCCGAGCTGATCGACCTGGAGCCACCGAGGTATCTGCAATGGGAGTCGGATCCCGAGGGCGCCAGGGGTCTCAGGACCCTCGCGACGAACGCCTCAGTCAATCCGGACCAGGTCAAGCGCCTGACTCGAGCGGGCATGGGCCACTGCCAGGGCCGCCTTTGCCGTGAGCAAGTGGCGCTGCTTCTTGCGGAAGAGTCGGGAACCGACATTACTGACATGCCCTTGATGTCCTACCGGCCACCGGTGCGGCCGCTGCCTCTGCGGGTCATGTGGCCCCACGACGAGCCGGAACAGGTGCGCAGCGAGTGGCCCAAGTGGTTCAGCCCGACGCATCGGGTGCTGGGGTAGGGCGGCGCCATGCCGGTTGACAGCGCGGACGTCGTCGTCATTGGCGGAGGCATATCCGGGCTCAGTTCCGCCTGGTTCCTGGCCAGGGCGGGCCGCGAGGTTGTGGTCGTGGACAAGGGCATGGTCGGAGGCGAGGCCTCCGGACGAAACGGCGGGATGGTCAGCGAGCGGGTTGACGAGCCGTTGCTGATCCCGATGGCCGTGGAAGCCACCGAATTGTGGACGACGCTGCACGAAGAGTTGGGCCATCCCACCGAATTCGTACAGGAAGGTCGCCTGCAGGTCGCCGTGACCGAGGAGGAGATGGGCAGCCTCTTCGCCGAGCGGGACGAAGCGCTGCGCCACGGTCTCCTTGCGGAACTGGTGGACCCGGCGGAGATTCGGGACATGATTCCGGGAATCACCGAGCGGACGCTGGGCGGGCTCTTTTTCGCCAACGGCGGTCACGCCAATACCCAACTGACCGTCCAGGCCTACGCGTGGGCGCTTCAGGACCTGGGAGGCAGGCTCTATCAGAACACGACCGTCACGGGGCTCCGGGTCGTTGACGACAAGGTCACATCGGTGGAGACGACCGCGGGCGACATCGCGGCCGATGTGGTGGTGGGCGCGGCCGGGCCGCAGACCGGTCTGATGGCGGACTTGGTGGGCGTTCACGTTCCCGTAGCGCCGGCGCGGGTCGAGATTCTGGCGACCGCCCCGGTGGAGCCCCGCTTTCCGATTGCCCTGGTGGGGAACGGGCTCTACGGACACCAGGCTGTCAGCGGAAATCTGATTTTTGGTGGCGGAGCCCACGAATGGACCGAGGTGGACCTGATTACCAGTCCCGGCAAACCCAACACTCCGCTCATCAGAAACATCGCCAGGCGGCTTGCCGAACTGCTGCCGGGAGCGGCGGACGCGCCGGTCATCCGCAGCTGGGCGGGGGTGGTTGAACAAGCGCCGGACTATCGGCCGATCATTGACATCCTGGACCACCCGAGCAACTACATTGTCGTGACGGCGTCGGCGCATGGCTTCGGAATCTCGCCGGCCACGGGCAAGGTTGTCAGCGACCTGGTGCTCTACGGGGAGACGAACATCGACATCAGCGGTCTGGGGCTGAATCGTTTCGCGGATTACGGCCCTGACTGGCGCGAGAAGCGCGGCTGGACCCCGGCGCCGCTGCGGTACTGACCTCGGCGCCGTCCGTAAGGACGCGCGCGGCGGCGGAAAGTGGTGGGCGCGAGGGGACTCGAACCTCTGACCTCCACGATGTCAACGTGGCGCTCTAACCAGCTGAGCTACGCGCCCAAAGATTCGAACTTCAGACTGTAGGCGGCCCCCGGCCAGGATTCAACCCCGCGCGAACACGGGGTGCGCTGACAGCGTCGCATGCAGTGGTGCTGGACACGTGGATTTGGCACTCAAGCGGTAGGCTGCGGTCGGGCGAGTGGTCATCCGGCCCACGTGATGCGGGAGGGAGCGCTTCAATGGCTCAAGCGCCGGCCGTGTACACATCAACAGACCTGCGTCGCCGCCTGGACGCGCTTCCGCGATTCCACCTGACCGAGTTGCCGACGCCTCTGCTGGATCTGCCGAATCTGACCAGGCAGTTGGGCGGACCACGGCTGCTGATGAAGCGCGACGACCTGACCCAGCATGGGTTGGGCGGGAACAAGAACCGCAAGTTCCAGTTCGAAGTCGGCGCGGCTCTCCAGCAAGGCAGCGACGTGCTGCTGTGGGGCGGCGGGGTGATGCAGTCCAACCATGCTCGCCAGTGCGCGGCGGCGGCCCGGCGCGCGGGTCTGGACGTGGTGCTGGTGCTCAACGAGGGGCCGCATGGCAGTGAGTCGCAGGGCAACCGGCTCCTGCTCGAAATCCTCGGCGCCGACGTGCGGCCCACGGGACGCGACGGGATGTTCGGCCACGAGGCGGACCTGGCCGCGACGGCGGACGAACTCCGCGCCGCGGGTCGCAAGCCATACGTGATTGAGTACGGCCCGCTGACCTCCATTGGCTACGTGGAGTGCGTGCTGGAGATCCATGAGCAGTCACGCACGCTGGGCGCGGACGTGACGCACCTCTACGTGGCCTCGGGCGGAGGTACGCAGGCCGGGTTGGAACTCGGCAACCGCGCGCTGGGCGCAGGCTATGCGATTCGCGGCTTCAGCCCGCTGATCGTGGACGGCGGTCGAACCCGGCAGCAGGCGGACATGGCCAATGCCACGGCGGAGCTGCTGGGGCTGGACGTGCGAGTGCGCGCCGAGGACATCTGGAACTCGCAGGCGTTCGTGGGTCCCGCCTATGCCGAGGCCACGCCGGACGGGGTGGCGGCTATCCGGCTTGTGGCCGAGACGGAGGGCATTTTTCTGGAACCGGTGTACACCGGTAAGGCGTTTGCCGCGGTGCTGGATGACATCCGGCACGGCCGCTTGACGTCTGAAGACACGGTCGTGTTTCTGCACACCGGCGGCACTCCCCTGATCTTTGCTTACGCTGGTGAGCTTGGAGAATCTTCGCGACCAAACGGGTAGGCTGCGGAAGCTGGAGGGGAGGAATCACATGCTGAGATTCATCAGAACTCGATCGACTCGTCGTGTTGCGGGAATGTTCGCCGCTGTCGTGCTCATCGTCGCCATCGCGGTCGCCTCGGGCTGCGGTCAGGAGCGAAGCGGCACCTTTAAGCTCAACCCGAGCAAGGCCTCGTCCGCCGGGATCGGCTTCTAGAGCCCGCCGTGATACCCGCGGCGCCAGTCAGCGACGCGCCAACCGAAGAGATCTGGCCGCGCCGGCGGCGGGTAGACGTATGACCCTGGCCGAGTCGAATGGGGTGACGAACCCCGTGGCCCGGGTGGTGTTCTTCTGGAGCGCCACCACGCTGAACTGGCGACTGGACAGCTCGAACCCTTACGCCGGGCTGCTGGCGCAAGCGCTGGCTGAACACCGCGTGCGGGTTGAGGTCAAGCGCTCGGGCAACCTCGGATTCGTGTGGAAGTTCCCGCGTCCGTACGACATCGTGCACTTCAACTGGAACCCGACGTTCTACGAGCACCCGAACCCCGTGCTGGCGGTGCTGCGCCTGTTGGCCTTCGCGGCCATGCTGGTGGTTGCGCGGCTGCGCGGCTTCCGCATTGTCTGGACGATGCACAACGTAGTTCCGCACGAGCAACTTCGGGAGTCGCACGGGGAGGTGGCGCGCCGGGTGGTCACCACGCTGGCCAACGCCGTGATCTGTCACTGCGAATACGCGAAGTCGGTCCTGGGCCGTCGGTTCGGCCGACGCTGGGGCGTGCATGTAATTCCGCACGGGTCGTTCGCGGACGCCTATCCGCGGGAAGCCACGCGGGCGGAGGCGCGGCGGGCGTTCGACATTCCGGACGACGCGTTCGTCTACGGGTTTTTCGGGAACATCCGGGCGTACAAGGGCGTCGAACGGCTCATCGAGGAGTTCGGGTCGCTTGAGGGCGACAACCTGCGGCTGCTGGTGGCCGGCGCGCTGCACCCCAACTACCACGGGCCGCTGCACTCGACCGAGATCAACGACAAGCGAGTGGTCGCGCATCTGCGCCACATCGCCGACGAGGAAGTGCAACTGGTAATGGCCGCGGTTGACGTGCTGGTGTTGCCGTTCCTGGACACGCTGACCTCGGGCTCGGCGATCCTGGCGCTGGGGCACGGGACGCCGCTGGTCATGCCGCGACGGGGGTGTCTGCCCGAATTGGTCGGCGACAGCAAGGCCGCAGTGCTATACGACCCGGACAATCCGGACGCGCTGCGGCAGGCGCTGCTGGATGCGCAGGCGCTTGATTCAGAAACCTCCGTGCGGTCGGCCGGCGAACTTGACGCGGGGCTCAACTGGGCGGGAATCGCCCGCAAGACGGTGGCCGCCTACGGCCTGGATGGGAGTTCAGAGTGACCGGATGGGAACTGGGACTGCCCGCGGGTCCGCTGGAGCGCGCGCTATCACGGCACGAATCGCCGGCCTTTGCCGCGGCCATGCAGGAGTTGCGCGACGAAGCGGCGGCGGCCCTGGCCAGCCCGCTACGGCCCGTAGCTCGCAACGGCGGCTACTACCACTCCTACTTCTGCCCGGTCGACGCGGCCGAACTGATCTTCGAGGAAGACAAGCCGACCCAGCACGCCTGTCCAGTGTGTGGACGGGTCTGGTCCGGCCCACCTTTCGACGATTCCTGGCTCTGGACGGCCAACCGCCGCATGGCGCAGCGCGCGTATCGGCTGGCGCTGCTGTGGCGGTTGGAAGGGAACCGGGCGCACCTGGACGCGGCGCGCCGGATTCTGACCGAATACGCCGCCATTTACCCGGACGTTCACAGTCCGCGCAACGATCCCAGCGTGGGCAAGATTACCTATTCCGCCCTGGACGAGTCGGTATGGGCGATCCCCATCGCCTGGGCCTGCCACTGGATCTGGCCGGGCGTCGTTCATGACCGAGACCTGCTGCGCACGAGACTCCTGGAACCGGCGGCCGCGCACATCGAGTCGCAGCGCACGCCGCGAATTCACAACTACGAAAACTGGCTCAACGCGGCATTGGCCACGCTGGGCACCGCGCTCGGTGACGAAGCCCTGGTCCGAACCGTCATTGACGACACCTACGGTCTGACCGATCAGCTCGCCCGCGGCGTGCTGGATGACGGCCACTGGTACGAGGGCGCGTCCAGCTACCACTACTACACCCTGGGCGCCGTCCTGTACCTGGCGCAGGCGCGTGAAGGCTTGCCGGGCGACCCGGTCGGCAACCCGACGATGCGCCGCATGTTCGAGGCGCCGCTGCGGATCGCGTATCCGGACGACTACGTGCCGGCCATCAACGACTGCTGGTACCACTCGCGCGTCACCGACGAAGTCGGGCACGGCATTCCCAACGGCCCCGGCTTCTATGAAATTGCCGCCGGCACCTACGGCGCGCCCGAGTTCGAGGCGGTGCTGACGCGCGCCTACCGCTCCATGCCGAGATCAAACGTGGAGTCGCTTCTGTACGGGCCGGACGAAGTATCGAATGAGGCGGCGCCGCCGCTGGTCGAAAGCAACGAGTCGGCGAGCGGGTTCGCTGTCTTGCGCCCTCAGCTTCCGTTGGGCTCTCAGGGCGAACTGCTGCTCAAGTATGGGCCGCACGGCGGTGGGCACGGGCATGCCGACAAGCTGGCGCTCAGCATCTACGGGGGCGGCCGGCGTTGGGGCGCCGATCTGGGGACGCCGGGGTACGGGATCGCCATCAACGACTCCTGGTATCGGCACACGTTGAGCCACTCGACGGTTCTCCTGGAAGGCGAGGAGCAGCCGCCGGCCACGGGCGAGGCCTTGCGCTACCGGCCCGTGGGTGGCAACGACTTTGGTATCGCCGACGCCCAGGTGCACTGGGAGCAGGGGCCGTATGCCGCGGCGTACGCGCGCCGCGTGGTACTGACGCGCGACGGCTACTTCATCGTCCTGACTCGCGTGGAAGCGCCGGTCGCGCGTCGCGCCCATGTGGTCTTCCACCATGAGGGCGAGTTCGCTGCCTGGCCGGACGGCGACGCAGGCGCGGCTGACCTGCCGGACAACGTCTCATACGCCCACCTCAGCGACGCGCGGGGCTGGCCGGCGGAGCAGGGGGCCGCGGTGCGGTTGGACGTGCCCGTGGACGCGGAGTCCTCGGTGACCTTGACGGCCGCCTTCGCGCCGCTGTCCGGTGCGCGCCTGCTCACGGCGCGTTCGCCGGGCAATCCGGCAAGCGACCTGCGATGCACGCTGGTCTCGGAGGTAACGGGCGAAGCCTTTTGGAGCGCCGCTGTTTTCGTCTACGGCGAGGACACGGAAGTCGTTTGGCAGCCGCCGGCCACCGACCTGCCGCCAGGTCTCGTCATTCGCCGCGGAAGTGCCGAGGAGCGGTGGGCCTTCACTCGTGATGCCGACGCGCAATTCACCTATCCCGTGAACGGCTAGCACTCCGGCGATTCCCTAATGCCCGGTACACACACGCGCCCGTAGAATCCAGGCACATTTGTTGACGCGCGTGCCGCGGTGACTGTACTTTCCGGCACTGATTTCGCGGGCGCCGTTGATTGGGGGCCCGAGCGGCCTATTGCATTGAATAGGTCCGACGCTCGGAATTGAAGGAGGTGCGATGACCGCAACTGACATGGCCAGTCCGCCTGCACCCGCTAGAGGTAGGCGCGGCATTCTTGGCTGGACATGGAAGGAAACCCAAGGGTTCCTGTTCATTCTCCCTTGGCTCTTTGGCTTCATCGTGTTCATCGCGGGGCCATTCTTTTTCTCGTTCTTCCTCAGCTTCACGCAGTGGCGCCTGGTAGGCGACATCAAGTGGCTGGGGTTTGAGAACTACGCCCAGTTGCTCTCCGGCGAGGACACCCGGTTCGTCCAAAGTGTGTACAACACGGCGTACTACGTGGTCTTCCACGTGCCGGGTGTGCTGATCATCTCGTTCATCGTCGCCGGCCTGCTCAACCGGAAGGTCCGGGGTATTGCGATCTATCGCACCTGCTTCTACCTTCCGTCAATCACCACGGGCGTGGCCACCGCGGTGCTTTGGTATTGGGTGTTGCAGCCCAACGGCCTGCTGAACAACTTCCTGAACATCTTCCTGACGCCGCTGGACATCCAGGCGCCGAACTGGCTTGGGTCCACGACGTGGGCGATGCCGGGGCTGATCATCATGAGTTTCTGGTCTGTGGGAACCACGATGATCATCTACCTTGCGGGTTTGCAGGGCATTCCCCAGCACTTGTATGAGGCTGCGGAAATTGATGGCGCCGGGTGGTGGGGCAAGGTCCGCCACGTGACCATCCCGATGATGACGCCGCAGATCTTTCTTACGATGGTGCTGGCAGTCATCGGGTCCTTCCAGGTCTTCACGGCAGCCCTGATCATCACCGAGGGTGGTCCCGCCGACGCGACGCTGTTCCTCTTGCTGTATCTCTACTGGAACGGCTTCCGCTTCTTCAAGATGGGGTACGCCTCGGCCATCGCCTGGATTTTGTTCTTCGTCATCCTCTTCCTGACGATCGTGCAGTTCCTGACCGCACGTCGCTGGGTGTACTACGAGGGTGAAAGGGCTTCATAGGGGGGAGCATGGCGCAACAAACCGTTACCGTAGAACCGTCGGATCCCTCTGGGATGCCGACCTCGGTACGTATCCGTACGCCGGCCCGCATCCGCGCGATGCGCGTTGGCGGGCGCGTGATGACGTACCTGATTCTCTGGCTGGGAAGTTTCCTGTACGCCATCCCATTCCTGTGGATGGTTCGCACGTCGTTCATGCGGCTGGACAAGCTCTTTGAAGAGCCGCCGCAGATCTGGCCCGATCCCTGGATCTGGCAGAACTACATCGACATGTGGGAAACGGGGCCGTTCGCGAACTGGATCGTGAACTCCCTCATCCTGGTCGCGCTCGGCATGTTCGGGCAGACCTTTATCAGCATCTTCGTGGCCTACGGCTTCGCGCGAACCCAGTTCCCGGGCCGTAACCAACTGTTCGTGCTGATCCTGGCGACCCTGATGCTGCCGGGCCACGTGACGATCGTTCCCAAGTTCATCATGTTCCGCACGGTCGGGTTGCTTGACAGCCTCTGGCCGGTGGCGCTCCCGGACCTCTGGGGACAGGCCTTCTACATCTTCATCCTTCGGCAGTTCTTCTTAACCCTGCCGGTGGAGTTGGATGAGGCAGCGGAGATTGACGGCGCGAACCTCCTGCAGGTGTTGTTCCGCGTCGTCATTCCGCTTTCGAAACCTGCAATCGCCACCGTGGCGGTGTTCAACTTCATCAACAAGTGGAACGAGTTCTTCGAACCGTTCGTCTTCATCCAGACGCCTGAGAAGTTGACCCTGGCGGTGGGCATCCGGTGGTTCCGGACCCAATACGGAACGGAATTCCAGATGCTAATGGCGGCATCGATCGTCTCGGTGGCGCCTATCGTGATCGTGTTCTTCTTCGCACAGAAGCAGTTCGTGCGTGGAATTGCGCTAACCGGCATCAAGTCGTAGCTCCGGCTTGACGTCGTAATCCGCCTGGTGGGGGCCATTCGGCCCCCACCGGTCGTTTAAGCCCCCTTGCCGGCGGTCCGTCCTGGACGGCATCAGGCCTCAGACCGCTCGACGCCGACGGAGCCGCTGTCTTGTGGCTGTGGGCGGCGGCTTGCAGAAAAACGCCGCCGACGGCCACACTAGCCGTACAAGAACAGCAACGTTGAATCTCCGATGCGCTTACTTTTGGCCGCCGGCGCTTCTCATGACGCGGACCTGGAAAAGGCGCTGATTGACGCGCCGTCGTTGGACATCGTCGGCAACGAGCGCCCCGATGCGCAGGCGATGGTGCTGACAGCCGCCGACGCGGCCGCCGCGGCCGGGATCCCCTGCGCGGTGTTCACATCGGCCGTGGCGGGGACGGCTGGGCTGTCGACGCTGCAGGCGAAGCAAGGATCAAGTGTCAGCGTGTTGGCGCCCGCCCTCCATCGCTCGCCGCATGGCCTGCTGCGCGCGTCGCTGGACACCGGACGAATCGGCTCGCCGCGCTTCTTACGCTGGACACGTTGGGCGCCGGCTGGTCCCGAAGACCTGGCCGGCTCGCTGATTGACGAGTTGGCCGCCGTGCTCGATTTGATGGGTCGGCCAGCGGTGAGTGCGTACGCAGCGGGCCAGGCCGTGGGCGCTGACGGACCCGACTACGTCACGGCAATCCTGACGTTCGAACGCGGCCTGACGGCGGTGCTGGACGTGGGCGCCGCGGCCGCCGGCGGACGGCCCTTTGACCGCGCCATGCTGATCGGCGCCAACGGCTCAATCCACGCCGACGGACGAGCCTCGGCGGCTCAGCGGCTTGGCGATTCGGAATCCACGCCACTTGATCTGGATGGACCGTTCGCCGGCCATATTCGGGCGGTGGAAGCCTTCACACGCGGCGAGTCGCTCGACCCCGCTCTCGCGGCGCAGTCCGCCGCCGTGCAGGACGCCGTGCTGGCCTCGATGGCGTCAGGCCGCGCCGAGGCTATCGCGGCGCCGGGGAACTGAGCCGATCCGGTATAGCCGCTGAGGAGCCAAGAGGTCACGCTTCAGCCTATCCAGGACCGTACCGCCTGGCTGTCGGCAGGCCCGTAGCGGGTCTATGGGCTTGCGTTGGGAGAACAGCTAGCGAACGCCATCGTCGGTTAGCGCTCCACGGTTTTCGCTGATAGGTGGCGTGCGATCAGCCTGCGAATCGATCGATGAGCACCGCAATCAGGGTGCCGACCACGCCAAGTCCGAGGCCAGCGATCCAGCGAACAAGACGGGTTTCGAGCTTGTGCAATTCGGCCTTGAGCTCGGCGAGGTCAGCCTTCGTTGCGAGATGCGGAAGCGTGCTCTCGACTTGGCTCAGGCGGCGTGCGTAGTTCAGTTGATTCGGCTGGGCGGCCATGGTTGCACTCCTGCCGCCCAACTGGTGACTGAATCTCAGTTTACCGCGGACGACGACAGCCGCAGGGTCAGGCATTAGGCGGCCGGCTGTGAGGCGCGTGTCCCTCAGCTTGTTTCCGGCGCGTACGGAATCGGCTGACCTTCCGGTATCTCCGTCAGTTCCACGATGTTGTCTTCGGGGTCGCGGGTGTAGAGCACCCGGGTCCAGGTGTCGAACCAGCCGACTGGACCGCCAATCGACTCGATTCCCGCCGCCGCAAGGCGATCAAGAATCGGGTCCAGGTCATGCACGATGAAATGCACGTGGTTGGGCCCGTGGGAATTGGGCTGTCGCTGAATTGGCGCCGAGGGGTGGCGGACGTACTGCAATAGCTCGATGGCCGCCGGTCGGTCGGGCGTTCCAAGGAACATGACCTCCAGGCGCACGTCGGTCAGGCCCAGCAGCGCATCCAACGGCGCGCCCTCGCGGCTCATCCGGCGCGCCTCAGTCAGACCGATCACTTCCTTATAGAACCGTCCGACCCGGTCCAAGTCCTGAACGACGATTCCGGTGTGCCCGGCGTGAATGGCCATTTGGCGCGCCTCCTACAATCGTCACGTCAGGCGGCATTGTGACAGCGCACCGGAGCGAGGGGCGTCTCTGGCCACACAGCGGGCTCACATGTGGGTGGCCTTGGCGGCGTTGCCACAGGCGCCTGATGCGCTCGGCGACATCGTGCGCGCCTCGCTGCCGGCCTACTACGCGGGAGCCATCGCACCCGATGCCCGCGTTCGCGACGAGGCCGCCCGCGAGGCGACCCACTTCTACGGCTTTCGAGACCCGGATACCTGGGGAACGGCCACCCGTCGACTGTTTGATGCCTACCCGCATCTCAGCGATCCGTCGTCGCTGACGAAGCCTCAGGCCGCCTATGTGGCCGGCTATCTGACCCACCTGGCCGCCGATGAGGTGTTCGTGGTCCGGCTCGGTGAGCATGCGGTCCAGGGCAATGGCGCGGCTATCGGCGGGTTGTCCTGGGCCATTGAGGCCGGCTCGCCTGAATCTCCGCGCGGGCTCGCGACCGCGTTTCGATGCCTGGCCGACTTTCGGGCTGACGGTCTTGACACCATCGCGGAGGCCAGCTTGCTGGAGCGTAAGGCAGGTGGCGTAAGCACGATCGATCCTGGACTGCCGCTTGGCGAGTTGCGCCGGGCCATCGTTGCGCTCAACGGGCTGACGGTGAGTCCCGCGGAGTCCGCGCGCGAAGTGGAAGCGCGAGCGGCGATTGGACGCGACATCTTTGGCCCCGATGTCGCCGTCGAATTCCTGGCGGAGGCGGAAGCGGAGGCCGTGCGTCGGCTCCGCGCGTTCGCCGCCGGGACCGCGGCCGACTACGATGCCGCGCACCTGCGCGACTCCGCCTGACGATCTGATGCACGACCTCTGTATCCGCGACGCCTTGATTGTGGACGGGTCCGGCGCCCCCGGCGTACGCGGCGATGTGGCCGTCGACGGCTCGCTGATCACGGCGCTGGGCCGCGTCGAGAATGGGGCAACGCGCGAGATCGACGCCGGCGGCAGGGTCTTGTCGCCCGGCTTCATCGACGTCCACACCCACTCCGATCTGCTCTTGCTGGACCGTCCGGACCATCAGCCAAAGGTTCGGCAGGGCATCACCACCGAACTGACGGGTCTGGACGGCATTGGCTACGCGCCGCTGGCTGCCGAGGCTCGCCAGCCCTTCCTCGACTACTTCGACGCGCTCAACGGCCAGCCTGACGTGGACGGCCCCTGGGAGACCGTGGGTGGATGGCTGGACAGCTTTGACCGCAAGGTCGCCATCAATGTTGCTCACCACCTCCCCCACGGCTGTGTGCGCGCCGCGGTCCTTGGCTGGGAAGACCGCCCGGCCACGCCCGAGGAACTGGCACACATGCGTCAGATCACCGACGACGCCATGCAAGACGGCGCGGCGGCGCTTTCCACGGGTCTGGACTACGCCCCCTGTTCATTCAGCAACACTGAGGAACTGGTTGCGATCAGCGAAGTGGCCGGGCGTTATAGCGCTCCGTATGTCGCGCACATGCGTTCCGAGCTCGGGAGACAGATGGCGATACGCGAGACGCTGGAGATCGGCTACCGCGCTAGCTGTCCAATCCACATTTCGCACTTCAACAGCCTCGACAACAGCTGGTGGGTCAACCAGGCCGAAGCGGACCGGTCGATCGACCTTGGCGTCTCATTGACGTTCGACACGTATGCCTGGCCGGCCGGGAGCACACTCTTGCACTTCTCGTTCCCCGACTGGGCGCTCGACGGCGGCGTGCCGGCGATGCTGGAGCGACTTGAGGATTCTGAAGTCCGGGCGCGCATCGAGGCCGAGATGATCAGCCCTGACAGCGCACGGCACACCGAGTTTTCCAACCTGCGCCTGGCCAGCGTCCCATCAGCAGCGAACAAACACATGGAAGGCCGCTTCATCACCGATCTAGCCGCCGAGCGAGGCATTGGGCCAGAAACCCTGCTGGTTGACCTCGTCATCGCCGAACGCGGCGTGGTGGCGGCGGTGATTCACAACTCCGCCACCGACGCCGACTTCGAAATGGCCATGCGGCATCCCGCGCACATGTGCTCGACCGACGCGCTGCTGACCGGCGGCGCGCCGCATCCGCGGACCTATGGCACGTATCCGCGCTTCCTGGGACGCTTCGTCCGAGATCGTGGCGCCTTGTCGCTGGAGCAGATGATCCGGCGCATGACGTCGGCGCCGGCCCGTCGGTTTGGGCTCGTCGATCGGGGGCTGATTCAGCCCGGCTTGGCCGCCGACCTGGTGTTGATCGACATGCCGCGGGTCAAGTCCAACGCGACGTTTGACGATCCGACTAACTACCCGGACGGCATCGACATGGTGATCGTGAACGGTGAGGTCGTGGTTGACCACGGGCGTCACACGGGCGCCACGCCTGGCCGCGGGCTGCGACGCGGCCTGCCGGCGGCATGAGCGCCGTTGGACCCGGCCAACAAGCAAGGCCGCCGGGCTATACCGGCGGCGGTCGTATCTCCGGGCTGTTCTGGCGGCTGTTGAAGCGCCTGCTCTCACGGCGGTGCCCCGTGTGCGAAGGCTCCGGCATTGATCCCGAGGGTCCGCCCGCCCGCCCCAGCGGACGTCCGCCGCGCTGCCCGCGCTGCTTTGGGTTCGGCCGCGTGGCCTTTCCCTAGCCAATGGCTGCGGAGTCTGTGGTGGAACTTGATCACCCGACAATTCGAGCGCTGTTCGAAGCGCCAACCGCCACCCGACCTCTATGGGCGCCGCAAGGTCGGCGCCTTGCCTACACGGTTGCCGTACCCGACGTCGAAGCGAACAGCACCTCGAGCGAGATCTGGATCCTTGACGCCGAGCAGCTGAACGCCGACAAGCTGGTCGGAGGGATTCCCGGCAGCGGACCTTCAATCTCCTGGTCGCCGGATGGCGCCCGCCTCGCCTTTGTGGAATCCGAGGACGAGACCGACCGCATTGTCCTGATCGGTCTTGACGGAACGCGGAGCGAGATCGATCTGGCGCAGGCGCCGCACGGCCGGCTGGCCACGCATGCGTTCTTTCGAACGTTCGCCTGGGCGCCCGGCGCTGAGCGGCTGCTGTATACCGCCTACGACCGGGAGCCCGACGAACCGCGGGACCCGGCTGTGAACCCGCGCAACGACGGCGACGGGCTGGGCGAAGTCGAACGTATTCGCCTCTGGGTGCACGACCTGGGTGGAAGCGAGCCGCCGCGACCGATCACGTCAAACGACTTTCACAGCGGCGCCGGAGTCTGGCTGCGCGATAGCGAGACCGTGGTGTTCGTGTCCAACCGCAGCGGACGCGAAGAAGGCGCAGTCTCAAACCTGACGCAGCCATTCGGGATCTGGACGACCGACGCGGCCGGATCGTCCGAGCGGCCGCTGGTCGTGGGTTCAAACGCCGTCATTGCGCCGGCGCCCTCGCGCGACGGGCGTCGTATCGCCTTTCTTGCCGCACCCATGATGGGCCCGCATTCGGTCAACATGGAGCTAACCACCGTCGACCTTGCTGGCGCCAACCGGCGATCCCTCACCTCCGGGCTGGACCGCAGCGTGGACACCGAGGCGCCGCCGTCGCCCGCGCCCGACGGATCATGGATCGTTCCCGTGATGGACGGTATGCGCAACGTGCTCATGCAAACGCGCGAGGATCGGCCGCCAACGCCGCTTGCGCTCGAGCAGCCGCACGCATCGCTGCCTGACGTTGATCGACACAGTGGCGAAATCGCCTGCGTCACCCAGGCGGCCACCGTTCCGCCCGAAGTCGAGCTGCTGTCGCCGGATGGGCGTACGCGCTGGCGCTCGGCACACCACGGCGTGGCAAGCGAAGCGCAGTCCCGAATCTGGACAATCGAACGCGAGGACGGCTTCTCGATTGAGAGCCTGGCCCTGGCGACGGCCGAGACTCCACCGAGGGGCGTGATCCTTTGGCCGCACGGTGGACCCCACGGTCGAACAGCCCATGAGTACCGTCCGGAGAGTGAAACGGCGGTTCGGCACGGATTCGCCGTGGTGCAACCCAACTTCCGAGGCAGCCACGGATACGGCATCGACTTCGTTCTGGCCGACCGGATGGACCTGGGTGGCGGCGACTACGCGGACTGCCTGGCGGCGCTCGATTCGTGGTTGGCGATGTCCGGCTGCGATGGCGTCCCGGAGTTTGTCACCGGTACCAGCTACGGCGGCTATCTCACCGCATGGGCCGTCGGACACACGCGACGCTTTGTCGCGGCAGTTGCCGTCAACGCGGTGACCAACGTCGAGAGCTTTTTTGGCCAGACCGACATTCCAAGCTGGGTCTACTGGGAGTTCGGCGGCTCGCCGCTGGAGCAGCGTGAACTCATCCGCGACCGTTCGCCCGTCCAGCATCTGTCCGGCGCCGCTACGCCCACGCTCGTGGTCCATAGCGAGGAGGACCGCCGCGTACCGATCGCCCAGGGGCTGGAACTTCACGCACTCCTGCAGGCTGCCGGCGTCGCCACCGGCTTCGTGCGCTATCCGCGCGAATACCATCGAATCAGCGAGCCGGCGCATCGTGTAGACCTCATCTCCCGAACCCTGGACTGGTTCTTCAGGCACGTAGCGACCGACACCGGCCGAAGCAACACCTGACGACAACTCTCGTCAACTGCCGCGCTTGGCGTGCGCGCGCCTTCGCGTTGCCGCCACGTGCAACGAACGGTATTGTTTGGGTAGGGGAGGCGCAGGTTCCGCGGGCCGTACGGCCCCTATTGGGCCTACTGGCCGGAGAACGGCGCCATGTGCGGCATCGTTGGGTATATCGGCGATGGATCGGCCGCCCCAGCCATCCTGGACGGGCTGCGCGCCCTTGAATATCGGGGCTACGACTCTGCCGGCATAGCTGTCCTCACGCCTCAGGGACTTAGTGTCCGTCGCAGGGCAGGTCGAATCCGTGACTTGGCACGGCTCATCGACGACGACCTGATGTCCGGCGCCATCGGCATCGGACACACTCGCTGGGCGACGCACGGGGCCGTGACTGACGCCAACGCCCATCCTCACGCCGACGCCTCAGGTCGTCTGGTCATCGTCCACAACGGCATGACGGACAACGTGGCCGATCTTCGCGCCGAACTCCTCGCGGACGGGCACGTCTTCAGTTCTGAGACTGACACCGAGGTTATCGCGCATCTCATTGGCGCCCAGCGCGACGCTGGGTCGTCACTGACCGATGCCGTGGGCCGCACGCTCCGGCGCCTGGCCGGTGCGCACTCCGTGGTGGCCCTGGCGGCCGACGAGCCAGACCTGCTGGTGGGCGGACGCGTAGGATCGGCCGGCGGGCTGATCGTGGGCCATGGCGACTCCGAAGCCTTCCTGGCGTCCGACCTGCCGGCGGTGGTGCGCCACACGCGGGACTTTCAGGTCGTTGAGGCTGGCGAGATCGTGGCGCTCCGAACCGACGGCGCCGACTTTCAAGACCTGCACAACCGCTCCCGCCAACGCCGCCTGATCTCGGTGCCCTGGGGGCCGATGGCGGCGGCCAAGGCCGGCCACCGGCACTTCATGCACAAGGAGATCCACGAACAGCCCGAAACGCTGGCCGACACGATTCGCCCGCGGGTCACGTTGGAGCCGGCGGAGCTGCGCCTTCACGACTTTCAATTGCCCATTACCGCACGGGATATCGAGCGCGTGGTGATCGTGGCCAGTGGCAGCTCGCACTTTGCCGGAATGATCGGCTCACGCTATCTGCGCGAACTGGCCCAGCTGCCGACCACGACCGAGGTGGCCTCGGAGTTCGCCTACGCCCCGGGTCCGCTTTCTCGTGAAACGCTGGTGATTGCGATTTCACAGTCGGGCGCCACGGCCGACGTGCTGCTGGCCGTAGAGCGCGCCCGAGCCGGCGGTGCGCCGGTGGTGGCCCTGGTCAATACTGTCGGCAGCGAACTCACGCGAACGGCCGACGCCGCGTTCTACTTGCACGCGGGTCCTGAAATCAGCGTCGCCGCCACCAAGACGTTCGTATCCCAGCTTGGGGCGCTCTATTTGCTGGCCTGTCACCTGGGCGTTCAGCACGGCGGGCTGCCGCCCGACCAGTTGGCCCGCCGCCTGACCGATATCGCGCACGCCCCAATCGCTGTAGCCCGCGCGCTGCAGATTGAGAAGCAGGTCGAAGATCTGGCTCGCCGGTATCACCAGGCCCGCAACTTCCTGTACATGGGCCGGGGCCTAGCTCATCCCATTGCCCTGGAGGGTGCGCTCAAACTCAAGGAGATTTCGTACATCCATGCTGAAGGCTTCGCGGCGGGCGAACTCAAGCACGGCCCCATCGCACTCGTGGAGCCCGACATTCCGGTCGTCGCCGTGGCACTCGACGACGAACTTCGAGCCAAGACCCTCAATGCCGTCGAGCAGATTCGCTCGCGTAATGGGCGGGTCATTTTGGTCGCCACCGAAGGCGATGACCTGGACGAAGGAATCGCCGAAGAAACCATCAGCATTCCCCGTACACCGCCGTTGATTGCGCCGATCGTCGGCGTCGTTCCGCTGCAGTTCTTCGCCTATCACATCGCCGTGTGGCTGGGTTTGGACGTGGATCAGCCACGCAACCTCGCCAAATCGGTCACGGTCGAGTAATGCAGGCGCCGGCCGCCTCACCTACGAACGACCGCGCCCGCCTGCTGGGCCAGTTTCTGGCCCTGGTTGGCGTGCTGGCCCTTGTCGCGGTGATCGTGCGCGAAACCACCAATTCGCCCGCCTACGTGGCGGCCAACGAGCGGATCGACGAGCTGAACTCGCAGATTGAACGCGTCGAGCGGGCCAACGTCGAGCTCCGTGAGCGCCTGGATTACGCGCAGTCGCTTCCCGCCTTGCGCGAAATCGCCAAGCGTGATCTCGGCCTGGTCGATCCCGGCGACCGCGCCATAGTCATCATGGATGACCTGACCGGCGTTCCGATCCCTACCCCGGCGCCGGTGAAGCCACCGCCAGCAGACCCGCCGCAGCCGGTGAGACTCGGCCATCTCGGCGCTTGGCTGGAGGTCTTCGCCGGCGGCTGACCGATCGGCCGGCAGCGTAGACTCGCCTCGCCATGCGCGTTCCAATCAGTCGCGTCGATCCCTCGCTCCCCCTGCCGGCGTACGCCACCGACGGCTCCGTGGGATTTGACTTCACGACGCGCGTAACCACCGAGGTCGCACCGGGCGGCATGGCCCGGATTCCGTCAAACCTCATCGTTGCAACCCCGCCCGGCTACATGCTGCTGGTGGCCGTGCGCAGCAGCACGCCCCACCGTACGGGCCTGCGGCTGTCCAACGGGATTGGCATCGTCGATCAAGATTACGCTGGCCCTGAAGATGAGATTCACATCGACGTCTGGAACCCAACGGACCGACCCGTGATCGTCGAGCGTGGCGAGCGAATCGCCCAGGGGGTGTTCGTGTCTGTCGCGGTGGCTGCCTGGGACGAACTGGAGTCACCCGATGCCCCGTCACGCGGTGGGTTCGGGAGCACCGGCTAAGCGCGACCCGTCGCGGCGAGTGGTGCGCCGGGTACGCGACGCCGTCTATCGGACGACGGTCCGCACCGCCGGGATGACGGCTCGAGACCTGGTGGCCGTGGCTGTCTCCGGTGGACCAGATTCCATGGTCCTGCTGGACGCGCTGCTGGCCGCCCGTGAGCGCGGAGGACCGGCGCTCCATGTCCTGCACTTCGACCATGCCTGGCACGAGCACAGCGCAGCCGTTGCCCGCGGCGTGCAAGACGCCTGCCGGGCCAACGGCGTCGCCTTCACGAGCGAGCGGGCCGCCCGACCCATGCCGGACCGCGGCGAGTCCCGAGAAATGGCTGCCCGCCGACTTCGGCACGAGTTCCTTCGCCGTGTGGGCGCGCAACTCGGCGTCGCTCGCGTGGCAACGGGTCATCAGGCTGATGATCAGGTGGAAACCATCCTGATGAATCTCGCGCGCGGCGGCCCGGATGCCCTTCAAGGCATGCGAGTGGATGACGGAAGAACGCTGCGTCCGCTGCTGACCGTGTGGCGAAGCCAGGTGGAGACCTACGCGGCAGTCCGATCCCTGCCGACACACCACGATCCGGCCAACCAATCGCCCGAATTCCGCCGCAACCGAGTCCGCCACGAGTTGATCCCGCTATTCGACGAGATCTACCCGGGATTCCGCAACGCGCTCCTGCGATCCGGCGCGCTGGCGGCGCCGGCAGCCGAGCATCTGGTGAGATCGACTCGGGGAATCCGAATGCCGCTGGCCCCGGATCGGTGCGCCGTGCCCGCGGGACGGCTACGCAGAGCGTTGAACCCCGTCCTGCGGTCCGGCGGACCATCAAGCCGCCAGCTCGGCGAGTCGCACTGGCGAGCGCTCGAACTCGCGCTCGCGGACAACACGGCGGGACGCTGGATACAACTGCCGGGCGATCGCTGGGCCTATGTGCGGGATCGCGCGATTGCTCTGTACGGCGGCCGGGTCAGTGATCCGTCGTGGCCCGAGCCAGTCGAGCTCTCGGTTCCGTCGACCGTTGAGTTGGCGGTTGGCCGGCTGACGCTTCGTGTCCGGTCGCCGGCTGAAACTCCGGACGACTCGTCTGACTCTGAGGCGATCATCGTTCCTTCAGCGGACGCCCGGCTGGCTGTTCGCACGCCCCGTCCGGGCGACCAGCTCAGGTCGCCGGCTGATGGGCGCCACCACGACCTGGCGCGCCTGTTGCGACGTCGCCGCGTGCCTGCGGCCCTGCGCGCAGGCACGCCCGTGGTCACGGTGAACGATCGGCCCGTCTGCCTTCCTGGAATAGTGGTTGACGCGGACCACCAACCCCCGCCAGGCGACGACCGGATCCTTGCCATTTCGATCAGATGGACGCCGTTGCCTTCGGCGAACGCGCTGGGTGGTTTTACTACGGAACCACCTGCGGACCTTCGTACACTCAATGCGTAGCAGACGTGCGGGCCAGGCGCGTAAGGGCCGCTGATATAATCGCCGACATCCACGCGGCGCAGCGCCTGTCTCGTTCTGTCAAGGGACGAAAGGCTGCCCTTTCATGAACAACCGACTCGTTCGTAACGGCTTCATGTACATCGTGCTGGCCGTCGCGATCCTGGTTGTGTTGTTCGTGATGTTCAATCCAAGCCCTCGCGAGCAGAACGTGCCAATCTCCACCCTGCTTGCCGAGGTCCAGGCCGCTGCCGATCGCGGAAGCCGCCCGCAGATTCGCCTTGGCGGCACGCGGGTGACGGCCAGTGTGGATGGGCGCACCATCACCTCGGTCGTGGACGACAACTTTGACATTGGGCGCGAACTGGCCGGCCGCGGGATCAATATCGGCGGCGAGCAGGTCACGGTCGAGTTCGATGAACCAAGTAACGCGCCCACAATCATCAGCATCCTGACCTCGGTGCTGCCGCTGCTGGTCTTCATTGGCCTGCTCATATTCCTGATGCGGCAGGCTCAGGGGTCCAACTCCCAGGCGCTCAGCTTTGGCCGCAGCCGTGCCCGCATGGTCACCGCCAACCGCCCCAAGGTCACCTTCAAGCACGTGCAAGGGGTGGACGAAGCCAAGCAGGAACTGGCCGAGGTCGTCGAGTTCCTCAAATACCCCGAGAAATTCACCAAGATCGGCGCCGAAATCCCCAAGGGTGTGCTGCTCGTTGGCCCGCCGGGTACCGGCAAGACCTACCTGTCCAAGGCCGTGGCCGGAGAGGCGGGCGTCCCCTTCTTCAGCATCAGCGGGTCGGAATTCGTTGAGATGTTCGTCGGCGTCGGCGCATCGCGGGTTCGCGACCTCTTCGAAAAGGCCAAACAGAGCGCACCCTCCCTGGTGTTTGTGGACGAAATCGATGCCGTCGGACGCCAGCGCGGCGCCGGGCTGGGTGGCAGTCACGACGAGCGTGAGCAGACCCTCAACCAGATCCTGGTTGAAATGGACGGCTTCGAGACTGAACAGACGGTGATCGTACTTGCGGCCACCAACCGGCCGGACGTTCTCGACCCGGCCCTGTTGCGCCCAGGGCGCTTTGACCGGCGGGTCACGCTGGATCTGCCCGATATCCGCGGCCGGGAGGCGATTCTTCGAGTCCACGCCCGCGAAAAGCCCCTTGACCCAGACGTGGACCTGGAGACCGTGGGCAAGCAGACGCCGGGCTTCTCGGGCGCCGACCTGAAAAACCTCCTCAACGAGGCCGCCATCCTTGCGGCGCGGCGCAATCGGTCGGTATTGAGCATGTTCGAGATCGAGGAGGCCATTGACCGTCTGATCGCGGGGCCGCAGCGCAAGAGTCGCGTGATGAGCGCCCAGGAAAAGCGCGTGACCGCCTATCACGAGATCGGCCACGCCCTCGTGGCGCACATGCTCAAGCGGTCCGATCCGGTCTACAAGGTCACCATCCTGCCGCGCGGTCAGATGGGCGGCTATACGCGCCTGCAGCCGCCGGAAGACCGGCATCTGTACACCAAGTCATTCTTCGAGGACATGCTGGCCATGATCATGGGCGGCCATGCTGCGGAGGTGCTGGTCTTTGGCGAGATGTCCACCGGCCCAAGCAACGACATCCAGCAAGCCACGGAGACCGCGCGCCGCATGGTCACGCAGTACGGCATGTCGCCCAAGCTTGGCCCGCGGGCCTTTGGCCGCCGCGAGGAACTGGTCTTCCTCGGCCGGGATATTGCGGAGCAGCGCAACTACAGCGAGCGAGTGGCGGAGGATATCGACAAAGAGGTCTCGCACCTCATCGACGATGCCCACCGTCGCGCGATGGACATCCTCTCCCGCCATCACGACTTGCTGGACAAGCTGTCCGAGCGGCTGATTGAGGTGGAAACCCTGGACGCCGAGGAGTTCACGCTGCTCATCGACCATCACGAGGGTCGTGCGCCGCTGACTCCACCCGACGTGCCCGAGCCAGCGCCCGAGTCCGATCCAATGGACGGCGAGTCCACCGAAGCCCCGGACATCAAGCTCCCGCCCAATCCCAAACCCCGACCAGCCGAAGGCGCCGTCTAACACTCGGATCGCGGCTGTTGGCGTCGGGCGAGGATCTCAGCCGTTTCGCCACTGCCGCCAGAGCGTGCCGGCCCTAATCACCGGTAGCCGCAGCAGGCTTCGGTATTGATTGTGCAGGTGAGCGGTCAACCCCGGTCTGGGGTGCCTGACCCGGCCCACGGCTGGTACGGCTGATCTCGTCTCAATGGCCCGTCGCAGATCGGCGGCGCTCCTCCCTTCGAACAGGGTGACGGCCTTGGCCAGGTCCCCAAAGTGCGCGTCGCTGGCGCCGATAGGCGCACCCACCTCGTCGCCGTGGTCGTCAAGGAACCCCAACAGCCGGTCACGCGCGCCCTGCCGCATGTAGGGATTCTCGGCTTCAATCCCATCGAAGCTGCAGCGCTGTAGCGCTTCACGCAACCGCTTTGCCGAGATTGATGACGGCAGTCCGAGAAACGGATGCGCCACGATTGCCAGTCCGCCTTGTGCCTGAATCTCGTCCACCGTGTCCGGCACCGAGCCGAAGATCCGCGGCGCGCGATCCAGGAACAGACCCACGACGTGGTCCTGCCGGCGGGTCGTGATCTCCATCCCAACGATCACCTCCACGCGTGCGCCCGTGGCCAGGGCATGGTCGCGCGCGCGGAGGGCTCCGTCGATGGTGTCGTGGTCGGTCACGGCCAGCACGTCCAGACCCAGATGCTCGGCGATAGCGACGAGTTCTTCCGGAGACACCACGCCGTCACTGGCCGTCGTATGACAGTGCAGTTCCGCCACGCCCCACTCGCCCGACGGCGCGGGCGGCGGGTCAGCCGGCAGGCATGGTCGTTCGGATCGTTCGTCTGATTGAAGAATGACGGGCATACGCGGCAGCATCCGGGCCATTCTGGCCAATTCGCCGCCGGTACCACTACTGGCCGAGGAAACGCTGCCTGGGTGCGCGACATCGCTCAGACTGGAGTAGGCTTTGCTTTCAGTACGAGCGTCTCGAGGAGCAATGTGAGCGGCCCCGAATCCGGCCCGGTTTGGAACGTCGAAGAATTCCCGTCCAGCTACAACGGCGTCCCCATCGAGTGGGATCCCGAGCGCTACGACACGGCGGCCATGCCCTTCATCGTGGCAATTCGTCAGCACTTCTGGTCGTGGCGGATCACCCGCTTTGCCGCCGCCACCGGCCTGATCGAAATCGACCTGGGTTTGCCCAGCGTGATGCCCGACGGGATGACCATGATCGGCTTCGACCCGGGCGACGAGCCGCCGGCGGCACTGCTGGACGAGCTGGCCGAACTCCTGCACGGCATGGGCCGCGTGATGCTGGATGACGCCTGGACCTATCGCCTGCGCGTCTCTGATGGTGTGAAGACCGAGCAGCACGAGGGCGAGTTCGGCGGCTCGGCGGCGGCTGGCTGATGTGGCCGAAGTCGACTGAAGCAGCGTTGATTGCGGATCGCACCTATCTGCGGGACTACGCGGGCTGGGTCTCGTCCATTCACGGCGTGGAGGCGCGTGCGCTGGTCGCGGCCATTCGCCAGGCCGACGACCGCAATTTGCGCAAAGCCCTGAGCACCCGCCTCATGCAGTCGCGGGTCAGCGCGCTGCTCTCTATCGGGTTCCTGTACGTTGCCGTTCGCGAGCGCTTCGGGTCGTCACTGCTGCAGGCCCGGCTGCGCGCCGATGCCGCCGCCGCACGCACCGCGCTGCGCGAGGCGTCGCTGGCATCCAGCGCCGGGCTCTGGCGGTTTTTGCGATTGCCCGAACCTTCCGAACTCCGGCAGGCCGACATGGACCCGGCCGCGGTGAATGAGTACGTGGACTCCGGCGAGCAGCGCCTGGCCAACCTTGCCCGCATAGGCCAACTCGCTCGCCAGGACATGCTGCTGAGCACCTTGGATGCCGGCCGTCACAACCGCATCATCGTGGCCTCGCCGCGCAGCGTGGGACTGATCAAGACCGGGCAGGAGTCCGAGTTGCACGGACTCAGCAATACGGCCTTCTACCTGGTGGACCTCTCCGGCGGCGAGTTGCAGGACGAGGGCGACCTGGTGGCCGTGGCCAGCCCCACCACGCCGGCCGTAATCGAGGAGATTGCCGAGGAGATCGTGTTCATCGACGCAGAAGCGGCTGCAACGGCCGCGCTCGTCAGCCTCGTGGCCGATGCCGGACTTCTGGACTCCGGCGATCGAGGACCGGCCCTAGGCGATTTCCTCTAGGAATCGCGCATAAAGGCCGGCCACGTCCGCCTCCTCGCAGGATCCGTCATGCGCCGCGAAACGCGCGCCCACCGTGCGTGACTGGCCGGCTGCCAGGGTGATTTCCTCGTGTCGCCAGGGGCTGACATACAGCGGACCGTAGTCGCGGGTGAACCATGGGATGCCATCGCTGCCCGGGTGCGGGAAAGTTGCGATGCCCGCCGTCTGGGTTCGGCTGACGGGCCCCGAGTAGTCCACCCAGTCCGATACTTGATCAAACGTCTCGGCCTCGTTGACCTGCCCGTTGGCGTTGGTAATGCAACCTCCGTCCAGCACGTCGATCTGGTCTGAGACCCGGAGGGCCAGCCCGGCTTCCTTGGTCTGGCCCATTCGGATTGGGCGCTCGTCCGCGCGCACGGTGACCGTGACGTCGATCATCGTGTGGTCCGGACGCTCACCAATCACGATGACCCGCGAGTCCTGCAGGCAAAGGCCTCCGTCACCGTCCCGCCAGTCGACTTCCTGACGGAACGTCACCCCATCGTCGCCAATCTCGACGTCGGTTGATGTCAACAGGATGCGCGGCACCGGATGCAATCCCTGGGATTCCGGCGCCCAGAAGTTGACGCCGTCAATGTCCTCGTGGGCAAACCAGATGCCTAGGTGATGCAGGTGGTCGGCCGTCGCGATCTCGGTGACCACATGGCCGCCCGGGGTCAATACCGGATGGATGTAGGGGCGGAACTTCCCTTGCTGGACAGCGGCCAGGTAGTGACCGTCGACATAGACCTTTTGCTGATGCTGGAGTTCGCGGACTTCGTACGTTGGCAAGGGATTGGGTGATCCGGTGGACGGCCGGTTCAGTCTACGGGAACACCAATGTCTACTGGTGCCTGTGCAGATTTCTTAGCCTTGCGGCTCTGGTCGCTTGGGGTGTTCTAACCTGTTCTGAATGATTGACGACACCCGCTCGTTCGCGCGCTCGCTGGCTGCGCTGCCGCTATTTCTGATCGCGGCGGTTGGCGGCCTGATCGTCGTTGCCGTGGGCCTGGTATTCCTGGTCGCGGCGACGCTGGTGCTGGCCGTGGCCTCGTTGTTCCGGCCGGACCTGCGACGCGTAATCGTGAGCTTGTGGCGCGCCGGCCGGGCCGCGCGCGCCTATCGCCGCTGGCAGCGCGGCCCGACCGTGGAAGTCGTGGATATCGACCCGGTGGACCGGCGATAGGGCCGGTGCGCTAGCCCAGGTCCACGGCCTCCCCGGAAGCGGTTGAGCGGGCGATCGCGTCGATGACGCGAATCGTGATGAGGTTGTTGCGGCCGGACAGTTGGGTGTCAACGCCCTCGTTGATCTGCCTGGCGAACATGTCGGATATCTGTTCCTCCGGGGACATGCCGCCGGGCGGGGGATCGGTCGGGATGGACTCGACCTCGGCGCCGCGCTTCAGCAGCAGCGAGTCGTTGGTCCGGAGGCCCGAGGTCGCCAGGGCGGCCTCTTCGCACTCGACGGTGAACTGGAACTCGCTATGTCGGGCCTGCGAGGTTCCCACGTAGGTGGCTGAGGTTCCGTCGTCGAACTCGATGATGGAGTGCACGAGCGATGGTGTGGGCCAGGTGCCCCAGGCCGGTTCAACGCTGATGCCGCGCACGCGGACCGGAGTGCGCGGGATCGCGCTGAGCAGGGTGTCGATCTGGTGCACGCCCTGCTGCCAGAGGTGCATGTGGGGTGAGTCGTGATACGGACCGCCGCGCGCCTTGTGGTGGATCATCACCGCGTAGCCGGGCGGACCGTAGGTCTCCTCGCCAAGGTGGCGGCGAATCGTCGGGTACACCGGGTTGAGCCGGTCGTTCTGGGTCACCAGCAGCTGCAACCCGGCGGCCTCGGCCGTGGCCACGGCGCGCTCGGCGTCCTCCAGGCTCACGGTAAAGGGCTTTTCGACCATGACGTGCTTGCCCGCCGCCAGCGCTTCGTCGATGAACGGGGCGTGGATCACGACCGGCGTTACGACCACGACGGCGTCACAGTCGTGCCTGTCCAGGGCCTCGGTCAGGGAAGAGTGGGCGGCATCGGAACCCAGGTCGGCCAGGTCAAGTCCCTGGGCCATGAAATCGTCGTTGACGTCCACCAGAGCGACCGGTTCGAAGTCCTCCGACTGAGTCATGACGCCGAGGTGGGAGCGGGCGCGGTTCCAGGCGCCGACGTGGATGGTGCGGATGGCCATGGGTCTCGTCCCTGCCGGGTGAGCGCCGCCATTATCGGCGCCAGCGTTGTGCGCGACCAATGACGACCAGGCCCCGTCACAGACTGCACGGTTGAATGCCGTCGGGTCAGACCGCCGCAGTCACGCCGGAAGCAAATCGAGCCATCGGGCTGCCACGCGCGAGCGTGTCGGAAGCGTCACGACCGATTTGGACTGCCGCCAAACCGGCGCGAATTGGATGGCTGCCTTCGACACCCCAGAACAGAAGCCTCGTCAAAACGCCATAGAGGCGAACATCTCGCGCTACAGCACGACGCGGCAACCCGACTCCGCCGATTCGTACGCGGCGTGGACGACCCGCAGGACCTTCACACCATCCTCGGCGGTAATCGGGGGGTCGATCTCGCCCAGGCAGGCGCGCAGCGTGCAATCCACCCAGGGGGTGTAGCCGCCGCCGCGGCCGTCGTACTCAAAGCGTCGGTCGTTGGAGCCCATCATGGCCGGCGAGATCGAACGCCACTCCAGCGCGTCCGCCTCACCCTCGTGCGCGCGCACCCAGCCCTCGGAGCCGTACACCGTAAAGCCGTTGTGGCCCTTCTGGTCCATCAGGTAGCCGCTGAACAGCACCCCCAGCGAACCGCCGGCGAACTTGAAGGTCACGATGCCCAGATCCTCGACGTCGATGGGCGCGCCTCCGGCCACGGCTGTCATGGCCGTCACCTCGGCAATGTCCTCGCCCACCAGGTAGCTCAACATGTCCAGGCGGTGGATGCCCAACCAGCTCAGGTGCCCGCCGCCCGCAAGCTTCTTTTGGAACGTCCAGTCCGGGTCGTCCAGTCGCAACTGGATGCGCGTCTGGTCGTCCACCTGCACCGCACGTACGGCGTACAGGTTGCCAATGCCGTCGCCCTGGATGATTCGGCGGGCGTCCGCAACACTGGGGCTGATTCGGTTGGCCAGCGCCAGCATCAAGTGCGCACCGTTCGCATCGGCCAGCCCGGCCAGCTCTTCGAACTGCCCGACGTTCACGCAGGCCGGCTTTTCCGCCATCACGTGCACGCCTGCTTCCAGCAGCGGCCGAATCACGTCCGGGGCATGCGCCGCGATCATGGTCACGATGGCCATGTCGGGTTTCCCGGCTGCCAGCAGCGAGTCCACCGTCGTGTGGGTCCCGCCCGCCTTGCCGCCAATGGTCTCCACCGATGCGCCAAACGTCGTCCCTCCCGGATCCAACAGTTCCGCCTGCTCGATCAGGTCGAGATCGCGAATCGCGTCGCGGTACGGCTGCTGGTGGGCAGCGCCCTCCTCAGTGATCAATGCGACCGTGGCCATGTCCCAATCTCCCGTGCAGGCTGGCGTTCCACGCATGGTAGTCGAGCCGGACCTGCCTGTCGGAACGTCGGCCTGAACCTGCAGTCCTCTGCCCGCTTGGGCCCGACGAGCGTTATGCCCTACCGGCGGCCAAGGCTCCCGCGCGTATTGTCGCGCGTGGCGCACGGCGCTTATAGATCAGGTGCACGTGCCCTGGGGCAACTCCGTGAGCGTACGGGGCCGGATTCGGTTGGCGCGGTGCGGCAGGCGACTACGGTTCCAATCCTGAGGTCTCACCCTCAGTCAGAGTTCGGTGGAGTCGCCAGGAGTAGCAGGCATGACACATGCACTGCGCCGCATTCGCGCTGACGTGAGTCAAACCGTGAAGTCGATCATCCTCACGGTCGAACTTCGGCAAGATTGTGTTGAAGTCCCATGCAAGCCCTTTCTCGAAGCTCCCCCACGTTGCGTTGGTTACCAGGTCGGCTGCCTGCAGCAACCGCGTTCGCGACGCCCGGGCGAAGAGCGGAATGTCGGCAAGGTTGCGGGTACGACTCCACTGGGTGCCGTCGCGTAGGATCCGGTCGCCCAGAGTTTCCAGACGCTCACGATAGTTCGACTCCGCGACGATCACGAGGCCGCGTTGTGTGTCTCCTAGCTGGTGACGGCGACTCAGCATCAGATCGAAGCGGCTGATCACGTCTTCGAACGCGACCTCATAAGGGTCACGGGGAGCGACGTGCACCCGGTCCACTACTGTGGCGAAGAGCACGGGATGTGGCGAGTCGCGAAGCGCTGCATATGCGGCCGTCAGCAACTCACGGCGCTCTGACCCGGTGAGTTGGTCATACGGCGGCCGAGCGCGTTGACCCTCCCTGACGCGAAGCGGTGACGCGTGCAATTCGACCGAGGCGTGAGTTTCCGGAAAGAAACGCTGTACCAGCGCATCGAGATCCTGCTTGAGCCAGTACGCGCTGCGCTCGAAGATCGAAAGACCGCCCACCACGACATGACCCGTGCCTGGATGCGTGCCGGCCTCGTCCAGATACAACAGGTGCATGAAAAATGCCTCCTGCCCAATAACATAGAAAGGGCGACCCACCGGGCCGCCCATAGGCCGACAAAAGATCTCCACAATGCAGCCGGCTGGGCGTGAGCCCTACGGACCTTCGGTACCCGAGCAGTCCTGCCAGCCAAGACAATCGTCCGGATCATGACTGTGACTGTCAAGCGGTGGTCGTGGGAGGAGGCGCTAGTGGGTCATTTTGACGTCTCAGTGCGGCATGGTGACCTGCGATCCACCAGCGCCTGCGTGGGAGTGACGGAATCAACGTGACCCATCACCCGGTCTGCCGGCCAAAGCCCCTCACTCCCAAGCGCGTTGCTCGTGGTCGTCACGCGGGTGCTCCGCAGTCAGTCCGCCGCCTTGCTTCTATCCCGCCGTCCCGTCCTTGCGGCGGTGGAGCAGGATCAGGTTGCCGTCGGGGTCGGCTATCCCGGCCGCGTAGCACGATGCCTGTTCGCCGGGCCCGAGGATGATGTCCACGCCGAGGTGGCGAAGTTCGTCAACGGCTTGGCCGACGTCGTCCACGGCAATGGCAATGGCGCCGCCCTGAACGGCCGCACCGGCGCCTTCTGGATCCAGGCGAAGGGCGAGAACCGTTGGCGTACTGCCAACCGCGAACTCGACCCAGCCGGGACCTTCCCAGGACTTCAGCGTCATGCCCAACGTGTTCTCGTAGAAGTCCGCGCTCCTGGTGATATCGCTGACGTTGTAGACGAAGAAGTCGATCCCCCGTGGTTTCACCAGGTACTCCTACATGGGTGATGTTGGACTCGGCACGGCCCAGCCACGCCAGCGGCACACATGCGCCGACGTCGCGTCAGGTGACCTGACGATAGCGAACGGCTGATCCCGGCGGTCCTGTGACTGCCTACGCGAGTGGACAGGCCCCGCACACGCGGTAGCGCAGAAATACCTCGCCCTCGTGCGTGGCGGTGCTGATCAATTTCAGCTGTTGCAGCTCGTCGTGCGGCAGCGCCGCCGCACCCTCCACAGCCGTTCGCGGCCTCGGCTCGCCAATGATGGACGGCGTCACCGTGATGAAGAACTCGTCCACCAGCCCCGCCGTCAGCATGTAGTAATTCAGAATCGCCCCGCCCTCGCATACCAACCGTCGCACGCTGCGCTCCGCTGCCAGGTAACGCATCAGGCCATCCAGGTCAACGCTGTCCATGCCGATCGTCACGATCTCGGCAACGTCCGCTAGTCCAGGCGTGACATCGGCGGTCTCCGGCACCACGACCACCGGCCGAATCGGATAGCTGCGGCGCTGAAACACCCGGTCGTTTGGATCGATCTGGCCGGAGTTGGACACCACGATGAACAACGGCGGGCTGTCCAGTCCCCGCCGCCGCCGCTCCCGCTGCAGCTCCGCGCTCCACATGTAGCGGTCGACCCGCATCCCCAGCGTGCGCGCCCCGTGCAGCACGGCGTCGAAATGGATGCGAAACCGTCGAAACGTCCGCTGGTCGGCGTCCAGGCTGATCGGCCAATAGTCGGCCGTTGGTCCCGTAATGGCCCCGTCCACCGTCATGACCATCTGGATGGCGGTGTAGGGACGCCAGGTCCCGCTCGGAAGCTTCAGATCGTCGTAAACGCCGCCCGAGTCGTCCTGCGTGCGTCCCGGCTGCGTCACCCTACTCGGGCGGCAGCTTCACGATGTTCAGCCAAAAGTCCTGGATCGATGCCACCGCGTGCATGAACTGTTCCAGGTCTACCGGCTTGGTCACGTAGGCGTTCGCATACAGGTCGTACGTGCGCAGGATGTCCTGCTCGGCCGCCGAACTGGTCAGCACCACTACGGGAATCCGGTGTAGGTCGGGGTCCGACTTCAGATCCTGCAACACCTCGCGCCCGTCCTTCCGGGGAAGGTTTAGGTCCAGCAGGATCAGGTCGGGTCGCGGCTGGTCCGCGTATTCACCCTGCCGGCGCACGTAGGCAATGGCCTGTTCACCGTCGATGACCACGTTCAGCGTGTTGCGGATCTTGGCTTCGCGCACCGCCTCCTGCGTCAGGCGCACGTCGCCCGGGTTGTCCTCCACCAGCAGAATCTCTATCGGGGCGCCAGTCTCCTGGGCCACGTCAGCCCTCCTTTCGCCCGGGGACGTGCCCCAGGTGTTTCGCGCATGGGCGGCTGGCCTGTCCGCGGAAACGGGACCGGCTCAACTGCCCGTGCCCGCCGCCTCGCCGGCCTTTAGGGTAAACCGAAACGTCGTGCCCTGGCCCTTGGCCGACTCCGGCCAAATCGCCCCCCCGTGCCGTTCCACGATCTTCCGGCAGACCGCCAGCCCAATCCCCGTACCCTCGTAGGTGTCCCGCGTATGCAGGCGCTGGAAGACCTGGAAGATCCGGTCAAAGTGCGCTGGGTCGATGCCGATCCCGTTATCCGCAACCGCGAACTCCCACATCGTGCCTGACCGGCTCGCCGAAACCGTCACCCGCGGCCTGTCAGTCGCATTGAATTTGACCGCGTTGCTGATCAGGTTCTGAAACAGCTGCGTCAGTTGAACCCGGTCGCCCAGAACCGCCGGCAGCGGTTCGTGCGAAACCTCGGCGCCGGCCTCGCCGATGGCCTGTTCCAGGTTGATCAGCGCGTCCCGCAGCGCCGCCTCGCTCTCGGTCGGCTCCAACTCGCCCCCGCGCGTCCCCACGCGCGACAGGTCCAGCAGCCCGTTCAGCAGCGCCTGCATGCGCCGAGCCCCGTCCACCGCAAACTCGATGAAGTCGTCCGCGTCCGAGTCAAGCCGCCCCCGGTAGCGCCGCTCCAGCAGCCCAACGTAGCTGGCCACCATCCGCAGCGGCTCCTGCAGGTCGTGCGACGCCACATAGGCAAACTGCTCCAATTCCTCGTTGGACCGCGCCAGTTCTACCTGGGTGGCCAGCAGCGACTCGATCGACTGCGCGTTGGCCACCGCCCCCGCAATCTGCGCGGCGATCAGTTCCGCCACAGCCTGATCGCGCCCGTCGTAGGCGTTCGGCGTGCTCGACATGAACCGCATCACCGCGACCACCGTCTGTTCCAGGATGACCGGAACATCCATCCAGGTTCGCAGGCCGGCCGCAATGCCGTCCTTCAGGCGCGGTGACCGGGCCAGGATCGAAGCGACATTGCTCTCGTCCACGATCTGCGGCTGCTTGCTCCGCACCACCGTCTCGAGGACCTGGCCGTCCAGTGGATGCCAGACGTCCAGCGTGGCCAGCGGCACGTCGATCCCGGCGTAATAGCGGGACTTGTGCTGCCAGGCCTCGCTATCGACCACCACGATCGACAGCCGATCCGCCGGGATCACCGACGTCACCGCCTCGGTAAACCGTTCGTAGACCTCGTCGATGTCCGATGCCGAGGTCATGATTCGCCCAATCTGCGCCAGCAGCGGCGCAAACTCGACCTCGACCTGTGTCAGGCTCAGTTCGGGCCGCTCGTGCGTCCCGTCTGGTTCGTTCACGCCCTACCTTCCCGATTGACTTGGTGTTGCGCGTGCATTCTTAGTGCCCAGCGGCTCCACGTGCGCGGAAACTCCTTCACAATTGTTACAGTTTGGACACACTTCGATCGTGAACGACCACCGCCGCGAAGCAGCGGCGCCCGCTGGGAGGGGAAGAATGGCCGCGCAAACGCTCCGAATCCTGGTCATCGAGGACAACCCCGGCGACGTTCGGTTGCTCGAAGAGATGCTGGTTCCGACCGGCGACATTCAATACGAAGTCCAGAGCTTCGCCAAGCTCGACAGCGGACTCGACGCCATCGCCGACTACTCGCCATCGGTGATCCTGCTGGATCTGGGCCTTGGCGAGACTCATGGGCTCGACACGTTCACCGCGGCCCAGGAACGCGCCGGCGACGTTCCGATCGTCATCCTCTCCGGTCTTGGCGACGAAGCGGTGGCAACGGCGGCGGTTGGCCAGGGCGCCCAGGACTACCTGGTCAAGGGCGAATTCGAGGAAGAACGGCTGCGCCGCACCATTCGCTACTCGATCGAGCGCCACCGACGCGCCGCGACCGCCGAGGAACGCATCCGCACCCTCGTCGCGGAGGAGCCCGGCTTCGCCGACATCGTTATGAACCAGCCCGACGGCGTGATCGTGGCCGACTCCACCCGCAAGGTGCTGTTCGCCAACCCGGCCGCCGCCGAGCTGTTCACCGTCCCGGTCGACGACCTGGTCGGCAGCGAGCTTGAGTTCAACGTGCGTCCCGGCGCCTCGCAGATGGTGCAAATCCGCGAGGACCCCCGAAACCCGAAGTACCTGGAAGCCCACAGCGCCCAGGCCGTCTGGTCCGGCAGCGACGTGCACGTCCTCACCTTCCGCGAAGGCGAACACATCGGCTTCCTCCGACGCATCCTCAACAGCATCGGGCTCTAGGCGCCGGTCGGCGAGTCGTCGCCTATACCAGTTCGCCGTACAGCCGGTCGATCAAGCGGCAGGCCTCGCCGCGACTGATCGCGGCCCCGGCCTGCTCCGGCGTCGGCAGTTCCGGCAAACCTCCCATTGACGCCCGGAGGGGCGACGGCTCGGCCATCCACATTTGCACGACGTGCATGAACGCCGACCAGGTGCACGGCGTCTGATCCTCAAACAGCCCTGTGTCCACCTCGACAGGCCGCCACGGATCCACCGCCCGCCGCGCCAGCCACGCCCACCGCTGCGCCTCTCCTCTGGTAAGCGCCTCGTCAGGCCGCACGGCGTAGTGCGGGAAGAACCCCCGCGCGCCCCAGAACTGGGCTGCCATTGACAGATCCGCCGCCTGCTCCTCGAACCCCGAGAACCCAGCTGGCGCCACATCATCGAAATACGTGATGACCTGTCCCTGCGCCAGCAACTCCCGCTGCATCGCCCCCCGCGGCACGTCCCGGACCCGCACAGCGTGCTCCAGCGCCAGCGCCGCCGCCTGACCCGCCGCTTCACCCAGCGCCATCCACACCGGCTCCATCCGGATCGTCCCGTAGCCCAGGTGACTGGCCGATACCGCCACCGGCGCCAGCAACCCGTCGATTCCCTCCGGCACCATCACCCGATACGGAATTTGGTACGGCACCGTCTCCTCGTGTAGCCCGATAAACCCCTCCAGCGCAACCCGCCGCCCGTCCGCTTGCTCGTACTCTCCAGGCCCCAGGTCCTCCCGCTGCCGCGTGGCATGCGAGTCGATCTGGTACCCGCCCGACGCCACGCTGTCCCAGTGCGTTGGCGAGCGCCCGCCTGAACTGTCCAGCAGCGCGTCGCTGGCGCTGAACAGGTAGCCGCCCAGGATGCGGCAGCCCTCGCGCACGTACATCTGCCGCGGGAACCCGCCGTTGTCCTGGAACTCATCCGCCGCCAGCCCCCACGTCCGCGCCGCCTCCCGGAAGTCCGACGGCAATTCGGGGTCGTTCTGACAGAACCACACCAGCCCCTCGGTATACGCGCGGTGTGCTTCCGCGATCTCCAGGCGACGCTCCGGCCCCGCCTCCGGGTAGTCGTAGTTTGCCTCGGCCCAGTCGCTGGACGTGAAACAGTAGTGATGGTTGTTCGCATCGGACTTCCTGTTCGGCATCGGCACGAAGTTCAGCACCGCCGTCCCGCCTCGCGGACCCCAGAACCCCGGCATCCGTCCGCTCCGCACGTCGTCCACCAACGGCGCATACACACTGCGGTCGTAATCCGCCGGCCGCTCAACGTCACGCCGGTTCTCTGGATCGTCGGTCAGACACAGCCGGTAGTTGTACGCCTGGATACGCCGGTCAGCTTTCCCGCTGGACCCCGGATACGTCATCCGATCATGAAAGTCCTGGTACACCACCCCGGCATGCGACTCGCCCAACTCCTCCCGGCCCTCCCGTCCGATCCGGTACGCCGCCCCCGCACCCAGCGCCACGTCCCCCTCATACGTCGCGTCCACAAAAGCCCGCGCTTCAAGGCGCGCTTGCTCGCCCGTCGCCCGCCCGCTCGCATCCACCGCCGCCAGCGTCACCGCCGTGACCCGCCGCTCCGGCGTCTCGTCAATCCGTGTAACGTCCGCCCCCGGCTCCGTATGCACCAGCCAGCGCCCGCCTTCCGGCATTGACGCCCCGCCCTCCCAGGCCAGCCGCCACCCCCGCCAGACCTCCAGACGCTCCTGTTCCGCAACCAGCTTGTCCAGCAGCCGCTCCGCCACCGAAGGCTCGAACCGGTACCCGTCGTTACAGACCCGAACCTGCGCCGAGTCCTCGCCGTACGTGGACGCGTAGTGCTCCCGCACCAACCCCACGAACCGCCGGAAAATCCCGCCCACCGACTCGTTCGGCCGGATATCCGTCGCCCCCAGACCGCTGGTCATCAACCCGCCCAGGTGCTGCGACGGTTCAACCAGCACCACCTCCAACCCCTCGCGCGCCGCCGCAATCGCCGCCGCCACCCCCGCCGGCGTCCCCCCGATCACCGCCACGTCGGTCTGCTTCACAGTCCCTGAATCAGCGTGCATGGTCGGTGCCTGCCCTTGCCTGTCGACTTCCGCGCATCGTTTCACATCGAACCCTCCGTTCGGAAAGCGCAGAGCCCTACCATGGACGCATGGACGGCGGCTTCAACATCGGCGGCCTCGGCCGCCTGCTCATCATCGCGGGCGGCCTGCTCCTCGCCGGCGGCGTCCTCCTCGTCCTGCTCGGTCAGATCCCCTTCTTCGGCCGCCTCCCCGGCGACATCGCCATCGAACGCGAACGCTTCTCCTTCTTCTTCCCCCTCGCCTCCATGCTCATCCTCAGCCTCATCCTCACCATCGTCGTCAACATCATCCTCCGCTTCTTCCGCTAGCCAGAAACGGGATCAAGGCGCGACACTGAGGCCATGGGGCAGATTGGCGTCATCGGGGACCGGTTGCTGCACGGTGACCCCAGCCGGCCGTAGCGTGCGCAACAGGGTCGTGCAGGAACCAGCCAACCAGGGCACCCTCTTTCCGCCCGTCGCGCGCCCAACACCCGATGTGGCGTCGTGGCCGAGCTACCTTCGGGTCGACGATCTGGACCGAGCGCCCTTCGAAGCCGTCAGCCGCCCCCTATTGCTCTGCGGAGACGCCCGCGCAGGACTGGCGTTACTACCCGATGAGTCCGTGCAGACCGTCCTGACCTCGCCGCCCTACTGGTCGCTCAGGGACTACCAGGTAGAAGACCAGATCGGTCGCGACGACAGCCTCGACGCATATCTGGACGCCATCGTGGCCGTCTTCGAGCAAATCCAGCGGGTTCTCCGACCCGACGGCACGGTCTGGCTGAACGTCGGCGACTCATACACGTCCGGCAATCGCAGGTATCGAGCCCCTGATCGCAAGAACAGCGCCCGCGCCATGAGCGTCCGTCCGCCAACGCCAGAGGGTCTAAAGCCAAAAGACCTGATTGGCGTCCCCTGGCGCTTGGCCTTTGCGCTTCAGAAAGCCGGCTGGTGGCTGCGCAGCGAAGTGATCTGGCACAAGCCCAACGCCCACCCGGAATCCGCCGGCGACCGCCCCACCAAGGCCCACGAAACGCTCTTCCTCCTGTCGAAGCAGCAGGACTATTACTACGAGCAGGAGGCCGTCAAGGGCCCACGCGGCCGCCGACTGCGAACCGTCTGGAACATCCCAACGGAACCGCTCCGGCGCACGAACGGCAACCCCGATGACCACCCGGCCATGATGCCGATGTCCCTGGCGCGTCGCTGCCTCTCGATCACCAGCAAGCGCAACAGCGTCGTGCTCGACCCTTATGCCGGTTCGGGCACCACGCTCTTGGCGGCCCGCGAACTGGAATGTGATTGGGTAGGCGTTGAGATCAAGCCGGCATTCGTAGATCTGATCGAACGCCGAATGGGCGGTCGGTGACGCTCGCAGAACTCAAGGCCAAGCTTGATGCGTCTTAGCCAGAAAAAGTCGAGCTCGGGACTGAAAGATTCAGGCTAAGGTGCGTCGCCCGCTCGAAGTTCCGCAATCTCGGGGATTTCTAGTAGCTGTTGGAGGGTATCGAGTGAGTACGTGCGACCTTCAGTGGCGATCACGACATCCGCGAGGGCATTTGGTCGTTCCGACCAGCCTCGACCATCAACGGCCGCACAGGCCAGCAATCCACGGGCTTTCGCTGCATTGGCCATGCTCGTGATGCGGGCCGCTTTATCGCGGACAGTACCGCCGTCCTCGCCGACTTTCGATTCAATCGCGATCGTCGGTGAGTTGTCTGGCAACAGGAAATCCGGACCCGGTGACAGACCAAAAACACGTGCGGTATGGGCAGCACCAGTCGCGCCGGACGCTGCTCGGTAGTAAGGAATGCCATGGTCGTCGAAGAGATTCGCGATTGGGTTTTCTAAGATTTTGTCGCCTTTTACTTCTGAATAGGCGTCTTGAACTTGTCGCCACACTCCGCCGACATAGCGCTGGTATAGCAGCGCCGAATAGGGGACACCGCCCGCGTTGGCGGCCACCGTATCCCATCCGCCGACAGTATCGCGCTTGTCCAGCTTGGAGTGAAAGAATTCTTGCACCGGCTCTGGAACCTGAAGGATGCTCCGCTCCATGATCGCGAGCGCGGTCTCCGCAATTGTGTCGATCATCTCGGTCCGTCTCGCGGGCGGCTCTACTTGCGGGGCGCTCCTTTCGAATCTCTTAAGAGTGTCTCCCCGAGTCCTTGTTCCTGGTCGCGTGAGTCGCATGGCCTGGGCCAGTTCGTTATAGGTGAACCCCAGGATCATCCGGAGCGGTGCCAAGGTATCTGGCGAAGCCGTGAGTGAGGCAACCAACGCCTGCCTGTCGACGTTGGTGAAACTACCTGTATGCGCAGCAAGCTTTCGGTACGCCTCTGCAAATGCTTCCTCGCCCGCCATCGCATCGCCGCGCGGAATGTAGTGAAAGGACGGCTGCATCGAAGCTATGTAGCTCGTGGTCAGCAACTCCCTGGCTTCCGCCTGTGCGCTCCCAGTCTTCGAGAGCACGATTGCCACCGACTGTCGGCGAACCGTCGGGCTCGGCGTGATCCCGGCGCGTGACAGAACGTCGCGCTCCGAGTCAGAAAGGGATGCTGAGCTGTCCTGCTGACTGTTCAATGTGATCGTCAACGAGCCGCTGCCGGGCGATCTCGACGTACTCCTCGTGGATATCGATGCCTCCCGAGCGACGGCCGTGCCGCCGAGCCAGCACAACTGTCGTTCCCGACCCTGCGAAGGGATCCACAACGATACCGTTGACCGGGCACAGCGCCTTGACGAAGAATTCGGCCAAACCTTCCGGCATGACGGCCGTGTGTTGACCGGCGGGTCCCTTGTGCTGGTTGTACGTCTGACTCACGGAAACGACGTTGCCCGGGTCGGCGCCGCCATGCTCGTAGGTCTTCGTTCGATCTCGACCAAACCCGGCGTCAGTGTTCCGCCGACCATTCGTATCCTTTAGGCGGCGGGCGATCTCTGCCTGATCCGCCTTGTACGGAATCCGCACGGCGTTAATCTCAAAGTACGGCTTTGGCCCCTTGGAGAAGTGATAGAGATACTCAAAGCTATCTTTAGTTCTGGGTCCAAATCTGCCCGGGATTGCATTTGGCTTGGACCAAATGTAAGTCTCGATCCAACGCCATCCCATCCGCTGAAGGCTGAGAACCAATTCGTAGACGTATGGGTGGCGTTGCCCCCTAAATGGACCGGACTTTGCAACCCGATTCTTGATGTTGATGACAAGAGATCCCGTTTCACTTGTCGCACCAAGCATGGATAGAGCAAACGGCTTGAACCACGCGACGTATTGGTCGGGACTGATTCTGGAATACGCCCTGGCGTCCGCATATGGTGGCGATGTAAAGAACAAATCGACGGATCCGGTCGGCAGTCGTTTGAGCCAGTAGGCGGCGTCGCCCCAGACTATGCCTTCGTTGAGCAGCCTGGCGAGCGCGGCGTCGGAATCTTGCGGCGGCTCTGGAGCCGGTGGCGCAAGTGCAGCCTCAACGTGCATGGCAACAATGATAGCGGCTGCCGCAATTGGATGAGTAGCGGGTCAGGTTGACGGGCTACCACGGAACTACATCTGCGATCCTATTCGACGCTTCACCCCGTAGATTCGCCGTACGCCCCCGGTTCATTCCCTTCCCTTGGCGTCCCCGGCACCATCGGCCCGTGCGCCCGTCCCGCGATCAGCCGCGACCCGTCCGTAAATCCTTCCGGCCGGTCCTTCAACCGCTCAATCAGCCGTTCGCGCCAGGGCGCTAGGTCCGCCGTCCCCGCCAGGTCCCGCGTCTCGTCCGGATCCTCGGCAATGTCGAACAGCTGCTCCCGCCCCGACTGGCTGTGCCAGATGTACTTCGTCTGCCCGTCCGTGATGAAGTGCCAGGCAGTCTCCGGACGGTTCTTCCCGCCCGAATGCTCCCCGTGCAGCGTCTCCCGCCAACTCGGCGATTCCCCGCGCACGAACGGCATCAGGCTGCGCCCCGTCACCGAGTCCGGTATCTCCAGCCCCACGCCCTCCAGGATCGTCGGCATCACGTCCTGCAGCCCCACCGGCTCGTCGCGCACCACCTGGGTTGGGTACCCCGCCGACGGCGGCCCCAGGACCAGCAATGGCACTCGCGACGCCGCCTCGTACGGCCACGACTTATGGAACAACCGGTGGTCGCCCAGCATCTCCCCGTGATCCGACACGAACACCACCAGCGTGTCGTCCAGCAGCTGCATGTCGTTCATGTACTGCAACAGCCGGCTGATCTGCATGTCCACGTGGTTGATCAGCCCGTAGTACCCCGCCCGGCAGGCGTGCATCACCCGCGCGTCCAGTTCGAGCCCCTGCGAGCGCGCCTCGTGCATCTCGATGTCGATCCCCCGCGTCGGCGCCTCCACCGGGTCTGCCCAATCCCCGATCACCGGGCTCGGCAGGTCTCGCCAGTGGTAGCGGTCGTAATAGAACTGCGGCGGCGTAAACGGCGGATGCGGGTCGATAAACGACACCTTCAGGAAAAACGGTGCGCTCGGATCCCGCCGCTGCAGGAAATTGATCGCTTCCGAGACGCACCAGAACGCATGCGTCCGTTCCTCCGGTAGATGACTCGGCCTCCCGATCCACCCGTTCGGCGTCGCCCCGTGCGCCATGGCCCAGCGATTCAGCGGGATCTCCCCGTGCAGCCAGTCCAGGTAGTCGTTCCCGCCGCCCCGCGTGCTATCCGCCAGCGATATCCGGTCAAATCCGTACCGCTTCCGTTTCGGCGACAGGTGCAGCTTGCCGCTCAGCCAGGTCTCGTACCCCGCGTTTCGCAACTCGCCCGCCAGCGTCGCCGGCGGGTCCCACCCGGTGTCCGGGTGGTTCTGCAGCATCCCGTGCGTCGCCGGATCCTGGCCCGACATCAATGTCCGCCGCGCTGGGATGCACTGCGGACACTCCGCGTAGGCGCGGCGGAACCTAGTCCCCGTCGCCCCAATCTCGTCCATCGCCGGCGTCTGCAACACCGGGTGGTCCTCGATCCCAAGGCAGTCGCCCCGCTGCTGGTCCGTCACCAGCAGCAGCACGTGCGGACGCCCGGCGCTCATGCCGACCTCAGGTCCAATCGATCATGATCTTGCCGGTCGTCGCCGAATCCGCCAGCTTGAAGGCCTCCACTGCCTCGTCGATCCGGATGCGCTTCGCGATCACGTCCTTCACCGGCAGTTTGTGACGCCGCAGGAAATCCAGCAGGTCCTCCCACTCGTACAGCTTGAATATCCACGAGCCCGTCAGCGTAATCTCCCGCGCGTTCAACGGAGCGCTCAGCTTGTACACCGTCTCCTCGCCGATCCCGACCTCTACGAAGATGCCGTGCGGCCGCAGCCCTTCCAGCGCCGCCGTCCGCGCCTGCGTAAAGCCCGAGGTGTCGATCGCCGCATGTACGCCGTCGCCGCCCCCGAACTCACGCATCGCCTCCACCGGGTCCGCCTCCGCCGCGTTGCACGTGGCGTCGATCCCCAGCTCCTCCGCCATCTCGATCCGGCTCGGCTGCACGTCAATCCCCAGCACCGAGGCCCCCATCGCCCGCGCCATCATCACCGTGTACAGCCCCACCGGACCCAACCCGCTCACCGCCAGCGTCATGTCGCCCGACGCCTTCGCCTTTCGTACCGCCCCAAACGCCGTCCCCAGGTTGCACGCCAGCAGCGCTCCGTCCTCGAAGTCGAAGTCGTCCGGCAGCGGCAGCGTGCTGCGTGCCGGCACCACCACGTAATCGGCGTTCACCCCGTCGCGCACCCAGTTGAATCCCTGCATGTCGCGACAGAAACCCGGCTCGCCGCGCCGGCAGTGCTCACAGTGCCCGCAGCCGATCAGGTGATAAATCACCACCCGGTCACCCACGGCCGGATGGGTCACCCCCGGCCCCGTCGCGTCCACCACGCCGGCCCCTTCGTGCCCCAGCGTCAGCTTGCTGTAGCCGTGCTCGTCCCGTTCGGCTTGGGGCTGCCGGTACTTATGCAGGTCGCTCCCACAGATCGCCGACCCCCTGATCCGAATCCGCACGTCGTCCGGCCCCGGTTCGGGAACTGGCTTTGTCGTCACTACCACGGTCCGGTCGCCGGGACAGATTAGGCACTGCATCGTGTCTGAGGTCATCGGGGCGTCACTCCCTTCGGCCGTGCACCAAGCAACCTAGCGTCCCGGCCCCCACCCGTAAACTCCCCGCCTGCCCAGGGCTACTCAGGGACGACGCGCACCCCCGCTCATGGCAAGCCTGTCGACGGGACCGCCCCTGCGCCGTCAGCCGGCTCGCCACGACCGGGAGTGGACTGGATGGTTATAAAGCTGACTGACAGGAGGGCGGGAGGAGGCCGAAGTTTGAGATAGAGGGTTGGGCGTGGGTCTGGCCCTGACGAAACCTTCACGGAAGGAAGGCAGCATGAAGCGGAGTGTCTGGATCGCGTTGCTGGGTCTGGCCGTGGCGATCATTCCGCTGGCCCTGTGGTGGTACCGCATGGAGCGCGAGGCAGCGGCCTGAGACCGTAGCCGCCAGTGATGCGCGGGGCCGCGTGGACTGATTCCTCACGCGGCCCCGCCCTGTTCAGATCGCAAGAGGTGACAGACCCTCAAGAGAGCTATTGCCCTTGCGGCCCGGCAGCTGACGAGTTGCCGTTCGACTCGGTCGCTTGAAGACTCACGTTGGCAGGTTCAGGGCACGTCCAGCACGAACGCCCGGCTGCGGTTGTCCGGAAGACCTCGCACGAATCTCCGCCGCGGCAGTCCGGAGGCGGCCGCGGCTGATTCTTCGGTCGTGCCCTGATGAAGCGACGACTCGCCCATGGGCGGCTGTCGGAGCAGAGACCATGAGTTGGAGCGCACGCGAGCGTAGGCTTTAGCACTGGTTGCGGACGTTGGGTAGGCGGATGTCGACTCCAGGGCCGTTGTTTTTCGTGTTTCTCTTGGCGGCGGTGGCGTTTGGGTGGAAGACGGCGAGCGTGGCGGGGAAGAAGGATCAGCCGGAGCATTGGGGCGAGTTCTGGGTGCCGGCGTGGTTTTTTGTGGGGTTTTTGCTGGGACCGATCGGGCTGCTGATTGCAATGTCGCTGGCGGACAAGCCGCCGCGGCCGCCGTATTGAGGCGGTAGGCGGATCTGAGACCCAGCACTACGAACTTTGCGGCGTGGGGCGGGTGACGCAGACGTAGCGGTTGAGAGTAAAGAGGTAGTCGCCGCGGGTGGCGGTGTGGTGGAGGTCGGCGAGGAAGTCGTCGAGTTGGGTGGGGGCGATATCGCCAGTTTGGCGGAGCCAGTCGTGGATGACCTGGGCCTGGCGGTGGCCGAGGGTGTGGGGGGCGAATTCGCGTTCGGTGATGACGCGGACGTGGACCTGGATGTCATGCAGGCCCGCCTGACGCATGAGTGATGGCGCCGCGCGCCCGATCCAGCCGTTGGGTCCGGTGTCGCAGAAGGCACGCAAGACGCGGCGGGCGCGGGCGGTGTCCTGAGCAGCGTAGACGAGGGTGTCCCAGTCGGTGTCGTCAGTGAGGATGTGGCCGTTGGGCGTGCAGACGCGGGTGGCTTCCTGGAGGTAGCGGACTGGGTCTTTGATCCACTCAAGGGACTCGTTTTCGACCACGCAGTCAAAGGTGTCGCTTGGGAAGGGGAGACGCTGGGCGTCGGCGATGGTGGCGTCGAAGTCGCGGTTGGCGGGGTTCCAGCGGCGCTTTCGTTCAAGGCCAACGCGGCGCGGGATGCCCAGGTCGGCCGCGACTTGGAGCAGGCGGCCGTCACCGGTGCCGACGTCGAGGAGGCGCTGGGGTTGCGGCGTGGCGAGGGTGAGGAGCCATCCATAATGGGCGCGGAGGCTGGCCGGCATTGAAGCGCGGCACGGGCGAGCGGCCGACGGGGAATCGCTCACGGGGAGTGCCGCATGCCGAGCTTTGGAACGACGCCGCGATCACTGATTCCGAGCCGTTTCGCGCGGTTGCACGCTGCGGCTGCTGTAACTACAATGGTGTAGCTACGCATGGTCAGGCGACTTCGATGGACATGGGACTGGGAGAAGGAACGAGCAAATCGAACGAAGCACGGACTCCGTTTCAAGATAGCGGCTCGCGTGTTCGATGATCCCACGGCCATTTCGCGTCGTGACCCGTACCAAGATGAAGAGCGCTGGCGAACGATCGGGACGGTAAAAACGTCGATTGTGTTCGTCGTTCACACGTGGCCCGAGGACGACTGGCCGACCGGTGGCGACGCGGGTCGGATCATCAGCGCACGAAAAGCCACGGCTGAAGAGAGGATGGCCTATGCGGAACGACGTTTCTGACTTCACTAAGGAAGAGTTGGCGGAGCTTGAGGCGCTTGAGGCGTTGCCGGATGACCAGATCGACACGTCGGATATCCCCGAGACGCTGGATTGGTCCGGGGCCAAGCGCGGGCTGTTCTACCGGCCTGTCAAGCAGCAGATCACGCTGCGGCTGGACGCGGACGTGGTGGCATGGTTCAAGCAGCAGGCTCCGGGCGGTCGCGGGTATCAGACGGATATCAACCGCGCGCTGCGTTCGCACGTGCAGCAAGCTGAACGGCAAGCGGCCGGATCTTAGTCACCGCGCACCAGACCGACACGCGTAGCTGAACGCCGCCGAGCTACGCGACGGCCGGGATGGCGAGGCGGGGTTCGGCGCGTGGGGGGCGCTGGGCGGCGATGGCGGCGGTTTGTTCGGCGGCGCCGAGCGGGCGGAAGCGGTTGGCGGCGGAGAAGATGCGGGGGAGGAGGGTGGTTTCGCCAGTTGACGGGGCGGTGTGGACGGGCTGGGAGAGGACCCACCACAGGGCCTGGTCGATCTGGGGTTGCTCGCGATGGGGGTCGTACCAGCAGCTGAGTTCCTGGGGGCCGTCGCCCCAACCGCCGCGGGCGAGCATTTTGATGGTCTGGACGCCGACGTTGCGTTCCCGGCAGGCGTTCAGCAGGGCCTCGGCGTCGCGGCGGTAGTCGGGGTTGAGGTAGATGGCGGCGGCGAGGGGGAACATGACGGTGTCGAAGTCGAAACGGTTGAGGGCCTCGAGTTGGACGGCGGGGGCGAGGGGGCCGTGGCCAGTGATGCCGATGTAACGGGTGAGGCCCTGGTCACGCATCTCGACGAGGGCTTCGATGGCGCCGCCGGGTTGGGTGACCTGGTCGAGGTCGTCGAAATCGACGACGGAGTGGAGTTGGAAGAGGTCAAAGGTCTCCACGCCGAGGCGTAGCTGGCAGGAGCGGATGTTGTCCCAGGCCTCTTCTCGGGTGCGGCCGCGGGTTTTGGCGCCGATGAACCAGCCTTCGTCCAGCAGCCGGGGCATCCAGGGGGCCATGTGTTCCATGGCGTTGCCGTAGGTGGGGGCGATATCCAGGTGGTTGACGCCGGCGGCGAGGGCTTGCTCGACAGCTGTGTCGACCACGGCCTGGGGCAGGTCGGCGCGGCCGAGGCCGGCGGCGCCGAGGGTGACGACGGAACTGTGGTGGTCTATGCGGCCGAGTTTGCGGCGTTGCATGGGTGAGGCCTCGGCGTGGGGGTTTGAGCAGTCTAGATGGTGGCGGGGAATCAGTCTGTTTCTTGGCACCTGACTCGTTTTCTGTCAGCCTTTAAGTACGAGCCCTCTTCCACGAGTTGGACCTAGGAGTCTGGCTATGACGACTTGTGACTGCTGCTCTGATCAAGACCGTGACTGCGGCTGCGACCAGGCCCCTGAATGCTGCCAAGATCCGGAACGCGACTGCTGCTGAGATCACGACGGTGACCGCGGCTGTAATCGAGAGCCGTGTGTCGGTGTTGGCGAGCAACGGCCGTTGGATGAGGTGGCGAAGGCGCTGACGGGCAAGGCCTACAAGATCTAGGCGCTGATCCCCGCCGGGTATAGCCGCTCTGAGATTGCGGGATTCCTTGGAATCCGCCACCAGCACGTGCGAAACGTGCCGGTGCGTAACGCATTATGTAAACCCAGCTCCGTCGGCCCATGCCTACCAAAGCCATCTTTGCAGTTGGCGGCCGTAGGAGGGATGCCGGCGGTGACGGCAAATGGGGCTTGATGGGGCGAGTCTTATGTGCGATGGGACGTGGCTGGCCCTGCGCCAGTCGTCATCAAACAGTACAAGACGCGTTCTTTGCCAGAAAACCACTTCTCTGACACACTTTTCTTGAACGTCACCCATACGTATGCGTGGCCGAATGACCACCTACATCGACGGCTCGCAGCGGCCGCCAGTAGCCCAGGTCACCGCAGGACTGACGAGCAAGGCTGCGAAGATCCGGACGCTGTTTCGGGCGGGCTATAGCCGCCGGGAAATAGGCGAGCACCTCGGAATCAGCCCTCAATACGTCTACAAAGTCCTCACAACGCCGACCCGAACGTGGACGCCGACCAGGGAACCACAGTTGCGTCCGAGGCCGGAAGGGGATAGCGACGCCAGCGAGCGCGGGTCGAGCGCAACGACTCGGCAGATCGCCGACATCACGGCCTACGGCCAGGATGACGAGCTGGAACAGGTGCGCATCGTGATTGGGCCTGCGGGTCGGGTCGTTATCCCAGCGGCCTTCCGCAGGGCGCTGGGCGTGGAGCCGGGTGACGCTGTGAGCATTCGAATGGAGAACGACGAACTGCGCATGGTGAGCTTCGATACGGAGACCCGTCGGCTTCGCGAAACGCTGGCGCGTTACGTGCCGGAGGGCGTGAGCGTGGTGGATGAGTTACTCAAGGAGCGCCGGCGGGAGGTGGCCGCGGAGGAGGCCGCCGTTGCGCAGATCAAGGCTCGGCAGGAACAGGCAGAGACCAGCAAGGTCAAGAATCCCGAATGAGCCGCGTCGTGTTGGACGCTTCGGCGATGCTGGCTTTTACGCTCGGAGAACCTGGCGGGCAAGTCGTGGAGGGCTACCTGGGCGACGCGCTGGCCTCGCCGGTCAACGTAGCCGAGGTCGGCTCGCGCATGGTTGACCTCGGGATTGCGTGGACCGAGATTCGGCGGTCCATCGCCCATATGTCCTTGGAGGTCGTGCCTTTGGACAGAGCCCAGGGATTGGCAACGGCCGGTCTCCGTGACGCCACGCGACATCGCGGGCTTTCGCTTGGCGATCGGGCCTGTTTGCAGTTGGCGGCGATGCGGGGATTGCCGGCGGTGACGGCGGATCGGGCGTGGGCGGAGTTGGAGGTTGGGGTGGAGGTGCGGTTGATTCGGGAGTGAGGCGGCATCAGACCTAGCAAACCTATCATTTGGCTTATACAAGTTTGATTGCCATACTCTGGATACACTGCCAGTTGATCGCACGGCGGTCGAAGGATCGTACTGATGGCGCACTGTGAATGCAGCTGTGATGACGGGGCCTGTGTCTGTTCGTATGGCCGGCAGCCGGCGGACGAGGTGGTGGCCGGGCTGACGACCAAAGCCGACAAGATCCGGGCGTTATTCCAGACGGGGTATAGCCGGTCGGAGATTGCGGGATTCCTGGGCATCCGCTACCAGCATGTGCGGAACGTGTTGGTGCAGAGCGGGTTTATGGAGACGCAGCTGAGCCGGCCGATGCCGTCCGGTGATGTCGAATTGAAGGACTCGCTGCCGGTGCTGGTGCGGACGGCGCTCGGGCCGGGGGGACGGGTGGTGATTCCGGCGGCCTATCGGAGGGCGCTTGAGGTTGACGAGGGCGATTACATCGTGATGCAGATGGATGGGGACGAGTTGCGGGTGGTGAATGACGAGAAGGAGTTCGCGCGCGTTCAGGAGATGATTGCCAGCTACGTGCCCGAGGGTGTGAGCCTGGTGGATGAGTTGATTGCTGAGCGGCGACGGGAAGCCGCGGCCGAGGAAGCCGAGATTGCCGAGATAAAGGCAAGGCAGGCCAGATCAGCGGCGACGGAGCCCAAGTGAGCCGGGCCGTATTGGACGCCTCGGCCATCCTGGCGCTTTTCCGCAGGGAACGTGGCGCCGAGGTGGTGGCGGGCTACCGGGGCGACGCCGTTGCTTCGTCCGTCAATGTCGCCGAGGTCGTTTCCAGGCTCTCCGATGAGGGACTGAACCCGACGCAGTGGCACTACGCCGTTACGATGCTTGAACTCGAAGTCGTTGCCTTTGACGAGAGCCAGGCAATTGCGTCGGGACGGCTTCGAAACTCGACGAGGCACCGAGGGCTCTCGCTGGGCGATCGGGCCTGTTTGCAGTTGGCGGCGCAACGGGGGTTGCCGGCGGTGACAGCAGATCGGGCCTGGGCGGGGTTGGACGTTGGGGTAGAGGTGCGCGTGATTCGGGACTAGGCGGGTTGGCACGCTCCAGTTAGCCGCAGACATCGCGGAAGACGCGGAGGTGATTGAGGCCCAGGAATCTACGAAGGTCGGGCTCGGACCAGCCGCGGCCGGCGAGGCCCTGGGTGATCCGGGGAACTTGGCGAGCGTCGTCCAGCAGGTAGGAGCCGCCGTCGAAGTCGGAGCCGAAACCGACGTGGTCGATGCCGGCAACGTTGACGGCGTGTTCCACGTGGTCGAGGTAGAGCTCAAGGGTGGGGTTGGTCCAGTGCACGAAGTGGTGGACGCAACTAACGCCCACCACCCCGCCGCCGTCGGCGATGGCCTTCATCTGGTCATCGTGGAGGTTGCGGCCGTGTTCGTTGAGGGCGCGGCAGGAGCTGTGGCTGGCGACAACGGGAGCCGTGCTGGCCTGCATGGCGTGCCAGAAGGCGGGGACGCTGAGGTGGGAGACGTCGACCAGCATGCCGAGATCGTTCATGGCGGCGATGAGGTCGTGGCCGAACTCGGTGAGGCCGCCGCCGGAGTGGTGGGCGCGCTCGCCGTCGCCGGCGTAGGTGCGGATGGAGTGGGTAATGGTCATGGTGCGGACGCCCACCTGGTAGAGCATGGGCAGGACGTACAGGCTGCGTTCCAGGGCCTCGGAGTTCTCGATGGCGAGCACGACGGCGACTTTGCCGGCGGCCTTGGCGGCCAGGATGTCGTCGGCGCTGAGAGCCAGGGCGATTTCGTCCGAATGGGCCTGGATTTCGGCGTGAAACCAGCCGAAGCCATCCAGCACATAGGCCAGGTGGTTGCCCCACGCGCGGGTGTTGTCCACGGCAAAGTAGCCGCAGTCCAGGCCGCCCGCGCGCATGGCGGGCAGGTCGGACTGGATGCGGATTTCAGCAGTGTCAACGGGTCCGCGCAAATAGCCGATCAGGCTCTCGGGGGAGTCACGGGACAGGGCGTCGGGCCCGGCCATGCTCTGCCCATCACGACGGATAAGGCCAACGATGGTGTCGTTGTGGGAGTCGATGACCAGGGCGTCACGGTGAAGCGCTTGCCAGTCGTAGTCAGGGGTCATGGGTTGGCTGTCTGAGGGGGTGTGCTGGGTTGGATGGTGCCATGTGGGGCGAAGATGATCAGTCTCCGGACGGTTCTCGCAGCCAGGCCGGGATGTCGCGGGCCGCGTGCAGGACTCGCCAGACGTCGATGTCCTCTTCCCGTTCGACGTTAAAGACCAGAAAAGGAAAGTCCTTGACCACCCACGAGCGAAGGCCGGGCAGGGACAGTTCGTCCGCGTAGCGGGGCGAACCGCCGGCCGGATGATCTGCCACTTGGCGGAAGGCATCTTCCAGTGCGTCGATAAAGGCCAGCGCAACCGACGCTCCAGCCTCGGTCAGATAGTGCTCGACCGCCTCGTCGACATCGCGCCTCGCGAGTTCGCGAAGTTCGACAGGCTTTTCGGTCACCGCCGGCCGGCTTCGCGGACGCGATCGCGAAGCTGGCCGAAATAGTCAGAGTCAGCAGTAACCGCCGGCGGTGAGGCCGCGCCTTCGAGGAGGAGGCCGCGCAGGTGCTGACGATCCTGGTCTTTGCGGATCAATTCGCGGACGTACTCGCTTGACGAGCTGTAGCCGCGGGACCTGACCTGCCGGTCCACAAAGGACTTGAGGGCCTGGGGGAGCGAGATGTTCATGGTGCTCATGAAGTGACGCTAGCGGCCTTGGCAAAGTTTGGCAAGACGCAAGATCTGCCCTGGAGTAGCTTTCTTCCTCCAAGCATTGGGGATTGATCGACTGACTTCCCAGGCGCCTTGCATCGACCCCTTGGATACGACTACCGCCGGGATCGTCAGTCGGGTGTCTTTCGTGGATTCTTCACACCAGTGGCTAGCTTATTTCGGGTCTCGCGTTTCACTCGGGCCGCCAGGCGATCCTCATTCGTTGTCAGGAAGTGTCGGACAGCCTTGGGGTCGTGGGGGGCCAGCACTCGCAGGGCCCAGGAGAGAGCTTTGACGACCATGTCGTCGCGATCGTCGGCCAGTAATTCGCAGACGGCGAGCGTGCGCGGAGCATCGCCGTAGCCGCCGCGAGTCTTCGTATTCAGGCCGACGGTGGCGACAAGCGCGGTGCGCCGCCACCAGCGATCGGGGGACCTGGCCCAGCGGTGGACGTCCTGATCGCTGATCTGCCGTTTCACCCAGGCGGGGCCGGCCACGTACCCACCGAAGACATCGACCGAGGCCCAGTCGGCGAGGCCCCGGCCGAGGTTCTCGATAGTTGCAGCGTCGAGCGCCCTGAGGGTGGGGCGGTGGAAATGTACGATCTCGTAGGCCCAGATTCGCAGGTCCAGGTCTATCAAGAGCGCGGCCAACTCAAGCACCTGTTCCGGCTGGGCGCCTGCGATTTTCCTGGAGAATTCGCGGCGGATGGGCCGGACACGCGGCACCGTTGGGGAGGGTAGGGCGTCGACACGGGCGCGGAATTCGCGAGCGAGGGACTCGGCGTTGAGGGATTCCATCGTAGATTCCTGAGATCGGCCTGGGCGCACTCAGCGATTAGCCCAGGGGTCAATCACGTCAATCCCACTCCCCTCGAAGCCGGCGACGTCCCGGGTTGCCACTGACGCTCCTCGGCAACCGGCTATGGCCGCGATCTGGCAGTCGGCGTGGTTGATGGGACGGCCGGCAGCGCGTCGAGCGGCAGCTATAACGGCGTAGGCCTGAGCCGCCACACGGTCAAAGGGAAGGATACGGCCGGCGAAGTCTTCCGAGAGCATTCCTTCAATCTGGTCCAGCAATTGGGTTCGTCGTTTACCGGGTGGGAGGATTTCCACGCCGTAGCGCAACTCGGCTTCGCTGACGGTGGAGAGGAACAACCGTGGAACCGACTGTCCGGCCACCCAGTCCATGACGCGGGAACTGGGATTTGGGCGCATCAACTCCGAGACGACGTTGGTGTCCAGGACGATCATCGCGGCCGCATCAGTCGAACCGAGGCGGCTTGCGCATGGGTGAGCGAGGCGGCAGGTCCAGTTCGACGCCGCCCAAAGGCGCGAACCGAGCACGGATCGCGCTTGCCAGATTCTCCGGCGCCGCAGGCTGGGTGTTCAGCGCCGTCCGCAGGATGTCGCGGGCTTCCTCCTCCATGGACCGCCCGTTCTCAGCCGCCCGGACGCGCAACCGCTGCTTCAGCCCTTCGTCGAGGTTGCGCACGATGATGCTGGCCATTAGAGAGCCTCCGTGTCCGACACCACAGCATGATAGCAATGATTGCATTGATATCAATGCATATCCCCGACGGAGCGCTTGTACTTTCCGACCGACTACGGCCCTGAAACGTCTGACCTGGAAGGCTGGGCGTTAGACCTCGAGGCCGGTCATCCGGCTGCTGGCCGAACCGGGGAGCTCAATGGAAAGGCCGCCGTCCACCACCAGCGATTCGCCCGTCACGAAGCTGGCCAGGTCGGAGACCAGAAACAGCACCGCGTTGGCAATATCCTGCGCGTCGCCCCGGCGGCAGATCGGGTTCTGAAGAGCCTGGCGTTCGTCCAGCTCGGGCGTAGGCGCAAGGGCGGCGGCTTCGTATTTCACGTCGGTCATGATGCCGCCGGGCAGGATGCTGTTGGCGCGGATGCCGTGTTCGCCATAGGCCACGGCCACGTTACGCATCAGGCCGTTGATCGCGGCCTTGGCGGCTTCGTAGGGGCCTTCGATCGCGTTGGCCTGGATGGCGTGAGCGGACGAAATGCCAACGATGGACCCGCCGCCCCCGGCGATCATGTGGGGAATCGCCAGCTTGCAGGCCATGAAGTGGGACTTGATTAGCACATCCTGGCTGCGGTCCCAGTCCGCCTCGGTCACATCCACCAGCTTGTCGTGCGGGTGCCAGCGGGCGTTGTTGACCACCGCATAGACGCCGCCAAACGCTTCCAGAGCGGTCTGAACCATCGCTTCGCAGCCGGCCATGGTCCCCACGTCCGCGTGGACATAGGCCGCGCGGCCGCCGGCGTCGCGAATCTCGGCTTCAACGCGCTGGCCGCGGTCGTCGTTGAGGTCCGCCAACACCACCGGCATGTCGTGGCGGGCCAGGGTCACGGCCGTGTTGCGGCCAATGCCCTGGGCGGCCCCGGTAACGATGGCGACGCGGTCCTTCAGTTCAGCAAAGGGGAGCATGGGCCGGTTAGCTATCCGTTAGTGATGTGGAACGTGCACGCGCTTCACTCTATACGTCTTTTCCGCGTGCTGCCGACCCGTCGGGCCTCCACCCCAAAACCACCGCCACGTCCTCAGGCATCAATCTCCGCGGCCCCTCCCCATCAAGCCCCCCAAGCCAACAACCCCACCGCCCCAACCCACCCGTTCGTGGTGAGCCGCCCCGGAGTCCGCGGAAGACCGTGTCCAACCACACCCCCCGGCAGCAACCGCACCCATGCCCTCCGCCACCTCATCTTCTCGGCTCCTCTCTTCCCTCACCTCTTCCCCACCCCACCCCTCCGAGCATCCCGGCGGCTGGCGAACCGACGGCGGATAGGATGGCGGCAGGGGAAACGGTAATCCGCAAATGACCCACAGCAACCAAGAGATCGCCCGGCGGCTGCAACTGGGCGAGGACAGCGCCTGGGAATTCAAGCAGGTCGAGTTCGCTGGCGATCAACCCAAAAGCCCGGAACGCGGGGACCTGGCGGACGAGATCGTGGCGTTCGCCAACGCCGACGGCGGCGCCCTCCTCTGCATATTCACCGAAGAAGGCGAAGTGCAGGACATGACGCGTGAACGCCTCAGTGCGCTGGACAACTACGTCGTCCGGGTCAGTTCCGATTCAATCGAGCCTCCCGTTCGCATCCGCACTCGGCACACGGAGATCCCCGACGGCAAGAGATTGCTGATCGTCGATGTACCCGCGGGCGATTCCCCGCACGAGCGTTCCGGCCAGCGGTACATCCGCATCGGCGGCTCCAAGCGAAGGATGACCGGCGATGAGTGGCTGCGCTTGGCGCAACGTCGCGCGCAGGCCCGCTACCGATCCTTTGACGAACAAACGGTTCCAGGCACCGGATTCAACACCCTGGACGAGTCCCTCTGGAAACCACTGTTGAGCGCCGAAGGCGCCGCCGAGCCTGAGGTGGCGCTCGGCAGATTGGCCCTTCTCGCAAACGACGAGGCTGGCATCCCACGCGCCACGGTCGCCGGCGTCTTGCTATGCGCGCCGGATCCCCGGCAGTGGCTGCCAAACGCCGCTATCACCGCCACCCGGTATCGGGGTAACGACCGTGCCTCCGGCCAGATCGACGCGCAGGAGATTTCCGGTCCGTTGAACCGGCAGATCGCCCAGGCCGTCTCCTTCGCCCTGCGCAACATGCAGGTCGCCGCCCGCAAGGACCCGGGGCGCGTTGACCTCCCCCAATACAGCCACCGGGCCTTGTTCGAGGCCCTCGTCAACGCCGTCGTGCATCGCGACTACTCGATACGCGGCAGCAAAATTCGGCTCTCAATGTTCGCTGACCGACTGGAAATCCAGTCGCCCGGCTCGCTGCCCAACAACCTCACCGTCGAAAGCATGGAAACGCGCCAGGTCACCCGCAACGAAGCGTTAACGTCCGTGCTGGCGCGCCTGCCGGTTGGCGGCATTCAGGGCTCGCAGGAGCGGCAGTACTTCATGGAACGCCGCGGCGACGGCGTGCCCATCATTCGGCGCGAGACTCAGGAACTCTGTGGGCAGCTGCCCGCGTACCGGGTCATCGACGACGCCGAAGTCCGCCTCACCATCCCCGCCGCCACCCATGAACACAGCCCGTCCAGCAGCGTCATTACCGTGAGGTCCGCCGGTCAGCCCTTGTTTGGCGTCGACGTCCTTGTGCTCTTCCCGAACAAGACCTGGAAGCGTTCGACCACTAATGAAGACGGCGAGGCGTCGGTGGAGCTCTACACATCCCACCTCCCAACGACCGTGTTTGCTGCCGCTGGCGGTCACGCGGCGCGCCTGGAACGTGACTGGACGCCCAGCCAGCGCGCGCTCTCACTCGACCTGCAAGTCCTGCCGGATGGCGGCAGCGTCATTTTTCCCGAAGCGGTCGGGCGCCTGCCCATCCTCAAGGGGCGCCTCAACCCCGTACGCGATGCGCAGGACAGGACCTACCTCTACGCCAATAACATCGCGATCAACCAGGGCCAGCCCCAACCCGTCCACTTCGCCCCCGGCGAAGAGCTGCGCCTCACCGATGCCGACGGCCGGGAATCGCTAATTCGAATCCTCGATGTAGTCGGCCGCTCAGCCCTCCTCGAATACCGACCCGTCCCCTAAACCAGCCCCCATCCCATTCGTGGTGAGCCGGCCCGCCGTCCCCGGCGGCCCGCAGAGCCTGCCCTGAGCCTGTCGAGTGGGGATTCTCGCCTGTACCGCTCCTACGCCCGTTATTCCGCCTCCACCGCCAGATCATTCGCCTCGACTATGGTCCATCCAGGAATAATCACGTCACTAACTCACGCTTTTCATAGTCGCGTTACTTCGCGGGTGATAACGGAACAAAGACCTCGATTAGCTTGCCAGAGATTAGGTTTGACACTCCACAGTTACGTGGTTGTCAGGGAATCTCCACCGACGCCCGGGATCCCGAGACTCGAGACCCCGGCCGTCACACGCGATGTCGGGACCGCAATCGACGGTCGTGGCTGCTGAAGTGGTAGATTACCGGCGGCTTCCGACCCCCGCGTAACCAAGGGTCCGTCATTACAGGATCGTATACGTCCGGCGGACCGATAGGCGTACTCGTGACAAACTGCGGGACGCCCGATGCTCCAACCACTGCCGCAACTCGTCGGTACCTTGCCGAGTTTCTTGCCGACCCGCGGATGATCGAGCTGCCGCGCTGGCTCTGGAGGCTCGTCCTGCACGGCGTGGTGTTGCGAACGCGCCCCCGGCGCTCCGCCCGCCTGTACGAGAGCATCTGGGAACCCGACGGCTCGCCGATTCTCCTCAACTCACAGGCCATTGTTGATTCCCTCGCAGTTCGGTGGGCCGAACGGAAGCGCCCGCGCATGGTGGTGTCGCTGGGCATGCGGTATGGGAACCCATCGATACGGCAAGCCCTCGGCACCTTGCGTGACGCGGGGGCGACTCGCATCGTGGTCCTGCCCCTGTATCCGCAATACTCCGCCGTAACCGTAGGTTCGGCATTCGACGCAGTCACGGACACGTTGTGCGGCTGGCGTCGCGTGCCGGCGGTGCGCTTCATCGACCAGTACCACGCCAACCCCGGCTACATCCAGGCGCTCGCAAAGTCGATCGAGTCTGCGTGGTCCCGGGACGGGCGCCCCAACCTCCTGCTGTTCTCCTTCCACGGACTGCCGCAGTCGTACTGCGACAAGGGCGACCCGTACCCCGGCCAATGCCAGGCGACGGCGCGTTTGGTCGCCGAGACCGTGGGAATCCCGGACGACCAGTGGTCAGTCGCCTTCCAATCCAGATTCGGCCCCGGCGAGTGGCTGCGACCGTACATGGAAGAGACGGTTGCCGATCTTGGCCAGCAGCGTCTTCGCAGAGTTGACGTGATCAGCCCCGGATTCGCGGTTGACTGCCTGGAGACGCTGGAAGAAATCGAGATCCGGGCGGGCGAGACGTTCGTCCACGCCGGCGGTGGAGTTCTGCGCTATATCCCGGCACTCAACGCCGACAGCCTCCATGTGTCAACACTCGCGGGAGTCGTGGAGGAAGTCGCCAGCGACTGGGCCTAGGACCGAAGCGCGGCGCGGCGCTCCGACGCTATCTGGTATCCCCCAGGCGTCGCAGGGCCGCGACGACCGGCACGGCAATCAACACGACCACCGCCGCAGTAAAGAAGGGCAGAGCAATCATGTCGTCGAAGAGCCCGACCAGCCGCCCGCTCCCGGCCGACCCTACGGCCACGCCCAGCGAGTACACCGCGTAGAAGATCCCGAACGCAATGCCGCGCCGCGCGGGCCCGGCGGCTTCCGCCACCAGCGCCGTCGCCGCCGGGAACACCAGCCCGTACCCCAGGCCAAACACAGCCATGCCGGCCGCAACCACGCCATAGGTTTCCGCCACGCCCAGCACGGCCAGCCCCCCGGCGACTCCGAGCAGTCCAAAGACCAGCGGAACAAAGCGGCCAATCCGGTCGCTGGCGCCTCCAATTGGACTTGCCATCACCAGCATCGAGACAAGCGCATAGATGGCAAAGCTGTATCCCGCCCGGGCCGCCGACTCACCCTGGTTTTCCAACACCAGTGGCAAGTGCGCCACCAGCACGCCAACGCCAACCGTGATCGCGAACTGGGCGGCAAAAGCCGACGACAAGATTCGGCCGCTGAGCCCCGACCCCGACGGCCTCGCTTCGGCGCTCGCTGTCCGCGAGCGCATCGACGACGGCAGTTCTCGTGTAACGGCCACGAATGCAACGAGCGTAACGGCCAGGAAAACCGCGTCGACAAAGAACACCGCATCAGCGCCCCAGGCATCCCTGAGAATGCCCGCGGCCGGCGGCCCGATCATGGCGGGCACCGCAATCATGGCGCCGGCCAGGCCCATCGCCCGGCCTCGTTGATCCGAGTCGACCCAGTCACCGATGATCGCGAACGCCCCGGGCGTCAGCGCCGCCGCTCCGATGCCGTGGATCGCACGCGCGAACAGGAGCTGCTCTGGCGATTGCACGAACGCGTAGCTGAGCACCGCGAGCGCTGTAATCCCCAGACCGAAGATGATGGGTTGGCGGCGGCCCAACCGGTCCAGGACAAACCCCACCCCCAGGTTGCCGAACAGATTCGTCACCGAGTACATCGCAACGATGAGGCCAACGACCGCGGCCGAGGCCCCAAGATTCCGGGCGTGCGGCGCCATGGTGGGGAACTGCACGAACAGATCGAAGAACGCCGCCAGAATGACCAGCCGTGCGGCCCACACCGAATGTCGGGCGATGCCGGAGGCGCGCAGTGTCTGCGAGGCCATCAGTTCTCCAGGCTCACGTCAGGCAATCCCATCCGCACCGTGAGCGTGTATCCAGTTCGGATCAAGGCTTAGTCTTGCAGTGTATCGTAGCAATAAATTCAAATAAATGGGTAAAAGTAAACCCCCGTAGTATTCCAATATAAATGACGGTGAATGACGATCCTACGACTCGAGTGCTCGAACGCTTGGGCCGCCACGGCTATATGCGCCGGCCGAGCTTCATTCCGGTGCAACTGGACTCTGAGACTTGCCAAACGTGGCGGTGCGTCAGTCAATAGTCTTGGCCTCGGCTAGGCTGCCCGCGAACGTAGGACCAAAACACCAGCTCCGTCGAAACTCAATGGTCACTCGCAAAGCCGGCAGGCCGGCAGTGTCCCGCGCGCAGCTCGAACTCGACAGGCTCGCGGCCCGCGCTGTCCTCCCGGCCAGCGCCGCTTCCGCCGCCGCCTTTCGTATTGCGTTTGGGCTCTTGGGTCTCGTCGCGGTCGTGCGCACCTGGGTGCTTGGCTGGATCGACGAGCTGTACCTGGCGCCCACCCACCACTTCAGTTACCTCGGATTCGGTTGGGTCCAGCCGTGGCCGGCCTGGGGCATGTACGTGCACTTCGCGCTTCTGGGCCTGGCCAGCCTCGCGATCGCACTCGGGTACCGCTATCGGCTTGCTACGGCGGCGTTCTTCGTCCTGTTTACCTACGTCGAACTCATCGACAAGACCACCTACCTCAATCACTACTACTGGATGAGCCTGACCAGCCTGCTCATGGTCGTTCTACCCCTGCACCGCACCGCCTCGCTGGATGCGAGACGCAACCCCGTCCGCCCGCCGCCAACCGTAGCTGCGTGGGTTATTTGGGCACTTCGGGCACAAGTCGGCGTCGTCTACGTGTTCGCCGGTCTCGCCAAGCTCAACCCTGATTGGCTGCTCTACGCCCAACCTCTGCGCATCTGGCTCTACAACAGCGGTGACGTAGCGCTCATCGGACCCCTCCTCAGGCAGCCCTTCGCCGCCTATCTGGCCAGTTGGGCCGGCGCCGCCTACGACCTGACCATCGTCGGCTGGTTGCTATGGCCGCGCAGCCGCCCCGTGGCCTACGCGGCCGTCGTTGTCTTCCACGTGGCGACCTGGGCACTGTTCCCAATCGGAATGTTCCCCTGGGTCATGATCGCCTCCACGCTCATCTTCTTCCCGCCCGACTGGCCGCGGCGTCTCTGGACCTGGATCGGCCGCCCCCCGCCATCCGGCGATCTCGCTGCCTCATCGCCCCCGGCAATCCACCGGGTGTCCCGAGTCGCCGTCCTCGCCCTGGCGCTGGTCGCCCTCGCGCAGATCATCATTCCCCTCCGTCACTGGGCCTACCCCGGCAACGTCCGCTGGAACGAAGAGGGCTACCGCTTCGCCTGGCGCGTCATGCTCACCGAAAAGACCGGCGAGGCGCAGTTCCACGTCACCGATCCGGCCACAGGCGAGCGCTGGGTCGTCGGCCCGGACCAATACCTCACGCCGCTCCAGGTCGAGCGCATGGCCTACCAGCCAGACATGATCCTCGAAACCGCGCATCTCATCGCGCGGGACCATGCCCGGCAAGGGCGCGATGTCGAGGTGCGGGCCGAAGTCTTCGTGGCCTTCAACGGCCGTCAGGCGGCGCGGCTCATCGACCCGAACGTAAACCTCGCCCGGATTGAACACGGCCTGGCGCCCAAGACCTGGATCCTCCCAGCGCCGAACGCCTCGCCCGCCTAGCCGGGCGCCTCAGCGCTGGCTGTCGCCATCCGTATCGCTGAATCCCACCGCCACGCCCAGCAGGCTCACCACTTCGGTATTGATCGCCCGCCGCAACTCGGCCATCGCATCAAACACCGCCTGCACCTGCGCGGGATGGTCCCTGGCGGCTGCCCCCAGCGAACCCTCCACCGCATCCAGAGCCGCCAGCACGGCATCGAAGTGACCCCGCATCCGTTCGTCCGCGTCGCTCGATAGCGGGGCGACCAGGTGGGAGACCCCCAGGCTGCCGTCCAGGCCCGCGCCCACATAGACATCCCGCATCCCTTGCAGTTCGGCCCGAATTTCTTCCAGGGCGTTCTCGCCTGGTCCGTCCGAATACGCCGCCGGATCGGACGCGTCCCCACGAATCCCCAGGACAACCCCCAGCTTCATGTCCATGATCGCTCGAGCCAGGAACACTTGCGTTCGCACGACCTCCGCCACCGCGGCGCTCGTCAGCATGGAACTGGACGATCGGCCCGTCAGGAAATCCTTATACGGCGGCCTCGTGTCCCGAGCCACATCCCACTCCTGCAAAACGGCCCCGAGCTCTGACGATGCGACCCGGCCAAGCGCGGTGAGATATCCGCACCGCGGCGACGCTTGATCCGACAGCCGCGCGAGCGCCGCGTCGTCAAACAGCAGGTATTCGATCGCGCCAAGACCCCGCTGCGTCGACGAAAGCACGTTCCGAACGTCCTCATCGATCGTGGCGGGGCGCTCCGCCAGCATCGACTCGATGCGCTCGGGCTCGACCGGAAACCAGTCGATCTGGCGCAGCGACCGACGGTCCATCAGCGGCCCGAAGCCCCAGGCCGCGGTATACGACCATGTGACGCGCGCCTCGCGCCAGGCCTCCCGCGCCTCCGCCAGCGCGGACTCCGACGGAGCGGCGCACAGGGTCTCCAGCGTCTGCCGCATCTCGTCAAGCTCGCTCGCTGCGGCCTTGTACCCGGGCAGGATCACCTCGTCGGTCAGGCTGATCAGCACGTCCGCTTCCGAGGCCTGCGCTTCGCCGCACCCGACCATCAACGCAAGCACCAGCGCCGCCACAAGACCCACGCGCAACGTCCGCACCATCACAGCGACTCCAGGAACTTCAACAACGCCATGCGGTCCTCCATCGAAAGCTGCAAAAAGCGGTCGCGCGACGCCTGCCCCTCGCCGCCGTGCCACAAAATCGCCTCTTCCAGGCCCCGGGCGCGCCCGTCATGCAGGAACCTCGTGTGCCCGTTGACAACCTTCACCAGGCCGATACCCCAGAGCGGCGGCGTTCGCCACTCGCTGCCCGAGGCCAGTCCGTCCGGCCGTCCGTCCGCCAGCCCCGGGCCCATGTCGTGCAGCAGCAGGTCCGTGTAGGGATAGATGGTCTGCCCGCGCAGCGGCGCCAGGGAGTGCGCATTGTCGGTGGTGTGCCGGGGAACGTGGCAGGACGAGCAACCCACGTCCACGAATAGCCCTGCCCCCCTCTGCACCGTCGGATCCTCGACATTGCGCATGGCCGGCACCGCCAGGGTCTGCACGTAAAAGGCCACCTTCAACAGCCGGTCGTCCGGCGCCTCCGGCGACCCTCCGTCCGGTGCCAGGCTGCACGCGGTTTGTCCCTCGGGACAGTTCTCGGTCGGGAACAGCGTGGTGGTAATGCCAATGTCGCCGTGAAAGGCGCCGGCCGCCTGCTGCTCGACACTCGGCTGATTCGCCTTCCAGCCGAAGCGTCCCGGCACAACCTCGCCGCGGCGCAGATCGCGAACCATATTCACCCGACCCGATATGCCGTCACCGTCCGAGTCGGCCGGATCGGCCAACGCCCGGATCCGCGCCTCCGGTATCGCTTCGAGCAGCCCCATGCCGACAATGGTCTGAGCGATTCGCGGCGAAATCATGACGTCCGCGGCAACGCCGCCATACGCCGGATCCAGGATTGCGTAGATCGGCTTCTGCAAGCTGTAGGGCGTGCCGTCGGGATAGCTCCCGTGAATGGTCTCGTAGGTAATGCCGATGCGACCTTCCGGCTGTACCCCATTGATCGCCCGATCCTGGAGCTGATCGCCGTACAGCGGCTCGTCCACCGGACCGTCCGGTCCCGGCACGCTCAGCCGCAGCAGCAGCCCGCGCTCCGGATCCCCGTCGTGCTCCGGCGGCTTCGCCCGACCGTCCCGGCTGTGACACGAGGAACATGACTGCGCGTTGAAGGTCGGACCCAGCCCATCGCGCGCCTCCGTCGAAGCCGGTGCCGTGACCCAGTTCTGCGTAAAGAAGCTGTCGCCAACCTCAAACCGGCGCCGCTCCTCGTTCGTCAGATTGCGCGCCGACAGCTCAAACGCGTTACTGCCGGCACTAAACGCCGTCGTCGTTCCGCCCAGGTTCTTGTCGAAGATCAGCGTCAGATCACGCTGCCCGAACTGCGGCGTGCAAGCGATTGACCCGCCAACCGCGAGCGAAAGGACCGCCGCGGCGCCAACGATCATCAAGCGCGCGGACGGCCGCGCTCGCCGGACCGCCCACCGCAAGCGTCGGAGTACCCGCTTGAAGTCGCGGAGCTGCCGATTCGCAACGCCTGCTGCCATGTCGTAATCGAAAAATCAGCCGCGGCCCGGCCTCCTCGAGGTCGTCATTGACCCCGAGGAGACCCTTGTAAAACGCTCGCGCGCCCTCGAAGGCGGGACGCCTCTTGCTCCCTCTCCCCGTGGAGACCTTTGCATAACGTCTCTCGTCCGCTAATGCGCGGCCGCTCTTGCTCCCTCTCCCCGTGGGAGAGGGTTGGAGCCTGCCCCGGACGAGATCCGGGGGTGAGGGGTCTTCCGAGCAACCAAGCCCGGGTTACGCAAAGGTCGCCCAAGGGAACGGCCGGACCGCGGCTCAAGACGTCCAGCTCAGCTAACGCTGATCGTGATCCCGATGGCCTGGGCGGCACTCACGATCGTGTCCGTCTGGTCCTCCAGAGCCTTGATGGTCTCCAGCACCGACGCACGACCGGCCTCGGCGTCCGAAACCCCCCCGCCCAGGTGCCGGTCGAACGGCGACGGAATCACGGTCGCCAGGTACACGCTGCGCTCGATCTGCGAGGACAGCATGTCGGCCGTTTCCGGATCGTCGGCGGCAATCAAGTCGTTGATGCCGGGCCCGGACAGGCCGCCGAAGTCACCCTGGTAGACCATCTGGATACCCAGCGCATTGCCCACGATGTCGGCCACGGTGTTGTCCGAGAAGCACGAATGCTCGTCTTCCTGCGAGCGCTCCTCGTAGGCCACCGTCATCCGCTCGCCCGCCAGCTCACCGCGGCTCAACTCGCCGATGCCGGTGATGATTCGCCGTAGCGCTTCATCCGTGCTCACCGAGAGGAACGCCGCTCGGTAATTCCCGGCCTGCGCCGGCGCCCAGGCGTCCACCATGTCCTTCAGGTGCGCGACCAGCACGTCCGAAGCCACCGCCAGGTACGTGGAGCGGCGGTCGGCGTTGCTCGCCGTGGTGAAGTCTTCCACCGGGCGGGCGCCGGGACCCACCGCGCTCAGGTCCTGCCCCCACAGCAGAAACTCGATGGCGTGCCAGCCGGTGGAAACGTTCTCCTCGCCGCCCTCTTCATTCAGAGAGACGATCAGGCTGGCATTGATCACCGGAAACTCCGACGGGTTGTTGATGATGCCTGCAGACGGATTGCCTTCGACGTAGTCGATATACGCCTCGTCCAGCGGCCACGCGTTGATCAGCCCCTCGGGGCCGGTGTCCGGATGGTCGATCGGTCCGTCGTAAAAGCGGAAGGCCTCCGTTGGCCCATAGTCGTCGCGCGCCTTCAGCCAGGCTCGCTTCGCGCCCTCCAGCGTCGCGGGCGTCGGATCCGCCAGGAATGCGTCAATGGCGCTGTCCAGGACCGTGGCCGACCGCAGACTCTTCGAATACAGGAAATGCACGCCATTGGCGTAGTTGGTCACCACGTCCTGCTTCAGGTCGTCAGACGGCCCGCTTTCACCGCAGGCCGCCAGCGCCAGGCCCAGCAACCCCGCGCAAACGAGCAACGCGATCCGTTTCACTTCAGCCCTCCAAGCGCCGAGCGACCCGAGCGTGAATTGCCACACAACCGAATTAGCCCACGCTCACCACAAGCCTTAGGCTCAGCGCATATAAATCTTAGTACATGCTAACCCCGCCCCGCCAAACCAATTCCACCCCATCTCCCCCACACCTCATCCTCTCCGCTCTCACTTCTCTCCCCTCTCCCCTCTCCCCTTCCCCACCCCCCGCTCGTGCTCAGCCGGGCCGGAGTCCCTCAAAGGCCCGCGTCGAACCACCCAGCCACGCGCACCCACGCCACCTCCGCCATCCCGGCGTCCTCAGCCGGGACCCAGCACCGTGATCGATCCCAGCCCACCCAAGCCACCCCGTTCTCCTAGCCTCCCGAGCCCCTCTCCCCCTCCCCATTCCCCCCGCTCTCACTTCTCGCCCCTCTCCCCTCTCCCCTTCCCCGTTCGTGGTGAGCCGGTCCGTAGTCCCCGGAGGACCGTGTCGAACCACACCCCTGGATTCAGCACCCAAGCTCTCTCCCTCTCACTCCTCGTCCCTCTCACCTCTCCCCTTCCTCCCGCGCTATCCTGATTCCAAGCACAGCGAGGCACACCGCATGGCAACCACCGTCGAAACGCGGCCCGACTGGCTGCCCGACGAATACGAACACATCGAACTGACGCCGGAAGAGGTCCGGCAGGCGTTGGACCAGGAAGCGCGTCGACTCTTCGGCCTGTCGGCCGACGAATTCCTCGCGATCTATCGGAATCCGCCGGAGCATTTTCACGGCGACCCGGTCTTCCGGTCCCTGACCTACCTCGCGTTTCTCATTGCCGAGCCGAGCGACACGTAGCAATCGGAGGGCCGTTCGAGCCTTTCTGGACCAAATTCGCGAGGTCTACAAGGTGGTCGCGGCTTCGGAACTCGGCGACGTGTGGACACGCCCTGACCGGGTGATCGTCGGCCATCACATGGCCCCGCCTTCATATCGCGGGCAGCCGGCGCTGCTCAGCAACGGGATGTACCTGAACGTTCGGATTGCCCTGCAGGTAATCCGCAACCCGGTCCATCTGGTAACGCTGGCGGCCACGTTCACCTACCAGGCCGGAGACAGCCTTGACGACCCGCGCCCGGTATTCGAGTACCACTACGACAGAGATTCCCAATCCGGCTACCCCCGCTGCCACCTGCATGTACACGCCGAACCGCCGCACTACACAGTCGAGCGATCATTCTCTCGGCTCCATCTGCCCACCCGCCGGCTCACCCTCGAACAGATCGTCTGGCACCTGATCCAGGAACACGGCGTCCAACCCCGCCGCGACGACTGGCACCAGGTCCTCTGGCGACACGAGACCTGGTTCCGGGACATCCAGCGCGACAAGCCCTGGCCCTACGACCCACCCTTCGATCCGCCTCGAACCGACTGAAATGCGGCGGCCAGCCAAGGGTTACGCTGGTAACAACTCGTCGACACCCCAGATAGATGGAGGCTCGCCGTCGCTCAGGAAATAAGCGTGTACGAGGGCATCTACGCCCCGCCCACTGCGGCCCGCTACCTGCTGGCCGCGTGCGCGGCCGACCGTGCGTACCCGGTGACTTCACGCCACCTGATCCGCTGGATCCGCAAGGGCCTGGCGCACCCCGACCTCGCGGATGTTCCGGGCCGGGACCTGACCATCGCGTTCCACGACCTGGTCTCAATGCGCGTCATCGCGGCCCTGCGTGCGGCCGGCGTCACCTGGCCGCGCATCCACGCCGCCGAGACTTGGCTGCGTCGGCACACCGGCCAGCAGCGGCCCTTCGCCACCGAACAGCTATGGACCGACCACTCCGACGTGCTGTCGGACTTCGGCGATCGACTCATCGCCGCCAGCCGGCACGGACAACTCGCCATGTCCATCGTCAAGGACTACCTGATACCCGTCAGCGGCTTGAGGTTCACCGATCAGATCGCCGCCAGTTGGTCGCCGCAACCCGGCGTCGTGCTCGATCCGGCCGTCCAATTCGGCGAACCCTGCATCCAACACACCCGCATCCCCACCAGCGCCCTCGCCAGCCTCATACGCGGCGGCGACCCGCCAGACCTCGTGGCACGCTCCTACGGAATTACTCCCGAAGAACTGACGTCCGCCCTGCGCTGGGAGCAAAAAATCGCCGCCTGACCATCCACTTCAACCCGGCGGCGAGCCCCTGCTCGTCGTTGACGAGTCGCTGAGCCCGAATGTGGGCAATGCGCTCCAACTCGTCGGATACCCCACAACGCTTGTTCGCGACATCGCTGAGTTCGCAGGTGTCGTCGGCGTCAAGGACGAACAACTCATCCCGTGGATGGGCGACCAGAACGCCGTTTGGATCCACGCCGACGACGAGGCCAAGCGCCGACACCGAAAACTGCTCGTGGCCCACGAAATCCGAACGCTCTGGGTCCGCCGCCCCAAGCAAGGAATGAACAGCCGTCAACAGCTACGGATGCTCAGCTACGTGCTCGACGACTTCCTCCAACGCCTCCAAGACCAACCGCGCACCCGCCACTACGAACTCACCACCCACGGCGCTCCCGGCAAAACTCGCATCCGCCTCAAGCCCTTCGAACTCAGAACCTGATCGACCACGCCGGCTCACCCTCGAGCAGACCATCTGGCACCTGATCCAGGAACCGGCGTCCAACCCCGTCGTCCCGACTGACGCCAGGTCCTCTGGCACCACAAAACCCGCTTCCGCGACACCCAACGCCACGCCGCAGGCCTTACGACCCACCCTTCGATCCGCCCGTGAATAGCTGAGACTCACCAAGTGGCCCCAACCGTCGGCACGCGGTCCGACTGGCGACCCGTCGAATTTCGAACATAGGCAGATCAGGGGCCTGGAGGTCCGGGGAGCGAATTGAATCCGAGACGTGCACTGCCGGCTCGTCTCGCCCCGGGCATCGCATCGACGCACTGCAAAGTCGACCGCACGCTAGACGTATCATGCCCGCGCCAACAGTGAGGGCGGATCACGATGGCTAGGCGCGAGGGATGCGATGCGGTCTACGACGCCGCCCAGCGGTGGGTAGACGTTGCCCTTCGCAAGGACAACTCACTCTTAACACCCGGCCAACCCATCTGGTCGCTGCACAACCTCAACGACTTCCACAGGCGCTTCGTTGGGCAGCCCAATACTCCAGGCAGCGGGTTCTTTGAGAGCTTCGAATCGCAGCTCGCCGAAGCACCTCACGAGACAATCCAACTCGCCGCCGAAATCCTCTACGTCCACTATCTGATTGCGGCTCCTCCCGCGATAAGCGGCGGGAACAAGCGAGAACGCATCGGCCAGGTTCTTGGCTGGTCTAAACCCGCCATATCTATTCCCAGTGACCTTGACTCGGTTCTGGATACCGGCGTCTTATTTCCTGGACCTAACTTTGGGGCCGACAAACCAGCGCACATTCAATTGATCACAGAGTTCGTGATGTACTGGAAAAGACAGCCTGCGAATCGACAGTCTCTAGCTCTCGATGATCCTTGGACCTTCAAAGACGAATTCAAATCAGTAGTAGTCCCGAGAGCAGGCTTGCAGGCGGAAGCCGTACTGCACCTGATTTATCCTGATACATTCGAACCCATTGTGTCGAGAAATCAGAAGATGAGCCTTCAGAAGTCCTATGAGACTCTCCTCAAATCGCCGACGGGAGACATTGACCGCGATCTGCTGGACATTCGCCGACGCCTGAGCGGACAGGCCGAGCACTATAAGGACGGCTTTGACTTCTACTCCGATGACGTGAGGTTTACTTGGTCTCCTGACGTGTCGCCTTGGGACCGATTTATCGGCTGGGGAAGTCGCTTTGTCAATCTTCCATCTTTCGATAAATGGGAGCGAGACTATAAGCTTGATACTGCGAATCGCCTCGAGCAGGCGCGACATGCGATCGAGCATGCGTCAGATGACTGGCTGACAATTCTGAATCGAGCTTTCAAAAAGAAAAACAATCTAGTTCATTACATAACTCATTCCAGATTCAGTATCTGGTGCTCTCAAAACAGAAAGGAAGCACGCGAAGCGCTGCTAGCACTTTGGGGAGACGAAAGAAACTGGATCAGTAAAGAGAGCGCGTCTGTAGCAATCGGAGACTTCCTAGAGCAAGTTCCCGCAGACTCTCCTCAAGGGAAAGGCACTCGGGTAACCCTTGCATCATTCTTGGCAATGTCTATCGATCCACTTGTATTTCCACCATATCAGACCACGACATTCGAACATGGATACGATCTGACAGTATTCCCATATCCTGACAAGTCTGCATCAGAAAGCGTCATCTATGAGCATTTTCTGTCCTTCCTTGACCGGATTCTATCCGAGGCAGGAAAGCGCAAGCTTGAGCTGCGCGACCGCTTGGATGCCCAGTCGATGCTTTGGTCTGTCATCAACTGGACGACCGAGGATCACCCAGATTTCCCGGAGTCTGAGCGCGACGCCCTTCGGCGGTTCCGCGAAGCCGAAAACCTCGGATCTTCACGTCCGCTGACATTCGCAGAGCCGATCGCGAACCAGGCATTCACTCAGAACAGCTTCATCCCGACTTTGTATCTGCCCGAGGCCAGCGGCGGCAGCGGAGCGCTGACCTACACGCTGACGCCGGAGCCGCCGGTCGGACTCTCCTGTGGCGAGGAGACGCGCGAACTGAGCGGTTGTCCGAGAGTGGCGCAGACTTCCGCAACGTACACATGGACGGCAACCGACGAAGACGGCCGCAGCGCCAAGCAGACCTTCTCGATCACGGTTTCGGCTGAGACGCTTCATGACCTCGCCGCCCGGCTCTTTTGGGACACCGACCACCTCAAAGACATCCACAGCCTGCTCCAAGACAAAGGCCAAATCGTCTTCTACGGCCCGCCCGGCACCGGCAAGACCTTCGTCGCCCAGGAACTCGCCCACCACTTCGCCCGTGCCGAAGACCGCACGGACCTTGTCCAGTTCCACCCCTCCTACGCCTACGAGGACTTTGTGGAGGGTTTCCGTCCAGACACGATCAGAGACCAGCCAGGCTTCAAACTGCGCGAAGGACCCCTCAAGCGCATTGCCGACCAAGCGCGCGCCAATCCCAAAGAAACGCACGTCCTGGTTATCGACGAAATCAACCGCGGCAACGTGGCCCGCGTCTTCGGCGAACTCTACTTCCTCCTCGAATACCGTGGCCGCGAGATATCGCTCCAATACTCGGATACAAAGTTCGCGCTTCCCGACAACCTCTGGTTCATCGCCACCATGAACACCGCCGACCGCTCGATCGCCCTCGTTGACGCCGCCCTCCGCCGCCGCTTCCACTTTGTACCCTTCTTCCCCGATCAACCACCGGTGGACGGGCTGCTGGACCGCTGGCTCGAAAGAGAAAAGCCCTCGCTACGTTGGGTAGGAGACCTCCTTAATCACGCCAACGCCCAACTCGCCGACCGCCACCTCGCCATCGGCCCCAGCCACTTCCTTCGCGACGACCTCGACGAGAAGTGGGTCGAACTGATCTGGAATCACTCGATCTATCCGTATGTCGAGGAACAACTCTTCGGCGATCAGGATCAGCTCGCAGAGTTTGAATTCGAGAAGCTCCAGCGCGCGGCCAAGCAGCAAGACCGCAGTCCAGGCAACGACGATGACACATCTGACACTGGGTGAGCATCACAAGACCGAGCGCGTCCCGCTAACCACCGATCAACTCCATGTACTTCAGCGCATCGCCCCCTCCATCGACATCTCGCCCACACCCACAAGCGGCCTCTGGAGTCTTCGACCTAACTTCAAGGTAGGCGTCATCCGACTCCCCGATCTCACCGTCGAAATCAAACCCAAACTCCCCATTGACCGCGTCCTTTTCCTGGCCTCGTACGCCCTCGGTGCCTTTGAGCTCAAGCCCGCCGTCGCGGAAGTCGATCGATCACCCGACCTGGTCGAAGCCATGGTCCAGCTATTTCACGCCGCCGTCCGGCAGGCCACCGGGCGCGGCCTATTGCAGGGCTATCAGACACACGAGGAAACGCTCAACGTGGTGCGCGGACGCATCCGCATTGAGGAGCAGTTGCGTCGGCGCTTCGGCATCGCGGTCCCCATCGAGGTCCGATACGACGAATTCACGCCCGACATCCCACCCAACCGCCTCCTCAAGGCCGCCGTGCGCAGGCTGGCCTGCCTGCCGCACCGCTCCCGCAACACGCGACGGCTACTCAGTGTCATGCGCGCCGTCTTCGCCAACATCTCGGACGTCGAATACCGACCCAACGATCTACCGGAACTCCCGATCAACCCCCTCAACGCCCACTACCAGCCTGCTCTGGCGCTCGCCCGTCTCATCCTCCGATCGGGCACCGTCGAACTGGCCGCCGGCAAAGTCGAGTCCGCCTCGTTCCTGATCGACATGAACAAGGTTTTCGAAGACTTCGTGGTCGTCGCACTACGCGAAGCGCTGGGACTCAGCGACTACAGCTTTCCCCAGGAGGCCTACCGTCACGACCTCCGGCTGGACAGAGACGGCGCAATCAATCTGAAGCCCGACCTCTCCTGGTGGCAAGGCGACCGCTGCCTCTTCGTCGGCGACGCCAAATACAAGCGCACCACCATCCACGGCGCCCAAAACCACGACATCTACCAGGCCCTCGCCTACGCCGTAGCCGCCGGCCTGCCCAGCGCCCTCCTGATCTACGCCCGCGACGATCAAGACCGAATTGATCCGGTCACCTACGACATCCCGGAAGCAGGCAAGCGCATCGAAGTCACCGTGCTCGACCTCCACGGCCAGCCAGACGAAATCCTCGAGCGCGTCAAGCACCTCGCCCGCACGGTCCGCCAACACAAGCTCAAGGCCACAGCCACCCAACTCGCCGCCTGAGACCGCCGGCAACCGCTCGCCGCAAGCTCCCCGCTGCCTTGGCCCGACCCAGGGCATTCGTCGTCAATACCCCTCGTCTTCCCTGGCCCCTAACCACGAACCACCGGTCACGAACTTCTGGCGCCCACCACGTCCAACGCCCCGCTTGCCCGTCGTATTCGTACAGTGTACACCAGTCCCGATGTCTCCGCAACCCTCGCTCCGAATGTCCCCGCCCTCAGCGCCCCGAAGTCCCCGTCATCCCGGCGTCGCAGACTCGCCATCCCTCCCAGCGTTGCCTGCACTGCTAGCAACGCATGCACTGATTGCATTGCTGGCAATGACATCAATGCCATCAATGCCGGCACCCGCCACCACCGGCCCCGGCTCACCCTCCGACCCCAGCAGCCAGACACCATCCCGGCGTCCCCGGAGAGAGCCTGTCCTGAGCCTGTCGCAGGGAACCACCACCCCGGCTGCCACACGCACCCCATCGCTCCCCCCTTGCCCGTCGTATCCACTCAGTGTACACTAGCCGCACCCGACCCGCATCCATCCCCCCGACCCCGCCATGCTCCCCCGCCCCCTCCCACAGCTCACCCCCCTCACCTCCCGCCGCCGCCCCCGCTTGCTCCGCATCTTGCGTGGAGACCCGTCGCTACCCACCCCCTTCCCCCGCCCGTCATCCCGGCGTCCGCGGCCGGGACCCAGCAGCAACCAACCACCAGACCGCAGCCAAGCCGCCCCTACCACCCAGCCAGACCACATGCTCCCAACCTCCTACTCCCCCGCCCACTCCCCTCCTTCTCACTCCTCTGCCCTCTCCCCTCTCCCCTTCCGCCCTCCCTTCCGCCCAAAAAATCCGCCCAAGCTGTCGCATGCCCGCGACCCCGACCCCCTAAACCCCCCCCCACCCCCCCCCCCCCCCCCCCCCCCCCCCCCCCCCCCCCCACCCACCCCCCCCCCACCCCCCCCCCCACCCCCCCCCCCCCCCCCCCCCCCCCCCCCCCCCCCCCCCCCCCCCCCCCCCCCCCCCCCCCCCCCCCCCCCCCCCC
>JAJEDE010000003.1 GCA_022821645.1 Chloroflexota bacterium
CCCACCCCCTGCCCGCCGCTCACACCCTCACCAATCCAGCAGCACCCACCCCGTCCTCCCGGCGTCCCGCCACCCCGTCATCCCCGCGTCCCCGGCCGGGACCCAGCACCAACCACACGTCCGGGCTCACCTGGCCACCCCGTCCCCGCCTGCGCCCCAAGCCCACCAGCCCTCCGATCCCCGCTTGTTCCGCACCTTGCGTCGAGACCCGTCACGGCCCGTCCCCTTCCGCTCTCACTTCTCTGCTCTCTGCCCTCTCCCCTTCCCCAACGCACCTCAAGAGTTTTTTGGAAAAAACTCTTATTGCGCGCGAGACTCCCGATTTCGCCGCCCCGCAAGCCACCAACCCGCCCGCCGGTCTAAACTGGCATGCACCCACCAAACCTCGGAGCCGGTGTGACGGCCAATCTCAACCCCGCCGGACCGCCCCGCCATTCACGGCGCCGTTACCTGCCCGAGGGTTCGGGCGTCAGCGTCCTCAGCTACATCCTCGTCACCGCCGTCTTCGTCATCGTGCTCATCGTTGTGCTCAACTCCCTCGGCGACAGCATCGGCCAGGGCTTGCAGGACCTCGTCGACCAGATCCCCATCAGCTTCTGAAGGAGCCCCTAGGACCCGTGGAACGCGAACCCGACGACTACACCCCCGTCGAATACCTCCGCCGCCTCACCGGCCGCGGTCGTCGCGTCATCCAGCACGCCGAACTCGAAGCCGCCCGCCTCGGCCACGACGCCGTCGGCCCCGGCCACATCCTTCTCGCAATCCTTGAGTCCCCCCAGACCGCCGCCGCCCGCGCCCTGCGCGACTCTGGCGTCGACCCGGAGCCGCTGCGTAACGCCCTGATCGCCACTCTGCCCCCGGGCTATGCGCGAGACGACGGTCGACGCCCGCTCTCCGCTCAGGGCCGCAACGTCCTCCGCTCCGCCGCCCTGGAGGCCGAACGCATGGGCGTCCGCTTCATCGGTACCGAGCACCTGTTGCTCGGGGCGTTGGCTAGCGCCGGCCGCCTGACGTCGGGCGCCCTGGCCGCCGTGGGCGTTGACTTCCGATCCCTCCGCCGCCGCATCGAAGCCGCCTACCAGCCCGGCTCGCCGGGCCGTGGGCGCCGACGACGCGGTCGCTGGCGGGGACGCGGCCGCCGCAGGAAGCCGCGCAGCATGCTGGCCGAGTACGGCAGCGACTTCACCAACGCCGCCCGCACCGGCGACCTTGACCCCGTCATCGGCCGCCAGCTCGAAATGGATCGAGCCATTGAGGTCCTTCTGCGCCGGACGAAGAACAACCCGGTCCTGGTCGGCGACGCCGGTGTTGGCAAGACCGCCATCGTCGAAGGTCTGGCCCACCGCATCGTCAAGGGCGATGTCCCCGAAGAGCTTGAGAACCGGCGCCTCATCTCCCTCAGCCTTCCCGGAATGATCGCCGGCGCCAAGTACCGCGGCGAGTTCGAGGAACGCGTCCAGCAACTCATCGCGGAGGTCCGCAAGAGCGGCGACGTGATCCTCTTCATCGACGAACTGCACACTGTCATCGGCGCCGGTGGCGCGGCGGGGTCCCTGGACGCCGCCAACCTGCTCAAGGGCCACCTGGCTCGCGGTGAGGTCCAGGTCATCGGCGCCACGACCTGGCGCGAATACCGCCGTTACATCGCCAACGACAAGAGCCTCAACCGCCGCTTCCAGCCCATCGACGTCGACGAACCCAGCGACGAGGACGCCGTCGAGATCCTCAAGGCCCTGCGCCCGCTCTACGAGTCGTATCACGGGGTTGAGGTCACCGACGACGCTGTGGACGCCTCGGTGCACCTGTCGCGTCGCTATGTGACTTCGCGCCAGTTGCCCGACAAGGCCATTGACCTTGTGGACGAGGCATCCGCACGGGCCAAGGTGAAGCGCCAGACCCCACCCTCCCGCATCGTTGAGCTTCTGCGCCGGATCAAGGAGTTGGACGCCGAAATCGCAGGCGTGCCCGAGACGCCGGATGACCCCGACAATCCCCCCGCCGCCAGGCGTCGGGTACGCGATCAGGTTGCTGACGAACTCCGCGACGAACGCGCCGCCTGGGAAGCAGAAGTCGGCACCGACCGTCCCGTCATCACCCAGCACGAAATCGCCGAAGTCCTCTCATCCTGGATCGGCGTGCCCCTGCCCACGCTGGCCGAGAACGACTCCGACCGCTTCCTGCACATGGAGGACGACCTGCGCAGGCGCGTCGTCGGTCAGGACGATGTCCTCGCCGAACTCGGCCGCGCCCTTCGCCGCGCTCTGGCCGGGATGCGCGATTCGCGCCGCCCCATCGGCTCCTTCCTGTTCCTCGGCGAATCGGGCGTCGGCAAGACCGAGACCGCCAAGGCCCTGGCCCAGTTCGTCAGCGGAACCGACGAAAACCTGGTCCGCGTCGACATGTCGGAGATGTCCGAGTACCACAGCATCTCCCGGCTCATTGGCTCCCCGCCGGGCTACGTCGGCTTCGACGAAGCCGGTGGCCTTACCGAGGCCGTACGTCGTAACCCTTACTCCGTCGTCCTGTTCGACGACGTGGAGAAGGCGCACCCGCGTACATTGCAGGTGCTGCTGCAGATCATGGAGGACGGCCTCCTTACCGACGCCAACGGCCGCCACGTCGATTTCCGCAACACCATCGTGGTCCTCACCTCCAACCTGGGCGTCGACCAGGTCACCGGACCCTCCATAGGGTTCGAGTCCACGTCGAGCTCGGCCCGCCGCTATACCGCCTACGAATCCCGTATCCGCGAGTTCGCCCGTCGCCAGCTTCCCGGCGAATTCCTGAATCGGCTCGACCGCCTCGTTGTCTTCCACGCCCTCGAAGAGGAGGACATCAGGGAAATCGCAAGGCGGACACTCTCCGACGCCATCCTCCGCGCCGAGAACCTCGGCATCCGACTCCACATCACGTCTGAGGCGCTCGACTACATAGTCAACGTCACCCTCGGACGCAACGCCGGCGCACGACCGATCGCGCAACTGGTCGGCGAGTACGTCGATCAGCCGCTCACCGACCACGTCATGCAGGAGTCACCCGAGGGCCGCGAGTTCGAACTGCGCGTGCAGGACGGCGAGCCGACCATCGTTGAAATCACCCCGAGCCCGGCGGGCGCCCCTGGTTAACCCGATGCACGTGGGCTGATGGCGAAACTCGCCCCGCCCAACCGAATCTGGGGCGGGGCAGTTCGCTGCGGCTCCGCTAAGTCAGTCGCCGCCAGCCTCCACACCGCCACTCGAGCCCTCGTCGCCGCCCTCTTCCCGCCGCGCTGCGCCGCCTGCGGCCGCCCCGGCGCCGCCATCTGCCAGCCCTGCCTCGCCACCGCCACACGCCTCCCCCATCCCCAATGCCGCCAATGCACGCGCCCCCTCACCTACGGCGACCAATGCGCCCGCTGCCGCCTCGAGCAGCGCCGCATCAACCACCTCTACGTTCCCTACGCCTACACCCCGCCCATCCTCCAGGCCGTCCATCGCTTCAAGTACGCCAACAAGCGCTACCTCGCCGCCGACCTGGCCAACCTCGCAATGTCAGCCCTGCCTCCCGACCTGCAGGTCGATCTCGTTGTCCCCATACCCCTTGCCTCCAGTCGCGAGCGCCAACGCGGCTACAACCAGGGCCGGCTCCTCGCCGCGGAAGTCGCTCGACACCTCGACTGCCCGCTTGACTGCGACGTACTCATTCGCCTGCGAGATACGCCGCCGCAAACCTCGCTTCCCCGGGCGCGTCGTCTCGACAACGTCCGCGGCGCGTTTCGCGCCCTGCGCAAGCTGTCCGGAACCCGGATCCTCCTGGTGGACGACGTCACGACAACCGGTGCCACCATCGAGGCCGCAACCCGTGCGCTTCGGCGACGAGGCGCGGCTTGGGTAGGCGCGCTGGCGCTCGCACGAACACCCGAGGAACGATTTGACGTTCCGCCGAATCCGTCCGATTTACTCCTGTAGCGTTGATATACTCCGGCAATCTCGCGGCTGGGAGGTCCGCCCCCCGAGCCGCGCCTTCCCAAGCGCGTAAGGGGTGCGCCGGATGGCCGTCAGGCGTCGCGGCGGAGTGCAAAGCTACCCGGATGTTCCGGTTGATCTCTGGGTTACCTGCCGCAAGTGCGGCGGGATGCACTACCGCCCTGAGTTCGAAGCCGAGCTACGCGTGTGTCCGTCGTGTAACTATCACGACCGCCTCGACGCCGCCGAACGCATCGCCCTTCTGCTCGACGACCCCGACGAATTCCATGAGCTTGACGCCGACATCACGGCCGCTGATCCGCTTGAATTCAGCCGCCCGAGCGGCTCCTACGTCGACCGCGTGGCCAAGGCCCGCGCGCTCACTTCCCGCAACGAGGCCATCGTCTGCGGCGTCGGCCCGATGCATGGGCGCCCTATCGCTCTTGGCGTCATGGAGTTTGGCTTCATCGCCGGCAGCATGGGCTCCGCCACGGGCGAGAAGATCACCCGGCTCTTTGAGCACGCGCTACGCCACCGCCTGCCGGTGATCACCGTCACCGCGTCTGGCGGCGCTCGCCAGGACGAGGGTCTCTTCGCGCTCATGCAGATGGCACGGACCACGGCGGCGGCTGCCCGGCTGGGCGAAGCCGGCCTGCCGCACATCTGCGTAATGGCCGACCCGACCCTTGCCGGCGTAACCGCCAGCTTCGCTTCGGTAGCCGACATCATCGTGGGCGAGCCCGGTGCCACAATTCGCTTTGCGGGGTCACGCGTCGTGCAAGGCACGCTGCGTCGACGAGCACCTGTGGAGGACCACACCGCCGAGTGGGTGTTAAGGCAAGGGCTGCTTGACCTCGTGGTTCCGAGGCGCGAATTACGCGAGACGCTGAGCCGCGTCATTGGTCACCTTGCCCCGGCTCAGACGGCGGCTCCGACGCCGAATACCCCGACAGCCGTACGCGCCTGAACGCGGAGCGCTTCCGTGCTTGAATTCGAGCGCGACCTCGACGAACTTCGCGAGCACATCGCCGAACTCGAGCGTGACGCCGGACCGGATCCAAGCTCCCAGGTCGCGCGCGAATTGGCAGTCCTTCAGCTAGAGCTCGAGGCTCGCACCGCGGACATTTTTGCCAACCTCACGCCCTGGCAGCGGGTCCAGTTGGCCAGACATCCGCAACGTCCGCACACCCAGGACTACATCGACCGCCTGTTTTCCGACTTCACGGAACTTCACGGCGATCGCCGCTACGCCGACGATCCCTCGGTCGTTGCCGGACTTGCAACGTTTGAAGGTCGCAGCGTGATCGTCGTGGGCCACCAGAAAGGCCGAAGCACCGCCGAAAACGTCGAGCGCAATTTCGGTATGGCCCACCCCGAGGGCTATCGCAAGGCCCTGCGCCTGTTCGATATGGCCGAGCGGTTTGGACGGCCCGTCCTGACGTTTCTGGACACGCCAGGCGCCAGCCCCACACTGGACGACGAAAAGCGCGGCCAGTCCTGGGCCATCGCCGAGAATATGGCCCGTCTCGCGCGCCTCCGTGTTCCGGTAATCGTCACCGTCATTGGCGAAGGCGGCAGCGGAGGCGCGCTGGCGCTGGGCGTTGGGGACCGCGTGCTCATGCTGGAGCACACCATCTATTCCGTGGCCTCGCCGGAAGCCGCCGCCGCCATTATCTGGCGCGACTCCGATCATGCCGAGGAGGCCGCCGCCGCGCTGCGCCTCACAGCCCCCGACTTGTTGCGGGCCGGTCTCATCGACCGCGTCGTGCCCGAACCCGATGGCGGAGCTCACCAGGACTTTGACTCCGCCGCCGCCAACCTTCGCCACGAACTCGCGCCCATGCTCCAGGAACTCTGCACGCAAGACATCGACGACCTCGTCAACGCCCGTTACGCCAAATTCCGCGCCATGGGCGAACATCACCACATCGCAGCCGTCTAGCGGCCGTCACTCGAAGAAGCTGATGGGCGGCTGGGTTCCGACAGGTTTGGGCACGCGGCAACTCCGCCCGCTACGCAATCGCATGGGCGGCTACCGGCTAGCGTGAAGCTCTTGCGGCAGGTCTTTCCAAGTCTTGGTCGTCCAATGACCGTTCATTACACGCTGCCTGCTGCTCGGCTGCCTGCGGCTGTCCAATCGCTCAAGATTCTGCTGATCTCCGATCTGCACGTGGGCGGGCATTCGCATCGCTCGCTCACGGCGCTGGATTGTCTCGCTGGCACGACGACGGACCTGCTGATCGCGGCGGGCGACCTGGTTGAAAGCGAGCGCTACACGGCCGACGTGGGCGAGCGGCTGGCACGAATTGAGGCACGCCTGGGCGCGTTCGCCGTGTGGGGCAACCACGATGCCCTGGGCAAACCGCAAGGTCCGGCTCACAGCTGGCTGCGCCATGAAACCCGATCGCTCCCGGCCATGGAAGCTGGACTGGCGGCTCACGGCATACAGACCCTCACCAACCGCTCCATCCGCCTGAGCGTCAATGGCGCCCGGCTGCAATTGGTCGGCGTCGGCGATACGCATGTCGGCCTTTGCGACCTCGATGCGGCTTTCGACGGGGTGGACCCCGAGTTCTTTACGATCCTCGCCGCCCACAACCCCGACACGGCCTTCGAGTTAGGCAAGCGGCGCGTTGATCTCACCCTCAGCGGTCACACCCACGGCGGACAGATCGCCCTCCCGTTGTATGGGCCACTCACGTTGCGCACGCGGCACCGGCCGCCCAGGCCGAGCGGCCTCATGTATGTCCGGGGGCGCCCCCTCGTCGTCTCCGCCGGCGTCGGAACTGCCGGGGTCCCGGTGCGATTCAACGCGCCCGCCGACGTCGTGGACCTACACCTGAGGCGCGTCGACACCCGCTGACAGCTGACCCAGCGCCTCGTACGTGAACTGCCAGAGCGTCCACATGCCGGGCAGGAACGACCCCAACAACACCGGGGGAGAGAGATCCAGCTCGGCCAGTTGCGCGTGCTGAATCACGTCCAGGACCGCTAACCTGGCCCGTGGTTCGCCACCCAGCCTGTCGAAAAGCACTTGCGATTCCTGCACCGGTACGTACAGGTCGCTCCTGTCGTGCAGTAGCGCCACGGGCGCCCGCAGTCGCTGGATGTGCGCATCGGGCGAAATTGACTCCAACGTCCCTGGCATGGTGCCCCGCACACCGTCCATGAGCCTGCCCACCGCCGCGGGATCGCGATTCACGAACAGGTCGTACACGCTGCGAGCTGGTGCGCCAAGTCCGGACAGGTCGTACCCGGGCAGCACCTCAGGATCCGGGTCGGGCGTCTCGAGTGCGAATAGGTGGAAGAGCGCCTCCTGGTCGCCGGCTTCGGGAATCGCGGACAGCAGGGTGTTACGCGTTACCAGCCACACGTAGCTGTCGGGCTGATAGGACTCGTGGCCGTCGCCCACTTGCACGCTTGACGTCGTCACGGCCCGCAGCATGGCGTCCAGCGAGTGGTACGCCCCAATCGTCGCGACCAGTGCCACCTGCTCGGCAATCTCCGAATCCGATGCCGCCACCATCGCCAGCGACCCGCCCATGCTGAAGCCGATGAACCCAACGCGGTTCGGATCAACCGATGGGCGCGACTGGAGGACCTGGAACCCACGGACCAGCGCGCCAATGTCCTCTGGGAACACCCGATAGTTCTGGTAGTCCAGCGCATCGGGCACCAGAACGGCGAATCCCGTGCGCGCCAGCCCGTCGGCAAAGCCAACCAGCGGCTCGTAGGTGCGACCCTCCGGAACGACCCCATTGACCAACACGATCGCGGGCCCATTCCTCGCATCATGCGGCTCATAGAGATCCGCCAGCACCTCGTAGCCCTCCCTGGTGGTATAGGCCAGCGTGGTCACGTTTGGAGGCGGACGCAGGTGGAGCAGCGTTGGAGGGTTACCTGGAACGACCGACGCCAGTGCCGACGCCGTGCGAAGACCCGGCCCAAGTTCATCCCGTACGCCGACAACGAATCCCAGCAGCCCCAACGCCAGCCCGAATCCGATAAACGTCCGGGCCGTGATCACCGCGTTCCTCCCAGGGGCAACCGACCGGAAGCCACGCCGCGCCGCCACGTGACGCTGCCCGACCGCGAGCTACGAATCCTCGGGCTCCTCCGGAACCAGCGGAAGCGTTGTGCGCTCGATTTCCGTGCGCTCGCGACGCAATCGCGATTCGCTGATGGTCTCCAGCATCTCCTGGACGCCGCCCTCGCCAAAGTATCCCGACGCGTAGCGAACGTAGGTGACCTCGTCGAGCATGACCAGGCGTTCCATGACCAGATCGGCAATGTGCTTTGAGGGAACATCCAGCGACTCACGGCCGAGCAGCTGGTTCTCGATCTGGATGGCCGCTTCTTCCGCCCAAGAACTGGTCACCGGTCGCTTCGTCCCGGCGATCATGATCGAGCGATAGAGCTTGCCTCGGTTGAACGGCTCGCTTCGTCCGTCGTCTTTGATCACGCGGACATCCATTCGCGCCAAGCGTTCCAGCGTCTGGTACCCCAGCGAGCAGTCCGCACAGCGGCGATGGCGGCGCAATGTTCCCTGCGACGTCAACTCCCACGACTCGATCCGCGCCTCGTCGTGTCCACAGTGGGGGCACGCGAAGATGTCGCGGCGCTCATAGGTGGTAAACCGATGGCCGCAGTCATGGCAGGCGCGACGGCGTCGTGTGGCATCCGCGGCCTCGCGCGTGTCGACCACCTGTAATCGGGCCGACGCGCAAGCTGGACACCGCATATTGCGCACTCCCCGCCAGACTTGGCGCGAATCATACCATCCAACCACTACATCTAGTGTGTTGATCGCTTGAACCACACATTCAACCCACATCTTGTCGTCGACTAAGCTTCAAGTCCGTCTCAAACGGAAACGGCAGGTGGCCGCGGGCGGGCTCTGGTCCACGCGCGATACTGTCTGCAGTCAATTGGGGGACGGAACTCACGTGTCACGAGAGACGATGGGACGCCAGGGAATCCGATTCAGTTGCGTGGACCACGTGGCGATCAACGTACGCGATCTCGACCGCAGTGCCGCGTTTTACGCACGCGTCATGGACCTGATCCCGGGACCGCGAACGACGTTTCGTCAAATCCTGCAAGCGCCGGCACTGTCGTTGCACCTGTTCCAGGCGCCTGAGCGACAGATCGCGGCGGTCACCCAAGACTGGCGGCGGCCGGGCGTGCAACACGTGGCGCTGAGCGTAGGCGAAGCCGAGTTCGAACGCGCCGCCGAAGTCATCGTCGCGGCCGGATCGGCGGTCGAAGGGCCAACAGAAGACCCCGGGGGACGTTCCCTTTACTTTCGCGATCCCGACGGCAACGTCATCGAACTCCGCGACGCCTCGGATCCGGCGTCCATCCAGTGACTCGTGCCAGCGGTGCCGACCGGCCTGGCGGGTTTCGGCGCAGCCCCATTCCTATAATCGTGCCTTGAGGCGCTTGGCGCCCCCTCATGCCCTGGAGGTCAGTTGCGTGTACGCCGTCTTGATTGCCGGAGGTCGCGGTGAGCGTCTGCGGCCACTGACCGCCAACATTCCCAAGCCCATGGTCGCTGTGGCTGGCAAGCCGATCATGCAGCACCAGGTGGAGTGGTATCAGGCGCAGGGCGTCGACAACTTCGTCATCTCGTGCGGATACCTGCACGAAGCGATTGAGGATCACTTTGGCGACGGATCCGCCCTGGGCGCCAGCTTCAGCTACGCGGTCGAGGACACGCCGATGGGCCGCGGTGGCGGCCTTCGCCTTGGGATGCAACAGATTCCCCGCGACGAGCCAGTCGTTATGGCATCAAACGCCGACATCCTCACGGAGCAGCGTCTGGCCCCAATGCTCGACCAGCATCAAGACGACGGGAATCTGGCAACCATTCTGCTCACGCCCTATGTCAGCCAATACGGCATCGTGGAAGTCGATGGACGCAAGGTCAGCCGGTTCACCACCAACCCGGTACTGCCCCACTGGATCAACGGCGGCGTGTACGTATTGGCTCGGTCATTCGAGGATCATCTCCCCGAGATCGGCGACCATGAAGACAGCACATTTCCGGAATTGGCTGCGGCAAATCGTCTCGGCGCGTTCCGATCAGAGGCGCGCTGGCGCGGCATGGACAGTGTCAAGGACCACGCCAACCTCGAGGAAGAACTGGCCGACGCGCCCCTGAACTACGCCGGCGCCGACTGATGCCGTCGGCCGCCGTGCGGCCCTGACATGCACGAGCCACGGCCGTCCACGGCCCCGCCGTTTCGAGAAACGGGATACGACCCGGCCGCGCAGGTCTATGACCTGGAATACCCGGAATGTGATGGGGCCGAACTGGGATTTTGGATGTCCGAGGGCCGCCGCTTTGGACCGCGGCTGCTGGAGTTCGCGGTTGGCACGGGGCGTATGGCGGTTCCCCTGGCCAGGCACGGCTTCCAGGTCACCGGCCTGGATGCCTCAGCCGCCATGCTGGAGCGAGCTGCCGCTCGCCGCTCCTCAAAGTCTCGCGCGATCCAGGGGCGGCTGACGTTGCGTCGCGGCGACATGCGCACGCATCGGCTGGACGAGTCCTTTGACCTCGTGCTGCTTGGTTTCAACTCCTACCTGTTGCTGCCAGACCGGGAGGCTCGCCTGGAGACACTTCGCAACGCCGCTGCACATCTACGGTCGGGTGGCGGGGTGGCCGTGGACGTGTTCTCAGCCACGCCGCTTGACGCCACGCCCGATCACGAGGAGGTCGAGTTCCTGGAACGCGACCCGTTGAGTGGTTGGCGAATCACCCGTGAGCGCTTCTACACCTACGACGAAGCTAGACATCGCGGTTGCAGCACCCTCATCTACCGCTACTACGATGGCCCATTGCTGGTTGACGAGCGGCGGCTGGGCTACAGCCTGGCGTTGCTGACGCGGGACGACGTGGTCGCGGAGTTCGTGGAGGCCGGACTGCAGATCGACTCGGTGTGCGGCGATTACAGCCGCCAGCCGTGGCGCGTCGACTCGCCGAACCTTATCGTCGTCGGTCGTACGGTTGCCCGTTGACACAGGACGGACGCGCTCTCCACAATCGCATCCAAGCCAGCCGGGCTATTCGGGCCCACGATCAGAGACCTCAATGACTAGCGAACCACGCCGCCACATCCGCGTATCCGAGTTCCGCTTCCAGATCCCCCGTCGCAACGGCGAGGGCACGTTCCCCGTGCCGCGATATCAGTTGGGATGGGCCGATGCATTCATCGACGAAGAAACCGGTGACCGCTACGAACTGGCCTACGTGCTCGAACAGCTGGAAGCGCAGGGCTGGGACGTGCACGATCTGCTGAAGGGACGCGGCACGTTTCGAGAAACCGTGGAGCGACTCCCCCTCCCATACGGCGGTCAGTTCGTCCCTGGAGACCCGACCACCCGCGACGCATAGGCGGACGGGACCGCGGCGGCACACCGGGTTGACGTAGACTTCCGCCCGTCTGCGCGTACTGCCTGATGCCCATGCCATACCGACTTGGCGCCATTGGCGTCGGCGGCAACTCCGCTGGTCACCTGCGTCGGTTTTCTGCAATGTCAGAGTTCGACCTGGTCGGATTGGCCGATCCGTCCGATGCGTCGATCGCGGCCGCTCGTTCCAACGTCCAGGGCTTGGACGACGTTCCGGCATACGCCGACTGGCGCGACTTGCTGGCCGCAGCCGACCTGGATGCGGTGCTGGTATCGACGCCCCATACCCTCCACCACGAGCATGTCATGGGCGCCCTGGACGCCGGCTTACACGTGCTGTGCGAGAAGCCGCTCGCCCACACGCCCGAACTGGCCCAGGAAATTGCCGATCACGCGAAAGCTCTTGGCCGACACGTGGTGGTTGGCTTTCAGCGGCGATTCAGTCCCGGTTACACCTACATGCGCCAGCGTCTGCAGAGCAGCGACATGGGTGATATCACCCATGTTCAGGCAAGCCAGTGGCAGGCCTGGATTGGAGCAGCTCGAGGCAAATGGCGCAGCACACTCGCCCTGGGCGGCGGCGGACAGCTCAGCGACTCCGGCAGCCATCTCATGGACATGCTGCTCTGGACCACTGGGTTGCGTATCGTCGAAGTCGACGCCCGTATGCGTACCTACGACCTGGAAGTCGAAGTCGACGGCGCGGCCGTGTTTCTCTTCGAGAACGGCGCTATCGGCACGCTCTCGATCATCGGCACCGGACACACCTTCGGCGAGCGCCTGTCCGTGGTTGCCGGCAACGGCGCCATCCGAGCGGACTGGGCCTCCGGCGGGGTGGAAGTGATTCTGGAAGACGACCTGGAGGCCAAGGTCACGCGTGAAGTCGAGGGCCTTTCCGGGGGAAGTAATCCCGATGAACACTTCCTCGCCGTAATCAATGGGGCCGCCCCCAACGGCTCGCCCCCGGAAGACAGCGTGCATCTGCTGGAAGTCCTGGCCGCGATCCGGCGATCGGCAGTCTCCGGGCAGCGCGAAGTCGTTAACCAGACCTGACATCTTCCCGGCGGTCCTGGGGCGTTGCTCGTGACTCGCTGCCTGGGTTAACGCTCCTGGTTCCGCTCAGAGCGTAATGGCGGAGGAAAGGCCGAGGCGGCCGCCTCCGCCGGCGGACCAACGCTAGGACTTCTCGAGATCGTCCAGGTCAAGCTGATTGATGAACTCGCGGAACACTTCCAGCTTTTCTTCCGCGACCGGCTCACCTTCGCCCGCATCCTCGCCGTCGGTGTCAGGCTCGAACCCTGCTTCGTTGAGCACGGCCGGTTCGACGAGAATCGGAGCACTGGCCCGCACGGCGAGTGCAATGGCGTCGCTGGGTCGCGAGTCCAATTCGCAGCGACTGCCGTTGATATCCAGGACGATCGTCGCGAAGAAGGTCGTGTCAACCAGGTCGGTCACCACAACTCGCTCAACCGACCCATGGACCGACTCGATCAATTGCTTGAGCAGGTCGTGGGTCAACGGTCTGGGAACCTCATGGTCCTGCAACTTGACGGCAATAGCGTCGGCTTCGCCCTGCCCGATCACAATGGCCAGATAACGTGGCCCGTCCCGTTCCTTCAGCACCACAACACGGCTTGGACTGATCAGATTCACGCGCACGCTATCCACGATCATCTCGATCATGCGGCTATCGCCTCCCCGGCTCCAGGCGACGCTCTAACGGGTTTGGCGCGCAAATTCATGGTACCAGCGGTCATCATTTGAACGAGCGCGCGACGTCACATGGCGTCTGGGGTGCTCAGATCGAATTCGTCGTGCAACAGCTCGGTCGCCCGGGCCACCTGCGACGCGTCGACCAGGCACGTCAGGCGAATCTCGCTGGTTGTAATGCTCACGATGTTGATGCCGGCGGCGGCCAGGGCGCCAAACATCCGGGCTGCGATTCCGGGTGTGCTCTGAATGCCCACGCCCACGATGCTCACTTTCCCCAACTCCGTAGACGCTGCCACGTCGCGAGCGCCGATCTCCGCCGCCACCGGACGGATAAGGTCGAGAGTCGCATCCAGGTCGGTCTCGTCAACGGTGAACGACAGATCGGTCACGCCGCCATCCGAGACGTTTTGCACGATCACGTCGATGTTGATGTGGCGGTCAGCCAGGGGCTGGAACAGCGCATGCGCCAGTCCCGGCCTGTCACTGACGCCGCGAATCGTCACCCGGGCCACATCGGTGTCGTGCGCCACCGCGCGCACACGCTGCATAGTCTCGATTGGAACAGCTGATTCAGCCACGATTTCCGTCCCTGGTGCATCGCTGAAACTGGAACGTACCACCACCGGCATGCCGAAGTGTTCGGCAATCTCGACCGCGCGCGGATGCATGACACGCGCGCCCAGCTTTGCCATCTCCAGCATTTCGTCGTAAATCACCAGATCGAGCTTACGCGCGTCCGGCACAATTCGCGGATCGGCCGTGAATATGCCGTCCACATCCGTATAGATCTCGCAACGGTCCACGCCAAGGGCCACGGCCAAGGCAACCGCTGAGGTGTCCGAGGTCCCGCGCGCAAGCGTCACGATGTCACCGTCTGGCCCAAGACCCTGGAATCCGGCCATCACCGGGACACATCCGGCTTCGAGTTCCCGGCGAATGCGCGTCGGCTCGATCTCCGTGATGCGGGCGCGACCATAGCGCCCATTGGTCCGAATTCCGGCCTGGGGACCCGAGAGTGCAACTGCGTCGCATTCGAGTTCATGCAACGCCATTGACATGAGAGCCGCAGAGACGAGTTCGCCCGTGGACAACAGGAAGTCCAACTCGCGCGAACGTGGCCGCGTGGCCAGTCGCTCTGCCGCAGCAATCAGATCGTCGGTCGTGTCGCCCATGGCGGACACCACCACGGCTATGCGGTCGCCCTGGGTTATCGAGTCGTGAATCCGCTCGGCCACCGCACGGATTCGCTCACTTGTCGCGACCGAAGATCCACCAAATTTCTGAACGAGTAGTGCCACGCCCATCCACGCTGTCAGCGCACGAACCTACGATGCTAGCAATCGCCGCGCGTCGTCTGCCGGGAACGTGCCCTTGCAGGCCGCGGGCGACCGCCCGAGGCCGGAACGGCCGCCTGGTAATTCCCGGTCATGACCTCGCGAGCGAGTTCAATAATCCTCCGTTGGTAGTTCGTCTGCGACCAGCGCTCAGCGCGCTGGCGGGCGGCCTCGCTCATCGACCGTCGCCGTCGAGCGTTTCGCACCAGCGACAGCGTGACGGCGACCAGCTCCTCCAGCGTGCGCCAGCGAAACCCGCTGCGCCCCGGCTCGACAATCTCGCGTAGTCCGCCGCCATCAAACACAACAGGTACGGCGCCCGACATCATCAGTTCGGCAACCGCCATGCCGAAGTGCTCGAACCGCTCGGGCGCATTGCGTTCGGACTCCTTGTATCCCGCGGCGTGCCAGGCGATGGCCGCGTGCGCCCGCAACTCGCGGACGGCGGCTTCGTCGGCATTCGGATACACATCGATCGGCAGGCCGCGCGCCTCGGCCTCCACCCTGCGCAGGTAATCCGCATCCACCGCGCGCTGACCAACGCCGCCCACAAGCGCCAGACGCCAACCGACCAGGCCACGATCACACAGCATCCGGAAAGCCCGAACCATGGCCAGGTGCTTCTTGTTGTGTCCTCCCACAAAGAAGCGTCCAATCGACACGATCAGCGGTCGACTCCCGGCCGCGTTCCGGCGTTCGTCGGCAATGACCGGCGGCTCGATGACCGGCCCAGCTACTCCCCAGCGGCGCCGCAGCCACGACGCGGTGAAGTGCGAGTTAGGCGTCACCGCGTCGTACGAGCGCAGGGCGTCGGCGTACCTCGCGGCGTGGTCGTCGCCGGCGCAATAGGCCAGCTTCGGAATCAGTCGGCGCGTTACTCGCTGGTAGAGATCGCGAGGCAACGCTCCGCGCTCCTCGATTGAACCCAGCCCCAGCCCCAATTGCCGACCCTCCCAGCGGTTTGTCCCACCGGATGCCGACGACCGGATTGCCAGTTCCTGGCAGCCGGCCGGAACATCGACCCACGGACTCGGCGCAAAGTCGCCTTTGTCCCCTGCCGTTCCCTCCGCAAGCGCGTCGCCGGACTTCGTTGCAATGGTGTAGGTGCGGTCGTCGTGGCTCATGGCGCTTAGCCAGAAGCGGATGCGGGTTTCGTCCCTCACACCGATCCGTCCGTCGCCGTCCGACTGGCGGAACAGGGCGCCCTCGTGGGCTTCGGTGCCAAACCAGCCGTCTCGCTCGTGCGCCGCGCCAAGTCCCCGGCCAATCCCACGTAGCGCGCTGCCAACGACCCGCCAGACGGTACTGCTGCGACGCGCCGAAAAGTAGACAAACCGGATCGATGGCAAGCCCCGACCGTCAACCAGGCTGAGATGGGTGCCGTTGACAAACAGATCGGCATTGCCCGCGATGTCGCGTCCTGTGAGTTGCGGGCGCTCAGGTACAAAGCGAAAGCTCACGCCGTCCAGATCCATCCCGGCCCAGTCCACGACGGTGGAACGCGGCAACGGACAATGCGAGACGACGCAAACCGTGCCCAATTCACGCAGGGCGCTGGCTGCACTCAGGACTTGCCGCTCGCCCCCGCCAAGCGTGGCCAGCCAGCCATCGAACAGAACGATGTTCTTGTCGCTCAAACCGAAACCGTCACCTCCGTCGGGACCATCCGTCGCGCACGGTCGCCACGGTCACGCCAACTCCATTCCCGTACTGGAAGCCGATTCGTGCCAGGCGTCAGTCGTACGTCCCGCGCATCAGATGCCACCGTACTCGCAAGACATCGACCAGCATCGAGACGGCATCGGAGAGCGGGCGAACCTTGCTCATCGGTACGTGCCGCCACTCGACCGGGATCTCCACGGTCTGCCAGCCGCGTCGCCGGGCAATAGCCAACAGCTCAACGTCAAAGGCGGTTACCCGTTCTTTCTGAATGACCTCGCCGTCGGCCGGGTAAAGCCGCGCTCGACTGAAGATGTCCTCGGCCGCATCGGCCGAAAACCCCTTGAAGCCGCACTGCGTGTCACTGAATCCTCCGACGCCAAGCCAACTCACCACGCGGTTGAAGCCGCGCCCGAGTGCATGGCGACGCCAGGGCTCGTTCAGTCGCTGCGACAGATCCAACTCCCGTGAGCCGATGGCGACGTCGGCCCCGCGTCGAATCTCCTCGACGATGCGCTCAACAAACGCCAGCGGTACCGCGAGATCGGCGTCCATGAACATGCGAACGGCGCCGCCCGCCGCCCGAACGCCGCGGGCCACGGCTGCCCCCTTGCCCCGGTGCGGCTCAGCCAGCACCACGGGAACCACATCGCCGGTATGGCGTGCCTCGCATGCCCAGGCCTCGGCTATTTCAAGCGTGCCGTCCGTCGATCCGTCGTCCACCACGACAACCTCAATCTGTCCGTCGCGTCCAGCCGCCCACGCATCCGTCGCTCGCAATGTGGCGCCCAGACGGTCTTCCTCGTTGAATGCCGGGATCACGATGGAGAGTTGAATCGGCGACATGACAGGATCAGCCACGGTCGTCTATCGCTCTCTCGGAGCCTCAACCAGTGGCCGACGCTCGCTGGTTGGGCCGAGCCTCGAACGCGTCAACGCACTACCGCGGCGCGAGTCAAGGGCTGCAAGGCCGGCGGCAGACCTCGGCCGACTAAGTCTTGTACGTGATCGCGCTGCCATCGCAACCAGCGGGTCGCGCGCGCGGCCTCCTCGCGAACTCGGGCTGGCGCGGTACCTCCAAGCGAGGTTCGTCGAGCGATGGCCTGCCGAAGGTCCAACCTGTCCCGCACGTCGCCCGGCAACCGCTCGTCCGCACTCGAGAAGTCGGCGTCGTCCAGCTCAGCCAGCTCAACGCCTCGGTCCTCGGCCAGGCGAACCAGCAGCCCCACGGCTGCATGTGCGTCGCGAAATGGCACGTCCCGCTCGGTCAGGTAGTCCGCGATCTCTATGGCCGTCGGATGTCCCATGGTTGCCACCGCCGTCATGCGCTCCCGGTCGATCGCCAGCGTGCCCAGCGCTCCCGTCAGCGCCCGTAGCGCCGCCAGCAAGTCATCCTCGACTCTGAACACCACGCGCTTGTCCTCCTGCATGTCCAGGGCATAACTCAGCGGAACGCCCTTCAGCGTCGCGTGCCATCCCGCGGCCGCTCCCGCAATCGCGCCGGCCTTCGCGCGCGTCAGTTCCGCCACGTCAGGGTTGAGTTTCTGGGGCAGCATGCTGCTGCCCGTCGCAAACGCGTCGTCGAACCGCACCATGCCGAACCCCGGCGACGCCCAGATCACCAGGTCTTCCGCCCAGCGCGACAGGTGACCGCTGAGCGTCACGCACGCCTGCAGCACCTGGCTCACAAAATCCCTGTCGGACACGGCGTCCAGGCTGTTGCGCGCCACCTGGCTGAAGCACAGTTCCTCCGTGACAAACTCGCGATCAATGTCGAATGCAACGCCGGCTAATGCCCCCGCCCCCAGCGGGCACACGTCGGCCACGGTGTAGGCATACAGGATGTTGTCCACATCGCGCCGGTGCATTTCAAATAAGGTCAGGAAGTAGTGCCCCAACGTGACTGGCTGCGCGACCTGCAAGTGCGTGAATCCCGGAGCGATGGTCTCGGCTTCCTCTTCGGCCCGCCGTGCCAGCACGCCCAGCAATTCAAGCGCCGCGCCTGCAAGTCGCAGGCAGAAGCCCTTGCAATACAACCTGAAATCGGTTGCGACCTGGTCGTTTCGGCTGCGCGCCACGTGCAGTCGTCGACCGTGGTCGCCGATTCGCTCGGTCAGCACCCGTTCGACGTAGCTATGCACATCCTCGTCGTCGGAAGTCGCCGGAGGTCCGCCAGACCGATCGAGCTCAGCCAGCAATTCGTCCAGCGCCGTGGTCAGCGCATCCGCGCTGCCCGCGGGAATGATCTCCTGCCGACCCAGCATCGCGGCGTGCGCCCGGCTGGCCACGATGTCCTCGCGGTACATGCGCCGATCGACGGGAAACGAGCGCGTGAAGGCGCGCGCCACATCGGCCGGCGGTCTGTCGAACCGTCCACCCCACATGATGGCGGGTTATCTCAGCCGACGGGGCGAACGGATCTCGTCAAGCGCCGCGGGCGGCGTCGAGCGCATCCAGCCCCTCGTTGAGTTCGTCCACGGTGATCGTAAGCGGCGGAACGACGCGGATCGTCTCCGGGCCGGCCTTGATCAGCAGCAGTCCGTTGCTCCGCGCCTTGTCCACCACCTCGGTCGCCACGTCCTCGGACTCGAGGTCAAAGCCAATCATCAGCCCCAACCCGCGCACATCGGTGATCCGAGCGCCCTGCTCGGCGCTGTCCCGCAGACGCGCCCGCACGTATTCACCCTTCGCCTGCACCTCGTCCAGGAATCCGGGCGCCGTCACGCGGTCCAGCACGACCCGAGCCGCGGCGCAGGCCACCGGACTGCCGCCGAATGTGGACCCGTGCTCGCCCGGCGCCAGCACGCTCACGGCCTCGCTGCTGAGCACTGCCCCAATCGGCAGGCCGCCGCCCAGCCCCTTGGCCAACCCGATGATGTCGGGCGTGACCCCAAAGTTCTCGTAGCCGAATAGGCGGCCGGTCCGTCCGATGCCCGTCTGGACTTCGTCGAAGATCAGCAGTACGCCGTGCTCGTCACAGACGCGGCGCAGACCCTGAACGTAGTCCACGTCCGCCATGCGTACGCCGCTCTCACCCTGGACCAGTTCCACCATGACCGCGGCGGTTGACGAGGATATGGAGTCGTCCACCGCGTCTAGATCGTTCAATGGCACGTGCGTGAACCCGGAGGGCATCGGCGCAAACGGTTCCTGGTAGGCCGGCGTGCCGGTTGCCGCCGTGGTGGCGATGGTTCGGCCGTGGAACCCGTGTTCCGCCGTGATGACTTCGTAGGCCCCGTCCCGCTGCGTCCGCCCCCACTTACGGGCGATCTTCAGACAAGTCTCGCTGGCTTCGGCGCCGCTATTGACGAAGAACACGCGGTCCAGCGCCGAGTTGTCCACCAGGCGCTGCGCCACCTCGAGCTGCGGCGTGGTGTAGAACAAGTTCGAAATGTGCGCCAGCGATCGGACCTGGTCCGCCACCGCGTCGCACAACTCCGGGTCGCCATGCCCCAGCGTGGTCACGGCAATCCCTGCGGTGAAGTCGAGGTACGAATTGCCCTGGTCGTCCCACAAGCGCGACCCCTCACCCCGCACCAGCGTCACCGGAAAGCGGCGAAACGCCTGGTGGTAATAGCGCGCTTCTAGCTCTTGCCAGCCCATGCGTCGTTCAGCCTCGGGAGGGATCGAACGGCAGTCGCCGTTCCGACTCGGATTATAGAGATGCGGCTTCGCCACTCACCTGCGTGCCGCCACCTGCCGGATCAAGCGCGCGTCGCAAGGCGTGCCGTCGCGATCCGTTGGCAATGCAGACCCGACCCACCTCGCCGAGTAAAGCCACGGCGGACCGAACCTTTGGAACCATGCCGCCTGCAATTACCTCGTCCCCGATCAAGCGCTCGGCGCCGACCGGGTCCAGATGCGCCAGCACCTCGCCATCCGCGCCTTTGACACCGTCCACGTCGGTCAGAAACACCAGGGCGGCCGCCCGCGTCGCACGCGCCAACGCCCCTGCGATGTCGTCGCCGTTCACGTTGTAGAGCGATCCGTGATCGTCGACGCCTAGCGGCGACACCACCGGCACGTGCCCCCCGGTCGTCAGGTCATCGAGAATCCGCGTGTTCACTGTCCGAACCAGTCCCACCCAGCCAAGATCCGGCGATGCTTGTCGGACGCGCACCACGCCGCCGTCCGGCCCGCTGATGCCGACCGCCGACACGCCGGCCTGCTGCAGCGCGCCCACCACGGCTGGCGCCACCAGCCCCCGGAACACCAGCACCGCGTCGTCCCGCGTCTGGTCGTCGGTCACGCGCAGGCCGTTGTGCCACTGGGTCTTGCGCTTCCTCGCCGCTTGCCAGGCGGTCAGCTCGTCACCGCCGCCGTGCGCAATCACCACCCGCACGCCGTCCGCAACCAGGGCGCGCACGTCAGCCCCGATCCGTCCGGCGGCCATGTCCGCCGTCCCGCCGATCTTGACGACAACGTAACGGCCGGTCAGATCAGGCGTGGATGCTTGATCGGGTTCGAGACTTCCGGCGCTCAGGTCATGTACTCCGCGTTGATCGCCACGTATTCCGCCGAGAGGTCCCCGCCCCAGGCCGTTGCATTCGCTTCACCCTGGTTCAGCGCCACCTCGATTCTCACGTCGGCCTGCCGGAAATGCTCGGCAACCAGCGCTTCCTCGTAAACCGCGGGCGCTCCCTGCTTGACGACCTGCGTATCCCCGATCCAGATGTCGAGCAACTCCGGGTCGAACACGGCGCCGCTATTGCCCAGGGCCATGACAATCCGGCCCCAGTTCGGGTCGCCGCCGTGAATCGCCGTCTTCACCAAAGACGAGGTCGTGACCGCGCGCGCCGCCGTACGCGCCGTGGCGTCGTCCGACGCTCCACGCACCGTCACCGCGAAGACCTTCGTCACACCCTCGCCGCCCCGCACGATCTCCTGCGCCAGCCACCGGCAGACTGCCTGCAAGGCACGCGTGAAAGCCTCAAAATCGGCCGTACCCTCCCGGGTCAGGCCGGTTCCGCTCGCCCCGTTGGCAATCAGCAGGGCCGTGTCGCTCGTCGACTGATCGCCGTCGATGCTGAGCAGATTGAAGGAGTCGGCCACGGTCGCGCTCAGCAGCTTCTGCAGCGTTCCGCCCGCCACTTCGGCATCCGTCGTCATGAACACAAACATGGTCGCCATATTCGGATGCACCATGCCGGCGCCCTTTGCGGCGCCGCCGATCCGAATCGTGCCGGTCGACAGCGGGACCTCGATGGCCAGTGTCTTTGGACCGATGTCGGTGGTCATCATGGCTCGCGCAACCGCCTCACTGGCGTCCGGCGTGAGCTCCAGCGCCTCAACGCCCGCCAGGATCTTGGGCATTGGCAAATGGAAGCCAATCACCCCTGTCGATGCCACCAGCATCTCGTCAGCGGGCACATCGAAGCGACCGGCAAAGGCGTCGATGAACGCCAACGCATCGGCCCGCCCGCGCGCTCCGGTAAAGACATTCGAGTTGCCGCTGTTGAACACGATGCCGCGGGCCGGTCCCTTCGCGAGCCGCTCCTTGTTGACGGTCACTGAGGCGCCGCACACACGGTTGGTCGTAAAGGTCGCCGCCGACTGACAGGGCGTGCGCGTGCTGAGAATCGCGCCCAGGTCCAGCGCCCCCGTAGCCTTGATGCCGGCGGTCACGCCGCCACCCACGAATCCTCGCGGCGCCAGCGTGCCGCCTGGAACGACCCGGAAGCCGTCAAGTTCCGCCGGTGGTTCGTGCATCTACGGGTGACTCGGCGGAATCGCCAGCCCGACCTGCTCGTCGATTCCGGCCATGACATTCGCGTTCTGCACAGCGCTGCCGGCAGCGCCCTTTCCAAGGTTGTCGATCGCCGCCATCGCCACGAGCGTCTGCGTGGATTCATCAACGGTCCAGTGAACGAACGCGTGATTCCCGCCTGACGTCCACTTGGTATGCGGCGGCACGCCGGCCAGGTGCACGAACGGCTCATCCTCGTACGCGTCACGGTACGCCTGCGCGACTTGCGCCGGCGCAACGTCCTCGCGCAGGCCTCCATAGGCCGTAATCAGGATGCCGCGCGTCATCGGCACCAGGTGCGGCGCGAACGTCACCTCGATGGGCGCGCCGCCGATGTCGCTCAACTCCTGCGAGATCTCCGGACTCTGGTAGTGATCCGCAACCCGATAGGCCGACGCGTCTTCATTGATCTCGGAAAACCCATACGCGGCTGACGCCGAACGCCCAGCCCCCGAGATGCCGGTCTTTGAGTCCACCATCACGTGCCCGGCCAACAGTCCGGCGTTCGCAACCGGCGCCAGCGCCAGCGCGGCCGTGATTGCGTGACAACCCGGATTAGCCACCAGATCGGTCGCTCGAATCTGTTCTCGATGCCACTCAGTCAGCCCGTAAACGGCGGTTTCGATCCACTCCGGGGCGGCGTGCTCCACGCCATGCCAGCGCAGGTAGTCCGCCGGATCGCGCAGCCTGAAATCCGAACTCACATCAATGCAGCGCACGCCATCGTCCAGAAATGGCGCCAACTGCGCTGCCGACGCCTTATGCGGCAGGCACGAGATCACCAGATCGGCGCTGCCGTTGAGCTCGGGGGTCAGTTCAAGGTCTGCATACTCGGCCCGACCACTGGCTCGCATCCACGGAAACACCTCGTGCAAGCGACGGCCGGCCTGGCTGCGCGCCGTCGCCCCAACGATTTCGAACTCCGGGTGGACGGCCAAATACCGAACCAGCTCGCCGCCGGAATACCCGGTCGCGTTGAGAATTCCTATGCGCATACGCACCTCGCCTGGGAGAAGCGATTATATGGACGCTCGGCGCCCGCACCGCAGGTTTTTCAGGCGTGCAGCGTAAGCAACAGGATCAGCGCCAGGGCACCGGCGCCCACGCGGTAGGCCGCAAACGCGATCAGGCTGTGTCGAGCGACGAATCGCAGCAGCCAGCGCACGGCTGCTGCCCCCACCACTGCCGCGACAAGCGTCGCCCCGATGAGCAGCGGGATGTCGCCGATCGGCTTGCCGCTGATCGCCACGTCCAAAAACTGAACCAGACCCGCGCCCGCCACTGCCGGCGCCAGCAGGAACAGCGAAAACCTGGCGGCGGCCTCACGCTCCACGCCCAGACCTCGCGCCACCGTCATCGTGATTCCTGCCCGCGAAACCCCGGGAACCAGCGCCGCGAACTGCGACAAGCCAACCGCCACCCAGAGCGCGAAAGGCGTAGAGACGAGGTCGTGGCGACTCGTCCCGAACCGGTCGACAGTTGCCAGCACCAATCCAAAGACGATCAACAGCACCGCTGCCAGCATCGGGTCGCGAAGCGATGTCAGCCAGCCGCGCAAGGGCAATGCGATCAGGCCGATCAGCAAAGTCGATCCAACCAGCGCCGCCAAGAGCCGACGTGATAGCTCAACGGAGTCCCCCCGGCCGATCAGACCGCGCGCCAGCCAGACCCAGTCGGACCAAAGCGCGATCACCAGGGCCAGACCCGTCCCCACGTGCAGCGCAACGGACAACGTCAGTCCCGTCAGAAACGGATCGGTCCAGCCCGCCAAGGCCGGAATCAGCACCAGGTGGCCCGAACTGCTGACCGGCAGAAACTCGGTCAGCGCCTGGACCGCCGCCAGGATGATCACCTCGCCCCACATGGGTCAGCCGACCCAGCGAGACGCCGGCGCGCACCCTGGCGGGCGGCCCAGTGTCAAAGCGTCTAGATGAATACCGGCGCGAGCACCAGCGTGATCGTGCTCAGCAGCTTGACCAGCACGTGCAGCGACGGCCCGGCCGTGTCCTTGAACGGGTCGCCCACGGTGTCGCCCACCACGGATGCGGCGTGTTCGTCCGTGCCCTTGCCAATTGGATTGCCGTCTTCGTCGCGCAGATGACCCGCCTCGATGAATTTCTTGGCGTTGTCCCACGCGCCGCCGCCGTTGTTCATCACCGTCGCCAGCAGGACGCCGGCGATGGTGCCGACCATCAGCAGGGCGGCTTCGGCCTCGGCTCGCAGCACCAGCCCGACCACGATCGGCATGATGACGGCCAGCAGTCCGGGCGCGATCATCTCCCGCAGCGCCGAGCGCGTGCTGATGTCTACCGCCTGGCTGTAATTCGGCTCCACCGTGCCTTCGATGATTCCCGGCTCCTCGCGCCATTGGCGGCGGACCTCCTGGATCATCGCCTGGGCCGCGCGGCCTACCGCGCGAATCGCCAGCGAACTGAACAGGAAGACCAGCATCCCGCCCAGCATGGCGCCGATAAAGACCTCAACCTTGGATAGGTCGACCGAGTGCAACTCGGCGGTTTCCAGGTACGCGCTGAACAGCAGGAACGCCGCCAGGGCCGCCGAACCAATGGCGTAACCCTTGGTCAGCGCCTTGGTCGTGTTGCCCACCGCGTCCAGGCCATCCGTGATGTCGCGCACGTCCTCGGGCGCCTCGGCCATCTCCGTGATCCCGCCCGCGTTGTCCGCGATCGGGCCGAAGGTGTCCATGGCCAGGATGTAGGCCGCGCTCATCAGCATGCCCATCGTGCCGACGGCCGTGCCGAACACGCCGGCCTCGAAGTTGCCAATGGTGATTCCCAGGTCGGCAAACCCTTGGATGCCGGCCTGGAAGGATGCCCATAGCGCCACCGAAATCACGATGATCGGCATCGCCGTGTTCTCAAGCCCCACGGCCAGTCCGGAAATGATGTTCGTGGCCGCCCCGGTCCGGGAAGCCTCGGCGATCTCGCGGACCGGCCGGTTGAACGCCGTGTAGTACTGCGTGATGTACACAAACGCGACGCTGGTCAGGATGCCGATCAGGCCGCACAGGAAGAACCACCACGACCCCAGCATCACCAGGGCCGATATCGCCATGCCAACCGTGGCCAGGATCGCCGTGGTCCAGTACCCCACGTCCAACGCTCGCTGCGCGTTGCGCACGCGGTCCGGCCGGATGACCAACAGTCCGACGATCGAAGCCAGGGCCCCAAACGACCGAACCACCAGCGGAAACAGAATCCAGGCAATGTTGTCTTCGCCGGTCGCCTTGAACACGGCGACACCCAGAATCATGGCCCCGATACTCTCGGCGGCCGTGGACTCAAAGAGGTCCGCGCCACGTCCGGCGCAGTCGCCTACGTTGTCGCCCACCAGGTCGGCGATCACCGCGGGGTTCCGCGGGTCGTCTTCCGGCAGGCGGGCTTCCACTTTGCCCACCAGGTCCGCGCCAACGTCGGCGGCCTTGGTGTAAATCCCGCCGCCCAGTTGCGCGAACAGGGCCACGAAACTGGCCCCGAACCCGAACCCGACGATCAGTTCCGGCGTCACCTTCGGGTTCTCAAACCCGCCGAACAGCCAGAACAGCATGAATACGCCGAGCAAACTGAGGCCCACGATCAGGATTCCGGATACCGCGCCGCCGCGCAGCGCAATCGTGAGCGCGTCGCCCAGCGACCGGGTGGCGGCGCTGGCGGTTCGCACGTTGGACCGAACGGCAATGATCATGCCGATCACGCCCGAGAGACCCGACAGCACCGCGCCAACCAGGAACGACACCCCGGTCCGCCAGGCGAGGTCACCGGCCTCTATGCCCTTGGCCTCGTTTTCGCCAAAGAACAGCAGCAAGACCGCCAGGAAGGCGGCCGCCACGATGGCCATCCAGGCGATCGTGCGGTACTGCCGCTGCAGGAACGCCGTGGCGCCGTCGAATATGCGGTCGCCGTTCAGCGACATCCGACCGAACAGTTCCGACCGATCTTCGGCGTCCAAGCCCTGCATGGCCGGAATGAGATCCGCGGGGTTCGCCGATCGGTCAACCGGCCGCGTCAGAACATCGCGCGCCAGGTAGATGACGACGAGCACCGAAACGATGATCGACGCGGGTACAAGCCAGACCAGACCTTCCAACTACGAAACCTCCCTGCGAACCATGCGTCGCATTGGCTGGGTGCATGGTGAAGTGACCGAGTTTGACCAGGACATCGAACTAACGCGTTTCGTCGCGAACCGGCCCAATCGCCAGGATCTCCCCGAGGGCCTCCAGCACCGCCCGCATGTCGGCGTCCGATCCAATCGAGACGCGCAGCGCGTTGGCATGCCGGGGCTCCTCAGCAAAGCGACGGACCAGGATTCGACGGTTGGCGAGTTCACGCTGAATGACGCCCGCGTCGTGGGGCGCGCACTCAACGAACACAAAATTCGCTTCGGATGGATAGACCTGGAGATCAAAGCGTCCGCGGAGCTCCTCCGCAAATGCGTCCCGCCGGACGCGAGTTGCTTCCCAGTGCGCCTCCGCCCACGCGATTTCATCACAGGCTGCCACCCCGGCAACCTGCGCAAGCCGGCTGACATTGTACGAGTCCTTGACGCGGTGCAAGACATCAATGAACTCCGGATCGCTCACCGCGTAGCCCAGCCGCACTCCCGCCAGACCAAACGCCTTGGAGAACGACCGCGTGACGCACACGTTCGGCAGCGTCCGCGCCAGGTCAATCCGGTCGCTTGACGCGAACTCCACGTACGCCTCGTCGATAACCAGCAGGTTCGTACGCTCCGCCAGCCAGCGCAGTTCGTCGACTCCGTAGTGCGTGCCGGCCGGATTGTTGGGACTGGCCACAAACGTCACAGCTCCGCGCGCGGCTGCCAGTTGCCGAACCGGCAACTCAAACCCTGGCCCAAGCGGGCAGTGAACCATCCGTGCACCCTGGATCTCAGCGAGCACGGGATACAGCGAGTAGCTAGGATTCGGAGCCACCACTCGTGCGCCGGGCCCGCAGACCGCGCGAAAGATCAGGTTCAGCACGTCGTCCGACCCGTTGCCCACGAATACGTGATCCGGCGTCACGTCGTGCCGCTCCGCCAGCCGCTCGCGCAGTTCCTGGCTGACCGGATTCGGATACAACCGCACGTCGTCGGTGATGGCCTCGCGCAGCCGCGTCAGCACGCCCGGCGCCACGGCTGGACTCTCGTTGGTGTTCAGCTTGATCCAGCCGCCTTCGCTTGGCTGGTGGCCCGGCGTATAGCCGTGCAGCGCGGCGATCTCGGGACGTATGCGAACCATGGGAAGGCTGGGGGGATCCGTCGCGCGCTACGCGGGCATTCGGGACCGCATGCTACCTACTGGCCGCGCGTTCCGCCCGCGACTGCCTCAGCCCTCCCAGCCAAGATCGGGAAACGTTGCCCGCGCTCGGGTGTATGTCGCCAGTGAACCCAGGTCACGGATAGCTCCCTCGGCAACCAGCCCGGCCAATCGGGCAAGCGGAGTCAGGACCACCTCGATTTGCTCCGTTTCCTCGGGCTCCGGCTCACGAACCTGCTCCGCGTCCAGAACTACAAACACGTGTGCCAGGTTGCGGTTGCGCGAGGGACTCGTCAGCAGCGTCCCGGCGCTATGCATACGACCTGCGTACCCAGTCTCCTCCAGCAGTTCGCGGGAAGCCGCGGCTTCCGGAGTCTCGTCGTCTTCAACCAGCCCTGCGGGAAACTCCAGCACTACGTCGCGGGCGCCGTGCTTGTACTGCCGCACAAGCGGAACCTCGCGGCTGGGCGTGACCGCCACCATCAGGCAAAAGTCGTTCTGATGCAGCACGTGGTACTGCGGAATCTCCAGGCCGCTCGGAAGACGCACGTGCTCCAGCGTGTGAGTCAACCAGCGGTCGCTGGAAACTGTCCGCGATCCCAGGATCTTCCAGGGCCGCAGGTCAGGCACGGAGGTTCCGGCTCGACGGACCCGTAGTGTGGCGCGCCTGGAGCGCTGTCCCCGCCGACGGGCAGTTGAGCGCCACGGCGGCGGCATTAGAGGATGGGTTCATCTCCGCCCTTAACTGCTTGAGGATCCGTTCCGTGACTGACCCCCGCGTGGAATCGCTTGCCGACATCCTAGTGCAGCACTCGACCGAGGTCGGCCCCGGCGACCTGGTCGTCATCGACGGCACCGCCAATGCCCAACCGCTCCTGATGGCCTGCTACCGGCGCGTGCTGGCGGCTGGCGGGCACCCGCGGCTTAACGTGGGATTCGAGGAAGCCCAGGAGGTGTTCCTGGCCGAGGCCAGCAATGAGCAGCTCGAATTCCTGGACCCGATTGCTCAGTTTCAGGCCGACTCCATTCAGGTCGCCATCCGCATCCGCGCCACCGAGAACACCCGCGCACTGGCCAACGCCGATCCCGCCCGCCTGGCGAAGACCATGATCGCCCGGCGTCCCGTCATGGACCAGATCATCGAGAACGTCCGCTGGGTCCTGTGCGACTACCCCACCAATGCCCTGGCCCAGGAGGCCGAGATGTCGCTCAGCGAGTACGCCGACTTCCTCTACGGCGCCACCAACATCGACTGGTCGGAGATGACCGCCAAGCTCGCCTCGCTAAAAACGCGTCTCGAAGCCGCCTCGGAAGTCCGCATCGTCGGCCCCGATACGGACCTCACCCTTCGCACCGCCGGCCGAATCTGGGAACCGGCCGACGGCAAGAAGAACATGCCCGACGGCGAGATCTTCACGGCTCCCATTGAAGACAGCGTCAACGGCCGAATCCGGTACGAGTTCCCGGCCATCTACCAGGGCCGCCAGGTCGACGGCATCACGCTCACGTTCAAGGACGGCCTGATCGTGGAAGCCGCCGCCGAACGCGGCGAGGAGTTTCTCAACGCCATCCTCGATACCGACCCGGGCGCCCGCCGGCTTGGCGAAATCGGAATCGGGACCAACGACGGAATCCAGCGCCACACCAGGAACATCCTCTTTGACGAGAAGATGGGCGGCACGGTGCATCTTGCCGTCGGACGCGCATACGAGTTCACCGGTGGCAAAAATCAGTCCGCGGTTCACTGGGACATGGTGAAGGATCTGCGCACGGACAGCGCGTTGTACCTCGATGGTGCGCTGCTGCAAGAAAACGGGGTCTTTGTCGACTAGTTGGACGGTTGTTTTGTAGCTTCATATTGGACATCAGCGCCGGAGCGTAGCCTGTTGCGCTGGGAGACAGCAGTCCTGAATCCACCGTCCTGTGGTACGATGAGTCCATCGGACAGACCACCTGATCCCGGGCACGAGAAAGCGGAGGCGGTTCGGGCATCAACGGAAAGAACCTATCCGAAACCGCCGCCTTGCCGCACACATCCGCGCGGTGATCGGCCGGCCCCAGTGGCCTACCGGTCCTGCGAATATCAGGCACACCCGTCCCACTGAAGCCTTCGGGCCGCTATGCAGCCACATCGTCGTGGTAAACGAGCCCGCCAGTCGGTCGGCGAAGGAGCTCTAAGCCGAATGGCGTATACGGCCAAAGACATCCAGGTGCTCGAGGGCCTCGAAGCCGTCCGCCGCCGACCCGGCATGTACATCGGCAGCACCGATACCCGCGGACTCCACCAGCTGGTCTTCGAGGTCGTCGACAACGGCGTCGACGAAGCCCTGGCCCAGCGGGCAACCCGGATCGAAGTCGTCATCACCCGCGAGGGCTGGGTGCGCGTAACCGACGACGGCTCCGGCATCCCCGTCGATGAACATCCCAAGGTCAAGCGCCCCGCGCTCGAAGTCGTCATGACCACGCTCCACGCCGGCGGCAAGTTCGACAACGGCGCCTACAAGGTGTCGGGCGGTCTGCACGGCGTTGGCGTCTCCGTGGTCAACGCCGTCTCCAGCCGTATGCGCGTCACGGTCAGGCGCGACGGCTACTGCTGGACGCAGGAATACGAGCGCGGCATACCGCGAGGCGACGTCGTCAAGGGCAAGCCGACGAGAGCGCATGGCACCGAGGTCGAGTTCCTGGCCGACGATCAGATCTTCGAAACCCTCGACTACAACTTCGACACCCTTGACCAGCGCATCCGCGAAATGGCCTTCCTCGCCGGCGGCACCACCATGCGCCTGCACGACGAACGGACCGACCGCCAGGCGACCTACTACTTCGAGGGCGGCGTCACCTCGTTCGTCCGCCGGCTTACCCGCCGGCGCGGCCGCCTGCATCCCGACCCGATCGTGCTACGCGGCCAGATCGAGACCACCCAGGTGGAAGTCGCGCTGGCCTATTGCGACACCGTGTCGGAACAGATTCACACTTTTGCCAACACTATTCGCAACATCGACGGCGGCACCCACCTCACCGGCTTCCGTTCCGCACTCACCCGCTCGCTCAACGACTACGCCCGCAAGAGCGGGCAACTCAAGGACAGTGACCCAAACCTCACCGGCGACGATGTCCGCGAAGGGCTGACCGCCATCGTAAGCGTGATGATTCCGGAGCCCCAGTTCGAGGGCCAGACCAAGGCTCGCCTCGGCAACAGCGAGGTCGCCGGGCATGTCCAGTCAGTCGTCAACGACCAACTCGGCACCTACCTCCACGAGCATCCCAGCGAGGCCCGCAAGATCGTCGAGAAGACCAAGCTCGCCGCCCGTGCTCGCGTCGCCGCCCAGAAAGCCCGGGACCTCGTGGTCCGCAAGGGCGCGCTGGATGGCTTCGCCCTGCCCGGCAAGCTGGCCGACTGCCAGGAGCGCAACCCCGACCGCTGTGAGCTCTTCATCGTCGAAGGCGACTCCGCCGGCGGCAACGCCAAGCAAGGCCGCGACCGGCGCTTCCAGGCCATCCTGCCGATCCGCGGCAAGATCCTGAACGTCGAGAAGGCCCGCGTCGACAAGGTCCTCTCCAACGAGTCCATCCGAAACATCATCACCGCCGTCGGTGGCGGCGTCGGCCTTGAGTTCGACGTCACCAAGATCCGCTACGGCCGCGTGGTCATCATGACCGACGCCGATGTCGACGGTTCCCACATCCGCACCCTCCTGCTCACCTTCTTCTACCGGGAAATGAAGCCGCTGATTGAACACGGCAACCTCTTCATTGCCCAGCCGCCGCTGTTCCGCGTCGGCAACTCCCGGCGGGCCGACTACGCCTACAGCGAAGATGAGCGCGACCGGTTGCTTCGTCAGATTTCAGGCAGGGTCAGCGTGCAGCGTTACAAGGGCCTCGGCGAAATGAACGCCGAACAACTCTGGGAAACCACGATGAACCCGGAGGACCGGCATCTTCTGCAGGTTGGAATGAACGGCAATGGTGACGCGCACGTCGACCAGGTGTTCTCGCGGCTGATGGGCACGGACGTGGGTGAACGCCGCCGCTTCATCATCAACCGCGCTCGCACGGTCCGAAACCTGGACGTCTGACGATCCACGCATGACGGCCGCCGCCGAAAGACCGGCCATCGCCCTGGATGTCATGGGCGGTGACCTGGCGCCGGACGCGACGATTGAGGGTGCCATCCGCTGGGCCAGGACAACCGGCCAACGCGCCATTCTGGTCGGCGATGTCGACGTCATGCGCGGCCTGCTCTCGAAGGGCGGCGAGAATCCCTCCGCCTGGCGCCTGGAATCCGGGCCTTCAACCATCGGTATGGGCGAGCACCCCGTCCAGGCCGTGCGTTCGACACCCGACGCCTCGATCCGTCGCTGCGCCGAACTTGTGCGCGCGGGTGAAGCTCAGGCCCTCGTATCCATGGGCAACACCGGCGCAACCATGGCGGCCGGCGTCCTTTTGGTCGGGCGCGCACGGGGCGTGGACCGACCCGGACTCGCAGTCCTTATACCCAGCCGGGAAGCCCCAACGCTGCTGATAGACGTCGGTGCCAATGCCGAGGCCCGCCCCGAGCATTTGCGCGACTTTGGCCTGATGGGGGCCGTCTACTCACGGCAGCTCATAGGCAATCCGAAGCCCCGCACCGGCGTTCTCAGCATCGGCGAAGAGGCGACCAAGGGCAGTCCGCTCACGCTGGCGGCCGCCGAGCTTTTGGCCGAGTCGACGCTCAACTTCGTTGGAAACGTGGAGCCGGGCGGGCTGTTCAATAGCAGCGTCGATGTCGCGGTCTGCGACGGCTTCACGGGCAACCTCGTGCTGAAGGCCTTCGAAGCCACGGCTGAGTTTGCGGTCGGCGAATTACGCGCCGCCGTCCGCCGCCATCCTTATACCCTGCCCGGCGTGGCGTTCATGTATCCGGCCTTCCGCGCCGTCCGGCGCCGCACCGACTACGCTCAATATGGCGGCACACCGCTGCTCGGTGTAAACGGTGTTGTCATCATTGGACACGGGCGTTCCAATGCCGTCGCGGTTGAGAACGCTCTGCACGCTGCGGCGCGTGCCGTCGACTCCCGGCTTGTCGACCGCGTCGCGGACGGCATGGCGTCTATCAGCCGGTAACCCGCCGGAAGCCGTCGCCGCCGCCGTACGCGCCCGAGGAATGCCCATCTATGCAGAAGCGAGCGTTTATCCCGCCGGCCGGACCCACGGCAACCGCTCAACCGGGCCTTGACCGTCGCCGTCTGCTCGGGCTGGTAGCGGCCGGCACAAGCGCGCTGGCCGTCAGCGGCTGTGACGTCTGGAACCTTGTCGGACAGCCCGATGCGCGCAGTCCCGGCGGTTCGCCCCTCTCCATTCCCGCACTGCGGGCGCGCCGGTATCCGCCCTCTGAGATTCGACTGCACAAGGTGGCGGCACGCCACGACGACTACACGTCATACCTGATGAGTTATGACTCCGATGGCCTTCACATCACGGGAATGGCCACAATCCCAACCGGCCCGGGACCGTTTCCGGTCGCGCTGCTGAATCACGGCTACGTGCTGCCAAGTCAGTACGCCACGGGTGTCGGCACGCGGGTAATGGCCGACGCCCTGTCCCGACGCGGCATTGTGACGCTCGCCACCGACTATCGAGGACTCGGCGGCTCGCAAGACGACATGCGGCTCAACATCGGCGCCAGGCTCGAATTCGTGATTGACGTCTTGAACCTGGCGGCGGCGGCGCGAGAGTTTCCCGAAGCCCAGCGCGGCCTCATTGGCGTCTGGGGTCATAGCCTCGGCGGGGAACTGGCGATTCGCGCCGGCGTCGTGGACCCCTGGATTGGGCCCATAGCCCTATGGGCGCCACTCAGCGTCTGGATCGACGATATCTCCGACTACTACCGCGTTCCAACCTCCCGCTCAAGCAACCAGCTGCGCGCGGCCCTATCCTCTGGCAACTACCTTGGGCGACTCACCGGACCTGTGGAAGTTCACCAGGGCGCGGACGATCTCGCGGTCAACCCGGCCTGGGCATCAAAGCTCCGGCTGGCTCTGGAGGAGGCCGGCGTGGCAAATGACCTCTACCTCTACCCAGGTGTGGGGCATTTGCTAAACGCCAGTGCTCAGACCGTGGTCCGCAAGAGCACCGATTTCTTGCGGCGACATCTGCCGGCGACGCTCTAGGAGTCACGGGCCGTGCCTGCGCTGTCTCAGGCCGCCGGGCAGCCGTCCGCCAACGTCGGTCGACGCATAACCACGGCCCCCGCCGCCGCGATTCTGACCATTGCCGCGCTGGCCGTCGCCCAGCCGCTGGACGCCGACCTCTGGGTCCACCTCAACAACGGTCGCTTCATCGCCAGCCGGGGCGAACTCCCCTATCCCGATCCATTCACCTTTAGCGCCGGGGACGCGGTCTGGACAGTCCACGAGTGGCTTCCCGCCCTGGTCATTTATCAACTGGTCGACCAGGGCGGCGTCATAGCCGCGGTCCTGGGCATGGCTGCCGTCTACGCCCTCATCTGGGGCCTGCTCGAACGGGCACTTGCCGCCCATGGCGTCGGCCCGTGGATGCGAACCGCCGGTCTGGTTACGGCATCCCTGCCGCTATTCCCGTTCGCGGGAATACGTCCGCTGGCGTTCGGACTACTGGCCGCCGCCTTTGCCGCCGCCCTGGCGTTGCATCACCGGCGCACCGGCTCGCGTTGGGTGTGGCTGCTGCCGCTCGCGTTCGTCATCTGGGGCAACGTACACGCGTCGTTCCCCATCGGCTTCGCCCTGCTCGGCGCCCTCCTCGTTGAAGCTCTCTGGGCACGGTCACGGCTGCCCTTCATTGGTCCGCGCCCTTGCACACGCCTTGGCCCCTTCGCCGCCGTCACGGCCTTGTCGGTCGTCGCACCGGCCCTCAATCCGTCGGGACTCCGCCTGCTCGCCCAGCCGTTCTTTCAATGGGGCGGAGAGTTTCGTCGCTTCAACAGCGATTGGCGGCCGCCCGAGGCCTTCAGCGAGACCTGGTGGTTCTTCACGGCCTTTCTCTTTCTGACCGGCCTGCTGCTGATCCTGCGTCGCACTCGCATCGAGCCCGCCATGCTGGTGCTGCTGATCGTGGTACTGGCGGCTGGATTCAGTACTCGCAAGGTCATGCCGTTCGCCGCGGTGCTGGCGCCACTCTTGCTGGCGCATCCGCTGGCGACCGCCAGTTTCGCCCGCGTGCCGCTTCCCGGCTGGGCGGTCCGCGCCGGCGCAGTGCTCACGGTGGCCGCGGCTATTGGCGTTGCGGTCGCCATCAGCCCACGCACGCTTGATGGCCCGTCCGTTGTGCCCTTGCCGACCGCGGCCCGCGACCTCGTCGCCGACACTGGAGCGACGCGAATCTTCGCCACCTACCATTGGGGCGCATTCCTCACCTGGGACTTGTGGCCGGATGCGCTTGTGTTCATCGACGGCCGCTTCGACCTCTTCGTGCCCGATACGCTCAGCGACTACCTCACCGTCATGGGTCTCGGGTCGGGCTGGCGCCAGAAACTCATGGACATTGCGCCCGACGCCGTGGTCATCCAGACCGACTCGCCGCTGGCGCGTCGATTGGCCCAACCGAGTTCCGGCTGGAATGACATCGGCGGTGATTCAATTGCCCGCGTGTTTCTCCCCGTCCGTGCCGGGCCCGCCTGAGATCGCTGCAATGTTTCACGTGAAACATTCGCCACGAAAGCCTGCCCTGGGCCGCCATTGACCCGTAAGCACCACGGCGACCAGGGCCAGACCAGCCTCTTCGACGGCGCCCGCGTATCAAAAACCGACGGCCGCATCGCAGCCCTCGGGGCGGTCGACGAGTTGAACTCCGCGCTCGGCGTCGCCATGAGTTCCTGTCCGGCCGGCGATCACCTGGACCGATTAGCCTGGATGCAGACCCGCCTCTTCACCCTGGGCTCCGATTTGGCCAATCCGGGTGGACGCGCCCGCGGCGACCGCATCACGGAGGCCGATGTCGCGGCGCTGGATACGTGGCTCGACGGCTACCGAGCGGATCTACCGCCGCTCCAGCACTTCATCCTGCCCGGCGGCACGCCAGCGGCGGCCAGCGTGAATCTAGCCCGAACTGTCTGCCGCCGCGCCGAACGCGAAGTCTTCCGTCTCGCCTCCGAAGCCGCCGTCAGTCCCGATGTCCCTGTCTTCCTCAACCGCCTGAGCGACGTGCTGTTCGAACTTGCGCGCGCCCTCAACCACGAGGCCGGCGTCCCAGAGCGCGTATGGCTCGGTCCGCGCGACCGACCAAGCGGCTGATCAACTCCAAGCACGACAGCTCTCAGTCCGAGCTGGCCGCCGTCCTCGTTTGACAAGTTGCTACCGGCTCGACAGCGTCACCACCTAGGGCTGGGTGATTCACGGTCGAAAGGACTCACGCCATGTATCGATCAGTTCGAGCGGCGGCGCTCTCCATCAAGCCCAAGCAATGGGACAAGCCCGCCAACGCCGACAAGCTGGAGGACTTCGTTCGCCAGGCCGCGGCCCAGGGCGCGGAACTGGTGGTAGCTCCCGAAGGTTTCCTGGAGGGCTACGTCGTCATGGAGGTCATCGAGGATCCAGATCTCCGTGCTGACATGTGGGAGATCGCCGAGCCGCCGGACGGTCAGTACATCCAGCGCTTCAGCGACCTGGCGCGCGAACTAAGCATCGTGCTCTGCTTCGGCTACGCCGAACGGCGCGACGACGGCGTCTACAACGCCGCCATCATCCTGGGGCCCGATGGCGAACACTGCGGAACCTATTACAAGACGCAGCTTGCCGAGGGCGCGTGCGACGACTGGGACTTCAACCGTCTCGGCCACAGCCTTCGCGCCATCGACACCCCCGTGGGCCGCGTCGGCACCATGATCTGCAACGACCGCTGGAACCCGCTGATTGCCCGCGCCCAGGTCATGGACGGCGCTCAAGCCTTACTGATCCCTTCCTTTGGCTCGCGCAGCCGCGAGCAGAACCTGAACGTGATCGCGAGGGCGCGTGAAAACGGCGTGCCCGTGGTCGAAGCCAATGTGGGAGTGAATCTGATCGTCAGCAAGGGCGAAGTTGCCGCCTACGTCTGGGGAACCGACCGCATATCCATAGCCACCATCGAAATCCCGTTGCCGCCGTCGGAAGTCAACGCCCGCGCCGTCGCTGAGGAGTTCATGACCTGGCGTGGACCCGAAATGCAGCGCCGCTACGAACGCACCGTCGAGAAGATCTCCGGCTGACGCGCGCCTACCGGCTCTCGGACTCGCTCCGGTCGGCCAGCGCGCGCAGCATCTCCCACGGGAAAATGCCGGTGCTGTGGCTATCGCTCCAGTCGAACGTCAGCGCGTAGTTCCCCACCGGCGCGATTCGATAGGCGCGGATGTCGGGCGGAATCGTTTCGGGTTTCAGCAGGGGAGCGCCGGTCAGTTCGTCGCGGCAGACCGCGCAGCGGCAGGCCAGGCGAATCTTTCGCAGCGGAATCTCCGAGGTCACGCCGTCGGCCCAATCGATGCCGAGCGACGCCTCGCCGATTCGGTGGATCCCCACCGCCGTGACTCGAGCCAGCGCGTCGGAGCGTGTGCTCACCGGGCGGCGCTGGCGACCAGGTGCTCGATCTCATCGGCCAATGAGGCCGCCGCGACCGGACCCTCACCCTCCGCCATCACGCGAAATACCGGCCGGTCATCGTCGGGAACGACCACCGCCCGCGCATAGCCTTCGCCGAAGACAACGCCATCGGTCTCGCCTTCGTCGCTACGGTCGGGGTGCGAGTTCAACACGCGCATCAGTTGCGCACGACGCTCCCAGGCCACCGAGACTTCACGGTGCGCCAGTGTGAACGCGGGCAGCGAACCGACCCTCGCCGACACTGGCAAGTCGCTGAGCGCCTGCGCGCTTATCAGATGTACCAGGGTTGCCATGGCGTCAGGCCCTGGGTGCAGGTCGGGAAAGGCCAGCGCGTTTCGGCCGTTCGCCGCCACCACCGCTTGCTCACCGTCACTCACCTGCATCATGTTGGCCACATTGGCCTGCGTGCGGATAGGCGTGAAGCCCAGCTCGCTGGCATACGAGGTCAGGCTGTTGGGCACCGTAAACGGCACGGCCAGCGGACCGGAGAGTCCTCGTGCCCGCAGCCCGTCCAGCACCAGCGCGATGACGGTCAGGCTGTCGATCGGTTCTCCCTGCTCGTCTACCAGCCAGATGCGGTTGCCGTCCGGACCAACGACGGCGCCGAAGGTCGCGCCTACCGCTGTAACGATTCGCCCCAATCGCGCCAAGCGCTCCTCGATCACCATTCCACCGGAACCAACGTCGACCGGCGAGGCGTCAACGGCGGTGTCGCGGACACCCAGCCGCGTCAGCACGCTCAGCAGGGTCTCCCCGCAGGTTCCGTCGCTGTAATCCACCACCACGCCGACGTGTCGATGCGTGACTTCGGGATTGGCCACGACGCGCAGGAGCGCTTCCTGGTAGGCCTCGACAGCGGATGCCACGGTGATTTCGGCAATCGAATCCGAGCCGACACGCCGAAAGTCCTCACGCATGAACGTGGCTTCGATTTTGCGCTGCTCGGTCGGCCGAATGTCCACGCCTCGCGGGTTTGTGAAGCGCACGTCCACGGCCGCCGCGTCGTAGGGCGACGTCCGCACGTGGGTGGCGCCATCGGCCTCAAACCGGGCGCATGAGAACCGACCCACCGGAAACGGTGTGGCGCCAATGTCGATTACGCGCACGCCCACCGATGCGAGACCCGCCATCAGCGCTCGTTTCACCATGCGGGCAGGCCGAGTCTGGTCTCGGTTCGCCACCACCGAGGCGCCGACCGGCAGCGTGCTGCCCCAGGCGGCGCCCAACCGCGCCGCAAACTCGGGCGTGAGTTCGAAATTCGCCAGCCCGGCCACGCCGCCGTGCGTAAAGATCGTCCGCCGAGCCTGCGGCGCGTGGATCAGGCTTCGGTCCACAACCACGCCTTCGTCCACGAACTTGCGCGGCCAGATGCGCACGCCTGGTCGTACGGACGACCCGTCGGCCAGCGTGCTGCGGTCGCCGATGACCACGTCCTCCCGAATTGTGACGCCACGACCCAGGTTGGCGTGCCGGGCCACGATGCACTGCTCCAGGTTCGCGCCCACGCCGACGACTACATTGCCGCTGATCACGGCCTCGCTGATCTCGGCCCGTTCGGCGATCAGCGTGTTGTCCCCGATCACCGCGGGACCGCGAATAACCGCGTGGGCGTGAACTTCGCTTCCACGCCCTATGAAGACCGGACCCCGCAGTTGCGCGGTGGGATCAACGCGAGCCGTCGGATCCACTGCCGGCGTATCGGATCGATAGGAGGGGCCGCCGTACGTGCGCACTCGCCCTGACACCAGATCAGCATTCGCGGCCCGGTAGGCGTCGAGCGTGCCAATGTCAGTCCAGTAGCCGTCGGCAATATGCCCGTAGAGTGGGCGGCTGCCGGCCAGCATGGCGGGGAAGACGTCCATCGAAAAATCGACTTCCCGCCCCGGTGGAATCAGGTCGAATACCGACGGATCGAGCATGTAGATCCCGGTGTTGGCGGCGTCGCTCAAGACCTCGCCCCAGGATGGCTTTTCCTGAAAGCGCACGATCCGCCCGTCGTTCTCGGTCACCACGACGCCGTATTCCAACGGGTTCGGAACGCGCGCCAGCAGCAATGTGGCCTGGGAATCGCTGGACTGGTGCGCGGTTGCCAGCGCCGTCAAGTCAACATCCGTGAGCGCATCGCCCGAAATCACCAGGAATGGCTCGGTCAATTGGTCGCGGGCCAGCGCCACACTGCCAGCTGTGCCCAACGGCTCGTTCTCGTAGGTGTAGGCGATTCGGAGGCCAAAGTCTTCGCCTGACTGGAAGTAGTTCTCAATCGTGGAGCCGAGGTAGTGCAGCGTCACGATGACGTCGGTAAAGCCGTGGGCACGCAGCAGCCGCAGGATGTGTTCCATGACGGGCGCGTCGCCCAGCATCGCCATTGGCTTGGGGCGCTCAATGGTCAGCGGTCGCAGCCGGGAGCCTTCGCCGCCGGCCATGACTACGGCGTGTGTGGGGATACTTCGAGCCGTAACGTGGGTCGTGTTTTCAGTCTACGTTTCGACCCTGCCCTGTCAACGCCGGTGCTAGGCTCGCGCGCTACCGCCACCTGTCAGCGGCCATATCAGTTCCATGCCGTCTAGCCGCACGCCCACAATTGCCGTGATCGTGCCGACCTTCAACGAACGCGGAAACCCTGGTCCGCTGGTGGAGCAGGTGACCGCCGCGCTCGGCGACGCCCGGTTCCGCATTGAATTCGCGGATGACAGTACCGACGGCACGACGTGCGAGATCCGGGACTTGGCTCGCGGCAACCCGACCGTTTGCCTTAACCATAGCTCGACCCGACGGGGATTGGCACAGGCTGTGGCCGAGGTCCTTGACAGCGTTTCAGAAGACATCGTTGTGGTTATGGACGGCGACCTCCAGCATCCGCCGCACATCGTTCCGACGCTGATCGACGCGCTTACAGCCGGCGCGGAAATTGCCGTGGCCAGCCGATACACGCCGGGAGGCCGCGAACTGGGACTAAGCGGACCTTGGCGACGAATGGTCAGCCGGGAATCGTCGCGAGTCTCGCAATTCCTGCTGCCTGCCGCTCGACGTACCTCCGACCCTGGCAGCGGCTTCTTCGCGTTTCGTCGCCGAATCCTCGACGGCACCGTCTTGCAGCCCGTCGGCTTCAAACTCCTCCTGGAAGTCCTGGTTCGAACCGATGCCGGACGCGTGGTCGATGTTCCGTACACATTCGACCGGCGCATACGCGCCACCAGCAAGGCGTCTCCGATGGAAGGGCTCCGCTATCTCCGCCATTTGCTGCGGCTATGCACGAACTAGGCTGAGCCGAGGCGCCCGATAACGGCTGCCAAGGCGGATCCAAGGCGCGGCGCAACGGCCGATGCCGTGTCCACGACCGCGGCGTGACCGCCGTCCAACGTTTCGTCGACTCCGGCCACATTCGTGATCGTCGCTACCGCGCCGACTCGTGCGCCGGCGTGTCGAGCGACGACAACCTCCGGCGCTGTCGACATCCCGACCGCGTCGGCCCCGGCGCGACGCAGCAGCGAGGTCTCGGCCGATGTCTCATAGGACGGGCCGCCGACCATCGCATAGATGCCTTCGCGGACTTTCAAGCCGGCTCGTCCAAGCTCCCGCGCAAGACCGGCGCGTAAGGTCACGTCGTACGCGCCCGCCATTGCGGGAAACCGTTCGCCGCGCGCATCGTTCGGCCCGAGCAGCGGGTGGTGGCCCGCCAGCCCCGGCAGAAACAGGTGGTCACGCAGAACCATCACGTCGCCCGCCCGAAAGGCCGGATTGAGCGCTCCTGCTGCATTCGTCAGCAGCAGCCGCGATACGCCGGCGTCCAGCAGGACACGCACAAAACCGGCAATCGGCTGCATGTCGCCGTGCTCATAGAAGTGCGGGCGCCCCTGGCAGAGCCAGACGGGCACGCCGCCCGCCGCTGCCAGATGCAGGCGCCCGGGATGACCAACGACTGTGGCTGCGGGAAATCCTGGAACGTCCGCATAGTCGAGGACTCGGCGAACCTCAAATGCTTCGGTCAGGCCGGCCAGCCCGCTGCCACTGACCACCGCCCACGCTGGGGGAGTGCCGCCAGCTGCCGCGCGCAGGATTTCTCCGCCGCGAGCGGCTTCGGTCACGCCTGGCGCCCGGCCCCCGAACCACCTGATGCCTGCGGTTGATTCTCACGCGCCAGTTCCGCGTACACCTGCGTGGTCGCCGGGCTGGCATGACCGAGCAGCTTTTGGACCTCGCGCACGCTGCTCTCACCCTGCAGTCGATGCGCGGCAAACGAGTGTCGCAGCGTATGCGGGGTAATTGGCGTCTGGATATTGGAGCGCTTTGCGTAGGCCTTGACGATCAGCCAGAAGCCCTGACGGGTTAGCCGGTTGCCGCGATGATTCAGAAACACCGCAGGCTCATCGACGCGACGAAGCAGCTTTTCGCGCCCATTGGTCAAGTACGCCAGCAGTGCCTCGGCCGACCGTTCCGTCAGCGGCACCGTGCGGGCGTTGGCGCCGTCCCGGCCCAACTCAATCTCGCGCGCCCAGCAGTCGACGTCATCCACATCCAGGCCAACGAGTTCAGAGACGCGCATCCCGGTGGCATAGAGGGCTTCCAGCATCGCGCGGTCCCGCATGCGCTCGGGCGTGGACGCGTCCGCCGCCTGTTCCAACAGACGCTCGACCTCCGCGGTGGTGATTATTCGGGGACGACGCCGAGCCACGCGAGCGCCGTCCATTCCGGCGGTGGGATCCGCGGCCACCGCTTCCGAGGCCAGCAGGTAGCGATACAGCGCCTTTACCGCGGCCAGCTTGCGCGCCCGCGACGTCTGCCGGTACTCACGTCGAATGAGATCGGTCATGAAGGAACGCACGACTTTGGACGGGATGTGCCAGTCGGCATAGCCGGCCTTTTGCACAAACGCCTCAAACTGCCGCAGGTCGCTGCGGTACGCGGCCAAGGTGTTTTTCGACAGGCCGCGCTCAGTCTGTAAATGTCGGACGAATTCGTCCACGGTGGCGCGCATCATCGCCTCGGGTGAGTGACAAGCATTTGGACGTCGTACTCCCTGGCAACGGGCGGCGTGGTGCTTTCTTCCAGCCTCCCGACACGCACATCGTGCGGATGGGGACCGTTATGTTAACACGAAAACCGCTCAAAACCCCGATACTCGCCTAGACTCGGGCGAAATCCTCGAAAGCTCCCGGAATGCGCGTAGATCTCGCCTACGGCGACGGCGTTCTTCCCATCGAACTTGACGAAGACGCCGACATCATCGAACCGCGCGACCCACCGCGCGTCGACAATCCGCACCAGGCCCTGCGTGAGGCCCTGCGCCGGCCCATCGCCAGCCCACCGCTGGCTGACCTTGTGCGTCCGGATGACTCCATCGTGGTCGTGATTAGTGACAGCACACGGCCGGCGCCGAATCGGTTGATGCTGGAAGCGCTGCTGGGCGAGTTGGGCGCCGACGTGACGGACCGAATGCACGTGCTGGTGGCCACTGGCCTGCATCGGCCAACCCGAGATGACGAACTCGACCGCATGCTCGGCCACGAATTGCACCACGAACTACGGATCACCAATCACGAGGCCCATGATGAGTCGAGCTTGCGGCATATCGGCAAGACCTCGTCAGGGCGACCCGTGCTCATCAACCGCCGCTACCTCGACGCTGACGTTCGCATCACGCTGGGCCTGATCGAGCCGCACTTTTTCGCCGGTTTCAGCGGTGGGGCCAAGTTGATTCTGCCCGGCGTCGCGGGGGAAGCGAGCATTTTGCGTAATCACGACGCCGAAATGATCGGGCATCCCAACGCTCGTTGGGGCACGCTCGCCGGCAATCCAATCCATCGCGAGCAACGCGAAGCGGCTCGGATGGCTGGCTGCGAGTTCAGCGTGAACGTCACCATTGCGGGTGACGGCGCGATCACCGGCATCTTTGCCGGCGAACTGGAGGCGGTGCACGACACCGGCTGCAGGGCAGCCCTTCAAGCGGCGATGCAGCCGGTCGACGAGGCATACGACGTCGTTATCACGACCAATGGCGGACATCCGCTGGATCTGAATCTCTATCAGGCCGTTAAGGGAATGGATGCCGCGGCACAGATTGTGCGTCCCGGCGGCCACATCGTGATGGCCGCCGAGTGTCGTGAGGGCGCCGGACACGGCGACTTTGTACACATCCTGCGTGAGCACACCACGCCGGGCGCGATGATCCGGTCCATCCGGAACGCTCGACACGTTCGCGGCGACCAGTGGCAGAACCAGATTTTCGGTCGCGTGCTGGACAGCGCCACCGTGCATCTCCGCGCCGACGGCCTCACAGACGATGAGATCCGCGCCGCGCACTGTGTTCCTTGCCCCGATGTCGCGCGAAGAACCCGCGAGTTGACGGGTTCCTCGGACCGCACCTGCGTGCTCCCTCGCGGGCCCTTTACGATTCCGTATATCGCCGCCTGACCGCGGGTGGGGGCAGGTTGCGCATGAGCGATCGTGGTCTTTGCCTGCCCCGGGCAGACGCGGACGCGGGAACCTCAGTAGACTCTCGATCACGGCGCAGCGGCCGCGGCGGAAAGGGTGATCACGTGGAAAGCACGTCACCGAACGGCGACCACCGGAACGAGCACGTGTTCCAGGAGGTCTACTTGAGCGACGCCGTAGCCATCTCGGAGGAGACAACCCACGGCACGGTCACGCTGGAACTCTTCGAACGCGGCCTGATCATGCACATGGAAAAAGAGGAAGGCCTGGAACTGGCCCGGGCCTTTACTGCGCTGGCGCGCTACCTGGAGGACTAGGCCTAGGCGTCGGCGTCTCGAGTCATTGGCCGCGACGATAGCTCCACGGGCAGTTCCTCGGAGGGCCCGAGCACTGCGGGATCCAACCGGATGCCCGCACGGAACGTGTGGGCGGCGCGCAGCTGTCGGTCCCAGATTCGCTCCACACCGGTGCAATCGACGAGCGTGACGGGACCCTCGTCCACGGTCAGTACTGCAATGTCGGCCTCGGCGCCGACGCTCAGCGTGCCGGCATCCAGTCCCAACTTCCTGGCGGGTGCGACCGTGCAGCGCGCCACGATCTCTTCGAGCGGCATCCCCAGCCGCCAGAACTTGGTCATCACGTTGGGCAGGTTGAACGCAGGTCCATGCACGCAGCCCCGATGCAGGTCCGAACTGATGTAGTCGGGCGGAAAGCCCGAATCCAGCGCCGTTTGCGCCGTCTCCCAGCCGAAACTGCTTTTTCCGTGCCCGATATCAAACTCAATGCCCGCAGCGCGCGCCTCGGCCACGGCCGGAAGCACGCCGCGTGCATCCATGTCCACCAGCCCGCCGGCCAACGGCGAGTAGCTGTGCGTGATTACGTCGCCTGGCCGCAGACGGGCCAGCACGTCCGGGATCGGTTCAGGGGTGTAGCCAATGTGGACCATCAGCCAGACCCCGGCCTGGTTGGCAGCTTCCACGGCAGCATCGAGCGCAGCCCTGGCCTGGGCGCCACCGCCCACGATGTTCTCCGAGTAGCGAATCTTGACGCCTGGCGCGATGTCCCGATTCGCATCGATTGCGCGAACGGTTCCATCAATGTCCAGGTAGCGCGGATCGCGTAACTCGCCCAGGGTTGTGATAAGGCCGGCGGTGCAGATGTTTACGAGCGCCCGAATGCGGGTGCGGGCCGGCTCAATTACGTACCGGCGCATTCCCGCCAGCGTGATGGCCCCGGCGCTCCCGGTGTCGAGGAACGAGGTGGTTCCGCCGGCGGCGCCGATTTTGTCGGCCTCCAGCCCCCAAACTGTCGCGCCCCAGTAGACGTGGACGTGAAAGTCGACCAGGCCCGGCACGACATAGGCGCCACGGGCGTCGACGAGTTCCGTGGCGTCGCCAGCCAGATCAGGAGCAACGGCCGCGATTCGGCCGTTGACGACGCCGACGTCGGCTCGCACCGATCCGCTCGCCGACGGATCGATAACGGTTCCACCGCGAATCAGCAGGTCGAACGGTCTTGACCGGGCGCTCGCCTCGTGGCTCGACGTCACGTCAAACTTCCCAGCGGTGGGTATTGCCGCGGCAAAGCGATCCTCCAAAGATCCGCTGCGGCGCGCGTGGCGGTAGGGTACCATCGGGCAGCCGAGCGTCCGTTGCGACGCTGGCGATAGCATCGGCTATCATGATTTGCTGCTGCCCTTGACGACTCGGCAGCTACCACCTATCTGCGACGCAGACGTTCAATCTCGCGTCGGATTGTCACGGAGGAGATTGCATGGCCACGGTTGCGACCAAGGTCAAGCCGCTTGGCGACCGCGTGTTGATTCAGCCCGAAGACCGCGAAACGACGACGGCAAGCGGACTCGTGCTGCCGGACACGGCCAAGGAAAAGCCGCAGGAAGGCACCGTGCTGGCCGTCGGGTCGGGTCGTGTGAACGACGACGGCACGACGATCCCGCTTGAGATCAAGGAAGGCGACAAGGTTCTCTACGCCAAGTACGCCGGAACCGAGTTGCGCCTGGACGATGAGGACTACCTGATCGTCAGCGAGCGCGACGTCCTCGCCATCATCAGCTAGCGAGCCGCCTTGCCCAAGATCCCGGGCACGATTGGGGACCAACTCCCTCCGCCCGAGAAGAAGGAAGTCCGCTTCGGTCACGAGGCCCGTGAGACGCTGCGTGCCGGCATCGACATCGTTGCCAACACCGTAGGGTCCACGCTTGGGCCTCGTGGCCGGAACGTGGCCTTCGCGCGAACGTTGCGCCCCCCGCAAATCACAAACGACGGCGTCACCGTCGCCAATGAGATCGAGCGGGTGAACAACATTCTTCACGATCTGGGTATCCAGATCATGAAGGAGGCCGCGTCCAAGACCAACTCCATGACGGAGGACGGCACAACCACCGCCACCGTCCTGGCGCAGGCCATCGTGCATCGGGGTCTTTACAACATTGCCGCGGGGGCGAATGCGATGCTCCTGCGCGAGGGGCTCTGGCAGGCGCAAGAAGCGGCGATTAAGCGTCTGCGCGACCTGGCTCGACCGGTCGAAAGCGCTGAGGAAATCCGTCACGTCGCCACGATCTCGGGTGACGATGTCGAGCTCGGCCGAATCGTCGGCGAGATTATGAGCCGCGTCGGGCGCGACGGCCTCGTCACGGTGGACTACCACCGGTGGGGCAAACGTCTCGAACCTCGCTATGTCGAGGGAATGCAGGTCGACAAGGGGTGGATCTCCCCCTACTTCGTTACCGACACCCACAAGATGCAAGGTTCGCTGGAGAATGCCCGAGTCCTGCTCACCGACCAGGATCTCGTTTCCGCCGATCAACTCCGGAGCATTCTGGATAAGGTCGCGGCCAGCGATAACCGCAACCTGCTCCTGGTATCCAACATTCTCCGGCACGACGCCCTGACGTTCGTGCTGCAGAACAAGTTGCGCGGCAACCTGAACGTGGTCGCCATCCAGTCCCCCTCCTTCGGCGACGAGATGCGTGATCTGCTGGAAGACCTGGCGGTCCTGACCGGCGCCACGGTCGTGTCGAGCAGCCTGGGCATCCGTTGGCAGGACGTCCCGCTGGAGTGGCTGGGCTTTTGCCGGCGCATCGTCGCCAACCGCGAAGCCACCGTCATCCTGGAAGGCGCGGGCCACGAGGCCGACATCCAGGATCGCCAGAATCAACTACGCGCGCAGCTTGAAGAAGAGACGAATCCGAACTTCGTCAAGAAACTCGAGCGCCGGATCGCGCGTCTCGGCGGGGCGGTGGGCATCGTGGCCGTGGGCGGCGTAACCGAGCAGGAAATCAACCATCTGAAGGACAAGGCGGACGATGCCGTGGGCGCCGTTAAGGTAGCCCTCCGCGAAGGCATCGTTCCGGGCGGCGGCACGTCGCTGGTGCGCGCGCAGGCGGCCGCCCAGGATGTTGCCGATGAGTTGCGTGGCGATGCGGCGGTTGGCGCGCGAATCCTGGTTGACGCCCTGGAGGCGCCGATGCGGCGCATCGCGCGAAACTCCGGCGTCAACCCCTCCGTCGTCGTCAACCGGGTACGCAAGTTACCCGACTGGCACGGATGGGACGCGGTGGTCGGCGATTACACCGACCTGTACGCGCGAGGGATCATTGACCCGGCAGCGATTGAGATTGCCGCCATTCGAGCCGCCGTGAGCGTGGGCATCATGACGCTGACAACCGAGGCGATCGTGTGCGAAAACCGCCCGATTCCAGTGGCAAAGAAGCCCGAGGACGACTTCATGAGCGAGGGCGGCATTTATTAGCCGACCTTCGAATCCAGCCGGCGCCGTGACTACGACCTTTAATTTCGATTGCTGCCTGAGCGACGAGGCCCGTCAGCGTGCCGAGCCGGGAACGATGGTTTCCGCATCCGGGGCGCCCGACGACATCGTGGCCGACCTGCTGGTCGGCCAGCCGGCCAACGTGGCTCTGCCACTTGAAGCGATGGTCGATGCCGCCCGCAACGCTCTCCCGGAGAACTATCCGGCTCTCTTGTACGGCCGACGCAAGGGGAGCCTGGAATTGGTGGACGTCGTTCGCGAAAAGCTGCGGGTCTTCGAGGGGCTCGACGTCAATCGCGACCAGATCATCATCACGAACGGTTCCGGGCAGGCCATCGACATGGTGCTTCGAACATTCGTCAACCGGGATCAGATCATTGCCCTGGACCATGCCTCGTTCGGCGCCCTGTTCGTGCGGCGCGTCAGCGACCACGGCGCCCATGTGCCGTGGGACGCCCACGGACCCGTGCCGGATGCTCTTGATGAACTCTTTGCCACGAGGCAGCCGGCCATCTTCTACACGATTCCGACGTTCCAGAATCCAATGGGGACCACCATCTCGCGCGAACGTCGACTCGAGGTGCTGGAAATCTGTCGTCGGCATGGCGTGCCGGTCTTTGAAGATGACGCCTACTACGAACTGCACTACGACGGCGAGCGACCGCCATCCATGTATGAACTGGACGGCGGGACAGGCCTGGTGACGCGCGCCGGCACGTTCTCCAAGATTCTTGGCGCCGGGATCCGTCTGGGCTGGATTCTCACGTCGGCTCCGCTGACGGATCGGATCCTCCCGCTCAAAACCGACGGGGGCACCAGCCCGTTTTCATCGGCCCTGGCCTCGGAATTCATGCGCGAGCACATGGAAGAACAGATCGCGCGATTGCAGGACATTTACCGCGAGCGACGCGACATCATGCTCGAGGCGATAGAGCAGCATGTCGGCGACCTGGCCACCTGGGTCCGACCGAATGGCGGCTTTTTCTTCTGGCTGACGCTACGCCGGCCCGAGCTTCTGGATGACGTGATTCAACGCTGCGAGCGTGCCGGGGTCCTGGTTCGCAGTGGCTCGATCTTTCGCGTGGACGGCGAGGGCCTTGGCGCCATTCGCCTGGCGTTCAGCCATGCCCCGCACGATCAGATTCGCACTGGCGTGGAGGTGCTGGGCCAGGCGATCCGGGCTTCGATCGCGGCCAACCCGTGAGCGCCGACTTCGCGCAGGCCGCGGTTGGCCAGCGTGTGCCGGTGGAGCGCATGCGCGCGTTTACGTCCAGCGTGATGCACGCCGCCGGTGTGCCGCCAGACCGGGCCGCGCTGATCGCCGACGTGCTGGTAGAGGCCGACGCGCGTGGCGTGTTCTCCCACGGCGTCACCCGGGTCACGCCCTACACGACCGAGATTCGCTCAGGACTTGTGGTACCCGACGCGGAGATCACGACGCTCCAAGAGCGACCGGCAACGGCCGCGCTCGATGCCGGCGGGGCGCCCGGCGCCGTGTCGGCGCAGATTGGCATGCGGCGGGCGATCGAGCTGGCGAACGCCGGCGCAGCTGCGATGGTCTGTGTGCATAACGGACGGCACTTTGGACCAGCGGCGCACTGGGCGCTGCAGGCCGTTGAGGCCGGTTGCATCGCCTTCGTCACGAGCAGTGGCGGCGGCGCGTCCGGCGTGCTGGCGTTTGGCAGCCGCACACCGGCGCTTACGAATGGACCGATTGCCTGGGCACTACCGGCGGGCACGAACTATCCAGTAGTGGCTGACATGGCCGTTGGCTTTTCGGCGCTCGGGAAAGTTCGGGTGGCCGCCGCGACCGGGCAGTCCATTCCCGCCGACGTTGGCGTGGACGCCGAGGGCAACCCGACCACCGACCCCAATCAGCTGGTCTGGTTGAACCCCTTTGCCGGACCGAAGGGCTTCGGGCTGGGCATCGTGATGGAAACGCTGTCCGGCATCCTGGCGGGCGCCACCGCCGCGGTGAACCGGACACCCGACCACCTGGGCACCGTCGGCCAGGTCTTCGCGGCGATTCGAGTTGAGGCCTTCCGCCCGCTGGCCGAGTTTGTCGCGGATATGGACGAGACCATTGACGCCATTCACGCGCTGCGGCCGGCCGAGGGATTCGACCGGGTCCTGGTCCCGGGCGAACCCGAGTGGCTCAAGCGCGCGGACGCCTTTGAGCATGGGATCGGCTATCCCAGCGGACTGCTCGACGCGGTGGCCGAAACCGGCCGCGCCTACGGCGTGGATCCGGAGTGGGACGCATGAGCGACCGGCTGCGCTACGACATCGGCGAGGTACGAGTTCCCGCGGATGAGATGCGCGCCTTCGGAACGGACGCGCTGATCGCGACCGGTGTTCCCCGCGACGACGCGGCTTTTGTTGTGGAGACGCTGGTTCACTGCGACCTGCGCGGCGTGTTTTCCCACGGGACGCGGCTGCTCGCCGCCTACACCGAAGCCCTGCAAGCCGGCGCGATCAACCCGACACCCGACATTCGCGTCAACTGCTCGGACGGTGCCGCCCATGTGACCGGCGACCGCTCCCTCGGACAGCTCGGGGCGCGGGCCGGCATGCAGGCCGCCATCGACATCGCGCACGAGCGCGGCGTGGGTGTCGCGGTCGCGTCGGACACCGGCCACTTTGGCGCCGCCGCCTACTGGGCACTGATGGCCGCCGACGCCGGTCTGATCGGGCACGCCGCCAGCAACATGGCCGGTCCCTGCATGCTCGCGACCGGCAGCCGGCAACCCGCCACCGGCAACACGCCGCTCGCCTGGGCCTTTCCGACGCACGGATCGCAGCCCGTGGTGCTGGACATGGCGTCCGGCGCGTATGCCCTCAACAAGCTCCACATGGTGGGAACGACCACCGGCGCCCTGCCAGAGGGCGTGGCGACCGATAGTGAGGGCAATCCAACCACCGACGCCTCCAAGCTCGCCTACGTCCTGCCCGCCGGCGGGCCCAAGGGGTACGGCATCGGCCTGGTCCACGACCTGATGGCCGGCGTGCTTTCGGGCGACGGCGCCACGCTGATCAAGGGCCCGCTCGACCCCGAGACTCGGGTGCCTTGGGGCAGCCTGTTCTTCCTGACCATCGATGTCAGCGCCTTCCTGCCGCTGGATGCTTTCCGCACGGCCATGGACGCACAGAGTTCGGCCGTAAACGCGCTGCCGCCGGCGGCTGGCTTCGACAAGGTGCAAATGCCCGGCCAGCCCGAGTGGGAGCACTTTGAGGATCGCGTCGCCAACGGCATCGCCTACCCGTCAAGCGTCATCGAACCGCTGTCCGGGATGGCTGATCGACTCGGATTGGACGCGCCGGCCGGCTTCTGACCGCGGCACCGCATCCCGGCAGACGCCGACGCATCGCAACCGTCCCTTCCTACACCTGTCCGGCACCGGCTAGCAGACTTGCGCGAATGGCACGCAGGATTACTTCATTTAGTACTTGACAGATATAGACTCAACTCTTATGATTCAAACGTCAGCAATTGAATGAGCTATATGGAGGCTCACAGATGACGTTTGCAATCCGACGTTGGCGGCCGCAGGCTCGCCGCCAGGCGATCGCCCCCAGGTTCTTCGACGACGAGTGGTTCGCCCGCCCGTTGCGGCTCGCGTTCCACGACTCCCCCGGGTGGCTCCCACCCGTTGACGTTGAGGAGACCGACGACGCCGTCGTGGTCCGCGCCTCGGTGCCCGGCTTCCGGTCCGACGAGATCCAGATCACGACCGCTGACGGCGACCTGATCATTCAAGGGGCCCACGAGGACGAGGCGAAGACCAAGCCGGCCGAGGACAGCCGCTACCACGTCCGCGAACGGCGGGCGGGCCGCTTTCACCGCCGCGTTCCCCTGCCGGTGCGCACCACGACCGCCGGCGCGGGCGCCCGGTACGAGAACGGCGTTCTGACGGTGCGCGTTCCCAAGGCCGAGGAGGCCAGGGCCGCCACCATCGCCATCGAGTCCGCGTAGAACTCGGCGACCGGGTGGGCGGGCCGCACGTGCGGTCCGCCCACCATCGCCCACCCAGGTATGTCCATGAGCGAAACGCAAATCGACGGGTTGGCCGATAGCGCGCACGACGCGTCCGCACGCGACTTGCAGGTGGCCATCCAGGACGTGCTCGGAGCGTTGCCCAGCGGCGAGAGCCCGGGCCAGTGCCAGGACTGCGGCGGCCAGATCGAGCCGCTTCGCCTCGATCTCTTGCCGGGCACCACGCAGTGCGCCGCCTGCGCCCGCCGCCGCGCCCGGATTCCCACGCCCAGCCTTAACTAACCGAGGGCGCTCCCATCCTTCCCAACGCCTCGCCGGCTCCCCCCGGCGAGGCGTTGGCCACTCAGGGAGCGGTACGCTATCGCTTCCCGTCTGCCATGGACCGGACCCGTGCGCTCCGAATCCGCCGCAACCTGCCTGCGCTGCGTCGACTGCCAGCAGTCCCACGCGCTCGAATACACCCTGAATTGCAAGGCCTGCGGCGGGCTGCTGGAAATCCAGTACGACACACAGCGGCTGTCGGACGAGCCCCTGGTCCAGCCCCAGCGAACCGGCGTCTGGCGCTACGCCGCCTGGATGCCCGTGCACGACGCCGCCAACTTCGTCACCCTGGGCGAGCAGCCGTCGCCGCTGTTCCCGATCCCGCGCCTCGGCGCGGAACTCGGCCTTCGCCGACTTTGGATCAAGTTCGACGGCTCCAATCCCACGGGAACCGTCAAGGACCGCTCCAGCCAGACGGCCGTGTCGTGCGCCCGCCAGTTCGGCTTCGACGCCATCGGCGTGGTCTCAACCGGCAATGCCGCCTCGTCCATTGCCACCTACGCCGCCCGCGCCGGCCTGCGCGGCCTGGTCTGCTGCTACACCCAGAGCACGGCCGCCAAGATGGCCCACATTGCGGGCGTCGCCAGCGACGTGATCTGGTACGACGGCGTCTATGACGACATGATCCGGCACTTCGACGCCGCCGTTGATCGCCGCTGGTTCTTCGACGGCGGCGCCTCCCGAAACCCGTTCAAGCAGGAGGGCAAGAAGTCGATCGCCCTGGAGACTTACGAGCAGCTTGGGCGCGCGCCCGACCTGATGGTGTATCCGGTCGGGATGGGCGAAACGCTGCTGGCCGGGCAGCGCGCCTGGGCAGCCCTGGCGGCCACGGGACGTATCGAGACCCCCCCGCGGCCGGTCTCGGCGCAGTCCACCGAGGCCAACACCATCGCCGAAGCCTGGCGGACCGGCGACGAACTAGGGGCGAAGACGATCGGCTACACCGTGGCCGAAGGCACCGCCGTCGGCGACATGGGCGCCAAGGGACGCCTCACCCTCCGCCGCATCCGCGAACAGGACGGGCTGGCCGGGGACGTGTCCGACGAGGAAACCCTCGACATGCAGCGCCGGCTGGCGCGGGTCGAAGGCCTCTGGATCGGACCGACCGGCGCCGTTCCCCTCGCCGTCACCGCCCGCCTGGCCCGCGAAGGCCTGATCGACCCCGACGACGAAATCGTGTGCATTTCCTCGGAAACTGGTCTCAAGGGCGACTGGCCCCCGCTCCAGGTGCGGGGCGAGGAACCCGGCCTGGACTTGATTCGCCAGGCCCTCGACCGCCCACCAATTGAATAACCCACCGGACCCGCGCAGCTTGCGACAATGCGCCAAGCGTGAGTGACACGGAGACTCATCGTGCCAATCGTTTCGAATGCTGACCGACCCTTCGCCGAAATGATGCCCGGCGTGCGCCGACGCACCCTCATATGGGGCGAGACGATGCTGGTGGCCGAGATTCACCTCGAGGAAGGCGGTGTGGTGCCCTTGCACGACCACGTCTACGAACAAATCGGCTACTGCATCGAAGGAACGTTCGACCTCAAGATCGGCGACGTCGTGCATTCCATTGAACCGGGCAATTGCTGGTGTGTTCCATCCGGCGTGCCGCACGAGGCCACCGCCACCAGCCGCTGCTTCCTGATTGAGGCCTGGAGCCCGGCCCGGGACGACTACAAGGACTGAACACCAGCTTCGACACCTCCAGGGTCGACGCTTCGGCGTCGGCTCCGCGCATCGTCCAGACGATCCTGCGGGACAACGGGCGGCTGGCGCCGTTTCTGCTCATGGGCAGCGCCGCCACCTCGACATTTCAGCTCATCATGGCCCGCGGGCTGGAGCCGCGCGCCTACGCCGAGGCCTTCGCAGTGCTCGGCGCGCTGTCGCTGCTGGTCACCCCGGCGCAGGTCGTTCAGACGCTGGTGGCGCGCCAGGCCGCCGAACTGGTCGCCCTGGGCCGTCTGAACGAACTGCGGACCCTGACTCGATCAATCGTCCGATGGACCGGCCTCGTTTCCCTGATTCTCATGCTCGGAATCGTGGCGGCATCGCCCCTCATTCAGTCCGCGCTCCAGTTGACCTCGCCGTGGCCGGTCGTGGTTGCCGGCGTTGCAGCCGGCGCCCTGACCTTCGAACCGGTGGCGCGCGGCATTACGCAGGGCGCACGTGAATTCGTCGGCCTCGGCTTCGCCCTGGCCGCGCACGGCTTCGGACGCCTCATCGTCGGCGCGGCAACCGTGCTGGCCGGCGGCGGGGCCACGGGCGCCCTGCTGGCCAGTCCGGCGTCCGCGTTGGGCGGCATCATCTTCGGCTGGCTGAGTGCTCGAGGCGTCTTAAATCGACCGGACGCGCCGTCCGAAACGGAAGCGGCGCCGCTGGGTATTGCGGATCACGTACGCGTGGCCCTGATACTCTTCGCGCTCGCCGGCCTGCTGCACCTGGATGTACTGGCCGTCAAAGCCTTCTTCAGCCCGGATGAAGCCGCCGCCTATGCGGCCCTGGCACTCATCGGACGCATCGTCTTCTGGAGCGGCATGATGGTGGGGGTAGTGCTCTTGCCCTTCGTCGTCTGGCGGGCTGCCGTCGGCGCGGGAGTCATCCGCGCCTACCTGGCGAGCCTGGCCCTGATGGCCGCGGTTTCGGGCGCCTGCGCGCTCATCATCCTGGCGTGGCCCGAAAGTGTGTACGGCTTGGTCTTCGGCGACCGCTACCCACCCTACGCCGAACTGCTTCCCCTCTATGTGGCGGCCGCCGCGCTGCTGGCCATCGCCGTGGTCACCGCCAGTTTGCACATCGGCGCCGGTCACCTGCGCGTCTGGATTGGCCTGGTCGTTCTATTGGCCGCGACAGTCGCCGGCTACGCGTTCGCTCACGACTCGCCGCGCGCCGTCCTCACCGTGCTTCTGATCGGGACGGCCGTTGCGGCCATCTACCTGGTAGCGGAGGCAATCGCGCTAGCCCATCAACGGCGCACCGAAGGAGCCCGGGCCGAACGTCAGGGCGCGGACGTGCCCTCGCGCCCATAGTCGTCCACCAAGCGCACGACATCGTCGGGGTGAGGGGTCGAGACTTCCAAAACGCGTACGTCGCCGTGCGGCGCCTCATAGCGGTGCACTTTTCCGGTATCCACGCGCACGCTGGCACCCTCGTCCAGGTCGCGCGTTTCCAGCGCCTCGGCCGAGTCGCCGATCACCAGCCGCAACCGTCCGTCGAGCACGTAAATCGTCTCGTCCTTTGCCTCGTGATACTGGAGGCTCAGCCGCGCGCCGGCGTTGATCTCGATGATCTTGCCGATGTACAGCTCGGTCGAGGCGTAGATCACTTCGCGACCCCACGGCTTCGCGACGACGGTGACGTCCTGGTCGCTCATGTGGACGGGACCTCCACCCCGGCGGCACTTGCGCCGATCTCCAGCAGGATGGCCACGCGCTCGGTCGACGTGGTTTCCGTGTAGACCCGCAGCAGCGGCTCGGTACCCGAGAACCTGATCAGGAGCCAACTCTCGTCGTCCAGGTAGTACTTGAACCCATCCATCTCGTTGCGGCGCAACACGCGCGACCCATCAATGGCGTCCGGCATCCAGACCTGCACCCGCGCCTCGATTTCCGCTCGCTCCTCCGCCGGAAACTCCAGGTCGTACCTGGCGTAGTGGTACTCGCGCCCCAGCCTCTCGAACAACAGTGCTACCAGTTCGGCTGGGGTCTTGCCCTCGCGCGCCATCAGGTCCAGGAAATACAGCCCCGCCACCACGCCGTCGCGCTCCGGCATGTGCGGCTGAAACACGTACCCGCCGCTCTCTTCGCCGCCCATCACCGCGTTGAGGTCCCGCATGGCCGGGGCCACGAACTTCATGCCCACGCCGACTTCTTCCACGTGCACGTCGTACTGCTGGCCGAGTCGTTCCAGCATCGAGGACGTCGTGAGCGTCTTTACGAGCGGCTGCCGCAGCCCGCCGTGTTCAAGGAAGTAGTACGCCAGCAGGCCGATCGTGCGCAGTTGGTCCACGAACTCGCCGTCTTCGTCCACGACTCCCAGCCGGTCGCCGTCGCCGTCCGTGACGATGCCGACGGCGGCTGAAGTGTCTCGAACCACCTTCGCGGCCTCGTCCGTCTGCGGCGGGATCGGCTCCGGCCGCGCCAGGCCTGGAAACCGCGGGTTCCACTCGCTGTGGATCTCGGTCACGTCAAGCCGCCCACCCTCGAGAATCCGGGGCAGCCATCCGGCGGCCGAGCCATACATTGCGTCCACAACCACCCGCATGTCGCGGGCGCGCAGCGCTTCCAGGTCCACCAGGTTGGCGACGTGATTGAGATATGCGGCATCCGGACTGAACGGGCGCAGCAGCCCTGCCCGCTCAGCCGTCACCGCATCCAGGAAACCCACGTCGTCACCGTCGACCTCGGCGACCGCGGTCTCGATCAAGGCCAGGGCGTCGGGGTCCACGGCCGCTCCAGTGGCCGTGCGAACCTTGAATCCGTTGTCCGCCGGCGGATTGTGGCTGGCGGTGATCATGACCGCCCCGGCGGCGCGTATATCAGCGGTGCTGAAGGCCGCCACTGGTGTCGGGCAGGGCGTGTCGACGAGATGCACCGGGATGCTGTTGCCGGCCAGCACCGACGCCACGTACGGGGCGAAGCGCTCCGAACCGAAACGGCGGTCGTACCCGACCACGATGCCGTTCTCCCAGCGCCAGTTGCGCCGCACGAAGGTTGCAAAGCCCTGGGCAACGCGGCCGACGTTGCGGAACGTGTAGTCGCCGCCTATGACGGCACGCCAGCCGTCCGTCCCAAATCTGATAGGTGTTTCGGCCAGGGGCGCCATCCTAGGCTTCCGCCCTGGACGCCACCCGGCCAGCCTCGAAAAGTGCGTCTCGCAATGAGTCCTCCATGGTGATGCGCGGCTGCCAGCCGGTGTCCTCACGCAGTCGGGTTGCGTCACCGGCCACGACGGCGCCTTGTCGTCCGGGCGGCAGCTTCCGCTCTTCGTTGATTTCGGCGGCCACGCCGCCAATCTGAATCAGTCGCTCCACGATGTGGCGCAGCGGCCACGCGCGTCCGGTCGCGACGTTATAGACCGCCCCGGCGCCACCGCAATTGGCCGCGTCCACAATCGCCTCCGCGACGTCGCGCACGTCCACATAGTCCCGGGCGCCGGCCAGGCTGAAGGTCGGCACCACCGGCTCGGCCTGCCCGTTCAGCATCGCCGCCACGTAGTGCACCTGGCGGCCCGGAAAATACTCGGCCGAACGACCCGGCCCAACGCTGCCGAACAAGCGCAACCTCACCACGTCCAATCCATCGGACAGATGGTATTGCAGCGCCTGCAGATCCGCCGCCGCCTTGGTGGTCGCGTATACGGACGCCGGCCGCAATGGCGCGTCCTCGCTGAGCAACTCGCCGGTCTCGATCCGGCCATAGATCTCCGCGCTGCTCATCGCCACCAGCCGTGCGCCTGGCGTGTGGCGCAGCATGGCCTGGATCAATCGCAACTGACCCAGCACATTGATGTCGTATGTGCGCTGAGGGTTGGCCTGGGCCTCGCCGGGATTGGCGACCGCCGCCAGGTTCACCACAACCGAGGGCCGGACGCGCGCCACGACCTCCTCTACCTGGCGGGCATCCTGCAGATCCATCGCTTCAAGCCCCGCGGCGGCATCGCCTCGATAGGACGCCCCGACGACGTCACGGCCGGCGCCATGGAATGCCTGGACCGTGCGCGTCCCAATAAACCCCGCCGCCCCGGTGACAAGGACCGCGCCTGACACCAGTCTTGCCAGGCTCAGCCCGCGCTGCGCCCGGCCGCTATCTCGGCGTGCGCAATCTCATCCGCGACCATCTCGACGTCCGCGTCCACCATGATGCGGACCAGTTCCTCGAATGTGACCGACGGTTCCCATCCCAGGTCCTCGCGGATGGCCGTGGGATCCCCGATCAGCCGATGAACCTCCGCCGGCCGAAACAGGTCCTCGCTGACGCTGATGTGGTCCTCGGCGTCAAGTCCCAGGTGGCCGAACGCCAGGTTGGCGAACTCGTTGCCCGAGTGCGTTTCACCCGTCGCCAGCACGTAGTCGCGGGGCTCATCCTGTTGCAGCATCAGCCACATCCCGCGCACGAAATCCGGCGCATAGCCCCAGTCGCGCCGCGTCGACAGGTCGCCAAACGGCACCTCGTCAATCACGCCGTGATGCACGCGCGCCGCCGAATAGCTCAGCTTGCGGGTCACGAACTCCAGTCCGCGCCGGGGCGACTCGTGGTTGAAGCAGATGCCCGAGCAGGCGAACATTCGATAGCTTTCGCGGTAGTTGATGGTGATCCAGTGCGAGTAAAGCTTGGCGACCCCGTACGGACTGCGCGGATAGAACGGCGTGGACTCGCTCTGCGGCCACTCCTGTACCTGGCCGAACATTTCGCTGCTTGAGGCCTGGTAGAACTTGATCGTGGGGTCCACCGCGCGGATGGCTTCCAGCACCCGGGTCGCGCCCAGCGCCGTCACCTCGCCGGTCAGCACCGGCTGTTTCCATGACGCGGGTACAAACGATTGGGCCGCCAGGTTGTACACCTCGTCCGGCCGGTGCCGCTGCATGATCTCGATCAGTGAGTACTGATCGTGCAAGTCACCCGGCTCAAGCACCAAGTCGTCTTGCAAGTGCTGGATGCGGCCGTTGTTCTCCGTGCTGGTGCGCCGCACGACGCCCACCACCTTGTAGCCCTTCTCCAGCAGAAACTCCGCCAGATATGAGCCGTCCTGACCGGTAATGCCCGTAATCAACGCGCAGGGCATGCACAACCCCTGTTCATGGAAACCCGCTCGCAGTGTACGCGCGGCGCTTGTACAACAGCCGCGCAATGCTCATCGTGACGCCGGGAGCCTGCTCATGAGAGCCGGTTCGTGACTTCGCGAGGCGCGTCCATCATGCCGCTGGCGGACATCGCCGGGCCGGGGGACATCGTGGCCATCGTGGGTGCGGGCGGCAAGACCACCACCATGTTCGCCCTGGCCAACGCGCTCGCGGAGCGCGGCCTGCGGGTGGTGACGACGAAGTCCACCAACATCCACCGACCGTCGCTTGCCCGCTCGCCCCGGCTGCTGATCTCGCCGCCCGACCGTTGGCAAGCCGACCTGCCGCCGGCGCTGGACGCGCATCCCGTCATCACCGTCGTAACCGCCGCCCCCACCCCGCGCCGCTACAACGGCATTCCGCCCGATCTGGCGCCCGACCTGCTGCGCGCCTCCGGCGCGGACGTCCTGATCGTGGAAGCCGACGGCGCCCGCCGGCGACTGCTCAAGGTTCCGGCGGACCACGAGCCCGCCATGCCGTCCGGCGCGACCATCGTCATGCCCGTGGCCTGCCTGGCCGCCGTTGGGCGACCTCTGACCGGGCGGCATGTGCACCGTCCTGAGCTGGCCGCCGAAGTCCTCGGCATCGATCCGGGCGCAAACCTTACGATTGATCACGTTCTTCAGTTGCTCCTGGACGTACGGGCCGGACGCAAGGCCGCACCCCCCGATGCCCAGTTCTGGCCCGCCTTTACCGCCACCCACAGCGCCGCCACCGACCAACTCGCTTTCGTTCGCGACGCGCTTGCTAAGCGGCCGGACGTCGCCGGGTGGATCGAGGCGGACGCCGACTGGAGCTACACCGTCTACCGCCTTGTCTCGCCAGCTCTGGACGCGAGGCGCGACGTGAATCGCAAGCTCGCTTAGCAGCTGGACGTCCGGGCTCTGACGGGGACGTGGTCCCAGGTCCAGGTGAGGGAGGACTGCGGAAAGACAGGACCGTCGTGGCAGACGCGCTGTGGGCCGGTGGTGGTCTGGACGACGCAGGAGTAGCAGACGCCCATGGCGCAGCCCATGCGGGCTTCGAGGGAGGTGAAGGCTGGCCGGGGGCCGTGGGAAGCTGCGAGTTCTCCGGTGAGTTCGGCCATCGCCCGCATCATTGGTGTGGGACCGCAGACGAAGATCTGGTCGCACCAGGCGAAGTGGCCGGGGACCAGGTCGGTTACGAAGCCGTGGTGGCCGAGGGCGCCGTTGTCGGTGGCAATTCGATAGTCGACGCTTGACTCCAGCCACTCCCGCGGCGTCACCTGGTGGGCATCGCGTCCGCCTGCCAGCAGGCGAACTTGCACACCCTGGGCCGGCGCCAGGTCGGCGAGCGCAATGAGGGGGGCCAGGCCGATGCCGCCGCCAACCATAAGCGCCCGTCCACGATCTGGCTGAAATTCAAAGCTACCGCCGAGCGGTCCCAGCATGTCGATTTCAGCCCCGACTGGCTGATCCACCAGCCAGGTGGTTCCGCGGCCGACAGTGTCGATCAGGAAGGCGACGCGTCCGTGATCGGGTTCGATGCGGCTGAAGCTGAGCGGACGGCGAAGCAACGGATCGAGCTGGTCGGGTGCGCTGCACAGGACGTGGGCGAACTGGCCGGGGCGGGCGCTGGCGGCGATCCGGGGCGCTTGGTACTCGCACCACCAGAGCCGTTCGGTGATGCGCGAATTGCGCAGCACACGGGCGGATTCGATCCGCCTGGTCATACGCGTGCGGCGCGATATTCGTCGACTGTTCGGACCGTGAAGGCGCCGCGCGCCTGGCGCAATGCGGCGGCCAGTGCCCGGGCCGTATCCAGCGAGGTCAGGCACGGGGTCCGCGTCTCGGCGGCGGCCCGGCGCATGTAGTGGCCGTCTTGAATGGCTTCGCGGCGTCCGGTGAGGGTGTTGATCACGAGAGCCGCGCGACCCTCGCGGATGAAGTCCTCGACGTTGGGACTCCCACTGCGCATCTTGCCCACCCGTCGTACGGGTAATTCGAGGTGGGTCTCGATGTAGTCGGCGGTGCCGTCGGTGGCCAATAGGCCGAAGCCCAGATCGGCAAAGTCGGCAACGATGGGAGCCGCCTCGGCCTTATCGCGGTCGGCGATCGACACCAGCAGATCGCCGCTGGCCGGCACATCGATGCCCGAGGCGATCATGGCTTTGTGGAGGGCAGCCGGATAGGTCGCGTCAACGCCCATCACCTCGCCGGTGGACTTCATTTCCGGGCCGAGATAGGTATCTACGCCGGAGAGTTTGCCCGTGGAGAACACCGGCGCCTTGACCGCAAACAATGGTCGCGCAGGCACGAGGCCGGGTTCGTAACCGAGATCGGCCAGGGTCGCGTCAAACATTACCCGGGTAGCCAGCTTGACCATCGGGACGCCGGTGGCCTTGCTCAGGAACGGCACGGTGCGGCTGGCGCGCGGGTTCACTTCCAGCACGTAGACCTCGCCGCCAAACAGCACGTACTGGATGTTGACGAGGCCACGCACGCCCAGACCAGCGCAGATGCGCTGGGTGTAGTCGAGGAGCACGGCCTCTTCGTCAGGACTAACGCTGACCGGCGGATATACGGCAAAGCTGTCGCCGGAATGCACGCCGGCGCGCTCGACGTGCTCCATGATTCCTGGAATCAGCGAGTCGCGACCGTCGCAGATGGCGTCGACCTCGACCTCGCGGCCCTGCAAGTACTTGTCGATGAGCACCGGATGTTCGGGTGACGGCTGAGTGACTTTCTCGATATAGCTTTCGAGCTCGGCGCGGTCGTCGACGACTTGCATGGCCCGGCCGCCGAGGACGTAGGAGGGGCGCGCCACCACGGGATAGCCGAGGCCGTCGGCCACAGCCAGGGCGTCGCGTATCCGGGTCACGGCGGCGCCGGGTGGGCGCAGGATGCCCAGACGTTCCAGAAAGCGGTCGAACTTGTCGCGGTTCTCGGCCTCGTCGATGGCGGCGACGCCACTCCCGGCGATTCGAAACCCGGCGTTATACAGGGGCCCGGCCAGGTTGATGGCCGTTTGTCCGCCGAACTGGGCCACGATAGGCGGCGCCGCACCGTTCCTGGCCTCGTTTCTCAGCACCTCGGCGACGCTCTCTTCGTCGAGCGCTTCGAAGTAGAGGCGGGTGGAGGTGTCGAAGTCGGTGCTCACTGTTTCGGGATTGGAGTTGATGAGCACGCTTTCGCGTCCGGCATTCTCCAGGGCCCAGGCCGAGTGCACCGAGCAGTAGTCGAACTCGATGCCCTGACCAATGCGGATAGGTCCGCTGCCGAGCACGACGGCCGCGGGCTCACCGCGTACAACGGCCTCATTCTCGGACTCGTAGGTGCTCCAGAAATAGGGCGTCGCGGCATCGAATTCGGCGGCGCAGGTGTCGACCATCTTGAAGGTAGGCCGCATGCCGGCAGCTTCCCGCAGTTCGAGCACTCGCTCGGGCAGGGTGTCGCCAAGCGAGGCGATCATGGCGTCGGAAAACCCCTGGCGCTTGGCGTGCCAGACCAGTTCCGGGGTGAGCGGCTCGGCCAGCAGTCGGCGTTCAGTCGCCAGAATGTTGGCCATCTTGTCCAGGAAGAATCGATCGATCCCGGATCGGCGGTTGATTTCGTCCGGGGTTGCGCCACGTCGAAGGGCGGCCATTACGGCCCAGAGCCGTTCGTCGTGCGCGTGCTCGATGCGCCACCAGATGGCGGTCTCGTTCGAACGCCACTCGGGGTCTTCCCACAGGAGCGTGCGGCCGCCGTTTTCCATGCCGCGTACAGCCTTGTTGAGCGAGGCTTCAAGCGTTCGCTCGATGGCCATGACCTCCCCGGTGGCCTTCATCTGGGTGCCCAGGCGCCGGTCCGCGCGTGCGAACTTGTCGAACGGCCAGCGGGGGATCTTGGTGACGACGTAGTCCAGGGCCGGCTCGAACGCGGCCGACGTGGTTTGCGTGATGGGGTTGCGCAGGTCGTCCAGCCGGCGGCCCAAGGCGATCTTGGCGGCGATGCGGGCAATGGGATAGCCGGTGGCCTTGGAAGCGAGCGCGGACGAGCGGCTGACCCGCGGATTGACCTCGATCACGAAGTAGTCAAACGAATGCGGATCAAGGCCGAACTGGATGTTGCAGCCGCCCTCGACGCCCAGGGCGCGGATGATCTTGAGCGACGCGCTGCGGAGCATCTGGTACTCCTTGTCGCTCAGCGTCTGTGACGGCGCGAAGACGATGGAGTCGCCGGTGTGGACGCCCATCGGATCGAAGTTCTCCATATTGCAGACGGTGATGCAGTTGTCGGCGCCGTCGCGCATCACCTCGTATTCGACTTCTTTCCAGCCGATCAGCGAGCGCTCGATGAGTACCTGGCGGATGGGGCTGGTCTGCAGGCCAAGTGAGACAACGGCTTCGAACTCGTCCTCGTGATAAGCGACGCCGCCGCCGCTACCGCCGAGGGTGTAGGCGGGCCGGATGATCAGGGGGAAGCCGCAGGTTTGGGCGAATTCCCAGGCTTCAGGCAGCGAGGTGACGATGCGGCTCTGGGGCACAGGTTCGCCGATGCGCTGCATCAGGGCGCGGAACCGTTCGCGGTCCTCGCCGTCACGGACAGCCTCGATCGGCGTGCCCAGGACACGCACGCCGTACTTATCGAGGATTCCGGCATCAGCCAGATCCACGGCCAGGTTGAGTCCGGTCTGGCCGCCCATCGAGGCGAGCAGTCCGTCGGGACGTTCCCTGGCAATCACGCGCTCGATTAGGGGAACCGTCAGCGGCTCGATGTAGACGCGGTCGGCGATGTCTTCGTCGGTCATGATCGTGGCCGGGTTGGAGTTGATCAGGATGGAGCGGACACCCTCCTCGCGCATGGCCTTGCAGGCCTGCGTGCCGGCGTAGTCGAATTCGGCCGCCTGGCCGATGACGATTGGGCCGGAGCCGATGATGAGAACCGACGAGAGGTCAGGCATGGGCTCGGGTTGCTGGGTTGGTCAGCTTCATGCGCTGCGGTCTGCGTCGACGAGGTCGAGGAAGCGGTCGAAGAGGTACTGGTTGTCCTGAGGGCCGGGGCTGGCCTCCGGGTGATATTGCACCGAGAAGACGGGCAGCGAGTCGTGAGCCAGACCTTCGACTGAGCCGTCGTTCAGGTTGACGTGACTGACGCGGAAGCCGCTGCTCGGAGGGATGGAAGCCGCATCCACCTGGAAGCCGTGATTCTGGGACGTGATGTGGGCGCGGCCCGTATCCAAGTCCTTGATTGGCTGGTTGGCGCCCCGGTGGCCGTAAGGAAGCCGGCTGGTGGTTGCGCCGATCGCCAGGCCGAGAATCTGGTGTCCCAGGCAGACGCCCATGAGCGGGCGGCGGCCAATCAGGTCGCGGACGGTTTCGATGGCTCGATCGGCCTGCTCGGGATCGCCCGGGCCGTTGCAGACCAGGACACCGTCGGGATCGGTGCCCTCGACTTCCTGCACGCTGGCCCCATAGGGCAGGACGTCCACGTGACATCCGCGGCTGACGAGCGAGCGCACGATGTTGGTCTTGACTCCAACGTCCAGGAGCGCGATGCGCGGAGCGTCGGCGCGTTGCGGTGGTGTCGGCCAAGGCGCCCAGCGCACAGGACCGGCCACGTGGCGGTCGGGGGTGGTGACCTCGCTCACATAGCGATGCTCGCTGTACGGAAGCACGCGCTTGGCCGCCTGTATCTGGTCGGCTGCCCATGCCTTCGCGCAGGGCGCCTGGCCGCGAATCCAGGTAAACCGGTCCAAGCCGTTGGCGACGCTTGCCGGGGCGCGACGCAGCACGCCGCGCTTGTGGCCCTTGATTCGCAGGGTACGCGTGAGGGCGCGGGTGTCGATGCCCTGAATACCCGGGATTCCGTGCTGGGCCAGGAAGCCGTGCATGTCGCTCTGCTGGCGCCAGTTGCTGTGGGTCGGCGCCAATTCGCGGACGGCCAGGCCGGCGATCCAGGGCCGGCGCGATTCCACGTCGTCGGGATTGACTCCGTAGTTGTCGATGAGCGGATAGGTCATGACGACGATCTGCCCGCGGTAGGAGGCGTCGGTCGAGATTTCCTGGTAGCCGGTCATGCTGGTGTTGAAGACAACCTCGCCAGCGCCGGGAGCCTCCGCGCCGAAGGCGAAGCCGAAGAAGGTATCGCCGGTCTCGAGAGCGAGGACGGCGTAGTCGCTAGCCGGCACGCGCGCCTACCGGCTCCAACGACGCGCGGTTGAAGACTTCAACGCCGTCGACAAAGGTCTGATGGACCACGCCGTGCATCGGCATCCCGGCCAGCGGCGTGTTCTTGCCCTTCGACTGCAGCAAAGAAGGTTCGACGACGAACTCCTCATCGGGATCGAAGATGGTGATGTCGGCTGGCTGTCCAGGTTGGAGTGTTCCGCCTGCCAGGTTGTAGCAGCGAGCGGGTTCGACGGTGAGAAACCGCACGGCGTCGCCAAGATCCAAACGGCCGTCGTGGACGAGGGTCAGGACGAGGGGCAGGGCCGTCTCGAGTCCTGTAAAGCCGACGGCGGCATGGGCGAACTCCATGTCCTTGTCGTGCAAGGCGTGCGGGGCGTGGTCGGTCGCGATGCAGTCGATCGTTCCATCGCGCAGCGCCGCGAGCAGGGCGTCACAGTCGCTTTGCTCCCGCAGCGGCGGAGCGACCTTGGTATTGGCGTCGTAGGGCACCAGCGCGGCGCTGACGGGCTCGGTGCGACCGGCAACCAGGGAATCGGTCAGCGTCAGGTGGTGCGGCGAAACTTCCGCTGTGACGTTGACGCCGCGGTCCTTGGCGCGGCGGATGAAGTCGACGGATCCGCCGGAGGTGACGTGAATGCAGTGGTAGCGCCCGCCGGTGAGTTCGGCCAGGAGCAAGTCGCGCGCCAGCATGATTTCTTCGGCCTGTCGCGGGGTTCCGGGAAGGCCCAGGCGCATGGACGTGGGTCCCTCGTGCATGGCGGTGCCGGTGGTCAGCGCCAGATCCTCGGCGTGGTTGCTGATGGGTCGCCCGAGTTGCGCGGCGTACTCCAGGGCGTGACGCATGAGCTTGGAGCTTGCTACCGGGATGCCGTCATCGGTGAATCCGATGGCGCCCGCATCGCTCAAGTCGCCCATCTCCACCAACTGCTTGCCGGCCTGGCCCATGCTCATCGCGGCGAGGACATGGACGCGCACGACCGCATCAGCGGCCGCCTGCTCCAGGACGTACTCGACCACACTGCGCGAATCGATGACCGGATTGGTGTTGGGCATGGCGCAGACGGTGGTGAAGCCGCCTGCCGCGGCGGCACGAGTTCCGCTGGCCAAGTCTTCCTTGTACTCGAAGCCTGGCACGCGGAGGTGGGCATGGATGTCCACGAAGCCCGGCGTGACCACGAGGCCGCGGGCGTCGACAACCATGGGATCGCCCAGGGGCAGCTGACCGTCGGGTGGGTCGATGGCAGCCACGAGACCGTCTTCGATCACCACGTCGGCGACGCGGTCGAGTCGCTGCGATGGATCAAGCACGCGCCCGCCGCGGATGACGAGCGGCCCGCTATCGGACACCGGCGGACTCCAGGTAGGCAGCCAGGGCGACCTTGGCCTGGTCCAGAATTGGCTCTCCGTGGCCGACGGTGATGCTGGTGAAGTCCAGATCAAGGAGCTTTCGTAGCAGCGTCGGCGGTCGCATGCGCGGATGGGCACCTATCTCACCCTCGCCGTGGGTCCAATAGCTGGTCGTGCCCAGCGCGTCGCCGACGAAGAGCACGCCACGGTTCTCACTGGTGTACAGCGCGTGTTCGCCGGCACTGATGCCGCCAAGCCCGATGGCTTGCAGTCCGCCGGGAAGTTCGCTGTCGGCCGAATAGACGTGGTCGGGGGTCAGCGTTTCCAGGTCGTCCACGTCTCCGTGGGGCGCCCAGACCGGAGCGTCGAAGCGATGTCGCCACATCGCGGCGGCCCGCTCGTGATAGTGGTTGGTGAGGATGACGTGACGAACGCGGGACAGCACGCCCTGGAGAGCCGTGGGCGACAAGTCCTGCGGATCAATGGCGATCACGCCGTCGTCGGTGTCGACGAGATAGGACTCCAGCGGAAAGCGGTGCCAGGCCACGGTCCATTGGTAGACGCCGGGCAGGATCTCGCGCGGCGGGCGGGCGAAGTAGGGGCTCATCAGTGCGTTCCTGTCAGCAAGAGGTAGAGGATGGCCATGCGCACGGCCACTCCGTTGGTTACCTGTTCGGTGATCACCGACTGCTCGCCGTAGGCGACGTCGGACGAGATTTCGATGCCCTGGTTCATGGGACCCGGGTGCATGAGCAATACCTGGCGGTCGGCGCGACGAAGGCGGGCAGGCGTGATGCCCCAGCGTCGCGCGTATTCGCGGAGATCGGGCAGCAGGCCGCCGGCCATGCGCTCCTTTTGGATGCGAAGAGCCATCACCACGTCGGCGCCATCAATGGCGCGGTCAAGGTCGTACTCCACGCGCACCATGCCGTCGCCGTTCAGCAGGTTGCCGAAGTCGGGCGGTAGCACGGTGGGCGGTCCGCTGAGGTAGACGTGCGCACCCATGCGGGCGAAGGCCCAGATGTCAGAGCGGGCGACCCGGCTGTGCAGCATGTCGCCCACGATGACCATCTTCAGACCTTCCAGGTCGCCGGCATGTTCTCGCACCGTGAAGAGGTCCAGCAGCGCCTGGCTGGGATGGCCGCGCAGGCCATCGCCGGCGTTTACCACCCCGCAGTTGAGGTGGCGCGCGGCCAGGTCTGGCACGCCGGCGCAGGCATGGCGAATGATGACCATGTCGGCGCCGAGGGCCTGGATGGTGTGGAACGTGTCGACCAGGGACTCGCCCTTTTCGACGCTGCTACCCGAGGCGGCGACGTTGACGACGTCCGCGCTTAGCGACTTGCCGGCCAGCTCGAACGAGACGCGGGTGCGGGTGCTGGGCTCGAAGAACATGTTGACGATGGACTTGCCGCGCAGGGTCGGCACCCGCCGGATGGGGCGATCGAGCACCTGACGCATTGACGCCGCGGTATCGAGGACCGTGTCGAACTCGTCGCGGGAGAAGTCGGCGACATCGATCAGGTGCCTACGATGCAGCGGCATTGGCGACCTCCGGATTGGCGACGATGCGAACGGCGTCTTCGCCATCCAATTCCTCCAAGCACACTTCCACGTTCTCGTAGAGTGCGGTGGGGATGTTCTTTCCCGCGTAGTCGGCGCGAATGGGCAGTTCGCGGTGCCCGCGGTCCACGACTACGGCCAGCTGGATCGTGCTGGGACGCCCAAAGTCGGTGAGGGCGTCCAGGGCGGCACGAGTGGACCGTCCCGTGTGGAGCACGTCGTCAACAAGCACGACGTCGCGGCTGGTGACATCGACCGGGATATCGGTTGGGTGCATGGGCGGCGTCGTGGCGCGGCTGACGAGGTCGTCGCGGTACAGCGAGATGTCGACTGCGCCGGTGGGCACCTGCACGTCCTCGAAGGAGGCAACGGCTTCGGCCAGGCGGCGCGCGAGGATGGGACCGGGCCGGGGCACGCCCACGAAGACCAGGTTGGTGGCGCCGCGATTACGTTCGACGATCTCGTGCGCGATGCGAGTCAACGTCCGACGCAGATCGTCAGCCGACATGACCAAGCGGCCGCCGCCGTTCACCGCCACGTTGCCTCCCATGGCGTTTCGGGCAAAAAGAAAGGGCCCGAAGGGCCCCTAATCCGCCAGAGACAGCGCGCCGCAAAGTGCAGCCTTTCCGCCTCGCTGGACTGGATTAAAGGCTGGCAGGATTATAGCGAATGGCTGCCGCCTGGGCTTGCCTTGGACAGCTCGACGGATGAGCGAGCGTGGTCTAGAGGCCCTCGTCGAGGGCGGCGAGCACTTCGTTTACGTGTTCCCGGGCGTCCACGTCACGGAAGATGCGGCGGACGACGCCGGTGCGGTCCACCAGGAAGGTGCTGCGGCGGAAGCGTTCGCGCGAGAAGGGGCCGAAGCCCTGCCGCACACGAACGCCGTAGTCCGCGGCCACGGATCCGTCGTCGCTGAGGAGTTCAAAGGCCAGCGAATTTGTCGACTGAAACGTTTTGAGGTCGCCCAGTTCAGCCTTGGCGATCCCGATCACCGTGGCCCGTACCGAACGAAAGATGTCGCTGGCATCGCGAAACGAGGTTGCGATCTCGGTGTCAGTACCACCTGAAGCGTCATTGAGGAACAAGAGCACCAGGTTGGCGCGACCACGCCGAGCGAGCAGCGAGAACGACTCGCCTTCCGTGGACGTCAGTTGGAATTCAGGCGCTTGTACGCCCTCGGACACCGTGGCCATAAGTCTGTCTCCGCCGGGGCGAGATCTTGGCCGCCAGCGTACCGAACGCGGCTGACTGGCCTACACCGACGCGAAGGGGTCTTGCAGGATGATGGCGGCGTCGCGGTGGCGACCGGTGCCGATCAGTCCGAGAGGAATGCCGGTGATCTGGCTGATGGACTCGACGTAGCTGCGGGCATTCGGCGGCAAATCGTCGAGATCGTTGATCCCTTCGGTCGGGGTCATCCAACCGGGGAACTCCTCGAAGATTGGGCGGGCACGATCGAATCTCCGCGTATCGGGCGCCAATTCCGTGCGCTGCCCATCAAGTTCGTAGGCGACCGCGACCTTGATGCGCTCGAGGCCGTCAAGGGCGTCGACCTTGGTCAGGGCCAGCCAGTCGATGCCGCTGAGGGCAGCGGCGGTGCGCACGGCCACGGCGTCAAACCACCCGCAGCGCCTGGGTCTGCCGGTCGACGCGCCGTACTCGCCGCCGGCGACTTCCCGCAGATGGGTGCTCGTCTCATCGAATAGCTCAGTTGGAAACGGTCCTTCGCCCACCGACGACGAGAAGGCCTTGGCGACGCCCCAGACCTGGTCGAGTTCACGCGGCGGAATGCCGGCGCCCACGCAGGCGCCGCCGGCCGACGGACTGGACGAGGTGACGTAGGGGTAGTGGCCCCAGTCAAGGTCGCGCATGACGCCAAGCTGGCCTTCGAGCAGGATGCGTCGATCTTCGGCCAGCGCCGCGCCTACGATTGGCAGCGTGTCGACGATGAGCGGCGCGAGCGTCTCGCCCCACTCGAGGGCCTGATCGATCAGCGCCTGGGGATCCTGCGGCGCGACGCCGTAACCGTTCTCCAATAGCCGGTTCTTGGGTTCCAGGATCGCCGGCAGCCACTCCTGCAAAAAGTCGGCGTCGAGAAGGTCGCCCATCCGGACGCCGGAACGGGCCGCCTTGTCGGCATAGGCCGGGCCGATGCCGCGGAGCGTGGTGCCCTGGGCAAGGTCGCCGCGCTGGGCTTCCTCAGCGGCATCAAGCGCCACGTGGTACGGCATCACGGCGTGCGCGCGCTCGGCGATCCAAAAGTTGTCAAACGAGAGGCTGGCTCGGGACTGGAGTTCCTCCAATTCCTCAAGCAGGGCCGCCGGGTTGATGACGGTGCCAGGTCCAAGGATGTTCGTGACGTCAGGATTGAATATCCCGGACGGCGCCAGGTGAAGCGCAAACGTGCCTTGATCGTTGATGACGGTATGGCCGGCGTTGTTTCCGCCTTGAAATCGGATGACCATCTCCGCGTTTTGAGCGAAGCGGTCGACAACCTTGCCTTTGCCTTCGTCGCCCCATTGGGCGCCAAGGACGGCCACGGTGCTCATGGAAGCCACCTTCCAGGGGGCGTGACGGTGTGGGAACGCATAAGTCTCCGTAGTTCTGGGATTGGGGTCGTTAGGTGACGGTCTCGGATCTGGATTCCAGCAGTGAAACCGGCTGACGGCCCTCCGCGTGACGGATTGCCGAGCGAAGCAAGCCGGTAAAGAGCGGATGTGGACGGTTGGGTCGCGAGGCGAATTCAGGATGGAACTGGGAGCCGACGAACCAGGGGTGACCCTCAAACTCGATGATCTCGACCAGTTTGCTGTCCGGCGACAGCCCGCTGAAGGTCATGCCTTCGGCACGAAGCAGTCTGCGGTACTTGTTGTTGAATTCCATGCGGTGGCGGTGACGCTCCCTGATCGAGGGCTGGCCATAGGCCGCGCGTACCAGCGTGCCCTCCACGAGTTCGCACGGCCAGAGGCCGAGCCGCATGGATCCGCCCATATCGGCCACATCGTAGTACTCGGGCATGGGATGGATGACCGGATGACGAGTGTCCGGGTTGAACTCAATGCTGTCGCAGTCGTCCGTGCCGAGAACCTTGCGAGCGAACTCAATCACGGCAATCTGCATGCCCAGGCAGAGACCGAGATAGGGAACCTTGTTGACCCGGGCGTAATGTGCAGCCTGAATCTTGCCTTCGATGCCGCGAGGCCCAAAACCACCGGGCACGATCACCGCGGCCACACCATCCAGCAGATCGGCCGGGTCGCGGTCTTCGAGATCCTCTGAATCGACCCAGCGAATCACCGGATCGATGCCCAGCGCAATGCCTGAATGGCGAACGGCCTCGATCACGCTGAGGTAGGAGTCCGCCAGCGAGACGTACTTGCCGACGATGGCCACTTCGAGCTGTGGACGAGGCTCACGCAGCGCAGCGACGATGCCTCGCCACTCGTCGAGATCCGGCTTGGCGTCCGGTAGCTGCAGGCTCTCGGCGATGAACGTGCCCAGGCCGGCGGCCTCGAGAGCCAGCGGCACTTCGTAGATGGTGTCCACGTCGATATTCGAAATCACGGCACGCGCATCGATGTCGGCAAAGAGCGCGATCTTCTCGCGAAGTTCGAGGTTCAGCGGGGCATCGGAGCGGCAAATCACCACATCCGGGTGGATTCCAAGCCCCCGAAGCTGCGTCACGCTGTGCTGGGTGGGTTTGGTCTTCAGTTCGCCAGTCGCGCCTATGCGCGGCACCAACGTCACGTGCACGTACAGCACGTTTTCGTCGCCCACCTCGCGGCGCATCTGGCGGAGCGCCTCGACAAACGGAATGTTCTCGATATCGCCCACCGTTCCGCCGACTTCCACAATCACGACGTCAGCGTCGTGGGTCTTGCCCACGTCGTGGATGCGCGCCTTGATTTCGTCGGTGATGTGGGGAATGACCTGAATGGTTCCACCGAGAAAGTCGCCGCGCCGCTCGCGGCCGATGACCCGGTCATAGACCCCGCCGGTGGTGAGATTGCTGACCGCGCGGAGGTTCTCGTCGATAAACCGCTCGTAGTGCCCGAGGTCCAGGTCGGTCTCGGCACCGTCCACGGTCACGAATACCTCGCCGTGCTGGAGCGGGCTCATGGTGCCGGGGTCCACGTTGATATACGGGTCCAGCTTCATCACGGAGACCTTAAGGGAGCGGCTCTTGAGCAGGCGGCCGATGCTGGCGACGCTGACACCCTTGCCGACGCCGCTGAGCACACCGCCGGTGACGAAAATGAACTTTCGCGCCATGCCGCAACTCACGGGGTGCGTTTGGATGCGGTCAGGCAGCGTGCGGCCCGGTCGCCGGTGACGGCCATCAGGCGGCGCGCGGCGCCAGCACGCGCGTCGCCACGGGCTCGGGAAGGCTGGACACCGAGACGCTGATGGACGTCTCGGGTGTGGGCTCGGCCTCACTGAGGGCCTTTGCCGCGTTCATCCACGAGATCCTGCCGTTTTCGGCCCGGCCATACGGGATTACCAGATTGGGTTCGATGCGGTTGACCAGCTTGACGACGCGCTCAACGCCGTCATCGGCACTAACAACCAGGACCTGTGCGGAACCCAATTCCTCTAGCATTTCGTTGGTCATCTCGGATTTGAGGCTAGCGATCAGGGCTACGGTTACCCGGTCAATGTCGAGCGCGTAGACGGTGCGGGCGGCCCCGTCGTGGGGGGGCGGGGAGCTTGCAATGCCGTGGAGGTATACGCCGGAAACGTCGTATTCGCCCGGGCCGGCGGCGACATACGTGTCGCGTCCATCGTGGTTCGGAAGGACCAATCGTTCAGCGCCGGGCGGCAATTCAGGGTCGGTGAGAGCGACCAGGTCGGCCTTCGGAAAGGTGGATCTGCGAGTTCGACCGGATGTCTGCGGGTCGGTGACGAGCGCGCCGTCGCGTCCGCGGAATCGAAAGCAACTGCCCCCGATCCACGTGATTTCCATGCGCAGCGCAGGCCCCTACACCTGTCGGACTCCGAAGCGTAGCACGGTGCCAGATCGGCGGCCGTTCCGTGGTCTCTCGCGCTAGAATGGCTAGCCCCTGTGTTGAGGGGCCTTCTTCTATGGGCACCGTTACTGCAAAGGGGCCTATTGCCCCGGCCCGACACGTCGTAGCCGCCTCGCGCGAACTGCTGACGTACGCCGACCTGCTGCGGAACCTGGTGGTACGCGACCTGAAAGTTCGCTACCGCGGGTCGGTGCTTGGGTTCGCCTGGGCCCTGCTCAACCCGCTGCTGATGATGGGGGTCTTCACGCTGGTCTTCCAGGTTCTGGCCAAGACCGACCCGATTGAGCGTTATCCGTTTTTTCTGCTCAGTGCGCTGGTCCCCTGGCTGTTCACGCAGCACGCCGTGACCACCGCGATGCGCAGCGTCACGTCAAACGCGTTGCTGATCAAGAAGGTCTACTTTCCGCGTGAATTGCTACCGCTGAGCGCGGTGCTGGCCAGCTTCATCAACTTCGTCCTTGCCTACGTGGTGTTTTGGCTGGTGGCGCTGCCATTTGGCGTTGGGGTGACGCGGACCATGTTGGCGGTGCCGCTGGTAATGCTGCTGCACCTGGTGTTTGTGCTTGGTCTGGGGTTGCTGCTGGCGACAGTGAACGTGTTTTTCCGCGACACGGAGCACATTGTCGAAGTTGGCATGCTGGCCTGGTTCTTCCTTACGCCCATCTTTTATGCGATGTCGATCGTCCCGAATAACACGGTGCTGGGCCTGGACATTCACCGATGGGTGTTCATGTTCAATCCGATGGCAACGCTTGTTACGGACTACCGCTACGCCTTTATGTGGGGGTTCCCGCCGATCAGGCACACGCTGGTGACGATCGTTACGGCGCTGGCGCTGCTGGGTGTGGGCTGGTGGATGTTCCGGCGCCTGGCCGGCCGCTTCGCCGAAGAGCTCTAACCCGGATGCGGAATCCCGGCCGACCATGTCGCGCATATCAGCGCAACCACCCAGGGTCAGATCGGGATTTCCGCGATCCGTTCGTCAGGCAGTTGGAGTCTCAGCGAGTCAGCCTTCAGCCAGGCTCAGCGAACAGGGAAGTAGATGTCCGTCTGCCATTTCGACGTGTCGGCCTCCGCGCCCGGGTCGGTGACGTAGACCTCCCAGGGCGCGCCGGCGGGTTGGAGGCCCTGCGTCTCCATCCACTCCGTCAGTGCCGACCACGTCTGCGGGAGGTTGTCGTACGGTCCAAAATGCGAGACCGTAGCCGCAGTTCCGGCCGGCAACTCGCCGGCCTGGATGCGTCCCTTGCCCTCAATGGCCGACGCCACAGGCATTCCGCACTCAAGATCGACCGAGCCGCCATCCATCGAGTGGTAGCGCGAGAAGGGCATTCCAGCGGGCTGCTGGCCGCTTTGCTGGATGTACCCGTACACCTCTCCGAACAACGCCCCCATGAGTTCGCTGAGTTCGTCCATGGTGCTGGTGGCTCGGATTCCCAGGATGGGCTGGGATTCAACCTGTCGTGTCTCGAACTTCAGCGACATCGCGCCTCGCTCCCGGTCAGTAGCCAACCGCGAGCCGGTCAGTCTCGGCGTCAGGCTGGCATAGGTCGACGATCGGAAGTCAGAGTCTAAATGCCTTCCGCCATCGAACTTCGCGGGGTTCGCAAGCGCTTCAGGATCCGGCATGAGGCCGCGCGCTCGTGGCAAGGCATGGCCCTGGCGCTGCTTGGTCGCCGACGGATTCAGCACGAAGAGTTCTGGGCGCTCGACGGGGTTGACCTGGACGTGTCCACGGGTGAAACGCTGGGCATCATCGGCCCAAACGGCTCGGGTAAGACCACGATACTCAAGCTGCTGGCACGCACGATTGAGCCGACGACCGGCGACGTGGTCGCGCGCGGCAAGGTATTCGGTCTGCTGGAACTCGGCGCCGGCATGCATCCGGATCTGACCGGGCGGGAGAACATCTTCCTTAACGGCTCGTTCCTGGGCATCGAGCGTCAGGAAATGCGGCAGCTCTACGACCGCATCGTGGCCTTTGCCGAATTGGACCGCTTTATCGACACGCCGGTTCGCCACTACTCATCGGGCATGTTCATGCGGCTCGGGTTCTCGATCGCGATCAACGTCGATCCGGACATCTTGCTGATCGACGAAGTTCTCGCGGTCGGTGACGCGCGGTTCACCGCGAAATGCTATGAGGCGCTGGCGGAAATCAAGGCTCGCGGTCGCACGCTGGTCTTCGTGTCCCACGATCCAATCCAGGTGCGCCGCTTTTGCGACCGTGTGCTGTGGATCGACCGGGGGAAGATCCAGGCGCTGGGTGACCCGCGCGATGTGATCCAACAATACTTGCAGCACATGCGCGGTTCCGCTGCGTCGACGTCTGCCGAACAGAATGCACCAGCGCCGGATCTGGGCGGCGAGACGCTGCAGATCCGCGCGGCCACAGTCGCTGACGGCTCAACCGGAGTCGAGAGCTACGCCTTTCTGCCGGGCGGCGTGCTGCGGCTGCAGCTGGAGCTGGCGTCGAACGCCTACCTGGACGACGTGGTGGTTGGCTGCGCGGTTCGACGCAGCGACGGACTGCTCATGCACGAAACCTCCACCGCGCCGACACTTGGGCCGACCGCGGTGCAGCCCGGCCGAACGCGGGTTGAGTGCTCGCTGGGTCCACTGCCTCTGGGGCCGGGAAGCTACCAGCTGTCGCTTGGAGTCTGGCCCTTCGAGAATCGTCGACGCCCGTACCACATGTGGCCTGAGGCCATCACGCTATTTGTTGGCAAGGCGACGGCCGCGCAGCGCGGGGTGGCCGTGGTGCCGTCGCAGTGGCGGGTAGACGTCGCTCCGCCCAACGGCGAATTGACGCCCACCTTGGCGCCGGTGGCCCAGCCGGACATGCTCACGGAGGACGCGGGACCCTTCTGGACATCGCCCCCCGAGGAGCTTGTGATGGGCGCGCGCGAAGCGGAATGGCTGGGCGAGGGCTGGTTCCCAGCCGAGAACTGGCCACCTCACGTGCGGTGGACCAGCGAGCGCGCCGTGGCGTACCTCCAGCAGGACGTCGGTCAGGGATCGCTGATCCTGTCCGCCTGCCGTCCGCTGCATGGCCGGGCACAAGCCGAAGGCCGGGTACGCCTGAACGGACTTCACATTGCCACCTTTCAGTTCCACGGCATGGACTTTGAGGATGTTGTGGTTCCCCTGGATCCCGTGACATCGCCGACGTCGCACGAGCTTGTCATCGAAGTCGACGACGCCCTGGTTCCGGCCGAGGTTGGCCTGGACACGGACACCCGCCCGCTCGGCATTGCCGTGCGCTCGATCCGGGTGGAATGACAACGGACCATCCGCCCGTCCGGATCGTCGTTCTCAACTACAACGGCGCCGGACGTATTGAGCGCTGTCTGGAGCGACTGCTGGCAACCCGCTACCCCGATCTGCGCGTGACTGTCGTGGATAACGCGTCAAGCGACGGCTCCCCGGCGATCGTCGAACAGGCGTTTCCGGACGTCGAGCTTATCGAGAACGGTTCGAACCTCGGCTTTTCGCGAGGCAACAACCGGGCGTTGCGTGCGGCGACTGAGCCTTACGTGGGTTTGCTGAATCCGGACACAGAAGTCGATGGGGACTGGTTACGGCCGCTGGTCGCACGTCTGAACAACGACTCGCTCGCCGGGGGAGCGGGGGCAAAGCTGTTGCATCAGTTCGACCGACTGCCGCTGCGTTTGACGGTCCCAACGTTCTCCCCGCCACTTCCCGACACGCGGCGGTTGGGTGTGCGGTTTTTTGGCGCCGAGTCGAGTGCGGGCCCGGCCGACGTGTTAGGGGGAGCGCACGGTGTCGAACTCAACCGGTTCGGCCATCCATTTCGCTGGACCGAGGCCGACGTTGAACTGGCCGTTCCCGTATCTGGCAGGGCGACGACGCTACGCGTGGACCTGGCCGCAGGGGATGGACGCGACCCGGTTGCGCTCAGCGTCTGCGCCGGCGACGCGCCGCTGGTCGAAACGCGGGTGCCGACCGAGCGCACGACGCTGAGGGTGGACCTCAGCGCCGAGATGGTGAAACGACTGGCGCGGCCGGCCATCGAATGTGCGGGCATCATGCCGTTGCCCGACGGGTCGATGCGCGATCGCGGTACGCATCTGCTGGCCGGCGTTCCCTGGTCGGCCTGGGACGACGCCTCCTACAACGAGCCGCGGGAAGTCTTCGCCGTCAAGGGCGCGGCCGTGCTGTATCGCCGGTCGATGCTGGAGTCGCTGAACTACCTGGATGACGGCATCTTCATGTACTACGAGGATGCCGACCTCGCCTGGCGCGCCCGGCGCCGCGGGTGGCGATTCTGGTACGAACCTGAATCCGTCGTGCGCCACGAACACGCCGCGCTCAGCCGGGAATGGTCGCCGGGATTCGTGCGTAATGTTGAGTTCGGCAAACTGCGAATGCTTGGCAAGAATGCGCCGCGGTCATGGGTGGCCCAGCATGCGTCCGCTGCTCTGAAGTTTGCATCGGGCGACTTTCGGCAGGCGCTGACGCTGCGCGACATTGAAGCGGCGCGCCGAGTGGCCGCGCGACTTCGGGCGCTTGGCGACGCCGTTCTGGCGGGGCCACAAACCTGGCGGCTGCGCGGCGTAGAAGCCCGCCTGGCCCCGCTGGACGGGCGTGAGTTGCGTCCGTTCCTCGAGTCGTCGTGAAGGCGGCGGTCTACAACCGCTGGCTGCATGAGAAGGGTGGGGGCGAGCGTCACGCGGTGATGGCGGCCCGGGTGCTGGCCGAGCGCTTCGAAACCGAACTCATAACCCACCGCCCGATTGCGCGAGATGCGCTGGCGGATGCCTTGCACATCGATCTGGATCAGATTGGTGTGCGCGTGATTCCGGCGCTCCCGCCCAATCGGTTCGTCGAGGTCACTCGCGAGTACGACCTGTTCGTCAACTCGTCGTTTATGACCAACCAACCATCGGCAGCGCGCCATAGCGTGATGCTCGTGCTCTTCCCATCACCAATCGATCGCACGTGGCCCGAGCGAATGCGCCAGTCCGTCGGCCGGTTCCTCAAGCGACAGCTGCTGTTGCCCGAATGGAGCGACGGCTTCTACGACGTCCAAGAGCTTGGCCGCGGGTGGTTTCGGTACACGACCGATCACGCTCGCGTCAGACTACGCGTGCCCCGCGGCCGCGGGCCGGTGCCCATCGACATTGTGGCCGGTAACTTCAGGTCCGACGGTAGCTTGCCGGTCCGTTGCCTGGCGGACGGGCAACTGGTAGCCGAACACGCGTTTGCACCGCGTCCAGGCCACTTTGAGACGTGGCGCATCAGTCTTGACCGCCGATATGTGAAGGATGGATTCGCCGATCTGCTGCTGATGTCGCCGACCAGGAATCCGGCCAATGAGACGGTCGAGGCGGACAATCGCGAGATCGGTCTGGCCGTTACCGACGTTCGGGTGCGCCATCCCCGGCACTTTTTCTATGAACTGCTGTTCCGTCGCGCGTTGCCGGAGTTGGGCTGGCGTCTCGAGTGGTTGCCGGAGCAACATTCACTGGCCAATCTCGATACATACGATCTGATCTGTCCAATCTCGGAGTACAGCCGCAGGTGGATGGAGATTTATTGGCAGCGCAGCGGACCGCTGCTCTATCCGCCCGTGGATACAAGCTGGGCCAAGCCCCAGCCCAAGTCGCAGACGATTCTTAGCGTTGGTCGGTTTTTTCGCGGCTCGCACGAAAAGAAGCACGGCGTGATGATTGAGCAGTTCAAGCAGATGTGTCGCGAAGGCTTGGAAGGATGGACCCTGCGCCTGGTTGGCCATCAAAGCCGACGGGATGTTGACGTGGCCTACACGGATGACCTGCGGCGGCGTGCCCAGGGTTTTCCGATCGAGTTCGCCATTGACGCATCCTTTGAGGACCTGCAGCGGTTTTATGGTGAAGCGCAGATCTATTGGCACGCCGCCGGCCATGGTGAACGAGTTGCGCGCAATCCGATCAAGTTCGAGCACTTTGGAATCTCCGTGGTCGAGGCGATGGCCAACAGCGTGGTTCCCGTAGTGCTGAACGAAGGCGGGCCACCGGAGGTTGTTCACGACGGGCATGACGGCTTTCTCTGGACGACGACCTCCGAACTGCGAGCACGAAGCTGGAACCTCGTGCGGGACCACGAATTGCGTGCCACGATGGCGGACCGTGCCTGCGAAGCGAGCCAGCGCTTTAACACCGCCGCCTTCAGCGATCGGCTCAACGCGTTGGTGACTGAGCTCATTGGCCAGTAGCCACGCCCACCCCGGGGCTGTCGCATGACCCGCGTGCGTCGCCTGATGAGCTGGGGCCAGGCGCGTCCCGCATTCCTGCTATTCCTCTTCACGTTCACGCTCTATGCGTTGAGCATGGGTCCGGCTCGCAACGGGTCGGGGTATAGCGCCGACGGGACGTTCGCGTTCGAAATGGCCAAGAGCGTGATGATCGATCGCGGGCACGCGTATTTGCGCGACCAGAACAGAAACTTCGCTCGCTGGGGCGTGGGACTGCCGACAGCTTTCATGCCAATCGTGGCCTTGGCCGAGCCGCTGGCCACAAAGGCGCCGCAGCGGGATCGCGTTCCGCTCGGCGAATACGACGTGCTGCTCGTGAATCAGCCGGCCCTCGGTGGGACTGAAGGGCCGAATGTTCGGCGCGAGATCGACATCAAGATCGATCCCGGCGTCTACGACCGGCTTGTGCTGGTGTCGCATAGCGGACTCAGCGCCGGATTCACGCAAGGCACTGAAATCGCGCAGCTCCGGCTCACCGATGCATCGGGACAGTCCACCGAACATCCGATTCGGGTGGGCATTGAGACCGCTGAGTGGGCTTACGACCGTGGCGACGTGCGCGCCGTGATTCAGCACGATCAACCTGCGCCGGTGGCGAGGCACATCGGCAACGCGCGCGCCTATTACTACGGGGCGACCTGGCGCTTCGAATCACCCCGAGAACTCGCGTCTGTGCGAATCAGCTATCGGCAGGCCGACGGGAATTTTTACGTGGACGGCCTGGCGCTGCGGTCACCGGATGGAACGTGGACGGACGGACCCGGGGTCGGGCGCGTCTGGTCGACACGGCAGAATCGCGAATTCTTCCGGCGCATCCCGGTAGCGGCGGCCAACGCGTTCGCCTCCGCTCTCGGAGTCGTCCTGGTCGTTCGGATTCTGCGGCGACTGGGCTACAGCGAGCGCGTGGCAATTGTGAGCGGGCTGATCTACGCCGTGGCAACCATGGCGTGGCCGTACGCGAAGTTTGACTTTTCGGAACCGCTGGTGACGACGCTGCTCCTGGCAGCTGTGTGGCTAGTGCTGGTACACGGATCAAGCGGGCGGCATCGTTACGCGCTGCTGGCCGGTCTCGTAGCCTTCGCGGCGGTCCTGACGAAATACGTAAGTGTGATCGCCGTGCCGATCCTGCTGGTCGGACTGGTGGTTGGCGCCAGGTCTCAGCAGGCGTGGGGGGAAACCCTGCGGCAGTCGATTCGGCCGGCGCTTCTGTTTGCGGCGCCGTTTCTGGTGGTTATACCGCCGGCCCTTGTCGCGGCGGCGGTGCTGTTTGACTTCCACCTGCTGTACGTGAGTGAACTGATCGGTGGTCTACAGCGTGGCTGGCTGGAATTGCCGTTTCGGCTGGGACTTGTCGGCCTTATCAGTAGCTGGGGCAAAGGCGTGCTCTGGTACAACCCGATTCTGCTGATCACGTTGCCGGTGGTGCCCTGGTTCGTTCGTCGGCATGGCTGGCGATCACTGGTCTTTATCGGCATCCCGGTCGCCTACGCCCTGCTCTACAGCCGCAAGCAGGTCTGGTACGGGGGCAACACCTGGGGGCCACGCTATCTGGTACCGGCGCTTCCGCTGCTGGTGATCATGGGCGCTCCGCTGTTCGAGCGGGTGCTGGAGCGAGCGCCAAGCCGGCTGCCGGCAGCGGCCCTGGCAGCGATGGTCGTCGTCAGTGCCGGCGTCCAGTTCATGGGAGTTTCCAAGGACTTCATCGCCTATCTGGACCTCTTTCAGCAGCAGGTCGCGGGAGCCGTGCCGTTCAAGGGCGCAATCTACGGCGGCGCGGACTATCAGCCGTGGTCATCGATTCAACCAGAAGGCGACTACGCGGCGGTCCTATACGCCTACCAGTTCTCACCCTTGCTGGCCCACGCCTGGCTCCTGCGAGCCGACGCCGTCAATCTGCTTGCGCCTGACCGTACGGATTGGCTGGCCGATGCCTTGGGCCGCACGCCCTGGTTGCGCTTTGGCATCGACGCCGTGCCCCCGAATCCGGAACATGGCCTGGGACTGGATTTCTGGTCGCTTAGCCTTACGGAGAGTTACCTGGCCTATCCGGGATTCCTGTTCTGGGTGGCCGCTCTCCTTCTCGTTCTGCAATTCACTTCGCTTGGCGCCTGGATAGGCCTGAGCGGCCGGATCTGGCCATCCGCGAGTGGTGTGCGTTCGCTCCGCTTTCTTTCGATTGGCGCGTATGCGGCCCTGTTGATTAGCTTTGACACGCTACATTTCATGCTCTAGCTTCAAGTTGAAGGGAGCAGGCGACACTAATGGCTGATTCGGACGCGACGTCCGCGCCGCCGCTCATTCCAGACGACTTCCTTTCGATCCTGCGCTGCGTAAACGACGACCATCCGCGCGATGACGGCGTGTTGCGCATTGTGGGCGAATTCCTGGTCTGTGCGGTTTGCGGCTACCGGTACAAGGTCGAGGACGGGATTCCCAACATGCTGTGGGAGGACGCGATCCCACCGAGACGCGAAGAAGCCGCCCGCTCGTGAATTCGATCAGCCAGGCGAAAGACCTGCTGGTCAAGTACCGCCGGCATCGGGCCATCCTGCGTCCGTCGCTTGGTCGGTTTGCGTATCACTGGATGCGCGGCACGACGGACCTGCCGTACGGGCCGATCAAGCTGCACATCGAACCGACCAGTGCCTGCAACCTGCGGTGTCCCATGTGTCCGCAGAGCGTGCTCGCCGACGAACTCAAGAAGCAAAAGCCCTTCATGGACATGGGCCTGTTCCGCAAGATCATCGACGAGGCACGGCCGTCGGTGCGGGAAGCCAACCTGTTCTTCCGCGGCGAGTCGCTGATGCACCCGGACATCTACGAGATGATCGAAGTCTGCGAGCGCGCCGGAATCGCCGCCCACATCAACACGAACGCCACGTTGTTGCGGGACGAGAAGATCGAGCAGTTGCTGGACGCCGCGCCGAGCAAGCTGACCATCAGCTTCGACTCGGGGGAACCGGAACAGTACGAGGTGATGCGAGCAGGTGCGCAGTTTGACCGCACGCTGGATCGCGTCTTGCGACTGCTGGAGTCCAGAAAGCGCCGGTCCGGCCCGAAGCCCTACTTCGTGATGCAGGTGATTCAACTCTGGGATTCGAGCTTTCCCAAGGGCGCGGCGCCAGTCGTTCCGGAGCACTTCCGCCAGCGATTCGACGGACTGCCGGTGGACGAGTGGGACACATTCTGGGCGCACGGCTGGGCCGGACAGATGGACTCGTCCGACTTCTACACCGCACGCCCGCACGGGCCCAACTACTACCCCTGCAACTGGCTCTGGAAGTCGATGGCGATCTACTGGGACGGCAAGGTTCCCTCGTGCTGCGCGGACTTCGGCGAGGACCAGATCATGGGTGATCTGACTAACGAGTCGTTGCTGGACATCTGGAACAACCCGTCGTATCGCGCAATCCGCGAGGCCCACGTGAGCGGCAAGCTGGACGATTACAAGCTCTGCCGCGGGTGTGACGCGATCTGGCAGGACGGGGGTTCAAGCTGGAACCTGTTTGCCGGCGCACGCAGCGTGGTGACCGGGGATCCGCTGCCGGTGATCCAGCTGGGGACCAACGGCTCGCACGCAACCAACGGGACAGAGACGCCCGACTACTGATTGCCAGGCGGAGCGCAACGCTCCGCCACTCGGCGAACGCCGCCGGCGCCGTTGTCGCGTGCCGAAGCCGGTGCTAGCGTCCAAGCAATGCGCATCACGTTTGTCTCAAACATCTTTCCGCCGACGGTCGGCGGGCCCGCAACGCACATTTACAACCTTGCGCTGACGCTGCACAACCGCGGCCACACGGTTCGGGCGGTGGTCTGCCCGGACGATCCGGAGAGGCTGGTGCGTCCGCCGTTTCCGATTGTGCGCGTCTCCTGGGACACACCCATACCGCTGCGCTATGCCCTGGTCTGGTGGCATACGTTGCGAGCCGCGCTGCGCTCGGACGTGGTCTACATCAATGGAATCGAGGCGCCCTCAACGCTGGCAGCGCTGATGGCCGGTCGGCCCCGGGTGCTGAAGATCGTAGGCGACTGGGCCTGGGAGTCCGCGCACCGGCGGGGCATGACCACGCTGGGCATCGAGGAGTTTCAGCGGACGCGTCACGGGCCGCTCACCCGGGCGTTCCAATTCATCCAGCGGATGTATACGACGCTGGCCAATGTGATCGTGGTTCCCAGCGGATACGTGGGCGCGTTCGTGCGCACATGGGGCGCCAGGCCGGAGCAGATCCGGGTGGTGCACAACGCGCTGACCGAGATTCCGGAGATCCACGTCCCGCGCGAGGAGGCCAAGCGGCAGCTCGGTTTTGAAGGCCCGTTGGTGTGCACCGTTTCCCGACTCTATGGATGGAAGCGGGTCGACGATCTGCTGCGCATGGTTCCCGACTTTGCGAATGATGCGGTCCTGGCCATCGTTGGCGACGGACCGGAGCAGCCGGCCCTGGAACGCTACGCGGCCGAGTTGGGCCTGGGCGACCGGGTCCGGTTCGTGGGTCGGGTGCCGCACCGCGATGTTGGCATGTACCTGCGCGCCGCCGACGTGTTTGTGCTGAACACGTCGTACGAAGGTCTGTCGCACACGCTGGTGGAGGCTCGTGTTGTTGGAACGCCGATTGTGACGACGGACATCGGCGGAAACCGGGAAATCCTCACCCACGAGCACAACGCGTTGCTGACGCCGCTCGGCGACCATCGCGCATTCGTAACGGCCGTGAACCGCCTGTTAGCCGACCGCGAGCTTGCCGATCGTCTGGTGAGCAAGGGTTCGGAGGGGCTCGACCACTTCACCTGGGACCGGCTGGTGGATGAAACTATGGAGATCCTGACCGAGGTCACCGGCTCGGCGTCGCGCGCCAGGCCGTGAGCGCCAAGCTGCTGATGCTCAGCGGTGATCGGGATCTCACGACAGGCCGACGTGGGCCTTTCCACACAACCCTCGAAGGCCTTGCGGCCGAATTCGATCGTATCGACGTGCTTTCGCCGCGAGCCGACGGTGCACAGACGGTGGAGCCGCATCCGGGCGTACGCGTCGAACCCGCGCCCACCTCACGCGTGCGCCAGTCGGCCTGGATGCGACGCCGGGGCGCCGAATTGCTGCAACACCACAAGCATGGTCTGATCGTCAGCCACGACTACGGCATCTTCGCCAACGGCCGGGCAGCCGCGCGGCTGTCGGGCCGCTTTGGGACGCCTCATGTCAGCGAGATCCACCATGTACCGGGTCACCCGAAGAGGGCCCAGTGGTGGGAACCGCTGGCGCAAATGGTCTATCGCATCTATGTGACGCGCGTTGCACGCAGCGCAGCCGCCATTCGCGTGGTCAATCGTCGGGAAGTTCCCGACTTGCTGGCGGGCTGGGGGGTACCGGCGAATCGGGTCCTGGTGCTGCCGTCGGCCTACATCGATCGTGATGTCTTCACACCCCGCGACGCGGCAAAGGAATACGCCCTCGGATTTGTTGGACGACTGGTTGCGAACAAGAACCTGGACTACGTCATTCAGGTCTTCGCCCGAGTTGCAGCCGGTGACTCACAAGCGCGGTTTGCGGTCGCCGGCCAGGGGCCGGAGATGCCTGCGCTTCGTCGTGGGCTCGCGCGCTCCGGCATCCTGGATCGCGTCAGGTTCGTTGCGTGGCTCGACAGTCCCGCCGAACTGGCCGATCTCTACCGACGAATGCGCGCGGTTGTTGCCCCTTCACTCAGCGAAGGCGGCCCACGGGTGTGCCTGGAGGCCATGGCCTGCGGCACGCCGGTCTTTGCCACGCCGGTCGGCGTGATGCCGGAGACTATTGAGCACGGCGTGAACGGCTGGCTGCTGCCCTGGAGCGCCGAGGCCGGCGGGGTGATGGTCGAGCGTGTGCTTCGTGACTCCGACAAGCTGCGCGAGGCGGGCCGCGCCGCTCGGGCGGCCACCGCTCAATTTGAGAAGTCCGCGGTGCTCGGCGCCTACGCTGCTTCGTATCGCCGGCTGGCCGAGAGCGGGACGACGTGAGCCAGCCACCGGACGGCGACCTTCGGCTGCTGTTCGTAACCCAGGAACTCGACCGATCGAGCACCAACCTGGCAGTTGCCCACACCTGGGCGGCGGAACTGGGTCAGAGAATCGAGGCCGTTCACGTCGTAGCCGCGCGCGTGGGTGACGTTGACCTCCCGTCCAACGTCTTCGTCCACGGTCTTGGCCGCGAGCGTGGACGGTCACGCCGGTCGACGGCGATGGCGTTCGCCTGGGTTTGCGCGAAGCTCATCGTTCGGCGTCGAGTGAATGTAGCGCTGGCTCACATGGTGCCTGCCTACGCCGTGGCCATGTCGCCGATCACTCGCATTACCCGTACGCCGCTGGTGCTCTGGTACACGAGCCACGGATCGACACCGATGTTGAAACGGGCAAACCGGCTGATGAACGCCGCGGTAACCGCTTCGCCCGACAGCTATCCGATACGGAGCGATCGAGCATTCGTCATCGGGCACGGGATTGATACCAAGCGGTTTCGGCCACCGGCCGCGCGCAGGCAGGGGACCGGCCCGGTCATCGGGATGGCCGGACGCCTGACGCCGCTCAAGGGCTTTGAGCCGGGAATCCGGGCTCTCGCGGAGTTGCGACGCGCCAAATGCCCCGAAGCCACGCTGCGAATCGCCGGCGAGCCCTTTTATTCGTCAGATCGCTCATATGTCGACGAGTTGCGGGATCTCGCCGATAGGCTAGGTGTGCGTAACGCGGTGGAGTTTGTGGGCGCTGTACGCGGTGACGAGATGGCGGGGTTTTACGGATCGCTTGATGTGTTTGTGAATTGGCGCGCGCAACCGGCACTGGACAAGACGGGCCTGGAGGCTCTGGCCTGTGCCACGCCGCTGGTGACCAACAACAGCGCCTATGGCAGCGTGCTGGGCGAACTAGCCGCTGAATTCGTGGTCGGCGATTCGAGTTCGGAGCTTGCTGCAGGTCTGACTCGTCTGCTCGGTCAGCAGGCTGAACAACGGCGGGAATCCGTCGAGCATTGGCGTTCGACCGTAGTGCACGAACACGGCGCGGCCGGTTGGGCCGATCGCCTGGTGCGCGTTTGCAACGCGCTGCGCGCGGGCGAGCGCCCGCCATTCCCGTCAGTGGCGGAAGCGGAAGACGCGCAATGAATCTGGACCCGTCGCGACAACTTGCCCGTGTTGTCGGTCAATTGCCGGATCTGCAGATCATTCCGCCGTACCAGCGCCTGCTCTGGACGCTTCGAGCGATGCTGCTGCGGCGGGCGTCCGGTGTGACCTGCGGCCAGCGAGTCCGAGTGGACAGTCGCTTCTACTACCCGGCCGGCCTGCGCCTGAACCTGGGCGACGGCACGCACATAAAGCGTGACGTGCGTGCCGGGTGGGAGCCGGGGCGTGTCCCCAACGCCGAACTCTCGATCGGGCCTGGAACGGAGGTCCTGTCGGAAACGCGCCTCGATTGCACCGGCGGCATTCAGGTTGGCGAGCGATCGCACATCGGACGTCGGTCGACCATCTATACCCACCGTCATGTGCTGGACCGTCGGGACACGCCAGCGTTGGATGCGCCCATTGAGACGGCGCCGGTGATCATTGGCAACGACGTCATGCTCTATAGCGAGGTCGTGGTGCTGCCTGGCGTGACCATCGGCGATGGAGCGGTCGTGGCCGTGCGTTCGGTCGTGTCAGACGACGTGCCGCCGTACGCGATCGTGGCCGGAATGCCCGCGCGCGTCATCCGTGAGCGGGCTTGAGGCCGTAATGGTTGACGCCATTCAGTCCTCGACCCTGACCCCGCGTGCCGCATGGGTGCTGGCTACGGCGTCATCCGCCTTTGAACGCCTGCGGGACAACAACGGCTACACGCGCTGTCCGGAGCACAACGTCGACCACACGGGCAAGACGGCTCGAAGCATCGTGATCAACTGTGCGCTGCACGCGCACACGAATCAGGATCGCTATCTGACACGGGCCGTGGCAACGGCCCGGCGCGTGGCGGCGCGCCTCGCGCCCGACCCGGACGCCGGAGGAGCCTGGGTGTTCTTCCCGGGCCTCCACGATCCTCGCAACAACTCGACCAACATCATCGACGCCGGTGAGTGCGTGGATGCGCTCTCGACACTGTTGCTACACGCGGATGAGGAGATGTCGGCGTCTGATCGCGATTCCGTCGAGCAGGCGATCCGGCTGAGCTGCGATACCTATCTGCTCAAGAATGTCATTGATAAGCCGGTGCTTAACCAGCGGCTCTGGGGAGCCATGGGACTGGCTGCGGCGGTGGCCGCGCTGGACGAACCTGTCTGGATGCGGGCCGTGCAGGACTCGGTTGCCGGAGCGCTTGAGGAAATGCGCGCCGACGGCTCCTTCGCCTATGTGCGCGACGCGGCACTTCTTGGCGAAGGCGAAGGCATCGCAGATCTAACGGTTTACTACCACAGCCGCTGCGTGGCGTTCGCTCGCTACGCCTTGCGGCAGATAGGCGCGGAGGCTGCCTTTGAGCATCGTTTGCGCGACGGCGCCGACTTCCTGGCCTTTGTGCTTCGCCCCGATGGCGTGTTGTCGTTGGGACTCGAAGGCAAGCGGTGGTTCTGGGACGCCGACGCTGAGGTTGGGTCGGCGCCGTACGGCGCCTACGCGCTGGCCGCCGACGGGCGCAAATCGCTGCTGTCCCTGGCCGGGCGAGTTGCGGCCCAGAGCGCGGCGTCGCTTGGTAAGGACGGGATGATTGACGCGACCACGGGCGCCCCGGCCTTCGTCTGCCGATACATGCACACGGCCGACCTCGCCTGGCTGGCGCGGGCTCACGCCGCAGCCGATCTCGACGACCTACCCAGCAGCCCTCCGGCGGCCGGGCGCTCGGCTCCGACGATAAGACACGACGCCGGCGTGGCCAGGCTCGAAACTCCTCGCTCGTGCGCGCTGCTTCGTACGCGCAAGCGTCCGTCCGACCGGTTGGTCGGCGGCCGCATCGGCGGTGGCGGCCTGGTGTACGTAGGGAACGCCCGCGCCGGCTGGCGCAACCAGCTGCGTTTTCGCTCAGAGCCGGACGTTCCGGAGGCAACCTGGGAAGTTCTACCGGAGCCTCGGCTTCGGATGCTGCCGGACATCCGGCGCGTCCTGGCTCGTCGCGAATCGCGCTTTCTCCTGCACATTGCACGCTCACACGCGTACGCCGGGCGCCGGCGGTACGCGCTCAAGTTCCTGTGGCGTCAATTCGGTCCGCCGGCCTGGCGTGCAAGCCGCCGAAGGCTGTCGAGCCACGCACTTGAGGGCGATGTAGAAGCCAGGGACGACGAATTGACGGTCGCATCCGGTGTGGCGTTTGCCGACGGTCGTGCTCACGCCGGGGTGCGAACAAGGCGAACCTATAGGGTTGAGGCGGTCGACATTGCGGTCAGCGACCAGCTCGAGACCTGCGAACGCGTGCCTGATGTTCGGTACTGGCTGCCGGCTGCGGCGCGGGAGCTTCAGGTGGACTCGGATGCACCCTGGCGCCGGGTGAGGGACTTCATCGCGATCGGTCCGCTTCCGGCGGACGCGACGGTGTGCGTCGAGTATCGGATCTAGGCATGGACGCGTCGCCGCGCATCGTGATGGTTGCGAACGCCCGGATTCCCAGCGAACGCGCCCATCCGCTGCAGATCATGCACATGGCCGCCGGCTTTGCGTCGGGCGGGGCCACCGTATTGCTCGCCTACGCCCGCCGTGCGAACACGGCGGCCATGCGCGCCGTGAGCGACCCGTTCCAGTTTGCTGGCGTACCCAAGACATTCGCCTTGGTCGGACTGCCGACGGTCGACGCCATCAAGCGCGTGACGATCGACTGGCCGATCCTCAATCTTGGCCCCATCAGGCTTGCCGCGCACCTGCTGCAGCTCTGGTCGTTCGCCGTCGCCGCGCTCACCGTCGTGCGTCGGTGGAAACCGCACGTGGTCTACAGCCGCGATCTGTTGCCGTTGACGGTCCTGCGGCTGCTCTTGGGACAGCCCGCCCGCTTTTGCTTTGAGGTGCATACCGTGCCTCGCTCGCGAGTGTCGGCAGCCCTGCACCTGTGGGCCGCACGTCGCATGGATGCGGTGATTGCCATCACCGAAGGCCTGCGGCGGTGGTATCTCGAGGCTGGATTCGAACCGAATCGGCTGTACGTTGCGCCGGATGCCGTGGACATCGCGGCGTTTGCAGATCGCGACCGTGGCGCCGCCCGGGCAGCAGTCGGGATCCCCGACGAAGCCCCGGTCGTCTGCTATCTCGGCCACCTGTACCCGTGGAAGGGCGTGGACACGCTGGTCGAGGCGGCGCGCTGCGCTGCAACAGACGTCCAGTGGATCATCGTGGGAGGCATTCCGCCGGACCTGGACCGCATCAGGGCCGCTGCATCGGATCTGCCGAATGTTCACGTCACCGGCCACCTGCCGCCCGACGATGCGCGGAAATACCTGCTCGCCGCGGACGTGGCGGTGATTCCGTTCAGCGCACGTCAGGTCATCTCCCGCGAACACACGTCACCTCTGAAGCTGTTCGAATACATGGCCGCCGAGCGTCCGATAGTGGCCAGTGACTTACCCTCACTGCGCGAGGTCTTGCACGATGAACGCAACGCCCTGCTCGCGGCGCCCGACGAGCCGAGCGCGCTGGCAAGCGCCGTCAATCGTCTGCTGACCGACAAGGCGCTGGCTGCCCGCCTGGCCGGTGCTGCTCGTTTGGAGGTGGAGAGCCGTACATGGACGCAGCGCGCCGCGGCTATCCGCGAGTTTCTGGAATCTGCGCCGGCTTCTTGACCCAGCTGGGACGAAATCTGGCCCGGCTTGTCGGTGGGCTTGAACGTGCCACGATCGCGCAGCGTCGCGCGCTTGTAGCAACCGGCCTCTTGGCGCCGCTGCTGGTGCTATATCGCGACCTGCTGTTTGCCGGGGCGCCCTGGCTGGACCTTGACTTGTTGCTGAGTTACCAGCCCCGGTATGCCCTGCTTGCCGAGGGCGTCCGCGAAGGACGAATCCCGCTGTGGGCCGACGGCATGTTGGCGGGGTTCCCGGTCGCTTTTTCCGAATTCGGCTGGTTCTACCCGCTGACCTGGCTGCTGCTCTGGTTCTTTGAACCGCTGCGCGCCTACGTCATTGAGCTGGCGCTGGGCCTGGCCCTTGCGGCCGCGTCGGCCTATTGGCTGGGCCGGGTGTGGGGGTTGACTCGGCTCGGCGCCTTTGTGGCCGCGTTTCTCTTTACCTACGGCGGCTTCGTATTCGCAACCTCCCGATTCCTCAACTACGCCGACATTTTCTTCGCCCTCCCGGCCGGCGTCGGCGCCATTGAGTTGATCTCGCGAGGCCAGCGCCGCTACACGGGGCTGCTGGCGCTTAGCGCTGCCATTACCGTGCTGGCCGGCCATCCCCAGATTGCGTTGCTGTGGGGCTTCGTCTGGCTGCTCTTCGCCGCCACTCGCTTCTGGTGGAACTGGGGCGACGAAGGGTTTGCGCGGGCGGCGAAGGACGCGGGATGGATTGGTATCGCCGCCGTCGTGGGCCTGGCTGTCGGCGCCGTCAGGCTCCTACCGACGCTTACAACCACGGACCTCTCCGCTCGCGCAGGCGGGCTTGACTTTGCCACCGCGTCGCAAGGGTCGATTCCGCCGTGGAGCCTCATTGTGGGCTACGTGTATCCGACATTTGAGATTCCCCGAGTGCTGAATGAGACCCTTAACGCCGAAGAGCTTCTCTACCTCGGGCTTGCCGGGCCTGCCCTGGCGCTAATTGCGGTGGTGACCGGTTGGCGTCGGCGGCTCATCTGGTTCCTGAGCGGTCTCGTCTTGCTGACCTGGATCCTGTCCATGGGCTCGTACAGCCTCGGCTTTCCCCTACTCCATAAGCTGCCGCTCTTTGAGTTCTTCCGCCAGCCAGCACGTTTCGGAATCGTGGCGTCGTTCGGTCTGGCATTCCTGGCGGCGATCGGGATCGAGCGGATAGGCGCTGACGATCTCCGCTCGAGCCTGCTGGTGCGCTGGATCGGCCGCGCCTGGGTGTGGCTGGCCGGGCTGATTGGCGCGGGCACGGTCGCGGCCACGATCGTGCTCTCCGGGTTTGCGTTCCTGATTGTTCCCTACGCCTACGACTACATCGATCGGGCCATCGTCGGCTCGGAAGGAAGATTCCTGACCGCCGAACGCTATTACCGCACGTTCGATCAGATGTACGAACGAATGACGGCCGCGTTCAGCCTTGAGTACTGGGCGCCTCGCTGGACGCTCCTGGCGGCGCTGCTTACGGCCCTGGTGCTTTGGCGCTATCTGCGTGGCCGGATTGCACCGACCAACACCCAGGCTGCGCTTGGCGTGGTGCTGGCGTTTGACGTGTTGCTGGCGCCGTTCCACGGAATCCCAACCGTGCCCAGCGACTGGTATGCCCGAGATCCGCAGGCCGCCGACGTGGTGCCGGCGGAATCCGACGGCGATTGGCGGGTGTTCTCGTACCGCAGCCAGGCACAGAAATTCGAGCTGTCCACCGCCGCGGGAACGGAGTTGGATCGAACGCGCCGCGACCTGCTGGAGTACGTCTTTCTGAATGAAACGCTCGCGCCCAACCTCCCCATGACGGGTGGGCGCGCGTCAATCGACGGCTACGAGAACCTGATGCCGCGGGCCACCGCCGAATACCTCGCCTTTGTCGGCAGCGAGCGCTCCACGGTTGCTGGATTCGCATCGGACGCGGCCCTGGATGCTGATGCGCGTACCGAGATGCTGCGACAACGCGCACCGGCCCTGGCTGCCGCCAACGTGCGCTTCGTGACCTCTGGCGTGCCGGTTGACGTACCAGCCCTGCGCCAGGTCCGGGTGGAAGACCTTGCACTGCCGCCGTGGGCGTCGGTTAACCAGAATCTGTACGTGTACGAAGTTGCGGACTGGGCTCCCCGCGCCTGGATCGCGCATGACTGGCGGATCATCGAGCCGGGAGCGTCCACGTCGTCCACGTTGGATGCTCTCGCCGATCGCCCGGACCTGCCGATTGTCGATCGTGATCCCGGGATTCGGCCGTCGAGCGCCGGCGGCGTTGACGTAGTGCATCCGCCGGAGCGCAGTGCAGGTGCGGTAACCGTGCGGGTGGAACTGAGCCAGCCTGGGTTGCTGGTGTTCAACGAGGCGATGTTTCCAGGATGGAAGGCGAGCGTGGACGGGCGCCCGACGGAGATGGTCACGGTGAATGCGCTGATGCGCGGGGTGCCCATCGCTAGCGCCGGACCCCACACGGTCGCTATGACGTACGAGCCGCCGGGCTTTGCTGCCGGTCTCCTGGTCTCCTTCGTGGCACTGGGAGCGATGGTCTTGCTGGCCGCCGCGGGCTTCTGGGCCGACCGCCGGTGAAGTTGGCGCTGGTCAGCGATGCACTCGATCCAACCAATGGATGGGGACGTTACGCGGGCGAGCTGGCACGGGAGTTGATCGCCGCGGGAGTCGACCTGCGTCTCGTCAGTCCCCGCAGCCTGGCGACGATGGCCGACTTACGCGATTACCCGGACCACGTAGCCATCCCCTCGTTTCAACACGGGCGGCGCCATCCGCTTCGGGTCCTCCAGCGCACGTTCCCGCCGCTACGAAGGGCCCTGCGGGGCGCGGACGTGATTCACTGCCTGGTGGAGCCGTACGCGCCAGCGGTGACGCTGGCGGCAGGTCAACGGCCGTACCTCGTGTCGCTCGTTGGAACGTATTCCATTCCCTCGGGTCGTCCGAGGATGGAGCGCTGGCCGCTGCGTTGGGCGCTGCGGCGGGCGCGTGGCCTGCCCGCCATCAGCGGCTACACCCGGCGACGGGTCGAAAGCGACGTCGGCGTGACGCAAACGAGCGTCGTACCGCTGGCGGTGCGGACCGAGGACTTTCAGCGCGCGCATCCACCGCCTCGAGAATCAGGGCTGATCGTCTCCGTCGGTGAATGCAAACCTCGCAAAGGACTTGACCTGGCGCTTGAGGCATTTGCGCAACTGAAGTCCGAGGGCGTGGCCGACCGATACGTCATGGTTGGTCCGGTCAATCCGTCCTCGCCATACGTCGTTGGGCTGCGCGGCAGGATCCGCGAGCTTGGGCTCGATAGCGCCGTCACGCTGACCGGCGTGGTCAGTGAAGACGAACTCGTGGACTGGTACTACCGCGCACGTGTCGTGACGATGCCGTACCGGCTGGCAGGATCAGATTTCGACGGCTTCGGCCTGGTGCTGCTGGAAGCGAACGCCTGCGGGACGCCCGTCGTCAGCGCCCGCGATTCCGGGGCCGAGGAGCCGGTTGTGCATGGCGAGAACGGTCTCCTGGTTCAGCCGGACAACGTTCCAGCCTTGACCGATGCGCTTCGCACGGTGCTTACCGATGCGACCTACTGGCAGGTGCTGGCCGAGGGAGCGCGACGCCGGGCGGTCGCCATGTCGTGGCGCAGGTCCGCGCAACGGCTGCTGGATGTCTACGCCGACGTGCTGGGGAGTCGCCTGGAGGCGCGAGCGTGAGTGGTCCCGCGGCTTCGGAGGCCCGCTCGGGGGATCTCGAGGATCGCGCGCTCCGCGGCGTGGTCTCGCTCGGCGTGGGCGAAGGGGGCATGAAGCTTGTCTCCTTCCTGGGAAGCATCGCGCTCTTCCGTCTGCTGACGCCGGCGGACTTCGGAGTCATCGTTCCGATCGCCACGTTCGCCGGCCTGGTCAAGCAGTTTGCCGACCTCGGGCTCCAACCCAGCCTGATTCAGCGCGGCAGCGAGCCACAGACCCGCGACTTACGAGCGGTATTCACTGGCCAACTGCTCCTGGTCTTTGCGGGTGGGGTTGTCGTCTTTCTTGCCGGGCCATTTGTGGTCGATGCTCTGCTCAATGATCAGATCGATCCCTGGATGACCCGGGTATTCGCGTTCTCGGTCTTTTTCACGGCGTTTCGAATCGTTCCGGCGGCGCTGCTCGAACGGCACTTGCAGTTTGGCCGCCTGGCCGCCGCCGACATTGCCGGAACCCTGTTCTACTACAGCGCGGGTATCGGATTCGCTATCGGCGCGGCCGGCGTGTGGAGCCTGGTCATTGCCCACGTCGGCGCCAGCCTGGTCTCGACGCTGGCCGTGGTGATGGCGCGTCCCTGGTTGCCGGTGCCAACCCGGAGGCTGAGCGTCCTGGCCCCGCACGTAGGATTCGGAGCGAGATTCCAGGGATCGCGGCTGGCCATAACGGTCAAGGACTCGCTCATCCCACTCTTTACGCCGCGGGCGTTTGGGGCTACGGCGACTGGATATCTCAATTGGGCCAATCGCGTATCCGCGCAGCCGCTGGCGCTGACGCAGTGGGTGGCACGCGTGAGCCTTCCGACATTCGCGCGAATCCAGGACGCGCCTGATCAAGTTCGTCGAGGCGCCGAACTTACGTTGAAGTGGAATGCCATCGTGACGCTGCCCGGGTTCGCGGCCGTTATCGCCTTTGGTCCCGAGATCGCCAGCCTCATCTACGGCGAACAGTGGTTGCCGGCCGTTCCGGCCCTGCTCATCTTGGCGGTCAACAACGCGCTCATTCCCATCAACGGTCTTATTACGCCCATCTTGAACGCGGTGGGCAAAACGAAGATCGTGCTGATCGTGTCGATTGGATGGGCCGCCGCCGCATGGGGTCTGGCCGGAATCCTTACAGGACTTGGCGCCGGATTCCTGGCAGTGCCGATTGGTCTGGCAGCGTCACAGGGACTGGCGGCCCTGGTCTTGCTTCCAATCGCGCGCCGTGAGTTCGATCTGAGGCTCTTGCACCACCTGGCCCGTCCGCTCGCGGCCGCGATTGGGGCCGGGCTGTTTGGACGGTTCATCCTGCTACCTATGCTGACCGATGCCGTATTGCTGATTCAGGGCGGCATCGTGGTCGTACTGGTCTACGTGGGAATCCTCTACGTCATTGATCGCAGCGCGCTGCGCTCCGAGCTGGGCGCCCTGTGGCGGCGGCGCGCCCCGGCAGTCTGAGCGCACCATGCGTGTCTTGCTGATTGGACCGCACTGGGATACCGGGCGCTGGACCGAGTATTGCGCGCTTGGACTGCAGTCCGCCGGTCACGATGTCCGAACCTTCCTGTACAGTGGCCGCCTTGATCGAAAGGTCGGCCTGTGGGGACGCCTGCGAAGGCGACTGGTTGGCCCCGATCGGCACCACATCGAGCGAGTCTTTCAGGTGGCGCGCGCCGACAATCTGGACATTCTGCGCCATGCCGTCGACCAACGGCCTGAGCTCACCCTGGTTCTCAAGGGTGAAGTCTTGTTGCCCGAGACGGTCGAGCGCCTGCGGCAGTTGACGGACGGACCTCTCGTGCAGTGGTGTGGCGACGATCCAAGCTGGTTCCCGAACATCACCGGCGCGGCCCATCTGTACGACCGGTTCTTTCTGGCCGATCCGACGTATGCAACGGACCTCGAACGGCACGGGGTGACGGCCAGGTTTCTGCCGCACGCGGCCCACCCTGCAGCCTGGTCCGGCCACAACACAGACTCCGAATCCGTGGATGTGATATTCGTCGGAGATGCGCGGCACAACATGGGTCACTTGCCCGCCAGCCGGTCCAGAGTTGAAATCCTCGAAGCGATTGCTCGCTCCGGAATAAACCTGGCCGTCTGGGGCCGCGGCTGGGAGAAGCTCGAGACCGGGTATCAGGTGCGTGAAGCGCATCGCGGTCTCACGCTCCTCCCGGCGTCGGCCGTGGCGCGGGCCTATCGCAGCGCCAAGATTGTGTTGAACGTCCACCATGCCCAGATGCGCGAAGGTCCGAACATGCGGACGTTTGAGATCCCGGCCGCCGGCGCGTTCCAGCTCACGGACTACAAGGCCCGGATGGGCGACCTGTTCGAAATCGGAACCGAGCTGGCCGTCTACCACGATGTCGACGACGTTGTGCCGGCGATTGAGCGATACCTGCGTGACGAGTCCGCCCGAGGCGCCATTACTCGAGCGGGAAAGCGCCGGGTGACGCGTGATCACACCTACGAAGTCCGCATGCGGCAACTTATCGACGACGCACGCGATGGATGACGATCGGTTTCCAACGGCGCTGGTGGCGCGAAGCGATGCCGAATTGCTTGGACTGGCGTTGCGCGCGCATCCGCATCAGCCGGCCATTGCGCTTTGGCGGGCAACTGAGTTCACGATGCTGCGCGACATCAGGCTCGCCGCACCCGTGCTGGACCTCGGCTGCGGAACCGGGGAAGTCGCACGCTCGGTGCTGCGATCGCATTGGCCGGTCGACGGGCTTGAACTCGTCGCCAATGAAGCTCGCGTTGCAAATACCTCGGGCGTTTTTCGAGCCGTGATGCGGGCCGACGGCACGCGACTGCCCGTGGCTTCCGCCGCCTACGGCGCGGTCTACAGCCATAGTGTGCTGGAACACATTCCGAGCGATTTGGATGTGGTGATGGAAGCCGCGCGCGTGCTCCGGCCTGGCGGCCGTCTGGTATTCACCGTTCCTGCACCGGCATTTGCCGAGCGAATTGAGCGCGAGTCGGGGAACGCCGCTCTGGCGTCCACGAACGCGCGGCTGGGCCACTACCACTACCGGTCGCTTGAAGAATGGACAGACCGGCTGGCTGAGCGTGGACTGACCGTCGTCGGCAGCCGGGGACATCTTCCGGCAGCAACCCAGCGAACCTGGCGGCGGCTGGATGAACTCATGGTTCGGCGAGTCGGCGGTCGGCGCGTGCTGGACTGGTTTCGCGGTCTTCACCGGCGCCGGCTCGTGCCGCTGCCACTCTGGCTTGTCCTGTGGTCCGCTCTGCTGTGGCGACCGTTTCGGCGGAGGGTTCACGAACCCGGGGGCTATCTCATCGTGGCCGAGCGGCTTGCGTGAGTGAGCTGCGCGTCCTGCACCTGTCGCCAACCTGGTTCGGCGATGAGTCGGTGCGCGGCGGCGGCGAGCGTTACCCGCTGGAACTGGCCATTGCCATGCGGAAGCGCACGCCGACGCGGCTGGTCTCGTTTGGCGCCAGGCCCGGAACTCGCCGGGTAAACGGGTTCGATATCGAGGTGCATCGAACCTGGCGGCGGTTGCGAGGACGAATGTATGACGCAATCGGTCCCGGATTCCTCCCCGCGCTTTCGTGGGCGAATGTCGTCCACTGCCACCAGGCCAGGTCGGGTCTCACGGCACTTGCCGCGCTGCTGGCGCGTCCGCTGGGCAAGCGGGTGTTTGTAACGGATCACGGTGGCGGAGGGGTGAACTGGGTTCGCCGTTTGCGCATCGGTCACTGGATTGAGGGCCAACTGGCGCAGAGCCGATTCGCGGCCGCCACGCTTCCCTATGTCGGACGCCGGACGGAGGTGATTTACGCGGGCGTTGATACGTCCAAGTACTCGCCAGGCTGCGGAAAGTCGCCAGGCCGGGTCGTCTATGTGGGCCGCTTGCTGCCACACAAGGGCATCGAGACAGCGATTCGAGGCTTACCGGCTGGCGCGTCGCTGGACATTTACGGGCGTCCATACGACGCGGACTACCTTGACTTCATTCGTTCAGAGGCGTCGTCCCGTCAGGTGCGAATCCACATCAGCGCGTCCGACGCCCAGGTCATCGCCGCCCTGCAGACGGCCTGCGCGTTTGTCATGCCATCGGTCTATGAGGACTACCGTGGGCGTCATCAGGCCCTGCCGGAACTGGTGGGCCTAGCCCCACTGGAAGCCATGGCGTGCGGAACCGCGGCGGTAGTCTCGGACGTGGCTGGCATGCCTGAGATCATTCCACCCGTCGGAGGCGTTGTCGTACCGCCTGGCGATCCCGACGCGTTGCGTCGGGCCCTGTCGCCCCTTACGGCATCGGTCGAAACGGCATCGTCGCAGGGTGAGGCCGCCCGAGAGCACGTGATGTCCCGCTTTACGTGGTCCGCTGTGGCCGAGCGCTGTCTGTCCGCCTACACCGCCTAGAATCGGTTCGCCGATCCGTCGGGCCGCTCCATATGCGCATTGCCCTCCTTGCCGACACCTATCCCCCTGAGAATCGCGGTGGGGCAGGGGTGGTGGTTGAGCGGCTGGCTGGCGCCTTCGTCCAGGCCGGACATGACGTTTGCGTCATTGCAACCACGTCGGGGGCTGGGTCGATACGTGACCAGGACGGGGTGCGCGTGCGTCGGCTGCGATCGCGCTATCCGGAGCGGTTTCGCAATACGGTAGCCATGGCCAACCCGATGGTTCTACCGGGCGTCGGTCGGGAGTTAGAAGAATTTGGGCCGGATGTGGTCCACGCCCACAACGTGCATCAGCACCTGTCATTTGCCTCGCTTTCCCTGGCTGCCCGTGCTGACGCGCCGGTGCTCTACACCGCCCACGACTACCTGCTGTTCTGCTGCATCAAGTTCATTTGCACTGGCGGGCCGGTGGATTTCCGCCAGCGCTGGTTCAACTGCGCCAAGTGCCAGCGGTTCCGCTGGAATCCGGCACGCAACCTGGTCATCGACCGACAAATGGCCAGGCATGTGAATCACCTGTTCGCCATCAGTCGAACGCTGCAAACCGCGCTGCGCGCCAACGGCTTCGGGGGCGCCGAAGTCGTCTACAACGGTGTGGACCTGGACTGGTGGGGCAGCGGCGATGGGACGGCGTTTCGGTCGTCGCACGGGTTGGACGGCGCCCCGCTGGCGCTGCTGGCGGCTCGCGTCTCGCGCGAGAAGGGCGCCGAGGCGGCGCTGCACGCGCTGGCGCGTTCGCAACATCGGGATCTGCGCTTGCTGATCGCCGGCGAGAATCCGCGCTACGCGCCAAAGCTCAAGCGGCTGGCCGACGAGTTAGGCGTAGGGGATCGACTACTGCTGCCGGGGTGGATGCAGCCAGAGGCCCTGCGCGATGCCTATGCAGCCGCGACCGTGACGCTGGCGCCCTCGACGTACCCCGATCCGTTCAACCTGACGCTCATCGAATCCATGGCGGCCGGGCGCCCGGCCATTGCTTCCACGCTCGGCGCCGGGCCCGAAATCGTGAAGGACGGCGCCTGGGGCTACACCGTAGACCCCAACGATGCTCCGGCCCTGGCCGACCGGATCGACCTGATCGTGGGCGACTCCGAACGTGCGCGGGAACTGGGTGCGGCTGCCCGCAAACGCGCGGCCTCCACATTCTCGCTCCAGCGGCAAGTCGATCAGACACTGGCGCGCTACGCCGCTGTGCTGACCGCTCACACGTGACCCAAAGCCGGCCGCGCGTCCTTCAGATCGTTACGTCGCTCGCGGTCGGTGGAGCGCAGCGCCATCTCCTTGAACTGTTGCCGGGGCTGCGCCAGTTCGCGGACATCGACCTGGTCTACTTTCGCGATCACGACTTGCGGCCGGAGTTTGAGGCATGCGTCGAACGCATAGCTCATCTCCCGATGGCCGGACCGTTCGGCGCCGTGCGGCTACCCCATCTGGCGGCATTCATCAGGCGCGGGCGATATGCGCTCGTGCACACCCACCTGTTGCGCGCCGATATGTACGGCGCCCTGGCGGCGCGCGCGGTCGGCGTTCGCGCCATCGTGTCCACCAAGCACAACATCGAGGCTCGGCTCAGCTCCTCGTCGGCCCGGGCACTTCACGCGCTGGCTACCCGTTCCACTCGGAGGACCATCGCCATATCCGAAGCCGTTGCCCGTTGGGCGAACCAGCAACTCGGGATTCCGCGAGACCATCTAGACATCATTCGATATGGCCTGGATCCCGCCCCCTTCAGCGGTTTGGATCGAGAGGCCGCGCGTCGAGAGCTTGGATTCCAGGCGCATGTGCCGCTGGTGCTGTGCCCCGCTCGCCTCGATCCGCAGAAGCGCCATGACGTGCTCCTGCGGGCATTCGCGCAGGTTCGCCAAGAGCTCGGCAACGCCCAGTTGCTATGCGCCGGCGAGACGCAGCTGGGCGGTCCCGCGTACCGAACTCGGCTGCTCGAGCTTTCTGACGAATTGGGGCTGCGAGACGCGGTGCGCTGGCTCGGTGTTCGTTCCGACATGCCCAACCTGATGACCGCGGCCGACCTCGTCGTGCTGTCGTCGGATTGGGAGGGACTTGGACTCGTGGTTATGGAGGCTGCGATGGCTGGTCGGCCAGTCGTCGCGACGGCCGTCGGAGGTGTGCCGGAAATCGTGGAACACCAGGTAACCGGATCGCTGGTTCCTCAGGGCGATGAGCAAGCGCTGGCCTCTGAAATGACGACGATGCTGCTCAATCCGAACCAACGGGCCCGAATGGGCGCTGACGCGCGACGACATGCCGCCCAGGCGTTCGACCTTGAGCGTATGCGCACTGCCACGCGCTCGCTCTATGCCGAGGTTCTGCAGGAGACCCAGGCGTAACGGCGGCCCGCACCCGCCGATATACTCTCGCAGCGCGCGGCTGGCGCGCTCTCTCCACGCGGGGATTTGATGCCAGAGGCCAGCGGCCGCCCAACGACACTTGTCACCGGGGCTTCTGGGTTTATTGCTTCCCATCTCTGCGAGTCGCTGCTTGCGCGGGGGCATCGAGTGGTCGGACTGGACGGCATGACCGACAGCTACGACCTCGACCAGAAGCGGGCGAACCTCCGCACACTCCAGCGACACGAGGGCTTTGAATTCGTCAAGGCCCACGTGATGGACGCCGACCTCGACCTCAACCAGGTGTTTGAGGGCGTGACGTACGTGTTTCACCTTGCGGCCCGAGCCGGCGTCCGCGAGGGCTGGACACCGACGAACTTCCAGCGCTACATGCAGGACAACAGTCGCTCGACCCAGAGGATGGCTGATGCCGCATTGCGAGCGGACGTCAAACTCTTCAGCTTCGCGTCCACGTCGTCGATTTACGGTTTCAACCCCAAGCTGCCCACCCCGGAGGATCATCCGCTCGAGCCGCGTTCGTTCTACGCCATGACCAAGTTGCTGGACGAGCATCTGCTCAGTTCCTACCACCGACTGTTCGGTCTTCCGGTCGTGGTGCTGCGGTACTACACCTTATTCGGACCTCGGCAGCGGCCGGACATGCTTGTCCACATAGGCCTGAAGGCCATAGCCACGGGTTGTCCAATCACGATCTACGGCGATGGTGAGCAAACGCGGGAACTGGCCTACGTGGCGGACGCGGTAGACGCGCAGGTGCGTGTGCTCGATGCGTTACCTATCGGCGAGACCTTCAATATCGGCAGCGGCCCGACGGCCTCGGTGAACGAGATCATCGACACAATGGAACGGGTCGTCGGGAAGCCCGCCGAGCGAATCTATGCCGAGGCGCACCCCGCCGACCAACTCCATAGCCAGGCCGACACCTCCAAGGCGCGCCGCGTGCTTGGGTTCGACCCGTCAACCACGATCGAGGAGGGAATCGCGGCGGAGTACGCATGGATGCAACAGGCGGTGCTGCGCTAGCGCTGCCGATGTCCGACCGGCCGATTCGAGTCCTCCAGGTCATGGAGGCCACGATTGGCGGCACCAAGCGCCACTTGCTCGATCTGGCGGCGGCTGCCGATGGCCGGGAATTTCAGTTCGATGTGGCGTGTCCCCGGGTGCGGTCCGAACCGCGCGGCGACACATCCTTTTTCGACGACATGTCCGCGCTGCAGGTTGGAATGCATGTCGTGCCCATGGTTCGAGCCATCCGACCCATCCACGACCTACGGGCGACCTGGGATCTCATCAAGCTGATTCGCCGGGGGCGTTACGACATCGTGCATACCCACAGCACAAAGGCAGGCGTGGTCGGTCGCGTGGCCGCGGCACTCTTTCCGCAAGTGAGGACCGTTCACACGCCGCACGGGTTCTATTTCCTCAACTTCGACTCACCGCTTGCTCGCACGCCGCTGCGATGGCTGGAACTGGTACTTGGACTCGTGACCGCGAATCTCATCGCCCTGTCTGAAGGCGAACGGCAAGTCGCCGGCGAAATCGCGGCGCCCCGAAAGATTCGGAAGATCCCGCTCACCTTCGCGCCGTTCGTGCCCGAGCCACGCACGGAGGCCCGCCGACGACTCGACCTGCCTGCGGACGCGCCGATCGTTGGAACCACTGCGCGTTTCACCGAGCAAAAGGCGCCGTTTGATATCGCAGAGGCATTTGCAGCGATCTACCGTGAGCGCCCAGATGCTCGATTCCTCTGGACCAACGACGGTGAACTACGTACGCAGGTTGAAGATCGCCTTCGAGCCTTGGGCGTCCACGAGGCGACGGCGCTTCCCGGGTTTGTCACCGACGCACGGGCCCTGCTAACGGCCCTGGACGTTTACTTGCACATGGCCCGCTGGGAAGGCGTGCCCTACTCGATCATGGAAGTCATGACGGCGGGAGTTCCAATTGTCGCTGCCCGGGCCGTTGGAACGACCGACCTGATTGAGCACGGTCGCACCGGGCTCTTGGTCGATCCAGGCGACATTCCCGCCGCAGCCGCAGCGACGCTGCGCTTGTTGACACACTCGGACGAGGCTCGCACGCTTGCAGCGAATGCTTGTGCGGCCGTAGCGGTGTATCACGACGCCGGTGCGATGGCGCGCGCGACGGAGGCCGTATACCGCGAAATGGTGGGAGAACGCTGAGGTGAGAGAGCGCGCGCGCCTCTTCGGCGGCACGCTGGCCGTCATAGACATTGCGCTCACGCTCCTGGCGCTCTATCTGGCCGACATCCTTCGGCACACCCTGCCGATTGGCGCCGGCGACGCCAACCTTCTTTCCTGGCTAACGATTCGCGAGTACGTGGTCGTCGGATTCGTCTGGGCATTCTTTTTCCGAATGGTGCACCTCTACGATCACCGGCGGCTGCTGCGGGTCGTGGACGAAGTCCGCGTGCTGATTCCGGCCATCATCTTTGCCACCGTCGTACTCTTCGCGGCCTTCTTCGTGCTCAAGGTCGAATTCCTTTCGCGTCTGCTGTTTCTTTACTTCATTGCGCTCGATGCGCTGCTACTCATAAACCTCCGCTGGCTCCTCAACCTCGTAATGCGAAACCGTCGAATCTCCGGACGCGGGGCAACTCGGGTCCTGGTGGTCGGCGCCGGACCCGTCGGCGAACGCGTTGCGGCAATGATTCGGGAACGCCCGTGGTCCGGCTTTCAGGTCGTCGGATTCGCCGACGACGATGCGGACAAACTTGGCGAGAAGATTCACGACTCCCGGGTGCTGGGTGGCTGTAACGAGCTTGAGGATCTGATTGAGCGCTTTGAAGTGGACGATGTGCTGGTTGCCTTGCCAATGCACGCCCACCAGCGGATTCGCGAGATCGTCGTGGCGCTGGATAGCGTTCCTGTCAGAGTCCGGCTGGTCCCCGACGTGTTCCACCTCACGGCTGGTCGCGCGATGGCCGAGGACGTGTGGGGCCTTCCCTTGATCAGTGTGCGGGCTCCCGTCATCACCGGCTTTGACCGCTTCGTGAAACGAGTGTTCGACCTTGTCCTGGCGGGGGTGTCTCTTGTGCTGATGGCTCCGCTGCTGGCCGTCCTGGCGCTGGCGGTCTACCTGGACGGAGGACGGCCGGTTGTCTTTGCCCAGCGGCGCGTTGGCGAGACCGGCCGAATGTTCACCATGTTCAAGCTGCGCACGATGGTGCCGGACGCCGAGAGCCGTCAGGAAGCCGCTCTGCAGGGCGGCGCCGCGGTCAACGCGGTCTACAAGCCACTCAACGATCCACGAGTGACCCGCGTCGGGCGCTTTCTGCGGCGAACCAGCCTGGACGAACTGCCCCAACTCTGGAATGTGTTGCGCGGTGAAATGAGCCTGGTCGGCCCACGTCCCGAGCTTCCGTGGGTGGTTGAGCGCTACGAGTCCTGGCAGCGGCAGCGGCTGGCGGTGCTACCGGGGATCACTGGCTGGTGGCAGGTCAGCGGCCGCAGCGAACTGCCCCTGCACGAGAACGTTGAATACGACCTCTACTACATCCAGAACTACTCACCGCTACTCGACCTCACCATTCTGCTGCGCACCCTCTGGGTGGTCGCGCGAGGGCGGGGCGCCTACTAGCTGGACGGCCGCATGGAAGACCCGCCTCAGCCAAGCCTGCCCTGAGTCTCAGACGCGCGGACCGGAGCTAATGGCGAATGGTTTCCGACAGCTAGCATCCGCCCCCTAAGCGCGGCCAAGCCTAGCCAGTTGTCGATTAGTCGTCCTCGGGAATCGTGCGTCCATGGGTCAGGCGACCTTCGAAGGTGTAGAAGGGGTCATCCTTGGCCAAAGGCAGGGTGACGGTCTGGCCAGTCTCGTGCGACTTGTAGACCGCGCGCGTGAACTCAGCGTGGTGATGGGGCACGCGTAGAGGCGCGGGCGTGTCCGAATCGCCCAGGATAGATTCCAGCCAGATCTGGCTCTGGTACATCTCCGTCGCGCGAACAGGCGCGTCGGAAACCTCGGTCTCCAGGGCCTCGAGCCGTTGCACCAGCGATGGGTCGTGGTTGGATCCAAACTTGACGTTGGCTTCCCAGCCGTTCTCGCGCGAGCCGAGCATTACCGATGGAGCCCCCGGCGGCGAGTACTCCTGGTGGAGAACCATCGAAGCCTCGCTCCCGATCACCTCGATCCGATAGGTCGGGTTGAGCGGGTTGTTGTGATGGAGCAGCGAGGACTGCACCAGGCCCCGAGCGCCGTTGGCGAACTTCACCAGCGACAGGGTCATGTCGTCGGTCTCGATGTAGCGCAGCATGGCGCCGGCGTACGAGGTCACTTCGACGATCGGCGAACCGACAACGAACAGAAACGGATCGATGATGTAGCGGCCGTGGTGGAATACCGATGTTCCGCCTTCGCCGCCCCAGGTACCGTGCCAATGTGTTGATCGGAAATAGGGCGACTGCGGCCGAAACAGGTTCAGTTCCACGCGGGCCATGGCCATCTGGCCCATCAGCCCACTGGCGACCGCCCGTTGAGCGTGCCGCATCCCGCGGCTGTAGCGCGAACCGACTTGCACGTGCAGCTTGATGCCCGAAGCTTCCGCCGCTTCAAGCATGGCGTCGGCTTCCTCCACGCTGCGAGCCATCGGCCCCTGCGTAAAGACGTGGACGCCCTGAGCGGCGGCTTCAACCGTCGGCCCGCCTCGTACGGAAGGCGCCGTAAGTAGAACGACGGCATCCACGTCGGCTCCGGCCAGCAGTTCGGTATGACTCGAAAACCGCTGGATCGCGTTCGAGGCAGCGTCTTCGGCCGACTCGGCCTTGGCCAGGGCGTCGTCTCGCTCGGCCTCGCTGCGGGCGCCCGTGGCGAGGGCATGCTGGCGCGCCGCCTCGGCTCGGTAGCCGTGCGTCAGCCCCTCAGCCCGATCGCGTGCCAACTCTGGGACCAGATCCGCCACGGCGACGACCTGCGCCAATTCGTGGAGCCCGAGGTAGATGTCCGTGTAAAGGCGCGATATCCCGCCGCAACCTACAAAGCCAACTCTTAACGGCGCCGTTGCCATGTCGTCATCTCCAGGAGCCCGACTCCAGCCGTATCGTATCGGAGGCTAGGCGCGTCGCACCCCGGCCGCGACAAGTACCGGCCAGTCGAATCTGCGCGAGCCCGCCGTCTCGCGCACGTTGAAGGCTGCGCGGACCTGTTCGCTACCGTTGAAATCGCCCCACAACCGGCATCGAAGCTCGTCGGATACGCCCGTGCGGCTGCACCAGGAATCAAAGTCCTGCTCGGTTCGCGTGTGCACGCTGTGCTCAACGACAAGCCCGGCTTCGGTCATCAACTCCAGCACCTGCGCCGCATAGCGGTTGCAGACGTGCGAGGGATCGCGCGCCAGCTCAATTGCGTGCATGGATTCGGCCACTTCGGCGTTGGCCGGGGAGATCGTGTCGGCAATCACCACCCGTCCGCCCAACCGAACCACGCGGGCCATTTCCGACATGGCGAGGTTGCCGTCGAGATAGTGATGAAAGGCATGGCGGCAGGTGACGACGTCGAAAGTCTGCTGGCCGAACGCCAGCGCGTGCGTGTCGGTCTGAACGACTTGGAGGGCCGTCGGCGCCGTAGCGCGCGTGTGCCGGAGCATGTTGGGGGCGATATCCGCCGCCACCACTAGGGTCGACTGAGTTGCTAGCGCATGGGCGGTAAAGCCCGTGCCCGTACTTACATCCAGCACCAGGTCGCCGGGACGCGCTTGCGCCAACTCACGCGTGAGGTCCAGGGTCGGGCCTTCGCGATGGCTCGCCGATTGCGCATACGCGGCTACGCGGTCGTCAAACGCCGCCTGGCTCACTCCTCAAACGTCTCCAGGGTCTCCGCGATCGACGCGTCCAGGATGTCCAGCATCTCGTCAATCTCTTCCGCCGTTGAGGTCAGCGGAGGCGCCAGGACATACGTGTGGTCGCCCATGCGCCCGATTAGACCATTGCTTCTGGCGGTTCGGCCCACCGCGCGGCAGAGCAGATTGTGGTCGGGATAGGGCGAGCGCGTGGCCCGATCGCTAACGAACTCGACGCCCTGCAACATGCCGATCCCGGCTACACGTCCAATCTGCTCATATCGAGACATCAACTCGTCCATACCAGCCCGGAGCTGCTGGCCGCGTTCGCGGCCGTTGTCGAGCGCGCCGCCCTCCACGATCTGCCGAACGGCTTCAAGTCCCGCCGCGCAGGCAACGGGGTTCCCCGAGTAGGTGTGCCCGGCATTGAAATGCACTCCGTCGCCTAGTTCGCCCCAGAACGCGCTGGCAACTCGCTCGGTCATCATCACGGCGGCCAGCGCCGCGTAGCCGCCGCTGATGCCCTTGCCGACCGACATGATGTCGGGGCACGTCTCGTAAACATCCGCAGCAAACATTTCGCCGAGACGACCAAAGCCCGTGATGATCTCGTCGAAGAGCAGCAGCACGTTGTGGCGATCGCAGACCTCGCGCAGGATCTTGAAGTACTCGATCGGTGGCGCGATCAGTCCCTCGGCAGACATCACGACCGGGTCCGCAATGAGCGCGGCAACCGTCTCCGGACCCTCGCCAACGATCACGTGGTCAACGAGTTCGGCGCAGCGGATCGCGCTCTCCACTTCGTCGAGCCCGAATGGGGAGCGATAGCCGTCCGGCGGGAGAACGTGCACGAAGCCGGTCGGAAACGGTTCGTAGGGCAGCTTGCGGGAGGCACCGCCGCTGGCGGCCAACGCGCCCATGGTGGCGCCGTGGTAGCTCTTGTAGCGCGAGATGATCTTGTACTTGCCGGGGTTGCCGGTTTGGGCGTGGAACTGCCGCGCGAGCTTGAAGGCGGTCTCGTTGGCCTCTGAGCCGCCGCTGGTGAATTTCACATGGGTCAACGGTTCGGGCGTAATCTCAGCCAGCCGCTCCGCCAACGCAATTGCCGGCTCGGACGCCGCGTAGAGGGGAAGGGTGAGCGCAATTCGATTCAACTGCGCGGTCATCGCGTCGATGATTCCCTGGTTGCGATGACCGACTTGAACAGCCGCAACCCCGGCCAGTCCGTCGATATACCACTGCCCGGTGTGGTCGCGAACCCGAACGCCATCGCCCTCGACAAGCACCAGCGGGTCGTCCATGAAACTCTTCATCTGGTTGAAGTCGACAACCAGGTTGTTCAGGCCTGGATAGGTATCGGTGATCGGCGTGTCCGTCAGCTTCACGTCTTGCATTGGTGCCTCGGTCTCCCGCGTCATTGGCTGAGACTACGCGCCCCACGCCAGCTTGTCGCGCCGGGTCAAAACTAATCGGGTACCGTGAGGCCGCTCGCAGTTCCCGGAATCGCCATGCCCGACGACCGATTCCTGGCAGCCGCCCAGAGCGTGGCCGACTGCATCGCTGCGCTGGCGCGTCCCGCCGTCGGGGGTGCGCGCTGGGAGACGCGCAGCTACACCGGAAAGTCGCAATACTCCACCGCCGTCTTTGGCGGCACGGCTGGCGTGGTGTTCCTGTTCGCCGATCTGTTTCGGGTCACCGGCGATCCGAAGGCCCGTGAAGTGGCCGAAGCCGCGGCGATGTGGGTGGAGGGCCAGTCGAAGTCCGACCTCCGGGATCCCAATGCCGACGCCGGCTTGTATTTCGGCATGTCGGGCCACGGTCAGATGTGCCTGCACCTCTATGAAGCCACCGGACGCGAACGCTGGCTGCGCGACGCGCAGGCGCGGGCCAGGGCCGTGTCCCGTGCATCCTGGCCGGACGCTCACGTGCTGAGTGGATCGGCCGGCAGCGTGATCTTTCTCCTCCGCCTGCACCAGGCCACGAACGATGAGGGCGTGCTGGATGCTGCGGTGCGGGCCGGAAACCACATTGCCGAGACGGTTGAACGCGACACGGAAGGCGCGCGCTGGGATTGGTTGCGGGAAGACCAGATTCGCTTCAGCGCCGGCTTCGTCCACGGCGGCAGCGGCATCGCCTACGCGCTGGCCGAGCTTTGGCGGTTCACAGGCAAAGACGTGCTCAAGGACCTCGTGTTCCAAGCCTGGAAGTGGATTGAAGCTGTCTCGCTGACAGACGATCGCGGTATCTGCTGGAATCGCTGGCCGGGCGACCCGCACCGTCCCCGCGTGCAGTGGTGTCACGGAGCGCCGGGGATCGGGCTGTTCGCCGCACGCGCCGCTGAGATCTTCGAGGACCACGACCTGCGCCGCTTTGCCGAGCGCTGCGCTCCGGCGACGCTGGCCGCCGGAGATATCCGCAACAACCCCAGCCAGTGCCACGGCCTGGCCGGCAACGCCGAACTGTTCATCGAACTGGCCCGCGTGACAGGGGACGATTCCTGGCTGGTTCACGCGCGCGCCTTTGGAGACCAGGCGCTCACCTATCGAGAAGAGCATGACGGCGAGGTGCGCTGGATGGGTGACGAGCCAGGCAACTACAGTCCGGATTTCATGCTTGGGTCGGCCGGGCTCGGGCACTTTTTCCTGCGGCTAGCACGGCCTGCCGAGGTGCAAATGCCGCTCATGGTCCGACCGAATTCCACGAAGGAGCGTCCATCGTGAGCAAGCAGTCCGTACGTCTTGGGGTGCTCGGCGCGCAGCATGGCCACGCCGCGGGCAAGTTGCGCTGGCTGCGGGATCTCTCGGAAATCGACCTGGCTGGCGTTTTTGAGCCGTGCTCCGAAACACGCGCCGCCAACGAGGCCGAACCCAACTCGGCTGGCGTTCCCCATCTCGACGACATCGCCCGGCTTCTGGACGACGCCTCTGTGCTCGGAATCGTCATAGGCGGCGCCGAGCGCCAGAACCCGTCCTACGCCCGCCGCGCGCTTCAGGCGGGCAAGCACCTGCTGATGGAAAAGGCCTGTGGTTGGACCCATGCGCACGTGGACGAACTGACCGGATTGGCCGAGTCGTCCGGCTTGCTCTTCCAGATGGGCTACAACAACCGGCTGACGCCGCACTTCCGGCGGGTGCTGGACATGGTGGATCGCGGCGAATTCGGCGACATCTACCGGGTGCGCTCGCACATGTGCAGCTTCTACCACCCGTCGGCCGACACCTACCTTGGCCGCGACCGCTATTTCAACGGCGGCATCTTCTACAACCTTGGTTCGCACGCTTTGGACATGGCGATGGCCGTGCTGGGGACGCCTGCCGAGATCAGCTCGTTCCTGCGCTGTGACCGCTTCGTCGATTCGGGCTATATCGACAACGCGACGGTGGTGCTGGAGTACCCGAGTGCAATCGCCACCCTGGAAGCCAGCCACCTGGAAACCGAGCAGGTTCGCCCGCGCAGCTTCGAGGTCTACGGCTCGGAGGCGCAAGCCATCGTGTCGCCGTGGGCATCCATTGGTGACCGCGCGCCGGCCGTAGCAATTCACCGCGGCGGACCTGGAACCGGCGCGGATGGCTGGAAGGTCTACGGCACCGGCCGCGAAGCTCCGTTCCGCGACGACATCGAGCACTTCGCGGCCTGCATCCGCGGCGATCACGAACCCCGCTTCAGCTACGCCCACGACCGAGCCGTCCACCACACCCTCATGGACATCTGCGGCGAGACCGACGTCGCGGAAGAAACTGTCTAGCGCTGCCGCCCAGCAGCAAGCCGCAACAGATCACGTGACACGAGACTAAATCGTAGTTACAATGTAGTCGTGCAGTACGAGTGGGACGAGGCGAAGCGCAGATCCAATGCGCAGAAACATGGGATCGACTTCGCGGCGGTCGAAGCGTTCGACTGGGAAAGCGCGCTGGTCGCACGTTCGGATTGAGGAGGCGAGGTTCGCTACGTGGCCATCGGCTACGTCGACGTCCGGCTCTGCTGCCTTGTATTCACGGAACGCCGGGCACGGATTCGAGTGATCAGCCTGCGTTGTGCCAGCCGACGGGAGGAACGGAGATATGCCCAAGCTTAGGCCGGGCCACGTCAGCCCGACGCCTGACGAAGACTACGAGATCAACGTTGCCGTTGCCGCGGACCCGGAGGCGTCCGAACTGGATGACGCCTGGTTCAAGCGCGCAAGACCGGCCAGCGAGGTCGTGCCGCACGTCGTGCAGCGGTACCGGCGCACGCGCGGCAAGCAGCGGGCGCCCACCAAGACTCAGATCACCCTGCGGCTCGACGCGGATCTGGTGCTCCACTTCCGCGAAACCGGGAAGGGGTGGCAAACGCGCATCAACAACACTTTGCGCGAGGCGGTATTCGGAGACGAATAGCGCCCGGAGTCGATCCGCTGAAGAGCCCGATCGACCTGCGTCCGGCTAGTTGACCTGGTCCTTGGCGTAGACGAGTGGGCGGCGGATGTCGTAGGCGCCGGGATAGCGGACTTTCAGCGAACCTTCGTTGATGGCGGCTTCGAGCGGCGCGAGCTTGGTCTGGATGGGTACCTGGACCAGCGTGTGGGTGCGCGCGCTTTCGTAGATGCCGATCAGGATCGACTGCGACTTGATGGCGTGTTCCGCGTTCTGGCGGTGGTCGTCGATATCGCCGTTGAGCCAGGCCACAAGTTCGTTGGCCTGCGCCAGCATGAAATTCGTTGCGACGCCGTCCCACGGCTCGTTCACGTCCTCGCGGTTGCCTGAAATCAGCTGGACGCCGTACGACATCGAAATCGCGGGATCGCTTGGCTCCACAATCAGCATTCCATCGTCGCCGGTGACCACGAAGGCACGGTTGCCGACGTCGCCGCCAGGGCCGATGTCGTTGTCGTAGACGATCCGCGCGCCGCCTTCAACCGCGGCGATGCAGAAGCAGAGGTCCTCGCAGTAGTAGCCCCGCTCGTAGCGGTCCGTCTCTCGCTGCACCTGACCCAGCACCCAGAGCGGCTCGGGATCCCCAAGCAGATACAGGGAGCGGTCAATCAGGTGCGACCCCTGGTTGAGCAGGCCGCCCTCTTCCACGCTGACCTTTACCACCAACGGCTTCCCGATGGCGCCGTCGGCGATCAGGCCGCGGGCGCGTTCGAAGGCGCGCATGTGGCGGCCCTGGTAGCCGCAGAGCAGCTTGATGCCGGCGGCGTTGCAGGTCGCCAGCATGGCGTCGGCTTCGCCCATCGAGTTGGCCAGCGGCTTCTCGGAGATGATCGCCTGGACCGGGTAGCGCGCGGCCAGCAGCGTCATCATCGGATGCAACGCTGCAGGTGTCGTGACGCTGACGATGTCCAGCGACTCCGCCTCCAGCATGGCCGTGGCGTCGGTGTAGCGGCCGGGTACGTCGTACTGGTCGGCGACTTCCTCAAGGCGTGGTTCGTCGATGTCGCAGACCGCCGCGACCTCGACTCCGTCCGCCTCGTCGAACCCGCGAACGTGCGACTGACCGAGATTCAGTCCGATGACTCCAGCGCGGTATGTCGTCATGTCAGCGGCCCCTAGTCTGGCGTGGCGGACTTGTGGCGGATGTCGTAGTGACCCGGATAACGGACCGGCAGATCGCCGGCGTCGATCATGGCGGTCAGCGGCGACCCCTTGGTCTTGAGCGGCAGCCGAACCAGGCTGTGCGTCCGGGCCGACTCGTAGATACCCATCAGGATCTCGAGCGTGTGGATGGCCAGGTTGGCGTCGCCGCGGTGCTCGTCGATCTCACCGGTTGCCCAGGCTGCCAGCGCGTCTAGCTCCAGCGTGCGAGCGTCGCTGAACTCGGCCTCGCTGGCCTCGATGGTTTCCCAGCCCGAGGCGCCGTGGCGCAGGAGTCGAATGACGTTGCCGGCGGTCCCGCCGGCCAGCCAGATCACGCCTTCCGTCCCGGTAATCACGCGCAGGTCGCGTTCCAGGCCTTCGGGCGGCGTGTCGCTCTCCATTGAGAGGCGAATGCCGCCTTCGAACTCCACCAGCAGCCCCGCCAGGTCCTCGGCCGGCCAGCCGCGCTCGTAGCGGTCGGTCTGGCGTTGCACGTTGGCCAGCACCCAGAGCGGCGTGGGGTCGCCCAGCATGTACTGCCAGTAGTTCAACTGGTGGGTGGCGATGTTCATGAGGCCGGCATCCGGCTTGGGCGGCCCGGCGAAGGCAGTAATCACGTGGCCGATCGCGCCGTCGGTGATCAGTTGCCGGACGGTCTCGTGCCGGGGCATCCAGCGGCCCTGGTGGCCGATGGCCAGCTTCACGCCGTTCCGCTCGCAGGCCGCCAGCATGGCGTAACCCTCGCCCGTGCTGCTGGCCATGGGCTTTTCGCAGACGATGGCACGGGGCGCATAGCGCGTGGCTGCCAGGATCGTCATCGAGGCGTGGAGCTGCTGCGGTGTGCCGATGCTGACGAGGTCAGGTTCCTCCTCGCGCAGCATCGTTTCGTAGTCGGTGTAACGGTTCTCGACGTCGAACTCGTCGCCAAACTCTTCGAGCGTGTTGGGGTCGATGTCGCAGACGGCGGCAAGTTCGATTCGGTCGCTCGCCAGGTAGCCCATGGCGTGGCTGCGGCCGATGTGGCCGCCGACGATGACGGCGCGGAGGGGTTGGGCGCTCACGAGTTCCCTCCGCCGTAGTCGACCGGCGCGATTTTCGTGCCGTGCCGGATGTCGTGCCAGCCCGGGTTGCTGACCGGCAGCGCGCCGCTGTTGATCATCTCGACCAGCGGCGAGGACTGAGTCTTCATGGGTAGCTGTACCAGGCCGTGAGTCCGCGCTGACTCGTAGATGGCCATCAGGATTTCCTGCGTCTGCACGCAGAAGTGAGCGTCCTGGTGGTGGCCGTCCAGTTCGCCAGCAGCCCAGCGCGCGAAGGCGTCGATTTCGCGATGGCGGGCCGCCAGGTAGGTGTCGTTGTGGAACTCGATCTCTTCGACACTGCCGTCGCCGCGCTGAATGCGAATCCCGATCGGGTCTTCGGCCACCGTGCCCGGCGGACGAACTTCGCCTTCGGTGCGGACGTAGAGCGTGCCTTCGTCGCCGACGAAGGTGAGCCGGTGTTTTTCGACCTGGTCGCCGCCGGGGGTCTCGCCTTCAAGGATGAGGCGTGAGCCGTCGGCGAAGCCGACGACGCCGACCGCCATTTCCTCGCAGGGCCAGCTGCGTTCCCAGACGTCGGAATCGCGTTGGATGTTGCCCATCACCCACTGGGGCTCGGGGTCGCCCAGGACGAACAGGGCCCGGTCGCAGCCGTGGCACATCTGGTTGAGCATTCCGCCCTGGTCGTACCAGCCGTGAACCAGGCGCACCTTGCCGATCGCGCCGCCGGTGATCAGCTCGCGCGCTTCCTGGATCTGGGTCAGATAGCGCGACTCGTGGCCGATGGCCAGCTTGACGCCGTTGCGGTCGCAGGCGGCCAGCATGGTGCGGGCCTCGCCCATGTTGTTGGCCATCCCCTTCTCGCAAAGGATGCCCTTGGGCGTGTACTGCGTGGCCGCCAGGACGGTCATGTCCACGTGCAGCGGCTGGGCGGTGGCGATGTTGACGAGGTCGGGTTGCTCCTCGCGCAGCATCGTTTCGAAGTCGGTGTAGCGACTCTCGATGTCGTTGGCGTCGGCCACCCGGTTGAGGGGGACTTCGTCGATATCGCAGAGCGCCACCAGTTCGGCGGCGTCGGAATGCATGTAGGCGTCGGCGTGGTTGCGCCCCACACCGCAACCCACTACGACTGCCCGCAACGTTTCAGCGGCCATGCGCAGGCCTTTCGCACCTCTGGCGCGCGCCATATTGGTCAGGTCGCGCCCCCGCGGTCAACCGGCGGGGGCCGCGCAGCGTGGTCCCGGAGTGTATTGGGGCGTGGGGGTGAAGGGGGAACCCTCTCTCGCCAGCCCGACCCCTTAAGGGGTCGGGCTGGCGAGAGAGGGTTTTGGCGGATTTTTGGTTGACTCGCGAGATCTGTGGAGTCGTGGGGGCGGGGCGGGGTGCGGAGGCGAAGGACAACGGTGCGGGCCGGCGGGCGAGGAGGCCGGCGAATGGAGGGAATGCGTTGGATGGGGAGGGGAGTTGGCGGCACGAGGCAGGCGGGGACATGGAGATTCCAGGATGCGGGCAGCGGACGCGGGTCCAGTGTATACTATATGAGCACTTCCGGCAAGATCGCGCGCGAGGGATGGTTCGCGGGCCTTGACTCTCGGGGGTGAAGCAGGAGGGCGGCGGTGGAGTTTGGGAATCAGACGGTTTTTGGGGCGGGTGTTCACGGTTCCCGCCCAATGTGTTCAGTTTTGCGGCCAATGTGTCCACTTTTCAGGCGAATGTGTCCGGTTTTCGGGCGAATGTGTCCCGTTTTCGGGCGAATGTGTCCACTTTTTGAGCCGATGTGTCCAGTGAGTCCCTTGTAGGCGTTGCCTGTGTGCGCGGGCTGAACCGGGTGGAACGGGGAGCGGAACCGCGACGGCCATTGGAGAGGTTCGCGCAACCTGGGGGTGGAGGCCCAGAAGTCCCCGGACCTGGCGGCGGGACCGCCGGCGGCTGTCGGGGGAGAGGCAAGAGGGGGCGCAACCGGACCGGGTTGGACGGCTGACGGGGCGTATCAGCGCTGGAGCATGGATATCGACACCGGATTGGGCAAGAGGTCGCGATGGCTGTGGTTGACGCCGCGCCGCGATTGCCGACGGCCGACGATCTGCTCCGGCTCTATAGAGACCTTTGCGTAATCCGTCGTTGGTTGCTCGGAAGACCCCTCACCCTGCCCTCTCCCCCAGGAGAGGGATTAAGACAGCGTTCCACCTATGGGTCTGTCCAGCACCGCTGACCAGATCGTGTCGGTAGGGTTCGACCGGAAGACTCTCACCCCAACCCTCTCCCAGGCAGAAGGAGAAGACGGCGGCCCGGCGTGGGGGATGCCGAAGGTTCTCAGCCGATGCTGGAGGTTCGCGGGTAGAATTCTGTAAGGGCGGACCTGTTCCGAGTACTGGCCTACGCCGATCGATCGGCAGGGTTCAGGGATCCTCGTCAAGGAGGAACCGATGGCGACAGAAGCGGAACGCCTTGCCCGAGTGGAAGGGTCCTACAACCACCTTGCGACGAAGGCCGACCTAGCGAATCTCGAAACTCGTCTGACGACGTGGTTTGCCGGGCTTCTTCTCCTGGTGGTCATCAACGTGCTGGGCACGGTGACGGGAATTCTGATCGCGCTGCTTGGGTAGCCGTTGGATCCGGGAGCTTAGGTTAGCGATCCTTCTCCGGAGATCGCCTTCAGGGCGCTAGCTGAGCAAGCCAGCTTGTCGTCCGATCCCAACATGACTTCGTCATGGAAGATGAGTGCTCCGAGAAGACTCCAACGGAACGAACCAGCAGCCGAAACTGCAGTGAAGACTCTCCCGGTTGGCACGACCTTGCACCGATCCCCTCAAGGCTGACGCTCACACAGTATCAGAATGGCAATTCAATTGAGTCTGAATCTGTGACCTTCTCCAGAGGTGGCGAAGAAAGCAGGTCTCTCAGACTCGTCAGTCGAAGCAATAGTTCATCAAAGGTGATGATCTGCACATTCTTAGAATTACCCCGAAAGAGCTCGAACGATTGTTGCTTCGCTATATCATCCGGCATGGTCCCGATGATCAGGCAGCAACTAACAGCAAAGGATTCAATGTCATATAGTCGACTGTTTACCTTGATTTGCGAGCTTTCCTTTTCAAAGTTGTTCTTCTGATTAAGCGCCTGATTGACAGCGCCTACCAGATATCTGGTAGGTGGAAACACAGAGCCATGATAGGGAGCCTTGTTGAGCAATTTCGTTCCTGGAGTCTTGATTTCTACAATTGCACAATTGTTGGTCAAACTGTTTTTCACAAGATAGTCGGCGATTGTCTCACCGGATCCTGAGATTGTATGACCACCGACCGATGCTTGCTCACTCACCTTTACAATCGGATAGCCAAAGGCTAAACTCAATATGAATGAATTGACATTTAGAAACTCCTGCCATTCTCGCTCTGGAGTCTTTTCTTGCATCATCTCCTGAAAGCGATCAATCAGAGCCTCAAGAGTAACAAGCTCCATGTCAGCTCTAATGGTTGCGATCTTCTGAGGTTTTTCTGAGACCATTTTTCTAGTATTCTTTACGAAAATATCGAGCATCTCGTCTTGTTCACTTTGCGTGAGAGCTTCATTTCCACGTATGGCAACTTCAGTGAGCATCCGTCGTAAGGGACTTCTGCCGGTCGCTATCGGAATTAAAGGCTGGCCTGTTTTTCGTGCGAAAAGATTGTGAGTGGCGGCAGTGTTAACAGATCGTGCTGCAGTCTGGGAGTGGCGGACGGTCCTATCGATCGTCTTTCTAGCCTCTTCAAGATCAGCGACTGAAATGTAGAACTTGCTATCCGCAGCTTCAATGCTAGTTTCTCGTCGATCTGACACTACAATCTCTGTGCAATCTGAGAGCGACTCCACTGCGTCAATTATGAACCGGTAGGGTCGCGTGAACCCTAACCCATAGTCATAGTCCTTTATGAAACACGACGGGAGTTCTTCCAAGATCATCATTACCAATTCTTGATCCGTGTATCCGAAATCGACGACCATTTCCTGGTTAACTCTTACTTCTGGAAATACGATTTCTTGGATGTTCGATCCAGATGCTGGCCAGTTTTCTATAGTTATCGACTTTATTTTGGTATATTTTTGCTGTAAAAAGTCACCGGGATTCGCCACACTCGGAAATGCATTGATGGGGAAGATCATCAGTTTCTGTTTGCGACGATCGACTTGGAGCAACTTAATCCTAACATCGCTGCGGTTCGGGTTCTCAATGTCTGCCTGCTTCAAGCGTTCGGTCGACGGAGTGTAAAAAACGTCAAAACTAGCTGAAGATGGTCGTTCTATAACAAGTGAACCCTCATCGTCGTAGTCATATGCGCCAGTAAAGAGTCGAGGCATTCAGCGCGTCTCCATCTTCTTTTAGTAAGTGTGTAGTCGAAGTGAATTGCGTATCACGGCTTCAAGGTGCAATGACGGGCAGGCCGACGTGGCGGTAGTGCGGATCCATCGTACCGGCTATTCCAGCTAGCTTAACCCTGACTGCATTGTCCCAGCTTGGACAGCGCAGGCGGTTCGCGCACGTTTCTCAGAGTACTGGTCTCCGAGGTCGTGCATCCGCCGCCTGCTTGTTTGGTCGAGACTGGCGAACGACACTGGCAGTTGACGGATGTCTGATGCAGACGGAGTCTGCGGGCTCGGCGTTTGGATCTTGAGAGTGGTGGTCCAGAGCGAGGACTGTCTCGGAATGTTGGATGCCGCTGTGTTGCGGTTCGACACGGGCTCCGCCGAACTACGGTCCGGCTCGCCACGTGTGGTTCGACGTCGCTCTCCGTAGTACAGGTTCTTGGCCTGAATGAAGACGTTCGAGTCGAGCAGATACCTCGTCAACCCAATACGCCTGCTTCTCGCCCGAGGTTGTTGAAGGTTTCGAGTTTCGAGACGCCGACCATGCGAAAGGCATCGCGGTAGAGGGTGTGTCCTTCACGAGTGCTCT
>JAJEDE010000021.1 GCA_022821645.1 Chloroflexota bacterium
CGCCGGCAAGCCGGCCAAGGTGGCCCTCGTCGCCTGCATGCGCAAGCTGCTGGTGCTCTGCAACGCCCTCTGCCGCGACCGCACCATGTGGGATCCCACCATGGCCTAACCCTTGACCCCCAACACAGGTGCTCTCCCCTCTCCCCTTCTTCACTCCTTCCCCGGCACAAACATCCCATGCGGCTGCCCAACCACCAGCCCGCCGTCCCGGCTGAACCCCTCCGGCCGCTCCGCCAGCTCCTCCGCTAATCGCTCTCTCCAGGGCGCAAGACTCGCTTCTGAAGCCAAATCCCGCTCCTCGTTCGGATCATCCACCACGTCAAACAAATGCTCCTCGCCCGTCTGGCTGAACCAGATGTACTTATGCCGCTCGTTCACAATCCAGTGGTTCCCATCCGCCTCCCGGTACTGTCCGGCGTGCTCCCCGTGCAGCACGTCCCGCCACTCCGGCGTTTCGCCGCGCATCCACGGCAGCACACTCCGACCCGTCACCGACTCCGGAATCTCACACCCCGCCGCGTCCAATAGCGTCGGCATCACGTCCTGCAGACCCACCGGCGCCGCCACCTCGACTTGCCTCGGCAACCCCATCGACTGCGGCGCCCGCGCCAGGAACGGGACCCGCACCGAGGCCTCGTACGGCCACGTCTTCGCGAACATGTGGTGATCGCCCAGCATCTCCCCGTGATCCGACACGAACATGATGAACGTGTCGTACAGCAAGCCGCGGTCACGCATGTACTGGAACAGCCGGTTCAGCTGCATGTCCACGTGATTCACCAGGCCGTAGTACCCGGCCCGGCAGTGATGCATCGGCGCCGGGTCAATGTGCAGCCGCCGGCTCCATCGCTCCATGTCCTCCGAAAGCTCCGGATCCATCCCCCGCCGCGGCCCCTCACACGGCGGAACCCAGTCCCCAACCACAGGTCCCGGCAGGTCCATGCGCTCGTAACGGTCAAAGAAAAACGACGGTGGCGTAAACGGCGGATGCGGATCCATGAACGAAACATTCAGAAAAAACGGCGCCGTCGGATCGCGCGTCTCCAGGAAATCGATCGCCCGCGACACCGTCCAAAACGCCAGCGTCTTCTCCTCCGGCAAATGCGTCGGACGCCCAATCCACCCGTTGGAAGGCGCGCCATTCGCCATCGCCCAGCGGTGCGGCGGAGCCTCCCCGCGCAGCCACGTCAGGTAATCGTTGTCGCGGCCGCGCGAGCTTTCGGCCAGGTCCATCGCCTCAAACCCAAAGCGGCGCCGCGTCGGCTGCAGATGCAGCTTGCCGCACAGGTGCGTCTCGTAGCCCCCGTCGCGCAACTCGCCCGCCAGCGTCGCCGCCGGATCCCATTCCGGATGCCCGGTCATCCCCACCATCCCGTTCGCCGACGGCGCCTGCCCCGACATCAGCACCCGCCGAGCCGGAACGCAGGAGGGGCACTCCGTATACCCCCGCCGGAAATGCGTCCCCGAAGCCCCAATCCAATCCATCGCCGGCGTCTCCAGCACCGGATGCCCATCCAACCCCAGCGCATCCCCCCGCTGCTGATCCGTCACAACCAACAGAACATTCGGCCGCCCCTCACCCATCACCCCTACTCCTTCCCCGTCCAACCCACGCCAATCCCCCCACCACAAACCCTATATCCCCAACCGTTCGTGGTGAGCCGGCTCGGAGTCCCCGGAGAGCCGTGTCGAACCACCCGGCCCCTCTTTTCGTAGCGGCGGGTCTCTGACCCGCCCGTCTTCCGCTCGTGATCGACGGGCCGCCCCCGCATATTTCGTACAGACCGCCTTTCGATCCCGCCCGTCGTCCTCTTCCTCTTCCTCGGCCACCCGCGAGTCATTACCCTCTCCTGGGAGACCTTTGCAAATGCCGCTTGACCTCGAAGATGCATCCGCTCTTAATCCCTCTCCTGGGGGCGTGGGTTGGGGTGAGGGGTCTTCCGCGCAACCAACGATGGGTTACGCAAAGGTCTCATTAGGGAGAGATAAGTCGTGAGCCACACACCCGCAGACGCACGCCGACCCAACGTCCTCATCGTCCTCTGCGACCAGCTCCAGCGCGACTTCGTCGGCGCCTACGGCCACCCGTTAGCCCGCACCCCCAACATCGATCGCCTCGCCACCCAGGGCGTCAAGCTCGCCCACGCCTACGTCCCCAAGCCCCAGTGCGCCCCTGCCCGCGCCTCAATGTTCACCGGCCGCTACCCCCACCAGCACCAACTCATGATGAACAACGCCTGGCACACATGGCAGACCCCCGCCGGACCGCTCCACAACCGCCCCGACCTGCCCGAATCCGTCCCCTCCCTCGGCCAGGCCTTCCAGGCCGCCGGCTACCGCCTCGGCTACACCGGCCCCTGGCACATGGGCAACGACGAAACCCCGCAACACGGCTTCACCGACTTCTGGCGAACCTACCGCTACTGGAAAGACGGCCGCGACTACTACGTCCAGCACCTGGAAAAGCTCGGCCTGGACCAGCTATTTCACGACGAGCATCAGCGCGCCAACATGGCCCGCGCCGCCCGCACCGATCACGCCCAGCCGTCCATGGCCACCGAGATCCCAACGGAGCACACCCGCACCGCCTGGGCCGTCAGCCAGACCCTCGAGTTCCTCGATAGCGCCGACACCCGCCCCTGGCTCTTCTGCTGCTCCATCAAAGACCCCCATCCCCCCGTCCTCCCGCCTCCCGAGTTCGCCGACCTCGTCTCGCCCGACGACGTCCAATTCGTCCCCTCTTGGGTCGACGATCTTTCGGACAAGCCCGCCCTCCAGCGCGACTCCGCCAGCGTCCGCTGGACCTCCTACATGACCGACCACCAGTGGCGCCAGTACATCGCCCACTACCACGGCCTCAACGCCCACATCGACACCGAAGTCGGCCGCCTATTGCAAGGCCTCGACCAGCGCGGCCTCACCGGCAACACCCTCGTCATCTTTCTCTCCGACCACGGCGAAATGATGGGCTCCCACCACATGGCCCACAAAGGCCCCTACATGTACGAAGACGTCTACGCCATCCCCTTCATCGCCCACTGGCCCGGCCAGATCGAAGGCGGCCGCACCCATCCCGATCTCTTCTCCACCGTCGACTTCGCGGCAACCCTCGGCGCCCTCACCGGCGTCCCCGTCGACGGCGGTGCCGGCCTCGACCAGTCCGCCCTGCTAACCCACGGCCAACCCGGCCCCCGCGACGCCATCTTCGCCGAGTTCTACGGCCAGGGCTCCGAAGCCGAGCGCGGCCTCATGGCCATCAAATCCATCCGCACCCACGACTGGAAACTCAACATCTACCTCAACGACCGCTCCGAGCTCTACAACCTCGCCACCGACCCCCACGAGCTAACCAACCTCATCGACCACCCCCACCACCAGGCCACCCGCCGCGAACTAGGCGAACGCATCCTGAATTGGCTCCGCGAAACCGACGACCCCCTAACCGAGGTCTTCGCCAACGAAACCGTATCCACCTAGCACGTCAAGTCAGAATCCCGCCCTGATCCCGTCTGTCGTAGGGGCGGGTCTGTGACCCGCCCGTCTTCCTCGGCTCCCTTCCCCTCCGCCTCTCAATTCTCACTGCTCTCAGCTCACTCCTTCCCAACCTCGCCATCCCGGCGTCCCCAGAGAGCCTGCCCTGAGCCTGTCGAAGGGGGATCCAGTCTTCCTCCCCTCTAACTCCTCTTCCCTCTCCCCTCGCCCCTTCCCCGAAAGAACATCCCATGCGGCCGCCCAACCACCAGCGCGCCGCCCTCGCTGAACCCCTCCGGCCGATCCGCCAGCTCCTCCGCTAACCGCCCCCGCCACGGACCAAGATCGGCCTCTGGCGCCAAATCCCGCTCCTCGTTCGGATCCTCCACCACGTCAAACAAATGCTCCTCGCCCGTCTGGCTGAACCAGATGTACTTATGCCGCTCATTCACAATCCAGTGGTTCCCGTCCGCCTCTCGGTACTGCCCCGCGTGCTCCCCGTGCAGCACGTCCCGCCACGCCGGGGATTCTCCGCGCATCCACGGCAGCACGCTCCGACCCGTCACCGATTCAGGAATCTCGCAGCCCGCCGCATCCAGCAGCGTCGGCATCACGTCCTGCAGCCCCACCGGCGCCGCCACCTCCACCTGGCTGGGGAATCCCATCGACCGCGGCGCCCGCGCCAGGAACGGAACCCGCACCGAGGCCTCGTACGGCCACGTCTTCGCGAACAGGTGGTGATCGCCCAGCATCTCCCCGTGATCCGACACGAACATGATGAACGTGTCATACAGCAGGCCCTTATCCCGCATGTACTGGAACAACCGGTTCAGCTGCATGTCCACGTGATTCACCAGCCCGTAATAGCCCGCCCGGCAGTGGTGCATCGGCGCCGGGTCCAGGTGCAGTCGACGGCTCCATCGCTCCGTGTGCTCGGAAAGCTCCGGATCCATCCCCCGCCGCGGCCCCGGGAACTCCGGCACCCAGTCGCCAATCACCGGCTCCGGCAGGTCCATGCGCTCATACCGGTCGAAAAAGAACGCCGGCGGCGTAAACGGCGGATGCGGATCCATGAACGAAACATTCAGAAAAAACGGCGCCGTCGGATCGCGCCTCTCAAGGAAGTCGATTGCTCGCGACACCGTCCAGAACGTCTGCGTCTTCTCCTCCGGCAGATGCGTCGGACGCCCGATCCAGCCGTTCGAGGGCGCCCCATGGGCCATCGCCCAGCGGTGCGGCGGAGCCTCGCCGCGCAGCCACGTCAGGTAATCGTTGTCCAGGGTGCGCGAGCTGTTCGCCAGGTCCATCGCCTCAAACCCAAAGCGCCGCCGCGTCGGTTGCAGGTCCAGCTTCCCGCTCATGTGCGTTTCGTAGCCCGCGTCGCGCAACTCGCCCGCCACCGTCGCCGGCGGATCCCATTCCGGATGCCCGGTCATCCCCGCCATCCCGTTCGCCGACGGCGCCTGCCCCGACATCAGCACCCGGCGCGCCGGAGCGCACGACGGATACTCCGTGTACCCGCGCCGGAAATGCGTCCCCGAAGCCCCAATCCAATCCATCGCCGGCGTCTCCAGCACCGCATGCCCATCCAACCCCAGCGCATCCCCCCGCTGCTGATCCGTCACAACCAACAAAACATTCGGCCGCCCCTCACCCATCACCCCCACTCCTTCCCCATCCAACCCTCACCAATCCCCCCACCACAAACCCTATACCCCCTTCCCCCATCCGTTCGTGGTGAGCCGGCTCGGAGTCCCCGGAGAGCCGTGTCGAACCACCCGGCCCCTATCTTCGTCGGGGCGGGTCTGTGACCCGCCCGTCTTCCTCTTCCTCCGCCATCCCGGCGTCCCCGGCCGGGACCCAGCGGCAACCAACCACCAAACCGCACCCAAGCCACCCCTGGCAACCCACCCAGACCAAATGCTCCCAACCGTCTGCTCTCCGTCTCACTGCTCACTCCTTCCCCACCCACCCCCGCATCTTCCGTACGGGCCGCGTTTCAGACCGCCCGTCTTCCGAGCAACCACCACCCCTTACCCGTTCGTGGTGAGCCGGCCCGTAGTCCCCGAAGGGCCGTGTCGAACCACCCCCCGATACACCACCTAACCCCTCCACCATTCCCCATTCCCACGCCGCCTTCATCGGCCTCCCTGACCGCCGGCGCTACAATCGGATCACCGCACGGGTCGCTGGAGAGCTTCAATGGATGTACGCGAGGCTGCACGCACAGCCAAGACGTATATCGCCAATGTCTTCGCCGACGAGGAAATTGATGAAGTTGGACTCGAAGAAGTCGACTTTGATGATCGGTTGAACCTCTGGAAGATAACCATCAGCTTCCTGCGCCCCAGGGGCGAAATGGACAGGTTCCAGGCCGCCGCGTCAGGCTATCCGGCCGGCACCCCCACAATGCGGCGTTCATTCAAAATTGTGAACATCGACGACGGCTCCGGCAGCGTCGTTTCCGTCAAGCACCGGGTGGTGGAAGGCGCAGACTGACTCGTTGCCAGCCGGATGCTATCTCGACGCCAATCTGCTCGTGCTCCTCGTCGTCGGCGCCACGGATCAAGCTCTCGGACGTAGGCATCGTCGTCTCCAGGCATGCGACCCTGATGACTATCAGCTTCTGGTCGAATTGCTCGGGAATTACCAACAAGTACTGGTAACGCCCAATACGCTCACCGAAACGTCCAATCTGCTGAGTCAACATGGCGAACCCCAGCGATCCAGGTTCTTTGATACGTTCCGATCACTAATCGAAATCAACAAGGAAGTCGTCGTGGAAAGCCGGCAAGCTTCAGGAAACGCATCCTTCAGGCGCCTGGGATTGACCGATGCCGCGCTTCTTGAGGTAGTCACGCCGGACACCCCGCTAATCACGGTGGACCTGGACTTATACGTGGCAGCCCTGGCAAAGGCGCCAAACGCAGCCATAAACTTCACGCACCTCCAGCACCTCTAGTCGCCCCCTCCTTTCGTAGGGGCGGGTCTCTGACCCGCCCGTCTTCCGGTCGTGATCTACTCGCCGGGCACCCCGCCTCTTCCGTAGGGGCCGCGTTTCTAACCGGCCTCTTCCGCGCAAGTGCCGCCCTTACCCGTTCGTGGTGAGCCGGCCCGCAGTCCTCGAAGGGCCGTGTCGAACCACCCCCTCGATGCACCACCCAACCTCCTCGGTCAGTCCGCCAATCTTCACCCCCTCCTGAGACCTTTGCAAATCGCCCTTCGCCCTCAAAGGAGACGCCGTCTTATTCCCTCTCCCTGGCAGGGAGAGGGCTAGGGTGAGGGTCGAAAGCCCGAAGTCCCTCCCAAGCCCGGAGCCAACCACGCCGCCCCCTCGCCGCCGCCGTTCTTCCCCTCTCCCGGAGGATATACAAGGGGTCTTCGCGGCACTCGCGCTTGAGTTACGCAAACGTCTCTCTCCTGGGAGACCCTTGCAAAACGCCCCGCGCCCTCGCGAGAGGGACGGCTCTTGCTCCCTCTCCTCGGGGAGAGGGTTGGGGTGAGGGGTCTTCCGGGCAACCAGCCCTATTCCACCCGCAGGGGCCCGTCCGATCTCACCTCTTACTGCTCTCCGCTCACTCCTTCCTCCGGCGCCCATCCCCAACCCGCCCCAAGTAAGCTATCCCGACCCCCACGCCCCCTCCCCCATGCCCCGCACCGTCGAACACACCGTCAACGTCGAACTCGCCCGCCTCCTGCGCACCAGGCACCCCCGCTGGCGCAACGGCATCGGCGTCGAACAAACCGGCGTACTGGCCGACGCCCCGGCCCAGCGCCCCGACATCCTCATCCGGCACCCCGGCGGCCTCCCCGTCGTCATCGAAACCGAGTACCAGCCGGCTCGCGAGGTTGAACAGGACGCCAGCGACCGCCTCGACGCGGTCATTGAGGCCACCGGCGAAGCCATCGAACAGGCCGTCGCCCTCCGTGTGCCCGTGGATCTCCGCGGCGTCAACCAGGCTCAACTGCCCCAACGCGTCGCCGAGGCCGACTTCGACTACTGCGTATTCACCGAGGGCGCCGAAGGCCCCGACCGCTGGCCTGAGAGCGGCTGGCTCACCGGCGGCGTCGACGACCTCGCTGGCTTCATCGAACACACCGCCCTGTCCGAACGCCGCATCGCCCGCGGCACCCTCATCCTCGAAGTCGGCGTCCGCCAGGCGGCCGGCCGGCTACAGAAGGACTTGCAGGAAGGTTCGGACGCCATCCCCAAGATCGCCGCTGCCCTGCACCAAGAGCCGGGCGACCAAACCATGCGCATGGCCATGGCCATCGTCGCCAACGCGCTGACCTTTCACACGAGCATCACCTCGTATCACGACGTCCATACGCTCGACGAACTGCGAAACAAGAGTCCCTTCGGAAATCTGCTCAAGTCGCAGGTGCTTGGGACATGGCGCTACATCCTGCGCGAAATCAACTACTGGCCAATCTTCCGAATTGCTTCGGAAATCGTGTCTCCCATCCCGGACCCCTTGGCAGCGGCGGTCCTCAATCGCTTGGCGCTCGTGGCCGAGGCTCTGCACGAGCTTGGCGCTGCCACAACCCACGACCTTTCCGGTCAGATGTTCGGCCGCCTTATCGCCGACCGGAAGTTCTTGGCGACGTTCTACACCCTCCCGGCCTCGGCCGCACTGCTGGCTGAACTGGCTGCGGCCCGGCTCGAAGTTGATTGGTCGGATGCCGAGGCTTACGCCAACTTGCGAATCGCTGATTTGGCTTGCGGCACCGGAGCGCTACTCGCCGCTGCCTATCGTGCCGCCGCCTCGCGCCACCGACGTGCCGGAGGCGACGATGCCCAGCTCCATGCCTCAATGATGGAACACGCCCTCATCGGCGCGGACATCATGCCGGCCGCCACCCACCTGACGGCCGCAACCTTGTCCAGCGCGCATCCAACAACGACATTCGACCGCACCCGTATCCACACCATGCCCTACGGCGACCCGGAGCCGGACGACCCGAGCGGACGCGCCACCGCCATCGGCTCCCTGGACCTGATTCTCGAGGACGCCCAGCCATCCCTCTTCGGCACCGGCCAGCACGCCATCCGCGGCCTCGACGCGTCCGCCATCGCCGACGCTCTACCTGCCTACGCGCGACAAGGCGATGAACTTCATGTGCCCCAGGGCTCGGTCGACCTCATGATCATGAATCCACCGTTCACGCGACCCAACGCGCAGGAAGCCTCGGCCATTGGGGTGCCGGTGCCCTCGTTCGCCGGATTCAACACCAGTGCCGACGAACAGCGGGCGATGTCAGCGGCGTTGCGACGAATCCGTGATCAGTTGGACCCTCGAGCGGGTCATGGCAACGCCGGGCTGGCGTCCAGCTTCATTGACTTGGCGCACGCGAAAGTGAAGCCGGGTGGCGCGCTAGCGCTGGTCCTGCCCATCGCCGTTATCTCCGGAGAAGCGTGGCGACCGGCCCGTCGGCTGCTCGCAACCCACTATCGCGATGTCACGATTCTGACAGTCGCGGCCATAGGAGAAACTGATAGATCATTCTCGTCGGACACCGGCATCGGCGAGGCGCTGGTCGTTGCGGTCAAGCGGGAGCAGCCGGTCCAGGCCGCCGAATCCACGGCGGACGTGCTGTATATCAACCTCCGGCGGCGACCCCAGTCCTTGGCGGAAGCAAGCGAGATCGCACGCGCCGTCGGTCGCTCGCCGGCGGAACGCGCAAGCCTCATCTACATCGGAGACGACGAGGTCGGTTGTTCGATCCGCGCAACGCTGGCTGACAGTGGATGCGCTGCCGTAAGCGAGCCAATCGTCGTGGAAGCCGCACTTGCCCTCGCGCGTCGGACACTGCACCTTCCGCGCATGCCGGATGCGATCCCCATACCGGTAACGACATTTGAGGAAATCGGAACCCGGGGGCTGCATCACCGAGACATCAACGGTCCGGAAATGAGCAGCCAGGGACCCCGAGGTCCGTTCGACGTGGTGCCCCGTCGCAGCTCCGCCTCCGCCTACCCGATTCTGTGGACGCACGACGCCAGACGCGAGCGACGCTTGTCAGTGGAGCCCGACAGCGAGGGCCGTGTTCGGCCGAACTCCGAATCTAGAGCCGTTCAAAGATGGGAAACAGCGACTCGACTTCATCTGAACCGAGACTTCCGCCTCAATTCGCAGAGCTTGGCTGCCTGCGTGACGCCCGAACGCTCGATCGGCGGTCGAGCGTGGCCCAACTTCAGGCTCGATAACCCGGCGTGTGAAGAGGCGACGGCTCTCTGGTCAAACACAACCCTGGGGCTGGTCGGCTTCTGGTGGGCCGGGAGCCGTCAACAGCAAGGTCGCTCAGTCATGTCAATCACTGGGCTGCCGTCGGTACTGACGCTCGACATTCGTCGTCTCACCCCGAGCCAGATTGAGCACTCGCAACAACTCTTCGCCGACTTCCTCGACCACGAATTCCTCCCCGCCAACGAGGCCTACCGCGACCCCGCCCGCCAGGCCCTCGACCACGCCGTCCTCATCGACCTCCTAGGCCTCCCCCAGTCCATCCTCCAACCCCTCGCCCTCCTCCGCCGCCAATGGTGCGCCGAACCCACCGTCCACGGCGCCAAATCCACCCGCCCCCCCGTTTCGTAGGGGCGGCGTCTCTGACCCGCCCGTCTTCCGCTCGTGATCGACGGGCCACCCCCGCCTCATTCGTCGGGCCGAGTTTGTGACCCGCCCATCTACCGGGCAACCACATCCCCAACCATTCGTGGTCAGCCTCTCCTGAGCCTGTCAAAGTGGCCGGGTCGAAGTCTCTCGGAGACCCGTGTCGAACCACCCGCCGGATGCAGCACCCGCCCCTCCGCCATCCCGGCGTCCCCGGCCGGGATCCAGCAGCAACCAACCACCAAACCGCACCCAAGCCACCCCTACTGCCCTGCCAGACCCAATGCTCCCAACCTCTGCTTCCTCGCTCGAGGTGAACCCGTCCCTTGCCTGTCGGAATCCCCGACCCATCAAGACGAACGGAGTCATCTGCTTCGACAGACGCCCCGGCCCCATGCACCTACACTGGCGCCGTGCTAATGGCCGCAGTATCAGGAACGGTGATATGGATTCGTTAGAGCGCTGGGAGCAACGTCAGCAGGATCGCGGTCGTGGAACCCGACCAGCATCACGACCTGCTAGATCTGCAGAGCCTCGGCCGCGACCGCAGAATGTGAACGTAAGCCTCCCGGCTCGAAGCTTCGGCGACTGGATCGTAGCTGGCTTTGGAATCGCAATCGGGATGTCCTTGTTCTGGCTGCTCATCTCAGTCGTGCTGTTCATTCTGTCGCTTGTGCTTGGACTGGCTTTGCTTCCGTTTTTCTAGGCAACCCCCGCATCCAGCACCCGGTCGTCCCGCCGAACGTAGCGCCGAACAAAGTCCGCATGCACATTCGCCTTCACCCGCCCCGCACCCGACCCCTCCAACCGCTCCCACTCACAACGCCCATACCCGCCATAAAACAACCGCCCTTACCCAGCGTCACACATCCCCACCCACCGCCTCACCGTCGCCAAACCGCATCATTCGCGATGCGTATCCGCAGATCCCATGCCCCGTGCATCCATATTCCGTCATCGCTGCGGCCCTAGCCGGGACCCAGCGCCCCAATCAATCCAGGCGCTCCCTGCCGCTTCGATCGTCCTCCGGACCCGAGCTAAATGCCTGCGGCACCCACCGAGTACGTGCTAGGTCGGCTGGTCGACCGGGATTCACGCGCTAGGGGCCAGATAGTGAACTGGTCGAAGTGGAAACAGCTGTTGAGACTCCTCGGAAATATTCTCGTAGTGTTCGATCCAGAGTTCGACCAAACGCTTAAGGTCGACCAGGGTGATTCGGCGACGCTCCTGCGTTCTTGCTTCGCGCTCGGCATCTCGGGTGAAGCCTCCCGCGGACACGAAGATGCCGATGTCGTCATCGCCAAGCACGGCTAGGAACGCACGTAACCCGTCGACATTGGTTGCGTCGGCCCGGCGCTTGACTTGAACCTTCAGCCGCGGCGAAGCGGCTCCGAGCGGGTCGGCGGAGGCAACGATGTCGATTCCCTGATCCTGTCCTGGCGGCGATACCCATTGAACGTGATAGGCCATTGCTTCCAACAGTCCCGCCACAAGGTCTTGAAACTCGTATGGATTGATGGCCATGAGGAAGCTCTGGATCTCTGTCCAGGCAGTCTCTTCCGCTTCCTCCAGGACTGACTCCGGGCTTGGCGCGGCATCGTCATTCAAGTCGGTCACCGGATCAGGCTGTTTCGCGCGCCACTCGCCATAGAGCCGGCCCGCCTCTCGAAAGAGATTCTCGGGGTCAGGAAACTGCTCCAGAGCCGCGCGTCCTTCGTCTGTGATGGTCCACGTACCCCGCTGTTTCACCATCCAGCCGGCCTTCACCGGACCGATGGTTGAGAAGCGAAGAATATTGGGAAAACGTCGAACGCCCGGCCGGTTCGGATACTCGCTGTCTTCGAACGGTGTGGCTTGAAGAACTTCCTCTACGCGGTCCACCGCCTCACGCGCAGGAAGTCCGTCGGGCGCCTCGGCCAGGATTCTGAAGAGGGCCTGAGTCATTTCACCCTGACGTCGTCGGGTGATTTCGGGCATGAGACGTTCTCCCGCCGAGTTCTATTTCCGGAACTGAATCGAATCGTACCGAAATAGCTGCTCTAGCTGCCCTCTTGAAGCAGACTTCGCCTGAGCGGCCGGTGCTTGCGCGCTACCTGGTGTCGTGCTGATCCGCGAACGATTGAATTTGCTTCCGGAGCCGCGACCTAACCAGCTAGGAAAGCAGCCGCGATGGCCCCCGCCGTTCCAACCACATTGAGCACAACAACCAGCAAAACACCCACCAACCACGCCCTGAGATCCGCAAAGTCCGCCTTCGTTGCGCAATTCCGAAACAACTCACCACGCAGCCGATCAAACTCCTCACGCAACTCCGCCCGCGTCACCGGCGGATCCCCGACGTTCGACTCAGCCATTCGGACGTTTCCCCTCGCAAATAGCGCGCTCAACGCGCCCGCTGAAGGATTCCCAAGCCGCCCGAACAATCCTCTCGACCAATGCTACCCAAACAACCCCGCCTGAGTCCCTGGACCACACCCACCAGCGGCTCACCGTCGTCGCAGCTGCGGCCGCCCTCAATTCCTCTCCTGGGAGACCTTCGCAGACACCCCTCGCCTGCTAGGGAGTGGCCGCTCTTTCTCCCTCTCCCCGTGGGCGAGGGTTGGGGTGAGGGTCTTCTGCGCACCCAAGCTCCCAGAACATGCGCGGAGTCAAAGGCAACCGTCTTGGTAAGGCACCCGCCTATGTATGTTCCGACTGCCATGGATTGCCCAGGGTCACAAAGAGCGGGCCGGGACAGACCGAAAATCCCTGGGTCCCGTGGGACCGAAGGAGAGCAGGGTCGTCCCGGCCCAGACGCTGCCCCAGAGCCTGCAACTGCAAGGCTTAGTGCGGGGTCAACGTCCCTCAAGCCTACCCAATCGCCCCACCACCCCCAATCCCGCTCGGCATTGATACGCCCAGGCCACGCCCACACCTCACCCCCAGCCCCCAACTCCGTCCCATCCCATCCCCTTCCCTTCCCCCTCTCACTCCTCTGCCCTCTCCCCTCTACCCTTCCTCACTTGCCCCCTGTCCCCAGCCAATGTACACTATCTGAGTAAGTCTCGCAACTCGATCCCGGTACCCAATGCTCGTCGCCCGATTCGCCCTGCACCTCCCCCGGCTCCTGTTGCGCATCCTGCGGCTTTCCCTGCCCGTTGCGCCCTTCGGCCCCTACCCCGCGCCACCGCCTCCCCGCGACCCTCCGAGTGGACCAAACAAACACCCGTCCAACCGCCCCCGCCCCACCCGCCGCGGTTCCGCTCTCACTCCTCTTCCCTCTCCCCTCTACCCTTCCTCCCCGCACTCCTCGCTGGCTGCTGAGCCTTCGTCACCCGGTCAATCGCATGACCCAGCCCGAACCTCCCCCCACCGGCCGCAGTCCCCGCACCAAATCGCCGCCCCCGAACGCCCTCCAAACCCCGCCAAAACACGCCCCGTCGCACCTCAAGAGTTTTTTGGAAAAAACTCTTACTGCGCGCGAGGCCCCCGCTCAACACCCCGCCAACACCCCCGGTGCCCCTGCCCCCTCCCAATGCCCCTCCGCCGGTCCCACGCCCCATGCCCAGGCAACCCGCCACCCCATCCCTGTCGCGCCTCCGGGCCGACCCGTCCTGCCCCTGGCCCCTCCCTCGGCGCGGTCGGTCCCGGCGTCCGACGCTCGGAATTTCGCTCAAAAAAATCCGCCCAAACCGTCTCTCGCCAGCCCGCCCCCTCTAGGGGCGGGCTGGCGAGAGACGGTTCCCCCCTTCACCCCCACGCCCCTGCGGCCCCCACCCCATCCTTTCTCCCGCTGCTCCCTCCCCCGTTTTCTCTCACCCCTCACTCCTCTTCACTCACTCCTTCCTCCCCGCCCATGTACCCTCATCCCCGGGACATCGACCGTCACCCCCGAAAGTCGGTCCTGACATGCCAGCCCTCGCGCTCACCGGCGGCGCCCCCGTCCGCACCCAGTCCTTCCCCGCCTGGCCCGTCTTCCCCGAGCAGGACATCGCCGCCCTCGCCAATCGCCTCCGCGCCGGTGACCACTCCGACGACGACCCCGTCATCGAGTTCGAACAAGCCTTCGCCGCCGCCCACGGCGCCCGCTACGGCATCGGCGTCAACAGCGGCACCAGCGCCCTCGAACTCGCCCTCCAGGCCCTCCGCCTTGAGCGCGGTGCCGAGGTCATCGTCTCCCCCATCACCTTCTTCGCCAGCGTCTCAGCCATCCTCAACGCCGGCCTCGTCCCGGTCTTTGCCGACATCGACCCCGACACCTACAACATCGCCCCCGCCGCCATCCGGGCCGCCATCACCCCCCGCACCGGCGCGATCATGACCGTCCACTTCGGCGGCGTCAGCTGCGATATGCAGCCCATCCTCGACATCGCCCAACGCCACAACCTCGCAGTCGTCGAGGACGTCTCCCACGCCCACGGCGCAACCTGGAACCACCGCGGCCTCGGCTCCATCGGCGACGCCGGCTGCTTCAGCTGCGGCAGCGGCAAGAACCTCTCGGCCGGCGGCGGCGGCGTCCTGATCACCAACGACCCGCTCATCCACGAACGCGCCAGCGGCTACGGCGAACTCAACCACCCCCGCCGCCAGCGCCGACGCGAACTCACCGGTGGCCGCGAAACCCGCCCGGCCACCGACGAGTTCTTCCCCTACTCCTCCGGCAACCGCCGTCTCCATCCTGTCCACGCCGTCCTCGGCCTGCCCCAACTCCAGCGCCTCGACGAGCAAACCGCCCGCCGCGACGCCAACGGCCGCTACCTCGCCGCCCTCCTCGACGACATCGACGGTGTCACTCCCCGCCGCCAGGACCCCTTCGCCACCCGCGCCGCCAACCACCTCTTCGTCCTCCGCTACGAGGCCCACGCCTTCGGCGGCCTCTCCCGCGAACTCTTCGTCAAGGCCCTCAATGCCGAGGGCATCCCCTGCCAGACCGAATACCACCGCCCCATGCACCACGCCGACCTGTTCAAAGACGTCGACGGCGAACTCACCCGCGTCTGGCCTCGCGCCAACGGCACCCCCGACGTCGACTACACCGCCATGAACTGCCCCAACGCCGAACGCGCCTGCGCCCAGGAAATGGTCACCCTCCCCACCCGCGTAACCCTCGACACCCGCGACGGCATGGACCAGATCCTCACCGCCATCGAGAAGATCCAAACCCACCAGTCCGAACTAGCCGCCTACGTCCCTGGTACCCCTTCGGAGCAGTCGCAGTGGTCCATCTCCGGCAGGTAATGACAGCCATGTACTACACGCTCATATCGACCGCCGCTGACCACAGTGCTAGCCTGATTCGACTCCGAATGATGACGGGTTTGCAGGTCCGGCAACGCGAGGAGAGACGGCCATGAGCTACCGGCCGCTGGCTGACGTGCGCAAAGACCTCCGGGTCCAGTGGTACCGCTGCCCCATTGAGGGTGCCAAGCTGCGCGAACTCTCCCGCCGCAGCGACCTCCAGGGCTGGTTCCAGGCCGGAGGCCACCTGGCGCTGTTTCTCACTACCGGCGCCATCACCTACTTCTTCTGGCTGCAGCAGTTTTGGGTCGGCGTCGTCATCGGGCTCTACTTCCACGGAACCGTGGGATCGTTCTTGCGCGGTGTGGCGAGTCACGAGCTTGTCCACGGCTCGGTCTTCCGAACCAAGTTCCTGAACAAGTTCTTCCTGTACTTCTTCGGTCTCTTGGGCTGGTTTGATTCCTTCGACTACGCCAGCAGCCACACCTATCACCACCGCTACACCCTGCACCCCGAGGGCGACCGCGAGGTTCTGCTTCCCCTCAAACCGACCGTTGGCAAGACCTTCCTGCTCCAGATCTGCACCATCAACCTCTGGACGCAGAAGGGCCGTACCTTCGGCCGAGCCGGCGGCCTCTTTCCCACGATCATTGGCACCTTCCGATCGGCCATATCGACGCCCGGCTCGCCGGACACATCCAAGTCGGAGTGGTGGAACGCCTTGAACTACGACCAGCCGGATCAGTACCGCCGCTCACTCTGGTGGTCGCGCGCACAACTGGCCTACCACGCGACGGTCTGGGTGGTATCGATCCTGACCGGGCAGTGGATCTGGATCTTCCTGATCAGCGTCTTTCCCTTCATCGCCAATCTGGCTTCGTACCTGGTCAGCATGCCCCAGCACTGCGGCCTCAGGGACAACGTCCCCGACTTCCGCAAGTGCGTGCGCTCGAACACCCTGATTCCCATCCTCGAGTTCCTCTACTGGCGCATGAACTGGCATCTCGAGCACCACATGTACGCCGGCGTCCCCTGCTACAACCTCAAGAAGCTCTACCAGGAAGTCGCCCACGACATGCCCGAACCCCGGACCCTCCGCAGCGCCTGGCGCGAAATGTTGGACACCTGGGAACGCCAGCAAACCGACCCCGACTACCAGTACGACACCCCGCTGCCCGCCACCGCGCAGCGCATCCGCGAGGATGAATCCACCGCGCTGGAGAGCTCGATCGGAGACCTCGCGCCGAAGGGTCTGAAATAGCTGTGCAAGGCACGATGAATCCCTGGTTCAAAGTCGCTGGGAGGAGAAGCCATGAGCTACCGGCCGCTTGACGAAGTACGCAAAGACTTACGAGTCGACTGGTACCGGTGCCCCATCGAGGGCCCAAAGCTGCGCGAGCTTTCCCGCCGCAGCGACCTCCAGGGCTGGTACCAGGCCGGCGGGCACCTGGCGCTCTTCCTGCTGACCGGTGCCCTCACCTACTTCTTCTGGCTACAGCAGATCTGGGTCGGCGTTGTCTTCGGGCTATTCCTCCACGGCACCGTAGGGACCTTCTTCCGCGGCATTGCCGTGCATGAACTGGCCCACGGCTCGGTCTTCAAGACCAAGATCCTCAACAAGATCTTCCTCTACCTGTTCAGCCTGCTCAGCTGGTGGGACGTCTTCGACTACGCCAGCAGCCACACCTACCACCATCGCTACACCCTGCATCCCGAGGGTGATCGCGAGGTCTTGCTTCCGATCCAGCCAAGGACCGGCAAGACATTTCTGCTCCAGATGTTCACCATGAACATCTGGACGCAGAAAGGACGCACGTTTGGACGCGGCGGCCTGATCCCGCTGATTTTGAACACGATTCGGACGGCCATGGGAAGTTCAGGTTCGTCCAGCAGGGGCGGTTCGGAGTGGGTGAACTCGCTGCACGAGGATCAGCCCGATCAGCATCGGCGGGCGATCTGGTTCGCGCGGGCACAGCTGGCGTTCCACGCAGCGGTAGTCATCGTCTCAATCGTGACGGGCCAGTGGATCTGGATCTTTCTGCTTACATTCTTCGCGTTCACCGCCGGCTGGGCCGTGTACATGGTGGGATTGCCCCAGCACTGCGGCCTTATGGACAACGTCCCCGACTTCCGCAAGTGCGTGCGCTCGAACACGCTAATTCCGATTCTTGAGTTCCTCTACTGGCGCATGAACTGGCACCTCGAACACCACATGTACGCCGGCGTCCCCTGCTACAACCTCAAGAAGCTCCACCAGGAAGTCGCCCACGACATGCCGGTGCCTCGAACCCTCCGCAGCGCCTGGCGCGAAATGCTGGACACCTGGGAACGCCAGCAGACCGACCCCGACTACCAATACGACACCCCCCTGCCACACACCGCCAGCCGCGTCCGCCTCGGGGATACCGACGAACTCGAAAGCTCAATAGGCGACCTGGCGCCCAAAGGCCTCCAATAACCCGTTGCCCGTCCGCGTCGGCCCCTCCGGCCGCCGTTCGGTCTCCGTCGAAGTCCAGGTCCCCGGCCCGCCCACCCGGGTCTGGGCCGCCATCGCCACCCCCGAAGGGATCTCGTCCTGGTTCGTACCCACGACCTTCGCGCTGAACCCCAACGGAACACCCAACCAAATCACCTTCACCTTTACCCCAACCCACACCGACACCGTCACCGTTACCACCTGGCAACCGCCACAACAGTTCGTCGTCCAAAGCCCCAACTTCATCCCCAACGGCCCACCCGTCACCACCGAATGGACCATCCAGGAGCGATCCCACGAGACCTGCACGGTCCGGATCGAGCACCGCCTCCGAGCGGACTCCGACCGTTGGGACGGCTACCTCAACGGCGCTGAGTCCGGCTGGCCGGCCTTCTTCGACAACCTCGCGGCATATCTCGACGAGCGATGAACGGCTAACGAGCTTTCCCTTCGAGCACCCAAGCCCAATGCCCCAGCGCTACTCGTCATCCTCGCCGGTATCGAGCTTCCCGAGGAACACCCGCGTCAGAATGTCGGTCTCCTGGATCGAGTCCGGCGTTCCGTCGTGCACCACCCGCCCCATGTCCAGCACGTACGCGCGATCCACGATATCCAGCACGCCCTTGATGTTGTGCTCCACCACCATGATCGTGGTCTTCAACTTCTCGCTGATCTCCGCGACTTTCTGAAACACTTCCTTCACCACAATCGGCGCCAGCCCCAGCGTCGGCTCATCCAGCAGCAGCACCTCCGGCCCGGCCATCAATCCGCGTCCCAGCGCCAGCATCTGCTGCTGCCCGCCCGACATCTGGCTTGCCAGGTCGCGACGCTTTTCGTGCAAGACCGGAAAGAGCTCCAGCACCGTGTCCAGGCGTCGCTGCTTCTCAGCCGCGTCGTTCAAGTACAGGCAACCCATCTCAAGGTTCTCTTCGATTGACAGATGCGTGAACACGCGCCGGCCCTGCGGCACGAACGCAATGCCCTCTCGCACAATCTCGTGCGTCGGCGCCGTGAGACGTTGCTGCCGCCAGTTGACGTGTCCGTCCACGACGGGCGCCAGTCCCATCACAGCCTTGAGCACGGTTGACTTGCCGGCCCCATTGGGGCCCATTACGGCCACAATCTCGCCCATGCCGACACCAAGCGATACGTCAGTGAGGGCGCGCACCTGGCCATATCGCACCGAGATATCGACCAACTCGAGGAGCATTGTTCCGTTCGGATTCATGCTAGTTGCCAAGGTAGGCATCGATGACCGCCGACCTGCTCAGCACTTCCTCGACCTCGCCTGCGGCGAGCAGGGCGCCGCTGTCCAGGACAAAGAGGTGGTCGGACAGCTCGCGAACGATGTCCATGTTGTGAGATACAAAGACAATGCTGCGCTTTTGCTCGCGCATTTCCTTCAAGATTGACTTGACCTGCTCCAACATCCGGGGAAAAAGCCCGGCAAACGGCTCGTCGAACAGGTAGATCTGCACGTCCATCGCCATTGCACGCCCGATTTCCAGGAGCTTCCGCTGACCGTACGAAAGGTCCTGTGCCAGCGCGTCCCGTTTCTCCCACATTCCGACGCTCTTCAGGATCCTCTCCGCGTCTTCTTTGTGGCTTGGCTTTGTACGTTCCAATAGCGCCGGAAACACGCGGCGTTCCGTCAAGACCACCATGATGTTGTCCCAGACGCTGATCTGGTCAAAGAGCCGAACTTCCTGGAAGGTGCGTGTGATGCCGTGATCCGGCGAGTCATGCGCCTTTACGACCCGGAGGCCGACGTTGTCGACAACGACGATTCCGCCGTCCAGCGGAAGCAAGCCGCTTAGGAGGTTGATCAACGTTGACTTGCCGGATCCGTTTGGCCCGACGATGCAGGTGATCCACTCCCGCAAGATGGAGATTGTCAGTTGGTCAATGGCCTGAACCGCCCCGAAGCTCTTTGAGACTTCGCGCGTCTCCAATACGTAGACGCGGGGATCGACCTCGGTGCTCAAAGCTTGAACCTCCCGACCAGGCCCTGAGGCCTGAACAGCATCAGCAGCACCAGGAGGATTCCCAGAATCACCTGTCGAATCTGACCGATGAATTCGGAAGGGAGGAATGGGACGAAGCGCATGCCTTCTTCGAGCATTACGAATGCCATGGCCCCAAGCAGCGCCCCCCAGATGCTGGCCAACCCGCCCAGAATCACGATGGAAACGAGGAGGACCGACTCCAGCAGAACGAATGAATTGGGATCGATAAACGTGCTCCAGCTCGCAAGCAGCGCGCCAGCCAATCCGGCCATCATGGCCGAGATGACCCAGATGGCGAGCTTGTAGTGAGTGGTCCGGTAACCGAAGACTTCGATGGCCTCTTCGTCCTCGCGGATGGCCGTGAGCACCCGTCCGAACGAGGATGTGACGATGAGCCAGGAGACCAGCACAACCAGCCCCAGGAAGACAAGCAGCAGCGCCAAAAACTCGACTTCGTCTTCAAAGACCAACGGACCGATGGCCGGCCGGGCAACTTGATGGATTCCAAAGGCGCCCCTGGTCAGGCTTCGCCAACTCAAGAACGTGGTAAAGGCGATGACCGCGAATCCGAACGAGACCAGCACATAAATGTCGTCGCGGAAGCGGTTGAAGGCAACGCCCACGACCAGAGCCACGAGACCGGCGAGAACCACACTTATGGGCAGTGCGGCGAAGAATGGCCAACCGAAGGTCGGGATTGCCTCCGTGCGCAACTGCTCGTAGGAGGCGCTGGAGGTGAGCACCGCCATCGCGTAGGCGCCGATGCCGAAAAATCCAATGTGGCCGACGGACAAGAGGCCGGTGTAGCCGACGACCAGGTTAAGGCTCACGGCCAGAATCGCCCAGATGGCGAACACACTGCCGACCGTGATCGCGAAGCCTCCGCCTCTCCACAACATGAAGATGAGCGCCCAGCCGATGACGATCAGGTTTGCCCAAAGCTCAATGTTCCCCCTGGAACGCTGCCACCATGATCGGGGATCGCGCGCGGCCTCCTGTAGACCTCGAATCGCTCCGGTAGCAATGTTCATCCGGCTACTTCCTCGGAATCAGGCCTTGCGGCCAGAACGACAGGAAGACGATCAACACAATGAACGAGATCACGTCACGCCATTCGCCGGCCAAGTCCCAAATGCCGAACTGCTCCAGCATGCCCAGCGCGAATCCTCCGACGATGGCACCGTACAGACTTCCGATGCCTCCGACGACGGACGCAATCCAGCCCTTCAGCAGCAACAGCAGCCCCATTCGCGGCTGAATGGCCGTGTCGTGCCCGCTAACCAGTCCGGCCAGAGCCGCGTATACCGCGCCGATGAAGAACACGATGGAAATTACTACGGTGGTGTTTATTCCAACGACTTTCGCCACTTCCTCGTCGTCGCCGATCGCCCGTACCGCCTTGCCAAAGGCAGTCTTCTTGACCATGAACAGGAGAACGCCAAAGCCGGCCAGCGCCAGCCCGATAGCGAATACGTTGAACCCTTTGATGTTGGCACCGCCGATGGTCCAGGGCTCGCTGCCAAAGGTGTCCGGCAACGGCCGTGGCGCCGCACGAAACACGATCGTGATGAACGCGGTGATTGCCAGCAGGATTCCTAGCGAAGCAACCAGCATGATGAGCGGTGAGTTGGCCCGTTCTCGCATGGTCACGTACAGGCCGCGGTACAGGGCCAGGCTCACGGCTCCCGCCAGCAGGCAGGCGACACCCCAGCTCAGATAGAGCCCAAGGGCCGGCGTATTCGCGACAAGGACGGCAACGAAGACTCCCACCACGATCCCGGACGCGGCCATCATTGCCAACGGTCCGCGGGTAGCCACAGAAGAAACACTGCGGTACCCGCGATTGAGACCCCAGAAGGCCACTCCAGCTACGAGGACCGCGACCAACGGGCTGAGCAGCACGTGCAGGTTTGCCGGGTTGGCCAATACCAGACCCGTATAGACCCCGAACGCTGCCGCCAATAGTCCGCCAACGACCAAGAGGGTCGTTGGCTGCACTTGCGCGTGTAGTCGCCGATAGAGCAAGACGTGAAGCGCCCACGCCGCGACACCTGCCGTGACAGCGGCAAACAGAACGTTGACTGGGCCGCTATTCACCGCGTACTGACCGCCCAGAACATCGTGCGATCTCAAGTAGAAGACGCCGTAGGCCCCGATTGCCGCGGCCGCGCCGTAATACAGGTCAAAGAACCAGACCGTGCTGTAGACGAAAGTAAAGCCCATGGCCAGCAACGCGTATACCGCTCCCACCGCCAGGCCATTGAATGCGAACTGCAGGGCCTGGTCCGGTGACTGGACAATCTTCCAGCCGATATACGCCACGATGGCCGTAGTGAGAGCCAGGGCCAACAGCCGGCTCTGCTGCTCGCGGATCTTTAGGAAATTTACGAGCGAGAGGTCGCGGAGTTGCCCGAGGCTCATTGAGGGTCGCAACTGGCCCGGTTGCTGGCTGGGTCAGTCAATGTCGGCAGCGAGACCGCGGGGCCGGCCCATTGTTTTTGGACCATCCCCGCGGCCGTGAGGACCACCAGATCTGACTTAGTTGCTCGGTGCGGTGCCCAAGACCTTGTAGCCCCCGTTGTCCTCGGTTCGCTCGGCCACCGGCAGCACCTCCAGCACCGCGTTTGACAGGCCGACCACTTCGCCCTTCTCGTCGAAGCTGTAGTCCACGCCGATCGTGCCGCTCCACGTGATGTCGTACAGACAGTCGCGGAAGCCGTCGGCATCCTGGTCGTCGCCGGTCTTCTTCAGGCACTCAGCGGTGATGTAGACGTTGTCGTATGCAGAACCCAGGAACCAGGGCAACGTCACGTACTCATACTTCTTCTTGAAGGCGGCCAGCACATCCTGGGCCTTGGCGTTGGCCGGGTCCAGGTCGGGCGTGATTGCCTTCACCCCGGTGGCGGCCTCACCGGCGATCTCCAAGGCCGTCGTCCCGATTGGCACAACGTCGGCGTAGATGGGGCCGTCGTAGCCCAGCTCGCGTAGCTGCTTGATGATGGTTCCGCCGCTGGCCTCAGCCTGCGAGGCAACGTGAATCGCATCCGGATTCGCGTTCAGCAGCTTGCTCAACTGTGTCCTGAAGTCGGTTGTGTCGGTCGGGTAGCTTTCCGCGGCCACGATATGCCCGCCGAGCTTCTCGAATTGAGCCGTCGTGGTTCGTCGCACGCCCTCGGCATAGTCGGTGGATTCACTAATCGTTGCCAGATCATGAATCCCATCGGCCCAAAGCACGTTTCCCGTGTCCACGCCCACGGTGGCATCGCTCAGCGACGTTCGAAATATGTAGTCCCCGGCCTCGGCAATGTCCGGATTTGTCGCAAGACCGGAGAACATGACGACCCCCTCCTTCTCGGCCAACGGCGCTGCACCCAGCATCGCCCCACTGCAGGAGGTGCCCAGAATGATCTTCACCTCATCTACGTCAGTCAGCTTGTTGTAGGCGGTGATAGCGTCCTGGGCGTTGCACTTGGAATCCTCAACAACGAGCTCCAACATGCGACCGTTGATACCGCCCGCAGCGTTAATCTCGTCCACGGCCAACTGCTTCGCCTGAACCGCCACCGTGCCGTAGGTCTCTCCGGCTCCGGTAACCGATTCCATCACTCCGATTCGAAACGGCCCTTTTTCTTCTTCGCCACACCCTGCGGCCGCCATCACGAGTACTGCCAGCAGTGCGATCGCCGCAAGTCGTTTGATGAATGACATTCCCATCACAACCCTTAATCCTCCGCGCGGAACTTTTCGGGTACGTTATACCGTGTCGGCCATTTGTCCTGCAAGATTCAGCGACTGTCGTCGGGCTGTGTTGGCCGCGAGACACCCCTCTTGTCTGGATTCCAATAACGAACCGCCCATGGCCGCATCTCCGAAAGTTGTCGGCCGTACACAATGCGGGTGCTGTCGGCCTCGTTTTGCTGGACGTTAGTTGCCGAGAGTTCCTCTGCCGGCCGCCGATTGCGACTGCCATCCCAGAGTCTGCGTACACCGCCGGCGGTCCTTGACAGTCGGGGCTCGAAGCCGTCCTGGAAGAACCGCCGATCCGCGAAGTCCGAGGCGCGGTCGTGCTCGTAGCCTTCGTTCTCTCGACTAAAACCGTGTAGCATCGGCACATGGGATTCGGCAATCGGCTAACGGTGGCAGGAGAACTCGAATGGCAGTGGCTGAACCAAGACTGCGAAGACTCAGTCCCGAGCAGGTCGATCAATTCCACATCAACGGATATCTTGCGGTTCACAACCTGCTGACACCGACCGAGGTCGCGGACCTCGCCGAACGCGCCGACCTGATCGCAGCCGGTACGGCCGACCACGTTCCCGAGACCAGCATCCAACTCGAACGAGTTTTCCGAGAAGGCGAACGTGAGGTCGAAGACCAGGTTCTCTCCGTCCGCAAGCTCTTCAATCTCGCCGTCTACGACGATCTCCTCTGGGGTCATGTCACGAACCCCAAGATCGTCGATGTGATCGCCGACCTCATGGGCACCGACGACATCAAGCTCTACGGTGACCAACTCTTTATGAAACCGCCAGAAGTCGGCGCTGCCCAGGACTGGCACCAGGACTCAGCCTCGTGGCGCGACATCCTGCCGATGGATCTTGTCACCGCCTGGACCTCTATCGACCACGCTACAACCGAGAACGGCTGCCTCAACTTCGCGCCCGGCACCCATCGCTGGGGCATGCTCACCCGACCCCGCCTCGAACCGTTGCTTGCAGACTTAGGCTCCGATGAGTGGCCTGTCCTTCCGGCCCCGCTCGGACCCGGCAGCGTGAGCTTTCACCACAGCCTGGTGCTCCACCAGAGCAACGCCAACACCTCCGGCATGCGTCGCCGCGGCTACGCCACCCACTACATGCGCGCCAGTTCCTACAAGGACGAGGAAGTCACCGACGCCCCCAAGATGCCCCCGTTCAAACAGGTTCGCGGTCGCTCATTCCCGGGCCGCGTCTGATCCCGCAACGCGCTGGAGGAGGCCGTCAATGAACTCACGACGCGCGCTCAACGACGACCAGGTGGACTCGTTCTGGCGCAACGGCTGGCTCGTCGTCGAAGATCTGTTATCGCCGGACGACGTTTCACGCCTCGGCCAGCGCGCCGACCAGATCGCCCGCGGCGAGACTGACGCCGCCCCGGAGCGAGTGCAGGCCGAAAAGGTCATTCGAGAAGGCGAAGCCACGGCTGCCGCCCGCGAGCTCGAGGTTCGGAAGCTCTACTGGCTGGCCGGCCAGGACCACGTCCTGCAAGACCATGCCCGCCATCCAGCGATCGTCGATGTCATAGCCGACCTGCTCGACACCGACGACATCAAGCTCTATGCCGACCAGCTTTTCATGAAGCCGCCGGCGATTGGCGCCGCGCAGCCGTGGCACCAGGACTCCAAATCCTTCATCGACATTTACCCCATGGACCTGGTAACCGCCTGGGCCGCCATCGACGATTCCACCCTCGAGAACGGCTGCCTCGAATTCGTCTCCGGCAGCCACCGTTGGGGCCTCCTGAGCAACGAACAGATGGACGAGCACCGCTCCCTCATCGGCAGCGACCCCGCGTTCATGCCGGACCCCGGGCCGCTGCGCTCAGGCAGTGTCAGCTTCCACCACAGCCTCACCTGGCACGCCAGCCGCGCCAACACCAGCACGGCCCGCCGCCGGGGCTACGCCGTCCACTACATGCGAGCCGAATCCCGCCGCACCGCTGCTCTGGAGGCGCCAAGGGTGCCGCCCCCGCTCCAGATCCGCGGACGCTCCTTCGAAGGCTGCGTCTAGCCGGTCTACGGCGTCTCGGGAATCGAGACGGCCTGTCGCATGCCCGTCTCGGAAGAGCGGTACGCGGCTTGCACCGCCTCGTTCACCCACATCCCGGCTTCGTTCTCCAGCGGCGGCGGACCGCCAGTCAGGCACGACTGGAAGAACGCGCTGGTCATCAGGTTGTATTCGTCGTTTCTAGCGTCCTCGTCACTGAACGACCAGGACTTGTGCGGCGATCCGGCGTGGGCGCCCTGATGCGACATCCACTCCAGCGGTTCGCCGCGGCGCGTTCCGCCGGGATTGAACCGAAGCCATCCGTCGTGACCCCAAAGAATGAATCCAGAATGCCGCCCGGAACCGTACTCAGGCCGCGACACGTAGTAGCCGGCGCTCAGGTTGCCGACCATCCCGCTCTTGAATCCAACGGTTACCGAGGCCGCGTCCTCAACCGGCAGCGGCTCGCCGCCCACGACGCCGGTAACTGCGCTGACCGATGCAAAATCGTCTCCAGTGATGTACCGCATCAGGTCGAGATAGTGGCAGCCGAGGAACGTCAGATACCCGCCGCCCGATCGCGCCTTATCGAAAATCCAGCCCCCCTGCAGCGTTTCCCACTGGTGCGTCCGGTCGTGATCGGCGATGAACCACGCCTGACACGCAAACAGGTCGCCCAGCAGACCATCGGCCACGATGCGCCGAGCCTCCCGCACGATGGCCCGCTGGCGGCTCACGTAGGCAATCGAAAAGTTGAGCCCCGCAGCCTGAGCCTTGCGATAGATGCGACGGTAATCGTCCAGGTCGGCGAATCCCGGCTTTTCGTGCCAGACGTGGCAGCCAGCGTCCAACGACGCCTCAATCATGGCCGGCATGCGCCAGGCTTCCAGTGTGACCAGTGTTGCGGCGGGTTTGAAGTCGCTGAACAGGGCGTCGGAGTCGGTGTAGGTGGCCGTCACCCGGTCCCCAACGGCCTCCTTGGCTGCAGCGAACATTTCACCAGTGGCGTCAAGCACCGCGACTTCCCCAACTTCGGGATTCCTCGCCGCGGCGTACAGGGACCCCAGATGATTGCCGGTGGGTTCAATGATTAGCGCGACGCGCAGCGAATCACTCACAGGACGGCTCCCGATGGGCGCGTCGCGCACCGCGACGCCGTAATTGGAGAGTGTGCCCCGCTTGGCTATCCCTCGCCAGACACGCGCGCGATTGTGATCTCGGCTTCGCGCGTCCAGACCTCGTTGAACACCAGAGGCTTTGGCCGCCCACGAGTTACACCGGGTGGCTCGATAGCGCCTTCGCGAAGTTCGTTGCGGTCGCGCCCACGAACTTCGTGGTACCAGTGCAACTCGCTGGCCGCCGGCTCGATCTCGCGCCTCAGGATGAACTCCACGTGCTGGAAGTCGCTGAACGCCACGCCGGCCAGAAAGACGCGATCAAGTCCGTTGCCGTCCCAGGTGGCTACGTCCGGCAGGATCACGGGCTCGGTGCAGACCTGGAACTTCCCGTTCTTTTCGTCGAAGTTGATCAACTCGACTGGGAACTCGACGGTCACGGCCAGTTTCCGGGCCTCGTCGCGGTAGGTACAGGAGGCGTTCAACAGCGCACCGGCCCGAGTGGCCTCGATTACCTCAGGAACTGATGCCAGCGGCTCGGCGTGCGCATAGTGTCGAATGTCGACATCGAACCTGGCGTAGTTGTCAGCAAGCAACTGGCGACTGAGGTTCTCGGCTTCGCTTGAAGGCTGCTTTCCGATGGGAATGCCGAGCGTCTCCGAAAAGACCGCTCGGTATTCACCACTCGGAATCTGAAACAGGTTGTCGCCGACGATCGTGTACTCGGCCCGACAGGGCGCGATCACATAGCAGGTAAATGGCTCGCCCTCGTCTGGGGTGATCGTCAACCTCGCGTCGGCCTTGAGCCGAACGCAAATCACATCGCCAGGATCTGCTAGCAGACCACCAGTGTATTTGTAGACGGGATCGGGTTCGTGCGGATGGTGCGTCCAGGTCAGGAAGGAGCGCGAGAAGTCAATCATGTCGGACTCCGGCATCGGCGCAGACGGCGAGCATAGCGGGGCCGACAGATCGCCGCCTCGGGTTACGCTGGCTCGGTTGACGTCTGCGCGACTCTGTCTTGATTGCTGAACCGTACGAGTACCTCACGACACTGCTGATTGCGCTGCTTCCGTGCGCGGCGGGACTGCAGATTGCTCGCTGGTTGCTTCCACATGAGCGTCGGCTCTTGGTCTTGGGCGGGGTGGGCCTTGGGGTGGGCATTGGCCTGGTGACGTTTGGGATCGCCGCGCTCGTGCAGGTTGTCCCCCTGCTGGTCGCTGGGGCTGCGGTCAACGCCATGAGCGCTCTTCTGGCCGCGCGGCTTGCCTGGCAATGGCGGCGCGATCCACTGCGCGTTGACCTCGGCAAATGGCCCTGGCTTGTCGGCTCGCTGCTGCTGCTCATTCTGTTCATTAGTGGCGTCGAGTTTGTTTCCAGCATCTGGCATGCCAATACGCACGAGAACCTGCTGATCCGGCTTGGACTGGCCGCGCACTTCCTGGCGGGTAACTGGCCGCCGGCGCATCCATGGGAGCCGGACACGGTCTTCTTCTACCGGTTTGGCGCACCACTCTGGACGGCGGCAGTGGCACTAATCGGTGGCGCCGACGTATTCGCAGCCGGTCTATCGGTGACTCTGGTCAGCGTACTGGCGTGCCTGTGGGGTGTTGCGGCAGCTGTGACGCTGCTCACGGACAAGTCCACCGGGCTGCTGGCCGGATTGCTCGTCGCGGTCGCTGGGCCGCAGAACTTTCTCGCACTTCCGAACGCTCCATTCGGCGAACTGACGGCTTCGAGTGCCCAGAAGCTTGTCGATATTGGGCCGGCTCGTCTGCAAGAAGGCTATGTGCTCGGCGAGTCCTTTCAGCAGCTCATCCCGTTCAGCTACACCCTTGTGGTGGGACTGGCGGCCGCAGCGGGAGTTGGTGCTTTGGCGGTTGCCATGTCCGGGGGGCATGCCCGACTTGCTCCCAGTTTGTTGATTGGCAGTCTTGCCTTTGCCGGAATAGGCGTTATTGCCGAGCACGTGTTTCCGGTGATGGCTGCCGGCCTTCTCATGCCTGTGCCTGTGCTTGCGCTGTCCAACCGGCGAAGAGAGGCGGTGGCGCTTGTTGGTCTAGTTCTCGCCGCATCTTTGATGGCGTTAGTGCCCGAAGGCCCGCTGGCCGAATTCGCTCGCGGCCCCGACCGAGCAGGCTTTCTCCGGCTTGACACGACGGACCTCTTCACAGTTCCTACGCACGGGCTGTTTCCTGAACCCTCACTCTTTTTGTCTACGGTCCCCGTGACGCGCGCGGGCGTGTTGGACCCGGTGACCTGGAAGGGGTTCGGCTGGGCGCTGATAGCCGTCGCAGGGTCGGTAGTTGTGGCTTCGCTTAAGCGCCGCATCGGCCTCGCGGCACCGGCAGCCGTAGGGCTCTTCGCATTACTGATGCCGGGCTTCTTATACGACGAACTTAACCCGTGGAACACTTGGCGCTTCACCCAGGTCGGTCTGCTGCTCGCCGCGCCGGCGCTGGCGATCCTGGTGACGGCCCTGTGGCGCTGGCGGCGAGTTGGCACCTGGCTGGCGCGCCTCGTTGCGTCTGGTCTGTTCGCACTGGCTGCCGGCACTTGGCTCGTGAGTCTTGCCTTGCTGCCCGGTGTGGTGCGAACGTCCGAGAGCCCGGTGCTTGGGGAGGAGCTCGCGGCAGCACGATTTGCGGCCGAGCTTGACTATCCCCAGCGCGCTCTCTTGCTCCCCGGACCGCGAACGTTCATCGAGTTGAGCAGCAGCATGGCTGACGGCATGCACAAGTACGCCGTGACGTTTGGTCGGCTGCAGGTTCCGATGGGATTCGACAACAGGGGCTCGCGAGAGCGGTATGCCGATGTTTACGCCAGGGCTCAGGACGAACTCGTCCCCGAAGATCTCAGCGCATTAGGAGTCGATGTCGTCTATACCGCGCCGAACCACCTGAGCCCCGAGCAGCAAGTCTTGCTTGAGCAGGTAGTGGCGCATGGACGGCTTGCGCCGGTGTTTATCAGTTCAGGCGGCGCGCGCGTGATCTATCGGGTGGTGGACGACGACGATGGCTAGGCGATATATCGTCAACGCCTTCGCGGCAGTTGTGGTTGTCGGGATCTGGGGCGCGGTGATGCTCATCCCGGTCGACTGGCCCCTCACCACGTATCAGAAGGAAAGTGCAGTCTTTCCCCTGGGACCGGTCTCGGCCGACGTGCAGCCAGGCCAGATTCTCACGGCGGCCGAGCCATTTGACACGCTGGCCGCGCCAGTGATGGTAGGAGGCCCTCTGGACAGTGCTGTGGTACTAAGCACCCGCCTACGTCTTGACGGCCCGCATGGTTCGACGGTCGCCGAATCCGCGAACACCACGGTCGTGTCGACCCATCGAAGGTTTGAGATGGCGCTCTTTCGATTCCCAGACACGCTGTCGGCCCAAAGGGAGTATTTCGTCGAATTCGACATTCCGCGCGGAACCCGCTGGCCGGTCTTTCTTGCGGCAGTCGGCGGTGATACGAACCCTGAGGGACAGTTGTTCATGCGCGGTGAACCGACGCATGAGGGACAGGATCTTGTCTATCAACTGCTACGCCGCCAGTCGGTAAGCGCGCGCCTGCCGGCATGGTGGGTCGACAACCCAGGCGCCATTGCGGTCGGCATTGGTCTGCTTGTATTTGTTCACCTGACCAGCTTCGCCGCTCTGCACGCACTTGTGCCGCCCGCCCGTCGACGTTTGCAGACCATCTTTGTGCCTGGACTGGTACCGCCGGTACTCCTGGTCGGCGCGTACTTCGTGCTCTTGTTCGCTGTGCTCTAGCGGCGCGATGACGCGTGGCCGCGCTAGGCTCATGCTCGGCGTGGCGGGGAGATCAGTACTTTGAAAATCACAGGGGTGGCCTGCGACTTCATTAACGACGGCTCGCGGAACTGGCCGATCGTGCGTGTCATGACCGATGCCGGCATCACCGGAATCGGAGAGGCCTATCCGGTCGGTCCAGACAAGGCCGTCGCCGAGACGGTTCGCTATTTCGAAGACTGGGTGCTCGGCTTTGACCCCTTTGACGGCGAGCGCATCTGGCATGAGCTATATGCCGGCAGCCGTTTTCCGACTGGCTCGGTGATCACCGCCGCGATCAGCGGCATCGACCAGGCACTCTGGGACATCAAGGGCAAGGCGCTCGATACACCGGTCTACCAATTGCTCGGCGGCAAGGTCCGCGACCGTGTGCGGGTATACCAGTCGGCGCGCGGCGATACGCCGGAAGCTATGGGCGAACACGCTAGGCAACTCATCGAGACATACGGCTACACGGCGCTCAAGATCGGCCCGTCCGGGCCGGATGGCGACTTGGATCCGTGGGGTGTGCAACTCGACACGGCTGAGCGGCGCATGGCGGCGGTGCGGGCGGCGGTGGGCGATGCCATTGATATTGGCGTCGACCCGCACGCCAAGATCCTCGAACCCGCGCGTGCCCTGGAAATGGCCGAGCGCATCAGCCCGTACCGACCCTTCTTCTTTGAAGAGCCGGTGCGGCCCGAGCAGTTCGAACCGCTGGCCAAGCTGGCCCGCAAGTCGCCGATCCCCATCGCCACCGGGGAGTGTCTCTACACGAAATTCGAGTTCCAGCGTCTGCTCGCCACTGGTGCCGCGGACATCATTCAGCCTGACGTCTGCGTGACCGGCGGCCTGACCGAGATGAAAAAGATCGCGGCCATGGCCGAAGCGCACTACGTGAGCGTCGCGCCGCACAATCCGCTCGGACCGCTGGCCACGGCAGTGAATGTCCACTTCGCCGCGACGGCGCCCAACTTCCTGATTCTCGAGTACCACGCCGACGACGCGGGCGTTCGTGCCGAGGTGCTGGACGAGCCAATCCAACTGAACGACGGGTACGTGTCGATTCCGGAACGGCCCGGACTGGGCGTGGAACTGAGCGATGGGATCTTGGAGAAGTACCCCTACCGGCCGTGGCGCCGAGGCCGTCCCACGAAAGCGGACGGCATGCTGGCCTTCATCTAGAGGTGCACCGGTACGTATGGGGTCTTCGGAGATTCGGATTGCTCCTACTCTTCGTGGGAGCGACCGTCGCTGCCGGCCTGCTAACTGGATGCGGCGAGAGTTCGCCAACTCCAGAAGAATCTGGCGGGCTATCCGCCGCCGCGTTCGACCGCTCGGCGTTCGACGCGACGGTCGCTGGCGGTGAAGTGTCCGTATCGGCTCGCCTCACATCACCGACGAACGACGGTGATGGCGACGTGCGCGTCGAAGTTGATCGGCGTCCGACCGACATGACGATCCGCCTGGCCGTTTCGATTGTTCGCGAATCCGGACACGTGGCTTTCGAGTTAATCGAAGTCGGCGAAAAGACCTACTTCCGACAGGGTCAGGCAGACGCCGATAACGAGTGGATCTCCGCTGACCTAAATGCCACCGGCACCGAAATACCCAGTGTCAAGTCACTGGCCGCGGCCTTTCCGGTCGTCGGCGACGTCGTCGGGTCGGTTCGCGCCGAGGGTTGGGCCGAGCAAGGCGCTGAACCGTGTCCCTCGACCGGAACCTGCATTGTTCTCACGAATCCCGCCTACGAATTCGCCAGCCTGTTTGTGGACTCGCAGTCGTACCGTCCTGTGCACATTCGACTGGCCAGACCCGGCATGCGGGCGGCCGGTGAGATCGAGATCGACTGGATGGCCGCGGCTTCGGTCAAGCCGCCGGCAAACGCCCGGCCTGTCGACGCAGGGGATTTCCAGGCGGCACTTGGGCCTGTCCTGCAAGCGCTCGGACTGTAGTAGCGATCGGTCCCCCAGGCGACTAGGGCGATTCGGAAATCAGCGTGAAGCCGTTGACCACGCCTTCGTCGATCGGACCGGCGTGCGCGGTTCGCCAGAACCGAATGAAGGGACGCAGGGCCTCGGGAACATCGTCTCGATCAGACATGTCGCCCGCCATATCCACGGTCTTCACCGCATCGTCCAGACCCGAATAGATGTGAATGCTCCCGTAGTCGTATTCGCTTGGCGCCAGGGCGTGGGTGTCAGCCTTGAATCCGCGCAGCAGCAGAATTCGCTCGATGCCCCAGGTTGGTGGTGCTTCTCGAAACGCCTCTTCGAAAGCTGCCGGATCGGCGTCGTCGCGTAGCTTGTAGAAGCGGATCGAAACGTACTGCGGCATGGCGTTTCCTTTCCGGGACCTGGCGGCGGGCGGCTATCCCAGGTGTTCGCGGAGAACTGAGCCGGCGTGCGCGAGCGTGGCCGGGGCCAGCAGGCCGAAGTTGTACACCATTACCCGGTTGGGCTTAATTTCGCCCAGCCGCCGAGCACGTGCCACAAAGCCTGGGCCGTGCGGATCGACCTCGTGATGCGCCGTCTGGTTGACCGTAATCTCGATGTCGGCGCCGGCATCACGCACCGTGCGCACCTGCGCGTCGGCGACGTTCGAGTTATTCGTGGGATCCGAGATCATCAGCGCGCCAATCGTGTCCAGCAGGTCGGCAAGGCGCAGACCGTGGTTGGCCCAACCGAGCGAGGCTTCGCTGATGCCCACCCGCACGCGGCTGCGCCGTAACGCGTGGCGAATGGCTTGCACCAGTCCTGTCGCTGCCTGCTCACGCGCTTCCAGGTAACCCCGAAACTCCTCGTCGGCTTCGCAGCGTTCCGCTACTTGCGCGGGCAGGTCTTCGTCAGCCGCGGCTGGACCCGGTACAGCTTCAAGGCGTTCGCGAAGTTCGCGGGCTACGGATGAGCGCACGTCCTCTGGATCGACGCCGTGAGCACGCGCCGCCGACATGGAGTGTTCATTGAAGCAGAGTCCCGCCAGAAACTGCGTCCACGCGTCCATGTGCACCAGGATGCGCGGGCGCACCCACCCATAGCTGAAGTCCGGGTAGCCGACGTTTTCAAGCGTCAGGCCGCTTATCGAGTACTGGTCGCATAGATCGGCCAGCATGTCGGGGAGATACGCCTGAATGTCCGGATGGGCCGGGCAGGTCGCGGCAAAGCTGCGGTGGCCGAACGCGTTTTCGATGGCCGTATCCGGATAGGCGCGCGCAAGCCACGGCTGAAACATCCCGATGACCCAGGCGTTGAGTTGCATTCCTCGCGACTCGGCGCCCCGCGAAGTCTGTTCATAGACCGCCAAGACCTCAGGTTCTTTAAAGAGCGCGGGTTTGATCCGGCCGTATCGCTCCGCTCGGGCGGGAAAGTACACGGCGCCCTGCTCCGAATAGAACTGCGAGCGCCGGCGATTGCGTGGCGAGAATGTCGATATCGCGTGGTAATTGGGGCAGAGCTCGATCGCGTCGAACCCGTGCGCCGCCAGCCAGTCCAGCGCCGAATCGACGCCTTCGTCGGCGAGGTCCCAAGGATAGGCCCAAACAGAAAGTCGAGGGGGCACGGTAGGCTGACGCTGCTGCGAACGGCTCATCCTAGGCTATGGGTTGAGTTGCCGTCGCTCTGAAGGAAGACGCCGTAGTGAACGTTCTGATGGTTGGCTCTGGCAGCATCGCCGGATTCCACTCGCGCGCAATTCGCGAGTTGGGCCACACCCTGTACCACGTGGTCGGCCGCCGTGAGTCGCAGGTCTCCGAGTTTGCCGCCGAGGCTGGATTCGAACGACATGGCATTGACCTGGAACGCGGGCTCGACGATCCGGCCGTGAATGCCGTCGTCATCACGTCGCCCAGCGACTTCCACCGCGCCCACGCCGAGGCGGCGCTGCAACGCAAGCTGCCGACGCTGTTGGAGATTCCCGTCGCCACGTCACTGGCCGACGCCATCGCCGTTGACGAGGCCGCCCAGGCAGCGGACACGCCGGTAATGGCGGCCCACACGCGCCGCTTTCAACCGGCCATGCTGCGGATGCGCGCCATGGTGGCCGATGGCTCACTGACCGTGCATCACGCCGTGCAGCGCTACGGCTTCATTCGTCGCCTCAATGTCAATTGGGTCGGCTATCAGCGGAGTTGGACCGACAACCTGATCTGGCACCACGGCGGGCACGCCATGGACGCGTGGATGTGGGTATTGGGCGTAACTGAAGCGGAGGTCTCCGCCAAGCTCGGCCCGCCACATCACCATCTCGAGATTCCGATGGACATTTCGATAGCACTAAAGGCGCCCAGCGGTGTCGTCGGCAGCATCTCGCTGTCCTACAACACGCACCAGCCGCTCGACGACGCGCTGTTCATCGGCGAAGAGGACACAATCGCCGCCAACTATGCGACGGGCACGCTGGTCGGCAAGGACGGAGTGATCTTCGACGCCGGCATGACCGAAGTCGTGCCGCACGATGTCATCACCGCCCAGGACCGCGAGTTTTTCGACGCGCTGGATGAACAGCGAGCACCCAACCCCACCATCAGCGACGTTCTGCCGAGCCTGCGAGCCCTACAGGTCGTGCAAGACATCTACACCGCGGAGTACGGCGCATGAGCGAAGAGGCTGCACCCGAGCGAGTCGTCTATCTCAACGGCGCATGGGTGCCGGAGCGCGACGCCGCAATATCGATCTTTGACTCGTCTCTCGTCTGGGGCGACGCGGTGTTCGAAACCACGCGCACGTTCCTGCACGAGCCGTTCCGGCTGGACGCGCACCTGGAGCGGCTGGACGCGTCGCTGGGCGCCTCGGGCGTTCCCTGCGACGTTTCCATGGACGAACTGGCCAACCTGACCGGCGAACTCATCGAGCGGAACCGAGCGGCCTACGATCCCGAAATCGACTTTTCAATCGTGCATCAAATATCTCCGGGGGTGTTAGGGAGATATCGGAGTTCAGTCGCGCACACTGGCCCCTCGGTTCTGATCTACACATATCCGCTCGACGGCATGTTGGGTGAATCCGCCTACTTGTATGACGAGGGCCTTAACGCCGTCGTGCCGCGGCAGCGCGCGATTCCTTCACGCCTGCTTGATCCCAAGATCAAGAGCCGGTCGCGTCTGCATTACCAGGTCGCAAATCAGGAAATCGCAGCCCAGGCGGCCGACACCTTTGTGGTATTGCAAGGCGAAGACGGCTTCATTACCGAGGGCACCGGCTCGAACTTCTTCATCGTGCGCGCTGGAGAAGTGCTGACGTCGCGCGGCCACAGCGTGCTTCGAGGCGTCACCCGTGATACGACTCTGGCGCTTGCCAACGAGCTTGGCATTCCCGCGCGTGAGGCCGACTTCGAGCCGTACGACGTGGCGACGGCCGACGAAGCCTTCTTCACGACCACGCCCTACTGCCTGATTCCCGCCACCCGCTTCAACGGGGCGCCAATAGGAGATGGCAACGTCGGGGCGATCTATCGACGCCTGGCGGATGCGTTCAGCGAGGATGTGGGGGTGGACTTCATCGCCCAGGCCAAGCGCTACGCCGAACTGATTGCCTGAGAACTTCGATTCAGGCTATTGCGGTTCGGCTAGCAGATTGAAAGGTCGGCTTTTCAGAAGATCGCGCCGGACGACGGCGATGTCTGCGATTGCTCTTCGAGTCCCCGCAATAGTCCTCGCGCCCGGGGCGCCGTTGAGTGATCCCACGGTGTGATCCACGCCTCGTCAATCTCCATACCCCATCCCGGTGCCTCGGTCGGCTTGATGTAACCGTCCTCGGGCACGGCCAGACCGGGTATGGGCCACACCTCTTCAAGCGGAATCCCAGGATCGCTGCCCATCCAGAACTCGGCCATCGGCGACTCCGGCATTGAGATCGCGAAGTGCTGTCCCCAGGGTCTGGCAACGGCCGCGTGCGGAATCGTGATAAGCCCCGCCGCCTCACCGATGGTGTAGATCTTCAGCGCTTCCGACAGCCCGCCGCACCACATCATGTCGGGCTGCAGGACGTCCACCGCGCGGTGTTCCACGAGCTGACGAAACGTCCACCGCCCGTGGTGGTCCTCGCCCGTAGCCAGCGGCACCCAGTTGATGGCCTTGCGCAATTCGATGTGTCCTTCGAGATCGGTCGGTATCAGCGGCTCTTCCAGCCACCGAAGGTTGTACGGACGCAGGCGCTCCGCTAACCGGATGGTGAATTCCACGTTGAAGCTCATGACCGGGTTGTACATCAGCTCGGCATTGGGTCCGACGGCGTCCCTGGCTTTGGCTATGTGCTCCTCGACGAGATTGATTCCTTCGATGCCCTCGTCGTAGTGCGCCGGATTCGAGACCTTGAAGCACGTGAACCCAAGTTCCTGCGACCAGTCCAGATCGTCGGATGTGCAATAGACGAGTGCCCTCTCGCGGCATGGTCCGCCGATAAGGGAGTACACCGGTTGGCCGAGCAGCTTGCCCTTGAGATCCCACAACGCGAGGTCAATGCCCGATTGCGCGACCGTCGCGATGCCGCCCGCGCCGAATCGCTGGGTCGATCGCCACATCAGGTCGTTCAGAAACTCCAGCGCCAGGCAGTCCCGTCCTTCCATCAGCGGCCCGAAGTGGAAGTCGACCAGGGCAGCCACCGGCTCGCCAAAGCTGCACTCACCCAAACCCCACGTTCCATCCTCGGCCGTCACCTGCACCCACACGCGTTCCCAGGTATTGGCGCCCGGCATTCGGCCGTGCATTCGAGAGAACTCCGGGTACTTGTTGATCGGCAGCGCGCGCCGCGCGTGGGAATTCCACCCGGGCCGTCGCGGCTTCGACGTGGGAGGTGTTCGCGGAATGTTCACGTTGACGGCACGTACCTGCGTGATTCGCACGGTGTTTCCTCCGAGGCTGCGGGTCAGGCGGCGGCTGGCGCTTTGGACGCGCTTGGTGGTCCCTCCGCCTTGATCGCCTCGAGAAGTCCCATCATCTGGCCCGTCGCCAGGGCTCGTCCACGGTGCCCCCAGGGCGTGTCGTCCACCATTTTGGGCACATGGTCGTCGATAAGGAATCCGGTGAAGCCTGCGTGATAGAGGGTTCGCATGGCGGCGGCGATGTCCACGTTGCCCTCGCCGAGGAAACACTCGTTGAAGACCGGAACCGTGCCCTGCACGTCGCGGAAGTGCACGTAGAACAGGCGGTCCTCGGACACGAAGTGATGCATGGCGGCCAGCACGTCCTCGCCCATCTCCGACCAACACCCCATGCAAAAGTCCAACCCGTTGTTGGGGCTGTCAGCGATTTCCATGGCTCGCCTGAATCCATCAAACGAGCGCATCAGGCGAGCCACGCCGCCCAGTGACGGCACCGGCGGGTCATCGGGGTGCAGGGCCAGCCGCACCCCGCTGGCCTCGGCCACGGGCAGCACGGCGTCGGTAAAGCGCGCGTAGTTGTCCCACATTTCATCCGCAGTGAAGACTCGGCCGTGCGTGGGCGAGTCGCAGGTAACGGTCGCGGCGTTGAAAGCCGTGGCCACGGCGCCGCCGCGGATCACTTTGGGTTCCGTGCGCCACACGCCGTTGGGCATCCAGTGGTAGCCGAGGATCGGTATCCCCGCCTCGCCGATGTGGCGGACGGTGGCCTGGTAGTTGGCGATCTGCCGGTCGGTGCCCTCCAGACCCAACATCGCCAGGTCATAGAAATGATGCGGCACATTCTCGATCGACTCGATCTTCAGGCCATGCGCCTCGACTCGTTGGCGCAGGCGCACCAGGTCCTCGACCTCCCAGCGCTCTCCACCCGGCAAGCGCGGCGAGTTGAGGACGATGCCGCTGACCCCCATCTGCGCGGCGAACTGCAGGATGTCCGGCGTCGGCTCGCTGAACTGGCCCGTCGCGATTCGCATCATTTCCGACATGCCACTCCTCCTAGCCCGGCGCGCTTGGCTCAACTTCGTGCATGGTAAGAGTCAACCGCTCAATCGGACGCCCGGCAAGTGCCTAGGGGCTGCGCTGCACCAGGCCGGCGTCATTTCTCTAGCGTTAGGTGGACCGGCCACGACGTAGTCGCACAAAGTTCTGCCTGATCGTTCGCCCAGCCAGTGCCGCCATGAAGGTCGACACGGCAACGAGAGCCATTGTCGCGCCGGCTGCCGTGTCGTAGTGATAGCTCACCAGAAGGCCGACCACGACCGACAGCGAGCCGATGCCGATGGCGGTCGCGATGATGACGGGCACGCGTCGAAGCAGCATGGTGGCCGTGGCGGCCGGCGCGATCAGGAACGCGACGACAAGCAGGCTGCCGACGGCTTCAAACGAAGCGACGACGGCAATGGCAATCATGACCAGCAAGGCCACGTGGGTCACCCTGGGGCGCAATCCCAGCAGCTGGGCCTGGGTTTCGTCGAACGTGAGAACCAGAAAAGCGCGGTAGAAGATCAGGGCGCCGCCGACGGTGATTACGGCGGCGACTCCCTGGCGCAGCAGGTCATCGGCCTCGACTCCGGTGATAGATCCGAAGAGGAAGCGGCTGAGATCGCCGACATAGGAGCCTGCTTGACTTGACATAATCACCACGCCGAGAGCTAGGAAGCCGACAAAGAGAACGCCGATCGAGGTATCCGTGGGCAGCGGCGAATGCGCCCGAATCAGATTGACGCCCAACACCATCACAATTGCCGCGATCAGGGCGCCGGCTGCGGTATTGCCGCCAATGATGAAGGCGATGGCAATACCGGGAAGCACGCCGTGGGCCAGCGCTTCGCCCAAAAAACTCATGCTGCGCAGCACAACCCAGGTGCCGACGCTGGAAGTTGTCAGCACAGCCAGCACGCCGGCAAAGAGGGCGTTCCGCATGAACTGATTGGAAATGAATGGATCGACCCACCAACCCAGGGGATCCGTCACAATGTCCATGCAGTCAAGCGCTCACGTAGCCCATGCGTGTCTCGCGGACTGACGCTCTACTAGCGAAGGGCATCGCGAATGCGAGTGGCGTTGATTCGCAAGAGATCAATGTATGTTTCCGCGCCGCTGCCAGGCTCACCCAGCGCATCGGTATACAAAATCACAACCTGGATGTTCCCGACTCGCGTGGCCAGCGCATCGACGACTTCCTTGGAGTGCAAGGCCTCGGTAAAGACTGCTGGAATACCGTCGGCCTCAATCGCCTTGGCCAGTTCTTCCAGTTCGGCCGCGTTGGGCTCGGCGAGGCTGGACGTTGATGGAATCACCGTGCCGACCACCTGGAATCCGTAGCGGTCCGCCAGGTAGCCCAGCGCATCGTGGTTCGTCACCAGTAATCGACGAGCCACGGGAATGTCCTCGAACAGGTGCTCGAGCTCGTGGTGGACTTCCGCAAGCTCACGCTGATACGCCGTCATGCAGTCGTTGACGGCGTCGGCGTCGAGCCCGGCGTCTTCAACAAGGTGCTCGGCTAGGAGCGGCAGCGCGGCCGACACGCGCACCGGGTCGAACCACACGTGCGGATCATCGCCTTCGTGGGCGTGTCCGTCGTCGTGAGTGTGCCCTCCAGCATGGCCGTGATGATCGGAATGCCCATCGTCGGCGATTTCAATCGTGTCGATGTGTTCGGCGATGTAGAACACCGGTGTGCCGGAGGACTCGACGGATTCGAGTGTGTCCTCGAATCGCTCTTCCAAGCCGAGCCCGTTGGCGACCACCAGTGCCGCTGCCTCAAGTCGGCCGCGGTCCGCCAGCGACGGTTCAAAAGCGTGCGGGTCGGCGCCTGGCGGAGTCAACACATCAACCGTGGCTAGACCGTCGCAGGCCACGTTTGCAACGACATCGCCCCAGATGTTGGTGCTGGCAAGAACGGTAGGAAGAGTCGTGCCCACGCCAGGCGAATCTGTGCCGGCTTCACCACAGGCCGCAATGGCCAGGCTCAGCGCAAGAATCGTGGCTGCCAGACCAATCCTGCCGACGAAAACACGTTGCATTGGCGGCTCACGACGCATTGCGGCTGAGTCTCTTGCTGGGCGAATTCAACTGCTGGGGGGCGCGGCGAGAATGTACTAGAGTCGTGCCTCAGGCTCAATCTAGTTGCAGATTGGTGATCGAACTCAACGATGTATCCGTAGAGTTTGACGGTCGGTGTGTCCTGGAACCGACAACGTTGTCGTTTGAGGCCGGCACGAGCGTTGCGCTAACAGGCCCCAACGGCTCCGGCAAGACGACACTGCTCCGGGTACTGGCCGGCTTGCTTAAACCGACGACGGGCACCCGACGCGGGCCTAAGCCGCGTGAAGTGGCCTATGTCTCCCAGCACGTCCGCACGAATCCCTGGATGCCGCTTACCGTGGGCGAGGTGCTGGCTATGTCGCAGTACCGCCATCGCGGCCTGCTGGGACCGCTGCGCGGCGAGGATCGACGCCGAATCGCCGACGCCAGCGCCCGTCTGGAAGTTGACGACCTCTTCGATCGCAGCTTTGGTGAACTCTCGGGCGGCCAATGCCAGCGTGTGCGAATGGCAGCCGCCCTGGCCGCGGATGCCAAGTGCATAATGCTTGACGAGCCCATTACAGGCTTGGACCTGGCAAGCCAATTCAGAATCCTCAACGTCATTGACGATGAGCGGCAGGCGGGACGGCTTGTTGTGCTATGCACGCACCACCTTGACGAGGCCGAAAAGTGTGACCGTGTGATCATGCTGGCTGGCCGAGTCGTGGCCGACGGTCCGCCGTAATTCGGCCTTACGAGTGGCAGAATCAGCGGACTGCAATGAACGCGAAACCGTCTGATTCTCGCCCGCGCAATCGACCGAATAGCCCGCATGCTCGTCGTGAGCCAGCTTCGAGGCTGGCGCTACGGGCGGCTTGAGGCGCGCCTGCCGGACGGTTCCGACTTGACGTTTGGCGACAAAGCGATGGGTGGCATCGCGCGGATTGACATTCACGACGACCATGCCTTCACTCGGATCCTAGTTGGCGGATCGACGGGTGCCGGCGAGGCCTACATGGACGGTCTGTGGTCCAGCCCCGATCTTCGTTGCGTGCTGCGTGGAGCCTTGGCCAATGCTCAACGCGTGCGGTTTGATGCTGCTCTGTCGCTCCCACGACGCGTTCTGGACCTGTGGCGGCACACGCGACGGCGAAATTCACGCTCGGGAAGTGAGCAAAACATCCACGCCCACTACGACCTCGGGAATGAGTTCTTTCAGCTTTTCCTCGACGAGTCGCTGGCGTACTCCTGCGCAATCTGGGACGGTTGCGATGATCTGGGCGCAGCCCAGCAGGCAAAGTTCGACCTGGTCTGCCGCAAGTTGGATCTTGGGCCGGGCGACCGGGTTCTGGAGATCGGCTGCGGCTGGGGCGGCTTTGCCATCCACGCCGCGCGAACCACTGGCTGCCATGTCGTGGGGATTACGGTGTCGCGTGAGCAGTACAAGCTTGCTAGCCAGCGGGTCGCTGCTGCCGGGCTGGGTGACCGGGTGCGAATCGTCTACTCGGACTATCGCGATGTCGAGGGAGAGTTCGACAAGGTCGTCTCCATCGAGATGTTCGAAGCTGTTGGCCGGGAGTATTGGGACGAGTTTTTTGCGACGTGCGAGCGTGTCCTGCGGCCCGGCGGGTCCATGCTGCTGCAGACGATTGGCATCCAGGACCGCGATGCCGCCGCCGGGATGCGCGCCTCGGGCTGGATCAGCAAGTACATCTTTCCCGGCGGCGTCCTGCCGGCAGTGGTCGAGATTCGGCAATCGGTGCGACGCGGTGGGCAGGCCCTCGCGGTGCGGGCAATCGAGGAGATCGGACCGCACTACGTGCGCACGCTCGATGAATGGCGACGCCGGTTCTGGCGGGCCGAAGCGCGAGTGCGGTCGCTTGGGTTCGACGACCGGTTTATTCGGATGTGGGACTTCTATCTCGCATCCTGCGCCGCGAGTTTCGAGACGGAGACCGTTCGCGACGTTCAGGTGCTGATCGAGCGAGCTGAATCGCCGAGTCCAGCAGCGAGCGTCGGCGCGTAAGCACTGGCCCGGCGTGCGAGGTGCATGGCTTCCCGACGATTCGGCGTGTCCCGCATCGGTGGCTGCTTGTTCGCGGTTGACCCTCCATGCCGGGGTTGCGAGCCGCCCGCGCTTTGCGCATTCTCGCTTTGGACGTATCTTGGCCGCCGCGCATTCGGCGCGGTACACAGGGGGGATGACTGGCTGGTGACGGATACAAGCCTTGAGGCTTCGCCGGAAGGCCTGACGCTCAAGAAGCTCAAGATTCCGAAGCGAATCGAGCAGCGCTATACGGCTTGGCAGGCCATTCGGCACAACTGGGGCTTTATTGCTCTGCATCTCGGCGTGCTCGCGGCGTTCATCGTGGGCGTGAGTTGGCCGGCAGTCGTGGCCTGCCTCGGCTTCTACTGGATGCGCGTCTTTTTCATTACGGGCTTCTACCACCGCTATTTCTCTCACCGCACGTTTCAGACCACCCGGGTTTTTCAGGCTGTCATGGCGCTGCTGGGCACATTGGGAATTCAAAAGGGTCCCTTGTGGTGGGCCGGCCACCATCGCTTTCATCACCGGCACTCCGACGAGGAGGAGGATGTGCACTCACCGCTCAAGGGCGGATTCTGGTGGGCGCACATCGGTTGGCTGCTGGCCTACAACCGCGACGACACCCGCTGGGAAGAGGTCAAGGACCTGGTCCGGTTCCCTGAGCTTCGCTGGCTCGACCGGTGGTATTTCGGCAGCACGCTGCTCTACGCAGGCGGCACGATCGCGCTTGGATTCTGGCTGGAGCGGGCGTTTCCGACGACCGGCGTTACCTGGCTTCAAGTATTCGTGTGGTGTTTCCTGGTGAGCACCGTCATGCTGCTGCACACGACCTACCTCATAAACTCCGGCGCGCACATGTGGGGCAGCCGTCGTTTTCCCACGAAAGACACCAGCCGCAATAACCTCTTGCTGGCGCTGGTCACACTGGGCGAGGGCTGGCACAACAACCACCACCGCTACCCCGGCTCCGAGCGCAACGGCTTCTTCTGGTGGGAAATCGACGTGACCCACTACCTGCTCACCATGTTGAGTTGGACCGGGTTAATCTGGGACTTGCGACGACCGCCGGCGCACGTCTATGACGAAGGTGCCCGCACAGTCTGATTGTGAGTTGACATAAATGCGTGTCGCCGTCAGCGGCTCGACCGGACTGATCGGGGCGGCGCTCGTGGCGAATCTGCACGCTGACGGTCACGAAGTCGTTCGCTTGGTACGACCCGCCACCAAAACCGTGCAGCCGGGTGACATTCGCTGGGATCCGCAGTCCGGCGAAATAGACCAGTCCGGGCTGGAAGGCACGGATGCCGTGGTGCATCTGGCCGGTGAGACGATCAGCGCGTTGCGGTGGACGAATGACAAGCGACGCCGAATCCGCGAAAGCCGCGTGCGCGGAACCGACCTGTTGGCGCGCGCCATTGCGGGCTTGTCGCGAAAGCCCGAAGTTCTCGTTTGCGCTGGCGCGACTGGCTATTACGGTGACCGCGGCGACGAAGTACTGGATGAGGAAAGCCCACCAGGGCAGGGATTCCTCCCGGGTGTGTCCGTCGAATGGGAAGCCGCATCCCGGCCCGCCACCGAGACAGGAATCCGGGTTGCCATTGCTCGATTGGCGCCGGTAATCGATGCCCGATCGCCCGTCGTGGCGCGAATGCGGCTGCCCGTGATGCTCGGGCTTGGCGGTTGGTTTGGGTCCGGCCGGCATTACTGGCCCTGGGTTGATCTTGCGGATGTGGTCGGCGCTATCCGTCTGGCGCTTGCGCGGGAGACGCTGAGCGGACCCGTTGTCGTGGCGGCACCGGAAACTGTGACCAACCGAGAATTCGTACAGACCATGGCCCGCGAGTTGCGACGCCCGGCGATTCTTCCGATACCCTCGCCGATCCTTCGCGCGGCGCTTGGCGATTTTGCGCGGGAAGCGCTGCTCTCCAGCCAACGGGTCGTCCCGCGCAAGCTCCTGGACATTGGCTATGAGTTCCGGCAGCCCCAACTCGCTCCGGCGCTTCGCGCAGCGCTTCGACCGGACGACTAGCGGCGGCTGTCCATGACGCGCTACTGCCCTCAGGCGCTGCTCTAGTGTTCGGACAGATTCGGTGGCCGGCGCGTCAGTTGATCCGACCGGCAAAGGCGGTCAGGCGTTTTCGCGTTGGCGTCGCAACTATCGCTGTCATCGCGCTGCTCGCGATTCCGTCAACGGCGACCGCGTCCGCTCCCGCAAGCTTTCCGCTTCAGCAAGGCTTCTTCTATACGCAGACCGGCGGTGGGAGTGGTCTTGGTTACGCGGTCGTCGATGACCGCAACGCTCAGTTCTGGACCGCCTACGAGGAATTCGGAGGTCATGAAACTCTTGGTTTTCCGATTTCGCAGCCCTGGCACGAAGCGCCGTTCGTCTACCAGGCGTTTCAACGGGCCGTGCTTCAGGCAGGCCCCGACGGCGAAGTTCGCCCAACCAACATCTATGACGTGATGTCCGCGGCGGGGCATGATCGTTGGCTGCTTGACTTCAAGGGCGTGCCGCCAGGCAGGCAGTTGCCAACCGACGCCGGTCCACTAGCTCGCCTTGAAGCGCTGGCCGTCGCCCCGGAAATCACCGACTTCTGGCGAGCCGCCCCGGACGCTCTTTCTCGATTCGGACTGCCGCTGGGATACACGTCCACACCGGATGGAGGCGTGCTGCGATCCCAGCGAGCCGTCCTGCGCCTGCACAACGGGCAGGTTCGGCTGGCTCCGGCCGGCGACCACTTCAAACAGGCCGGGATGATTCCCTCGGGGGCGACCATACCGGTGGCCCCGCCGCACATTCCGCGACGACTGGTGGAAGCCCACAGTCCGCTGGTGACCAGCGTGGCCTTTGATCCATCAGGTTCCACGTTCGTTACCGGTGGTTTTGACCGTCGGGTCGTGATCTGGGACCGCGCGACCCTGACGCCGATCCATGAACTAGAGGGCCACTACGACGGCATCTACGAAGTCGCCTTCTCGCCCGACGGCTCGCTGGTCGCCAGCGCGTCGGAGGACGACACCGTACGGCTCTGGGATTCGCGCTCGGGCGAGCAGGTACAGGTGCTCCAGGCTGACGAGCGGTGGTTTACGAGCGTCGCGTTCAGTCCGGACGGATCACGGGTAGCTGCGACGACCTACGCCGCGGCCCATGTGTGGAATGTGGCGACCGGTGAGCATTTTGCCGAGTTCGACGACATTGACGCTTGGTCAAATGGCGTCGCCTTCACACCTGACGGCGGAGGCCTGATTACCTCCGGTTGGGCCCGGGCGGATATCTGGGACATGGCAACGGGCGAGCGCCGGCTCGAGTTCGTCGACCAGCACTCGCGGGCCGTGCTATCCCTGGCCATCAGTCCCGATGGCACGCGCCTGGCAACTGGCGCCGACGACAACACGGCGGTGCTGTGGGATGCAACTAACGGATCGGCGCTGGCCACGCTCGCTGGACATAGCGACTCCGTCTGGCAGGTGGCCTTCAGCCCGGACGGGCGTCGAATGGCCACCTCCTCTAGCGACGGAACAGTGGGTGTGTGGGATGTCGCCACCGGGAGCAGGCTGTACAGCCTGACTGGCCACACGACTGACGTACAGGGGCTCAGCTTCAGCCCGGATGGCGAGATCCTGCTTTCCGGGAGTTGGGACGGAGACGTTGGCGTGTGGTTGACGGCGCTCTCGGAACTGGCCGCCGAAACCGCCCTGCCCGCGCCGGTCAATGCCGTGGACTACAGTCCCCACGGTACGTCGGTTGCCGCCGCCTTGGACGACGGCTCGCTCGTGATTGTCGGGACCGACGGTGCGATCCGCGCATCCATCGCCGCCCACGACCGGCCAGCGCGAGCCGTGGTCTATTCGCCGGACGGACATGTCGTGGCCTCCGGCGGAGACGACGGGCGGTTGCGGATTTGGGACTCATCCCAGGGGACGCTTCTAGCAGAGGCGCCAGCCGTGCCGGACAGCATCACCGCGCTGGAATTTACGTCGGACGGTCAGATCCTGGCCGGCGACGCGCGTGGCGTCGTACGAAGGTTGGACGCGCGGAGCGGCGCCGAACTCTGGGTCGCCGCTGGACTTGCCGCTTCAGTCACATCGCTGGCCACGAATGGCGCAGGCCTTGCAGCCGCCGGCACGTTCCGTGAGGTCTTACTGCTGGATGCTGATACGGGTGTCGAGCGGTTGCGGCTGACGGGGTTCGACGACTGGATCCGGGCGATTCGCTTCGATCCGCAGGTCGCTGAAATGGCGCTGGCGGACGGCGACACGATCAAGATCCTGGCAAGCGGCTCCAACAGTCTGCTGCGAGAGATCGAGCCGGAGGCGGGGCTCATTACGTCGTTGGCCTATCAGCCGCACGGCGACGAGCTGGCCATTGGTGCCTATCAACGCGCATTCCTGCGCGATCCGACCGGCAGCATCGAGCTCGGTCGTGCCATCGACGCCCATATCGACTGGATCCGAGCGCTCGCCTACAGCCCCGACGGCGCGCTGCTGGCCACGGTAGGGGACGACCGAGACCTGCGTTTCTGGATCACCCGCGCGGACTGACCGCACCCGATCGACGGACTAGAGCAGATCGACATCTGGCTGACGGTCGTCACAGGTTTAGCGGCTGCCGCTGCCGGCGCGTGGATCTGGTTGCTGCTCCGTCGCGGATGGTATTGGCGAACCGACGTGCGACTCCCGGAATCGCCACCGCGATTGAAGCCGGACCGCTGGCCTGCCGTGACCGTGGTAGTGCCTGCGCGCAATGAAGCGGCAGTGCTTCCGTCCACGCTGCCCACGCTGCTGGACCAGGACTATCCCGGCCGCTTCGAGATCGTCGTGGTGGACGACTCCAGCACTGACGGTACCGCGAACGTTGCCTCAGGCCTTGGCGCCGGATCCACCGGCCCAGGAGTACACGTCGTCGCGGCCTCTCCGCTTCACGAAGGATGGGCCGGCAAGGTCTGGGCCATGCACACCGGGGCAACGTCCGACCCGGCCCGACGCTGCGACTACATCCTCCTGACGGACGCCGACATCGCGCATCCACCCGACCTCGTGCGGCGCCTGGTTGGCATGGCCGAACGCCGCGATCTGGACCTGGCATCGGTAATGGCCCACCTGCGCGCGGTCACGCCCTTCGAGCGACTGCTGGTGCCGGCATTCGTGTACTTCTTTGGACTGCTCTACCCCTTCCGTTGGTCGAACAACCCTTGGAGCCGGACGGCCGCCGCCGCCGGCGGGTGTGTGCTGGTCAAACGGCGCGCGCTCGATCGGATCGGCGGTTTCGAATCAATCCGCGGCAAGATCATCGACGACTGCGCCCTGGCCGCCCGCATCAAGCAGGCTGGCGGCCAAACCTGGCTCGGACTGGGACGCGACGTCCGCAGCGTGCGCGGCTACGCCGGACTATCCGGCGTCTGGCACGTCGTGGCGCGCACGGCCTACACCCAGCTGGCCTACTCGCCCGTGCGACTCCTGGGCACCGTCGTTGCTCTGCTCCTGGCCTTCGCGGCGCCGCCGATCGCGGTCGTTGGCGCGGGCCTCGGGCTCCTGACCGAAGCCGCCCTGCAGCCGTCGTTGGCGGCACTCGCACTTGGAGTCCTTGGATGGGGCCTCATGACCTTTAGCTACCTACCGATGACCCGCTGGTACGGCGGCCCGGCGCTGCTCGCCGTCACGCTGCCGCTCTCCGCTGTCGTCTACGTCGCCATGACGCTGGACTCGGCGCGGCGGCACTATGCCGGCGTTGGCGGCGGCTGGAAGGGACGAACCTACGGTCGCTAGTGGAGCGAAGATCGAGCGGTTGACCACTGGCCAACCTAGTGACCACACCAATAATCGAGCGAGCAGGCACTCACCCCGGATAGTCGACGCTAGATGTCCGGTCTAGACTGCCGCGGCTGCCCCGGTGGAGCACACCCCATGCAGATCGATCCCGGGCAACTCCTGGACGACGGCTTCGTGATTCTGAAGAACGTCGTTCCGCCCGAACGGTTGGACGAGCTGCGGGCCAGCTTCGAAACGCTGGTGGACCGGCAGCAGGCAAATTGGGCACGCGATCCCGACGACCCGGGCTGCTTCGCCTACGCGGCCAAGCAGCCTCGCCTCGCGTTTCAGACCGTCATAGATGCGGCGACGGCCAACACGGTGGAGTTTTGTCTCCATGAACACACGCTCGGTGTAAGCCGGCAGGCGCTCGGCACCCGCGACGTTGGGCTGAAGCAGATGATTCTGCTGTGCAACCCGGAGACCGCGTATGGACCGGATCTGTGGCATCGCGATGTAAGTCACGGGCCAACAAACAACGCTCCCCTGGCGGGTCTACAGGCCGACATGCTGGCCAACGGTCCAAGCTCCGTGCAGTGGAACATTCCGCTGTACGACGATGATGTGCTGTGGGTCGTCCCCGGCAGTCATCGCCGTCTGAACACGGCACGGGAGAACCAGGAGCTCCTGAACGACCCCCGCGCCAAGCTGTCTGACTGTAGGCAGGTCAGGCTCAAGGCCGGCGATGGGGTGATCTACATCAACACCATCCTGCATTGGCCCAGCAACTACAGCACTAGGCTGCGGCGCATCATCCATCTCAGGTACACCTCATTCGGCGGTCAGCTCTATCCGTACGGCTCCCGCTTCCTTTGGGAACCGGGATTCGTCAAGCATCTGTCGCCGGAGGGACAAGCGGGCTTCCGCCGGTTCATTGAACTGGCTGAACGCGAGGACGATCGGATCGAGGCCTTCTATCGCGCGATTCTCGACCAGGATCCGGAGGCATTCCGCCAAGCGCTGGCCCTGCTGCATCCAGGCCAAACCGGGCGGATGGTCTGCGTGGTCCTCCTGTCCAAACTGGCTCGCCGGATCGGCGCACTGAAGCGCCCGGAACTAGCCAACCTGCCGGAACGCGAGCGCGCGTCGGCCGTAGGTGAGCAAACCTTCAGCATCGGCAATCTCGAGGCCCTGGCCCGGCGCTTCACCCCCGCCGAAACGAAGCTGCTCGGACAGCGCTTCGCACCGCTGGATTCCCGGCTCCAAACGGAGACCGAGCACTTCGTGCCAAGTCTCGCGAGCAAACCTTCCCGCTGGGCGCAAGAGCACATGCCCGCCGACTTTGACCTGGACGACTTCATCGCCAGCTGGAGCCAAGCCGCCTAGGTCTAACGCAGACAACTTTGGATGGCGCCTTCGCGTAGCAAGTCTGGATGCTGGTCGGGGCGGCCGGATTTGAACCGGCGACCTCCTGACCCCCAGTCAGGTGCGCTACCAGCCTGCGCCACGCCCCGAGTGCGCGAGTCTATCAGCGAGCGTCCGAGGCAGTTCTCGGATCGTCGGTCGCCACCGCCTGCCGCAACCGCCGCTGGCGTCGCCATATGTCCCACGGCCACGACGGGCCGTTGACATACGGACGGATGTCATCCCAGGCAATGCGCCGGCGGGCCGCCACTTGCTTTCGCTGCTTCAGCACCTCCCCCAGCGAGCGCAGCCCGGCCAGCCGCCCGCGCAACGCCGCCAGGCTCCGCTGGCGCGTCATCGTGATCGGCAGCGAGGCCAGGTCGTAAGCCACCAACAGCGGCCCGTACATCAAGAGCGCGCGCGTCGGATGGTTCTTGGCGATCGTCCAGACCTTGTTGCGACCCAGGTGAAACGTCTTGAACGGCGACTCTTCGGTTCCCGTTGCCGAGTGCGCATGCACCACCCGCGCTTCCGGCACATAGCGCGCGGTCCAGCCCAACCAACGGGCGCGCCATGCCAGGTCCACATCCTCCAGGTAGGCGAAGAACGTCGGATCGAATCCGCCAGTCTCGTCCAGCAGTGCCTTCCGATACAGCGCTGCCCCGGCGCATGCGCCGAAGATCTCTCCGGCGGTATCAACACCAACCGGCTCCGCGTTGTGCCGGTCCCACGCAATGCCCAGCACGTCCGTCACCACGCCGGCCGAATCGATGATGTTGGGATCCCGGTCCAGCACGATTCGGCTGCCGAACGACCCCGCCTCGGGATGCCTATGTGCGGCCTGAACCAGCGAGCGCAGCCAGTCTGGGTCGGGGACCGCATCGTTGTTGAGGGTTGCCACCAAGTCCGCCCGCGCCAATCCAAACCCGATGTTGTTGGCCTCGGAGAACCCGTGATTGGACTCCAGGCGTTTCAGAACAGTTCGGGGATACGCCTCGGCAATCCACTCCGCCGTACCGTCCGTGCTGCCGTTCTCGACGACGATGGTCTCGAACCTTACGCCGGTCTGGCCTCGCAGCGCCGGTAGACAGCGCTGCAAGTGGCGCAACCCATTCCAGGTCACGATCACCACCGAAGCTTCGGGCCGGCCGCTCACCATGCGCGCAGTCTTTGCCTGCCGGCTGTCCCAGCGCTCAGAGACCCTTGACGGACCGCGTTTAGGATTGCGCGAACACTATTCAGCATGCGGCTCGATATGCAACGGCAACTCCGGTCAATCTCTCCCACACAGCTACGCACGTACGACACCTGTCCGCTCCAGTATCGGATGCGCTACCTGGATCGGGTGCCGACCACTGACTCGCCGGCGTCACTCGTCGGTCAGGCGGTCCACGCCGCCCTGGAGCGCAACTTTCTGGAGAAACGCCACAGCGGCTACGACCTGGATCTGGATGAGGCCGCCGAGATCTACGACGACGTTTGGGACGCCAGACTTCCACCCGGAGCCGCAGCCGGACCATTGGCGGACGAGTTCGAGGAAGCCTACGCCTCAGGTCAATCGATCCTGGAGCTCTACCTGACCGAGATCGCGCCCTCGGTCATTCCACACCTGATCGAGCACCGATTCAGGTTCGACATCCCAGGTGTCCAGGTCCAACTCGTCGGCACCGTCGACCTCATCGACCGCAACGGCGTCGTGATCGACCACAAGACCTCGTGGCGGGCCTATCCCGAGTCATATCCCGATCGGGACCTGCAACTCCAGTGCTACGCGATCGGCTACGGAGTCTTCAGGGCCGGCTCTCGGATTCGTCCAGGCAGCCTGCCCGCGCCCTTCTTCATTCCCCAGGTACGGGTCGATGTGCTGGTTCGCGAAGACCCGCCATTCGTCCAGCAGCTACATGGGACATACGGCCGCGAGGACCTCGAACAGTTCGCGGCCCGAGCAACTGAAATCGTTGTTGGCATTGAGGCGAGCCAATTCGATCCGTTCTGGCAAGCGCCGAATCGGGCCGAGGACTCTCAGGTCTGCCGCCGCTGTCCCTACGGGCAGATCTGCGACGCGTCCCTCGTGCGCGACGAGCTACTGGAGAACGGCGGCCAGGATTGAAACGAGGAAGAAAAGGGCCGAAGCGCCGATCGTGAAGTTAAACGTCAGCCGGTCCACCCCGCGCCTGGCATGAAAGAACGAACTGTCGCTCCCGCCCAGAGCCGAGCCCATCCCCGTGTTCCGCAACTGGATCAAAACTGCGGCAATCACGATCACGGAAAGCACCAACTGGGCAAGCTGCAAGGGCGCATTCATCAGATCAGGCAGTCTCCGGGGCCGCCGAACGTCCGTCGCTGACGGCCATGGTGGCGGCAATCTCAATGGCCATCTCCATACTATCCGGCTGAGCGATGCCTTGCCCGGCAATGTCAAACGCCGTGCCGTGGTCCACGCTGGTACGAATGATTGGCAGGCCGACGGATACGTTGATGCCGTCAAAGAAGCCGGCCACCTTCACGGCCACGTGTCCCTGGTCGTGATACATCGCCACCACGCCGTCGAACGCCCCGTCGCGCGCGCGGTTGAACACGGTGTCGCCCGGCTCGGGCCCCGCCACGTCCAGGCCGTCATTGCGCGCGTCCTCGATGGCGGGCCGAATAAACGCGTCGTCCTCATGTCCGAATAGTCCGCCTTCGCCGGCGTGCGGATTGAGCCCGCAAACGGCGATGCGCGGCTCTGGAATGGCCATCATCCGCAGCGTCGCATCCAGCAGCCCAATCACGTGCCGCACGTTTTCCGGCGTAACGCGTTCGATGGCCTCGCGAAGCGAGACGTGCGTACTGTTGTGGATCACCCGGAGCCCCGGCGCCACCAGCAACATACGCGCGCCAGGTGCGTCCGTCAGGTCGGCCAACAACTCCGTGTGCCCCGCATAGTGGTATCCGGCGGCGTTGATGGCGGCCTTGTTAATCGGGGCGGTGACGATTGCCGCCACGCGGTCGTTGAGTGCGAGTTTCGTCGCCTCGATGACGGCTTCTGCTGCCGCGGCGCCGGCGCGCACGTCCACGGTTCCCACCGGCACGTCACCCAGATCCCGTCCCCAGGGGTCGTACACCTGGATACCAGCAGACGCCCGGTCCAATGCGTCCAGGTCCGTGGCGGCGACGTTGAGCCCCACCGCACCGGCGGCCCGTTCCATCGTCTGCAAGTCACCGACCACCACGGCGCGACAGGCTGCCCGGGTTTTCGGGTTCGCCAGCGCCTTCGCCGTGATCTCGGGTCCCACACCCGCCGGGTCCCCCATGGTGACGGCAATGAGCGGACGCTGGTCGGTAGAACCTGACGTCATGCGGCTTGGCTCACCTTCGAACCTAGGCGCCTGAAGGCGGTCGTCAGCGCGTCCGGCCCTCCCATGTTCCCGCCCTTGGTGACCACAGACGCCACCCGGCGAGTCCCGCGCAGCGCATGCCCGCCGGGAACGCCCCACTCCACCTCGCCCAGAACCTCGATCGCATCCACCTCCAGCGCGTCCAGCGCGGCGCGTGCGGTATCTCCACCGGTGAGAATCAGTCCCGGCCGATCGACGGCGTGCGTCAGGGCTCTGCACAGGTCGGCAACACGTTGCATCTGGCGCTGGCGTTCCTCAGGCCTTGGCGTTGTTCCTTCAAGCGTGGTGTCGAAAACAGTCAGCCGGTCGCTGGGACGGTCGGGACGTGCCTCTCGGACCGCCCATTCGATATCCGCGTGGCTTCGGATTCGGATGCCCTGGGCCTGTCCCGTGGCCAGCGTGCGCTGAACCTGCACCGTGGTATGCGCGCTCGGCGTGCCCACCACGGCGGCCACGAACGACGAACGTCCCAGGTCCGCGGGTTGAGTCGAGTCATGATCCGCCCGCGCCAGGTATTCGGCGAGCCCGGCCGACCCCGCGCTGATTCGCCCGTCAGCCGACGCACGCAGCGCCGACGCGATGGCTTGTAAGTCATCGTCGGTCTCGACATCGGGTGCCAGGACTTCAACGCAATTTCGCCTCGCCCTGGACAGTTCGGCTATCAGCGTCTCCTGGCCTCCGCGGACAACGTCCAGCGGCATACCCTCGGCCTTAAGGCCGCCGCTGTCCTGCAGCAGGGTCGGAATGTGCGACTCCACGACCGGGGTCAGCGGATCGCGTCCCGGCGCGGCGTCCGCAACCGGCATGCCCTCCAGCCGGTGTATTCCATCAATCGTCGTCCGGCCGCCTGTCGGAAACGCGGGTGCAAACACCAGCGGCCCTGTTCCAGCGGCCTCGCACAGCGCCCGCAGCTCGGCCCCAATGTTCCCGCGCAGCAGCGAATCGGTCTTCTTGTAGATCAGTGCCGACGTTCCGCATGGCTGCGCGCGAAACGCGGCCTTTACTTTCGCGGCGGCGCTGGCCGACGAAACGTGCCTGGTCTCGGTGCTCACGGCAACCACCGTTCCCCGCGATGGCCAGGCGCCGGGAATAGTCGAAACCATGGTCTGCCGACCGGCCTTCCGAAACTGCAGCGCGGTATCCAGTGCCCCGGTCAGGTCGTCGGCAATGACGGCCCAACGCTCCATGCTTCAGGCAACCAGCGGCAGCGTGTCCGGTGCGTGCGTCAAAACGCCCACCTTCGGCGCGGGGCCACTCGTTCGAGCTAGCGCCGACAGTGCCGTCTCCACGTCCGGCGCCGTATCGAACCCCAGCGCCGCTGCCTCGTGAGGGGCGATGCCATCCGATACCAGCACCACGCGCGCGTACTCCCGAACCCTGGCCCAGGCCACGGCCAGCGACGCTGCCACGCGGTCGTCGATCTCGTTGCCCTCATAGCGTCGCAACAACTCATCCGCTGGCTGCGCCGTGTACTCGAGCATGTCGGGGTGCGTAACGGCTACCCCTTCCGGACACGGCGTCACCACGATGATCGTCCCGCCCGGCCGCACCATCAGCATGGCCGGATAAAGGCTCTTGTGCGCCTGCCAGAACTCGATGTCGCAGGGGTGCGACCCGGCCACCACCGCGTCCAGCCCGGCAGGCGCGCGAACCCCGTAGATGCGCCGGGCGTCCTCGACGGCCCGTCGATAGGTAGGCCGCGTGGCGCCAAATCGAGCGGTGACTACCTGCCCGTCGGCATTGAGTGTCACGTTCAAAACGTGCTTCATGCCGCAGCGCTCGGCAATTAGCTCCATCTCGGCGCGTACCGGCGTGTCGACCCGTCCCAGCAACGGCGTCCGCGCCCTGGCGCTGAACATGTGCGTGGCGGCCGTGGTGGCGGCCCCGGAGACGCCCGGCTGCACGATCTTGGCTCCCGCCGAAAACCCGGCAATGTGATGCGGCACCACCGCGCCGGTCCCAATCACGATCTCGGCCTCGAACAGGTGCTCGTTCACCTCGATCGGCGTCCCGCTCGGCGTCACGCCCAGGTCGCGCAGGGGCGCCGTGCGGTGATCGTGCTGCGTCACCCGCACCCGCGCCAGCACGTCGTCCCCGACCTTGTGCCTGATTTCGGCGTCGGTCATCGGCCGGTGCGTGCCCAGCGCGATCATCACCAGGATGTCGTCTGCCGCGATTCCCGCCGTCTCCAAATCGTCCAGGATCGGCGGCAGCAGCAGGTCCGCCGGCGTCTCCCGCGTGATGTCGTCGATCAGCACAAGAGCGCGCGACTTACCGCGCGCCGCCTGGAGCAACGACGCTGACTCGATTGGGCTGTCCAGCGCTTCTCGAATCAGCGCTCGGGGATCACGCGCCGGCGGTGTGGCTCTGGGCGCGTAGACACCCGAAACTTCAACGCCCATGCCACGAACGGCAAGCGTCTCATCGCCGTACGGCAGGTCAAATCCGCGGATCATGCCGCTGTCACCGGTGGCCCGCTAGGCCGCCACCACCGGATTGCTCAGCACCCCCACGCCTTCCACCTCGATCTCGATCACGTCGCCCGGCGTAAGCGCCGACGGCCCCGCGCAGGTTCCCGTGTAGATGCAGTCGCCGGGCCTGAGCGTGACGCCCTGCGAGGTGTAGGCAATCAGGGCGGCCACGCCGAACAGCAAGTCGTCGGTGCTGCTGTGTTGCTTCACCTCGCCATTGAGCCGGGCCATGATTTCAAGATTCGTCGGGTCGAGATCGGTGGCGATGCACGGCCCCAGCGGCGCAAACGTGTCCATGCCCTTGCTCATCAACAGCACGCCCGTGGCCATTTCCTTCATCTGCAGGCCGCGCGCGCTCACGTCGTTGCCGCAGCTATAGCCCAGCACGTAGTCCAGGGCCTCGTCCTCCGAGACGTTTCGACAGGTCTTTCCGATCACCGCCACCAACTCGGCTTCGTAGTGCACTTCGCCGAACGGATCCTTCTGAAGATCCGGATCGTTCATCGACTGCGTGAACTTCGCCGGGTCCGGCAGCACGATCGGCGCACCGGGGCCGGTGATGGCTGAGTTGGGCTTCATGAAGAGCATCGGGAACTTCGGAATGGCGTCTTCGTCGTGCCCTTCCAGGATGTGCGCCAGGTAGTTGGCCCCAACGGCGATCACGTTGCCGGGATCGACCGGTGCCAGTAGTTCCAGGTCGTCCACGGTGCCGACCTGGGCCCCCACCTCGTAGTCGCCAAACATGTCGCCGCTGACGGCGTATACGGCGCCTGACTCCTTCAGAGAGCCAAGAGCCGGACCGGACTCGGTGGCGAATCGAACGAATTTCATGCCGAATGTCCGTCGTGTGGTGTGCGCGTTAGCGGGAAGGCTAGCACTACCCGTTCGCGGTTAGAGGCCGAAGAACCGCACCAGTTCAGTGCGCAATTCGTCGGGCGCTTCCAGGCTCGGCCAATGCCCGACGCCCGGCGTCGAAACCACCTCCGCGCCGGCCAGTCGGGCGGCCAGGATCTGCAGGTCGTTCTCGCCTACCAAGGGGTCATCGGAGCCGCGGACGAGAAGCGTGGGCGCTTCGATCGCGCAGGCTTCCTCCAGCAACACTCGCCGCGCGCTGCTGGCCAGACAGCCGGAAATCACGTCTGCGTCCACCGCGGCTGCGGCGTCGCGCATGGCTTCAAAGTGCGCCTCGGCCAGGTCCTCAACAAGACCTGCGCGCAGCCAGTCGTCGGCTGTGCCGGCGTCCCATCCAGCCTCGCTGATCCTGTCCCGTCGACCCAGCGTTGCCGCCGGATTGCTGTCGAATCCCGACGTTGAAATCAGCGCCAGCTTCGTTACGTGGCTTGGAAATCGTGCCGCGAAGTTCAGGGCCGCCAACCCACCGTAGGCGTGTCCCACAATCGCCAGTGGCTCGGTCTGACCTTGCGCGTGCAACACGCGGTGCACCAGGGTTGCCGCGTCGTCCACGGAGCCTGTCGCATTCCCTCGTTCACTCTTGCCGAAACCGGGAAGGTCCAGCACAAACGCGCGGCAGGTGTCGGCCAGACCCTGGGTGACCAGGTCCCACGCGGCGCCACCGGGCCCAACGCCGTGGATGAACAGGACCGTGGTGCCGCCGCTGCCTCGCACGTCCAGCGAGACGCTGCGATTGTCAACCGTAACCAGGGGCATTGGGCTATGGAGCGCCGTTCAAATCCAGGGCGTCGGCGTTCGCAATATACGGCAGGCCGCGATACCGGCCATCTAGGTCGAGTCCGTAGCCAACCACGAATATGTCCTCGATCTCAAAACCGACCCAGCGGGGCGTGACGTCAACTACGCGTCGCGAAGGCTTGTCCAGCAGCGTCACCACCTCGATCGAACGTGGGCCGCGGTATTCCAGCAATTCCAGCGCGGCTGACACCGTACGGCCGGTATCAACGATGTCCTCCACAATCAGCACATCCCGCCCGGAAATATCACAACCCAGGTCCTTGATGACCTGCACTTCTCCGCTCGATTCTCGACCGTCGTACGAAGCGAGCGCCAGCGATTCCACTTGATGCGCCGTAGTCAGGGCGCGCGCCAGATCGGCGGCAAAGATGAACGCCCCGTGCAGCACCAGCGCCAGGACGGGCTCGCGGTCCGCGTAAGCCGTCGAGATCTCCGCGCCAAGCTCACGAACGCGGCGTGAAATGGCATTGGCGGAAATGACGGTTGGCAACGGCGCGCCAGGCACGTCGCCTGCCGATGCTTCTGCGACGGTCAGGCGATCCCGAGACGCTTCGGTGAGTTGCAAACCGTTTGGTTCAATGGCTGTCGTCGAAGAGTGTGCGGAGTCTTGCCCTGGTGCCGCAAACGCCCTGCCGAAGCTCGACTGGCGAATGCGCGGAATTTGTGACCACGTTGCCCGACTACCTCGCACCTGGACTTGACATCGTGCTCGTCGGCATCAATCCCGGCGCGTATTCCGTTCGAGCGGGCCACTACTACGCCAGGCCCGGCAACCGCTTCTGGAAAGCCGCCAACCGGGCCGGCCTGTTCGGCGAGCCCTTGAGGCCTGAAAACGACGCCCGGGTCCTGGAATTCGGCATCGGACTCACCGACGTCGTCAAGCGCCCGACCCCTACGGCAAAGGACCTTCGAGCCGCCGACTACCGCCGCTGGGCGCCGGTCCTCAGGGATAAGATCAGGCGCTTCCGGCCCCGCATCGTCTGCTTTCAGGGCATCGGCGGCTATCGCAACTACCTCAGACACGGCGAGGGCCTCTCCGCCTCGCCGCCCCCAAGGCCGGGCCGTCAGGCCCTCGCGCTGGAATCGTCAGTGGTATTTCTGGTTCCGAGTCCCAGCGGTCTGAACACGCGCTACTCGTCTGAAGACCTCGTCCGCTGCTACCGACGGCTCAGAGCGTTGCGGGACGAACTCAGCAGCGTGTAAGCAACGCCCTCGGCTGCCTGCCGTTTAGCCTCCGCCGACCCCGGCCGTCCGTTTTAGATCGTCCAGCGCTCGCTGTGCCTGCTCCAGCGTGGATCGCGCCGCCGCCCGCCCACGGTGGTATTGGATGATTGGCGGCAGAACACGCGTCTCGACAATCGAGTCCACGCGCTTGTTTGTCCGCTCCAGCTTCGCGGCGGTCCGCCGCAATCCGCGCCGGACGGTCACCGTGGCTTCAACGATGGCGATGGCCCCAAGAACTCCGGCGACGAACGCCGCCAGCCCAATGATCAGCCCCTGGATGACCAGGACGATGATCGCGATGTCGCGCGCGGCTTCCATCAGCCCCTGCCGCGGCGTCGACGGCTGCGTCGGCGACGCCGCCTGCGTGGGCGCGGGGCACGGCGACGAACGCTCGCCTCTGCCTCGCTGGCTGCCTGCTGCGCCGAACTGCGGATTGCGCTAAACCGCTCCGGTAGTCCGTCCAAAACTCGCTGTGCGCGCTGCGGGGCGAGAACGGTCCCGATGGCGCCCCCGACGAAGAAACCGATAGCGGCACCTATGATGATCCAGATCATGGTGAAATCCACTCAACTCCACCAGCGGAGCGCCATCTGCAGAACTCTACGAAGCTTCTTGAACGCGCCCGAGGTAGAACTGGTGCCGTCCTTCACGACGTCACTTACGAGTTCCGTGGTGTCTCGGACTGTATCCACAGTCTCACGAGCTGACTGAATAATCGGCGCAACGTCCGTCCTGATCGCCGCCAAGAATCGCCAGACCAGCATTCCGGTTATCAGCAGCACGAGTGTGGTAACCAGGGCAACTGCTGCCAGCACTACCACCGCAATATCGCGAACGCCCGCTAGGTCCATGACTCAGGCTCGAGACGGATTAAGCCGACCCAAGGGTCGCCTAATTGTGCGAACCGCAAGCCTCAAACGCACGCGTCGCCAAGCCTTATCAACCATGCGTCGCTCCGAGCGTGAGATCTGCCGGCGGCCGTACGTGGCACGAACATACGTCTCCGCAACAACTTCAGGCGGGGCTGCCCGGCCGGAGGGTGATTCCATGGCGGGCGTCGGAAACAACTCGGCAGCCAACTGGCGGCCAAGTTCCGCTGGAGTGAACCCCGGACCGATATTGTACCCCGCCCGCGTCGCCCACTTGACCATCCGCTCATAGCGTCGGCTCACCGCTGAGCGCGGGCTCTGAAGCAGATCGCGGACGAGCGAGCCAACCAGATAGAGCACCGCCAGCATGATCAGAGCGGCTCCGGTCACAACCAGCGCCAGAATCGCTCCCCCGAGGTTCCCCAGGAACTCTTGCACCGGATTGAGGTCGCCGGTCGGCGCCAACGGTTGAAAGTTTGCCGAGTCCAACTCGTCGAGTTCGTCAAGGAACTCATCAACCAGCGAAAGGTCGGCGGCGTCCGGGTTGATGGTGCTGTCACCTTCCACTCCTTCGGCAGCCCCACCGCGCACTTCCGGCGCTCTGAAGCCTGACGGTTCGAAGAGCACCCAACCGTACGTGGGAAAATACACCTCCACCCATGTGTGGGCATCGCTCGGATTGACGATGAAGCGCTGCGTTACCGGATCAAAAACCCCTTGCGCATAACCAGCGGCCACGCGGGCCGGAATCCCCATGGCTCTCACCAGTACGGCCATAGTCGATGCAATCAACGTTGAGTGCCCGCGCCGAAGGTCAAAGAGGAAGTAGTCGGTTGCATCCCGGCCTGGTGGCAAGGGCTCCGTGTCCTGGGCGAATGGAAACCGTCGCATGAAGAACTCGGCGGCGCGTGCACGGTCAAGCGCGGTGTCGCCGGTATCGGCCAATCGCGCGGCAAATTCAAGGACGCGCGGCGGCAGCGCCGGCAGTTCGCGGTAGCGTTCGGCCCATGCCGGGTATGTGGTTGGCGCTTCCCGCAACTGTTGGCTCGTGGCGGCTGCCAGCGTCGAGTCCACGGAATACACCAGGCGCTGCCCAACCCGTCGCGTGGCACGGATTGATGCGTAGTCATCCACGGCCACCTCGCGCTCCGCCACCTGAATCTGATACGGGCGATTGAGACGCAGGGCGTCACCCGGCGCGAAGAGGATCGCTGAATTCGAGTCCAGAATCTCGATGTTCGATCGCGACGCCAGCCGGGACCGGAGGTTTATGCTCTCGGTTAGAGGTTCGTTGGCTCTGCGCCCTTCAAGAAGCCGCATGGTGCTGCGCCATCCTTGGCCCGTATAGGTATCGAAGGTCTGCCCCCGCCAGTACGACGGGACCGTGCTTTCGATGATTAGCGTCTCTTTACGCGCGAACGGTTCCGGTCCAGAGAGCGCCAATGTCTCGCGCCCCGCAAGGGTGGAGCCCGAAGGATTGGTGACACCCCCAAACACGCGCTGAATGCCGGCTTCCACGTTGCCCCATCCATCGCCCATATACGTCCAGAAGGCTTCGGCTAATGGATTGCCGCCAGCTCGCGGGAGGATTAGCGCCAGGAATACAACAGCAGTGATGAGAAATGCGCTAACGATCAGAACGGTTGGGCCAAGCTCCTCGGAAAAGTCCGTACTCGTGTCTTCCCATCTGGCTTCTAGCGAAGCCAGCCGCGTGTGCACGGTTAGTGCAAGTGCTGCGATCAGGAAGACGGCAAATGGCGGCCAGTCGGGACCGATGTAGGTAATGTTCACGGCAATCGCCAACGTGCCGGGCGCGATCGCCAAATAGGCGTTGCGCAGTCGGAACGCCGCCCAGGCCGCCGTGAAACCCATGCCCCAGGCAGCCATCGTCATCCAGAAGAGGAACACCACATTGTCGCGGCTAACCTGGAAGGCGAACGCGGCCTGGAACCAAGATTCGAGGCGGAAAAAAAGATCCTGAAACAGGCTGGCGCTCTCGCCCACGGCCGTAGCCAGCGGCTGCTCGCGTACAAGGTTCCCCGCCTGACGCAACTGCACCCATTCCACCGTGTCCCCAAACAGCAGAACGAAGTTGCGAATGGCGTCGAGCGGGCCGGGAAACGCTTCTGAGGCCACGATGTATGCCACGGCGAGATCGCTGACCATTCCGAGGATGACGATCGACAGCGACGACAGTCGACTACGCGACAGTACGAATCCAAAGGCCATGGCAACGAGGGCGACCGCTAGCAGGACCTCCGTCCCGGGAGCCCAGCCAACTGTGTGGATGCTGATGAGTGGTGCCAGTGTTGCTGTCCCTACCAGGATCAGCGGCAGCCATGCCGTGCGCGGGAGTTGCAATGCGCGGGCCAGCGGTCGTGGACGACTGGCAACAGTTGCGGTCACGCTGGCGCCAATGTGACGGGGCGCCGCTGGCTGCGCTCAAACTCTGCGAAGTTATGCCCGTCGGCCCTCAGCAACTCGAAACGCATTCCCTGCTCAACGCCGACAAACCCGATCCCGGCCGCGCCTGCCGCCTGCCGGAGACCGGCGTTCGATTCGCTCGGCCCGAACGTCGAAGCGTCGATGGCGACCGCCAATGGATAGATTGCGCGGTGGCCGAGCTGGGTCAGGCTGGTGAGCCATCGCACATCGGGGGAAGGCGTGACAGCCACCAGGCTCGTGCCACGGCCAAGCCCCGCCGCACTGGCCGAAAGAAACTCGTGAAAGGGTGCCGTGCCAGTGGCTTGAATGACCGCCAGCGTTTCCAGAATGCGCCACAGCTGTTTGAGCCCTTTCTGGGGCTCGATCAGGTGCCGTCCGTGGCGACTGAGTGCAACAAAGCCAACCGCCTTGTTGTCGCGCACGAATTGGTGGGCCAACGATGACACGATCTTGACTCCGTACTCCTCGGTGGACTCGTCGCCGTGGCCAGCCTGAACGTCTCGATGCAGGTCAAGAGCTATCCAGAGATTGGCTGTCGGTTCCAAATCGAATTCTTTGACCAGCAACTGCGAGCGCCTGGCGCTGGAAAGCCAGTGAATCCGCTTCAGTGGATCGCCCGGTTGAAACTCCCGTAACCCGCCCGCATCTGACGTGACCTGGTGCGTGCGAATCGATGATCGGGAGGTTCCCACCATTGAACCGGCGGGGATTTCGACGTCCGCCATGATTGATATTGGGGGATAGACCACGACCGTGGTGCGAACGTCAATCCGACGCTCCGAGGAGAAAATCCCGAACGGGTCGCCAACGCGCAGATCAGTCGGACCGAGACCGTAGAGACCACGCCGTCCCGCGACCCCGCGTGAGATCCAGCGCTTTCGCTGTCGAGGACCGAGGCTCTCGGCGACGGACGCTTGGTACCCGGGCAATTCCGAATGGTCATCCACTTCCACAAGCAGAATCGGCAGGCGGCTTGTGTTAACGAGTTCAAAGTCCTCCTGAACCTCGTCGCCAACGGTGATCTGATGCCCGCGCAGGCGTCGACGCAGCGCCAAAGACCGGGCTGCATTGCGAGTCCACACGTACGAGAGAAGCACAAGTCCGCCCAGCGCATAGAGCAGCCAATACGCAATGGGCGACGTTGTAACCATGGCGGCGACCAACAAGACGCCCAAGAGGATTACGATGGCCGGACGCTCGAGGCTGACTGACGAACCGGTCTCGGACGGCGCGCTTGCCACTAGGCCTCCACCGCCCGCTAGAGCACCCGGTTCCGAGCCCAGGTGCCTCGTCCACACTTCTTACAGTATGCGCGCTCACCGCCGTGCTCGCCTAGTTTCGCCGCCGTCGAGAGTCCGATTGCTTCATGAGGTCCCGACCTTCGCATCAGCCGGCGGGATCGCACGATTGCACTACGCCGCGAGACCGAGCACCTGCACCGCAGCGCCCACGGCTGCGCCGGCCAGTATTAGCCATAGCGAGTTGACCTTGGTGAAGATGAGAACGGCAAGTGCGATCAGTGCCGCCAGGATTGTCGGCACATCGACGAGCGCCGACCGTCCAAGCAACACGAGCACTACGGTCATCAGGCCCACCGCGGCCGCGTTGACGGCGTCGAGAATTGGTGCGGTCACACTCGAAGACCGCAGGCGTTCCACCAACGGGTGCACCGCTGCCACGAACACAAACGATGGCAAGAAGATGGCTATGGTTGCCACGACGGCACCTGGCACCCCGGCCAGAAGGAATCCAATGAACGTCGCCGTCGTGAACACTGGGCCCGGCGTCACCTGCCCGATCGCCACGGCATCCAGCAGTTGTGATTCGGTAATCCATCCCATGCGCTCCACAAAGTCGCCACGCAGGAAGGCCAGCAGCACATATCCGCTGCCGTAAAGGACGGCGCCAATCTTCAGGAAAAGCAAGGCCATTCCCAGGAGGCTGAACGATGTAGGCGCGGCGGCGACCGCGCCCACGCTGGCGAGCGGCGCGAACAGTACCCCAGAAAAGCGTCCTGCCAGCCAACGCGGGCGTTGCAGCACGGCTCCCACCGCGCCGCCACCGAAGAGCAGCACTAGTTCATTGACGCCCACCAGCCCCAGCGCAATCACCACGGCGGCTAGCAGCCCGGTCTGCCAGCGGCGCACAACCACGCGACCCAGACCCCAGATAGCCTGCGCCACGATGGCAATCACGACCGGCTTTAGTCCGTACAGCACCCAGGTCACTGCTGGCGTCGTTCCAAACTCGACATAAACCCATGCCAGCACCGTCACCATGACCGCAGCCGGGGCGATGAACGCAATCCCGGCGCCCGCAAGCCCCCGCCATCCCGCCCGTTCTCGGCCAAGATGAATCGCCATCTCGGTCGAGTTCGGACCCGGAATCAGGTTCGTGACCCCCAGCAGATCCAGGAACCGGCGGTCCGTCAGCCATTCCCGCCGCGTCACGAACTCGTGTCGCATCATGGCAATATGCGCCGCCGGCCCGCCAAACGCGGTGAGCCCCAGCCGGAGAAAAAGCAGCGTGATAGTCAGCGGGCGATCGATGTTTGGTGTCCCTGGATGTTGACGCGGCCGAGCGCAATTCACCGACAACGGCGCATTCTGCACTAAGCTCTATGACATGAACGTGCAAACCTCCGCCAATTCTCGGCGTCTGGCACCAGCCGTGGCCGCCCTGGCGATCCTGCTAATCGGGATGGCGGCCATGACCTGCGACGAGACCATCGAGCCCCTAGCCACACCCACCCCCGCCCCCGAGATCAAATTCGAGATTCAGACGGAGGAAGTCGGACCCAGCCGAACCAACGTGATTCTGCTGGCGACAAACATCGGTCAAACCGACGTCCTGGTCGAAGCTTCCCTGACGCTCGCGGAAAACGCCGGATCGGACAGGGACTACAGTCCAACCACCCGCGCGAAGATCACCAACGAGGGCGGCCGAGAAGTCGGCGGCCGTGCTCGCGAGACCAAGACGCTGACGTGGGTTCCCGAGCGACTGCGAGCCGGCGTCACGCTGCGCTGGGAGTCGGCCCTTCGCTGCCTCGTCGACGAGCCGGTGCGGGTCTCATCCCGACTTACCTCCGTCGAAGTCGGCAACGTCAGTGAGGCGTACTTCGAAGATTTGACTAAGGATGCCGAAGTAACCTGCCTGCCCCCGCGTCGACCGGGAACCTAACCGCCCGGTACGGCCAACACGACGACCTCTGGCCTTGACGGAAGGTCGCTGGCGTCCAGCGCGATTTCGGTTGCTGCGACGCACCGTACCTCGCGGCCAACCAGGAATCCTGTCTCAGGCAGCGGCGCCGTGGGATGCCCCGGCAAGCGCGCTGTCCGGTAGTGCATCGGAATCGCAATCGACGGTCCAATCTCATCCATCGTCGTCGCCGCGGTCTCGCCGTCGATCGTGTAGAAGCCGCCAACCGGGATCAACAGCACTTGGTGCCCGCGGCACTGCGCCAGGAGGTTCGTGTCGAGCCGATGCCCCAGGTCGCCAAGGTGAAGTATCCGTAGACCTTCGACTTCCACCGACATGAACGCCGTACGTCCGCGCTGCTGGCCGTGCGCTTCGTCGTGATACGCCCCGCCGATCATGTTCAGCGTCACGTCCCCAACCGACACCGTGCCTGGATGCCAGCCGCTGTCCGAGATGCCGCGCACAACCTTCGGCACCCCCGGTGCCAGCCCCACGTTGTTGTGATCGGCGTGCTCGTGGCTGACTGCCACCAGGTCGATCGGCGGAAGTTCGGGAACCGGATAGCCAAGTTCCACATTGAAGGGGTCCAGGAGCAGTTGCACGCCGCTTGGGCTCGTAATCAGAAACGTGGCATGGCCCAGCCAGCGGAGTCGTGTCGTCTGGCCCCCGGCCACACCTTCGGGCTGCGATGCAAGTTCAGAGTTCACGACGACCCTCGAGCGCCTGCGCGATCGTTGCCGCGTCAACGTACTCAATGTCCCCGCCCGTCGCGAGTCCACGTGCCAGTCGGGTGACTCGTACGCCAAGATCGCCGAGCCGCTGCCGGATCTCCATGGCGGTTGCATCGCCCTCGATCGTCGCGTTGGTCGCCACCACAATCTCGCCCACGCGCTCGCGCCCCGCACGCTGGACCAGCAAGTCAATGGTCAGGTCGTCCGGCCCGATCCCGTCCAGCGGTGAGATCGCGCCGTGAAGCACGTGGTACAGCCCATGGAAGCCACCGGAGTTCTCTATCGCAACTAGATCCAGCGGGTCCTCCACCACGCAAATCAGCGCGGTGTTGCGAGTCGGATCCTGGCAGATCGAGCACGGATTTGCATCCGCGAAGTTGCGACAACGCTCGCAGGTCTGAATGCCGTCGTGCAGCGACGCGATGGCCGTCCCGAGAACACGCGCCCGGCCTGACGACCCGCGCAACAGAAAGAACGCCAGGCGCTGGGCCGTTTTGGGCCCGACCGTCGGGAGCCTTGCCAACTCCTCGATGAGCCGGGTGACCGCGCGCGGAAGCGGGTCCGCCACGCGCTAGCCGAGGCCCGGGATCTTCAAACCGCCGGTTAGCCCGCCCAACTTGCTCTTGGCCAGTTCCTGTGACTGCTCCATGGCATCGTTCACGGCCACCAGGATCATCTCTTCCAGAAACTCCGAATCTTCCGGATCGATGACCGCCGGATCGATGTCAATCGAGACAACGCGCTGATCCCCGGTGACGACCACGGTGACGACACCGCCGCCGGCCGTGGCTTCCACCGTCATTGCCTTCAACTCGTCCTGAACCTTTTCCATCTGCTTCTGGAATTGTCGAAACATCTTCATGGACATACGTCAACCTCCCGTGGCGGAGCTGTCTGCGATGAGTGTGGCTCCATACTCCCGCATCGCTACGCGAACTACCGGATCGTCGTCAGTAGATGGTCCGGTCGACGGACGCGTGGCTGGCGCCATTGTGCCGCGCTGCTCGTTGCGAATCTGAATCGGACTGCCGAGCACCTGCGACAGCGCCCGAGCAACCTGGCGGAGGGCATCCGGCTTCTGAACGCGGTCGAACAGAAAGCGACTTCGGTAGCCAAGGGTCACGGTGCCGTCCGAATAGTCGATCACCTCGGCTTCCCCAACGTAGGGCGCGATCTCGCGCGACTCCTGTCGGATCACCGATACCCACTCTTCCTTGCATGCGGCGACCGTGGCCGCGGAGATTTCACCAGTGGCGACGGGCTTTGGCTGGGGCGATCGAGCAACGACTTTGGTTGCAGGGGCCGGCTCGGTCGCCGGCTGGGTCGTTGTCGATCCTGCGTGGACTGGGTGCTGCTTTCCATGTCCCGCTGCTTCGGTCGACGGGCGCGCCAAGGTCTCGGAAACGGCCAGTACCGCCCGCGCAAACGCCAATTCCAGCTCCAGCGTGGCGTCTACTCCACTTCGCGACGGCGGATCCGGTTCCGCAAACACCTCGAGCGTGCGCACGATGTCTCGCAAGCTCGATCGTTCGGTGCGCCGCGTCAGCTCGAACGCCTCGTCCTCCGTCAGGTGACCGACGCTCGTGGTTTCGGGCGAAGTCTTTAAGATCAAGATGTCGCGAAGAATGTCAATGATCTGCTGACGCAGAGTGTTCGGACTCGTCCCGTCCTCGATAGCACGTTCGATGGCCTGGAGACCGGACGCGGCGTCGCCGTCCACCAAGTGGCCAAGCAGTTGAACCACGGCGTCGCGCCCCGTCAGGCCCAGCATGGCATTCACGGCCTCCGACGTCGCGTCGTTATCGCTATAGGCAAGCGCCTGATCCAAAAGGCTCACCGCATCCCGCGCGCTGCCGCCGGCATTGCGAGCCAGCGTGTGCAGCGCCGATTCGTCAATCTGGGCGCCCTCCGCATCGGCGATCGCGCGGAGCTGCGCGGTCAGCTCAAGCACGCCAATCCGACGAAACGTCAAGTGCTGGGTGCGTGACCGGATTGTGGCGGGTACCCGGTGCGGCTCCGTCGTCGCCAGTACAAACAGCGTCTGCGGTGGCGGCTCCTCCAGCGTCTTCAGCAACGCGTCCTTCGCCGGCGGCGATAGCTGATGGACCTCGTCGATGATGTAAACGCGATAGCGACCCGCTCCCGGAGCGAACTGCGTCAACTCCCGGATCTCGCGGATATCGTCAATGCCGCGGTGCGAGGCGGCGTCCATCTCGATCAGGTCGAGGAATGAGCCATTGGCGATGGCTTGGCAGTGATCGCAACTACCGCAGGTTTCGGCCTGAATGCCCTCCAGGCAGTTGACAGCCTTGGCCAGTAGCCGCGCGGCGGTAGTCTTTCCGGTGCCTCGCTCGCCCGAAAAGAGGTATGCGTGGCTCAGCCGGTTGTGCACCAGGGCGTTTTGGAGCGTCCGTACCACGTGCTCCTGGCCAACCAACTCGTCGAACCGCTGCGGGCGGTAGCGGTTGTACAGAGCTTGAAACGAAGGCGGACGCGACGCGGCCACGGGAGCCTCCCAGCGTGACGTGAGCGTCATGATAGAGATTGAGGCCGCGCACCCGCCGTTGAGCCGTCCAGCAACGCCTTACCGTCGGGCCGCGGCTCCGGCCAGGTTGACTCGCGGCGCCCGAAGGGGGCTTCGTACCGCTGCTTCCTCTCGGACCTGACGGGGTTGGAAGGCCTTCGTCGCACGAGGCCCGGCGTTCAGCACCGAGCGTCGGCGGCAGACTCATTGCGGACGGGCCTCGGGCGGGGATTCAGCCCGCTGTAGCGGATTGCGGAGAAAGGGCACCGCTAGCTCCCCACCTAGCGCGGCCTCGCTTCGATGGTGGCACGCGCCTACTGGGCGGTCAATGCGACTACTATTCGCAACCATTCCTTACGCATGGGCGCGCAGCCACTAGAATGGCGGCCACATGCCAATCTGGGTCGGAGGCCGCCGTGCCGCCGTTTCGCATTGAACTCCGTAGCGACACTCAAACCACACCCACAGCGGAAATGCGTGAGGCCATGGCCCAAGCCGTGGTGGGCGACGACCTGGGGGGCGAGGACCCGACCGTCCGCGAGTTGGAAGACTTCGCAGCCGAGGTGTTCCGCAAGGACGCGGCCTTGTTTGTGACAAGCGGCACGATGGGGAACTTGGTTAGCCTGCTGACGCTGTCGCAGCGTGGCGACTCGCTACTGGTCGATCCGGAGTCGCACGTGACGCTGGCCGAGGCCGGCGGGTTCGCGGCATTGGCCGGTTGCAGTGTCATTCCGATTCAGACGCCTGGTTGGCTTACGCCTGAAGACATCGAGCCGCATATCAGCCCGGTCACTACGCACTCGCTCAACCCGGCCATCATCTGGACCGAGAACACACACAATCGACGCGGGGGCATAGCATGGGGGCCGGAAGTCATGCGTTCACTCGTTGCACTGGCTTCGGTCCACAGCCTGCGGATTCACATTGACGGTGCTCGAATATTCAATGCCGCCGCAGCCCTTGAGCTTCCGGTTTCGGACTTGACCGATGGCGCAGACACCGTTCAGTTCTGCTTGTCGAAGGGGCTCGGCGCGCCCTTTGGTTCGATGATTGTGGGGTCAAGTGAGCTAGTCCAGCGGGCCCGTCGTACACGGCAGCTCGTCGGCGGCGGCATGCGGCAGGCGGGTGTGATGGCCGCAGCCGGCTTGATCGCTCTTCGCGACGGACCAGGTCGACTCGCAGACGATCACCAACGGGCGAAACGGCTCGGCGACGTGATCGACGACTTGCCAGGCCTGCGACTGGTTTCGCCGGTCCACACCAATCTGATCTTCGTGACCTGGGATCCAGCCGTGCTTGACTTGGATGTCTTCGTCACCGAGGCCGCCCGGCACGGTGTCGGCGTCGGCGGAGCTCGCGGCGATGTGTTCCGGCTCGTGACTCACCACCAGGTCGACGATGCGGACATCGACGAGGCGGCGGACGTATTGGCCGCGGCCGCAGATGTCGCCTCGAGCGTCGCGGCGCGAGCCTGATCACGAGATTCGCCTTTGGCCGCCGCGTAGTACATTCGGCTTGGCCAGTTGGGGATGTGTCAAATCTGCAATCATCCGCTCGGGCGATAGAGACGTGGGAGGAGAGTTGATGTTGAGAGATCTCAGAATCGGATTGGTACTTCTGATCACCGCGTTAGCCGTGATCCTGGGGGCATGTGGCGAGAGTGAAAGTACTCCGAATGAGGTGATAAGGACTGTCGAAGTCGAGAAGGCCGTCACGGTGGAAGTCGAGAGAGTTGTCACCGTTGAAGTCGACAGGCCGGTTGTTCAGGAAGTTGTTCGCGTTGTCGAAGTCGAAAGACCGGTTGAAGTTGTCCGCCAGGTGACCGTGGAGGTCATGAAGGAAACGCAGACGCTTCCACCATTGATAATCGGGCATCTTAATGCCCTTACGGGTTCGCTTTCGTACTTCGGCGTTTCACACGGCAACGCAGCAGACTTGGCCGCCAGCCATGTCAATCGGGCTGGAGGAGTCCAGGGAGGATCCGTCGTCATCATCAGCCGCGACACCGGCGTGAACCCCGTACAGGGCGTGGACGCGGCCCGCGCGCTAGTAGATGTTGAGAGCGTTGCGGCCATCGTCGGCGCGCTCGCAAGTGGCGTAACCATCCCGGTGGCTACGTCAGTCACAGCGCCGAATCAAACTCTGCAGATCTCCCACTCGTCGACAGCCCCGAGTATCACGGCGCTTGAAGACGATGACTTCCTTTTCCGAACTACGGTTTCGGATGCTGCGCAGGGTGTTGTTCTTGGCCGATTGGCCTGGGAGCAGGGCTACAAGAGCGCCGGGATCATGTACATCAACAACGCCTACGGGCAGGGCTTGGCCGAACGATTTACCCAGACCTTTACGGAGCTGGGCGGGACGGTCACCGCTTCGGTGCCACACGAGGACAGCCAGCCGACCTTTACGTCTGAACTCGAGAAGGCCACTGACGGTGACCCGGACGTATTGGTCACGGTCAGTTATCCGGGACAGGCGGAGATCTACCTCCGCGAGGCGCTGGAAGGCGAGTACGCGGATACTTTTCTCTTCGTGGACGGAGTCAAGTCCGACGACATGGTCCAGGCCATTGGGGGTGGAAAGCTTGATGGCACGCTAGGCACTGCGCCTGGCGCCCCCGATAGCCCCGATCGTCAGGCCTTCTATAACTCCTACACGCTGACCTTCGGCGTGGAAGCGCCACAGGAACCGTACTTGGCGGAGACTTACGATGCCGTGGTGCTTATCGCGCTCGCCGCCGCAAAGGCCGGCACGACGACAGATTCCGTGGCCATCCGCGACGCGCTGCGCGACGTGGCCAATCCTCCGGGCGAAGTCGTTGGTCCTGGAGCGGCAGGGATTCAACGGGCCCTGGCGCTCATCGCCAGCGGCACGGAAATCAACTACGAGGGTGCGTCGGGTCCTGTGGATTTCGACGAGAACGGCGACGTGTCGGGTCCGATTGAGGTGTGGACGGTTGAGGGCGACGCCGTGGAGTCCACGGGAAGGTTCGAACTCCCCTAGACCTCACCACGCCACACGCTGGCAAGGGGCGGCACTACAGCCGCCCCTTGCTCGTGCTACGCGTGGGACCTCCGGCCATTGGCTTTCCCAAGAGACCGACTTCCGAACGTTGCCTGGCAGATTCTTCCGCTCCCAATGGTCCGAGCCAATCTATTTGGGATCGCTTGCCTCTCGCGAGGCAGCCTCAACTTGACTTCCTGCGACCATTCGCCGCCACTCGCCCAAGAGCCCGCCGGGCCGCACGAGCATGATGGCGACAATCAGTACTCCGATCATGAGCAGGCGAAAACTCGGATCGGCGAAGATGCCTGGCAAAAACTGCGTACCGGCCCAGACGCCCCACACCACGAATGCACCAAGGACCGCACCAAAGTTGTTGCCCGAACCGCCCACCATCAGCATTGCCCAAATGACAAAGGTGGCGAGGAGCGGATCAAACGTCAGCGGAGAGAGGAAGCGGACGTGATGCGCAAATAATGCGCCGCCGGTCCCCATGATCATGGCACCGAACACGAATGACTGGAGCTTGTAGTGAAAGACGTACTTACCACTCGCCGCCGTCGTCACTTCGTCCTCCCGGATCGCTCGTAGCACGCGGCCCCAGGGAGACCTGGCCGCACGTTGCACGGCCACAAAGAGGATTGCCAGGACGACTAGCACGACGACGACGTAAAGATAGTCATAGCTCTCAGCCGGAATGAGATCGCCCAGGAATTTGGGAATACGGTAGAGCCCCTTGGAACCGTTCGCGGCCCACTTCTCGTTCAGGAAAAAAAGTCGCACGCTCTCCGCGATACCCAACGTGGCTATGGACAGATAGTCGTCATTCAGCCGCAACGTGATAGAGCCAATCATGAGCGCGACAATTCCGCATACCGCTGCGGCTGCCGCGATTCCCAGAAAGAACCAGGCATCAATACCCCAGTCGAGGAACCCGTAATGCGCAAGGTCGCCGCCGAAAACGAAATCCTCGAACTGCTCCGGGTCTGGTGGTGGTGACGTTAGTAGAGCGGACGTGTATGCGCCCAGGGCAAAGAAGCCGGCAATACCGATGTTGAACAGGCCCGTAAATCCCCAGTGAACATTCAGTCCCAATGTGAAGATGGCATAGATCATCGCCATGATCGCGAAGCCAACCAGGTAATCTATAACGCCGCCAATATCCATGCTAATTGTCCACTACTGTGAGTCGCCGAAAATTCCGCGAGGCCTTGCCAGAAGTACGCCGATCATGATGGCAAATGCCACGGCAGGCTTATAGCTGGGATTGATCCACTGTGTGGACACCTCCATGCTTACTCCGACAACCAGGGCCCCAATCAAGGCGCCGCGGGGATTTCCGATTCCGCCGAGAATGACTGCCGCAAACAGGGGTATCAGGAACTTCCAGCCCATGATCGGAAGCAACTGTGCCTGTACGACTGCAAGGAGTACGCCGGCGACGGCCGCAAGGGCGCCACCGATTCCCCATGTCCACCAGACGACATGCTTGGTGTTTATGCCGGTCACGAGCGCGAGCGATGGATTGTCGGACGTCGCTCGCATCGCCTTCCCCATCTTGGTGTAGGTCAGCAGCACGTAGACTCCGGCGACAAGGATTACGGCTACGATCGCGACAAACAGGCCGTCGGGTGGAATCCGAACGTCCATTGGCAGGTGATAAACCTGCCGCGACTCGCGCGGATAGTGCTGTGTGTCCCCAGACCAGATCAGTTGGACGAGTCCACGAATGGCTATTGCCACGCCCAGCGAGGCCATCATGAGGATTGCCGTGCTGGCCCCTCTATCGCGCAGCCTGCGGTAGATCAAGGAATCTAGTGCAATAGCTCCAAGCGCTACAACTATCGCCGATAGCGGTAGCGCGACAAGAACTGGAAAACCGAACGTAAAAGGTCCAAGGCCTGCACCGTGAATGCCAGCCCGGGGGAGAATGCCGTCGACGACAAAGAAGGCTACATAGGCTCCAAAGGCCATGTAGTCACCATGTGCAAAATTCCCCAGCTTCAGGATTCCGTAAACCAACGTCAGCCCGATTGCCCCTAAAGCGATTACCGAGCCGAAGATGATTCCATTAGCAACGAGTCCCAACTTGACGAAGGGCAAGAATCCCAATACCAGTATTCCGACCACGATTAGCGCGGCAAGACGGTTTGGAGACAGTGTGAGTGCGATTCGATGTCGGGATCGCAGAGCACTGATCGCCAAGTTCTGCGGTTGGGACGGAACGATGTGCAAGGGTTGCGTCCTAGCCTCCGAGATACAGGCGGCCGACCTTGGGATTCGCAAGTAGAGCCGGTCCACTGTCCTCGAGTTGATTGGTGCCACCCGAAAGCACGTAGCCCCTGTCGGACATGCGCAGCGATTCGCGGGCGTTCTGCTCCACCAACAGGAGTGATACTCCTGTTTCGCTGATGCTGCGAATTCGTTCGAAGACTGTATGCACGAGCCCTGGCGCCAGTCCGGCGGACGGCTCGTCCAAGAGCAGCAGCACCGGATCCAGCATCAACGCACGGGCAATGGCGAGCATCTGACGCTGCCCACCCGAAAGGGTGCCGGCCCTAAGGCGTTCACTGCGCTTCAGGTCAGGAAAGAGCTCAAACATCTCATCAATTCGATGTCGATAGTCGTCGCGCCTCACGAAGGCGCCCATCTCCAGATTTTCTCGAATCGTCATTGAGGGAAAGACGTTGTCTGATTGCGGCACGTAGCACAACCCGCTCCGTACGGTTTGCTCAGGGTCTTGTCTCGTGATGTCAACGCCACGAAAGCGCACGGTGCCGGCCCAAGTCCGAACCAGTCCGACGACCACCTTCATCAGCGTTGACTTGCCGCAGCCGTTGGGTCCAATGATCGTCACGATTTCGCCATTGTCTACCGCGATGGAAACTCCGTGCAGAATTTCAGTCTCGCCGTATCCGGCGACGACATTGGACGCCTCAAGCAGGGCCACTGACGCGACCACCCAGGTAGGCCTCGAGTACCTTCGGATTGCGCTGGACTGACTCAGGTGGTCCCTCGGCAATGACCCCACCGTTGGCCATGACAATGACTGGATCACACATGGTCATGACGAAGCGCATGTGGTGCTCAATGATGAAGAACGTCACACTTCGCTCGACGCTGGCCCTCACAATGTTGGCGGAGAGATCTCGGAGAAGGGTGCGGTTGATCCCGGCTCCCGGTTCGTCAAGAAGCACCAACTTGGGCTCGGCCATCAGCGTTCTTGCCAATTCCAAGAGCTTCTTCTGGCCTCCCGACAAATTGCCGGCCAACTCGTTGGCGAGGTGGGCGAGATTCACGAGTTCCAGCACGTCCAGCGCCTGCGCTTGAATCCGTCGTTCCTGCCTCGCGACCTTCCACGGCGTCAGCCAATTCGCCCAGAGGCGCTCGCCCGACTGCTGGGCTGGCACCAGCATCAGATTCTCCAGCACGGTCATACGTCGCAATTCCCTGGGTATCTGGAAGGTGCGCATCAGTCCATAGGCGAACGTCTGGTGCGGTTTCAGCCCACTGATAACGGTTCCGTCGAAGAGGATCTGCCCGCTGGTCGGCGAAAGGGCGCCGGATACAAGGTTGAAGAGGGTGGTTTTTCCGGCGCCGTTGGGGCCAATCAGCCCAGTTATCGTTCCCGGCGAAATATCCAATGTGCAGCGATCCACCGCTCGAACGCCTCCAAAGTCCTTCGTGACCTTCCGCACCTGGAGAATCGGAGGCGAGTTAGTCAATTCGCTCGTGTCCTCATCCCGCACCGCGGCAGAAGCATGGTCAGGGCGTCGTGGCCCCGAACCGCTGAATGGCTCCGTACCATATATCAGATGCAGACGGTCAACCTCGGCCCGCTACGGGCGTTGCGCTGGCAAACCACCGAGCTCAAGGCGCCTCAAACAGTCTTGGCTATCCATGGCATTTGGGTTGGTGCCCACGTATGGGAGCAGTTCGGCGCATACCTTGCCTCCCAGGGATACGAGACCTATGCAGTGTGGCTGAGGCATCACCAGCCAGGATCCGATCATCGGCAGCTTGAGGGCCTGGACCTCGGAGACTACGCGGAAGACGTAGCTGCGGCTGTGCGCGAATTGGGTTCCCCGGTACTCGTCGGGCAGAGCATGGGTGGCCTGGTTGCGCAGGTCGCCGCCACGGTGACCGATCCCGCTGGCCTCATTCTCATGTCAAGTGCGCCCCCGTTCGGCATCCCCGTCATTCCACGTCTATCGCTGCTGATGACTGGAGTCCGTAACTGTTTTGGCCGACCGTTCAACTCCGCCCCAATGCACCCGTTCGCCGATGACGTTTTCCTGGAGCACCTCGGTCAGGAGCAGCGAGCCCGCGTGACGGCTCACCGCGTGCCGGAACCGCGTCGCCTTGCTCGACAGTTGGCGTTTTGGCCGCCAATCGTCAGGGCGTCCCAGATCCGCTGCCCGGTCTTTGTCGGCGCCGGCGATGAGGATCCTGTAGTTGTCCCATGGGTCACGCGCCGGATTGCCTCGCGCTATCGCGTGATTCCAACCTTCTATCAGGGACGTGGACATATGCTGAATCTCGAACCGGGCTGGCAATCCGTCGGCGATGACCTCATGCGTTGGATGGAGCGATTTGTGGCATGACTCCGCGAAGGAGGCCGGTGTGAATAGTCGACCGCTCGGAACCACTGGGATGCACGTCAGCACCCTCACCATGGGATGCTGGGAAATAGGTGGGCTGGCTTGGGGGCCGATGCCTGCACCGGAGGCTGTGGACCTTGTGCGGGCCGTGGCGGACGCCGGCATCACCGCTTTCGATACGGCCGAGGCCTACGGCAATGGTCGAAGCGAGGTGATCCTGGGCCACGCCCTGCGAGACCGGCGTGACGAGGTCACATTCATCACCAAGACTGGGTACTTGCCTGGTGTCGATGGCGCCCAGATGCTGCTCGACGAGCAGCCGCAGGATTACCGGGCAACCTCGATCCGGCGAGCCTGTGAACTCTCGCGGCAACGGCTTCAGACCGACTACATCGATGTCTACCTGCTTCACGATCCGCCTATGGAGGCCGTGATGCGCGAGGAGCCGTTTGCCGAACTTCGCCGCCTTCAGGATCGCGGCGAAATCCGCGCCTGGGGAGTCTCGTCGAGTCCAGCGGTCGTTGCCGAGGCGGTCAGGCGCTGGAATGCACAGGTCGTAGAGACGCCATTCAACGCGGCCAGTCCGGAGGCCGCGACCGAACTCTTTCCTGTCGCCGCTGCGTCTGGCACCGGGGTCTTGGCCCGCAGCCCCTTCGCAAGCGGCAACCTGATCCTGACCCCTGAGCAGCGGCAGGCGCTCTATGCCGGTGACTGGCGGCACTATCATGACCCGGCACGCGTGGCTGCCGACGCCGATGTGGCAGAGCGCCTGGAGGTCCTTGCCGACCTTCGGGACGAACTGCCGACCGATACGGCCATCAAGTACGTGCTTGGACATCCCCAGGTCTCGACTTACATTGTGGGCATATCCGCAGTGGCCGAGATCCAGCCGAACGTTCGCGCCGCCGGTGAGCCGTATCTCGACGAGCAAAGCCGGGCGCGGCTTATGCAGGCATAGCGGAGCAGGTCTCGTTCCTTCGCTGATGCCGAGCCCGAATGTGCTTGAAGCGAGAGTTGTCCGGCTGCCGACGCCCTTGCCTTCCACCTGAAGCACCGCGTGAGCCTTGAGCACGGTGGGCGGAACCGCGACATTGGTATAGACTGCACCGTTGATCCCGCTATAGCGGGTTGGCGTACTGAGGGAAGGATTAGGCAGATGACTCGAGATCTGACACGACGGCGATTCCTCAAGGCGAGTTCGGCGCTGGGAGTCGGCGTCGCGGGCGCGGCCACGCTGGCCGCCTGTGGCGAGACACAAGTCGTCGAGAAGATCGTCACGCAGATTGTTGAAGAGGAAGTCATCAAAGAGGTGACCAAGGAAGTCGAGGTTGTCGTTCAGAAGGTCGTCACCCAGGCGATGGCGGCGCCTCAGCCAACGACGGTGGAGTTTGAGTTTGTCAGCGACCACGTCTCCGGCGTGCGCGGCAAGTCGACGACTTGGGCGCTGGCCAACTTCCAGCAGGAACGCCCCGACATCAAGATCAAGTTCACGCCGCAGGGCGGGGGCTTTGACGACTCGTTCGGCATCCGCATCGCGGCGGGCAGCGCCCCGGCCGCGGCATTGTTGAGTTGGGGATTCTTTGGATCCCATCAAGACTCGTTCGTCCAGATCAACGACCTGCTGGACCGCCACCCGGATTTCGACGGGGCGGACCTGATCTACGAGCCGGACTCCTACACGATCAATTACGACACGACCTGGCCCTTCGTGGACTCCTTCCAGGGGCACGCCTTCGGCTTGCCCTACCAGGGCAACGTCAGTGGCCACTACTACAACATCGACCTCTACGATCAGTACGGCGTGCCCGAGCCGTCGGCTGACTGGACCTACAGCAACGAGTGGCTGGACGCTGCAAAGCAGGCGACCGACCCGGACAACGAAATCTACGGGACCCGGATCGGCGGCGGCGGCGACATCCACTACTGGACGCCCATTAGTTGGGGCTTCGGCGCCAAGCAGTTCATCTCGTCGGACGGCACCCACACGGAGCACTTCGACAACGGCGGGGACCGCGGCTTCCAGTTCGCGGTGGACCTGATCCACAGGCACGGCGTCTCGCCGGCGACGGACGCGCAGCGCGAGTTGGCGGGTGAGTTTGGCGACGCATTCTCGGCCGGCAAAATCGGGGCCGAATTGCGACGTGGCGACGCCAAGGGCAACGCGGTGATCAGCATTGGCGACCGGTTCCGCTGGGCGCTGGCGCCGCAGCCGAAGGGTGACGTCACCGGCACCGTGGCCGTGCATCGCACCAACCAGGGACACTACGTGATTGACTCGGCGGCCCGACAGGGCGTGGTTGAGCCAGTCGTGGACTTCCTCGTTTGGATGGCTGGTCCCAAGATGCAGGCGCGCGCGGCGACCGACCGCGGGTTCCTGCCGTGCCGCTGGGACGCACTGGAGTCGCCGGAGAACCTGGCGGCCCCGCCCGAGCGGCAGGACCTGTTGGTCACGTTCGTTCGCGGCGAATTCCGCACCTGGCAGGGTTACCACCCGAACCAGCGCGAGTGGCTGGCTTGGCGCGGCAGAGCCCACTTGGCCATGACCGGAGAGGCATCGGTTGAAGAGGCAATCGAGAGCGCCGTAAACGAAGGTGACCGCATCCTTCGTCAGGACGTTGACTTGCTGAACAAGCGCATCGAGCGCTGGGGGCGAACGGCCTAGTCGGTTCGCTCATTGGCGCCAGTACGGCGCACAGGCATTCGGGCGCGGTCTTGCAGACCGCGCCCGAATGCTATGGCAGCGCAATTACGCATGGATCCCCTTCGGACCCTTATACTCCCGATGCGAAGCGCTGCCGCGTTTGCGGACTGGCGCACACAGGGAGGGGAGCGCAATGGTCCGCAATCTGACAAGACGGCGATTCCTGACGGCGACTTCGGCACTTGGAATCGGCGCCGCGGGCGCGGCCGCGCTGGCGGCGTGTGGCGAGACCGAGGCCGTCGAGACGAGCGTCACGCAAGCAGCTCAACAGGAATCTGCCAAGCAAGTGACCCAGGCAACCCCCGTCGCCGCTGAGAAGGTGGCGACACAGGCGATGGCGGCGCCTCAGTCAGAGACCGTGGAGTTCGAGTTCATCAGCGACCACGTCTCGGGCGTGCGCGGAAAGTCCACCACCTGGGCGCTCGCCAACTTCGCGCAGGCACGGCCCGATATCAGGATCAAGTTCACACCGCAGGAGGACCTGTTTTTCGAGACGTTCGCGATTCGCATCGCGGCGGGCAGCGCCCCGGCTGCGGCGTTGTTGAGTTGGAACTTCTTCGGCGCCCATCAAGATTCGTTTCACCAGATCAACGACGTGCTGGACCGCCACCCCACCTTCAATGGGGCCGACCTGATCTTCGAGCCGGACTCTTACACGATCAACTATGACCTTGACTACCCGTTCGTCGATTCGTTCCAGGGGCACGCGTTCGGGTTGCCGTACCAGGGCAACGTGAGCGGCCACTACTACAACATTGATCTGTATGACCAATACGGTGTTCCGGAGCCGTCGGCCGATTGGACGTACAGCAACGAGTGGCTCGAAGCGGCCAAGCAGTCCACCGACCCGGACAACGATATTTGGGGTACCCGTATCTCAGGTGGTGGCGACATCCACTTCTGGACGCCGATTGGCTGGGGCTTCGGTGGCAAGCAGTACATCTCGCCTGACGGCACGCACACCAGTCAATTTGACGATGGTGGCGATCAGGGCTTCAAGTTCGGGGTCGACCTCATTCACAAGCACAAGGTCTCGCCGCCGACCGAGGCGCAGCGCGAGTTGGCGGGTGAGTTTGGCGACCTCTTTACGGCCGGTAAGGTCGGGGCCGAGTTGCGCCGCGGCGACGCCAAGGGCTTCCTAATCGGGGGCATCAGCGACCGTTTCCGATGGTCGCTGGCGCCGCAGCCAAAGGGTGACGTGACTGGCACGGTGGCCGTACACCGCACCAACCAGGGGCACTACGTGATCGACTCGGCGGCCCGCCAGGGCGTGGTTGAGCCGGTCGTGGACTTCCTGGTCTGGATGGCGGGCCCCGAGATGCAGGCGCGGGCGGCGACCGACCGTGGCTTCCTGCCCTGCCGGTGGGACGCGTTGGAGTCGCCGGAGAATTTGGCCGCGCCGCCGGAGCGGCAGGACCTGCTGGTCTCGTTCGTGCGCGGCGAGTTCCGGACCTGGCAGGGCTACCACCCCAACCAGATCGAGTGGTTGGCCTGGCGCGGGATTGCTCACACGGCTATGACCGGCGACGCATCGGTGGAAGAGGCCATCGAGAAGGCCGTAACCGAGGGTGACCGCATCCTGGCGCAGGACATCGACTTGCTGAACGAGCGCATCGAGCGCTGGGGGCGCACGACATAGTCGGTTCGCTCATTGGCGTCGATCCGGCGCACAAGCATTCGGGCGCGGTCTGCAAGACCGCGCCCGAATGCTGTACCGTGATAGAGCCCTTGCCGTGCCTGGAGCAGGTCTTGGTTCGAGCCGGAACCGGAAGCCGTGAAGTCTAGGTTGGATTGATGCTCGTCGGATCCTCCACCAAGCGACTGTGCGTTGCTATGACCGCTGCGCTGGCCGCTACGCTGCTGGCCGCATGTGGCGGAGATTTCGAATACAAGACGAGCGGCGATCGAATCGACGGCGGGAACCGCGCCGGAATCGCCGACTGGGATGGCGCCTCGACAACCTCTCACGAAAACCTGATGAGCATCCAGGAGCAATACCAGGCCAAGGTGAAGGCCGAGAGTGGACAGAAGTAGGTCGGCTAAAGGGGGCCGATGGGTAATGCACCAATCAGGCATGTGGCGCCGCATCTGGCGTTGGCTTCGCTGCGTTCCCCTTCTGGCTCTTATCGGCGCCGCGTTGCTGGCGGGCTGCGGCGGGGATTTCGAATTCAAGACCAGCGGCGACCGGACGAGCGAGGATAACGTTGGGCCCAGCGAGTTCAACAACCCGGATGCAGCTGGCCTGGGCGGAGCGTCCACGGCGTCGGACGAGAAAATGAAGAGCATCCAGGAGCAGTACCAGGCCAAGCTGAAGGCCGAGAGTGGGCAGCCGTAGGAGAAAGGGGTGCCATTGTGACGCTGCGCCAGTTGCAGACGTACTTCCGTCGCAAGCTTCGTAGGGTTGGGGCAATGCTTGCGGCGGCCATGATTGCCGTGCTCGCCGCGAGTTGTGGAGGTGATTTCGACTACAAGATCAGCGGTGAGCGCCCCGCGAACGAAACGCGCACGGGAACTGGCGACTTTGGAAGCATGTCCACGAGCTCTCACGAGGATGTGCTGAAGCTCCAGGAGCGATACCAGGCGAAGGTCGAAGCCGAGGCCGGCAAGAAATAGTCCCGAGGAGATTTAGTGGACATGCGGGTACGTTGGATGGTCCGAGGCTCGCGAGTAGGCTCACTTCTGCGGACAGCCTTGGTCGCATTGGCGGCCGTGCTCCTCGCAGCTTGCGGTGGCGACTTTGAGTACAAGACCAGCGGCGACCGAATTCAGGGCGAGACTCGTGCCAACACCGGGCAATTCAGCGGAGCGTCAACCGCCTCGCACGAGAACCTGATGAGCATCCAGGAGCAATACAAGGCTAAGATTGAAGCGGAGGCCGGCAAGAAGTAGGGCGATTGGGGGCAGGCGGCCATGTCAGGCAAGAGCAAACCAAGCCGCAGTGGCGCCCTGATTGGACGTGTATCGCTCCTGGCCGCGCTGGTCGGCTCGCTCCTCGCGGGCTGCGGCGGTGACTTTGACTACAAAATCAGCGGCGACCGGGCGATCAACGAAGTCCGGGGCGCAAGGGCTGGCGGCGGTGGGAAGACCGCCACCCACGAAGACTTGATGAAACTCCAGGAGCAATATCAGGCCAAGGTCGCCAACGAGGAATCCGGCGCGAAGAAGTAAGCGCTTGATCTACATGCAGACCACCGTGCGCCGCGAGGCCATGCGTGGCCAAAAGGAGAGGTCGCTATGAACGTGATCACGATCATGAACGACACGTTTCGCCGCGACCACGTCGGGGCCTACGGACTGGAAGCTCCATGGTCCAATCCTGGAGCCGGCCACGGGCGCATCCATACCCCGAACCTGGACGATCTCGCCCGCCAGTCCGTGCGCTTTGACCGCTTCTACGCCGGCTCCTACCCAACAATCCCGACTCGTTACGACCTGTGGACCGGCAGACTTGGCTTTCCCACGCGTCCCTGGCAGCCGCTCGAGCCCGGGGATATCACCTTGGCCGAGATTCTCAGCGGAGCCGGACACCCGACGATGCTCATTCACGACACGCCGGGAATGACAGCCGCGAGCTACAACTTCCAGCGAGGATTCATGGGCTGGGAGCGGGTGCGTGGTCAGCATGGCGATAGTTGGCGCACCGATCCCGGGCAACTCTGGCGACCTTGCGCTCCGCACAAGCACAAGAACCACCGAGGTGTGCGGGCCTACCTGCGAAACGTGTTGGACCGGCGTCACGAGGCCGAATGGATGGCCGGCAAGTCGATACTCGAGACCATGGATTGGCTGGAACGCAACGCGGCGCACCAGGACTTCTACCTCTACATCGACATGTGGGACCCGCACGAGCCGTTCGACGCGCCGCCGGCGGACCAGGCACGGTACGAATCGCCGGACTTTGATGGCGACTGGCTGATTTACCCGGCCTATGGGCGTGGAACGTATATGACGGACGAAGAACGAACGCACGTTCGCGCGTCCTACGCCGCGCTCTGCACCTACACCGACCGCTGGCTCGGCCACCTGTTCGAGAAGTTGGACGCACTTGGTCTAACCGACGACACGCTCGTTATCTGGCTGACGGATCACGGCCATGGCCTCGGCGATCACGACCTTCAGGGCAAGCCGGGCAGCCAACTTGGACGACTCTATGACCAGAACGTGCGCTGCCCGATGTTCATCCGGCACCCGGGAGGCATTGGCGCCGGTTCGAGCCGCGGCGAGGTGTGTCAGCACGTGGACATCTTTGCGACGGTGCTCGACGCCTTCGGCATGGAACCGCCAAGCGGAATCGACGGCGAGTCACTGCTGCCGCTCATCACGGGCGAATCCGCCTGGTCTCGCGTTACGGCCTTCAGCGGACGGTTTCCGCCCGGATTACTGACCAGCGGCGTGATTGGCGGCGCCGATCATGATGGCTTCGTGGGTCGGGAAGACCTGCCCGAACCGCTGACCGTTTCAAATGCGCAATGGCAACTGATCGCATCGCCGCGAGGCCACGTATCCGAGCTTTATGACCTGGAGAACGATCCAGACCAGCAGCGAAACGTCGTGGACGAGCATCCGGATGTGGCCAGCCAACTTCAGCATCAACTGCTCGACTTTCTGGAGGCGCACCACGCGCCGCCAGAACTTGCTCAGGCGTTCGAGGATCAGCCGACGGCGAATCCCACGACGTCGCCGCCGCTCATCGCCGGGCCGGATGCCGTGCTCTATGCCTTCACGGACGCGAACGGCAAGACGATCGCAGTTGAGAACGAAGCTCAAGCCATCGAATTCGCGCACGGCAGTCCAGGCGCAAGCGATGTGCGACGCGTGAGGCTTCGCGATCTACGCCCCGAAGGTCGCAACGCGCACGTCGGTGCTCATGGCCAGTACTACTGGCCGGAGGACCTGCTGCTGAGCTAGTAGCCCTTGTCGCGAGTCACAACGTTCAACAGCGGCTCGCCGGCGAGGAAGCGCTTGAGGTTCTCGATGAAGAGATCCTGGGCGCGCCGCATGTAGGCCGGGTTTCGATTGCCAGACACGTGCGGCGTGATGAAGACGTTTTCCAGATCCCAGAGCGGGTTCTCGGGGGGCAATGGATTCGGGTCCGTGTGCAGAACGTCAAGGCAGGCGCCTCGGATTTCACCGCTCTGCAGGGCCCGAACCAGGGCGTCGTGATTGACGACTCCACCACGGCTGACGTTGATGAAGTAGGCGTCGCGGCGCATTGCGCGGAAAGCTGACTCGTCAAACAGGCCCGCAGTCTCGGACGTCAGCGGCACCGTGGAGACGACGAAGTCGGCCTCTGCCAGGAGCTCCGGCAAGCCATCCGGTCCCACGATCTTCTCCGGGAGCGCGGCCGTCGGGTCGCCGACGTTCGGGAAGTCCATCCCGCTCACCTGGCGCACGTCGGGATTGCGCTTGCTGGCCAGGACTCGCATGTTGAACGCCTGCGACAGGCGGGCCACGTGCCGGCCAATCTGCCCGTAACCCACAATGCCTACAGTCAGTCCGGTTAGATCGGTACGTGTGCTGTGCGCGCGGTTGCGGACCTTCTGCTGCTGGTCGCGGTAGAAGCCCAGCAAGCCGCGTGCCAGCAGGCCCATGGCGAAGATGCAGTATTCGCCGATCGGCACAGCGTGGCAGCCGGCGGCGCTGGTTACGGTGACTCCGTTTGCCGGATCGAAGACCGGATTCGAGATCTTGTTATCGACGCCGGTCGAGGTCATCTGCAGCCAGCGGAGGCTGGCGTCAGGTTCGAGTTGAGTGGGAAACCAGTGGGTGTAGAGGATCTCGGCATCGCCGAGCAGCTCGGTGAGTTCCGGGTTCGAGCGACAGGTCCGCTGTTCGATCTCAAGGTCGGGCGAGACACTGCGGATCTCCTCGATCGCGTCAGACGAGCCTTCGAGTTCGGGAACGGTTACCAGGATCTTGGTCATTTGAGGAGCCCTTCTGGAGTTTCCGGTTGACCGCTCACCATGACGCGATGTCCCGATTCGAGGGACTCCACTTCGGATCGGTCGGACGTGGGAACGGCGACCGGGCGTGCGAAATGCCGCTGTTGGGGACGAAGGGATATTCCTCAATCAGTTCGTCGGGAATGTCGATGCCCAGCCCCGGCGCACCCGTGGGTTTGATGTAGCCGTCCTCAAAGTCAAAGGCTTGGCCGATCAGGGCCTTGCCGAACGGGTTGTCTTTCTCGGGGTACCGGACCATGAAGCAGTTCCGATTGGCGAAGCCGACGTGATAGTTGGCCGCCAGACCGACGGCCGAGCTGAAACTGTGGGTCACGACTCGCATGTCGTGGGCGTCGGCGGCGGCCATGATCTTCATGTCCTCGCCGATGCCGCCGCACCAGGTGGCGTCCGGTTGCACGATATCGATGGCGCGCTTCTCGAAGAACGGCTTGTAGCCGTGAAGCAAGGTTTCGTTCTCGCCGGCGGCTAGCGGTGTCTCGCAGAGCTGGCGAATCCGAACATAGTCGTCGACGTTTGTCTGGAGAACGGGCTGCTCCATCCAAAGCAACTGGTACTCGTCAAGGGCGCGTACCACGCGCAGCGCAGTGTCGGCCAGCCACGGCTTGCGGTTGAAGGGCATGCCCGGGTCCAGGATCAGGTCTACGCTGTCGCCCAGCACCTCGCGCATGGCTTCGACTTTGGCGCGCTCCTGCGAAATCAGATCCGGAATGCTGATGTGGCGTTCCTGGAGCATTTCTCCGACATGCGCCACTTTCAGCGCCGAGTAGCCTTCGTTTACTAGGCGCTCGGCCTGGGGCTTGTTCGCGTTGGCGATGCTCGTGTAGCAGCGCAGGTCGTCGTGAGCCTTGCCGCCAAGTAGCTGATACACGGGCGTATCCAGGGCCTTGCCGAGAATGTCCCACAGCGCGATTTCGACTCCGCCGAGCGCTGAAATGGACGGGCCTACCGGCGCCCAGCGCAGAGCCTTGACCTGCATCTTGCGCCAGAGCGCGTGGATGTCGAACGGGTCTTCGCCCTCGACTACGGGGCCAAAGTGCTCGATCAGGGCGCGGAAAACTTCCGGCGCGTACCAGGAGATGTAGGACTCGCCCCAGCCGGTGATTCCCGCATCCGTGTCGACGCGGATAAAACCCGACGTTGACGGTCGGATACCGTGCTGCCAGGGTTCGGGGACGGTGACAAGAACCGGCTGGACGTCAGTGATCTTGATCTGACGACTCCTTATGCGATGCCCGCGTGGATGCTCGGGCCGGCGTTACTGTCTTGGTGGGATGGACTGTCAGGGGTCGTGGAGCCGTCACGCGGCGTCGAACCCGTAGGCATAGAGCCGGGCAGCGCCGTACAGCCAAAAGCGAAGCTTGAAACGGCTCGTCGGAATGTCGCCTATGCCACCGCCTCGCCACGCGACCGGCTCGCGCCAGCCGTCGGTGCAGAGATCGACACAGTCGCCGCGGGCGAAGCCATTGAACGGCTGCTCGGTCGTCGAATCCAGGACCTCGACTTCGACCCAACTGCGATTCTGCCGGACATCGCTCAAATTGACCGTCAGTTGGGTCGTGGGATCGCTGCGATCGATGGTCTGCGTGATAGCGAATCCGGGCACCTCGCGGTCCGGAGTCTCCAGGCAAGTGAAACCGTCCTCGCGCAGGGAGGCGACGCCCAGACGCGACAAGCGCACCTGGCCCGTGCTGGCGAACGGATATTCGTCAGGCGTGTTCTCGCCGGGCCAACTGGTCCATTCCTCGCCGTTGCCCCCGTAGAACAGGTGGACCGTTCCATCCTTGATCGCGGGCTTGTCGGCGATGACCAGCAAGCCGCCGTCCCACTCGTCGTTGCGGCCGCGCGGAATGACAGGCTGCGGCACGTCGAGTCGATCGAACCGCAGACCATCGCGGCTGACGGCCAGTCGGATGTCCGCGCAGTAGGAGCCATAGATGCCGTATCCGTTGGGCACGTACCAGCCGTACTCGTAGGCCATCACCCAGGCGCCGCCGTAGGGGGCATACAGGACGTGATGGTTCTCGTACTCGAACCCGTCATCCGGGTCTAGCAGCGGGTTTTCGTCGGCGTTGCGGATGTTCACCATGTCCGGGCCGTAGCAGAGTAGCTTGGCTCGGCCCCATGGCTTATCGGGTCGGCTCAAGGGGGTTCGGGCCTGCCAGATGAGCTTGAAGCGGCGTGATGGGTCGGGATCCTGGTCGTCGCGGATCAGGTTGCCGCAGTCGGGGCTGCGACCTTCCCATTCTGGAATGTCGATCTTCGGTCCCTCGGTCCAGTGGATTCCGTCTGGTGAGTAGTTGGCCCGAGATCCCTTGTAGTCGGGCACCGGTGCGGTGATGGCGTCATCGGTGCGCAGGCGAGGTCCGCGCTTGAACATCTTGTAGCGCTTGGCCGGGTCGGGCTCGGCGTTGTCTTTGAGCACCGGGCCGTACCCGAGGGCAACGATGTTGTTGGCGGAGGATCCCCGCCAGTCGAAGAGATGCAGGTGCGGTTTCTCCCAGGTAACCCCGTCCTGGCTGGTGGCGTAGCCCATGGCCGTCCACTTTTCCGGCGCCGCGTCGGAACCGGAGTACCAGGCCTTGAAGACGCGATCTTGGTCGTCCCAGATGACCGTTGGGGAGGACCAGGGGCGGGCCTGGGTGGCGTCCCATTCGTGCAGGTCGCCCAGCGGCAGAACAGGGTTGTTGGGGTGCTTGATCGCTTCGCAGACTCGGTGCGACAAGTGATACGTGGATTCGATGCCGTCGAGGAGCAGGAATCCGTCGCGCTGGCCAACTGACGTGTTGATGTGAGGCCTTTCGAGTAGTGGCGCCTTGTATTGGCGCGCATGGTACCGACTCGCCGAAACAAGTAGGAGCGCGTCGACTCTCTCGCAGCGATGGGTACGATGCGCTGAGTACGTGCTGGCTGGCATGAGTAAAGGCGGCTCCGGTGATTCCTGACCTCGTTGACGACGACCTGCACCTGTTCTTTGACGATGCGGAAGTTCTGGCGCGGGAAGGGATTGGGCGCCGAGTCAATACGCTGCGGCGCGAGTCCGAGCCTGTGCTGATTGGTGACCGGCCGTGGGAGTCGGCCTGGCAGGGCGGGTGGATTTCGGTCGTTCACGACGATCAGGCCGACCACTACAAGATGCTGTACGTGGCGCATCCGGCGGGTTCGAGGTTTCACGGCGTCTGTGTTGCGACATCCACGGACGGTGTGGAGTGGGAGAAGCCGGAACTCGATGTGTACGCGCTGCCTGACGGCACGCGGACGAACGTCGTGTTGCCGTGGGAGCGGGGTTCCACGCAGACGCTGTTGACGCTGCTGGACCGCGTTCCGGGACCTCGCTACCAGGCGATGACGTACCAGGTGCGGCGAGATTCAGACGGCACGCCGATTGGTCGGGGGATGTATCGGGGTGTTTCCAGCGATGGATTGCATTGGATGGTGGACGACGAGCCGACGCTGCCGGGGCAGGGTGATCGGATGCAGCTGGCCTGGGATCCGCGGCGTCAGACGTGCATGTTGCTGACGCGTCACCGGCACCTGAGCGTGCAGCGGCAGGCAGGTGTGCAGGGGCTCAAGCGTGACATGGATCTGTGGGAAAGCCCGGATCTGCTGACCTGGTCGCATCGAGGACGGATGCTCTGGCCGGACGATGACGATCCGGCCGGCACGGAGTTCTACAGCATGTTTCCGGCGGCGTATGGGCCGGGATACCTGGGCTTCATCGAGGTCTATCACACGGCCGACGAGACGTTGGACGTGCAGTTGGCCTGGAGCGACGACGCGCGCCGATGGACGCGTGTGGCTGGGCGACTACCAGTGATGCCGCTGGGCGGCGAGGGCGCCTGGGACTCGCATTGGATCATGCTGGCCAGCACGCCGCCTGAACCGGTGGGCGATCGACTGCGCTTCTGGTATGCGGGCACGTGCACCCACCACGGGGCTGCGGATCGTCACCGGCGGGCATTTGGAATCGCGACGATTCGGCGGGATGGGTTCGTGTCCATGGAAGGCGAGATGTTTGGCGGGTCGATGGTGTGCGGGCCGCTGGACGCACGTGAGGCGCGGCGATTGACGATGAATCTGCGCGCCGAGACAGGTTCGGCTTCGGTCGAGGTGCTGTCGGTTCGAGGTGAGCCGATCAAGGGATTCACGGCCAACGACTGTCGGTTTTCCGCGCAAGACTCGGTTGAGGTTGAGGTGAGCTGGCGGGGCGGGGCGGTTGTTCCGCCGCAGCCCGACGGGGAAGTGCTGCTGCGGGTGAACATGCAAAGCGCCAGCCTCTATAGCTATCGCTGGTTTCCCGCGTAGCCTCCGGAACGCGGCGGGCGTACAACGGGCCACCTGACGGGCATCTATCGTGATTGAACACCGTGCTGCTCGTATCTGGCCGATTTGGCCGGACCGCTTATCATTGAGTGACGCTTGGAATGCGAGATTTCGTGCGAGCTAAGGAGCGACGCTTGTGAGGGACTTGGTTGCCCGGCGCCGTGTCTTGGGTGCGCTTGCGGCTGGAGTGGTGACCCTCACGATGGCTGGTTGCGGCAGTCGTCCTGCCCTGGAAAAGGAAGGGCTTGCCGGGGGATACAAGTTTCCTGGCGCCCGGCCCAGCGATTCCGGGTACATCTCCGACGAAGAACGCGCGAAGCTACAGGCGCAATTCCAAGATGGCGAGGTAAAGACGCCGCCGCCGGGATAGCGGGCGTGACGACGCGTCCAGCGAACGTTGGGCGTTGTCGCCAGTTCAATCGGCCAAGTGCAACAGCGCGGGCGCCTTTGGCGCCCGCGCTGTTGATTTGGCCGAAAGAGCCTGGACTAGCCCGTGGGGCCTCCGAAGTAGTCGGACACACGTTGGAAGCCTTCGAGGCCTGCTTCCAGGACGCCGTCCGCGTGCGCGACGGCCTTGGCCGCAGACTCCTCCGGCGATTCGTCGCCGAGGAAGCACGGGTGCACCATGCCGCGGAATGCCAGCCACTCAAGGAACGAGGGGTGGTACTTCGGCCAGCGTCGGGCGTCGTAATTGCGCAGCCCGTGTTCCAGCCACTCCATCCCCAGGGGAGGTGGAGCCGTGGCGGCGGGAGTGCTCATGGCTTCCCAGTTGACCGGGGCGAACCCGCGGTCAACGGCGACACGAGCCTGGACTTCCGGACCTGACATGTAGACGAGGAAGTCAACAACCGCCTCTTCCGTGCCGCGCTTGAACGCCGCGTCGGTGATGAGATGCGGCTGGTCCTGCCGGTGATTGGCAGACGTGCCGGTTACGTCGCCCTTCGGCTGCGGACCGAGCGACCAGCGGAAGCGGTCCTTGATTGACGCCACCATGTAACCGGTACCGTCGGCGCGACGCGGCCACATGCCGGCCTTGCCGGCCTGGAAGAGGTTGCCGAATTCGCCCGCGAGTTCGCGAGCAGCCTCGATTGGCGGTGAAACCTCATCCTGCAGCACCAGGTCAACGGCCTGCTTGAGTCCGTCGATGCCTCCATCGTCGAAGATCGAGGTATGGGTGGCATCGGGGCTGATCAGTTGCTTGGCGCCCATCCCGTAGGCCATCGGCGTCCAGATGTGAATGTCGCCGCCGCCCAGCACCAGCGTCCCGTAGGTACCGGCGTCGGGGTCTGTCAGGCGCTTGGCGGTCTCGCGAAACTCGCCGCCGTACGTCCAGCTGTCCTGCGGCTCCTCGATTCCAGCGGCCTCGAACATGTCGATGTTCCAGGCCATGCCGCCAGCCACGTGCTGGTACGGCATGCCGAAGATCGGCGTGCTGGTGTCCCACTCAGTCCGGTAGGGCCACGTGAGGTCGAGGTCGGCCGTGAACTGGTCGGTCAGGTAGACGTAGTTCGCCGGGTCGAAGTCCGGGTGCTTGGCCAGAATGTCGTTGATTGGTCGAAAAACGCCATCGGGTCCGAAGAGGAAGATGAATGACCCGTCGAGCAGGGCAGACTCCGACATGGTGCCGGCGGCGATTCGGATGGGAATCGTGTCGCCGATGTTGCCCGAGTTGGGTGTGAAGACGACGGTGACGTGCGGCGCCACCTGGGCATAGCGCTCAAGCGCCCACTGCATGGACTGCGCGCGCGGGCCGGACGTGTGGTCGCTGATGTGCTCGAACGCCACCGGTACAGCCTGCGGCGCGGCCTCTACTTCAACAACCTTTTCGACGACTTTCTCGACCTCGACGACTTGGGTGACGACCTTTTCGACTTCGACCTGAACTTCCTTGACCTCAGTCTGGGTCACAACTTCCTGGACGACCTGGGTTACCACTCGGTCGACTGGAACTTCCTTGACTTCGGTTTCCTTGACAATCTTCTCGACGACCTGGGTGACGATCTTCTCGACTTCGATCGGCACTTCCTTGGTCACGACCTGCGTCTCGCCGCAGGCGGCCAGGGTGGCAGCGCCAGCGACGCCGACCGCTCCAACGGCTGAAGCCCGAACGAAGCTCCGGCGGCTCACTGCTTTGGACATGGGCACTCCCTCAGAAGGATTTGCGGGCCGCTGCACCCGTAGGCAGCGCGCTTCTCGCAAGTACGACGGCAAAACACCGACGCGCAGTATTCCAAAAGCCGCGCCAATCTGGCTAACGGGCGTTGGGGTACCGTGTGATGTGCGCCTGGGTCTCGATGGCGGGGTTGCGATATGCGTCGACGAGTGGTGCTGGCCGGATGTGGGGGCATGGGGCGAAGGCACATGCGCGCCTATCGGACGCTGGAGGACTTTGAGCCGGGGCGGCTGGAGTTGGCCGCAGTGGTGGATCGGGAGATCGAGCGGGCTGAGTTCCTGGCGGGTGAGGCGGAGGAGATCCTGGGAACGAGACCCGCCTGCTTCACGTCGATCGACGACGCGATTGCGGCGACGCCGGATCTGGATGTAGTCGACGTGGTGGTGGCGGCGGCGGCGCACCACGTGGTGGTTGAGACAGCGACGTCGGCCGGGCTGCACGTGCTGTGCGAGAAGCCGATGGCGCCGGGGGTGCGGGCTTGCCGGGCCATGCAGAGTGCCGCGGAGCGGAACGGGCGGGTTCTGTCGGTTGCGGAGAACTACCGGCGGGACCCGATCGCGCGGTTGTTGCGGGCGGTGCTGGATGCCGGCGGGATAGGTGAGCTGCGGACGGTGGTGGATTACGCGGCCGGAGGAGGTCGCGGGGCTAGCGCCGGGGGTTGGCAGTTCAGGCGAGTGCAGGGCGGCTCGTTGCTGGAAGCGGGGGTGCATAACACGGACCTGCAGTTGTACTTCGGCGGAGACATCGACCGGGTGCACGGGCAGGTGCGGTTGCGGGAGCCGCTGCGATATTTCCAAGACGAGAAGGTGAAGCCGTTTCATGAGCATTACTCGGCGGAGTATCCGGAGAGCCAAGAGGCGGATGCGCCGGACGTGTTGATGGCGACGTACGAGTACGCCAACGGGGCGCTGGGGCAGTGGTTGTACGAGCGAGCGGCGCAGGGGCCGGGGTTTGACCGGTTCACGTTTTGGGGGAGCGAGGGGCAGGTGGATATGCCTGGGGTGCGGCAGGGGAGGCCGCTGGAGGTGTACCTGGGGCGGTCCAAAGAGGCGCTGCCGGACGAGGAGGTGCTGGCGCTGGCGCCGGACTTTGGGCTGGATGACCGGACGGCGCGGTTCTTTGGCGGGGAGCGGTTGGCTCGGTACGAGAACGATCACAGCGACGTGGGGAGCGGGGCGGATCTGAAGTTGATTGCGATTGAGATGGCTGAGGTGCTGGATGCGATCGAGGGCGATGGGACGGTTGAGGTTGACGCGGAGGTCGGGCTGGCGGCGGTGGCGCTGGTGATGGCGGCGCATGAGTCGTCGGAGGCGGGGCGGCCGGTGACGATGCAGGAAGTGGTGGATGGCTCGCTGAGCGCGTACCAGGACGTGGCGGATCGGGAGTTGGGGTTGCTGGGGTAGAGCCGGAGGGGTTGGAAGTGGCTCCTCGCGCGCAATAAGAGTTTTTTCTAAAAAACTCTTGAGGCGGCGCGGGGTGCATTTTGGCGGGGTTTTGGCGGCGAGCGGGGTAGGGGTGGAAGGCCGAATTCGAGGTCGTGGCGGATGGCGAGGCGGGGTGGTTTGGGGTGTGGATTTGGTGGGTTGGGATGGCTGGTGGACGGGGTGACGGGGCGGATTAGGGCGTGGCGGGGCGAGGTTGGGCGGGGGGACGGCGGCAGGGTGTGGGGTGATGCCGTCCGGGCCGTGGCGCCGCGCTGGCGGGTGAGGGGTGGCAGGGCGGAGTGGCGGGCGGTGCATCCGGATCTCAGGTTGCAGAACGGTCGCACTAAGTGTACACTGACTGGAAACAGACGGCAAGTCCAGCATCAGCCGGCAGCCGGCGAGGGGTTGCGGGCAGAGGCTGACAGTCGCCTGTGACCGAGCTTTGGCCGGCGTCCGGCAGTCGGCGGCATGGGCGCTGTAGTGTGTTGGCAGCGGCGGCCCGGGTTTCAGGCTGCCCCGGAACGGATACGCCGGTGCTCACCTGACTGACCCTGGGGTTCGGACAACAGCAAGCTAACGGGGGATGGGGATGAAGATTTTGGTGACGGGTGGGACGGGGCGGATTGGGGGGAATTTGTCGGTGGAGTTGCTGGCCAGGGGGCATGAGGTTCGGTGTTTGGTGTATCCGGGGGATGCGAGCAGGGCGGACAAGCTGGCGGAATATGCGGGCGTGGAGGTGGTGGAAGGGGATTTGCGGAGCTTCGAGGATGTGACGCGGGCGGTGCGGGGGGTGGATGCGATTTATCACCTGGCGGCGGCGTTTGGCGGTCCCTTTGACAACCGGCAGTACCTGAATATCAACGGGATGGGGACGGTGAACATCCTGGAGGCGGTTCGGACGGACGTGCCGAATTTGCAGCGGCTGGTGTATGCGTGCACGGAGGCGATCTACTGGCGGCTGGGCGAGAAGGGTCGGTACTTCGACAAGCCGATTACCGAGGCGATGGTGAGCACGTACAAGCAGATGCCGTATTTCCTGACAAAGTGGGTGGGCGAGGAGCTGTGCATGACGTATCACCGGCAGTACGGGGTTCCGGCGACGTCGATGCGGTTTGCGACGGTGATCGAGCCGGGGGAGTTTCTGAACGAGGACGGCTTGCCGGGGCGGTTTCTGCTGAGCGAGGCGATCGAGCGGTTCGGGAGCGCGACGGCGGAGAGTCCAGAAGACGAGGAGATTCTGCGGGAGTTGCGGTCGCTGTGGACGGGCGAGAAGAAGTTGCTGTTGAGTCGTTGTCCGAATGGGGTGGCGTACAAGCAGGAGTTCGCGGACGTCCGGGACGTGGTTCAAGGGCTGGTGCTGGCGCTGGAGAAGGACGCGGCGGTGGGCGAGGAGTTCACGCTGGGAGGGGCGGCGGTGTTCCGGTGGGATGAGCACGTGCCCTGGTTTGCGGAGCGGTATGGGCTGGAGTTCGTGGACGCGCGGCTGCCGGAGTCGAATTTCTTTGAGTTCGACTTGAGCAAGATCAAAGGGCTGCTGGGGTATGAGCCTCGGCATGATGTGGAGAGCGTGGTGGAGACGGCGGAGGCGATAAGGCGGGGGGAGGAGACGGGGGTTTTGCCGACGGGGATCAGATATGGGAAGCGAGAAGTGAGCTGAGAGCAGTGAGAAGTGAGATTTGGAGGCGGGTGGACCTGCCAAGTGGAGTCGGAACTACGGCGGCAGGTGATGGTCGGTGGCGGGTAGAATTCTGTATGGGCGGACGAATTCCGACTACTGGCCCGAGCCGATCGATCGGCAGGGTTCAGGAATGCTCGTCAAGGAGGAATCAATGGCGACAGAAGCGGAACGCCTCGCCCGATTGGAAGGGGCCTACGACCACCTTGCGACGAAGGCTGACCTAGCGAATCTCGAGACTCGTCTGACGAAGTGGTTCGCCGGGCTTCTTTTGCTCGTCGTGATCAACGTGCTGGGCACGGTGACGGGGATCTTGATCGCGTTGCTCGGGTAGACATCACGACGGCTGAGTTGGGCACGATTCCTAGTCTCAGTATCCCCATGGTTCCGTCGGTTGTGGGCGTTGCGTGGCGTATGGGTCACCTTGCGCTGGCAACGTCAGGGCAGAAGGGACTGGACGGCCTGTAGAGCTTTGGCTCGTGGGAGGGTGCCGCTCACGCGCAGTAATTCACCATCACGGCTGCCGGGGCCTGATGCGCCCGCGAACCTGATGAGTCCCGAACCCAGGAACTCCATGGCCATGATTCCGTTGCCCGTGACGCGCCACTGGGCCAAGGCCACGCCATCCGGGCTGACGCCGATCTCGGGCTGGCCGAGATGCCGTTCGTCCATCAGGAACAAGGTCAGGTGCCGAAGTGACGCAGTGGCAATGGGTTCTTCGTCCGGATCCTCGTCCGCCAGGCGCTGCGGATAGCCAAGCCGGTCAGCCGACTGTTCCAGTCCGGATTCCCTGAGCGCCGCAGTCATCTCGGTGCGGGTTTCGTATTCGATGGGCGCGTGGCTAAGCATTCAAGGTGTCCAACAGAAGCGCCCTGCGGGTGAATCGCCGTGGTTGGATTATATCGGGGACCCGATTCGGATCGACGGTGTCTCGCACCCTGTCAATACGCCGAACAGATTCCTCGGTCAGATCCCGGAGACTGCGGCCAACTTGGCGCTGGATGACCAGTGATGCGCCGAGTCAAGAAAAGTCTCCATAGGGGTGGTGCTGACCAATCTCGAGGCGAATGAACTGGCTGGCGTGGAATGGCCTCGCCATTTGAAGCGGTCCCGGGCATCAACTGATCGACCCTGGTGTCCGAGGCCGTCTGGAGGAGCATCATTGAGGACTAACCGGGATGCGGCGAGGAGTGTGAACGCGCTAGATTGCCGCATCGCCGAGAGGGAGTTGGTGCTCGCAAGGATGTTCCAGAGGTGAAGTCGTGAAGACGCTTGACGCTGCGGCCGCTGTACTAGGGGACGCGAGCGGACCGCTGCACTACAAGGAAATCACGAAACTGATGCTTGCCCGGAAGGAATGGAGTACTTCGAGCAAGAGCCCCGAACGAACGCTTTACGCCAGCATCTCTGGGGACATAGCGAAAAGGGGCTCCGGCTCGCGCTTCACTCACGTGGGTCCTGGGCTGTTTGCTCTGACTTCCGGCTCTTCTGGCGACAAGATGTCGTTCGGAGACGCGGCGGAACGGATTCTTGGTGGTTCGCCTATCCAGCAGCCCATGCACTATGCCGAGATCACAAAGCTTGCACTCGAACGCAGACTCATCCAGACAAAGGGGCGCACACCGGCGGCGTCCATGTACGCGGTTATCCATAACGAGATCAAGCGGCATGAGGAACGCGAGGAGTCCCCGCGCTTTGTGCGGCACGGCCGAGGGCTGATCGGCCTAACCGCTTGGCTGCCCGATGAGGTAGCGAATCTGATCGACGAGCGAAATCGAGAGGTTCGGGATGGGCTGCTGGACCGCGCCCGGACTACGTCGCCCGCTGACTTCGAGAGTCTGGTAGGTGAGTTGCTTGTAGCCATGGGATTCGAAGACGTCAAAGTGACAGACGTGTCAGGAGACGGCGGGATTGACGTTCGTGGAGTCCTGGTAGTCGGCGACGCGATTCGCATTCGAATGGCGGTGCAGGCAAAACGCTGGAAGAGCAACGTGATAGCCCCGATTGTGCAGCAGGTAAGGGGATCGCTGGGAGCGCACGAGCAGGGGCTCATTATCACGACGAGCGACTTCAGCTCGGGAGCCAAGAAGGAAGCGCAGCGATCTGATGCGGCTCCGGTAGCGCTCATCGGCGGTGAGCAACTGGCGGGGCTGCTGGCTGAGCACGAGATTGGTGCTCGGATGACGAGCTACGAGTTGTACACGCTTGACGAGGTCGATAGCGCGGACGTCTGAAGTCTGACGAGTGCGTCGCCGATCTGGGGGAATGGCACCGAGCCTGGGTTGAGCTGCGTTCGAGCCTGGACACCCGGGACCTTCAGGTTGAGGCGTACGTGGTGTTGGCGGGGCATTTCCTGGTAGCTGATTGGGTTGTCCAGGAATCTCGCTGAACGTCGTGCTCTGGACCGCGATGCCAATTGACTTAGCCAAGCACGAATCGGGCTTTTTCTTGCCGCAGCATTTGGTAGGGATTGATGCAGCGGATGTTGAGACCGATGCAGGCGTTTGGGATTTTGATTTTTCTGATGGTTTCGGCGGGGACCTCGTGGGTGACGACAACGTAGTTGTGCGCTAGGGCATGGGCGACGATCCAGTAATCGGCCAGCTGCAGAAACGTGGCAATGGCTGCCCGATCATAATGCTGGCCGCTTGCCCAATGACTGACTCTGTCGAGAGCAGGCAATACGGCGGAATCCGCTGGAAGGAAGAATTTGTCGCCTCGCTCTTCGGCCCATTCCGATAGCTCATCCCCTCCGGCACGCAGCTCATCCGCGACTTTCTCGATGCTTGCCACCTTGCCTTCCTGGTTCGCCATGAGCAGCCAATCCCAGAATGCCGGGACGAAGTCGAAACCGTAGTGCAGGTTCTTGGCCTGGATGAAGACGTTCGAGTCGAGCAGATACCTCGTCAACCCAATACGCCTGCTTCTCGCCCGAGGTTGTTGAAGGTTTCGAGTTTCGAGACGCCGACCATGCGAAAGGCATCGCGGTAGAGGGTGTGTCCTTCACGAGTGCTCT
>JAJEDE010000013.1 GCA_022821645.1 Chloroflexota bacterium
GGAAGAACCGGTGGCGCTGCCGGCGGCGGACGCGCTGGTGCAGGCGCACATGGACTTTGCCGCCACCGGCCTCTCCACGCGCTGGCGGGGGCTGGAGTTTCTGCGGTCCAAGCTGGCCGAGGCCGGGGTGCTGCGGGCCGCCGACCTGCCGGCCCTGGCGGCCAGCCGGCCGCGCCCTGGGACTCGTCGGGTCTCAATCCCGGCGGCCGTTCGCCGGCCACGTGAACGCTCCGCCGTTGGGAAGCAGCGAACCGGTGGAGGTCGCCAGCCCCAGCAGATCGCCACAGGACGCTATGGCGAGCGCGGCCGTCGCGCCGGGAATAGCTACGACGGCCGAGGCAGCGGCCAGCAGTTCCAGGGCCTGGGCGACAGCGGCGTGCCGGATTCCCTCCGCGAACAGGCCCGCACGGGAATCATGGTGACGGTGGCGGGGATCGTGATCAACCGGCAGCATCCGCCGACCGCGCGCGGCTACACCTTCCTGTCGCTGGAGGACGAAACCGGGCTGGTGAACGTGATCATTCGCCCGGACATCTTCACCCGCTATCAGCGCGCAATCCTGGATTCGCCGGTGATGATGGTGAACGGCGAACTGCAGGACGAGCACGGGGCCGTGCAGGTGATGGCCGAGACCTGCACGCCGGTCACGTCCGACTCCCTGGGCACGCCACGATCCCGTGACTGGCAGTAGCCCGGATGCGAAAGGTCAAGCGTCGATCGTTACGGCCTCAAGCGATCAGTCCGCACCGGCCCATGCTGTTCCCAGGCCATTCCAAGGACCCGGGAACACGCAAGACGTGCGCATTGCAGAGGCACGATCTCGCTGCGGGCGCGACCCGGCCGATTCCGCTCGGGGCAGTCGGGGCGTCAGTCCCTGTCCTCCTCGATCTGCGCGAGCGCGCCAAGATAGACGGCGCGCACCGCAAGGGCCTGCCGCACATCGCCCACCACGTCCTCGAAGAACTCGTGCCGGTACTCCCGGTCGGTCAGGACCCTGATCGTGAAGTAGAAGCCCGAGAAGGAAGCCATGAAGGCGGCCACCTGCAGCAGCTCGCCAGTTAGCCCCGTTCCGGTCCAGGGAAAGTCCAACAGGACTCGTGGATCGCTCCGCGTCCACGACGAAACCGTACTGAGGTCTATGGCGATGCCGCCAAAGACCAGGAAGAACACTCCCACCAGCGAGCCAACAAACACGACCCGCAGCGCCAGCGCGACGACCACGACGAGTCCGACGTTCGTCCATTGCGCGGGTCTGAGCGGTGCGTCCATTCTCAGCGAGTCGGGCGAAACGCCCAGGCCGGCGGCAGGAGTCCCTTGCACAAGCTCGATCACCCGCTCCGAGCGTTCGAAGGTCGCGAGGTCGTTGAGTTCGTGCGGCAGCCGGGAGATCAGGAAGGCCGCCGCCACCAGCGCGAAGAGCCCCAAGACCGCGATGAGGCGCTCGAGTTCGATGGTGCCCGCCATCTGCCACACCTCGGCGGCAATGAACAGGAACGTCACAAAAATGAGCAGCAGCGGCAGCGCCCGCGCGAAGAGCCCCAGCACATCCTTCGCGTCGCGAACGAGCCGCCGCGCGCCCCAGCGCAGGATTGGCAGGAGCCCAAAGCCCACCGTCAGGTAGGCGCCGAGCAGAAGCAGGGCGTTCCCGAGGAGTCCGAACGCCGCACTCTCCCAGTCTCCGAGGATGAAGCCCGTGAGCGCCGGCGAGGTCAGCAGGAAGACAAGCATTTCCACGGGTCCCACTTCATCCGGCAGTGCCAGCAGCTTCCGACGGCGAAGGGCGTTGATGCCCATCCAGGTCGCCGTCACCGCCGCCACCGCGCCGACGACCGAGAGCACGTTCGCCCACCACGGCCAATCCAGGCTGATGTTCAGGAGAATCTGCAGCGCCAGCACGGTGATGAGAAACGGCAGGGTGCGGGTCAGAATGTCGCGCCGCGTGCTGTAGTCCTCAATGAGATGGGGTACGCCCTGCCGGCGAAACCAGGCCTCGGTGGCCTTAAGGGCCTCGGCATCCGTGGACCGCGCGCTCACGCTTCGCCGTTTTCCGCCATTTCCCACAGCCGCGCCAGGGCGTTGGCCAGGTGCATCTGGCGGGGCGTGCGGCAGCGGACGGCCAGCAGGCCGGGACTGGCCACGACCACCGCCAGGCACTTGGCGCGGCTGGTGGCGACGTTGAGGCGGTTGAGGCTGTAGAGGAACTCCATGCCCCGCGGAGCGTCATCGGCGGAACTGGTGGCCATGGAGTAGATCGATATCGGCGCTTCCTGTCCCTGAAACTTGTCCACCGTGCCGATGCGCAGTCCCTTGAGTTCGGGCCTGGACGACAGCTCGCGGATCTGCCGGTTGTAGGGCGTGATGATCAGCACGTCCTGGTCGGTCAGCGAATGTCCCGCGCCCTCGGCATCAGTCCACGACGGGTGCGACTGGAGCAACCGATGAACGTGCTCCGCAATCGCCTCCGCTTCTTCCTTCGAGTCGCTGACTCGCCGCTCATGCGGCACGGAAACGAAGCGCAGCCCCGTCCGAGCAAAGGGCGGCGACCCGGCCAAGTCCAGGTTCTCCCGTCCCGGATGCGAACGCAGGCTGTCCTCGTAGAAGATTTCGGATGTGAACTTGCAGATGCTCGGGTGTAGACGCCAGGTGCCGTCCAGGAACAGACCGTATTCCCTTGGCATCACGCGGTCGTCGCCAATCAGATGCGCCAGCACCGACCGGTCGGCGCCGGGCGGGTGGACACCCTGCAGCGGCTGGTCCAGTTGTTGCGGGTCGCCCAGCAGCAGCAGGCTGGTGGCGCAAGGCGCCGCGGCCAGGGCGTCGGCCAGCGACATCTGGCCGGCCTCATCGATGCAGAGGACGTCGACCGAGCTTCCCATCTTTTCGCTCGCCCACAGCCAGCCGGTGCCGCCCACGACATCCAGGAATCCGGCGGTCAGGCTGTCGCACGCGTCGTCAGTGCTCTCCAGGTGCTGGAAGCTCTTGGAGGCGGGCTCGTCGTTGGTGCGCTGGCCAATTCTGACGTCGGCGCCTCTTGCCTCGGCCACCCGCGCGGTCTTCTCGAGTAGCTCGCCGATGACTTTGTGGCTGTTGGCCGTCACGCCGACGCGCTTCCCGGCTTCCACCAGGTCCACGATCATCTCAGCGCCCACCGTGCTCTTGCCGGAGCCGGGCGGTCCCTGGATGGCCAGGTAGCTCTCCTCCAGCGCCTGCACCAGCCGGCGGGCCGCAGCCTGCGCGTCCTCGCCCTCGCCCGCCAGCGCCGCGTCTTCGGCCTGGCCAACCCGCGGCGGCCGGCGCATCAACAGGTCGCGCGCCGCCTGGTTTGGCCCGGCGGCGTCAATACCGTTGTCGACGACCAACCGGGTCAGGTGCTTGAGGCTGCCGGGCTTCGGCCGCGGGTTGACGTAGTTGAACTGGATAAGCGACGTGGGCTGTGGCGGAGGTCGGGACGAACCGAGCCGCAGCTCAACTTCGCAGGTCTCGTCGTCAAGACGCAGGATCCGGCCGGCGTCCTTGCCGTCCTGCGTGCGCACCGAGTCGCCGACCGTGAGCTTGTGGTCCTGCTCCGCAAACCGGAAGCGGTAGATCGTGGATCGGGCGCGCGGGTTGGGGTCGGGCCGCGCGTCAAGGAAGGTGAGCCGCCCAAGCACATCCGTTTCCTCCGCGCGTTCGTCTTCGGTCAGCTCGTCTTTCAGGTGGAAATAGCGCCACCACACGGCCTTGTGTTCGCGCCGGTGCCAGTCCACGAGTTGCGCCAGCAGCCAGCGTCCGCGCTGGGCCGAATCCTCCAGCGATGACCCGTCCGTCAGGTCCTTCGGCAGATCCTCGGTCAGCCGGTCCACCAGTTCCTTGATTTCGAGTTGCTCTTCCGAATCCACCGTTTCCTCGGGTTCCACCACCGTTGGACGCGGAAGCGCCTCGGTGCCCAGTTCGTTCACCAGCGCCGCCCGCTGCTGCTCCAGCCACTCGCGCAGGTACCAGGTGGAGATGCAGTCGTCGCGGTTGTAGGCCTTGATCTGTTCCAGCAGCGCGTCCCGGTCGGTGTCCGGCTCGGGCTCCAGCCAGTGCTCAAACTCCACGATGCTCTCGCCGGCGTCGCGCAGATCGATTTCCCGCTTGAAGTTGTACAGCGGCTCCAGCCGCTTGATGGAGTAGCTCTCCACCGAGGCCCGGATGCCCTGCCGCACCACCCGGTACAAGTCCACGAACACCTGCCCGCGCAGCAACTGGTCCACCTCGGACTCGCGCGTGGCGTAGCGGCCGGCCAGGCGCTTCATCGCGCCGGTTTCGTAAGGCGCGTAGTGGTAGACGTGCATGCCCGGATAGGTGGTCCAGCGGTCCATGATCATGTCGATACAGTCCTCGAACGCCTGGCGCTCGGCCGCAGTCGACACATTGCCGTCCTCGATCGACCAGAAGGCGTGAAACAGCGGTTCGCCTGCCGCGTCGGTCTGTCCCGGCTCAATGGCCCCAAAGAGGTAGTCGATCCCGTCGACCTCGTCCGAGCCATAGAACGGGTCGCCCTCCAGGTCCAGGAACAGGTCGCCCGGCGAGGGTTCCGGCAGTGCCCAGAGCCCTCGGTCCGGCACCAGCGCCTTGTCGCGGTCGCGTTCGGGCGATATGCGCTCGGAGATCACCCGCCCCTCGCCACGCACCTGGATCGCGGCTTGCTTCTGCACCCGCGCCAGGGCCTCGGGGCTGACGCCCTCCACGCGTTCCGGCAGCGGCGGCGAAGGATTGGCCAGGCCGCGGCGCGTGGTGATGTCGATGTCGTGCAACGCACGGCGCTGGCGCCTGGACAGGCCGGCCACCAGCGCCAGGTCGTCCTCCCGCCGCCACTGGGCGCGGCACTCCAGCGTCCAGCTACAGAAGTCGCAGTGCCCCACCGGCTCGGGCTTCGTGGAGACCGGATAGACCTCGTCCGGGCTGTCCAGCAACGACTCGAACTCCCTCGCCACCAGCCGGTAGTAGGCCGCGTAGTCGGCCACCCGCAGGCTCACCGTCTCGCGCTGGACGCCGCCCAGCACCAGGTGCATTTTTTCCGGCAATCGCCCCTGCATGGCGCCCAGCAGATCGGAATACATGCAGATCTGCAGCACGGCGGGGGCCGAGGGTTGGCGGGCCAGCTTGGTGTCCACGACTTCGTAGCTCCACGGCCCCAGGTCGCTGGGCGTCTCGACTCGCTGGAGGAAGTCCGCGTACCCGAGCCGACGCTCATCCAGTAAGACGGCCTGGTAAATCACCTCCGCGCCTCGACGCATGGCCTGCAACGTGGCCGCGTGTTCCGGCCTGATCTGGCGGGCCGGGGACACGGTGTCGGGCGGCCGGATTTCGGTAATCTCTCGACCATTGCCGCGCAACTCTTTCAGGTAGCGCGCCTCGTACTCCTGGCCGCGCCGGGCCATGCGGTCCAGCACGGGGTCGTCGCGGACCGGTCGCCGGACCTCGGGTACCAGCGTCGCCGCACGCTCCAGGTTCGCCAGGTGCCGGCATTCCAGGAAGCCCACCAGGTCGGTCGCCGAGTAGGCGAGCCGCTGGTCGATCAGCTGCATCGCAACGTCATCCGCCCGTCCGCCACGGCCGGCGACGCTCGCCCGGCCCCAGGCAAGTGCAATTAGCGCAAACGCGCCGCGGGCATGCTACGTGAGTCGCACTCCGCCAGGCCGGTGCCCTCGGCCGGTTAGTCCCCTAGCGCCGCCTCGCCAATGGCCCGCTCCATGTCGTTGAGCGACACCGGTGGCCCGTCGTACGCCAGCACGCCGTACAGCCGCTGGATGGGCCTCACGGCGCGGATTCGAACTTCGCCGTCCAAGATGACATAGCGCAGCCGGTCCCCTGGCTGGACTTCCAGCGCCTCGCGCACCGCCTTCGGCAGCGTTGTCCGCCCGTCGGCTCCCAGCTTCGATTCAATCACCTGGACTCCTCGGTCTCTGGTGCGTGTGCCCTGACAGCAATACATAGCACTGCGGAGGCGCAATTCACAGCCGCGCGTAGTTTGGCCGCCTGCTTGAACGCATTGACAGCTACTCTCGCCACATGCCAGCTCGCCTTCGATTGCATTGAATCAGGCCACAGCCTTGGCCTGGCGCCGTCTGCGGCTGCCGGGCGGGTCGGTTGCGATTCCCTCGCGCGCCGACCAGCCGGGCGGCGAGTTGGACCAGGAACTGCGTCTGTTGATGCGCGCGCTGGACCGGCAACCGGAGGCGCCGCTGCTGGAAGTCGCCGCCTGGGACGCCGGCCTGGCCGTCGCAGCGGACGCCGCCGGATGGCCGGACGACGGCATGCTGATTCCGCTGAACCTGGGAGCTTCCGAGAGTTGCCGGGCCGGGGCTGGCGCCTGGACGGTGCTGCCGCTGGACGATCTGCTGCCGGCGGAGGCCAGCTTCGCCGTGGTCCGCGCTCCTCATTGGCTGGGCCGGGCAGGCGCGGAGTGGGTGGTTCGCGCGGCGGCAAGGGCACTGCCGACGGGCGGGCTGCTGGCCCTGCTGGGCGACCGGGCGCGCGGCATCGAGTCCCTCCGGCGCCGCCTGTCGCCGATCGTCGGCCCGATCATCGACCGCGCCGTCGGCGAGCACCGCCGGCTGTACCTGTTCGAGAAGCAAGTCGACGATCCCCCGCCCCAGCAGTTCGCGTGGACGTCGACGCTGCGGATTGCCGGTCGCGAGGTCACGCTCCGCCAGCATCCCACCCTGTTCTCACCCGCCCGCGTCGATCCCGCCACGGCGCTGCTGGCCGAAAACCTGCCGCAACGGGACGGCCGCTGGCTCGACCTGGGCTGCGGCTCGGGGGCGCTTACGGTGGCGGCGGCGCGCCAGGACCGCACGCTGACCGCCGTCGACTGGAGCTACGCCGCCGTGGAAACCACCGGCCGTACGCTGAAAGCCAATGGACTCGAGGCGGATGTACGGCTGGCGGACGGCGCGCCGACCGGCGAGCAGCCCTTTGACGTCATCCTCTGCTACCCGCCGTTCCACGTTGGCTCGCGCGTGGATCACGGACCCGCCGCGCGACTGATCCAGGCCGCCCGCAGCTGCCTGGCGCCCGACGGCGAACTCCGAGTGGTCCTTACCAGCGCCCAGAGCCCGCGCGATCTCCTTCAGCCGAACTTTCGCGAGATAACGCCGGTCGCCAGCGCGCACGGCGCGCAGGTGTTCAGTTGCCGTCAGCCGGCTACCAATCGCGGGCGCCGTCGGTGACCGGGGTCAGGACCGGAAGTCGAAAACGACCTTCGCGCCCGCGCCGGACTTGGCGGTCATCACGGCTTCGACGGCGTCGTCCAGGTCGAAGGTGTGCGTGATGATCGGCTCGACATTGAGTTCGGGGATCAAGTCCAGGGCCCGCTCGAAGGTGTGCACGCGCGTGTTGCTGCCCACGATCTTGCGTTCGCGCGCGAAGAAGTCGTAGAGCCGCAACTCGAACATTTCCGACGGGTTGCCCACGCTGATCACCAGCACCGTGCCGGAGTCGCGCACCGTGTCCAGGCACGCCTGGAATGCCGGACCGGCCCCCGCCGCCTCGATTGCGATGTCCGCGCCAAAGCCATCGGTCAGGCTGCGGGCGGCCTCCACCGGGTCGTCCACCGTCGGGTCCAGCACCAGGTCAGCGCCCAGCGTGGCGGCCAGGGTGCGGCGGGTCTCGCCGGGTTCGCTCACGATCGTCTGCCCGGCGCCCTGGTGTTTCGCGACCTGCAGCGCCAGCAGCCCGATCGGCCCCGCGCCGGCAATGAACACCGTGTCGCCGGGCGTCACCGTTACGCGATCGAACCCGCGCACCACGCAGGCCAGCGGCTCCGCCAGGCTGGCCGTACGCATGTCCGCCCCGGTCGGCATTGGGGTGAGGTGGTGGCGGTTGGCAATCACCACGTCGGACCACGCGCCCCAGGCCATCGGCATGCGGTTGGAGCAGAAGTTCAACATGCCCCGGTCGCATTCGGGGCAGTCCTCGCAGGAGTTATTGGGCTCCACCGCCACCGAGTCGCCCGGTTTGAGGTCATGCACCCCAGGGCCAACGGCCTGCACCGTGGCGGTGAACTCGTGCCCGGGAATCCATGGATCGGATCGCTCCGGAAACCACGAGTCGAACTGCCAGCCGTCCCAGTAGTGCAGGTCGGTCCCGCAGATGCCGGACACCGCGACCTGCAGCACCACCTCGCCGGCCTCGGGCTCGCGAACGTCACGCGACTCCAGCCGCAGATCGCCCGGCCCGTACAGCACGGCGGCTCGCGTCTGCCTGGATTGCATAGGCCACCGGTTCCCCAGACGGTCCCTTGGCACGCTATCCGAGCGGGCGGCCCGTTGCAACATCAGGCAGGCCTGCCGCCCCTTCCGATACCATGACCCCACGAGCGTGCGCCGGCCGCCCCGGCGCCACGGGTGATGGGATCAGGCGCATGGCCAACGACCAAGCAAAGGCGATCGACTCCGCGATTCAACAGATCGAGCGCAAGTTCGGCACCGGTTCGGTCATGCGCATGGGCGCCATGCAGGCCGACCAGGTGCCCGCCGTGTCCACCGGTTCGCTGTCTCTGGACGTGGCCCTGGGCGTGGGCGGATTGCCCCGGGGTCGCGTGGTGGAGGTTTTTGGTCCAGAAGCATCCGGCAAGACCACGCTTGCGCTTCACGTGGTTGCCGAGGTGCAGAAGGCCGGCGGCGCCGCCGTTTACGTGGACGTGGAACACGCCATGGATCCGACCTACGCCGAAGCCCTGGGTGTGGATGTGGGCGAGTTGATCGTCTCCCAGCCCAACGCGGGCGAAGAGGCCCTGGAAATCACCGACGTGTTCGTGCGCAGCAACGCCGTGGACCTGGTGGTGGTCGATTCCGTGGCCGCCCTGGTGCCGCGGGCCGAGATTGACGGCGACATGGGCGACACGCAGGTGGGCCTGCAGGCCCGGCTCATGTCGCAGGCCATGCGAAAGCTGACGGCCAACATCAGCCGCTCGCGCACCATCGTCATCTTCATCAACCAGTTGCGCGAGAAGATCGGCGTGATGTTCGGCAACCCCGAAACCACGCCGGGCGGCCGTGCGCTCAAGTTCTACTCGTCGGTCCGGCTGGACATCCGGCGCATCGGGCAGATCAAGAAGGGGACCGACGTCATCGGCGCGCGCACTCGCGTGCGGGTCGTCAAGAACAAGGTCGCCCCGCCTTTCCGCTTCTGCGAGTTCGACATGATGTTTGGCCAGGGCATTTCCTGGGAGGGCGACCTGCTGACCCTGGGCGTGGACCACGGCGTGCTCACCAAGAGCGGCGCCCATTACAGCTACGACAGCACCCGCCTGGGCATGGGGCGCGAGAACGCCAAGGCCTTCCTGCGCGAGCACGTGGACATCGCCCAGGAGATCAACGCCGAACTGCGCGAGATGCTGCTGGCGCCGCTGGCCGGCACCCAGGCAAACGGCGCCCAGGCGACCGCCGCGTCCTAACCGCGCGCCCACCGCATGGCGTACCAGCCTGAACGCCCGGTAATCGCCGCGGTCAGCGGCCAGCACATGGACGAGGCGGTGGTTACGACGGCGGCCCTGCTGGCGCGCGCTCGCAGCACCTCGGTCCTGCTGTTGCACGTCATCGAAGTCAGCCATCGCCTGCCCCTGAACGTGTCCAGCGACGAGATGCTTGGCCAGGCCGAAGCCGTGCTGGATGACGCCCGGCGCTTGCTGCCGTCCAATGGCGCGCCGGTGCGTACGGAAGTCAAGCAGGCCCGCTCGGCGTTTAGCGCTATCGTCGAAACCAGCCTCGCTGAAGAGGCCGATACGATCGTCGTCGGCGCGCACCGCTTCCTGGGCGAACACGACTGCGACCTCGGCCGAACCGCCACCCACGTGCTCCGTCACGCCGTGACGCCGGTCGTGGTCTGCTACGACCCGATACGCTAGCCCGTGGCGCTGCGCGGGCGGGGAATGGGCATGGCGGACGACGGGCTGATGGTCTTCGGATGCCGCGGGCATCCCGTGCTGACCGACGGCATCTGCCGCGAACTCGGTTGCAGGCCCGGCGAGATCGAGATCTTCGAGTACGGCAACGACAACACCTTCGTCCGCGTCATGGAGAACGTGCGCGAGGCCGACGTGTTCGTCGTGCAGACCTCCCAACGTCCGGTCAACCACTCGGTGATGGAGCTCTTCATCACCATCGACGCCATGCGCCGGGCCTCGGCGGCGCGCGTGACGGCCGTGTTGCCGTACTTCCCCTACATGCGCTCCGACAAGAAGGACCAGCCGCGGGTGCCAATTTCCGCCCGCCTGGTGGCGGACCTGCTGGCCACGGCCGGCGCCGACCGCGTGCTCACCCTCGATCTGCACGCCGATCAGATCGGCGGCTTCTTCAGCATGCCCAGCGACCACCTCACCGGCATGCCGTTGCTCACCGACTACTTTGCCGGGCTCGAGATCGATGACCTGGTTGTAGTCGGTGACACCGGCCGCATCAAGACGGCCAGCGAGTGCGCCCGGCGCTTGCGCACCCAGCTGGCCGTATTGGACAAGTTCCGCGACCCCATCACGTCGGACGTCACGATTCGCGGCCTTGCCGGCGACATTCGTGGGCGCACCGTGCTCTACATGGAGGACGAGGTCGTGACCGGCCAGTCAATCCGCGAGGGTCTGCGGGAAATCCTGCGCCACCAGCCTCAAGCGATTTACGCCGCGTGCGTCCACCCGGTCTTCGTGGACCAGGCATACGAGCTGATTGAAGAGTCGCCGCTGGAAGAGATGGTTGTGACCGATAGCGTGCCGCTGAACCCCGATCTTCCCGGCAGCAAGATTCGCGTGATCTCGGTTGCCCACATGCTGGCGGAAGCCATCCGCAGGATTCACACCGGTGAATCGGTGAGCGCTCTCTTTGCTGACGCGGCGGTGTACTGATGTCGGACCTGCGTACTGAACTCACCATCGAAAAGACCGAGGCTCGCGGCCGTCAAGGCATGGTGGCCACCAAGCACGAAGCTGCGAGCGCGGTGGGTGTGGAGGTGCTGGCCGCCGGCGGCTCGGCTGTTGACGCGGCGGTGGCGGCGGCCCTTGCCGTGGGCGTGGTGGAACCCTGGAGCAGCGGCATTGGCGGCGGCGGGTACGCCGTCGTAACCGGAGCCGACCTGGCCGAAGTCGTGGCCTTTCCCATGCGCTCGGGGTCCGGCGCAACCCCGGACCGCTATCCGCGCGACGGGCGCAGCAACGTCAGCGCCTTCCTCTGGGACGGCGTGGTGGACGACGCCAACATCCACGGCTACCGGGCCATGGGAGTTCCCGGCGCTGTGGCCGGGCTGGGCCTGCTGCACGAGCGCCACGGTCGTATGCCCTGGCGTGACCTCGTGCTCCCCGCCGCGAAATTAGCTCGGGAAGGCTTCGAACTCGGCTGGTTTGACACGATGTACATGGAGGGCACCGCGGCCGCCGCCCGGCGTCACCCCGAGCTGCAGCGGAACTTCTACCCCAACGGCGACCCGCCGCAGTCCGATCACATGGAGCGAATCCGCATCACCCAGCCGGAACTGGCCGTCACGCTCGACGTTCTGGCGGAGGACGGCGTGGAGGCCTTCTACCGGGGCGACATCGCCGCGGCTATCGCCGCTGCCTGCGCCGAAAACGACGGAGTCATTGAACGTGCCGACCTGGCCGCTTACCGCGCCAGCGTCTCGCCGCCGCTGACCACCACCTTCCGCGGCGCCGAGGTCCTGACGCCGGGGCCCGGCTGCGCGGGACCCACCACCATCGAGACCCTCAACATCTACGAACGGGCCGCGTCCGCGGATATGTCGCACGATGACGTGGAGCGTCTGCACGCCTATCTCTGGTCATCCCGCCTGGCCTTTGCCGACCGCTTTGAGTTCATGACCGATCCCGAACGCGCGGACGCCCCCTGGGATGCGCTGGCCTCAAAGGACTACGCCGCCACCCGCGCCGCGCAGATCGATGCCGAGGCCCCGCCCCCCATCCCCACCGCCGGGGACGCCTGGGCCTACCAGGATCCGGCCCGCGCGCTCGAACGCCAGAAGTCGGAAACCTCGACCACCCATCTCTGCACCGCCGACGCCGACGGCACGCTGGTGTCGCTGACCAACACCCTCGGCGGCTCCTGGGGTTCGGAAGTCGTGGCGGGCGAGACCGGCATCGTCTGGAACAACGGCATGTTCTGGTTCGACCCCGTGCCCGGGCGCCCCAACTCCGTCGCGCCCAACCGCACCGGTCTCAACAACATGACGCCCACGATCGTGCGCGCGCCCGACGGTCGCACGCTGGCCGTTGGCGCATCCGGCGGGCGCCGCATTACCAACTGCCTTACCCAGCTCATCGCGCACGTATTCGACTTCGGCATGGGCGCCCAGGACGCCGTGGCCGCGCCGCGCCTGGACGCCAGCACCCCCTGGGTGACGGTGGATCCACGTTTCGGCGACGAGGCGATCGCCAACCTGCGATCGCGCGGCTGGGACGTGCGCGTGCCCACGTACCCCGGCCGCACCGCCTTCGCCAGCCCCGCCATCATCCTGCGTGACGCCGACGGTGGCCTGGGCGCCGGCGTGGACGTCTTCCACAGCGCCTCCGCCCAGGGCCTCTGAGACCGCGTCGAACCGACACAGGTGCTGCCTGTGTTCGAATATTTCCCGACGACCTGGCTCTCCGACCGTACTGTTAAGCCGTCGACTCCAATATCTGATCCCGCATGACGAAACCCATCCAGATGACACGCCGACGACTGCTCACGGGCTCTCTGGGCGGTGCTGCGCTTGTGGTTCTGGCCGCTTGTGGCGAGGACACACCATCGCCGCCGGCTGAGCCGGGAGCTTCGCTGCCAGTTGCGGCGTCAACAACCTCGCCAGCGCCGCAAGCGGCGGCTCCGGCGTCGGCCGCCGCTGCGCCTCCCTCCGGCCCGCCGGCCGGAACCCGGCTGCCCGACATCGCGGCCCGCGTGCGGCAGGCCCAGGGCGACGTCGGCATTCTGCCGCCCGCCCCGGCCAGCGCGTCCGACAGCCCGATCGAGGTACCGGCCGAGATCATCGACTCGCGCGCCGAGCGGCTGATAACCCTCAGCGAGCGCGACCAGCTGTCGGCCACCGCCTGGCGCAACATTGGCTGGAAGACGGACTTTGATACATCGCTGGTCAAGTTTGACGAGATCTTCTCGGGCGGCGTGCCGCGCGACGGCATCCCGCCCATCGACGAGCCCAAGTTCACCGACTTTGCGGAAGCCGTACAGTTCGTCGCCGGACGCGAGCCGGTCATCGCGCTTCGCGTCAACGGCGAGGCCCGCGCCTATCCGCTCCAGATCCTGACCTTCCACGAGATCGTGAACGACGTCATCGGCGGGCGGCCGGTCGCCGTCACGTTCTGCCCGTTGTGCAACTCGTCCGTGGTGTTCGATCGCGAGGTCTTTGGCTCGGCCCTGCGCTTCGGCGTCTCCGGCAACCTGCGCAACAGCGACCTCATCATGTGGGACGACGTCACCGAGACCTGGTGGCAGCAGCTGACGGGCGAGGGCCTGGTCGGCCACCTGGCCGGTGTGACCCTGACGTTCCTGCCATCGCAGCTGATCGCGTTCGACGAGTTCAAGGCCGCCTTCCCCGACGGCCGGGTCCTTTCCCGCGACACGGGTTTCTCGCGCCCCTACGGCCGAAATCCGTACGGTGGATACGACACCGTCGACGACCGGCCCTTCCAGTCCGATGGCCGCATTGAGGAACGGCCCTTCCTGTTCCAGGGCCGTCTGGACACCCGCCTGCGGGCGACCGAGCGAGTCGTTGCGCTGGAGATCAACGGCGAAGCCGCAGCCTACCCGTTCACCGAACTGAGCGAGCAGCGTGTCGTCAACGATGACGTTGGCGGTGAGAAGATCGTGGTGCTTTGGACGCCCAATACGGTGTCGGCGCTGGATAAGACTTCGATTGCCGACTCCGGCGCGGTTGGGTCGGGCGTGGCATACGGACGGGTGGTCGACGGACGCGAGCTGACCTTTACGGTTCAGGACAATGCGTTCAAGGATCAGGAGACAGGATCGACGTGGGACATCACAGGCCGCGCGCTGAGCGGAGAGCTGGCCGGCAAGGAACTGCCGCCGCTGGTGCACGCCAACCACTTCTGGTTCGCCTGGGCGGCGTTTCGACCCGCGACACGCCTCTACTCCGCCCCGAACCCCTGAACCGACGACTTGACCGCCGGCGACTGCTGGCCCTGGCCTCGGCCGCCGGTCTGGCTCTCGCCGCCTGCGGCGAGTCGACCGGCGCAACGACCGCTGAGCCGCCGGAAACCTCGAGTACGGCCGAGCAGCCGCCATTTGCGGCGGTGGTCCCACCCGACACCTCGATTGCCGGCGCCGCCACCCGCATGCGGCTGCCAACCGAGATCCTCGAGGCACGCCGGCCAACCCTGGTAACTGCTTCACCGGCCGACCTGCGGCGTGCGCAAGAGTTGCGCGACCGGCATTGGAACACCAACTTCCAGATCACCAGCGTCGCACTGACGGAGCTGCGCACGGGTGGCCTCGACGGCTTCGACGCGGATCCGATCGACGCACCCCTATTCGAAGATCTACACGGAGCCGACGCCTTTCTGGAACCGACCGACCCGGTCATTGCGATTGCCGCGCGCGACGATGTCCGCGCCTATCCGCTTCGGTTTCTCCTCTGGCACGAGACCGTCAACGACGTGGTCGGCGGTCAGCCGCTACTGGTCACCTACGACCCCCGGACAAACCTGGCGCAGGTGTATGAACGTCGCCTGTTGGGTGCGGCCATGCGGTTTCGAGCGGCCGACGCCGTGCACCTGGGCGGACGGCTCTTGTGGGACTCACTGACTCAGAGCTGGTGGCGTCAGTTCACGGGCGAAGCCATCGTTGGCGACTACACCGGCCTGCGACTTCGGCCGCGCCCATCGCTGCTGGTGAGCTATGAAGAGTTCAAGGGCATGTTCCCGCAAGGCCGCGTTCTCGAGCCGGGGAGCCGCCCCGATGACTTTGACAAGTCGGCATACGGCACTACCAGGTACGCGGGCTACGAAGGCAGCCGGGATTCGACGCCCTACGCCGCCGGCGAGGTCGATCCCCGTTTAGATTCAACGGCACGCGTCCTGGCGCTGGACCTCAACAGCGAAGCCGTAGCCTTTGACTTCAGCCACCTGGCCAGCCGGCGCGTCGTGAACCACGCCGTGGGTGGCCAGCCAGTCGTTGCCTTCTGGTCGCCAGGCGCCCTGTCCGTTCTGGATACGCTTCAGATTGCCGACTCACGCGACGTGGGCATGGCCGCCGCCCACGGCCGCGAGGTCGACGGCCGTCTGCTCACCTTTGAGTTTGCCGACGGCGCTTTCCGCGATCGCGAAACCGGCAGCGTCTGGAACCTGAGTGGACGAGCGATATCAGGCCCGCTGGCCAGCGCGCAGTTGCCGCCGCTCGTCCACAGCACGCCCTTCTGGTGGGCCTGGGCGGCTCACTATCCAGCGACGCGATTGGTGACGAACCCTACCTAAGTCCGCGCCTGTCGGTTGCTAGCCTCTAGTCCTCGTTAGTTCCCCGACCCCTTTATCTCATGGGTTTTCGTCGCGGACCTCCGTCGGGGCGGGCGGGTTTCAGTCCCCGCGAGTACCTCCGCGCCCTCAGCACCACCTTCGCCTACACGCCGCGCGTGCTGGGCATGGTCTGGCAGACCAGCCCCGGACTCACGGCCGGAGTGGCCGCCATTACGGGAGTCCGGGCCCTCATTCCAGCGGCCACGATCTGGCTGACCAAGCTGGTGATCGACGCGGTCGTCGAGGCCATCGCCAACGGCGGGACCGATGCGTCGGTCAACCGCGTGATCACGCTGGTGGTGCTGCAACTGGCCCTGGCGCTGGCGGCCACCGCGCTCGACCACGGCGGCAGCGCGTTGCGGGCCATGCTGGGCGACCGCTTCTCCAACCGCATCAACATCATGATCCTGGAGAAGGCCGAGACCCTGGACCTGGCCTACTTCGAGGACTCGACCTTCTATGACATGCTGGAACGCGCCCGTCGGGAGGCCAACATGCGTCCGACCGGCCTGGTCACCAACACCTTCTCGCTCGTTGGGAGCGTCATCCAGCTTGTATCGGTCGCGGCGCTCTTGGCCTCGCTGGCCTGGTGGATTCTCATCGTGGTGGCGGTCACGTCCGTCCCCTACCTGGGCGCTGACATGTGGTTCGCCCGTCTCAGTCACCGCATGCAATGGCGTCGCGCCCCGGACGCGCGCCGGCTCTGGTACCTCGGTTACGTGATGACCTCGGACGAGACGGTCAAGGAAGTCCGGCTCTTCGACCTGGGCGGCCATCTGCTGGACCAGTACCGCCGCACCTTCGCCCGCTTCTACCGGGAGAACCGCAAGCTCACCATCTCCCGCGAAAGCGTCACGTTCGTCCTGGGCATCTTGTCGGCGGGCACCGCCTCGGGCCTCTACATCTTCGTCGCGCTGGCCACCATCGCCGGCCGGCTGACGCTGGGTGACCTCACGCTCTACCACCAGGCGCTGGTCCAGACCCAGGACCGCCTGCGCATGATCTTCGCCAGCGTCAACTCGATGTACGAGGCCAACCTGTTCCTCACCAACCTCTTTGATTTCCTGGCCTTCGAGCCGGACATTCGCCCCGATCCCGGCCGCCGCGCCGTTCCCCGGCCCATCAAGGACGGGATCGAACTCCGCGATGTCAACTTCGCCTATCCGGGCGTCCGCGAGCCCGTACTGCGCGGCATCAACCTGAAAGTGAACTCCGGCGAGACCATCGCCCTGGTCGGCGCCAACGGCGCGGGCAAGACCACCATCGTCAAGCTGCTGACCCGGCTGTACGACCCATCCGCCGGCCGCGTTTTGATCGACGGGCGCGACATGCGCGTCTACGACGTGGCCAGCATTCGCAGCCAGATCGGCGCAATCTTCCAGGACTTCGTGCGCTACCACGCCACCGCCGGCGACAACATCGGCTACGGCAACCTGCCGCTGAAGGACACGCCCGGGCTGGTCGAGTCCGCCGCCAAGCGAAGCGGCGCCGCCGAGGCTATCGAGGGCCTGCCCCGCACCTACGACACCACCCTGGGCCGCTGGTGGGGCGACGGCACCGAACTCTCCGGCGGCGAGTGGCAGAAGATCGCCCTGGCCCGCGGCTACATGCGCGACGCCCAACTCCTGATCCTGGACGAACCCACCTCGTCCCTCGACGCCCGCTCCGAATACGAGGTCTTCCAACGCTTCAAGGAACTCGTGGCTGGACGCATGGCCGTGCTGATCTCGCACCGCTTCTCCACTGTGCGCATGGCCGACCGCATCTACGTGATCGAGGATGGCCGGGTCTCCGAGCACGGCACCCACGAGGAACTCATCGCCCTTGACGGCACCTACGCCACCTGGTTCGGCATGCAGGCATCGGCCTATCAATAGCCAGCCGGGGCCCCGGCCCGTACGATCGCGGTTAGAACTTCCGTGGGAGGCGTTTAATGTCTGAAACAGCAACGTTGAAGGTCGGCGACGAGGCCCCCGACTTCGAGCTTCCGTCGAAACCCAGGGGCGAGGAGCCGTTCAAGCTGAGGGACCATCGCGGCTCGACGGTCGTCATCAATTTCGTGCCGGCGGCCTTCTCGCCGACCTGCAGCAACCAACTCCCGATCATCGAGGAGAAGCTCGCCGGGCTCGCCGACACGGTGACGGTCGCGATTTCGACGGACAACGGCTGGTCGCAACAGGCCTGGGCCGAGCAGACGGGCGTGAGCTATCCCGTGCTGAGCGATTTCAACCCGCTGGGGGCCACGGCCAGCGCCTACGGCGTGCTGCTGGAAGGCATGAACATCGCCAACCGCGTGGTCATCGTGGTCGACGCCGATGGCAAGGTCGCCCACATCGAGACCGCTCCAGACGTGCCGGAACTGCCCGACTACGACCCCGTCATGGCCTGCCTCTCGGGCTAAGCCCCAGGGGCGTCAGCTTCCGTTGACCGGCCCGCCACGGCTGGCCTCGCCCTACCTGGAACTCGGCTTCGGCAGGAACGGGATCAGCGAGTTGGCCAGCGCGGAAATGTTCCGGCTCTGCACCCACACGGTGCCCATGCCGCTGAACTTCATCACTAGGCCCTCGCCGCCGCCGATCAGCGAGCGGATGCCGCCCACCTTGCCGATGCTGTAGTCCACGCCTTCGGTGAACGCCACCATGTGGCCGGTGTCCACCACCAGTTCGGAGCCATGCGTTATCTCCAGCTCCTTGACCGCGCCGTAGGAGTCGAACCAGATCGTGCCGCCGCCGCTGTCGGCGTAGGCCCGCAGCAGGAACAGGCCCTCACCGCTGAACAAGCCGCGCCCACCGGAAAAGCTGGTGTCCAGCTCCACGTCGCCGCTGGAGGCCAGGAAGGAGCCCGACTGGACGATGAGGCTTTCGCCCCCGCGCAGTTCATGACCCACGATGTCTCCGGGCACCGGTGGGGCGAGACTCACCCAGCCGTTGCCGGGACCGTGGCAGGTGAAGGTGTTCACGAAGAACGACTCCCCGCCGACCATGCGCTTGATGCCGCCGAAAATGCCGCCGCTGCCCATGCCGGTGGTCATCTCCACGTCCTGCTGCGCCACCATGGCCCCCGGCTCCGCCTTCACCGACTCCCCGCTGGACAGCTCCAGCGTCAGCATCGTGTAGGCCGGGTTGTACTCGATCTCAGTCCGCATACATGAATCTCCAGGATCACTCGCTACAGGCAGTGTAGGCGCGTAATTCAGCCCCACGACCGACTGACAGCCCCCCATCCGTGCGTAACAATCGACCCAGCTTTGTGTCGCTTCACCAGAAGAGGTCTCCCTTGCAGTTCCCCAATCCCGTTCGGCAAAAAATCCAGGCTGGCCAGCCTTCGTACGGTTCATTTCTGAACCTGGTCTCGCCCATCGCCGCGGAGGCGCTCGTCGTGGCCGGCTACGAGTGGCTGGCCGTGGACGTGGAGCACGCCCAGTGGGACATCGGCACGACCACCGAGGCCTTCCGCGCCATCGAGTCCCGCGGCGGCATTCCCATGGCCCGCGTGGAGTCGCACGACCCTGTCGTCCTGGCCCGCACGCTGGACGCCGGCGCCATGGGCGTGATCGTTCCGCACGTCAGCACGGTCGCGCAGGCCGAGGCCATCGCCGACGCCTGCCGCTATCCGCCCGTTGGCCACCGCTCCGCCGGCTCCGGCCGCGCCACCATCAACATGGCCGACCGCGACCGCATCAACGACGAGCTCCTGGTCTGCCCGCAGATCGAGGACATGGAGGGCGTCAACAACATCGAGGCCATCATGGCCGTGGACGGTATCGACGTGGCCTTCATCGGGCCGAACGACCTGGCCATCTCCATGGGCCTCAATACGTCGGGGGCGTTTGTGGACGCCGACCACGTCGCCGCCATTGACGCGATCCTGGCCGGGGCCAAGGCCAACGGCAAGCCCGCCGGAACGCCGATATCGGACGTGGCGAAAGCCCGAGAACTGGTCCAGCAGGGCTTCACCCTGATCGACTTCGGCAACGATCTGCGCATGCTCACCACCGCCGCCAGCGACGCCCTGGCCGGCATGAAAGCCTGACGCCGACGGCTATGAATTACGCTACCAACGACAAGGTCGCCGTGATGGGCGCCGCCGGCGCCGTCGGCTCCAACATCGTGCAATCGCTGCTGGCCACCGGCGCCGCCAATCGCATCGCCATGTTCGACCCCTTCGGACCGGGCCTGGAAGGCGCCGCGGCCGAGATTCACCACTGCGGCTTTCCCAACGCCGAGGTCACCTGGACCACCGACGCCGCCGAGGCCCTGGCCGACGCGGCCTACGTGCTCAGTTCCGGGGGCGCGCCGCGTCGCGAAGGCATGACCCGAGAGGACCTGCTGCGCGGCAACGCCGAAATCGCCGCCCAACTGGGCCGCGACATTGCCGCCAACGCGCCGGACGCAAAACTGGTCGTGATCGTCTTCAACCCGGCCGACGTGACCGGGCTGGTCACCCTGGTGCATTCCGGCCTGCCCGCCTCACGCGTCAGCACCCTCGCGGGACTCGACAGCACCCGCCTGCAGACGCGCCTGGCCGAGCACTTTGGCGTGTCCCAATCCCGCGTCACCGGCTGCCGCACTTACGGCGGCCACGGCCAGGAGATGGCGCTGTTCAAGGGCGAAACGCGCATTGACGGTGTCCTGCTGAACGACGTCATCGCGGGCGCCGCCGCGGTAAACGGCGTTGGCTTGGACGCCGACGGCTGGGCCGGCATCCGCCAGGACGTGCTGGACGGCGGCTCGCGCATCATCAAGCTGCGCGGCCGTTCATCCTTCCAGTCGCCCGGCCACCAGACGGCCATGATGGTGCATGCCGCCGCCGGCGGTTCGACCTTCGAGTGGCCCTGCGGCGCCTACCTGACCGGCGAGCCCTATTCGCACGTGATGATGGCCATGCCCGCGGAGCTCGGGCCGGACGGCGTTAGCTGGTCCATGCCGCAGGGCGACGATGCCGAACTGGCCGAACTCGACGCCGCCTACGCTCACCTCCAGGCGCTGCGCGACGAGACCATCGAGATGGGGATCATCCCGCCCGTCGACGAATGGGCCTCCGTCAACCCCAACCTGGCCTGACCTCGGCTAGCTGAGGATCCGAAGCACCTCTTCGGGCATCAGCCGCCCGACGTTGGTGGCGCTGTACACGGCGTGCTCTACTCGGCGGTCCGCGTCCAGCACGAACGCGCTGGCCTGGTGCGACTGCCGGTCTTCGTTGCGGTAGGCGCCCAGTGCGTCCACCGAGTCCGGGTAAGCGAGGTCGCCCACCAGCGGCACGTCCACCTGCAGACGCTCGCGCGTCGTCGCGGCGTCCGCGGCCGAATCGACTGACAGCCCCACGACCTGCACGCCCAGCGCGGTAAAGGCGTCCAGCACGTAGCTATAGGCGACCAACTGTCGCCGGCAATGCGATCACCAGTGACCGCGGTAGAACAGCAGCACCGCCGGTCCGGCGTCCAGGTCGTCCGGTATGCGGGCCGGTCGGCCGTCGTCCCAGCGTCCCGTCAGTTCGGGGAATCGGTCGCCCACGTTCAGTCGCGTCATGCCGGTCATCCTCTCCAGCGCGGCACCCGCAGCGTGGCGGCTCAGGAATCGCCGGTCAACTCTCGTCCGCCCGAGACGCTCCTCTTCCCGTCGCCGCTCCGGTCTGCCAGAATCGGACAACCCGTGAAGCCTCTGTGAGTGAACCCCATGACAACTGACCAGCCCGCCATCACCGCCTACCTCAAGCCCGTCTGCGGCTGGAGCGCCGGCGTCCGCGCCGTGTTTGACAAGTACAGCCTCGACTACGAGGACAAGGACATCATCAACGACGCGACCAACTACTACGAGATGGTCGCCCGGAGCGGCCAGCCGCTCTCACCGTGCGTGGTCGTGGACGGCCGCATGCTGGCCGACGTCAGCGGCGAGGAAGTCGAAGCCTGGCTGGCCGACAAGGGCTACATCCAGCAAAACAACCTCCCCACCCCCGTCCCCATCGACCAGGCCTGCGCCGACGAACTCCACGCGGCGAGCGTCACCTTCGAGGAGTAGAACCAACGCCGGCACCGCGCAGCCGTCGGAAGCCGGATCAGGCTGATTTCTATAATTCGGGCCAGGCATTCGCCGACTAGCGGCGAGGAGGCAGTGCTGTGAGCAGGCTGCTGATTACCTTGCAGCCGTCTGTGTTGCGGTGGGCGCGCGAGCGGGCAAGGCTGGACGTAGATGTGCTCGCCCGGAAGGTTGGCGTACGGCCCGAACGCGTGGCTGAATGGGAAGCCTCGGGCACGATCACGGTCGCGCAAGCCGACAAGGTCGCGCATCACACCCACACCCCGGTGGGTTTTCTGTACCTGGACGAGCCACCCGAAGATCGTCTGCCAATCTCCGACTTTCGGACCCGCAACGGCGACGCACCTGAGCGACCGAGTCCTGACCTCCTAGAGACGGTCTACCTCATGCAGCGCCGTCAGGCTTGGATGCACGACGATCTCGTTGAGGAAAAGAGCGACCCGCTGGACTTTGTGGGAGCCTTTAGTCTGGACTCTCGGCCTGAGCGTGTAGCTTCGGCGATGCGTGATGCACTGCGGTTGAGCGACGGATGGGCGGTGGCCGAGGGCACTTGGTCAGATGCCTTGAGACGGCTTCGGGATCGAATCGAAGATGCTGGCGTACTTGTCGTGTTCAATGGAATTGTTGGGAACAATACGCGGCGCAAGCTCGACCCAAACGAGTTTCAGGGCTTTGCCCTTGTCGACGAATATGCCCCTCTGGTGTTTGTTAACAGCGCTGATTTCAAGGCCGCGCAGATATTCACCCTGGCCCACGAATTGGCGCATATATTTATTGGAGTTGATGGAGTCTCCCGGTTCGAGGCACTGCAGCCTCCATCGGACGAGACTGAGAACTTCTGCAATAGCGCCGCTGCCGAGTTTCTGGTACCGGCCGCAGAGCTAAGTGAATTCTGGAATGGCGCGAGACGAGCGCGAGATCCATACCAATCTATTGCGCGTCACTTCAAAGTAAGTTCACTCGTCGCCGCTCGTCGTGCCCTCGATTCTGAATTGATCAGCCGCGGGATGTTCTTCGAATTCTATTCAAACTATAGAGATGATGAACTCCGCAGTATTCGGCGTGGCGAGTCTGGCGGTGGAAACTTCTGGAGCACTCAGCGATGGCGTATTGGTCCGCGATTCGGCACGGCCGTTGCTCGCGCCGTCAAGGAGGGCCGGCTGCCCTATCGTGAGGCATATGGCCTTACGGGCATTCGTGGCGAGACCTTTGAGCGCATGCCTGAGAAGATGGGCCTGCCGATTTAGTGATCGCGAGTTCATCGGCGCGCGAGCCGAGAACCTATGTTCTCGATACCAACGTGTTCGTGACAGCCTTTCGCCAGTACTATGCGCCGGACCTTTGTCCCGGGTTCTGGGAGAGTCTTACGTATTATGCTCACCAGGGAAGAATTGCGAGTATCGATAGAGTTCGTGCGGAACTTCTGTATCCTGCTGGCTTAGTCGAGTGGGCTGATCGGGTCGCCGGCGTGATGTTCGTTTCTACTGCTGAACGAGACGTTGTACAGACTTTCTCGGAGATGCACCAGTGGGTCCGGCAGAGACGACAATACTCTCAGGCCGCTGAGGATGAGTTTTCTCGAGTAGCCGACGGATGGATTGCAGCCTACGGAAAAGTGCATAACGCGATCGTAGTTACTCATGAAGCGCTTAGGCCGGAGTCAAAGAACAGAATTCCCCTACCGAATGTCTGTACGCAATTCGGAGTCCAGTACCAGGACATTTACACCGTGTTGCGTGAGCTTGATATCAGGTTCGACTGGCGTTGACAGCTTGGATCGAACACGAATGTCGCGCAAAGTGAGTGTGGCACTGGCTAGTTCCGCGAAGATGCGTTGAAGACGACGATCCTGAGCGGGACGAGTCCGGCCTAGCCGCGTAACTCCGCCCCCAACCGATGCTGCAACGCCCGCACTACCCGGTTGTGCGCCCGATCCGCCTGCTTATCCGTCAGTGTCCGGTCCGGTGCGGCGTAGCTGAGGGCGTAGGCGAGGCTGCGTTTGCCGGGGGGGATCTGTTCGCCGCGGTACTCGTCGAAGAGGCGGGCCGACTGAAGCAGTGGGCGGCCGGCGCGCAGAATGGCGTCGTTTACCTCGGTCTGGGTCACCTCGGCGTCCACCACGATCGCCAGGTCGCGCAGGGCTGAGGGGTACTCTGACCAGGCGCTGAAGCTCGGCGGGCCGGCGGAGGCCGCCCGCACGGCAGGCATGTCCACCAGCAGCGCCCAGGCCCGTTCGTCCAGGTCAAAGGCCGCGGCCACCTCTGAATTCACCTGGCCGTAGGCGGCCAGCAGAGAGCCCCGGTAAGTGACGGCGGCCGCAGCGCCGACGGCAAACGTCGGGTGCTGAAGGTCGTCGTGGCTCGTCGCGTCGGCTGGCACGCCTGAGCGAGACAGCAGTTCGTCCACCACCCCGCGCACGAACGGCAATTCGACTGTTCCGGTTTCGTTCCAGCGGTCCGCGCTGACCCGCTCGCCGATCACGGCGGTCAGGAAGTTCGGTTCCTCCGGCAGGTCGCCGTCGCGCGCCAGGAACGAGGGCTGGAAGTCGAAGAGCAGCAGGTCGCGATCGGCGTGCCGGCGGTTTGCGCGCAGGGTTTCCAGCATGGTGCCCAGACCGGTCAGCCGCAGGGCGTTTTCTTCCATCGAGAGCGGGTTACGCAGCCGCAGCGGCTCGCGGTCCAGCGGCAGCAGCCGGTCGGTCAGGGAGCGTCCGGCATCGTTCATCGACGACTCCCGCACCGCCGCCCACGTGTCCGTGTCGCCCAGCGGCGTCGCCGGCGAAGCGTCCAACAGGTCCGGCGGCAGCAGCCGTGCCATGCGCGCTTCGCTGGTCAGCGCGTAGGTCACACACTCGGCAAAGCCCAGACCCGCCATGATGTCGCGCGCCTCGTCGTCGCGTTCGTCGATCTCTCCCGGCGCCAGGTCCATCACCTGCCCGGTGGGCAGCGTGTCGGGGATGCGCTCGTAGCCGACCAGGCGGGCCACTTCCTCAACCACGTCCGCCGGCGCGGTTACGTCTCGTCGCCAGAACGGGGGCGTGACGGTCAGATCGTCGCCGTTCTCCTCCAGGCCAAACTCCAGCGCGCTCAGCGCCTGCCGGACCTCGCTTCGGTCATAAGCCACCCCCATCAGCCGTTCGATCCGATCGAACGCCAGCGAAACCGGCGCCGGATCCGATGGCTCGGGGTAGGCGTCGGCCGTCAGGAACTCGCCCCGGCCGGCGCCGATCTCCTCGATCAGCTGCACGCAGCGCCGCAGCGCCAGCACCGTCAGTTCGGGTGGCAGGCCTTTCTCGAAACGTCGCGACGCCTCGCTCCGCAGGTTCAGCCGATGCGCCGTGCGGCGAATGCTGACCGGATCGAAGGTGGCTGATTCCAGCAACACGGTCGACGTCGTGTCGGTGACCTCGGTATCCAGCCCGCCCATCACCCCGGCCAGCGCCGCCGGCCCCTCGGCGTCCACGATGCACAGCGTCTCCGGCGTCAGTTCGCGGTCCTGGCCGTCCAGGGTCACCAGGCGCTCGCCCGGCCTCGGCGTGCGAACCCCGATGAAGCCGCCGCGTACCGTGTCCCAGTCGAAGGCATGTAGCGGCTGCCCCAGTTCCAGCATCACGTAGTTGGTCGCGTCCACGATCGTGCTGATCGGACGCACCCCCGCCTGTTCCAGCCGGTCCCGTATCCAGGCCGGCGACTCGCCGACCTTCACGTCATGGACGAGGGCGGCCGAATACCGCGCGCAGAGCGCTGGGTCGTCGATCGCGAGCTCAACGGGCTGGCTCGACCCGTCATCGCTCGAGCGCGCGTCGGGAATCGGCGAGCGAACCTCGGTCCCGTACAAGGCTGCCGCCTCGCGCGCAATGCCCAGCACCGACAGCGCGTCCGGGCGGTTCGCCTTCAGTTCGAACTCCAGCACCTCGCCGCCCAGCGCCTCCGCCAGCGGCCGGCCCAGCGGCGCGTCGGGGTCCAGGACCAGGATCCCCTCGTGGTCGTCGCTGATGCCCAGTTCCTTCGTGGAGCACAACATGCCGCGCGAAACCACGCCCCGAATGCGCGTTGGCTTCAGTTCCTTCAGCACAGGCTCGTCGGCGTAGGGATCCCAGAGCCGTGCGCCTGCGGGCGCGAAGGCAATCCGGTCGCCCGCCTCGAAGTTCCAGGCGCCGCAGACCACCTGGATTTCCTCGCTGCCCGTGTTCACGGTCGGCAGATTCAGTCGGTCGGCGTTGGGATGTGGGTCGATACGTACGACTTCGCCAACCACAATGCGGTCCCAGTTTTCACCGGCGCGGTGGATCGCCCCGACTTCAAAACCCGCATTGGTCAGCCGCGTGGCCACGTCGTCGACGGACGCCTCGATCCCCGTCAGTTCGCCCAGCCACTCGAAGGGAACGCGCATGGCTCAGCGCAACTGCCGAAGGAACCGCAGGTCGTTGCGGTAGAAGGACCGGATGTCGGTCACGCCGTACTTGAGCATGGCAATCCGCTCCACCCCCATGCCGAAGGCGAAGCCCTGGTACACGTCCGGGTCGTAGCCCACGGCGGCCAGCACCTTCGGATGCACCATCCCGGAACCCAGGATCTCGATCCAGCCGGTCCCGCCGCACACCGGGCAGCCGTCGCCGTTGCAGGCGTGGCAAGACATCTCGGCCTCGGCGCTGGGCTCCGTGAACGGGAAGTAGCTGGCGCGAATCCGCAGCTCGCGGTCAGGGCCGAACATGGCCCGCACGAAATAGGTCAGCGTCCCGCGCAGGTCGGCCATCGTGATGTGCTTGTCGATGGCCAGGCCCTCCACCTGCATGAACTCGGCCTCGTGCGAGGCGTCGCGGTCCTCGTAGCGGTAGACCTTGCCGGGCACGATCACCCGCACCGGCGGCTGGATTTGTTCCATTACTCGCGCTTGCACCGGTGAGGTATGGGTTCGCAGCAGCAACTCGCCCGGCTGGGCCTTGTCGTCGATGTGGAACGTGTCCCACATGTCCCGTGCCGGGTGGTCGGCCGGGATGTTTAGCAGTTCGAAGTTGTAGCGGTCCCACTCCACCTCGGGGCCGCTGACGGCCCGGAAGCCCAGCGGCGCCAGCACGCGGCGGATCTCCCGCAGAGTTCGCGTCAGCGGGTGCAGGCTGCCCAGGCGCACCGGGTAGCCGGGCATGGTCACGTCCAGTTGTGCGCCGTCAGCGCCGCGGCGGAGCTCCGCCTGACGGGCTTCGAATGCCGCTTCCAGTTCCCGTCGCGCCGCGTTGGCCGCCTGGCCGGCTTCGCGCCGCTCCTCGCGCGGCAGGCTGCCGACCGAACGCAGCAACCCGGTCAGTTCGCTGCGACGCCCCAGGTGCGTCACACGCCACTGCTCCAGCGCCGCGTCGTCCGCGGCGGCTGCAAGCTCGGCGCGTGCGGAGGTCAGCAGGGCGTCAAGTCGCTCTTGCACCGTCGGGTCAACTCTGGGGGAGTGCCGCGCGCTGTCGCGCGGCCTCGAACAGGATAACGGCGGCCGCGGCCCCTGCATTCAGCGACTCGACGCCACGGAGCATCGGTATGCCCACGGCTTCCCGACAGGCGGCTCGCCAGGCGTCGGACACGCCGCGCGTCTCCGCGCCCACCACCAGTCCGCAAGGGCCGGTCCAGTCAATGCCGTGATAGCCGCGCGCGGCATCGGCCGCCGCGGTGTAGAAGACAATGTCCTCCGCCAGCGGCTTCAGGTCCGCGGGGGTGGCCGCGTCTCGAATTGGCACCCGGAAGTGCGCGCCCACCCCGGCGCGCAGGGCCTTGGGTCCGAAGGGGTCGGCGCTCCCCCGCGTGCGAACGATCAGCGTCGCTCCGGCGGCCGCGCCCGATCTGACCAGCGTCCCGACGTTCCCCGGGTCCTGCACGCCGTCGATCACCAGGACCAGCGGCGTGCCGTCGATTTCAGCCACCTGCGGTCGGCGGCCGACGGCCACGATGGCTTGGCGCGAGGCGCTGTCCGCAGCCGCCGCCAGCACGTGCGGCGCGGCCGTGAGTACCCGCGCCCCGGCCGCCGCCGCCGCGTCTGCTGCCAGCTTGATGTCGGGTTTGGGATAGTCCGCAACCAGGACGGTCTGGAGAACGCCGGCTTGGGCGGCTTCCATCACCAGCCGCGGACCCTCCAGCAGGATCAGCCCGTCGCGCTGGCGAACCGACGCTCGATGCAAGCGGCGCGCCAGCGCCACCTGCGGATTCCGAACGCTGGTAATCATTGCGGGAGCGGCCCCGCGCCGGGACTACGCCGCCCTAGGCCGCGGCTCGGGCGGTGTCGGCCAGAGCTTCGAAGGCCGCCGGCTCGTTGGCCGCCAGGTCCGCCAGCGCCTTGCGGTCCAGCGTGACGTTCGCGGCCTGCAAGCCACGGATGAACGTGCTGTAGGTCAGGCCGTGCAGGCGGGCGCCAGCGTTGATTCGCATGATCCAGAGGCGCCGCATCTGTCGTTTGCGCGTGCGCCGGTCGCGGTAGGCGTACTGCCGCGCGTGCATCAGGTCTTCGTTCGCCGCCCGGAAGTGCCGGCTGCGCGCGCCGCGATGGCCCCGCACAGCCTTCAGCACCTTGCGATGACGGCGGCGCTTGGTCACGCCACGCTTAACGCGAGCCATTGGTCTGCCTCAGTTCGACGCCAGCAGGCGTTCCGCCTGCCGTCGCTGCCCCGGCGGCAGCGAGTGTTCGCGATTCTTCGCCCGACGAGCGCGACGGCTCTTGCGCCGCCGGTAGGGGCCGGCCCACGACTTGGAAGACGTGATCTTGCCGCGCCGCGTGCGCCGCAAACGCTTGGCGGCAGCTTTTCGGGTTTTGAGTTTTGGCATTGGGGACAAAAAGGACGCGACGCTCGGAACGGCGTCGCGCTTACGCAGAGCTTAACACAGGTTGGCGGGGAACCGGTCGCCCGGGCTGATTCTGTTGCCAGCCCCGGCGCGCGCTGCTTAGGCTGAACAAGCCCTTTTCCGCTTGCCGCCCTGTCGAGGAGCCGGCGCGGAGCTAGTCACCACTCGGCCGCTGCATGCGAATCGCGGTTCTTACGGACGTACACGCCAACCTGACGGCCTTGCGCGCGGTAATGGACGACATCCGTGCGCGAGGACCATTCCAGCTCGTCGTCTCCGCCGGCGATCAGCTCCTTGGCGGTCCGCGCCCGCTGGAAGTGTGGGACACGTTGGAAGCTGCTGGCGTCACGCTGCTGATGGGCGACACCGAACGCGATCTGGCGCTTGGATCGTTCAAGGCCGTGCCCGGCCGTGGACTGCGCCGCGACCTCATCCTGGCCGTCTTCGACTGGACGGTGAAACTGCTGCCGCTCGACCTGCGCGAACGCGCGGCTGCCCTGCCCAGGCACCTGCGGTTTCAGGTTGACAACGGGCCCGAATTACTGATCGCGCACGCCAACGGCATCAACCTGCACGAGTTCGTCTGGGCGGATACACCGCCGGCGGAGCTTGAACGCCTGATCGGCCCAAACCCGCCTGCCTTGATGGTCGTGGGACACATCCACGCCCCGCTCGAGCTCGAATACAAGAACACCACTATCCTGCGCCCTGGCAGCGTCGGTCTGAAATATGAACCGCACTGGGCCGCCGTGGCCCACTGGGCCGAAGTCTGGTGGGACGGCGAGCGTCGTGAATGGGCCTACCGTCTGCGCGAGGTCAGCTGGGATCACCGACTGGAAATCGAAGCCGGGCGCGCCGTCAACTATCCCGGCGTCCGCATCCTGCCGGGCTACGAAGCCGGCTGAACGAGGCAGGCCACGCCCGACGTTCAGCTTGGGTGTGTCAGCAATACTTGCTTCTCCGAGGAAATCAACATCCACCTTCGACACCGATCGCGCACTCTTGGACCGAGGTCCTTAGGATTCGCTGATGTACGCTCAACGATGAGAGCGATCCGGTTGATGCCGACGCAAGGTGAGTTGAAGCTGTGCGCTTGGCATCGGAGAGTTGAGTTGTGACGCTGGCTTATGGAGACAAGCGGGCGAAGACCCGGGTCCCGCACGTCGACCGGGTAACGCTCGACGAGCGACTGGACGATCTCAGCCGGCGAGGAGCCCTCGTTCCTGCCTCTGCGCCAGGGCGCCGTTTACGGGCTGCAGAAGCGCGGTCGGGCGCCCTTGAGCGCTTTCTCGCCGAGAGAGGCCGCTGAGCACCGCCTACGTCGACACATCCGCTCTGGTCGCGGTGGCCTTCGACGAGTCCGAAGGCGCGGCTGTTGCCAGCCGGCTGCATGGCTATTCGCGCTTGCTGTCCGCGAACCTGCTGGAAGCCGAGCTGCGAGCGGTCTTTGCCAGGGAGGGACTTGGCTTTCAGCCTGATCTCGTCGCACCGATTGAGTGGGTGCTGCCACACCGGCCGCTGGCGACGGAACTGGCCACCATTCTGGAGGCCGGATATCTCCGCGGCGCCGACCTCTGGCACGTCGCCACAGCCTTGTACGTTGCTCCGCATCCGGACCAGCTCGTATTCGAGACCCTCGACGACCGTCAGCGAAGGGTCGCGGCTGATGTCGGATTCCAGACGTAGCCACCACGTTGCGACGAAGGGAAAGGCGTTCCTCGGTAGGAGGGTCCGTCTGAGTCATTGCCCGCGAGTCATACGTCCGTGCCCAGTAGCCTGTGCCCACTACACTTGAAGGCCTGCAACAACGAGGCTCCCCGTGGCAACCACAACCCCCGATCAGGTCCGAGACCAGCTACGTTCCGTCATCGACCCGGAAATCGGCATAAACATCGTCGACCTGGGCCTCATCTATGAGGTCGATGTCGTTCCTTACGTTGCCGGCGAAGGCGAACCTGAGGCCGCCGCCGGCGACGAGCGCGCCACCGTCACCATGACGCTTACGACTCCCGGCTGTCCGGCCGGTCCCTACATCCTCCAGCAGGTCAAGCAGGAAGCCGAGTCGCTGGACCACGTCCGCAAGGCCGAGATCGACCTCACCTTCAACCCCATGTGGAACGAAGAGATGATGAGCGAGGACGTGCGCTGGATCCTGGGCCGCTAGCTCCAGCTGCCCGATTCACCCTTGATGCGCCCGCCGGCAAAAATCCGGCGCCGGTCGCTCCTGGCCGTCGCGGCGCTCGCCCCCGCTAGCGCCGCCCTCGCCGCCTGCGGCTTCGCCGGCGTCAGCCGGCGCGATCCCACCGGCGCGCCCTTCATGCATGGCCTCACTCTTGCTGGCCTGTCCCAGACCGACTTCGCTGAGCAGCGAGCCGTGCGGCTGATTGAGTCATCCGTGGCAACCGGCGCGGACTGGATATCGATTGCTCCCGGCTGGTATCAGGCAGCCAGCGACGCATCCCAGATCCGCCCAGATTCCGTGCGGACACCCCCGGACGGAGACATCCGGCGGCTGATCGATCGGGCGCACGCCGCAGACCTCCGCGTCATGCTCAAGCCATTCGTCGACAGCGACGACGGGGTATGGCGCGGCGACATTCGGCCCGCGGACCTCGGGGCCTGGTTTGCCGGCTTCGCGTCTATGACGCACCACTATGCCGATCTGGCCGCCCAAGCCGACGCCGACTTGCTCTGCCTCGGTACCGACCTGGGATTCTCCGAGGCTGCGCTGGCCGACGACTGGCGCGGGCTGATCGCGGGCGTCAGAGAGCGCTTCGGCGGTCCGCTCACCTACGCGGCCAGCCACGCACCCTCGGCGGGTCTGGGCGGCTTTGCCAACGTGCCCTTCTGGGATGACCTGGACTTCATCGGCATCAACGCCTACTTTCCGCTGGCCGACCGTCTTATCAGCCACGCCCAACTCGCCGACGCCTGGAACGTCTGGCTGGAAGAGATCGAAACCTGGCGCACGAATCGGAAGCTCGACCGCCCGGTCATCTTCACCGAACTCGGCTACCGCAGCGCCGCCACCGCCGCCACCCAGCCGCGCGCCGCTGACCCGGTCAAGCCTCACGAAGTCGATCCCGATCTCCAGGCCAACCTCTACACCGCCTTCTTCGGGCTGCCCTACCGGCTTGAGTCGCTCCAGGGCGTCTTCTGGTGGCGCTGGAATCCCGACGAGACCGACGCCCACGACTCCACCTTCGCCCCCAATGGCAAACCCGCCGAGTCCGTGCTCCGCCGCGCCTACACCGCGGCTTCCCGCCGACCGTCCCACTCGGCCTCGAATCCATGACCATCGCCCGCCCAGGCCCATCGCCACGACCGGTCCCAGCCGTGCGCCTGAGCTACACCAAGCTCTCCCTCTACGAGTTTTGCCCCTACGCCTACCGCTTCCGCTACATCGAGCGCATCCCCATCCCGTTCTCACCGCGGCTCACCGTGGGCGCCATCGTTCATTCAGTCCTGCACCGGGCCTTCGAGCGACTCCGCGACGGCGTCCGCCTCACCCGCGCCGACCTGCATGAACTCCACGCCGCCTACTGGCGCGACGCCCCCCGCCTGAACCGCGAGCGCTTCCCCGACATCTGGGACCGCGGTCACGAGCTCCTGGACGGCTTCTGGTCCGCCCGCGGCCACGCGCCCGGACGCCCCGTGATGCTGGAACGCCGCTTCCGCCTCCGCCTGCGCCCCGACGACGCTCACACCGTCGAAGGCGTCATCGATCGGGTCGACGAGCGATCAGACGGCTTGGAAGTCATCGACTACAAGAGCGGCAGCCGCCCGTCCGAACTACCTGGCCGCCTGCGCACCCAGCTCCACACCTACGCCCTCGCGCTCGAACGCGGCTTCAACAGTGCCGTCTCCAGACTCACCGTCTACTACCTGACCGACAACCAGGGCATCTCCCAGTCACCCGACCCTGCCGTAGCCGACGACGTGCTCAACCGCTACCAGGCGCTGGCCACACGCATTGGTGCCGCCGACTTCACGCCGACCCCGGGCCAGCACTGCCGCTACTGCGACTACAACGACCGCTGTCAGTACCGCTGGACCGAAGACTCCGGCCGCGACGAACCGGCTGAAACGGCGTAACTAAGCAGTCCCAAAGCGACTTTGAGCTACCCGCTCAGCTTGCGAATCGAAGCCCGCGTTCCGCGTAGGCCAGCCGCCCGTTATTCGCGAACTGGCAGACGCCCGCCTCGCACTAACGGTTGAGAATGTACGCCTCAAACTCGTCGCGAAACGCCCGCACGGCCCCGCGCACCGGCTGGTGCGCAAACTGCCCCAGCCCGCAGAACGAGGCCATCATGCTCGCGCCCAGGTCTTCCAGCAGGTCCAGGTCGTCCATGCTGCCCTGCCCGTGCATGATTCGCTCCAGGATCTGCACAAGGTTGGGGGTGCCTTCGCGGCAGGGAATGCAGAACCCGCAACTCTCCTCCTCGAAGAAGAGCGCGTCGCGATACGCCGCGTCCACCATGCAGACCGTGTCGTCGTAAACGACCACCCCGCCGGTGCCCATGATCGTGCCCAGCGCGGCCATGGACCCCGGTTCCAGCGGTGCGTCCAGGTGCTCCGGACCCAGCGGCGCCGATGATGCGCCGCCCGGCTTGAAGCCCTTCAGCGGCCGTCCGTCCAGCACCCCGCCGCCATAGTCGTAGATCAACTCGCGTGCGGTGGTGCCCAGCGGCAACTCATGCACGCCCGGCTTGGCCACCCGGCCGGACAGGCAGTACATCTTGGTGCCGGCCGCTTCGCCATGGCCCAGGTTCTGGAACCACTCGGCCCCGTTCTCGATGATCGCCGGCGCCGCCGACAGCGTCTCCACGTTGTTGATCGCCGTCGGCAACCCCCAGACGCCCACGTTCGTGGGGAACGGCGGCTTGTACCTCGGGTTTCCGCGCTTGCCTTCAAGCGAATTGAAGAGCGCCGTCTCCTCGCCCACGATGTAGGCCCCGGCGCCGCGGCGGAAGGTCACCTCGAAGTCGAAGCCGTCCTTGCCCAGGATGTTCTGGCCCAGGTACCCGGCTTCGTACGCCTCGCGGATTGCCGCCTGCGTGCGCTCGTGCGCCAGCCCATACTCGCCGCGGATGTACACGTACCCCAGCGTCGCGTTGCATGCGTACGCCGCGATCAGCATCCCCTCCAGCATCAGGTGAGGATCCAGCTCCAGCGAATACCGGTTCACATACGTGCCCGGCTCGCTCTCGTCGCCGTTGATCACCACGTACCGCGGCGTCTTGGGGTCCGATCGCACGAATTGCCATTTCAACCCGGTGGGGAAGAACGCCCCGCCGCGCCCGCTCAGCCCTGACGCCTTCACCACCTCCGAGACGTCCTCCGGCGTCATCTCGTCGAGAACCTTCTTCAGGGCCTGGTACCCACCCGCCTTGCGGTAGCTCTCCAGCGTCCACGACTCCGGGTTGCCGAAGTTCTTGGTGACGACGAGTTCCATCAGGCGTCTCGCGCGCGCAGGTCGGCCAGCAGGCTGCGGGCCTTCTCCGCGTCCAGTGGACCGTGCTGCTCCAGGTTCACCATCACCGCCGGCTGAAGGTCGCACAGTCCCAGGCAGGAAACCGACTCGGTTTCAAACAGGCCGTCCTCGGTGACCTCGCCCACGCGCGTGCCCAGCGCCTCGTTGAAGGCATTCAGCACCGCCGGGGCCCCGGAGATGTGGCAGCTCAAGTCCCGGCACACCCGCAGCACGTACTTGGCCGAGGGCTTGCGGTGGAACATCGTGTAGAACGTCAGCACGCCAAAGACTTCGCTCTCTGGAAGGCTGAGTTCCTCGGCAATCATCGTCACGGCCTCGGGCGGCACGTACGAGAAGACGGCCTGCGCGGCATAAAGCGCTTCCAGCGTGGCGCCCGGCTCATCCTTCAGGGCGGCCAGGCGCGCTCGCAGGTCGTCAAGCTTGGCGTGGTCTCCGGGCGCGAGCGTCGAGCGACGCGGCGCGCCAGCATGAATCGCCATTGGCCCTCCCGTGGCTAAGGGGCGAGCGTCGGCGGACGCCAAGATTCCCCTGAACGGCGCACGCCGGTAACAAGAAGCGGAGTCTACCACCGGCCCATTTCCGTCAATACCGCGTCCGACAAGCGGTCAGACGCGCTACGCTCGCCCACCCACCTCGCCGGAGAGCCGCCCATGGCGCTCACGCGGGAACAAGCCCGCGAACTCCGCAGCCTCATGCACGGCTGGACCCGAGCCTCGAACGACGTGGCCGAGCACCTGCGTGGTGTGTCGGTCAGTAGCGACGGCCTTGATATGAAGGCGCTGCGGGCGGCCGTCGACCGTCGCTCCGAAATGGAGGAACTCCTGATGTCGTTCTGGTCTCGAACTACGGCGGCCTGACATGTCAACCCGTGTGGACACAAACCTTCAGTTCTCGGTCGGTGTGGTCAACAGCGAGATCTCCTCGGACGTCGACGTGGGCGTGGCCGTCGCCGCCGACCTCGGCATGTCCCAGATCGAAATCGAGGACTTCTGGGGCCGCGCGGCCTGCGAGTGCGACGACGCCCTCGTCGAACGCACCCGTGCCGCCGTTGAACGCGGTGGTCTCTACGTATCCGCCGTCGGCACGCAGGCCTTCAAAGTCCTCATCCTGCCGCCCGGCGACGTAGGCGACCTGTCCTCGATCGACGGCTGGGACCACCACCGCATCGAACTCGAAGGCGGCATCCGTGTCGCCCAGGCCCTTGGCTCGCCCTACGTCCGCATCTTCTCCTGCCGCCGTGACGACATGATCGGCATGGGCAATCCCAGCCCACGCCTTCCCGACGGCGGCCCGCTCCCCGACGACAGGTTGGCCGGAATCGTTGCAGTATTGCGCGACGCCGGCGACCGCGCCGAATCCGCCGGCGTAACCCTCCTGGTCGAGAACGTCCGCAGCTGCTGGGGCAACACCGCCGTCAACACCGTGCGCATCCTGGAAGCCACCGACCATCCCCGCGTCAAGCTGAATTGGGATCCCTCCAACGACTTCGTATCCGGCGGCAACCCCTACCCGTCCGGCTACGAAGTTGCCCGCCCCTGGACGCAGCACGTCCACATCAAGGACGCCCGCGTGGTCGATCACGCAACCGGCCTGATTGCCTGGGAGTGCATTGGCCGCGGCGAAGTCGACTTCGTCGGCCAGCTCCGCGCCCTGATTGACGAAGGCTTCGCGGGTGCGGTCAACCTTGAAACCCACTGGCATCCGGAGGACCGCAGCAAGGAAGCGAACTCGCGCGAGTCCTTCGCCGGCATGCTGGCGGCGCTCAAGCTCGCTCAACGCGACGGTGCCTGATCCGCCGGTCACCGACGCCGAGATCGCCGCCGGCCACGCCGCCGTCGGCTACGTCAACGGCCTGATCCAGGGCGCCGCCGGCCCGACCACCCAGCGCACGCCGGAGCAATCCATTCAGGCCGGCGAACGCCGCCTGGCCCGCTTCCGCCGTTTCCTCGACAGCCTCGGCAACCCGCAGGACGGTCTCCGCTGCGTCCACGTCGGCGGCACGTCCGGCAAAGGCTCCGTCGCCGCCAAGCTGGCGGCCGGCCTGTCCGCCTCCGGCCTCCGCACCGGCCTGCACTGCACCCCCTACCTGCAGACCGCCCTGGAAAAGTTCGTCTGCGACGGCCAACTGGCCCGGCCCTCGGAGCTGGTCGACCTGGTCGACTGGATCCGCCCGTATGTCGACCGATTCGCCGCCACCGATCCCGACGGCCAGCCCACCTACGGCATGGTCTGGGTGGCGCTCACGTTGGAGTACTTCGCCCGCGCCCGGGTCGACATCGCCGTCATGGAAGTCGGCGCCGGCGGTCGCTTTGATCTGTCCAACGTGGTCCAGCCCGACCTGGCCATCATTACCAGCGTGGGGCGCGACCACCTCAAGAGCCTCGGCGGCACGCTCGAATCCGTGGCCTGGCACAAGGCCGGCATCTTCAAGCCCGGTGCAATCGCGATGTGCGGCCCGCTCCCACCCGAGGCCCAGCCACCCGTGCGCCAAGCCGCCGTCGCCATCGGCCAGCCGCTGGTGGAGGTTCCGCTGGACGGCGCCGACTTCCGTTCGCGCAACACCCGCCTCGCCGAGGCCGCCCTTGAAGTGCTGGGCGCTTCGGGCTCAACGCTCTCGCCCGAGGTCAGGCAGGCGGTTGCCCGGGGCCGCCTCGCCGGCCGCTTCGAACGCATGCCCGGCCGACCCGCCGTGTACCTGGACGGCGCCCACAACGGTGACAAGGCCCGTGCCCTCGGCCAGGTGATGGCTGGCGCCGGCCTGCCCCGCCCCCGTGTCGGCCTTATCGGCATGGTCGGCTACCGTGCCGCCTCGGAGGTCCTGCCGCGGCTGCTACCCCAGCTCGATGTCTGGGTAGCAACCGAGCCGCAGGTCTACCGCAAGCCCGCCCTGCCCATTGCCCAGCTTGCCGACGCGGGCGTCACGTGCGGTCAGGCGCCCATCGCCCAGGCCTCCGACCCGCACGATGCCCTGCAGGCCGCGCTGGCACTGGCCGGCAACCACGGCTCGGTCGTCGCCGGCGGTTCGGTCTACCTGGCCGGCAACCTGCGCGCCGCCTGGTACCCCACGCAATCCGTCGTGCGCGAACGCACCATGTGGCCGGCGATTGGCGCTGAAGGGCCGCACGGACGCGCCGCGCTGGCCGATACTTACCTACAGACCTGAGGCGAGGCCGCGACCCATGGACGAGCACGACGAGGAGGGCCTGACCTACACGCTGGAGGAGGCCACCGAACTCCTGCCCGAGGTTCGTCGCATCGTCGGCAGCCTGCAGCGCGTCTGGATGGAGGCCGGTTCCGAGCGGCAGGCGTTCGAGGACGCCCAGACCTCCAGCCGTCGCACGCCCGTCGAGGTCAGCCTGGCTCACCAGGCGCTCGTCGCCGCCCTCTGGGACGTGCAACCGCTGGTCGCCTGGCTCAGGTCGCGCAACATCGTGCTGCGTGACCCCGCCACAGGGCTCATCGACTTTCCGTCAGAAATCGACGGCGACGAGGTGTTCCTCTGCTGGCGCCTCGGGGAAGACTCGATCGACTACTGGCACGGCCGCGACGAAGGCTTCGACAACCGCAAACCCCTCCCACCCGACGCGTGAGCGGGCGACGGACAGCAACCGGACAGACCCGGGCCTTGGGCCCATCGATGAGGACGAAGGCTATTGGACGTGATGGTTGTGGCTGTTCGGCATTCCAACCGGCGAAACGCCCCGGGATTAGCGTTACTCGTGGTGGCCCTGGCCGTCGCGGTGGCCGGCGACTCGCCCGCCTCCGCCTTCAACCTGGCGCGGGCGCGCAGCCTCGGAATCGAGTTCGCGCCCTGCGAACTGGGTAAGGCCGACGACGACGACGACACCGTCGGCGGCCGATAGTCGCCGAGGATTCCGGCGGCCGACTGCGCACTTGTCCCTTCCCGGATCCGAAGCTCCGGGGCTCAGGGCGCCGCGCCTATGGGTGCGGTTAGCGCGGCCTAGCCGCCCGCCACCGACGGCACGATTGACACCTCGTCGCCCGGGCCGCTGTCACTTTCGCGGGAGCTGCGGTCCGGAGGGTTTTTCGTCAGGCGCCGTTGAGACATCCACGGCTGGGTTAAGCGTCTCCTCAAGGCGCGCTTTCCGCTCTCGACGCCGACTGAAGTGTCCTACGACAAACACTCCGGCAAGCGAGGCGATGGCAACCATCGCGGTCGCAAAGCCAAACGTGGTTTGCCCGAGCGCCGCGAGCGCTCCGGCGAGTGCAAACGCGCCCAGGGTGACTCCCACCCCTGCGGCTAGTCCGGCCATTCCGCGCCGAACTTCATAGTTGACCACAGCAGTCTCAGTCGCCTGCCGATGCGCCTGCTGGCTTTCAGCCATTTTCAAAATCCGGTCCGCCGCCCCTGGCAGGGTGCGTTCGTAGTGAGCCAACGCTTCGGGTGGAGGAATCGGACCCGCGTACAGGGACGCATGCACTGCTTCTACGATCTGAGCCCGCGCGTCCGGGCGAGGGGGAGGCTTGGCCACTTCGCCCCGCGCATCGGGCGAGTGTTCGTGTTGCCGGGACTCCGCGTCCTCAGTCACGGCGATGCTGCTTCGCTACTGGAGGAGTCAACTCGTCGGTATCTGGTTTTCCGATTCGGTGCCTTCGTAGGCCCTGAGCGCTACCCACATGTCGTCGCCCACCGCCAGCCAGTCGCTCCATAGGGCAAGAACATCGGCCTGCTCGGGCGAGTTTGCCGTGTTGTATTCGGTTAGCGTGTCGCCGAAATCAAGGATGCTGGCCATGCCCCCCAACGCCGACGGACGCGCGAATAGAAGGGCGGCACGCATCTTCCCATGCTCGGTCATAGGGGGACTACCCTCCTTGGCGACCCGTGAGCAGCCGGTCGCGCCACACATCGTCCCCGAGTCGGTCATCGGGGGAAACTCCCCGTGACTCGGACTAAATTATAGCGGAGGCGCTCTGTCTCCGGTCTTCAGTCAAGCCACGGGGGTTCCGTAACCGGCCGGTCGGGCTGAGCGGTCTTCGGACTAGCCGCCCGCCACCGACGGCACAATCGACACCTCGTCGCTGGGGCCGACTTCGGTGTCGAATCCCTCGCGGTAGCGGATGTCCTCGCCGTCCACGTAGATGTTGACAAAGCGCCGCAATTCGCCGTCTTCGTCCAGGATCCGTTCGGAGAATCCGGGGTGGGTGGCGTTCAGCTTCTCCACCAGGTCGCCGACGTTCGTGGCGTCAATGTCCACGCTGTTCTTGCCGTCCGTCAGGTTGCGGAGCGGGGTTGGAATTCGGACTCGGGGCATGAGTGCGTCTCCTGCGCGATTTAGGCTGGCGTCAGCACGCCGCGATCGGCCAGCGTCTGCTCGAACGATGTGATGCTCGGTCGGATTTCATAGCGGGCGTCCACTCGGCCGTCGATAGCCTCCTGCGTCTTCAGGCCGTTGCCGGTCACCAGCGCCACCGTCAGGTCGTCCCTGGCGATTACGCCGCGCTCGGCAAGCTTGGCCAACACCGCAATTGTCACGCCGCCGGCCGTCTCCGCAAAAATGCCTTCCGTCGAGGCCAGCAGCCGCATGGCGTCCACGATCTCGTCGTCGGTCACGGCTTCGATCACGCCGTCCACTTCCTGCGCCAGCTTCAGGGAGTAGAACCCGTCGGCCGGGTTGCCGATAGCCAGCGACTTCGCCACCGTGTCGGGCTGGCGAACCGGTCGGTACGTGGTCTGCCCGCGGGCGAACGCCTCGGCCACCGGCGCGCAGCCGTCCGCCTGGGCGCCGTGGATCCGAGTGGACTGGCTGTCCAGCAGCCCCACCTCCACCAGCTCCTTCATCGCCTTGCCCATCTTCGTGTACAGCGAGCCGGAGGCGATGGGCGCCACGATGTGGTCCGGTGCCACCCAGCCCAACTGTTCCACCGACTCGAAGGCTAGCGTCTTGGATCCCTCGGCGTAGTAGGGCCGGATGTTGATGTTGCAGAACGCCCAGTTGTAGAGGTCGGCGATTTCGCTGCACAGCCGGTTCAGTTCGTCGTAGGTGCCTTCCACCGCCACGATGCCCGCGCCGTAAACCGCGGCCCCTCGAATCTTGCCAACCTCCAGGTCGGCGGGCATGAAGACGTAGGTCGGCATTCCGTGGCGCGCCCCGGCCGCCGACACGGCCCCGGCCAGGTTGCCGGTGGACGCGCAGGCGAAGGTCTCGAACCCAAACTCGCGGGCCTTGGTGATTGCCACCGCCACCACCCGGTCCTTGAAGGAGTAAGTGGGGTTTACGGTGTCGTTCTTGATGTGCAGGTTGGTCAGGCCTAAGCGCTCGCCAAGGTTGTCCGCGCGTTGCAGCGGCGTGAACCCGACCGGCCAGGTCTCGTCCCAACCCCCCTCCACCGGCAGCAACTCGTGGTAGCGCCAGAGCGTGGGCGGCCGCGCGGCGATGGCATCGCGTGAGATGGTTTCGCGGATGGCCGCGTAGTCGAACTGCGCTTCCAGCGGCCCGAAATCGAACTCGCAGATGTGCGTGGCCTGCAGTGGGTAGGCGCGACCGCACTCGCGACAGCGAAGCGTCTGAGTCGTGGACATGCGGATGATCCTTGGCAGAGGCGCCGACGAAGATGTCAGCGGATGGCGAAAACCCGAATCGCCGGGTAACCCGGCTCGCCCGCGTCACGCACGGGCACGGCCATCGCCATCGGCCGCCGAACAGCTTGGGAGAGGTTGCCTCTCACTTCGTCGCAAACCCCTTGGCGCTCCGCGCCCCGCCCGGGGCGCTGCCTCGCGCCGGTGACCCTCGCATCTCGCAGCTTCCGCTACCGGAATTGGCACCCTCTCGAGCGTTCGCCCGAAGGTTGCCCGGCTTCGTTGGGCCGACTCCCTCCACCAATCTTGATACGAGGTGTGTCACGTCAAACTTGGTGTCCGCCCAGCCTAGCACCCGAATCGCCGGCCATGCGGACGGGATTGGGACCGCGAAGCCGGATGATCGCCTGGGACAGCCCTCCCAGGCGTGCTACGATGGGCGACTGCCTGAAAAGGCATCCGCGCAGTTCGGCGGCGCTTGATTCATCAGCCGCCCCGGTGGCGCACCGGCCTTTACCAGCCGGTCGCGGGCGCGACGGCACCTTAACAGGGGAAGAGTGAGTGCGAGTACTCGCGTCATTCCAATGTGTCTGGCGCGACAGTAATCCACGTGATTCGAGGATGACTCGGTGGCTCAGGGCTCCGGTACACCCGGCGCCCTGAAGTAATTGCGATCTGTATCACGCCCGCCAGGGCGTGTGTTGAGATTGATTTGGCGAGTTTGATCCTGGCTCAGGATGAACGTTGGCGGCGTGCCTTACCAATGCGAGTCGAACGGTACGGGGAGGCTCTTCGGAGCGCCCACGACCGTGGCGTCCGGGTGCGTAACACGTAGCTAACCTACCGGTCGGTGGGGGAAAACTCCGGGAAACCGGAGGTAATCCCGCATATGGTCGCCTGGTAGACAGGTGGACGAAAGCTGTGGCAGGGGAACCTGTCATGGCGCCGGCTGAGGGGGCTGCGGCCGATTAGCTAGTTGGTGGGGTAATGGCTCACCAAGGCAGTGATCGGTAGCGGGTCTGAGAGGATGATCCGCCACACGGGGACTGAGATATGGTCCCGAGCCCTACGGGGTTTAGCATGGAGGAATCTTGCGCAATGGGCGAAAGCCTGACGCAGCGACGCCGCGTGGGGGATGAAGGCCTTCGGGTTGTAAACCCCTTTTCTGGGGGACGCAAATGACGGTACCCCAGGAATAAGCCACGGCTAACAGGGTGCCAGCAGCCGCGGTAATACCTTGGTGGCAAACGTTATCCGGAATCACTGGGCGTAAAGCGCTCGTAGGCGGCACGACAGGTGTTCGGTGAAAGCCCCCGGCTCACCCGGGGAGGGTCCGAGCAAACCGTCGAGCTAGAGGCAGGCAGAGGACCGTGGAACGTCCGGGGGAGTAGTGGAATGCGTAGATCCCGGACGGAACACCAGAGGCGAAGGCGGCGGTCTGGGCCTGTCCTGACGCTGAGGGGCGAAAGCGCGGGGAGCAAACAGGATTAGATACCCTGGTAGTCCGCGCCGTAAACGATGGACGCTAGGTGTGTGGGGGGCTCAACCCCCCTGCGTGCCGGAGCTAACGCGGTAAGCGTCCCGCCTGGGGACTACGGTCGCAAGACTAAAACTCAAAGGAATTGACGGGTGCCCGCACAAGCAGCGGAGCGTGTGGTTCAATTCGAGGCTACGCGAAGAACCTTACCGGGGTTTGACATTACACGGCTATCCCGCGAAATCGGGAGTTCCTTCGGGACCGTGTAACAGGTGCTGCATGGCTGTCGTCAGCTCGTGCCGTGAGGTGTTGGGTTAAGTCCCGCAACGAGCGCAACCCTCGACGCTAGTTGTATGTGTCTAGCGTGACTGCCGCGGACAACGCGGAGGAAGGTGGGGATGATGTCAAGTCCGCATGGCCCTTATATCCCGGGCTACACACACGCTACAATGGCCGGTACAACGGGCAGCAACCTGGCGACAGGAAGCGAATCCCTTAAAGCCGGTCTCAGTTCGGATTGCAGGCTGCAACTCGCCTGCATGAAGTCGGAGTTGCTAGTAACCGCAGGTCAGCACACTGCGGTGAATACGTTCCCGGGCGTTGTACACACCGCCCGTCACGCCATGAAAGTCGGCAACACCTGAAGCCGGTGAGCTAACCCTTGGGAAGCAGCCGTCGAGGGTGGGGTTGGCGATTGGGGCGAAGTCGTAACAAGGTAGCCGTAGCGGAAGCTGCGGCTGGATCACCTCCTTTCTAGGGATGACACCTCCCGGCCTCGGCCGAGAGGTCACCCAGGTTGAGCGATCACGCGGATCGCCGTTCACCAACGGCAGCCGCGCCAGACCCAAACCCATCGAGTCGACCGGAATGGCCCGACCTCGCACTCACTCTTGCCCTGCTAAGGAGCCCCCACCCCAACTCGGTCATGTCTGTCTCTCTAGGCTTGCCCCTTGTGGATGCCCGCGCCGCCCCTTAATCCCTCTCCTGGGAGACCTTTGCAAAACGCCCCGCGCCCTCGAGAGAGGGGCGGCTTCTGCTCCCTCTCCCCGGGGAGAGGGTTGGGGTGAGGGGTCTTCCGGGCAACCAACCCCCAGACGACCCGCGCTGTGTGACCATGGGCATGAGCGTCGGGCCGGTCAGGCGGCCGCTCCGGCTCACGCCGGAGAGGAAAGTCCGCACTTCACAGAGCGCGGTAGCGGGTAACACCCGTCGCCCGAATCGGTTCGCGCCGGCAAGGGCCGGAACAGGGGCACAGTGACGATGCCCGCGCCCCCACCTCGGAGGCGCGGGAGTGAAACGGCTAACCTCTACCGGAAGCAAGGCCAAGTCGGGACGCCACCAGGCTGCTCGCCCAGTCCCAGGTAGGCTGCACGAGGCTGGCGGCAACGCCGGTCCCAGATAGATGGCCGCCCACGACAGAATGCGGCTTATCGACCGGTCCGACGCTCACCGCTCATCGGGATCGCTCTGAACCCGTTTCCCCGGCGTCTTCTCGGTTCAGAACGCCTGCCAGGTCCCCAGCTGCCCACAGGTCATGCCACCCGACCCCCGCTGGTTCGCTACAATAGCGAGCGGGGTGGAGCAGTGGTAGCTCGTCGGGCTCATAACCCGGAGGTCGTCGGTTCGAATCCGACCCCCGCAACCACGATTGCTTGTTGGGCGGAACTCCCTCGTGTGCGCGCTTGCTGGGTGCGGCACAGACGCAAGTCAAGGAGCCTGCCGCCATGACCAACCGCCACCAACGGGGCATCGGTTCGCGGCCAGCGGGCGACAGATCCGGCGACGAAACTGAACACCTCGCCGAGCCAATCCATCAAGACTCCGAGCAAAACACGAACTCTCACGTCGTGCGGACAGCCATTCAGGACGGTCTGTCAAGCGGCCTAAGCGACAAGACGCTGAGAGACATCTGGGCGGAAGCGGAACGGCGCTACCTGGCGAGAAATGGCTGACTGCGGCCCTTCCGCCTGCGCGCGAGCCCATCGATACCGCACCGATAGTGTGTATAATACACACAGTGGATAGTCGGGAGGTCCTGCGCCGCCTCCGTCGCGAGGGCTGGGTTCTCAGAAACGTGAGCGGTAGTCATCACCAGTTCACGCATCCCGACAGGCTTGGGCGTGTCACGGTCAAACACCCATTACGGGATATACCGATCGGCACGCTACGAAGCATCTATCGTCAGGCTGGATGGAATTGGAGGGAACGCTAATGCAGTTTCCAATCGTGATTCATAAAGACGAGACAAGCAGCTACGGAGTGACGGTTCCCGATCTACCCGGGTGCTTCTCTGGCGGTGAATCGTACGAGGAGGCGATAACGTCGGCCCACGAAGCTGTTGCTTGTCATATTGAAGGCTTGCTTATGGATGGCGAGTCTATCCCGGAACGTAAGCCGCTTGATCTACATCAAGGCAATCAGGACTACGAGAACGGAGTCTGGGCGCTGATTGATGTCGATATTTCCAGACTCTCCAGTAAGACCGTGCGCGTCAATATCACAATGCCTTCACGCGTGCTGTCCATCATTGATGAAGCGGCGGCTCGGGAAAGAGAAACCCGGTCGGGGTTACTTACTCGCGCCGCTCTTCAATTCGTGGACAGACAAACAACTGCATAGGCGTCCGTGATTTAGTCTTGTTGTCTACAGGGTCAATCCAAAAGCGTCGAGATACACGCGCGGCGAATCACATTTGGTTGCGTGCGAGCTGCTAGGTTGCCGCCGTTAGCTCAACTGGATAGATCGGCGTGTCCTTACCGTAGTGCAACCGCAGCGCCCAGTCCCAGATGCTGAAGTACGGCACCGGCGTCAGCGTCTCGCCTACCAGAGACCCGGATATCGCCTTGCCGCTGAACCCATCCCAGCGGCTCCCGGTTTGCCGGTCGATTAGGTCGGTTCCGTCTGCGTGGAAGGTGAGGCTACGCCCGTTGACGTGCGCTTCGTAGGTGCGCACCAGCCGGCTCTCCCCATCCGCGAACGCCACCACCGGCGTGTCGCCCACGACTGCCTGCTGCACGCCGAGTCGCGCCGTCTCGTCAAAGTAGAACCCGGCCCCCGCACCATCGATATCAACGCCGATGACCCAGATGTCCTTGGGCTGGCTCTGGATGTGAAAGGCGCTGTTGGGCGCGCCAACGGGCAGGCGCTGCTTAAGCACAAGCGTGGTCGGATGCTGCTCGAGCCACGAGCCCCACGGCGTGAGTGAAGCGACAATCGGCCTGAGCTGTGCGCCGTCAAGTGGGCCGTCTAGCGCTTCCCCGAACACCTGGCTCCAGATGCTGCCGGTCTCGTGGTCCCACCAGGTCTGGGCGCCCTTGTAGAGCGCGCCTTGCACGCCCAGGGTCAGGGTTTGCCCCTCCCACACGCGTTCAAAGACCAGCCCGCTGTAGCACAGCGGGCACCAGGTAATGGCCACCGGCACGCCGCCCACCACGTCGTTCACGATCTCGTAGCTCACCAGCGGCTCGATCGGGTAGGCGCGGGCGTCGCCGTTGATCTCCACCGCCAGCACCATCTCGTGCGGCTTCAGGTTGATGTTGTCCGGCGTGGTCAGACTCGGGTTGTAGATCGGCTGGATGGCGTCCCGCAATATCCGCACGTCCCACCGCAACTCATACGCCGTCGACCGCTGCGGCAGGAACAACAGCGCCCCAACCACCGCCGCCATGGCCAGTACGCCAAGCACATGTTGTCGTCTCATGCCACGATCGTAGACCGAAGACTTCCGGGCGGGCCTGACGCGAACTCATGGATTGGTGTGAAGGTGGACCCGTTCGACATGAGTCGGCTCGCCGAGGACGAGAGCCCCTGAAGCCAAAGCGAATCTCCCGTCGCCGTCTGCTGGCTCTGGCCGCGGTCGCACCTGGGCTGGCGGCCTGCGGTGAGACGGTCGCGCCCCGCCGCCTCTCGCAGCTCTGGCCCGAACCTTCGCCGGACCGCGTCGCCGCCCTGGCCACTGTCGGCTGGCAGGGTTACTGGTACGCCCGCGCCGTCGGCAGCCTCATCGCCACCCGGCCCGGGCTCGGCCGGCCGGCCACCACCCTCGAAGCCGAAGACCAAGCGGCCCTTATCGCCACTCGACCGGATGCGATCCCGATTGCCCTGCCCTTCGCCGCCGCCACCGTGGACGACCCGTCAACCCCAGGCGGACCGCCACAGGTGCGGCAGACCGACGGCATCGTCCGTGTCCGAACTGCCGCCCTTTACATGCGGCTCCTCCAGGCCCTGGCCCGCGCCCACCAACTGCGCGCACCCGAAGCGCCAGCCACCGCCAGAACGCACGAACTTCGGCTCGCCTCGGCCTACACCGCCCTCGCCGTCGAGACCTCCGACCGGATTCAGGCCGACCTGCTCCGGCCCAGGCTGGGCGTCCTCTTCGACTCCGACGACACCTACGATCCGCTCGGCAACATCGACCTAATCTGGGCCACCGCCGATGCGGCTGGCCTGGCGCTCGCCTCCGTCGAGAAGCAGACCGCCGCCAGGCTGCAGTCCGCGGCCGACCAGCTATATGCCTTCTACCGGAAGAGCTTCCCCGACACCATCGACGAGGCCCATCGACTGGTCAGGGCGCAGGCCCGGCTCGGCCCGGTGACGGCCCGCGACGACTTCCGCGCCTTCATCCCCGTCCAGCAGCGGCGCCTCGCCTACCGGCTTCGCGACCAGCAACCCGCGGACATCCTCGAAGCCGCCAACGCGCTGTCCGCCCTGATCCGGCTGGCCCCGCTGATGCCACCGGACAGCGGCGTCAGCGAGCGCGCCGGCGACCTGTTCCTGGACCTGGCCACCTCGTTCGACAGGGACAACGGCTGGCTGCGCGACCGACTCACGTATACCGCCGACGAAGTCGCGACGCTCCTGCGCGCCCTCCGATTGGCCGCCCTCCACGGCCAGCCACCCATCGAACGCCGTTACGCCCGCGACCTCCTGGTGACGGCCTGGGACTCCCTGGTCAACGGCAGCGGCCTCATGCGCGGCGCGCCCCCCGGCCGCGCCGACGGCGTGGCCCAAACCTGGGAGCAACACCTTGAGGACGCGTCCTACCGCCACCCCGCCGTACCCACCAACGCCACCCTGCTCTTCGCCCGCGCCGTGTCCCGCGATGCCTCCGGCTGGACCTCCGTCGACCCCACGCTCGACACCGCCTCCGCACTCGAACTGGCCCTCGAGTCCCTCTGGCTCCACCCCACCTTCGAAGCCCTCAGCGCCGAGGCCGCCGCCTGACGCTAGGCCGAATGTTTCACGTGAAACATTCGGCCGGGCCATCGTCGAAGCAGCAACACGCCCAATCCGCCGACAACTATGGCCGCGCTCACGATCATCGCCAGGCGAAGTCCCTCGCCCACGATGATCGGGTCGGCCCGTATCGACTCGATCCAGAAGCGCCCCACCGAATACGCCGCCAGCACCCCCAACGCCAGGTCCCCCCGCCGCAACACGAGCCCGCGCCTAACCACCGCCAGCGCTCCGAGGAACACCACCAGCGCCCATAGCGACTCATAGAGAAATGTGGGATGGAAACCGTTCTGCTCCAGGTACAGCAGCGGCCGGAACTGCTCCTCCACCGACAGCGCCCACGGCAGGTCGGTCGGCACCCCGAACGACTGCTGGTTGAAGTAATCGCCCCAGCGCGCAATCCCGATCCCCAGCGGCAACCCCAGCGCCGCCGCATCCAGCCACCGCAGCAAGTCCAAACGGCTCAAGCAGGCGTAGAGCGCCAATGCCAGCAACCCGCCCGCCAGCGCCCCGTGCAGCGCCACCCCGCCCTCCCAGATCTGCCAGGCAAGCTCCGGCTCATCCGCGAAGCGCCGTTCCCACTCGAAGACCAGGTAGTAGATCCGCGCGCCCAGAATCCCCGCCGGAACCGTCACCACCAGCAGCGGCAGCGCCTGCTTCCGATCCAGCCCCAGGCGACCCGCCTGCCACCGCGCCACTCGCGCTCCCGCAAGAACCCCCACTACCAGTAACACGCTCCACCATCGCAGCACCCCCCACGCTGGAACGATGAATTCCGAATAGGGCTCGGGAATCACCGGCTATCTGGCGTTCGGGAACATCGACGCTAGCTCATCCACAATTTCACTGAGCACCGGATACTCCTCCCGAGTCATTGTTGTCAGCCGATCTCTGCCGGTATCCAACTCGTACTCGTGACGGTGATAAACCTTTGGCGTATGTGCATGCCCACTGTCGTAACGAAGCACGTTCCGTCCGGCTCCGCCGCTGAAGATCCTGGCGTGGTAGTTGTACTTGAGCCCGCGAACCTCGACCCGGCCCGCGCGCACTCTCGCATCCAGCAACTTTCTGACGTCGATTTCTACGCCGCCTCGACAAACCACGACGCCCTCGCAGGAGTACGCGGCTGGTCGTCGTTCACCGCCAACCGGAACGAATCGTGTGCGGTCTTCAACGACGAACCAGCGGCTCGCCAGGACTCTCCGGTGTATCAGCCGGTAGCGGTCAAACCTGAGCCAGCCGTGTTTTTCGCCCCTTTGGCGGTCAGGAAGTCCAGCACGTCGGCGTCGTACTGCCATTGCGAAATCTCGGCCGTCTCCCGGAGCTCGCCGGTCGCGGTTCGTTCGAGCATCAGCTCGGTGGTCATTTCGTAGCGCAACTCAAACCGCTGAATCCGGCGGCGCAGCATGCGCTTGTGGTCGCTAAGACGGCGAGGCTTCCTGTCCTTCGGAGGCTGTTGCAGCGCTCCGTTCCGCCTAGACATGGTGATTTCGCCGCAAGCAACAGTGCCCAATCAGCATGCACCCACCAACCTCCGGCGGCAAGAGCTAACCTTCGGTCTCGTGCGGACCGTCTCTAGTCGTTGTCCCAGGTGATCAGCACCCCCAGCGCCGTCTCCGGATGGTCGTGGAGGAAGTGGAAGGCCTCGGGGGCCTGGTGGTAGGGGAAGCGGTGGGTGACCATGCGGTTGGTGGCGATGCGGCCCTGGGTGAGCAGGTCCAGGGAACGCTCGGAAGCCGCCACCCGGTCGCTGTCGGGCAAGGCCCCGCCGATCAGGCGCTTGCGCTGGATCTCGCTGGACGACAGCGGCAGCGGGTCGTCCTCGTATAGGCCTACCACCTGCAGCAGTCCGCCAGTGGCCGTCATGCGCTGGGCCTGGTCGAAGGCCCGCAGGCCGGCGCGGCCGCCCACGGCGTAGATCACCACGTCGGCGCCCTGGCCGCCGGTCAGCTCCAGGACCCGAGCCACCGGGTCTTCGTCCGTTGCGTTGATCACCTCGTCGGCCTCCACTTCGGCCGCCAGCGCGCAGCGGTTGGGCAGGGCGTCAACCGCCACCAGCCGCCCTTGGCCGTTGGCCCGGGCGACCTGGAGCATCAGGCTGCCCACCAGCCCCTGGCCCACGATTACCACCGTGTCGTCCGGCTGGATGTTGTCGTTCTCAATCCAGAGGACTGCGCTGGTGGTGAGCGGCCAGAAGGTGGCTTGCTCGAAGTCCAGCGCATCCGGAATCCGCACGATTCGCGGACCGTCCGAGGCCGACGCAATCCGGCTGTCCTGCACCACGAACTGTGCATGCGGCCCCGAAACTCCCACCCGGTCGCCCGGCGCGAATCCCTTGACCCTCGGGCCCACGGCGTCCACCACGCCGGCCACGGAGTAGCCCATGATCTGCGGGTCCACCGCCTCCGGCCGGATGTAGCGTCGCCACAGTTCCGAGCCGCGACTGATAAGGCTGCGAACATTTCGCACACGAACGTCGTGCGGGCCGACGGCCGGGATGGGCGCGTCTTCCAACACCACGTTGAACTTGCCCTCGGGCTTTGCTACCCGCTTCATGGCGCCCTCCTGGCGGCCGTGAGGTTCTACCGGCTAAGCGCGACCCACTCGCCGCTACGCGCACTCTCGCGCACAGCGTCCAGCACCCGCATCTGGCGGATGGCTTCGTCGCCGTCCACCAGCGGCGCCGCCTCGCCGCGGATCGCGTCGCCCAGATTCTCGACTTCGGCCTGGTAGGTGTCGAACGGCGGAAACAGTTCCGTCACGGTCCCGCTCGCCGTCTCAATCTCAATACTCGTCGACTCACCCGGCGCCAGTACGTGGCGCTCGACCCGCAGCGTCCCCTCCGTTCCGACCAACTCCAGGAAGTGCCGCCGCGAGGTCAGAAAGCTGAAGGCCACCGTCGCGGTTCGACCGTCATCGAACTCCAGCAGCGCGTTGCCGTCAAAGTCCACGCCAAACTCGGGGTCGCTCGTCATCCGCGCCGCCAGCCGTCCCGGCTCACCGCCCATGTGCAGGCGGCTGACGCTCACGCAGTAGGTCCCCAGGTCCCCCAGCGCTCCGCCGGCCAACTCGGTCGAGAGCCGCACGTTGGCCGGGTCGCGGGTGATGGGAAAGCAGAACGCCGTGTTGATCTGCCGCAAGTCGCCGATCGCTCCGTCCGCCACCAGCTCACGCAGCCGGGCGTGCCGCGGGTCGTAGCGATACATGAAGCCCTCGATCAGCTGAACCCCCGCCTCCCGGCAGGCGTCCACCATCTCCACGGCTTGCGCGGCGTCCACGGCAAACGGCTTGTCCACCAGCAGGTGCTTCCCCGCCCGCGCGGCGGCGATTACCCAGCGGTGATGCAGTGACGTCGGCAGCGGGATGTACACCGCGTCGATATCCGGATCCGCCAGCAGCTCCTCGTAGGAGCCGTACGCCGTCGAGATTTCCAAATCCGAAGCGAATGCCTGTGCCCGTTCCAGCGACCGGCTTGCTACCGCTCGCAACTCCCCATTCCGAGCCTTCCGAATCCCCGGCCCCACCGACCGCCGCGCAATCCGCGCGGCGGACAAGATTCCCCAGCGGATGGGGTCAGTGCTCACTGTTGTAATGGACTTGTGTGAGTGAGAAGCAACGATTGCAATCTAGATTGCAATCGTTGCTTTCGTGGGCTATGCTAGATTTTGCAATGGGAGGCGCGGGCAAGGGGTTCAGGTGGCTCCGAAAGTCATCGTGGACGACGAAGTATATGAGCATCTGAAATCGCAGGCGGAGCCCTTTGTCGACACACCGAATTCTGTGCTTCGACGGCTCCTTGGTATAGGGGAGTCCACCGGTGCCGTCGGCCAACCGGCCCAAACGGCTACTCCCACTGTTGGCTCGCAAGGGTCGCTGCCCGAGGACATCCCTTCTCGACCAACACGTAGAGCCACAAGGCAGCGCTCAAGGCGGACTAGAGCACCAAGGGGCACGTTGCTTCCTGGAGGCGAGTACGAAGTTCCCATCCTCGAGGTGCTTGTGGAGGCTGGTGGCTCTGCCCCTACTGCCGAAGTAATCGAGGCCGTTGGCCGCAGGCTCAAGGATCGGCTCACGGAACTGGATCAGCAAGAACTTCACTCCGGAGGTCTCCGCTGGCGCAGCCGAATCCAATTCGTCAGACTGCGAATGGTTGAGCGCGGACTGATGGTCAAGGGATCACCTGCGGGAACTTGGGCAGTCACGGAGGAAGGTCGCAGTTACTTGGCTGAAGCCGCTAGAGGCGCATCGGCGTAGCGGTGGAGGCGCAGCCAGGAGGGCGGGAACTGGTGGACACGGCAGATCTCTGCATGGCGCTGATGCGGGCCGACTATGAGAATGAGGTTGTGGACCTTCTACGACAGGCGGGGTATTGGGAAGCCGATGAGTGCTGGCGTCTCCTCGGCGATGGAGAGAACAACTTCGCGACGATCGGCAATCAGCAGAGCGAAGCAATCGCAGCGCTAGTCGAAAAAATCATCAATAGTATTGATGCGCGACTGACAAACGCTTGCCTCCTTGCTGAAATTGACCCGACGAGCGACAAGGCACCCCAGAGCATTCGCGAGGCCGTCGCACGTTTTTTCGAACCCTGGTTGCCCGACGGACGCGGCGACGGACGCATCTCTGAGTGGTTAGACTCAGACGCGACGAGAGAAGGCCGCTTGCTTACCGTGGCGGCCACCGGCGCGATGCCGAGAAATGGAAATCCATCAATCACAATTGCCGATCAAGGCGAAGGACAGACACCAGACGATTTTCCCAACACATTCATGTCTCTAGCGCACAACAATAAGCTTCGGATACCGTTTGTGCAGGGAAGATTCAACATGGGAGGGACAGGCGCGCTACAGTTTTGTGGAGTTGATCATCGTGTACAGCTTGTGGTTTCCCGACGCAACCAAGCCCTGCTTCCTGCATCGCCAGGTGCTCGTGATCGAGAGTGGGGCTTCACTGTCGTACGTCGTGAACCTCCGCCTCCTGGCACGCGAAGCTCTGTCTACAAATATCTAGCGCCAGTGGATACGGACTTAGGCGGCGGGGTCCTTTCGTTCTTGGCAGACTCATGGCCAATCTTTCCCGAGGCGAATAACAAAGTAAGAAATGCGTATCATCGGAGATCGGAATATGGTTCCTTGGTGAAGCTATATGAGTATGAGTGGCAAGGCACTAAGTCGAACATCGTATCCTCTGGAGGGGGATTGCTGAACAGAATCGGTGTAGGTCTTCCGGAGATTGCACTACCAGTTCGACTCTTTGAGTGCCGACCAGGATTTAGAGGACACGCTGGTAGTTTCGCAACAAATGCACTCGGACTAGTCGCGCGGCTCGAGCGCGACCGTGGGAGAAATCTTGAGCCTGCACCATTTGGATTGGTGAGTGGCGCAGTCGATCTTGCGGAACAGAGAATCACGATTCGTGCTTATGTCTTCCTAGCTGGAAAAGCAAGACAATATCGTCTTCCTAGGTACGGTTTAGTCTTTGCCATAAATGGACAGACCCACGGAGCGCTGTCGACAGACTTCTTTCGACGGAAGTCGGTACGAATGGGATATCTTGCCGATTCTCTGCTCGTGGTGGTCGACTGCACATCCATTGACGGCAAGATACGCGAAGACTTATTCATGAATAGTCGAGACAGGCTCAGAGATACGCCTCTCGCAAGGATGCTTGAGTCAAGGCTTGCCGAATTCCTGCGCCAGGATCCTACTCTTAGAGAGATTCAGAATCGGCGTCGTCAGGCTGCGATCACGGAGCGTCTAGAAGACGACAAGCCGCTCATTGACACACTACAAGATGTTCTGAGAAGGAACCCAACTTTTTCGAGGATTCTATTGCAAGGACAGAACATCCCGTCGCCGTTTAATCAAGGTGGAGGTAGCCGAAAGGGCGTGCATGACAAGTTCAATGGCAAGAGGATTCCAACGTTCGTTCGCTTCAAAGGGAAGCGAACCGGCCAACAGCTGCTGCGCGAGGCGCGTGTGGGATCAGGCGTAAATGTGACGTTGGAGACGGATGCAGAGGATGAGTACTTCACACGATCTTCTGAGGCTGGGAACTTCGCATTCGAACGAAGAACGAACGAGGGATTCGTTGGCGCATCGGGCTGGACTATGACGGGTCCAAAGTCGGGAATCATACATTTGCGGCTTGATCCGCTCGTTGAAGTCGGCGAGGCAGATTATCGGATTAGGGTTATTGATCCGAGTCACCTCCGATTCACTAACCGCCTTCGACTGATTGTGAAGGAGGAGGGTGGCAAAGAGGCAAGAAAGAAGCGCCGACATCGTCAACGGCGTCGTCGAAACGCGGTGCGAAACGAAGACGAAGGACGTCTGGGAGGACGAGATGATCTAAATGTGCCAGAAATTGTCTTGGTCGAAAAGGCAGACTGGTGGAGACATGACTTTACCGAAGAGTCAGCTCTACGGGTTGAAGGTGTTGCGACGAATGGGACGTCAGAGACCGTGGCTGTCAAAGGTGAGAGAACATCGATCTACGATTTCTACGTCAATATTGACAACAAGTATCTACTGTCTGAGCAGAAGGAAGATCCTCGGGACGGCGAGATAATAAGGAAACAGTTTGTCTATGGGATGGTCATTTTAGGCTTGGCAATGGTGCAGAGAGCAAGCGATTCTTCTAACGGAGATGTCGAGCGCATGGTACGTCACTTCACTGCCGCAGTGGCTCCAATATTATTGCCGATGCTCCGAGACGTTGGTGGGTTAGTGGGAGATGAGGATTAAGCTCCTTTGATGCAGTGAAAAAGCACTGCCTCCCTGGACGTGCCAGATGTCATGGACTTTCTCGAGTGAGCTTGGGTCCACCAACGGCGGCGTGGTACGGTTCGCCATAGCCGTTGGTCATTTGAGGTAACGTAGTCTGATGGGAGATGGAACTCTGCAAAACCCGCCGCCGACATGACGTCGAGGAATCTGGGTAACTGGATCTTCGGTCGTGGGAAGCCGATGACCTGCACGAGAACTGTCTGGTGGTTGACTATTTTCGATAGGTCTGAGTATGCTGCATGGAGCTTTTCAAAATAGATATCATCATTCGGATTTGATTTTGCAGACATCGTGTAGTGGGACAATCCTCTATTATCGTTGCAATTAGCGATCCAATAGGGCGCGGAGATTTCCAAGCGACTAAGGAGTTTCCAGCGATGGTAGAGAGTATATACCCCAGGATATGGGGGCGATGTGAGAACTAGATTTGGAGCCGTAGATCGCTGTAGCATTGGGTGGTCTGAAAGCCCAGGGAGGGATTCATCTAGCACTACTGGGGAAGCGTGTTGACTTGGTGGTTTCGGATAGAAGTCAGCTGCTACCTTCAGCATTCCTGTTCCGTGAGCAAGGAGAGCAGAACGAAATTCGCAAACAGTGGGGATCTGTTTCCCCATGTCGAGTGCCCACTGGGCAGTTCGAAGCAGGATACAGCGGCAGAATCTCTCGACGGCCTTGTCGGTAGTCGGTAGTGCGGCTAACGCTAATCGGATAACCTTCGAAACTCGCCAGGTGGATTTGGATTCAAGGTGTCGGAGGTAGCCTTGAGTGCGCCAGTTGTCCTCGGTTGGTGCAGGGCGGTTGACTTTGGCGTGAATGACAATGGTATCTAACCAATTTTGCGCAGTATGGATCTGTGACGACGTAAGGGGAGTAGTCTTTGCTTTAGTGACGAAAGTTGCAAGCGGATTTAGGTCGGATACCAAGGTGCGTCGATTGGCGAGCATTGCTTCGACTGCCGTGGTTCCACCTCCGACAAAGGGATCCAGGACAAGATCTCCCGGTTCAGTGAATACTTCGATGGCCGATCGGACAAACTCCGGAGAAAAACGCGCTGGGTAGCGATAGAACTCGTGAGGCGAGGCTGTCCGACGACGACCAAGAGATATCGGCGTCGACGAGAGCGCGGATGCAACAAGGGGGTGGAGCCGCTTCGTTCTAAGTGGAGGTGTAATCATCTGGATATCAGAGGCTGAGTTTCACGACCGCTCCGGGTAGCCTCGGCGGCGGAGGGGGGTGCGGGGTTTGACTTCGGGGTTGACGGTGTCGCGGGGCCAGTAGCCCTGGGCGACCCAGGCCATTTGTTCGGCGGAGCCCTGGCCGACGCGGTGGACGCTGACGGAGGTTGAGCCGCCGATGTGGGGGGTCCAGACGACGTTGGGGAGGTTGATCAGGGGGGTGTCGGGGGTGGGCGGTTCGGACTCGAAGACGTCGATGCCGGCGGCCGCGATGGCGCCGGACTCCAGCGCCGACACCAATGCCGCTTCGTCCACGATGGGGCCGCGCGAGACGTTGATCAGCGCGGCGGTGGGCTTCATCCGCGCCAACAGGTCGGCGTCCACGAAGTGGTGGGTGCGGGGCGTGTAGGGCAGGTGGACCGAGACGATGTCTCCCTGCTCGAAGGCCTCGTGCAGGCCCACGAGTTCCACGCCCAGGCCCTGGGCTTCCCAGGGCGAGACGGTGGGCGCGTAGGCGATGCAGCGAGTGCCGAAGGCCTGGGCGCGCACGGCTACGGCGCGGCCGATCCGACCCAGCCCGATCAGGGCCAGGGTGCTGGCGCGCATGTCGCCGATGTGGTCGATCCGGCGTTCCCACTCCGCAATGCCGCGATGCCCAGCCTCCCACTCGCTCAGAATCCGCGGAATGCGACGCACCGCTCCGAGGATCAGGTACAGCGCCGTGTCGGCCGTCTGCTCGGTGGCGAAGGTGGGGATGTTGCCCACCACCACGCCGGCGGCGGTGGCGGCCTCGATGTCCACGTGGTCCACGCCCACGGTCGGCGCGATGACACCCAGCAGGTCGGGCAGCTCGTCGAAGGTGTGCAAGCGGTAGTGCCCATGCGAGTAGATGACGCCCTGGTAGCCGGACAGGCGCTCCACCGCTTCCTCGTCACTGGTCGGCGCCGGCACCACGTCCAGCGTCGCACCAATGGCGTCCAGCGGTTGGCGGTGTTCAACGACCCGCTCGTGGCGCAGGCCGTCGGTCAGGGCAACTCGGAAGGAATCGTTGGGCATTTGCGAGCGGCCTCGCGCGGTCAGGACGCCGAACCGTAGCGCATCAGCCAGTCATCACGCGCGGCCAGCTTCAGGTCTACAAGCCGCCGGCCTCGTTCCATATATGGCGGCCGGTGGCCAGGGCGAGGACCACGAAGAGCGCGTTGACCAGCGGGAAGTAGACCAGGTGGGCCGTCACCGCATCGCCGGTCTCGCTGGAGGGGTTCAACGTCCAGTACCACTCCCAGAGCATCAGCATGACCAACACGATGGCGCCGTAGTAGGCGAAGCTGCCTCGCAGGTATTCCACGGCGCCGACGTCGGCGCGGGCCGGGTCGCGTCGCCGTTGGAACCCCACCACCAGGATCACCATCGCCGCGGCGACCATGAACCAGTTCAGGATGCGCCAGACCGGGTAATCGGTGGTTCCGTCGTTATAGACCGGCGTCAGGATGAAGTTCACGGCCACAGCAATCCCGATAGCCACCAGATAGAACGCCAGCAGCCGCTTCGCTACGGCCATGAGAACCGGGTCCTCGCCAAATTGATCACGGCGGACTCCGCCAAGACGAAGTCCACCGGATCACCGCCCGGCACCAGTCTATGCCTTTGCTTGACCTGCAACCGGGACCGCCCGAGATATCGTCCACAGAAGTCGCGGCGGGAAGCGCGCCCAGGCGCGATATTGTCGAGCCGCCTGGACACGTTGCCGGCCAACCTCGGCTGCGCAGCAGTCGCCGCCTCCGACTACCGGACGAGATGCAGGAGCGCTGGGAGTGCCCGACGAAGTCGTTGCTTGCGACGCGGATTGGACTCTTGAATCAGAGCGGCTCGAACTGGCTCCAATGGTGGAAGACGACAGCGATGCGCTCTTTGCGTTGCTGAAGGATCCTGGGATCCACGTCTTTACGGGAGGGCAGCCGCCTGCAAGCGCGGACGAGGTGAGAGCAAAGATCCGACGCCGGGAATCCCGCCAATCGCCCGAAGGCGACGAGTTATGGCTGAACTGGACCTTGCGGTTGAAGGACGACCGGACCGTCGTGGGCTATGTGCAGGCCGGAGTGACGGAGGGCCAGGCCGACATGGCGTGGGTCATCGGTGGTGCGTTCCAGCGACAAGGCTTCGGCTCGGAGGCGAGCCGCCGCGTGTTGAGGTGGCTTTGGCACCATCTTCAACTGCATGAGGTCCGCGCCAAGATTCACCCGGAGCACATTGCTTCTCGCAGGGTGGCGCGATCCGTCGGTCTGAGGCCTACCGGGGAGCGTACGGACGACGGAGAGGACGTCTGGCGGGCCACGTTCGTTGCCCCCCAGTGAATCGTGAGCGTCGCGTCGTGAACCTGCCGCCCCTGGTCATCGTCGACGGCATGAACCTGCTCTGGCGGGCCGCCTACGGATTCCCGGCGCGAATCCGGGACAGCGAAGGCGAGGACGTGACACCCGCGTTCGGATTTTTCGCTCTGCTTCGGAAGGCCATCCACGGCCTGATGCCGTGCGAGGCGGTGGTGGTCTTTGATGGGGAGGGCGCGTCGGATGCGCGCGTGGAGATGGCGCCGGACTACAAGGCAAACCGAGCCGGCGCGGACTACTCGCACCTGGCGTGGCTGCCGACGATTTACGAAGGACTGCGGACCATTGGCCTCGAGCATGAGGAGACGTCCGGCACCGAGGCCGACGATGTAATCGCGGAGCTTGTCCGCAGGGTTGGAGCGAGCCGGGCCAGTGTCATCGTGTCGACGGATCGTGACTTCTACCAGCTACTCAGCGATCAGGTGGCGATTGCAAACACCATGCGCAAGAGCTCGGACCAGATCGTGGACGGCGATGAAATCCGCATACGCTTCGGCGTTGAACCCTGGCAGTGGTGCGACTACATGGCCCTGGTCGGGGACACCTCGGACAACATTCCGGGCGTACGCGGCATCGGGCCCAAGCGCGCCGCGGCGGCGCTGGCCGGCGGGCAGGTTCTGGAGAACCTCAACGACGTCGTCGAGCAGGCGTGGTGGGGACGCTATCTCGTCGGCAGCACCGACGCCGCATTGAAGTCACGCGATCTGATCCGGTTCGCTCCGGACGTCCAGACGTCAGTCCGGATCACCGGTCGCGAGTCCCGGCCCCTTCCCCTCGCCGCCGACCTGCTCAGAACTATTGGCGTCTGGTAGCGGGCGGTCAGCGCTGCGAGGCCAACGCCGGCAGATCGCTGAGCCGCGCAATCGTGGGGACGCCCGCTGGTGCACCACCCCTGCCGCGCGGATCAAACCAGACGCCCGTCAGCCCGGCGTCGCGGGCCCCCAGCGCGTCCACGTCCAATCGATCTCCTACGTGCATGCAGCCCGACGGCGACGCGCCCACGGCGTCGCAGGCCGCCTGGAAGATCTCCGATTGCGGCTTCGCGACGCCGATGTCTCCGGAGATCACCACGACAGCGAAGCGATCCCGGATGCCGACCGACGCGAGCTTTTGACGCTGCTGCGTTGACGACCCGTTGCTGATGACTCCAAGGCGAAACCCAGCCAACGCGTCCAGGGTTTCGATTGCATCCGGAAGGAGCCGCCGGGCCCCTTCTTTGCACTCCTCGTAGGCGGTGTGAACCGCGTCAACTTCGGCGTCGGGCATTTGGCCTGGTGCGAGACCGAAAAGATCCCGAATCCGTGCGCGGCGTTGGCCGATGAACGAGGTTTCGCCGCGCAGGAAGCGATTGAAGTGGTGGTCCAGCAGCGTGTTCCAGCGCTGCATCAGATGTTCGTCGGCGCCATCCAGCCGATCTCGGTACTTGTCGAAGACGCCCGCCGCGCCGGCTCGCGTTGCCGCGGCGTCATCGATCAGCGTGTCGTCGATGTCAAAGAACACGGCCTGGATGGGCGATGCCGCCATTTCACCCCGTCGTGAAGAACGAATTGCTGAACGCCAACTTGCATGACACCGCGATCCCTCGCGCAGTGTCGATGCAGGGGGCTGTCAACGAAGCTGGCGGACCGGCCCGTAGATCAAGGGGCATGAGCGGGGGCGCTACGCTCGTTCCCGTGTCCGGTTTCTTACCTGGTGCGCCGCATGCGGATCTGTCTGATCGGCGACACCCACGGCTTCGTGCCGGGCCTCGAAGCGGCGCTTGAGGCTGGCAAGCGGTACGCGCCCGATCTCATCGTTCACTGCGGCGACTTCCTGACGTCGCCGTTTTCGCCGGATCCGCCGGGCGAGACGATTGAACTGCTGCGCGCGGAGGGCGTCAGGGTCATCTTCGGCAACAACGAGGCGTATTTGCGCGACTGGGGGACGCCGCGTTGGGAAGCGACGGTGGCCGAACGCAGGCGGCGTCCCGACTCGCCCGACTATTTCCTGTCGCTGATCCAACAGGGGCAGGCCGAGCTCAGTCCCGCGGAGCTTGCGTGGCTTCGAGCGTTGCCTGATGAGCTTTCGCTGGATGGGGCGCGGCGGGGCGACGTTTACGTCTGCCACGGCATGCCCGGCAACCCGTTCTCGACGACCTGGGACACGGACCCGGCGTTCACGCCAGAATTCACCGCCGAGGAAATTGACGCGGCGCTCTCCCACCCCGCCGTCGCCTCGGCCGACCTCATCCTGTGCGGCCACACCCCGGGTCCCACTTTGCTCCGCGCGGCGCTGCCCAACGGCCGAACGGCGCTGGTCGTTCGAAGCTCAGGCCACCTGCCGGGTGAGGGACCCGGCCCGTGGTACCAGGGCATCTGCGTGCTGACCGACCGCGGAGGTCCGCTCTCCGGGTTCGCGCGCTGGAGTATTGAGTACAAGTGGGCGCCGTTTGAGCCCCGCGACCCGAATTGGCCGGGCCTGGCAAGGGGCCCAACAGTCTGATGTCGGCCTACGACCCGATTGCGGATTGGTACGCGGCACAGGCACGGTCAGGTTCGCTGCGACGGTTCCTCGATTACCTGGCTCGCGGTCTCCTCGAGATGGCAGGCGACGTGTCCGGCACGAGCGTCCTGGACGCGGGCTGCGGTGAAGGGCACGTGGCGCGGCTGTTCGCGAGCCGCGGAGCCAAGGTTGTGGGCGTGGACATCTCGCTGCGGCTCCTGGAGCACGCACGGGAACTCGAGGCGCGGGATCCGCACGGGATCGAGTTCGTGGAGAGCGACCTGGGCAGGGGGCTGCCTTCTCACAGCGGCGCGTTTGACCTGGCGACGGCGAACATGATGCTCGACGACTGCGAGGACCTGGCAGGTGTCTTAGGTGGGATAGCCGACGCCCTCAGGCCCGGCGGCCGCCTGCTGCTGTCGATGAACAACCCCTACGCGCTCGCCGCGCGCGGCAAGGTGGACGACTATTTTGCTTCGGGAAAGCTCTCCCAGACGTTCGGTACGGAGCAGGCCGAGTTTGAAGTCCCGTTCTACTACCGGACGTTCGAGGCGTGGGTGGCGGCGTTTCGGCGGGCGGGGTTCCTGATTGGCAGGCTGGTGGACGTTCCGCCCGACCCAGGCGACCCGCATCTGCCGGACGATCCGGTGCCCAAGATCATGTTGGTGGAACTGATCCGGCGCCCGGCGTAAACGTTGCTCGCCGCCCAGGTGTGGGCTGATCCGCTAACTCCTGGTCGAGGTGATCGACGTTGCCTCGTCGCGTCACGGTGACGGGCTTGTGACTAACCCGCTGCGGAGTCGGCGCGCCCTGCCACGCCGATGGGACCGCGCTTTGCCGGAACCAGCGCCACCGGCCTGGGAATCAGCCACTCCGCTCCAAGCTTTGTCGCTCCCTGGATTCGGCCATCTGCGGCCAGCTGCCGCACCCGCCGTTCCGAGACGCCCAACTCAGCGGCTGCCTGCCGCACCGTGACGTTCGCCACGTCATGGGCGGGGGACTCGGATGCCAGCTCGAACTCGACCGGGCTCGGCTGCTTCAGCGTGCTCATCTCGTGAATCAGGAACCCGATCACCTCACCGTCATCGTCCAGCCGCTTGAGGATGCGCTCGTCGTCGGTGGGGGAGAAGTACCCCTCCCTGAACGCCCACAGGACTTCCAGCATGTCGCCTTCGTCGTCGTACCAGACGGACACTTTTCTGCTGCTCATGCTGATGCTCCCTTGATACTGCGCGCGAGATAGCCGGTGAGAATGAAGCCGTAGGTCTTTTCCCGCTTGACCACCAGGCAGACGTACCGGTTTTTGCCCCGCAGATCCGGGTAGAGCCGGTCGTAGAGCCTTATCGATTGACTGGATCGCGAGGGCCGAACCGCATCCGGATCAGCGAGGGTCTCGGCGAGCCGATGCATCTGGAAGGCCATTTCCGGATGTCTCCGCAGAATGTGCCGAAGCCGCTCATCCGTAAGCCGAACTTCGATTCCACGCTCATCGGCGAATCGTCGCAGGCCGATCTCCATCGGCGATTACTATGCCGGCAAGTATACCTATATCGGCATAGCATCGTGGTGCGTGCCCGCAGATTGACGACTCAACGTTCGTCCCGAGCCGGTCGTTGGCATGCCGAAGAGCTGGGTCCCAGTCTTGGGAAGCTCGCGTTGCACCCGATCCCGGCACAGGAGCCCAGATCCACCAGAACCGACGATCACCCCACAACCGCTCCGCGCTTCTCCTTGCAGGTGGTGTATTGTTGGTGTATGTCACGCACAAACATTGATATTGACGACCGCGCCTGCGCTGAAGTCATGCGTCAATACCGGCTTCCCACCAAGCGCGCCGCCGTCAACTTCGCCCTGCGCACCCTGGCGGCGGAACCGTTGTCGGCGGACGATGCCCGCGCCCTGCGCGGCAGCGGCTGGGACGGCGACCTTGAGGCCATGCGTGCTGACCGACCGTCGTGGTCCTGATCGACAGCTCCGCCTGGGTCGAGTTTCTGCGCGATACGGGATCTCCCGCCTGCTGCGAAGTCGACGAACTGCTGGACCAGGAAATCGCCATTTGCGACCCCATCCGCATGGACGTGCTGGCCGGCGCGCGCGACGAGGCCCACCTCCGGAACCTCCGTCGCCTATTGGCGCGAGCGGTCATCCTCCCAATGCGTCCGACCGACTACGAGGATGCCGCCGCCCTGTATCGCCGCTGCCGTCGACAAGGCGCCACCGTCCGCAAGCTGATCGACTGCCTCATCGCCGCCGTCGCCATTCGTACCCAGACCCCAATACTCCACCAGGACGCCGACTTTCAAACCCTCACCATTTACACCAACCTCCAGACTCACAACCCCTAACGCATCACTTCCTCCCACCCCGTCCTTGCTTCCGAATGCCCGCGCATAGCAACCCTTTCCGACCCCATCTGGACCGATACCAGGCCAACGCACCCAGTCGTCCAGCGCGCAAGGGCCCTGGATGTGTAAACCATGTGTCCGAACGCGTGTAAACGATGTCCCCGGTCTGCACAGGCTGGAAGGGATGGACCAGTACGAGATGCTGGGGTACGCCCGCGAGGGCTGACGCTACAGATCATCTGCCGGGAAGTGAGAAATGCAGGCGGATAGCGATGGCTCAACGGATTGGTCTGGCATTCCGCGTCTAACCTCACAGGCCACCGGCCTCCACAACCCGCCGGCCTGGCTGCGAGACCAAGTCGTTCGCTATGTGGCGAGGGTTGAAGCGCCGGCGGGTGATTCGCTGCCGTTCCGCGAGAATCCGGAGTCCGGCGCCCCGGCCGACATCGAGACGACCATCTGGGCGCTGGTGGCCCTGCGGCAGGTGGGGGCGGAGGACGCGATCGCGCGGGTACGACCGCGGGCGCTGGCGGCGCTGCATGCGGCCTTCAACCCGGAGCTGGGGATTTATGAGCCGACATTGACCCAGATCGGCGGCGGGCCGGGTTCGTGGCGGATGCACTTTGACGCGGTGGTGCGAATTGGGTTCGAGCTATTGGGTGAGCCGGCGCGGCCCTTTCCGCGTGGATTGGATCGCCTCTCCGACCTGCCGTGGACGCCGGTCGGCAAGGAGGCCTGGCGGGGCTGGCTGGACCGGGCCTGGGCCGAAGATCCGCGCGGCGCCGCCAAGGCGGCGTTTCAATACCTGTGGTTTTACACGCGGTTCGCGGGCTGCGATCACGTTGACGACCTGGACGATCAGGGCCGGCAGGTGCTGGCCTATATGGAGGCGCGCCGAGACCCGGCCAGCGGGTTCATCGGGATGGGGCCGGGCGTGGCGTTGGGCTGGGCGATGCGCGGGTACCGGAACCTGGCGCTGAACCTGCTGTGGCCGCTGGGGGTGGACGAGCCGGCGTTTGAGCGCATGATCGACGCCACCCTGGCCTGCCGGCGGTCCGACGGGCTGTTCCACGACGGCGGGATGTGCGCCAACATGGACGCCGTTCACCTGCTGGCCGAGTACGGGCGGCGCAGCTCGTACCGCTACACCGAGGCCATCGAGTCCACCCGCCGCTGCATCGGCGCGATGTTTGGTCGCCTGGCCTCGCCGGATGGCGGCTTCTGGTACGAGTTGGCGGAACGCGACGCCACCGATCCGGCCGAGATTCGCACCACCAATGGCTTGGCCTTCGCGCTCTTCAGCCTCCACTACTGGCAGGCGCTGGATCCCGATGCTCGCGCGGATCTGGGGGCGGCGCTGTCGAATGCCGGGGCAATGCGGACGCGACATTGACGCTGACATTGTCGCGTGAGAAAATGCCTAATAACAGGTTTGGATGACGCGACAGTCAGAGTGACATTGTCGCACTGACTGTCGCTCGAAACGGAGCAAAGGTGCCCCAGTGGGATGTTCACTTCAACGTTCGAGTTCGTAGTGATGAGCCGAGGTTAGTTCGGGCGATTGAGCGCTCGCGTGCCATTGCCGAGACGATTCGCGGAGTTCCGGTCATCGTGGGTGTACGCAGAAGACTCAATGCCCTGAACATCGCGCGTGCCGTGCGAGGCACTGCCGCAATTGAAGGCACGCGGATCTCTGAGACCGAGGCACTTGAGGTCTTGGAGGCCGCTCCGGACCAACGCGTACTGCCGCCTGATCGGGCTCGCGATGAGCGTGAAGCCCGTAACGCTCAAGCCGTCATGGAGTTCGTGCAGGACGAACTGCGAAGGGATCCCAGTCGGAACCTCGACGAGCCGCTGATTCGTAGGATTCACCAGCTAACAACGGAATGCGTGCCCTACCCGGAAAACGAGCCGGGCCGATACCGAAGCCATGGGGTAACGGTTGGAAACTATCGACCGCCAGCCACCGGCGAAGAGGTGCGCCGGCTTATGGACGAATTCGTGCAATGGTTCAACGAGGGCGAAGCGAGGGAATTGGATCCAATTGTTCGGGCCGTGGTCGCGCACTTTTTTGTAGTGAGCATTCATCCCTTCGGCGACGGAAACGGACGCACGTCACGCGCGGTAGAGAGCTTTATGCTCTATCGGGCTGGAATCAATGCCTTTGGCTTCTACTCGCTTGCCAACTTTTACTACAGGCACCGGGACGAATACATCGATGCCCTGACGTCGGCGCGGTTCCGCTCGGATGGCGACTTGACGCACTTTGCTTTGTTCGCGATTGAGGGATTGGCTGGTGAGTTGTCAATGGTGCGCGAAGAATTACTAGAGCTAGTTCGGATCATGGCGTTCCGCGACTATGCACGTGAAACGCTCGACGCGGTTCCAGATCTGGGAGACCGTCGTCGAGCACGAATGTTGGATCTTATTCGACAGTTAACAAACGTGTCACTAATTGGCTCGACTAACGAACAGCTTGCGATGGATGGTGCCATTTCCACGGTCTACGGGAGAGTCGGACAGCGCACGATTCAGCGTGATCTACGACTACTTGTCAGTCAGGGGCTGTTGATTAGTCGCAATTCCCGCCTAGTCCCAAACGTCGACATCATGTCTGAGTTCGCTGAGGCTTAAGGCCGCCAATCAAACGGCAGGCCAAGTTTGCCAATGCTTCGACATGACCGAGCCGATCTGCTAGAGGGGCGGGGGTTCTAGAGGCCTGTGAGGTTGCGCAGGCCGGCGGGCATGCGGCCTGAGCTCATCATCTGCATGACCTGGCGGGCCTGTCGGAACTGCGCGAGCAGCTGGTTGACTTCCTGAACGGAGGTACCGCTGCCGAGGGCGACGCGGCGGCGGCGGCGGCCGTTGAGGATGTCGGGGTTGGCGCGCTCGGCCGGGGTCATGGAGAGGATGATGGCCTCGAAGCGTCCGACCACGTTGCCGTCGAGCGCGGCCTGGACCTCGGCCTTGTTGGCCATGGCGCCCATGCCGGGCAGCATGCCGAGCACCTGGCTGAGCGGGCCCATCTGGCGTACCTGATTGAGTTGTTCCAGGAAGTCGTCCAGGCCGAAGGTGGCCTTGCGGAGCTTGGTTTGGAGTTCCTCGGCGCGTTCGAGATCGACGACCTCTTCGGCGCGTTCGACCAGCGTGACCACGTCGCCCATGCCCAGGATGCGAGAGGCGATGCGGTCGGGATGGAAGACCTCCAGCGGCTCGATGCGCTCGCCGGTCCCGACGAACTTGACGGGAATGCCTGTCACGGACCGGATGGATAAGGCGGCGCCGCCGCGGGCATCGCCGTCCATCTTGGTGAGGATCAGGCCGGTGAGCGGGGTGCGGGCGTGGAAGGCCTGGGCAACGTTGACGGCCTCCTGGCCGGTGGTGGCGTCGGCGACGAAGAGGGTCTCGACCGGCTTGACGGCGCGGCTGATCTGTTCGATCTCGTCCATCATGCGGTCGTCCAACTGGATCCGGCCGGCGGTGTCGACGATGACGTGGGAGTGGGCGTTGCTGACGCCGAGTTCGAGGCCTCGCCTGGCGATATCAACGGGACTGGGCCTGGTGCCCTGCTGGTGCACGGGCACGTCGATCTGCTTGCCCAGGGTCTGCAGCTGAGCAATGGCCGCCGGGCGGTAGGTGTCGGCGGCGACCAGCAGGGGGCGTCCGCCGTCCTTGCGAAGCGCCAGCGCCAGTTTGGCGGCGCCGGTGGTTTTACCCGAGCCCTGGAGCCCGACCGCGAGAATGACCGACGGGGGGCGCTGCGCCGTGGCCAGGCGGACGGTCTCGCCGCCGAGCAGTTCCACCAGGTTGTCGTGGACGATCTTGGTGACCTGCTGGGCGGGGGTGACGCTCTGGGTGACCTCACGGCCAACCGCGCGCTCGCGTACCGAGGCGACGAACTGGCGGGCGACGCGGAAGTTGACGTCGGCTTCGAGCAGGGCCATGCGGACTTCGCGCAGGGCGGCGTCGACGTCCTTTTCGCTCAAGCGGCCGCGGCGACCAAGGTTGCCGAAGACGCCGGAGAGGCGCTCGGTCAGGCTTTCAAACATGAAGCGTTGCTGTCCTGCGAAGGTCTGCTTTGATTGTACGGAGCGGCTGCGGCGGGTCAGGGCGCGGTCAAGTTTCGTAGCATAGGCGTCAACGGACGCCAGTCCGCACGGGGCATTCGTCTAGCGGCCTAGGACACCGCCCTCTCAAGGCGGAGATCGCGGGTTCGAATCCCGCATGCCCTACCAGACTTGATGAAATCAAGAACTCTCATATCGACGCTCGTCCTCACTCCTGCCCCGGCGCCTCCCCTTTCGCCATCCGGTAGCCGACGCGGGGCTCGGTGAAGATGTAGGTGGGGTTGCCGGCGGCGTCGCCCAGCTTTTGCCGCAGCTTGCGCACGATGGTGCGCATGGGACGCAGGTCGTCGCCGCTCCGCTTGCCCCACACCCGGTCCAGGAGGTGCTCGTAGGTGAGCACCCGTCCGGCGCCGGCCGAAAGCTCGACGAGCATCCGGTACTCCATCGGCAGCAGGTGCACCGGCCGACCGGCAAGGGTCACCCGGCGCCCGGCATAGTCGATGGTTAGCTCGCCGAGCGCGTATGGCTCCAGCGTCTCGGGGACCTCTCGCCGGCGCAGCGCAGCCGCGATCCTCGCGGTCAGCTCGGTCGGCGAGAAGGGCTTGACCACGTAATCGACGGCACCCATGCCGAAGGCCGTGGCGATAAGTTCGTCCCGTCCGTAGGCGGAAAGGAAGATGACCGGGACGTCCGCCACATCCAGAATCTCTTTCATCAGCTCAATCCCGTCGGCCCCTGGAAGTATCAGGTCCAGCAGCACGAGCGCCGGCCGCTCCTCCACCACGAGGCGGAGCGTCTCTTCCGGATCTCCGGTCACTACCGGCGCGTAGCCCGCCGCGATGAGGGTGTCCTGGACGTAGCGAAGATCCCTGGGGTCGTCGTCCACCGCCAGCACCCGCACCCGTTCTTCCCGTTTGCGCCGCGCGGAGCGGGTTGCGAACCGTGGGCTGGAACCCGCCGTTCCGCTGCCGATCTCTCCCACCGTGGGCAGGGTGAAGGTGAAGCGGGCGCCGAGGCCCGGCCCGTCGCTCTCGGCCCAGATACGCCCCCCGTGGGCCTCGACAATACCCTTGCAGATGGCTAGGCCCAGGCCCGTGTCCCCTCCCTGCTCTTCGGACTGCACCCGTGAGAACTTGCGGAAGAGGTGGGGCAGACTTTCCGCCGGGATGCCCCGGCCCTCGTCCGCCACCGAGAACGCGACCTGAAGCTCCTCCCGCAAAGCGGTCATCTTGATGACGGACGACTCCGAGGAGTGGCGGGCGGCGTTGCCGAGCAGATTTCCCAGCACCTGGACGATGCGCCGCCGATCCGCCATGACCAGGGGCAGGTCAGACTCGACATCGATGACCAGGTTGTTTCTGCCCGAGGCGCGGGTGATGGCGCTCCTCGCCCGCTCCACCAGCGTGGCCGCCTCCGCCGGTTCGGGGCTGACCGCCAGCGTGCCCGTCTCGATGCGGGCCACGTCGAGGAGATCGGAGACCAAGCCGTGCATGTGGTCGGCCTGCTCGCCGATGAGGCGGAAGAACTGCCGAACCACGGCGGGGTCCAGGTCCGTAGGCGACTCCAGTACGGTGGCGGCGGAGCCCTTGATGGATGCCAGGGGCGCCCGGAGTTCGTGGCTCACCGTGGCCAGGAACTCGGCCCGCAGCCGCCCCTGTTCCTCCAGCGGCGTCAGGTCCTGCAGGGTTACGACGAAGGACCTCAGCACGCCCTCCGAGTTGATGGGGGTCGCGTTGAGCAGAATGCTGACGTGTCGCCCGTCGGGAACTCGCAGGACGATCTCCTCGGCTCGGACCGTCTCGCCCGAGCTGAGCAGCTCCGCCAGGGGGAACTCCCGCAGGGAAACCTCCCGGCCGTCGCCGCGCACGCAAGTCACCACGTCCAAGAGATCCTCGACCCGCTGCTCGTCGTCCAGCAGCGCGGCCACGATGCGCCGGGCCTCGCGGTTGAAGGTCGCCGGCCGTCCCGTCCGGGCGTCCAGGACGACGACGCCCACGGGCGAGGTGTCGATCAGCGTCTCCAGGTCGGCCCTCGTCTGGTGCTCCTGCCGGTGCGTGCGGGCGTTGGCGATGACCAGCGCGGCCTGGGCGGCGAACATCACCAGGGTTTCCTCGTCCGCCCGGCTGAACTCCTCGCCACCCTCCTTCTCGCCTACGAAGACGTGGCCTACGCGGACGCCTCGGTGAAACATGGGCGCCGACATGAAACGGAAGACGCCCACCGGAAGCGGGATGCTGAATCCGGTGAATCCCAGGGCTCGGACGTAGTCCACCAGATCGGGGAGCCTCAGGGGCTCTGAGAAGTCGGTCAAGGCCTCGAAGATCCGCGGTCCATCGGGCATGAGCCACAGCTGCTCGGCCTCCGCCGTTGTCAATCCCGACGACAAGAAGTCCCGCACCTTGGCTTCGTCATCGAAAACCGTCATCACCCCATAGCGCGCGCCCGACAAGGACCGGGCGGCGTCGAGGACCCCCTGGAGCACCGTGTCGAAGTCCAGGCTCTCGTTGATGCGGAGGCTGGCCTCGCTCAGGCGGGTGAGCCGGTCCCGCAGGGCGGCCTCGTTCTCCGATATCGGCTCGTGGGGTCGGTCCAACTCGTCACCTCAATGCGACCACGCGGGATTCGGCGTCCGCCGGGGCAATTCTGGCAGCGCCGGCAAGGTGTCACAAGAGGTCATAAAAGCAGCATGGAAAAATCACGTAAATATCATGCCCGGATGGTACGTTTCCCAATGACTTTGCCCAAAGGCGGAGATGCGTGCCTGTCGTTCAATCGGCACGCTCCGGACCGGCGACGACGCCCGTCACGTCCCCGAGTCTCCCGTCCTGAGCGCCGGCGGCCCGGCCTGACGCGGGTCTCCGCCGCAGGCTCCGACTCCCGGCCACCGCCCTGGCGGTCGTTCGCGTTTGAGGCGTCCGTCCAGGCCCGACGACGGTCCACCCCTCCGCACAACGTCCAGCCGGTCCGCGACGACCAACGGATGTGGCGGTGACTCTGGGGCGAGTCTGCCCGGGACACCCGAGGGATGGAAACCAAATGACGGGCGAAGGCCGGGGATCCCGAGGGGATAGTCGATCGTCGCCGGTCAGCGCCGAAACGTGTGAGGTGAAGCGGACTATCTGACGAAGTAAAGGGCTATACGCGGTGTTCATTAACAGGTTGTTTCGTGAACAGGCCCTGGCAAAACGCCGAAGGCAGGAGCCGCTCGACGACCGTCTGCAGGTAACGGCCCCCCACGAGTGGTTCTTGGTGGCCGGGCTTGGCGTCGTGCTGCTGGCGCTGCTCGTGTACGGCGCCGTCGGCAGCATCGAGCGCAGCCTCTCCTACGACGCGGTGGTGGTCCTCCCCGGCGAACGCTACCCCGTGTCCGCACCGGTGTCCGGCACGGTGGTGGAGGTCCTGGCGGAGGTGGGCGACAGCGTCGAGCCCGGACAGGTCATCGCCCGCGTGCGCCCGCCCATGGAGCAGCAGCGGGATTCAGAGGCGCGCCGGCTCGCCGGGTTGCTGGCGGAGCAGGCGGGCGATGACGACGAAGCGGCGGCGGACCTGCTCAAGCTCCTGCTGGCGCTGGCGAGCGCGGGCGACGTCGGAGAGTCCGCTGCCGGTGTGGACGTTGTCAGTCTGACCGGGGGAGAGATCATGACGCTTGGTCTCGCGCCGGGTATGCCAGTGCGCGCCGGTGAAACGATAGCGCTGGTGCGGGCCGAGGCTTCCGGCCCGCCCGAGGCCCTTGCGCTGGCGCCGTCCGACGATGCAGGACGGCTCGAGGCGGGGATGACGGCGCGGGTTCGCGTGGCGCGTGGCACCCGGGAGGCCAGCAGCTATCCGGCGGAGGTCGCCTCCGTCTCGGCGCGGGCCGTCGCGCCGCCGGAGTGGCTGGTGAGCCTGGGGCTGTCGGCGCCGGCTGGGTCCCACCTGGTGCGGGTGCGGCTTGAAGATGCCGGCATGGGTGATGCGGTCGCGGACGGTTCCATGGCGTCGCTGCGCGTGGTGTTGGGACGAAGCTCACTCCTGTCCCTGCTGGCGCCGGGCGGCGGCAGCTGATGCGGATTCCGTCCGCGCTTGGGGCGCGCCGCCGGCCCCGGCGGGCGCGGACGCCCCTGATGCTGCAGATGGAAGACACCGAGTGCGGGGCCGTCTGCCTGGGCATCGTTCTGGCGTACTTCGGACGCTGGACCTCCGTGGAGGAGCTGCGCGAGGCGTGCGCCGTCAACAGGGACGGCTGTGACGCCGCCGACATCACGCGCGCCGCCCGCGGCTACGGACTGGAACCCCAGGGCTGGCGCCGGGAACCGGAACACCTTCAGAAGATGACCATGCCGCTGATCATCTTCTGGGAGTTCAATCACTTCCTGGTGCTGGAGGGGTTTCGGGGCGGCAACTACCTGGTGAACGATCCGGCCAACGGCCATCGGACGCTGAGCGCGGAGGAGTTCGACCAGGGGTTTACCGGCATTGCGCTGAGCTTCAAGGTCGGACCGGACTTCCGTCCCGGAGGATCCCGTCCCGGCGTCGTCCGCAGGTTGTGGCCCTGGCTCTCGGACGTGACGGGGCCGCTGGCGTTCGCGCTGTGCTGCGGGCTGCTGTTGTCACTTCCGGTCGCCGCCCTGCCGTTCCTGCTGAACGTCTTCGTCGACCATGTCCTGAGCGGACGGGAGCCGCAGTGGGGAGTTGCGCTGGCGGGCGGGGTAGCCCTGGCAGGCGGCCTGGTGTACCTGCTGACCTGGCTGCGACAGCGCTCTCTCAGACTCCTGGCGGTGCGGCTTTCGGTGGATCACGCCGACCGCTTCATCAGACGGCTGTTTCGACTGCGGATGCGATTCTTCACCAACCGCTACGGCGGCGACCTCACCTCCCGGATCCAGCTGATCGACCAGATCGCCACGGTGGCGACCGAGCAGTTCGTCGGGGTGATCATTGAGCTGGTGACCAGCGCCGTGTTCCTGCTGTTCCTGTTCCTATACGACCCGGTGCTGGCGGGAGCGGTGGCCGCGCTGGGCGCCGTCAACCTGTACGTCATGCGCCTGCTCACCCGGGGGCGAGTGGGCGAGAACCGCCGTCTACAGCGCGAGCAGGGCAAGCTGCAGGGGGTGGGGATGTACGGCCTGAGCAACATCGACACCCTGCAGGCGACCTCGGGGGAGGTCGGGTTCTTCGCCCACTGGAGCGGCTACCAGGCCCGGGAGTTGCTGGCTCGCCAGCGCTTCGCCGAGATCGGGCACCTCATGGGAGCGCTGCCGGGCGTGTTCATGATCCTGGGCAACGCCGTCGTGCTGGGAGTGGCGGGCTGGCGCGTGATGGCGGGCGACATGTCCCTGGGCATGATGATGGGGTGCTACGTCCTGGCGACGTATGTCCTGTTGCCCATCGGCCGCTTCGCCCAGTTCGCGGACCTGTTCCAGGTCCTGGAAGCCAACCTGCAACGGCTCGAAGACGTGATGGACGCCCCCGAAGACGAATATTTTCAGCAGGGCGGGGAGCGGCCCACCGCGAGCGGCGCCGCCCTGAGCCGGACGTTGCGGCTGAGCGGGCAGCTTGAGTTGCGCAACGTGGCGTTTGGCCACAAGGCGAACCGGGAGCCGATGCTCCGGGACTTCAACCTGACCATCGAGCCGGGGCAGCGGGTGGCCGTGGTCGGTCCCACCGGATCGGGCAAGTCGACGCTGGCGCTGCTGACGGCAGGGGTCCACCAGCCCTGGTCGGGAGGGGTCTTTCTGGATGGCCACCCGCGCTCCGAGATTCCCCGCAGCCTGCTCAGCAGCTCGGTGGCCATGGTCGACCAGCGCATCTTCCTGTTCGCCGGGACCGTGCGGGAGAACCTGAGCCTGTGGAACCCCGAGATCCCCGAGCAGGACCTGGTGGCCGCGGCCACCGACGCCGCTATCCACGATGAGATCATGGCGCGGACCCAGGGCTACGACGCGGCCGTGGATGAGGGCGGGCGAAACTTCAGCGGCGGCCAGCGCCAACGCCTGGAGATCGCCCGCGCCCTGGTGGGGAATCCGTCCTTGCTGATACTGGACGAGGCTACCAGCGCGCTGGATCCGATCACCGAGGTGCGCATCGACGACGCCCTGCGCCGGCGCGGATGCAGTTGCCTGATCGTGGCCCACCGCCTCAGCACCATCCGCGACAGCGACCTGATCGTGGTCCTGGACGGCGGGCGGGAGGTGCAGCGGGGCACGCACACGGAGCTGATGGCGGACCAGGACGGCCTCTACCGTCACCTGATGGAGACGGAATGAGCATCGATCCGGAACGAGCCGGTGGAGCGCCGGGCGCGGACCGCCTGGCCGAACTGGCGGCCGCCCGCGGGGAACCGCTGGCCGGCGGGGGCAACCGCCCCATCCAGCTCACCGATCCCGGCGTCCTGTGCTTCGTGGCCGAGGGGTCGGTGGATGTGTTCGCGGCGCGACGCCGGGCCGACGGGGTGCCGGTCGACTTCAAACATCTCCTGCGGGCCGGCGCCGGTCGGCTCCTGTTTCCCGCCGTCGAGGGTCTGACCGGGACGGTGCTGGTGGCCAAGGGCCTGCCCGGTTCGGCACTGTGCCTGATGCCGCTGGACGCGCTCGACGCCGCCAGGTGCGATGAACAGGTCGTCGCGCAGGTGGATGCCTGGGTCTCCGAGGTCTCCGAGGCGGTGACACGGGAGTTCACCTACCGCCCGCGCATCGACCGGATCCTGTCGGCGGAGGCGGGGGAGCAGCCGGTGGAGGCCGAGCAGTCGCTGTCGGCGCGCCGGGGCGTGGTGTGGATGACCAGCGGGGATGCGAGCCTCGCGTACCTGGGCACGGAGGAGGCGGATCCGGACAGCCCCGACGCGGTCCCGGTCACCCCCGCAAGCTGGGTGACCTCGTCGAAGCAGGCCAGGGTGCGCTGCGTCACCACGCCGGAACTCCACGGGGCAGGCCGCCTGATGTCCGCCCTGGCGACCTTCAACGAATTGGCCCTGAGCGCCGATGACCTCAACCGGCGCCTGCTGCTGGCCGACGTCGCCAACCTGCAAACGAGCACCGCCGAGTTTCGCCGGCGGGGTGAGCAGAACGCGCGCCGCCGGCTGTTTGGGGTGCTGGAATCGGGCGCACGGCGCGGGGGAGACGACCTGGCGCTCCCGGAGGCGCTGCAACGGGTCGGTCGTCACGAGGGTATCGCCTTCCGCATGCCCCACGGCTGGGCGCAGCGCCCGGGGGGCGCCGCCGAGGCGCCGTCGCTGGCCGACGTCCTGGAGGCCTCGGGCGTGCGCATGCGACGCGTCGCCCTGCGCCGGGAGCAGCGATGGTGGCTGGGTGACAGCGGCGCGATGCTCGCCATCCGCAGGGACGACGGCGCGCCCGTCGCCCTGCTCCCGGGACCCCTGGGACGCTACCGGATGGTGGAGCCGGAGTCCGGCCGCCTCCGGCCGGTCAACGCCCGGCGGGCCGAGACACTGGAGCGGGAGGCCCACTTTTTCTACAGTCCGCTGCCCGACGATGGCCCGGTCGGGGCCCGGCAGCTTTCGAGGTTGGCGTTCCAACGGGTGGGGACCGACCTGATCCGGTTGGTCGGGGCCGGGCTGCTCGCGGGCGCGGCCATGCTGGTTCCCGCGGTGCTGCTGGGAACCTTCGTGGGGCAGGCGCTGCCCGCCGGCTCCCTGCAGATGCTGGGGGTGTTGACCCTGGGCGCCGTGCTGATCGCACTGCTCCTGGGCGTGTTGCAGATGATCCAGGGCACGGCGCTGATGCGGCTGGAGGGCCGGGTGGCGGCGCGCGCCGGGGCGGGCCTGTGGCTCCGGATGCTGGATCTTCCGTCGGGCTTCTTCCGCCGCTTCACCGCCGGTGATCTGGCCACGCGGGCCATGGCGTTCCATGAACTGCGAGACCAGGTGTCGGGCGTCGTGGTGAGCGCGCTGTTGTCGGTTCTCTTCCTGCTCCCGACCTTTGCCCTGCTGTTCCTCTACAACGCCGCCCTGGGCTGGCTGTGCCTGGGGCTGGGGCTGGTTTCCCTGGGCGTCACCCTGGCGCTGGGCCTGATGCAGACGCCTCACCATCGCCGGCGGCTGGCCGTCACCCGCCGGCTGGCGGGGACGCTGCTCCAGCTGATAGGCGGGGTGGGCAAGCTGCGGGCCGCGGGCGCCGAGGGGATGGCCTTCATCATGTGGGCCCGGGGGTACCGGGAGCAAAAGCAGACGGAGATGAGGCTGGGAACGTACCAGGAGCACCTGATGGCCTTCACCGCCGCCGTGCCCCTGTTCGCCAGCGCGGCGCTGTTCGCCCTGGCCCTGACGGTCGGCGGGGATGGCCTGGCGGTGGGCAGTTTTCTGGCGGTGTACGCCGCCTTCATGGTGTTCAACGGCGCGGTGGTCCAGCTCGGCGGCGCGTTCTCCGCCGTCGCCGCCATACTTCCCGCAGTGCAGCAGGTGCGGCCCATTCTCACCGAGCGCCCGCGGAACCTCGCCTCGGACCTTCCCGCTCCCGAGTTGAAGGGCGAGGTACTGTTGGACCACGTGAGCTTCCGCTACTCCGACGACGGGCCGCTGATTCTCAATGACGTCACCATCCATGCCCTGCCGGGAGAGTTCATCGCCCTGGTCGGGGAGTCGGGCGCGGGAAAGAGCACCGTATTCCGGCTGGCCCTGGGGTTGGAGAGGCCCCAGCTTGGCGCCGTCTGCTTCGACGGTCACGATCTGAACCGGCTCAACTGGAGCTCGGTGCGCAGCAAGATCGGCACCGTTCCCCAGGACGCCCACCTGCGTCCCCAGACGGTGCTGGACAACCTCATCGGGATCGACGGGGAACTGAGCGAGGACGACGCGTGGCGGGCCGCCCGGCTGGCCCGGGTGGACGCCGACATCGCGGCGATGCCCATGCGCATGTACACCGTGAGCAGCGAGAGCGCCACGGCCTTCTCCGGCGGCCAGGTGCAGCGCTTCATGCTCGCCGCCGCCATGGCCCGCAACCCCCGGGTGCTGCTGCTGGACGAGGCGACCAACTGGCTCGATAACCAGACCCAGGCCGACATCATGGAACAGATCGAGCAGCTCTCCGTGACCCGCATCATCAGCGCCCACCGGCTGTCCACCATCCGGCGGGCCGACCGCATCTACGTGCTGCAGGGCGGCCGGGTCGTCCAGGAGGGAACCTTCGCAGGGCTGATGGAACGGGAAGGCGTGTTCCAGGACCTGGTCAGGCGACAACTGACATGAATCGTCCATCCCATCCGACAGGCGACGGACGTATCGCGGGAGATCGATGAGAGCCGACGAGGACGGCATGCAGGCGTGCGAGCCAGGGCCGGGCGACGGACCGCCGCTCCGCTACCTGGAACTGACCGTCCCGGAGCTGTTGGAGGACTTCAACGACAGCGAGTTCGCGGCGGAAACGGACGCCAGCGTCTCCCCGCAGTCACCCGATGGGGTGCGCTGGAACTACCACGATGCCGGCGGGGTTCACCGGATGATGAGTCCTCAGCTGGAGTTCTTTACCGACATCATCGCCCCGCACTTCGCTGGAATGAGCCACTCCACGGTCGTTCGGGCAATTCGCCAACTCGTTGCCTAGGACAAGCGGCTCGATTGACGCGGCGCCCTCCGTCACTTGATTAAGAACCTCCAGCTTGAGGCTTGTTCCGGACCTGGAGGCAAGCCGTATCCGCGGCTGGCGCCCTGCCTGCCACGGAACAAGCCGCGAAAGCTCGGCGACCTCAAGGGTCAGATATGGATCGCGCCCGACTTCAATGAGACGCGGGAAGAGGTGATAAGGGTGTTCGAGGGCGGCTGGTGAGGCATCATTCCGGCGTTCGCCGGCGTGACGGAGGGGATACGCAACGGTCTCCTGAAGGGAGAAGAATGATGCGATGGCTGCTAGTTGGCTTCGTGTTTCTCTTGGTGGCCTGTGGCAGCGAAGGGAATCCCCTGGCCAATACGGAGTGGCGGCTGGTTGCGCTGGGCAATGCCGACGCTCCCGCCGAGGTGGTGGGAGGCAACCCAACGGCCGAGTTCACCACCGCTGAGGATATGACGGGGTGGACGGGCTGCAATTCGTACGCCGCGAGATATCGCGCGCGGGAGTCGGAGCTGCGCCTTGACGACCTGATGTGGACCGAAGCGGGCTGCCCATCCCAGGCGCTATTCCGACAGGAACAACGGATGCAAGACGCGTTGGCGACGGTCGAGCGGTTCGAGGTCTCGGGGGAACAACTCACGCTGCATAGCGAAGGTGGGCAGGTGCTGGTCTTCGAGCGGGCTGCGCAGTAGCCGTATTGCCCCGTTTGCCGGCTCGGCTTATGGCAATGTCGTCAAACCCTGCCTTCAAGGGGAACCAAAAGAGGCTGCACGTTTGGGCGGGCGGTGTGGCTGTCCCGCCCGTACGTGTCCCTGGCCGGGGGGCAGCGACGCCGACGGCAGCCGGGTCATCCGGGACTTCGCCGTATCGGTCACCGCTCCGTGGGAACAGAAGCCGGAACCTGATCCCACCGACGTGATGGCCCGCTACGACGTCACTCCTCGGCGTACCCCATGATCAGGTCGCGGAGGGTCACCCTGCCGAGTGCATTGCGCTGCTGGTCGACAACCACGGCACGTGAGCGCTCAAAGCGTACGAGCAGGCGGACCGCGTACTTGGCGAGCATGTCATCCGGCACCGTCAACAGCGGTTTGGACATGATCTCGTAGACGTTGACTCGCTTTGGGGAACGGTTGTTGGCGATCACTTCGCGCGCGATGTCACCGACCGTTATTACTCCCAACTCGTCGTCACTGTTACGTCGATTGACAACGAGATAGTCGACCTGGTGTCGCTTCATCAACGCCATCGCCTGGGTCACGGTGGCGAGCCCGTCAATCGTGTGCATCTCCGTGACCATGAGATCCCTCACACGTATGGATATATCCTCGGTCATATCTCGGGCTCCACCTCCTCCAGGATCGTGGGTAACTGCGTTGCCAGGCCCACAGCGTCCTCAATCGGCATCTGGAAGGCAATGCCGGCGCCCGGCTCGGAATCAAGACGTCCTGCGTCGCGGATTCGCTCCAGGATTTCGCGTGCACGCGTGTCGGCCACCAGGAATAGCGCGAGGTCGCGTTTGGCTGACAGGTCAAGGCCGAAGAAGGTCTTTTCAGGCCTGAGGCCACCGCCCCGTACGCTGGTAATGACCGTGTCGCCGGTTGCGCCGGCTGACCGCGCCGCATCTACTACTACGTCAGTCTTGTCGTCGCTCACCAGGGCGACAATTAACTTCAGCTTCACGGCTCAAGCCTCCTCACGAAGTTACGACTTTCGCCTGCGGCTCAGCCAAGACGCCACCATAGCGTATCCCAGGACGGACATGATTGGGAATACGCTGGCGAAAGCGATGAGTCCGAATCCATCTATCAGCGGGCTTCGACCAGGGACACTCGAGGCAAGACCCAGCCCGAGAGCGGCAACAACAGGCACGGTGACGGTTGACGTGGTGACACCGCCGCTGTCGTAGGCCAGCGGGACGATTGTCTTGCTGGACCGGAACGTCTGCAGTATCACAACCACGTAGGCGGCAATGATGTACCAGGGCAAGGGTGTGCCGGTGACAATGCGAACGCAGCCCAGCGCCACGCCCACGGACACGCCGATGGCGACTGCAATCCGCAATCCCCAGGCGTGGACCGCGCCGCCGGACACCTCGCGGGCCTTCAGCGCCACCGCAACGAGCGAGGGTTCGGCCACCGTCGTCGCGAAGCCGATCGCCGCGGCAAACGCGTAGACCGGCAGGTAGTCCTGCCAGTGCACCCCGTCGCTCAACCTCTCCGCGCCTATGGTCGCTGACGCGGTGAGTTGCCGCGCCATCGTGTTGCCTATCGGAAATAGCGCGTTCTCCAAACCTATGAGAAATAGGGTAAGTCCCAACAGTACCAAGATAGAACCGGTCGTTATCTGGCGCAGGTTGGCCGGCTTGCGGCGCAGAACCGCGACCTGGAACAGAAGGAGGATCACTACGATGGGCGCAACGTCGAGAACAGTTGACAGCATCGCGTCGACGAAGGCGCGCGCGAAGTCGCTCATCACGCCACCATCCCGTAGCCGAGCACGCCGACCATTGGGGTGAGGCTGGCGAAGGCTATGAGACCGAATCCATCGACCATCGGGTTCCGTCCTCGGATGGTCGTGGCCAGCCCGACGCCCAGCGCCGTCACCAGCGGCACCGTGACGGTGCTGGTGGTCACGCCGCCTGAGTCGTAGGCCACTCCGACGATCTCGGCGGGTGCGAATAGCGTCATGGTCGCGACCATCAGATATCCACCGATGATCAACCTGTGGAGCGGCCAGCCCTTCAGGATGCGCAGGACACCCACCAAGAGCGCTACTCCCACCGATACGGCGACTACCATCCGTAGCTGGAAGGCATAGGAGTCGCGCGCCTGGTCGTCATCGATGATGGCGCCGGCTTCCGCGGCAACGTCGGCGGCCTCCGCGGCTACGGCGATCAGGGCGGGTTCGGCTACGGTCGTACCGAAGCCCAAGCAGAAGGCGAAGACAAGCACCGCAGCTGCGCTGCCCTTTTGGCCGAAGCTCTGAGCGATCCCCTCCCCAAGCGGGAAGAGACCGGTTTGCAGTCCCTGTATGAAGAGCGTCAACCCACCGATGACGCAGAGCAACCCCACGATGACGCCCAGCAGGTCTGGAAAGGGTTGCCGCAACACCACGATCTGGAAGAACGCGATCACGACGATGATGGGAGCCAAGTCGCGCAGTGCGCTGACCACCAATTTAGCGAAACGGATCACGCCTTGTGAGCGCTCCTTAGGATTCGCGAGGAACTGTTAGGGAAGATAAGCGGCATCATGGGGCCGGTCAAGATGCCCGACCGGGCCAACGAATCGTCAAGCCTACCGATTGGCGAGACGCTTCCGGCAAGGAGAACCACATGCTATACAGGGAAATACCTCACCGGAGAGTTCGCAGTACAGGACACGACAGCCCGCCAGCGAGCTTCACTGACGCCCTGCGCGTCTGATGGAACATGAGCTAATGACATGCGCAAAGAAAAGCCCGTATACGAGATCGTGGAACGGCAATCGATAAGGGTTGGAGTTTCCAAGATTAGGATGAGGGCGCACGGAGCATTAGCGAGGGTTATTTCAACAGAAGCGGACACTGTATAATTCCGGAGTGATGTTCGGGTTACGATGGACCATTTATTCACAGATCGTGGCGTGTTGTTAGCGAAACTGGTCGAGGGTCTGTAGCCAGAGCGGGATCTGGATTTGGGATGCGGTTCGGGCGGAAACGCCGTATGTTGGCCGAGTATATCTCCCGGTCAAGGCGAAGATCGCCGGTTTGAATTCGGTCGGGACCGTCGGCTCCCGCTTTTACTTCAATCACAATCACATTTGGAAGGGCCGACTTCTCCCTTGACGGGAACGTCCGGCCCCGATCACTCGGATGAACAGGCGCGGACAAGGATGCCTACGCCCATTCCGTCACCGGAATCTACAGGGCGACCTCCCACCGGTAGGTTCGCCGTACAGTCTCCCCTGGCCTACTGGAATACCCGCCGGGCAGTCAGGCGGTGGCTGGAACCCAGGCAGTTGCGACGCTGAACGGACCCGGAAGATGCGTTGCCCTCAAATGCCTGGCCGACACGCACGGTCGGGCGCGCACGAGACAGCGACTCCGAGGACGAGGCGTTCAGCCCGTGGAGTCGGCTACGGCTGGGCCGAGTCGAAGTTGACGCAGGCTTCGCAGACGGACTGCGGGATCAGGCCCCAGCGAATCAGGTAGTTGAAGACGAAGCAGCCGGCGCAGAAGCCCAGGAACGACTCGAGGGCGGCGAAGACAGTGAGTATGGCGAGAAGGGCGCCCGCAGCTACCGATAGGCCGGCGACGAAGTGCAGGACGAGTGCCGTAAGCGAGCAGGCAAGGCCGACCGTTTGCGCAAAGCGCTTGGGCGGCCCCGGGACGAGCTTTGGTTGAGCAATTCGAGGCGCGATGAGCCTGGTGGACAACTGGCCCATCGGGCTTAGCGTAGGTCCGGTGGCTACGCGGGCCAGGAATCCGTAGGCGAGGAGGAAGACCAGCCACCACTGGCCGGTCAGCAAAATCGCAAGGGACAGAATGACCACCATTCCGGCCACGACTCGGGCAGCCACTTCATTGACCGGATTGGGGAAGCTGAAGACCTGGCGAAGTTGGGCAGACATCGATCAACGCTCGCTGTCTAGGGTTTGCTGACGCGCACCCAGATGGGAGAGGCGTAGGCCACGGCGGGGGTGGATTGGGGAAGTGCGGGTTGTGCGGCGAGGCGGACGTAATAGTAGTTGCGGCTGCGCGGGTTGCCGCGGTCGGTCCAGGTCCAGTCCAGGGTGGGGGTGTCAATCGACTCGCGGTGGGCCAGGCCGCCGTTGCGGTAGACCTCGACCTCGCGAAGCGGCTGGGCGGACTCGGCGACGACTCGCAGCTGCGGGTCGCCCGAGACCTCGCCTTCCCCGCCCATGGGAATGCCCGAAACCTCGGTGTGCAGCAGGATCTTGGCGGAGGCGGCGATGGTTCGGCGATTCCAGATGGCGTCGAAGATGGCCTCGCGGGTTGGCTCGGTGGCCCAGACGCCGGTCATGCAGTAGGCGAAGTGCCAGTGGCGGGCGTGGTCGCTGGCGCCCAGAAAACCGATCTTTGCGCCTTCGCGTAGGAAGGTTTCGATCCATTCGCGCTGGTCACCGCGCGTCTGGATGATTTCCATTGAGGGTTCCCAGGCGGCGCGGTAGCCCTCGAAGACGTCGGGCTGCCGGTGGCCCTGGAAGTGCCGGGCGGCCAGCACCTCGCCGGCGGGCATGCGGGCGTCCCAGCGCTCCATCAGGTCTTCGAGGCTGGGCGACATCAGCGTCAGCGCCCGCAGTTCCTCGCCCAGCTGCTGGTCGCGGTAGAAGATGTTGGTGTGGCCGGGGTTGTTGCCCCATTCGAAGCCGAAGAGGGGCTCGAAGCGTCCGTCGCTGGTGAAGGCCGCCACGGTTTCCTCGACTCGCCGCCACTCGTTGTAGCTCAGGTATTCCAGGTGCTCGGTCAGCGCCCACCAGTCCATGCGGTTGTGGTCGACGGCCCAGCGGAAGTGCTGCAGCGGCGTCCCGTCGTTGGGCGACATGCACTTGGAAAGGTGCGAGTGCCGGTGCATATCGCCCCAGAGCAGCTGGTAGGTCTGGTCGCCGACGGTAATGGTGCGGCCGTCGCGGCGGGCCTGCGGGGTGTCCCTGCGATCACCCTCGTAGGGGGTGAACTCCACCCGCAGCGGGGGCTCCTCGGTTGGAGGCGGTGGGTCGATCGTCAGGATCTCGATGCGCTCGCGCGCCACGGGGGCGCTGCCGGCGCGCAGTTTCGGCAGGCCGGCCGACGCGCGCTCGACCGTCTGCATGGGGATGTAGCCGGTGGCGTTGTGCGCCAGCACGCGCCGCTCATCCGGCAGCGCCGCCACACCGTATCGGGTGTCCGGCATGCCCTGGAACTGGCTGACGGTCTCGGGCTCGGACCAGGACGAGCCGGCGTAAACGATGCGGTCGAGTTGCCAGCCGAAGTCTTTCTGGTGCCGGCTGCGAAAACGTCGGAAGTACAGCTCGATGCCGTCGCGCCCCGCGACCAGGCGCGGCGAGACGGGGACGATGTACTCCGCGCAGATGCTCTGCATGAAGCTCTCGATCGGGATCGGCGCCTGACCGGCGCCCCAGGGGCTTTGGGCCAGGGAGACCTCGCCGCGGGCGTCAATCGCGGCCAGGACCAGATGCCGGGTCTTGTTGAAACGGTGATCCTCACCCCAGGCCGGCGATTGCTCCCAGGTCACCCAGGCCGTGTCGTCCGCATCCACCGCGATGTCGGCGTCCATGGCAAGCAGCGGCAGGTCGCTGACCTGAATCGCCGGGCCAAGCGTTCCGTCGGGAGCGATGCGCCGGGTGAAGACGTGGAAGTGGTGGCCGGTCCAGGCGTCCCAGGCCAGCCACAGGCCCTGACCGGCCGACGCGCGCAAGACTGGCTGCCAGGCCGATTGACCGGCAACAGAAGCAACTTCGGGCGGCGTCCACCCGTCCGATTCCCGGCGGCTCACGACCACCACGCACACATCGCCGTCGAAGGCCTGCCACGCGACCCAGGGCTGCCCCCCGCTGTCAATCGCCGCAGCCGGTCGGGTCAGCGAGGCCGGCGTAGCGGCCACGGTTTCGACATCGGCGCCCGTCCAGGCCCGCACCAAGAAGCGGTTGGCGAGGCGCTCGCCCCAGGTCACGAGGCGCTGCTCGCCAAACGCGGCCACGGCGGGGTCCTGGATCGCGGTACGGCTTTCGGACAGCTCGACTGATTCCAGTTCGTCGGCGTCCAGCTGTCCCGCGTAGACCCGGAAGCGCCCCTGGCCCAGGCGAGCCATGAAGTCGCGCTCGTCATGACCCGGTGCGAACTGCCAGTGCCCGCCCGGGTGGGCCGTACGCAGTCCGAATAGCGCCTCTTCAGCCCAGTCGCTGCCAGCCCAGGCGCCAAAGACGCCGCCGTCAGCGTCCGGCGCCAGGTCGCAGGCGTAGGCCCCTTGCATCACCGTGGGGGTGTCAGGCCGGGCAATCAGCGACATGGCATCTTCGCCTGGGCCTCATCCTTCTGTAACGACCTAAGAAGCGACGTGAAGCACTCCAGGCATTCTCTCCGATTCTTCAACATTCCGCGCATGCGACATGCCATGCGAGAACTGGAGTTTGTCTCCGAGACCTTATCTATGCCCTTAGTTCGCAGGACGACTTGGAACATGAAGCCGTGGCATCACGCTCTTGTGTCCACACGCGTTGCCACCGGGCAACCGCGACACTAGCCTGATACGTGTCCGCGAGCCTGGACAATGGTGTCAAGCTGCGAGGTGGCAGCAATAGCGCTTCACCGTTCGGAGGGCGCCGGTCGCTCGGGAGGGGTGCGCGGGAAGGGGCCCTGGCTCAACCGGCATCCCCGGTACCACCGAGTCGCCGTGCGGGCAGGCTCCCTCTCTCGTCGGATTTCCGCCGCCTCGCCGGACACGCGGTGAAGGAGACGATGACGTGAAGTCTGCTGTGACTCCGATTCGCGGTCATTCAATCGCCGTGTTGCTGATCACTTTCCTGTTCCTGGCCGCGGCCTGCGGGGATGACTCCGAATCCACGCCCGCGCCGGCAACGGCGCCCGCGACGGCTGCCGCCGAAACTCCGGAGCCTGCTCCCACGCCTACGGCTACTCCGACGCCTCAACCCACGCCCACGCCCGAGCCGACGCCCACGGCAACGCCGGAGCCCACACCCACACCCACGCCTACGCCTGAACCGACCCCGGTCGTCACTGCCGACCCGGCGGCCGCAGCCGCCGCGGAGGCGGAGCAATTGCTGGCCGCGGTTGCGCAGAACCTATCCACCATGTCGACGGCGAAGTTCAGCATGGTCGACGAGACGGAATCGGGAGCCCCTTTCTTTGGAGCGACGCTGAAGCGGATGGAGGCCGTGGTTAAGGCCCCCGACAGCCTGCGGATGAAGGTTGACGTGGTGGCTCCGGGGTTTGGATTTGTAAAGGTCGAGATAGCCCAGGTGGGAGACCAGGCCTTCATCAAACTCACCGAAGAAGCCCCGTGGCTCCAGTTGCCCCAGGACCAGGTGCCCTTTGATTTCGCAGGCATGGCCCAGTTGTTTGGCAGCCTGCCCGGCGAGGTGGAGGACCTGACCGTGACGGGCCAGGAGACCGTACAGGGCGCCCCGGCCACTGTGCTGGAAGGCGTGGTTCAGTCCGAGGGGTTGTCCGACCTCATTACGACCGCGGAGCCCGGTCATCCGGTGAACCTGACCCTGTGGATTGACCCGGAACAGGCGGTCTTGCGGCAGGTACGGCTCGAGGGCCAGATCCTTACCCTGGACGACCCAGGGACGTCCCGTCTCATCACCATCGAGGACATCAAAGTCCCCGTTGACATTGAGCTTCCCGACCTGACCGCAGGGCGGTAGGCGGGGTGCGGTCGTCGCTCATCCGGCTGGGCTCGTCCCAGCCGGTTGTCCTGGCCGTCCTGTGTTTGGCGGTGTTCTCAACTGCCCTGGACCAGACGGTTGTGGTCACGGCCTTGCCGCGCGTCATGGTGGACCTGGAGATTCCGCTGTCAGACCTGGATATGGCGCAGTGGATCATGACGGGGTACCTGATCAGCTACACGGTGGCCATGCCACTGGCCGGGCGACTGTCCGACGTCTACGGCCGCGTCAGGTTGTTCCAGGCGGCGCTGCTGGTATTCGCCATCGGGTCGGCGTTCGTGGCGCTTGCGCCGAACTTCAACTGGATCGTTCCCGCCAGGGTGATCCAGGCCATGGGAGGCGGCGCGACGGTCCCCATTGGCCTGGCTATGGCCGTGGCAGCCGTCTCGATGGAAAAACGCGGCATGGCGATAGGACTGGTGGCCGCGTCGGCCGAAGCAGGTTCCGTGGTGGGCCCGCTGTATGGCGGCGCCATCATCGAGTGGATTGGCTGGCGCTGGATATTCTGGCTGGACGTGCCGCAGAGCCTGGTGCTGATCGCGCTGCTGGCCATCTTGCCGAATCGAGCCAATCCGGCGGCGAAGATGGACTACCTCGGAGCGTTTGCGCTTGTGGTGGCGCTCACGATGCTCACGTTTGCGCTCGCGCAGCGCGGCATCTTCACCGGGGAATCTCTCACTCCATACCTGACGCTGGCCGTTGCCGTCGTCCTCGTCGGCGTCCTGTTCGTCGTGGAGCGACGGGCGACTCAACCTCTCCTGGCGCCGTTCCTGTATGCCTCCAGGGCATTCGTCTCGTCCAACGTCACCCAGTTTCTGGTGGGAATCGCGTTGATCATGACCCTGGTGTGCGTGCCGCTCATGTCCGGGATCGTCCTGCAGAAGGAGACGTGGGAGAGCGCCCTCAATCTTGTACGTGTCACGGCGGCCATTCCCGTTGGGGCGTTGGCAGGTGGCTACATTCTTCGCTGGGTGGGCGTGCGAGCGGTGTGTATCGCCGGCCTGGCGCTAACCGGAACCGGCTTGCTATTCATGAGCGGCTGGGACTCGGACATTGGGGAACTCAGGCTCACCTTGCCGCTGGTGGCGGCGGGACTGGGATTCGGCCTGGTTATCCCTCCAATCGGCGTGAGCGCTCTGAGTGCAGCGCCCGGCGACTATTGGGGCGTCGCAGCCTCATTAGTCACGGCTTCGCGAATGGTCGGCATGGCGCTGGGACTGGCGGCTTTGTCCGCCTGGGGTATCGAGCGCTTTTACAGCCTGACCGCCGAGGTGACGATTGGAGCAAACTTTGCGGAAACCGCGGCCCAACTGGCAGGAGCCGGCGTCACCGTGTTCCAGAACCTCTTTATGATCTCGGGGATCCTCTCGCTGGTTGCCATCGTGCCGGCCCTCTTGATGAAACCGGAAGAAGCTAGTGAACCGGTCGAGTCTGGTCTGACGTCGTGATGCTTGTCGCCGGACATAGCCGGGTCGGGGTGTGTGTAAGCCCCGCGATCGGACCTTGCGGCTTCCGCGTAGTCCGCGAACGCGCATGCCCTTGAGCGCACTGGAACAGCGCCCCCTGGGACGGACCGGCGATCAGGTGGCCACCCTCAGCCTGGGGGGCTGCGGGCTGCCGCGCGTGTCGTTCGCCGAGGGCCTGGCGACGGTGCAGCGGGCGCTGGAACTCGGGGTCAATTGCTTCGACACTGCGCCGTCGTATAGCAGCGGGGTGTCGCAGGCGATTCTCGGCGTCGCCCTGGAGGGGCGGCCGGAGCCGCACCTGGTTTCGACCAAGGTGGGCAACCTGGCGCAGCGCAGCCGCTTTCGCTCGCCTGACGCCCTGCACACGCAGCTTGAAGAAAACCTGCGGCTTCTACGGCGCGACTGCGCGGACATTGTGCTGATTCACGAGGCCGACCATCACTACTGGTGGAGCGACGAGCCGAGCGAGGACCTGTTCGTGGACCTGGAATCCGAGCCCGACGTGGTGAACGCGCCGGTGATGCAGGTGCTACAGGAAGCGCGGGCTGCGGGCCGCTGCCGTTACGTCGGCATCAGCGGCAACAGTCCGGATCACCTGGCGCACGTCTTGCGCGCGGCGGCCGTCGCCGAGGTGGATGTTTGCCTGAGCGCCCTGGCCTATGGCCTGATCGACCGCCACATCCGTGGGCAGCTGCTTCCGGTTGCCAACGAGCGCGGTACGGCAATTGCGCTGGGCGGCGTCTTCCGCCGTGGCCGCCTCGCGGCGATCCGCCCGGAGAGTCTTCAGACAGCGCCAATCTGGGCGGGCGAGATGACGCCTGAAGAACAAGTACGGGTTCCGCGTCTCGTCGAGTTGCAACAGGAGAGCCAACTGTCGCTGGTCACGCTGACCCTGCGCTACCTGGTGGCCGACCGGAGCATCACCACCATCCTGGTCGGAGCGGCCACCCCGGCCGAAATCGAGGAAAGCGTGGCGGCCGTCCAGGCGGGACCGCTGCCGCCCGACCTGCACGAGGCCGTGGAGGCCCTGGGCCTGCCCTGACGGCGCGCAGCCGCTGGTTCGACCTAGCGCGTTTCGTCGTGGGTTTCGAATTCGGCGGGCATGGTGATCTCGAGGACCTGCCAGTCGTCGGAGTACTCCAGGACCTCGTGCTTGATCCCGGGCGGCTGGTACCAGGCATCGCCCGCCTCCACCCGGATCTCGCCGATGTCTTCGAAATAGAGCCGCGCCCAGCCGTTGATCAGGTAGACCATCTGGAAATCAAGATCGTGCGAGTGATAGCCCAGCGGGCCATCGCAGGATTGTTCGGCGCGAATGATGTGGGCCAGCACCTTGCCCTCGGTCGCGTCCTTGATTCCCAGGTCGCGGTAGGCGAAGTAGGGCCGCAGGTCCTTGCCCCAGCGGGCGTCCCTGGCGTGCGCCGCGAATGACCCGGTCGTCTTCTCGGTCATGCTGCTACTCCTTGCTTACGTCGGCAGCGATTCGGGCAGCTATTGATCACGGACGCGGACCAGCTTGAGAGCGTGCCAACCGGGCGGCAAGCGGGTGTCATGCCCGGCGCCATCTAGGACTCGCTGGCATGCACCCACACCGGCGAGGCGTAAGCCACGGCGGGGGTGGCGAGCGGATGGACGGTCTCGGCCGTGAGCTTGACGTAGTAGTAGTTCTGGCTGCGGGGGTTGCCGCGGTCGGTCCAGGTCCAGTCCAGGCTGGACCCGTCCACGGACTCCCGGTGGACCGGCGCGCCGTTGCGGAAGACCTGGATCTCACGCAGGCGCTGCGCGGACTCGGCCATCACTCGCAGTTCGGGATCTCCTGAGACCTCGCCCTCGGCGCCCATTGGGATCCCGGACACCTCGGTGTGCACCAGGATCTTCGCCGACGTGGCGATGGTGCGGCGGTTCCAGATGGCGTCGAAGATCGCCTCGCGCGTCGGCTCGGTGGCCCAGACGCCGGTCATGCAGAAGGCGAAGTGCCAGAAGCGGGCGTGGTCGGTGGCGCCGATGAAGCCGATGCGGGCGCCTTCGCGCAGGAAGGTCTCGATCCACTCCCGCTGGTCGCCGCGGGCCTGCATGATCTCCATGGCGGGTTCCCAGGTGGGACGGAAACCCTCGAAGACGTCGGGCTGCCGGTGGCCGTGGTAGTGACGGGCCGCCATGACGGCACCGGCCGGCATGCGGGAATCCCAGCGTTCCATCAGGCCCTCGAGGCTGGAGGACATCAGCGTCAGCGCGCGCAGCTCTTCGCCCAGCTGCTGGTCGCGGTAGAAGATGTTGGTGTGACCGGGGTTGAGGCCCCACTCGAAGCCGAAGAGCGGCTCGAAGCGGCCGTCGTTGGTGAAGGCGGCGACGGTCTCCTCGACCCGGCGCCACTCGTTGTAGCTCAGGTATTCCAGGTGCTCGGTGAGCGCCCAGAAGTCCATGCGGTTGTGGTCGATGGCCCAGCGGAAGTTGTGCACGGGCGACCCATCGTTGGCGGCAATGCACTTGGAGAGGTGCGAATGCCGGTGCATGTCGCCCCAGTAGAGGTGGTAGGTCTGGTCGCCCACGGTGATGGTGCGGCCGTCGCGGCGGACCCGTGGGGTGTCCTCGCGGACGCCTTCGTAGCGCGGAAACTCAACCTTTAGCGGCGGGTCAACGGCGGCGGCCGGGAGATCGAGGGTCAGGACTTCAATGCGCTCGCGATTCGCGGGGGAGGCGCCGCCGTGGAGGAACGGCAGGCCGGCCCGCCAGCGCTCGAGCGTCTGCATGGGCCCAAAGTCCATGGCGTTATGCGCCACCACGCGCCGCTCGTCCGGCAGCGCCGCCACGCCGTAGCGCGTGTCGGGCATTCCGTGGAAGGGGCTCACCGTCTCCGGGTCGGACCAGGTGGAGCCCGAATAGACCATGCGTTCCAGCCGCCAGCCGAAGTCCACGTAGTCCGAGCTGCGGAAGCGCTGGAAGAACAGTTCGATGCCGCGAGGCCCCGCGATCAGGCGCGGGGATACGGGCACGATGTACTCGGGCGACTGCACGTGCGTAAAGGTCTCAATGGGAATCGGGACCTGACCGGTGCCCCACGGGATCCGGGGCTGGTAGGCATTGCCGCCGGCGTCAGTCGCGGCCAGCACCAGTTGTCGCGTCTCGTTGAACCGATGGTTCGAGCCCCAGGGTGGCGATTGCTCCCAGGCCAGCCACGCCGTGTCGTCGGCGTCCACCGCGATATCCACGTCCATGGCCAGCAGCGGCAGGTCGCTGACCTGGACTGCCGGCCCGAGGGTGCCGTCGGGTTCGATGCGGCGGGCGAATACGTGAAAGTGGTGCCCGGTCCAGGCGTCCCAGGCCAGCCAGACGCCGTGCCTGGCCGACGCGCACAGGGCCGGGCGCCAGGCCGACTGTCCCGGCAGCGAGGCGACCGTGGGCGGGGTCCAACCCTTGTCGGACCGTCGGCTTACAACGACGGCGCACCCGTCGCCGTCGAAGGCCTGCCAGGCAACCCACGGCTGGCCGTCGGAGTCAATGGCGGCGGCGGGTCGGGTCAACGAGGCCGGGGTGGAGGCGACGGTTTCAGCCTCATCGCCTGTCCACGCGCGGACTTCAAAGCCGTTGCGGTGGCGCTCGCCCCAGGCCACCAGGCGTCGATCGCCCAGGACGGCCACGGCCGGGTCCTGAATGACCGTGGGGCTCTCGGTCAGCTCAACTGGCGCGAGGTCGTTTCCGCCCAGCTTGCCGGCGTATACGCGATACCGCGCGGCGCCCAGCCGCGCCATGAAGTCGCGCTCGTCGCGACCCAGCCCGAACTGCCAGCCGCCGCCCGCGGTGTTCGAGCGCGCCACGAACACCGCTTCCTCGGCCCAGTCGGTACCGGCCCAGGCGCCAAAGGCCTGCCCGTTGCCATCCGGCGCCAGGTCGCAGGCGTAGGCGCCCTGCAGAGCCAAGGCGGTCTCAGACCGGTTGTCCACTGACATCGTGGCTACGCCTCTCGGCGGAACGGCAACCGTCGCCAAGCGTGGGCAGCGTAGCGCGGGGGCTGATCAGGCCTCGAACGGATCGGGGATCGGCGTACGGTTGCGGTGGATTGACGCTTCGAAACCGGTGAGCTTCTCCGAGGCGACGTAGTAGCGGCCGCGCCGCTGTCCACGCGCCTCCAAGAGCCCCGCGCCCGCCAGCAACTGTAGGTCGCGGCCGGCTACGACCTGGCTGACCTCGGCGAGCTCGCGATAGACGGCGTTTCGAATGCGGAAGCCCTGGGCGGCGTCGAACAGGCCGGGGATCGACCGCTCCGGCAGGCCCCGAGCCCGAGCCTCCCGCTCCAGCAACTCCCAGCGGCGCTCGGCCTCGTCAGCCCGACGGCGCAGCGTCTGGATCTGCTGGAGGTGCGCGGTCAATGCGAATCGAATCCAGGGGCGAGCGTTACGGCGTGGTTGCCAGCTGCCACCACCCACTTCAGCCAGCACCGCGTAGTAGGCCTGGGTATGTCGCCCCAGGTACTCCTCGATGCTGGCGAAGGCAGGGGCAAGCACGCCCGCACGTGCGAGCACGAGGGACTGGAGCGCTCGGGCCATCCGGCCGTTGCCGTCTCGGAAGGGGTGAATCATCACCAGGTTCAGGTGCGCCATGGCCGCCCGCACCACCGCCGGATGTGCGTCATCCGGCTCGCGAAGCTCCGCGACGAGTTCAGCCACAAGGTTTGGCACTTCCAGAGCGTCAGGACCCTCGTAGACAAGCTCCTGCGTTCGCTCGTCGCGCACGTAGACGTGCCCTGACCGCCAGCGGCCAGGGCCGCTCCGCATGTCGTCCTTCGTCATCATGAAATGCAGGCTCTTCAGCAGCGAGGCGTCGTAGACAAAGCTGGGATCGTCCGCCAGTTGCAGGATGAACGTCATGGCGTCCCGATAACCCTGTATAGCGCGCCAGACTCGGGGCGGCGCGTTCAGAGGGTCGCCGCCGCCCACGGCCGCCACGGCGTCGTCAAGCGTGACGTGCAGGCCCTCGATGCTGTTGGAGCCCTGAATGGCCCGGGCACCCGCGACACGGCGCAGCAGCCCGCTCCAGCGCCGTTCGTCGGCGACCTGGTACCGCAGCGCCGCGCGAAGACTGTCCAGCTGCACACAGACGGCAAGCTCGCGCTCGTCAAGCGTTGGTGCTTCGAACAGCATGTCGCATTTGTGCTTTCATCACGACGTAGAGTCTTATAATAAACGACTCCATTGTGCATTCAATATGACTATCGAACACTCGGGCTCGACAATTCTGGGTGCTTTGTAGGCCGGAATCTGGGAATCTCCGCTCAATCGCCGAACTGAGTGGTCCCAACCAGTCGAAGCGGACCGGCGCTTGTCCGCCGAACGACCTAGGGCAACGCGCGCTCGCGCGGTGTAACGTAGTCGGGCGGGGCGTACGGCGAGGTCGGCGAATGCGCGGACGGACTCTCAGGGTGGCTGCGGCGTGACTCCGCGCCGTATTGGCATCCTCACTGCGGGCGGCGACAGTCCCGGGCTGAACGCGGCTATTCGGGCGGTGGGCAAGTCCGCCATCAGTCGCTACGGCATGCGCGTGGTGGGGATTCGCGACGGGTTCCGCGGCCTGGTGGAGAACCGGGTGGAGGAGCTGGACTCGGAGTCGCTGGCGGGGATCCTGACCCGCGGCGGCACGATCCTGGGCACCAGCCGCGACAAGCCGCACAAGTTGCGGATTGGCGATCAGAAGATCGATATGACGGCCAAGGTCTGCGAGAACTACGCCAACCTGCACCTGGACGCGCTGGTCTGCCTGGGCGGCGGCGGCACGCATTCCAGCGCCCAACGGCTGCTGGACGCCGGACTCAACATCATCACGCTGCCCAAAACGATTGACAACGACATTGCCCACACGGACACGACAATCGGCTTCGACACGGCGCTGTCCATCGCGACCGAGGCCATCGACCGGCTGCACAGCACGGCGCACAGTCATCACCGCATCATCGTGGTGCAACTGATGGGTCACAACGCGGGCTGGCTGACGCTGGGGGCTGGACTGGCCAGCGGCGCGGACGTGGTGTTGATCCCCGAACTGCCGTACGACGTGGAATATGTGGCCGATTCGATCCGTCAGCGCAGCGTGGGCGGTCACGGGTTCAGCATCGTGGCCGTGGCGGAACGCGCGAAGCCGCAGAACCCGGAGGATTTGGGCCTGACGGACGAGGCGGCAACCGGCGGGCTGGCGTTCGAGTTCGCCGGTCCCACCCTGGCGCTCACACACCGCCTGGAGTCGCTGACGCGACTGGAAGCCCGCCTGACAATCCTGGGCCACGTGCAGCGCGGCGGGACGCCGACCGCCACCGATCGCATGCTGGCAACCCGGCTGGGCACGGCCGGCGCGGAGGCGCTGGCCGACGGGGCCAGGGGCGTGATGGTGGCCGCCCGCGGTGAGAGTACGGCGCTGGTGGACGTGGCGGCCGTGGCCGGCGAGCGCAAGACGGTGCCGCTGGACCATCCGTGGATCCTGGCCGCGCGCGATACGGGTCTCTGCCTGGGAGCGCCGCTGGACTAGCGTCGCGGCGACTGGCGCCTGGCTGACTATCGGCCGGTGCGGGAATCCACCGCACGTCCAGGTCTTGCCGGGTTCCACCGATGTTTCCGTGGGCCGAAACGACCTGCGAGGGCCGGAGTAGGCTCGGAACGACCACTGTGTGCCGAATTCATCGAGGGAGTTGGAGATGCTGCGCCGAGCCTGGGTTTCACTGGTCATCGCCGTTCTGGCGCTGACGGCGGTTTTCGCCACCGCCGGCGCGTCATCGGGGGAAGACGCGCTCCCCGCGTCGTTGCGCACGATCAGTGTGAACGGAGACGGCGCGGCGTCGGCCGTTCCAGACATCGCGGACATCGAGCTTGGGGTTCAGACGATCGACGAAGACCCGACGGTCGCCATCGTCGACAACACGACCGCGATGGCCGACGTGATCGAGGCGCTGGTCGATCTCGACATCGATGAGGACGACATCCGGACGCTGACCTTCAACATGTGGGTCGAGCAGGTGTACGGCCCCGATGGGCCGACCGGCGAATTCCTGTACCACGTGGTCAACCAGATCCTGGTGCGGGTTCGGGACCTGGACACGACCGGCGACGTGCTGGGCGCGGCGCTGGCGGCAGGCGCCAACAACGTCGGCGGCATCCGGTTCGGCGTGGAGGACACGCAGGCGCTGGAAGAGGCGGCGCGGGATGCGGCCGTGGATAACGCCGTGGCCAAGGCCGAACAGCTGGCGGAGCGGCTGGGGGTCGAGGTCGGCAGTGTGCGGCGCGTCACTGAGACCTCGGGAGACTTTCCGCAGGAGACCCGCCTTGAACGAGCGGTCGCGTTTGATTCCGGCGGCGCGAGCGTGCCGGTTTCCCCCGGCGACTTCATGGTCCACGTGTCCGTTAGCATCGTGTTCGACATCGAGTCGTAAGCCCGGCACGGCGGAGACGGCGCCGTGGTTTAGGAGTGCTCGGTATCGTTAGCGGGGCGGCGCCGTTCGATGGCCCCGTAGCTCAGTGGATAGAGCGGTGGTTTCCTAAACCATGCGCCCCGGTTCGAGTCCGGGCGGGGCTACCGCGCCGTGCTGGCTCGAACGGCACTGGACTGCGATCTGCCAGTTGTCTCCGGCATCATGCGGGTGTGTGCCCTTGATTGCGCTCCAGGCCGAGGAGTTGAACATGGCCGTGCAGACCGTTGGCATTCTGAGTCCGGGCGAAATGGGGGCCGGCGTTGGCGGGGCTCTGCGTGCAACCGGGCTTACAGTCCTGACCTGTCTGGCAGGGCGTAGCCCGGCGTCGCATGAACGCGCAGAGGCCGCCGGCATCAAGGACGTGCCCGACCTGGCCGCGCTGGTCGAGCGCTGCGATCTGATCCTCTCGATCCTGGTGCCGGCGCGTGCACGTGGCGTGGCTGTTGACGTGGGCGCCGCAGCGAGATCGGTCGGCGCTACGACGGTGCTGGCGGACTGCAACGCGATCGCCCCGCAGACCGTCCAGGCCATGGAGGTCGATCTGGCAGGCAGCGGCGTGACCCTGGTGGATGGCGGCATCGTGGGCGGACCGCCGCGCAACGGTGAGGGACCGCGCGTCTACGCGTCTGGGTCGGCGGCCCATCTGCTCGGCGAGCTCGACGGCCGCGGCATCGACGTGGTGGACGTTGGGCCGGAGATCGGCAAGGCCTCGGCCGTGAAGATGTGCTACGCGGCCATGACCAAGGGCACGACCGCCCTGCGCACGGCGCTGCTGGTGGCCGCACGGCGGCTGGACGTGTACGACGAGCTGATCGCGGAAATGGAGCAAAGCCAGGCTGCCGCGCTCGGCGCAGCCAGGCAGGGCATGCGGCGCCTGCCGACCGTGGCCTACCGCTGGATCGGCGAAATGGAAGAGATCGCCAGCACCTTTGACCATGTGGGAGTCACGCCCGACTTCCATATGGGCGCGGCGCAGGTGTATCGCGAGGTGGATGCCACGTTTGGCAGGGATGCCGATCTGTCCGATTTGGCCGGCGCTGTTAATCGACTGGCCGAGCACGCCAGGTGATGCGGTACTGGCAGGCACTGGTTCTGTAGGCCAGAGGAGGCAGCTTCAGTTCCCGAAAACGCGATTCCCGCTACAAGTTCGCACGCGCTTCCGGCCTGCGACCGTTGGCCCAGTGTCCCACTAGGCAGAAGCCTGTTGTTTCCCGTGCAACGGCAAGCAAGATGTGGCAATGTATGCCCTGAGCGCAGGGCAAGGTGCATTGGACGTAAGCCACAACGTAGGTTTCTCTGACGAGGATCGGGAGCAGTTGTGCTTCTTGGTCGAAAGAGATGCACTCCTCCACGGTGGATTCGAACTCGCCTCTGGGCAGGAGAGTTCATTTTATTTTGACTCTAAGCCCGTAACCCTGAGTCCTACGGGCGCGCGCTTGGTAGGTCAAGCATTCATTGATGTGATCGATACGCACGCGCCGAACGCCGACGCGGTTGGCGGCCTCACTCTTGGTGCCGACCCGATCATTTCCTCCGTCGTCTTGCTGAGCGAATCAACTCGGCAGCCGTTGAAGGGGCTGATCGTGCGCAAGGAACAGAAGTCTCACGGTACGGAGCGCCTAATCGAAGGTCCAAGGGCCGGAGTCAACGAGGTCGTCGTGGTAGACGATGTGGTGACCTCGGGAGCCTCAGCTCGGCAGGCCGTCGAAGGGCTCCGCAATTCTGGTCTCACTGTCGTGCTTGCGATTGCCCTGATCGATCGCTTGGCGGGCTTTGAAGAGACTATGCGCGAGTTAGGCGTACCTACCCACGCTATCCTGACTATTGATGACTTCAACCAACGGTCAGCCGAACGACCAGCGGCTGCGACGGCTGCTGTCGCAGCAACCTAGCCAACAGACGTTCGTTCAAGCCGCGCACGAGAGTCTTCGACTACTTAGCACAGCCAAGCACCCATCGGCATTTCTCGTCATCCACTCGGTTTCTCTTGCGCTCGCCGAGTGGTTCGACAGGAGCGCGCCCGTCGATGTCTCCTGGGCGGATATGGTCAGCAGGGAAGTTCTTCCGGCCACGATTCGGGTGCTTGATAGCGCCAGTCCCGATCATTCAGATGCTGATCGAGTTTCCGCACTGGACTCAGCTGCCTGGGCCTGTGGCCGCGCCCTGACCTGGGAGCCCGAATGATCGCAAGACGCGCAGTGACGTACCGCCGAGCCTCACACTCGTGAACTGAGTAGCCGAGGCTATGCTTAGGGGTGGTCTGTACTAGGGGACGCGCTGACCGGTGAATGTGAAGAACGTCGCCACGCTCGCGTTGCGCATCCTGGTCCTGGCGTTGGTCGTCGGCATCGTTCCGCTGGCGGCTGCCTGCGGCGAAGGGGAGGGCGACGGGGCGAGCGTGCGGGATCCCGAGGTCAGTGGGACAAGGCTGGCGGCCTTTCAACAGCCCGTTCCCGATAGCGCGGCCGGACAGCCGGCGCCGGAGGTGCGCGGTACGTCCTTCGACGGGGCGGCCGTGTCGATCACCAACGACGGGCGAACCAAGGCACTGGTCTTCCTGGCGCACTGGTGACCGCACTGCCAAGCCGAGGTGCCTGTCGTACAGGCCCTTGTGGACGCCGGGGGCGTACCAGAGAACATCGACATTTACGCAATCGCCACAGCCATCGACTCAGGGAGGGCCAACTACCCGCCGGAGGCTTGGCTGGAACGTGAGGGCTGGACCTCACCGGTGATCGTGGACACCCGCGACGAGGTCGCCCACGCCTATGGCCTGCGGGGCTTTCCGTTCTGGGTGTTCGTGAACTCCGACGGCACGACGGCACTGCGCGTGGGCGGGCGGATTTCGGCCGACGAGCTGACCGTGATCCTCCAGCACTTGCAGTAGCCGGCGCTCGTCGGCGAGCGCAAGCATCGCTTCTATACTTCCGTGCCAACGGCATGTTTGGTCTGGGGCATCAAGAGGGAGAGGCGGTGAAAGGAATGGTTTTGCGAGTCGTGGCGGGCTATCAGATTCTGATGGCGTCGGCGGTCGGCATTCACTTCATCATTACGAGCCTCTACCACCCGGGCGGCGATGAACCGTTCACCGCGTGGCACGTGATGGACTGGTTCATGGCCGTCAGCGTTGTCATCGCGCTGGGGCTGAGCTTCCGGCGCAAGCTCGCACTGGACAGCGATCCCGACTGGCGGGAGTACCTGGAAACCAACCTCACGTTCTACGGGGTCATCCTGCTGGCGCTCTGGTTCTTCTGGAACTGGTTCGGCGTCTTCAGCGGCCAGGACAGCGGCACGTTCTGGGGATTCATCAACCCGCTTTTCGTCATCGTGGTCGGCTCCCTCGGTTGCCGCATGTGGAATCGCCTGGCGGCTCTGCGCCGTTCGTCCTGATTCCCGGCTGACGTCGCGACGGCCGGGGTTTGGCCTGGGCGAAGGCGGTAGCGACGGCCCACAGGCCAAGATTCCAGTACTCGCTGAAGTGGCAGGCCGCCTGTCAGGGTTGTGGCCGGCGAGAGCGGCGGTCCTTTGAATTGCTTTACGGGCCAGCACGCGGGTACGGTGCCTGCTGTAGCCGTGCGCGAGGGCTGGCCGATGGTGCGCTGGGGAATCGTGGGCTTGGGAGACATTGCGGCCAGGGCCGTGGCGCCCGCCATCCAGGCCCACGAGGGCAGCGAACTCGTGGCCATCTGCCGCCGCGATCCGCGGTTGCTGGATCAATACGCGCGGCAGTTCGGCCTATCGAACGCCTATACAAGCTACGACGACATGCTGGACGCGGGTGGGCTGGATGCCGTGTACGTGGCGACGCCGGTGAATCTGCACGGTCCCCAGACCCTTGACGCGCTGGAGCGCGGCCTGCACGTGCTGGTGGAAAAGCCGATGGCCATGAACGCGGCCGAGGCGGCGCGCATGGTGGAAACGGCGGACCAGGCCGGGCTGCGGCTGGGCATCGCCTTTTACCACCGGTTCTATCCGATAAACCTGCGGGTGCGCGAGATCGTGGAGTCCGGCGATCTGGGCGACCTTATCGCCCTGCACGCCAACACCTCAGGGCCCTTCACCATGACGCCGGACGATCCCAAGTACTGGCGGGTCGACCAGGCGCAGAGCGGCGGCGGGCCGCTGATGGACCTGGGCAGCCACCGGCTGGACATCTTCTACAGCCTGGCCGGCAAGGCCGCGCGCGTGGCCGCCTTCAGCGACCAACGCGTGATCCCCGGCAACGTGGAGGACACGACCTCCGTGATTGTCCAGTACGAGTCAGGCGTCCAGGCCACGATCTCGGCGCTTTGGTCCATCAACCCGGCGCGCGGCGACTACGAAGTGTGGTGCACGGAGGGTCACATCAACGTGCCCTTCGCGCGCGGCGAGGAATTCACTGTCGAGCGCCCCGACCGCTCGGAGACGTTCACCCTGGCCGAGCACGAGTTGCACGACCTGCCGCTGATTGCCGACTTCGTCGAAGGCGTAAATGGCGGCACACCCGTCCTGACCGGCGAGGGCGGCCTGGAAGTCCAGCGGGTGATTGACGCGGCGTACACCTCGGCGGCTGAGAGCCGGGTGGTGACGCTCTAACCGAGGCAGGTCGGCGCCGAGGGACTTCAGTCCTTTGGCGCGCGGGCGAAGGCGTAGAAGCCGGAGGCGAGGTCTTCGGCGGCGGGGCGGTCGGCGACGAAGCGATCCAGGTATTTCACGGGCGTGGTGAGCCAGGCGGCTACGAACTCGGCCAGGCGTTCACGCAGGCGGTGGCGGGAGAAGCCGCTGAGTACGCCCTTGACGTAGCCGCGCAACACCCAGCTGAGGGCGGAACTGGGCCCCACGCAGACACCGACTTCGATGTCGTCGAAGTCGCGCAGCAGTTCGGCCACGCCGCTGCTGGTGTAGCGCTGGTAATCGTGGGGCGAGGCGTGGAAGCCCTGCAGAAAGGGCACCTCGATATAGATCAACGCGCCGGGCGCGCAGACGCGCGCGACCTCGGCCATGGCCGCGCCGGGACGGCGCACGTGCTCCAGCACCGCCGTCGAGAGGGCGCCGCCGAAGGCGTTGGAGGCAAAGGGCAAGCGGGCCGCGTCGGCCAGCACATGCACGCCAGGGTGCCGTTCGACGTCGATGTTGACGATGGCTTGCCGCACGAACCCGTCCAGCGTGCCGGGTGGGAACTGCCGTCCGCCGCCGCCAACGTTGAGCACGCGAACTCCGTCGCGCCGGGTCGGTTCCGAGAGGGCGCCGCCGAAGCGCTGCAGGTTTCGGTGCGAGGCGTGGTTGTAGGTGGCGCTGGGCACGCGGTAGACGCGCCGGGCAACGCCCATCAGCCGTGCGCGGGTTCGACCGGTCATGCGGCACGTTCCTGCTGGTCCAGTTCGGCGATTGCCGGGATGAGGTCGCCGAGATCGTCTATGACGGCCGCGGCGGACTCGTCGCGCGGACGCACGTCGGCCGAACGCAACCAGATGGCTCGAATCCCCAGGCGCTGCGCGGCGCGCACGTCAATCTCCCAGTCGTCGCCAACCATTACCAGCGTCTGAAGCGAGAGCCCCAGGCGTTGCGCGGCCGCTCGGTAGGGAGCTGGATGGGGCTTGAGCCAGCCGAGTTCGGTGCTGAAGACCACGGCATCCAGGAGTGGGGCCAAGCCAAGCGTTCGCAGGCGCTCGAGCAACAGGTCTTCGCCGTAGAGCACGTTGGCAATCGCAGCGATCCGCAAACCGGCTTCGCGAAGCAGTTGCAGGACGCGCACGGCCTGCGGCAGCGGCTGCATGGCCTTGAACCAGGGATCGAAGTAGGCCGGCAGTAACACTTCGATGGCCTCGGAGGAGGGTTCCCAGTCCATTTCGTCGAGCACCTGGGCCAGGATGCGGTGCGCGTCAGGCAGGGCGCATTCGTGCTGATACGCGTCCACCAGCGCCTCCTGCAAGGCTTCGCCGAACGATTCCGCCAGTTGTTCGTCGGTCAGACCCGCTTTGATAAACGGCCGAACCAGCGGCGCGATAGCGGCGGCGCCGCGTAAGTTGCTCGACGACCCAACCAGCGGCTCCTGGGTGAGGAGCGTGTCGCCGACGTCAAAGATCACACCGCGAATTGGCATTGTCGTCGAGTGTACGCGTGACGCGAGTTCGCGTTCGGCGGGCGGCAGGCCACCGCTGGTGAGATACTGCCCCGAGGGGTACCACGGTCGGCGCCGCCATGCGGTGTTGTCCGAACGTAAACGGAGGCGGTGTGAGGGATCCGACTGACCGGGACCGCGAGCCGCCGCCGCAGTCTCCGGACGATCCGCCGGCCGACCGCAATTGGCCGGAGCCCGTGGATTCGAACGACCGGCCGCCGGCGACTGGCGGGCTGGGAGGGTTCGCAGCCGATTCCGGACTCGTCTACCGGCGCATTGGCGCGTACATCATCGACTCGCTGCTCGTCGCGCTGACTACCACGGTTTTGGGCCTGGCCACGGGCATCATCAGCATGGATCTTGACGGACCGGCCCTCGATCCGTCGCTGGCGCTCTGGATGCTGATATTCGAGGTTCTGTATCGCTGGTCGGTGCAATCGGCGTTTGGCGCCACCCTGGGCAAGCTGGCGCTGGGTCTGCGACTGGTCGCCGCCGATGGCGGCCCGGCCGGGGCCCATCGAATCCTGATCCGCGAGGTCGCGCTTGGCGCCATGCTGGGCGTTGCCCAACTCACCGGCTGGGCCATCCTGCCGGCCCTGGTGCAGGTGCTCCTGGTCTATGTGGTCATCCACCGGCCGGACCGGCGCAGCCTGCATGACCTGACGGTGCAGACGCGCGTGATCCGGGTAAAGCCCAGCGACTCCGATTCGCCGATGCGGCCGGTCTAGCGCAAGGAAGCGCAGGTCTAGACGCCGGCGTCCTTCAGCCCGCTGCCGGTCGCCGCGATCAACACCCGGTCTTCGGGTCCGATCACGCCTGACTGGTGCAGGTGCGCCGCCGCCGCAAAGCCAACGGCCGAGGTGTACTCCACGTCCAGACCCTCGAGTCGCGAGAGTTCGGCACGCGTGTGGCGTGCCGTGTCATCGTCGATATCCACGATGCTGCCGCCAGAGGCCCGAACGGCGGCCAGCACCTCGGCGCCGCGGGCCGGGCGGCCCACGGCCACGCCGCCCGCCACGGTGGGCTGCGCCTGGACGGCCATTGGTGCATCGGCGCCCGCGGAAAACGCCGCGGCCAGCGGCGCACAGGCTGATGCCTGGGCCGCGTGCAGCCGGGGCAACGGCGCGGGATAGCCTGCCGCCGCCAATTCCCCATAGGCCTTGAAGGCGCCGAGCAGCAGCCCGCCGTTGCCCACCGGCAGCACGATGTGCAGCGGCGGGTCGTCCGCAAGCGAGGCGGCGATCTCCAGGCCGAAGGTCTTGGTTCCTTCGACAAAGGCCGGATGGCGGGCGTGGGAGGCATAGGCCACGTCGGGCGCGTGGGCCGCGTGTTCGGCCGCCGTCGCCACGTCTTCGCGCGAGCCCGCGACGGCCACAACCTCGGCGCCGTAGCCTGCAATCTGCGCGAGTTTGGCGGCGGGGGCGGATTGGGGCACGAAAATCCGCGCCCGAAGACCGGCGCGTGCCGCGTAGGCCGCCATGGCTGCGCCGGCGTTGCCCGAGGAGTCTTCGACAATCGAGGTGACCCCCGCGCCCGCCAGAACGGCAATGACGGCGGCCGCGCCGCGATCCTTGAACGATCCGGTAGGCGACACGTATTCAAGCTTCGCCAGCACGCGCGGCAATCCGTGCGCCGAACCCCAACGCGGGAGCCGAACGATTGGCGTGTGGCCTTCGCCGAGACTGATTGCCGGAGTGTCCGCGGGCAACCCAAGCGCCGGGCGATGCCGCCAGACGCCGGGTTGCGCCCGGTCGCGCAGGGCCGCCCATCCGCGCCTCGCGTTCGGCAGCCGGGTTGGCTTCAGCGGCGTTGGTGCGTCCATCTAGGCAACCCCCAGGCGTTCGAGATCGGCGTCGGACAAGCCAAAGAAGTGGGCGAATTCATGGATGACCGTGGCGCGAATCTCGTCCTTCAACTCATCCACATCGCGAAAGGCCGCCAGCAGCGGGCCGCGGTAGATGGTGATGCGGTCTGGAAGGACCATGTTGTAGCCCGAGGTTCGTTCGGTCAGCGGCACACCGGTGTAGAGACCGAACAGCGTGTAACCCTGGGGGACCTCGGCGGCTTGCAGGTCGGCATCGGAGGGCCACTGCTCAATAAGCACGTCCACGTTCGATAGCCGTGCGCGCAGCGCGTCGGGAATCGAGGCAATGGCCTCCAGGACGACACCCTCAAAGGCCGCCGGCGTGAGGTTTGCCACGGCTACGTCGTGCTCCAAGGGAGCGTGAAGCCCCTGTGATAGCATCCCGCGCCCTCGGACCGGGAGCCGCGCGCCAGCATGGATAACGTACGCGAGCACGCGCTCGCGAACGGGCTGGCGGTGCTAACCCGCGAGGTGCACACCGCTCCCATCGCCACATTCTTTATCTGGTACCGCGTCGGCGCGCGGGACGAACCGCAGGGCATGAGCGGCGCTTCCCACTGGGTGGAACACATGATGTTCAAGCGTACCCAGAAGCTGGCCCCCGGCGACATCGGCCGCATGGTGGAAGGCGTGGGCGGCACCTTTAACGCCTTTACGTACGAAGACGCGACGGCGTACCACGAAACGCTGCCGGCCGAGCACCTGGACCTGGCGCTGGAGATCGAATCGGATCGCATGCTCAACGCGGTATTCGATGCCGACGACGTCGAATCAGAGCGCACGGTCATCATCTCCGAGCGCGAGGGCCACGAGGCCTCGCCCATGTTTCGGCTGATGGAGGCCGTCGAATCCGCCGCGTTCAAGGTGCATCCCTACGGTCATGGCGTGATCGGCAGCAAAGCGGACCTTCGCTCGATGACGCGGGACGACCTGTTCGGCCACTATCAGCAGCATTACGGGCCGAGCAACGCGGTAATCACGGCAGTCGGGGATTTCGCCACGGACGACTTGTTGAACCGGATCGACCGGCATTTTGGGGGATTCCCAGCCAACAGCCCGCCGGCATCGTTGGCCGAGCGCGAACCCGGCCAGGACGAGGCCCAGCGTGTGGAAGTCCATCACCCGGGACCGTTTCCCGTGCTGATGCTCTGTCACCACACCCCGGAACGCTCACATGCCGACTGTGCGCCGTTGCTGGTGCTCAACGCCCTGCTGTCCGGTCCGCCCAGCGGGCCCTTTGGCGGCGGCGGCACGCTGCGCACGTCGCGCCTCTACCAGCGCTTCGTCGCATCCGGCATCGCCGCTTCAGTCGGCGCCGATGTTGGCGTCAACATCGATCCGTCGTTGCACCGGGTTGTGGTGATCCTTCACCCGGGCGGCGCGCCCGAGCCGATCGAGGAAGCGGTCCTGGACGAGATTCAGCGGCTGCATGACGAGGAACCCAGCCAGGAGGAACTGGACCGGGTCGTCCGGCAGACCTACGCCAAGCGGGCCATCGCGCTGGAGAGTGTGACCGCGCAGGCGGTGCAGCTGGGCATGCTGGAAATGGCCGCCAGCTGGCGGCTGGCGCAGACGCTGACGGACGACCTGCGGCAGGTGACACCGGCCGACGTGCAGCGCGTGGCTCGAACGTACCTGCGCGAGCGGGCTCGGGTCACCGGCTGGTTCCTGCCCGCGGCGGCCAACGGCGCGCCGGCGTGACCACCGGCACCCCTCACGCGATCAACGCGGAGAGCGTTGCCAGGCACACGCTGGGCAACGGCGCGAGGTTGCTGGTCTATCCGAATCCGGCGTCGCCATCGGTCGCGATCGGCGCCTATCACGCGGCGGGCGCCGTGCTGGAGAGGCGCGAGCACGCCGGCCTGGCCAGCCTGACCGCCGACACGCTGAATCGTGGCACGGCGAACCGCACGTTCCTGCAGTTCAGCGAGGAACTGGACCATGTCGGGGCCTCGCTGGCGTTCCACGCCAGCACCGAATACGCGGCCTTCGGGGGCCGCGCGCTGGCCGAAGACCTGGAGCTGCTGCTGTCGCTGGCCACCGATGTCCTGGCACACCCGACCTTTCCCGACGACGAAGCTGGGCGCGTCCGCGAGCAGACGCTGACGGTGCTGGCCCATGCCGAGGACAACCCCGGATCGCGGGTGGCCCGGCGCTTTCGGGAGCTGCTGTACGGGCCGTCAAACCCAAACGGATGGCCGGAAGACGGCTACGCCGAGACCGTGCGCGAGTTTCAGGCGCACGATTTGCGAGCGTTTCATGCGCGCGCCTATGCGCCGGACACGCTGGTGCTTGCGGTGGTCGGCGCGGTGGATCCAGCGGCCGTGTACGACCTGGCCGAACGCACCATTGGCGCGTGGGCGCCGCCGGCAGACACGGTGACGGCGGCTGGCTGGCGAGAGGCGCTGGCCGCAGCCGACGCGCCTCAGGCGGCGCCCGCCGAGTCCAGGCGCGAGGACATAGCAATCGAAGGCAAGACACAAACGGAGTTTCTGCTCGGCTGGATGGGAATCCGGCGCACCGACCCGTCCTACTACGCCACCATCGTCGCCAATTTCATCCTCGGGCAGTTGGGCCTCGGCGGTCGCATCGGCTCGAACGTGCGCGACACGCAGGGACTCGCCTATCACGCCTCAAGCTATGCGATTCCCGGGTTGACTCGTCAGCCCTGGTCGATCCGGGCTGGAATCAACCCCGCCAACGTCGACCGCGCCATTGAGGCCAGCTTGAAGGAAGCGCGCCAGCTGGCCGAAACGCCGCCTGACGACGAGGAGTTGGGCTTGAGCAAGCAGGCTCTGGTTGGGTCGCTGCCTTTGCGCCTGGAACGCAACGACGGGATCGCGAACATTCTGCTGATGATGGAGCGCTACGAGTTGGGCCTTGACTACCTGGGCGTGTATCCAGCCCTGGTTGACGCGGTAACGGCGGACGACGTTCGTGATGTGACTGCCGCCGTTATGGCCGACCCGGCCTACACCCTTGTGACGGCCGGGCCTGACCTTAGAGCCGTCTAAGCGGTCGTTAGTAGGACGAAACCCTCGGCGGGCCGGGGTCGGCGGCCAGGACAGTGGCGTCAAAGCTGCGCTGCATCAGGTCCAGCTTGATGTCCTGATGGTCCGGGCTGTCCCAGAGGCTGTTGTGCTCGTGCGGGTCGGCCTCCATGTCAAACAGCTCGCCGATGCCGTGGCCGTGGTAGACGTTCAGCTTCCATCGCCGGTCGCGGTACATGGTGGCGAAGGTATGGTCGGGCTTCTCGACGGCGTCCAGGTACTCGCAGCGGACAAAGTTGCGGTGCGTGTCGGGCGCGGCCTCGCCGGCCAGGATCGGCCGCAACGTGCGTCCCTGCATGGCCTCGGGCACGGGCAACCCGGCGTACTCCAGCAGCGTGGGCGCGATGTCGGTCAGCTCGACCAGGGCGTCGCTGCGCAGACCGGCCTGGATCTGGCCAGGCAGGCGCCAGATCAGCGGCACGCGGCTCAGGCCGTCGAAGAAGCGGCAGCCCTTTTGCGTGAGGCCGTAGTCGCCGACCGACTCGCCGTGGTCGCTGGTGAAGATGACGATGGTGCGCTCGGCCTGGCCTGACGCCTCCAGCGCGTCCATCAGCCGGCCGAACTGCTCGTCGATCTGCTCGATCATCGCGTAGTAGGCGGCCTGGACCTTGTTGGCCTCGAAGTCCTCCGGCGGCTGCGACTCGCTCTGGAAGTCAATGCCCGAGGCGGTGAGGCGGCCCTGGTGTTCAAGGTCCGACGTTTGGAAGTACGGTCCCGGCAGCGCCGCGGGGTCGTAGCGGCGGTAGTACTCCCAGGGCGGGTTGAACGGCGGGTGCGGGTCGTAGACGTTCACGCTGAGGAACCAGGGCTGGTCCGCCGGGCGCGGCTGGTTGATGAACTCGACTGAGGCGTCGGTGCCCCAGGTCGTTTGGTGTACCTCGGGCGGCGTGTTGTCCTGCTCCGGCGTGGGCTCCATCAGCGCCCCGGTGAGGTGGCGTCGGTCGAAGTTGTGCAGCAGCACTGAATAGGGATCGACGCCCTGCGCCTGCACCCAGGCGGCGTAGTCGTGCTGATCCAGCGGCCAGTCGTTGCGCGGCGCGTGGCTGTACTTGAAGTAACGGTAGCCGTCGTTGACCCGCGGCTCGCGCCCGTTGAAGGCCCCGGCCAGGTGCAGCTTGCCGACCAGCCCGCCGTCATAGCCAGCCTCGGCCAGTTGGCGCGTTACCAGGTTGGCGGCGACCTCGCGGTGGACCCAGCCGTTGCCATTGCGAGGGTTGTGCACCCGGCTGGGATACATGCCCGTCAGGAAGCTGGCGCGGCTGGGGGTGCAGATGGGGCTCTGGCAGTAGGCGTGGGTGAAGGCCGTGCCCTCCGCCACGAAGCGGTCCAGGTTCGGGGTGCGGATGTGCGGGTTGCCCAGCGCGGCAATGGTGTCGAACCGCTGCTGGTCGGTGCAGTACCAGAGGATGTTCGGGCGCTGGAACGTCACGTCGGCGGCCACCATGCGGATCGATCAGGCAGGGGAGCCCCACGCTACCGCAAACGGCCGTCGAATGTTGTGGGTGCATTATTGTCAGGCCCGGGTGAAGGAGCTTCGGGCATCAGGATCATTGCCTCGGGCGTCGGCACGTGAACATGGTCGGGCGCTCGAGGTCACGATCACCGCGCAGCAGTCGGGATGGGCCGTGCGACATGGCCCGCTATAGTCGGGCAGGGCGCGTGGAAAAGACCCTCCGCGCATCCAAGAAGGGATCTCCATGGAAATCGCCGTCACGGTCATCAGCGTCTGGCTGGCCATAACGTTTGTGGGGGCCGGCGGAACGAAGCTGCTTGGCATGCGCACGCATGTGGAGAGCTTCCGGCGATGGGGCTATCCGCCATGGTTTCGCGTGGCCATCGGTGTTGTTGAGGTGGGTGCGGCTGCCGCGCTGTTGACGGGGCTATGGGTGGAATGGTTGACCGTCGCCGGGGGCTTGGTGATCGGAGGTGTGATGCTCGGCGCCGTGTATACCCACACCATCCGTGCTTCGGAGATCCCTCAGATCATTGCTCCAGTGATTCTGGGAGCAATGGCCGCTGCCGTGATCGTACTCAGGGTGGCGCTTGCCGCGGGCTAGACCCGACCCGCGTCGACGAGCGATGGCGGATTAAGGCTCAACCCTGCCGCATGGAGCAGTGGGCGGTGGTTAGTGAAGCAGCGGCTGTGCTCTGCCGGAGGTATTGGGGTGTCACGGGAGCTTTGGATCCTGAGGGCGAGCCGGAATGGCTGGGTGAGGTCCCACTGACCACATTATTTGTGGGCGGCGCGTGCTAGATTGCGCGTGGTGACCTTGGTATTGAATCTTCCGTCTGCCGCCGTCTGCGAGGTTTCTCGTTCACACCAAGCCTTTCGATTCTCGAACGGTATCCCTGAATCGACCTTTCCGACATTTGGTTCACTGCGGCGTTTCGTTGACTGACGGATGGTCTGGACCTCCCGCGCGAAGGCGGGTGTAGACGGACGCGCGTCCACGGCGACGGCGTCCAGGAACGATTTTCGAATGAACATCTATGTCGGCAACCTGCCGTATTCGACCACCGAGGAAGAACTGCGCGAGCAGGCCTCGCAGTACGGCGAACTTACGTCGTGCACGATCATCATCGACCGTGAGACCGGTCGGTCGCGCGGCTTTGGCTTCATCGAGATGGCCAATGAGGATGAGGCCCTGGCACTGATCGAGGGCATGAACGGCAGCAACATGGGCGGCCGCATGCTCACGGTCAACAAGGCGCGTCCGCGTGCGCCCCGCGGTGGCGGTGGCGGCTACGGCGGCGGTGGCGGCGGCTACGGCGGTGGTGGCGGCGGCTACGGCGGAGGCGGACGCTACTAGACGTCCGGCGGCCGGCCCGGAAGCACTGCTTCCGCGCTTAGCTCTCCAGAATCTCTCGCAGCCTCGCAGCGACGATCTGCACGTCGTCGTCGCTGAGCGTGGCGGTGGCCAGCGCCAGTTCCGCGCCTTCTATACGCCCCCAGATCGGCGGGTGGCTGTCGCTTAATGCCGCGGCGACGGTCTCCGAGGTGTGCGCGCCGGCCTGATCGAAGGTGACCACGACCCGCCCCGTGTCGGTTTCCGCCCGGGCCGTCGCGCCTGGGATGCCCTCGAGTTGCTCGGCGAGGGCGTTGACGCGCACGGTGCTAGCGTCGCGGACGGCCTCGTAGCCGCCGCTGCGCCATTCGCGCAGCGCCTCGATGACGGCGACGGCTTCCGCGCGATCCAGCTTGAAGCCGCGGCCGAACGCATTGCCGCCGTGCAGCTCGAAGCCGATGAAGCCCTGCAACGCCGCCGCGCGGACCAGGTCGCGGCGGCCGCACAGCAAGCCGGTGGAGTTTGGCGCGCCGAAATACTTGGCGCCGAAGCCGATCAGGTCGGCGCCGGTGCTCACGACCTCATTCATCGCCTGCGGCGGGCTGACGCTGCCGGCGGCGTCCACGATCACCGGAATGCCCCGCGCGTGCGCCATCGGGATGGCGTCGGACAGGAGCACGCTGCCGCCCCGGCCGTCATACGACGCCACGAAGAACACGGCGGCCGTGTCGTCCGCGAGCGAAGCTTCGAAGTCCCGCGGCTCGACCACCACGAGTTGCGCCCCCGCCACGCTGGGCATGCGGTCGTACTCATTGCGCTGGGGTGACTGGATGACGACCTTGTTGCGCATGCCGGTCGTGTCGGGAAGCTGGGCGATGAGCTCCTGGTCGTCGCCGGCCATGCACGCGGCGGTGCCGAGCGCCATGGCCGCCGCGCAACCGGAGGTCGGGTAGGCCGCTTCGCAGCCCAGGATCTCCGCCGCCAACTCGCCCACGCGCGTCAGCAGAGCGTCCAAATCGACGAATGACGCATTGGCGGACTCCATGGCGGCCAGCACGCGCGGTGAAAGGCGCGACCCGCCGAGTACCGTTTGATTGCCGCGGGCGTTGACCACCCGCTCCAGCCCCAGGTCGGCATAGACGTCGGTTATCGCAGTGTCGTTGGTCGCCATTGCGGCTCGATTCAAGCGGTGCGTCGGCCACCGGCGATGGTAGGCGATTGCGGGACGGCGTGACACCGCGCGCCGGACGGCGGAAGATTGGGAGCCAGCGCCTGCCAGCCGGAGCACTGACCCATGCCCACTCCTTCCGGCGGCAGACCTTCCGTGCGGTCGATGCGCGGCATGGTGGCGTCGGCGCACCCGCTGGCAACGGTCGCCGGTGTGCGGATGCTGATGGCCGGTGGCAACGCCTTCGATGCCGCCGTGGCCACGGCCGCGGCGCTTGGCGTGGCGGAGCCATACATGTCCGGCCTCGCCGGCCTGGGCGTCGCCTGCTGCTACGTGGCCAACGAGCGGCGCGTGCGCGCGCTCGACTTCGTGCCGCCGGTGCCGCGTCGCCTCCAGCCAAACGCGCGGTGCGGGGAGAACGCGTCCAGCGCCGCCCAGACCGCCGGCACGCCCGGCAACTTGGCCGGATGGTGGGAATTGCTGAGCCGCTACGGCAGCAAGCCGCCGGCGGAAGTGCTGCAACCCGCCATCGAGCTTGCGCGCGACGGCTACCCGATCTCACCCTTCGCCGTTGAGTTCTACGAGATTTGCATCGAGCGCCACGCCGCCCAAGCGGAATGGCTGGACACATTCACGCCCGAAGGGACAGTCCCTCCCGCCGGCTCGGTGCTGCGGCAGCCCGACCTGGCGGCAACGTTGGAACAAGTCGCCGCCGACGGATCGGGCGCGCTGTACGACGGCCCGCTGGGCACGGCGCTGGCGCGCCACGTGCAGTCCCAGGGCGGTTGGATCGGCGAGGACGACCTGCGCGAGGTGAAGCCCCGCTGGACCGAGCCTCTGGCCACACCATTCCAGGGCGTCCAGGTGCACACGCCGCCGCCAACCAGCGAGGGCATCCAGATGCTGCTCTCGCTGCGCCTCGCGGAGGAGCACCTGGAGTCACACGACGAGCCGTCGTACCTGGAGGCGATGGTGCGGGCGATCCGGGTGGCCGCAACGGCCCGAATCCGGCACACCAACGCGCCGCGCGGCGAGCTCATGGAGTTGCTCACCGACGACGCCATTGCGCGCCTGCGCGCCGAAGCTGCAACCGTTCGTTCGAGCCGCACCAGCGACCGGGGCGAGGTCCACCCGCCGCAGCACACCACCGCTCTAGCAACCGGCGACGCCGAGGGGAACCTGGTTTGCCTGACGCAGAGCCTAGGCGGCAAGTTCGGCTCGGGACTGGTCGTGCCCGGCACGGGCATCGTCTTGAACAACCTGCTGGATTGGGGCGACCGGGATCCAACCAGCCCCAACCATCTGTCGGGCGGTCGTCCGTTGTCCCTCCCGCTGGCGCCGACGATCGTCACGCGAGGCGGTGAGCCGTCGCTGGCCCTCGGCACGCCGGGCAGCTACACGATCTGCCAGGCCCAGGCGCAAGTGCTGGCGGGCATGCTGGCCTTTGGCCGCGACGTGCAAACGGCGATCGAGGCCCCGCGTCTGCACGCCCACGACGGCGATCTGGTCAAGATCGAATCCCGTGCAAGACCGGACGTGGTCGAGGCGCTGCGAGCGTGCGGTCACCGCGTCGAGCTGGCCGAGTCGTTCGACCAGGGAATGGGCGGGATGCAGGGCGTCGCACGTTCCGCCGCCGGGTGGCTGGAGGGCGGCGCCGACCCGAGGCGCGAGGGCTACGCCCTGGGCGCGTAACGCCTATCCATGGTCGTGGTGGTGGGCGGACTCGGCATAGTGCCGGGCCAGCACGTCGCCGCCAAAATCGTTGGTGAAGTCGCGCCACACCGAGTGAATGTGGTTCGCGCCGTCCTGCGTGTTGTCGTATTCGATCAGGAACGTTGATCCCACCACGGCGTAGTAGTGGCCGTGTCCCGCCTCCTGGGGACCGGCCCAGGCGAAGGTGACCGGATCCAGACCGGCGCGCTCAATGTCCTGCCAGGCGTTGGCGGCCATCTCGCCGGCGGAGCGGTCGACGTAGTGGCGGATGAGCCGCACGAGCTGCTCGCGGGGCGCCTGGGCCATCTCACCCAGGGCAAGCCCCTGGGGAGCCATGCCGGGCTCAATCGCCCGGTAGTTCTTGGTGAGGATGTCGTCGGGCGCGTGAGGGTCGACCACCGCGACGCGGCGCTGGTCGGGCGTGAGCTGGGTCAGCAGCCCACGCGCCAGATCCTCTTCCGCCGAGAGAATGCGCAGTCCCTTCTCCGGGCCGTGGCGCACCTCGGCCGGGTTGGCGCCGAAGAAGAGGGGCACGCACGCCAGGTGCGCCTCCGCCACCACGGTGATGTGAGTCAGCAGGTGATGGCCGCACACGCGCCAGCTCCAGCGTTCGTCGCCGGGCCGGCCAAAGATGCTGAGGTGGTAATTCTCCGGGTCTCGCAGCCAGCGCTGGGGAGGACCTTGCAAGCGCTCCCACTCGTCGAGGATGGTCTCCAGCGCCATGATCTGCTGAGCCTGGCCAAATCCGCGCGGGCTGAGCCCGGTGGCCACCAGGTCCAGGGCCGCGCGCCGCTGATCCGGCTGCATGGCCTTGAGCGACAGGCCGTTTCGCGGCACCGGCGTGTAGTGCCAGACAAAGCGCTCGTCCCCGACGAACGGAAACTGGGCCTCCGTCCGCTGCGCGACGTCGAGTGATTCCAGGAATTCGTGCGCCGCCGCCGTCATGGCCGACGCCGCCTGCGGCGCGTATGCCGTGACGGCCGCCGCGGTCATAGCTCGGCGGCGGGAACTACCGGACGGCCCTGGCGAACTTCGGCCAGCACGCGCGCCATTTCGATCGCCGCCAGCGCCGCGTCGCCGCCGCGATTTCCGGCGCGCGATCCGCTGCGATCCACGGCCTGCGCGAGCGTCTCGGCGGTCACGACGCCGTAGATCACGGGCGTTCCGGTGTCCAGCGCGGCGCGGGCGATGCCCCGGGCCGATTCCTGGGCCACGTGGTCGTAGTGGGTGGTCTCACCGCGAATGATGCATCCCAGGCACACCACGGCGTCGACGTCACGCGAGGCGATGAGCTCGCGCGCCGTGATCGGCAACTCCATCGCTCCGGGCACCCACGCGACGATCACGTCCTCATCGGCCACGCCGTGCCGTCGCAGCTCACGCCGGCAGGCGCTGAGCAGATGCGTGGTGAAGAACTCGTTGAACCGGGCGACGACGATGCCCACCGATAGCCCGGCGCCGTCGAGCAGCGGCTCGACGACCTCGCCGTCGGTCATCGCCGGGTCTTGATCAGACGCCATGGCCCATTCGCTGTCGTTTGGTTTCCAGGTACCGCCGATTATGCTCCCCCGGCTCGACGGTGAGCGGAATCTGCTCGACCACGTGCAGCCCGTAGGCGCGAAATCCCTCGGTCTTCTTCGGGTTGTTGGTGAGCAGGCGCAGTTCGCGCAGGCCAAGGTCGCGCAGGATTTGGGCCCCGACGCCGTAGTCGCGCAGGTCCACGGCGAATCCGAGGTGGTGGTTGGCCTCAACGGTGTCGAGGCCGTCGTCCTGCAGCTGGTAGGCGTGCAGCTTGTTGGCGAGCCCGATCCCCCGCCCTTCCTGGCGCATGTAGAGCACCACGCCGCGGCCTTCGCCCTCGATGCGCCGCGTGGCGGCGGCGAGTTGTGCGCCGCAGTCACACCGCAGCGAGCCGAACGCGTCGCCGGTGAGACACTCGGAATGCACCCGGACCAACGGCGGACTTCCCCCGGCGACGGCGCCCTTGACCAGGGCCACGTGGTCTTCGTTCGTCGTGGTGTCGCGAAAGGCGATCGCGCGAAATGTTCCGCCGGCCATTGGCAGCGCCGCTTCGGCGCCGCGGATCACCACGCGCTCGTTGAGCCGTCGGTAACGCACGAGCTCGCTGATCGCAATCGAGGGGATATCACGGCCCGCGAGGAGCTCGAGGGCGTCCGCGGGACGAGCGGCGCGGCCCTCCGGCGTGTGCAGCGCGGTGAGCACCGCCACCGGCGGCAACTCGGCCAGGCGCGCCAGGTCGATGGCGGCCTCCGTGTGACCGAAGCGCCGCAGCACGCCGCCGCTGCGGCCTCGCAGCGGTGCCACGTGGCCCGGCTTGCGAAACGCCGCCGCATCGTGTGACGGATCGGCCAGGGCGCGGATGGTGCCCACGACGCCCGGCAGCGAGCCAGGCTGCGGCGCCTGGTCGGCAAGGTCCACGGTTACGGTGAATGCGGCGGAGCGAGCGCCGGAGTTGGCCTCCGACTCGATCATGAGCGGGATGCCCAGGGCGTCGAGCCGCTCCGGCGCCACGGGGGTGTGCAGTTGGCCGGTGGTCAGGGCGCGGATCTCGGCCAGCTTCGCCTCGGTGAGGGTCGAGCCGGCGGCGACGAGGTCCACGTCCGGCGGATCGCGGCCGTCGTCCACCACCGCGGCGATCCCGCCGGCGGCGATATGACCGATGACGGTCTCGATCTCGGTCCCGCTCATTCCTCCGTCTCCACGTCCAGGAGTCCCGATGCCTGGAGCTGCGCGCGGCCGAGCGCGGCCTCGCGCGGCATCACGGACATGGCGCGCTCAACGTACTTTGCCAGCACGTCCACCTCGAGGTTAGCGCGATATCCGACCTCGGCGGCGCCGAGCGTCACCACCGCGCGAGTGTGGGGAATCAGCGCCACGCGAAACTCGTCGGCGGACACGTCGACCACCGTGAGGCTCACGCCGTCGAGGGCGACGAAGCCCTTGGGGACGACCCGGGCCGCGTGCTCGGGCGGCAGCGTGAAGCTCACCATCACGCTGGCTCCGTCCGGCTCGCGGTTGGTGATGGTGCAGGCGCCGTCCACGTGTCCCTGCACGATGTGTCCGCCGAAGCGGCCGTCCGCGGGCAGCGAGCGCTCGACGTTCACGGCATCGCCAACCGCGAGGTCACCCAGGTTCGTGCGGCGGAGCGTCTCCGGCACGACCTCGACGGCCATGTGGTCACCGTCGATCCGCACCGCCGTGAGACACACGCCGTTGACCGCCACGCTGTCGCCAATGTCGACGCCGTCGCCCAGCACCGGCGCCGCCACGACGAGACGGTGAAGACCCTGGTGGCTCGTGGTTTCGACCACTTCGCCCATCGCCTCGACGATGCCGGTGAACATGGCCTAGCTGACCCCGGTCGCTGGACGTCGACCATGCACCACGAGGTCCGGTCCCAGTTGACGAACCCTGGGCTCGTCGAGCGTCCACGGCAGGAAGCGGCCGGCCGCGGGCGAGCTCCCCAGCGCCGGGACGCCGGGACCCATCAGGCGCGGCGCGATGAACACGATGACTTCATCGACGAGGTCGGCGGCGACGAGCGCGCCGAGCAGGCGCGATCCGCCTTCCACCAGCACGTGGGCCAGGCCGCGCGCGCCCAGCGTCTCCAGCGCATCGGCCAGCTCGACCCGGCCCTCCGGTCCGCCGGCCACGCGCACGACCTCCGCGCCGGCGCGTTCGAGTCGAGCGCGGTCGGCGGCAGACTCGCGCGAGGTCATGACCAGGGTCGACCCGGCCTCGCCGAGCATGCGCGCGTCGGATGGCAGCGAAGCCGCCGAGTCGAGGATCACGCGCAGCGGTTGACGCCCATCGCCCGGCGCGGGCCGAACGGTGAGGCGCGGGTCGTCGATGCGCGCGGTGGCCGAGCCGACGATGACCGCGTCCACGCGGTCTCGCAGGCGGTGCGCCTCGGCCCTGGCCTCGGGGCCGGTAATCGCTTCGCCGCCGCGCGGGCCGGCGATTTTGCCGTCGAGCGTCATTGCCCATTTTGCCGTCACGAACGGCCGTCCGCGCGTAACCAGGGTCGAGAATGGCGCGATCAGCGCATCTGCCTCCCGCTCTAGCAGCCCGACTTCCGTCGCAATGCCGCTGTTGGCCAGCGCCTCCAGGCCGCCCCCCGCTACGTGGGGATTCGGGTCTCGTGCGCCAACGACCACGCGGGCAATCCCCGCACGCTGGATGGCTTGCGTGCATGGCGGGGTTCGCCCCGTGTGATTGCAGGGCTCCAGCGTCACGACCAGCGTGGCGCCCCGCGCCTGCTCCCCCGCCGCGGCGAGCGCCAGCGCCTCGGCGTGCGGTCCGCCCGGCGGAGCGGTCGCTCCCTCGCCAACCACGCGGTCGCCCTGCACGACCACCGCGCCCACGGGCGGCGAGGGGCTGGTGCGTCCCCGCACGCCGCGCGCCAGGTCGACGGCCCGGCGCATCGCGCGCGTCAGAGTCTGCCGATCAATTGCGGGCGGTGATTGGGTGGGGGTCATGGTCACCGGCGACGTCATCTCCTCTTGCGGTCAGACGACGGAGCCTGCGCCGGGCAACACGCGGAGGCTTTGGGGTCGCGGATTAGGCACGGCCTCAACTGAACCCTCGCCCGGCGCCCGTGTCTCAAATCAACTATAGACGGGGCTGTGAGGGTGGTGTTGGACACGTGCCCGCCCGAGGCTTGTGTGGGACATTGCCGATTGCATCGCACCAGGGCCGCCCGCCATATCCATGTCCGGCCAGGTTTCAGCCGCGCAAACCGCCGCGATCTTCGACTTCAACGGCACCCTCGTCACGGGCGAGGTGTGGCAGGCCATCGAGTCCTGGATGGGCGGGCGCAGCGCGTGGAAACGCCGCAAGTCGCGAATGATCGTGCGCCAGCTGCCGGTCATCCTCGCCAGCAAGGTTGGCCTGGTGAGCGCGGACTTCATGGTGCGACGCTGGATGCCCGCCGCGTGGGCGACCGTGCGCGGTATGGACGAGCGTGAGCTCGCGGCGCTTGTGCAGCATGCCTGGGAGACCATCTTCCGCCCGACCATGCGTGAGCCGGTGGCCGAGATGGTGCGCCGGCGGAAGGCCGATGGCCATTGCACCGTCCTTCTCTCCGCGACCTACGAGCCGTTCTTGGAGCCGGTGCGCGAAGCGCTGGGGTTTGACGTAGTGATTGGCACGCGGGTGGAGGTCGTCGCGGGCCAGGTCACGGGGCGGGTGATTGGCGACACGGTGACCGGCGCGGAGAAGGTGCGGCGGGTCATGGCCATGGGAGAGGACGTCGATTCGCCAATCGACCTCGAACGCAGCCTCGCCTACGCCGACACCGAGCGCGACCTCGACCTGCTGCAGCTCGTGGGCAACCCCGTGGCGGTGTGGCCCAACGATCGCCTCCACCAGATTGCTCGGCGTCAGAAGTGGCCCATCATGCGGGACGCGGGCTAGGACATGGCCAAGCATCCGATCTGGGGACTCACCGGCAATATCGGCGCGGGCAAATCAACGGTGGGCGCGATGCTGCGGGAGCTGGGCGCGCGAGTGATCGACTCCGACGCAACGGTGCGCACGCTGCTGGAGTCGGACACGGCAGTGATGCGGGAAGTGCGCGCCGCCTTTCCGGCGGCCCGAAGACCCGACGGCGGCATCGACCGCGCCGCCGTGGCGCGGGAGGTGTTCGCGGATCGGGAACAACTCACGCTGCTGCAGGATCTGCTGTATCCGGCCGTCGGCAAGGCGACCGATGCCCTATTGGCCGAAGCTACTGACGCGCCCGCGACGTTCATCGAGGCCATCAATGTGGTCGAGGGGCCATCCGGGTCTCACCTGGACAGACTGTGGATCGTCGAAGCCGATCCGGAATTGCTGGTCGAGCGAGTCGCGGCCAGCGGACGCCTGTCAGCCGACGAGGTTCGGGCCCGCCTGGCGATGCAGGCCGGTCCCGAGGCGAAGGCGGAGGCGTTTCGAGGACTCCGCCCGGGCCGGCCGATCGTCCGAATCGACAACAACGGCTCGCTGGAGGAGTTGCGGACGCAGGTCACCGCCCGCTGGCGCCCGCTGGTGGACGGCTAGTCGCGACCGATCTCGCTGGGAGCGTTGTCGGATTCGGTTTCCTGGGAGAGGCGGCTGCGCCATTTGCCCCGCATGTAGAACAGCGACTGGATTTCCTGCGGCGATAGTCCCTTGTCGGCCAGATCGCGGACTTCGCGGCGGATGCGATCGGATTGTTGGCGCGTGTTCTCCTGCCCCATCCTCTGGAACTCCCAAGCCTGGTCGGCGTCACAGCCAGCGCGGTCCGATATTAAGGCGGCGCGCCAAGCGCCAGCAAGTGCCGACCCTATCGTTCGACGCCCGCTCGAATCGGGCAGCGTCGGCCTAGTCGGACCACCCCAGCACGCGGGTGACGGCGTCGAGGTCGGGGGGCGCCGCGATCGGGTCGTCGGACTCGCGCAGGGCCGTGTCCGGGTCTTTCAGACCGGACCCCGTGAGCACGCACACCACTCGCTCCGGTGAGGCGGATCCGCCCGCCCGCCGTTGCAGCAAGCCGGCAACCCCGGCGGCCGACGCGGATTCGACGAATACGCCCATCTCCTGCGCCAGCAGCCGATAGGCGTCGGCCATCGCCGCCTCGGGCACGGCTTCGATCGATCCGTCCGAGGCGTCGCACGCCGCCGCCGCCTCTTCCCAGTTGGCCGGATTGCCGATGCGAATGGCCGATGCCTGGGTCACCGGATCGTCGATGGGATGCCCGAGCACCATCGGCGCCGCGCCCTCGGCCTGGAATCCGCGCAGCACCGGGGTTTGCGTCGCCCGACCCGCTTCCCGATAGCCGACGAACCCGCGCCAATAGGCGGCGATGTTTCCGGCATTGCCCACCGGCAGATAGAGCTCATCCGGCGCGTCGCCCAGCGCGTCCACAATCTCGAACGCGGCGGTCTTCTGCCCTTCCAGGCGATGGGGGTTGACCGAGTTGACGAGGATCACCCCGTCGCGTTCGGCCAGTTGGCGCACGATGGTCAGCGCGTGATCGAAGGTGCCGGTGACGGCCACGACCCGCGCGCCGAACATCCGGGTCTGGGCCAGCTTGCCGGCGGCGGTGGAGCCGTGCGGCACCACGCACACCGTCATCACGCCGGCCCGGGCCCCATAGGCGGCGGCCGCCGCGGCGGTGTTGCCGGTCGAAGCGCAGATGAGCGCGCGCGCGTCGGCCTCCAGCGCCTTGGCCACTGCCACCACCATGCCCCGGTCCTTGAAAGACCCCGTGGGATTGCAGCCTTCGAGCTTGAGCCAAACCTCGCGGATTCCGGTTCGGTCCTCCAGGACCGGCGCGCGCACGAGCGGGGTGCCGCCCTCGCCGATGGTCAGGTCCGGGGCGCCGTCCGCGAAGGGCAGAAACTCCAGGTAGCGTTCGATCACGCCCGCCGGGACGCTCAGCGTCATTCGAGCAGGTCTTCGATGCGGATCACGCTGGCGACCTCGGGCACCACGTCCAGCGCGGTGATGCGCTGGATCGCCGGACGCCAGTCGGCCTCGCGGGCATCGTGCGTGAGCAGCACCAGCTCGGCGCGCCGCGCGTCCTGGTCGACTTCCTTCTGCAGCACCGAGGCGATGCTGATGGCGTGCTCGCCGCAGATGGCCGCGATGCGCGCCAGCACGCCGGGGCGGTCCTTGACCCAGAGTCGCAGGTAGTAGCGCGAGGTCACCTCGTCCATTGGAAGCACGCGCACCGGCCGGTCCAGGAGTACGGGAATGCGGTTGTGCGCCGCCCGTCGCATGTTGTGCCCAAGGTCGATCAGGTCGGAAACGATGGCGCTGGACGTGGGCTCGGGACCGGCGCCGCGGCCCATGAACATCGCGCGTCCCACGAGGTCGCCCGAAATCCGCACCGCGTTGTACACGCCCTCGACTTGCCCCAGCAGAAAGTCGCCTTGCACCAGCGCCGGATGGACCCGGGCTTCGATCGTGTCGCCGCGTCGCTTGGCGATCGCCAGCAGCTTGATGCTGTAGCCCAGCTCCGCGGCGTAGGTGAAGTCGGCCTGGGTGAGCTGCCCGATGCCTTCCCGAAACACGTCCGCCGGCGCGACGCGGCCTCTGAAGGCAAGCGTGGCCAGAATGGCCAGCTTGAAGGCCGTGTCGTGGCCCTCGACGTCGTTGGTCGGGTCAGGCTCGGCGTAGCCCAGCTGCTGGGCTTCGGCCAGGGCGTCGGCGTAGCTCCGATTGTGCTCGGCCATCTGGGAGAGGATGTAGTTGGTCGTGCCGTTGAGAATGGCGTGAACTTCCTCGATCTCGTTGGCCGCCAGGTCCTGCCGGAACGGACCGATGAGCGGGATGCCGCCGCCGACGCTGGCCTCGAAGTAGAGATCGAGTCCCCGGTCGGCGGCCAGCTGCAAGAGATCGACTCCGTGGGCGGCCATGACCTCCTTGTTGGCCGTGACGACGTGCTTGCCGGCTTCGAGCGCGCGGCGCAGGTACTGCTGCGCGGGCTCGACGCCGCCCAGGACTTCAACGATGACGTCGACGTTGGGGTCGTCGATCACGGACGCCGCATCGGTGGTCAGGCGATCGGAGGGAATCGAGGCGTCGCGCGGCTTGTTCGGGTCGCGCACGAGCGCGCGCTCGACGGTGATCGGGCGGCCGAGCTGCCGCTCCAGCATGGCGGCGCGCGCGTGAACGTGGCGCGCGACGGCCGAGCCGACGTTTCCGACGCCGAGGAGGCCCAGTCCTATCCCGTTGGACATTCGTGGCTCACCCTAGCCCGCAGCACCCCGACGGGAGGCGGCAGGGGAAGAATACCCGCCAGATGCGGCGCTGGGCGTGCTATCGGCGCCCCGGCGACCGATTTCCCGGACGGCGACCGGCGCCATTGACCGCGAGCCGGTGGGCAAAGCGCAGGCCCACGTCGTTCGAGGGGTAGTACTGCTCGTCATAGCCGGTGAGGACGAATCCCGCCGCCTGGAGCGTGCGAATGGCGGGGTAGTTGCGGGCTTGCACGGTGACGCACAGGGCCCGGCGACCGTGCGCGCGAGCCGCCTCGACCGCCGCCTGCGCCAGGCGAACTCCCAGGCCGCGTCGGCGGGCGTGCTGCTGAACCGCCAGCATCCAGAGCGTGTCCACGGCGCGCGGCGCGTCGGGGACGACAAGCGCGAAGCCATCGACGCCGCCGCCGACCTCGGCCACGAGCAGGGCCCCCTGCTCCGGCTGCGGTGGATCGGCCGACCCGCCCCACAGCGGATCGCGCAGGGTGATGGTGCGGGGGAGACGCACCTGCACGAAGCCGACCATCGGCGCCTCGGCGTGGGCGCCCGTCTGCAACTGCCACACGTGATCGGTCTCGTAGGACACATCCATGGCCCAACACGCCGCCCAATCGGAGGCCGTGCCCGGCCGCACGGTCACGCGCGGAGCGGAATCGCGGGTGCGAGCGGGACGACGCAGCGTGGCGTAGTCGGGCTGCGACGGGGGGCGGGCGTTGTCAGCGGCCACGGTCCCCCAGCTCGAAACGGCGCAAGGTGCGGATGGCCGATGGTACCCGGTGGCGATGTCTCTCGAGCGGAGCGTGCCTGGGTAGGCACATCAACCCGGTCGCAGGCTGTGCACATGCCAGGTAGCACGGGCCTTTCGTCCGAAACGAGTTCACAGCGCCCCGTGAGGCTGAACGATTGCACCAGGTCCAGAGACTGTCTGATACTCTATCCGCCCATCGACCGTGAAGAATTCGTGATATAGCGTGCGCTCGTGAAGAACTATTGCCACTTCATGCGAGTGCCCGGTACTCAGAATGAGAGCAGTAAATGCCAGAGGAGCAAGCAAAACAGTCCTTCAGTCGAATGATCACCCAGGAATTGCCCCCGGAAACTAGAGAATTGTGGGCAGTGATGGCGGACAACTTCGATAGAGACGGTCCCGAAGCCGTAAAGAGCTACCTCGATGCCGTAAGAGAACTGCGCGAAGGAAACGTGAGAAGCCAGTTAGAGCAGTTTGAAGGAAGCTAATGTCGATAGCACGTGGGTTTAGAGTTCAAGGAGTTGAAATCGAGGGCTTCAAGGGTTTTGCGTCGCCGCAAGACATTGATTTCAAGGGTCGTCATGTGTTCCTGCTCGGGCAGAATGGCAACGGAAAATCCAGCATTGTGGAGGCCATCCGTTGGGGGCTCTTTGGCTCGGCTTTTCGACCCAACGAGGTAGTCAGCAATCAGCACTATTCCGGGGATTGCCGTGTCACAGTCACGCTAGAGCGTGATCGGCAGCTCTGGACACTTCAACGCACATTGAACTTGGGCGCTCGCGGCACTAGTGATCCCGTACTCACTGACCAGCACGGAAAGCGACGCAACATTCGAGAGATAATGCCTCAACTCGACTCGGTGAATGCTGGTGAAGGTACGCATGTAATATTCGCGGCCCAGTCGGCACCTCTCCGCCGGCAACCGGAGGATCTCGATCCATTCGAAAAGACTGTCCTGAACTATCTTGGTCTTACGCACCCGCGAGCTCTGCTAAGCAACATTCAAGAGTTCTTGGTGGATCAATCGGAGGCTGAGGAGAGTCTAGCCGAAGAACTCACCGAGGCCCGCGAGAGTCTCGACGGGCAGATAGAGGACGAGCAGACCCGTCGGAGCCAGATCTTGAATGCTCCACCTTGGGATGATGAACTTCCCCCATCGATGGCGGCTTCAGAACAGAAGGTTCGGCGTTTCATTGAAGATGTTGCCCACGACTCGCCGAGCGATGAACTGGATGGGGCGTCATTGGACGCTCTGGTCGATAGCGCAGAGCAATCGCTTGATGAACGGCGCATTGACGCCCAAGGGAGTCTGGAGAATGAGCGGGATCAGTTAGCCATTCACAGGAATTCCTTGGAAGCGCTACGTGAGCTGCAAGATCAAACGAGCGTGCAAGAGTCGATAGTCAAGGATTCGCAGTCGAAGTTGGACTCTGTTTACGATGGTCTGACGCCCGACGAACTCGGATGTAAGCTCGAACAGGCAAGAAATGCGGCCTCAACGGAGTCGCTAACGGAACGCATTGTGCGCGATGCGCTGGATTTGATTCGTCGAGGCGATGCGAAAGACATCCGGTGCCCAGTATGTAGTTCGCAATACGACCGGGAGGTTCTCGAATTGGCTCTGCACGGCACGCTCGAGACCTCCGATGAAACGCTGAGTTCATTGGTTGCCGAACTTGAAACTCGCGTTGCACAGGCCAAGTCACTAGAAACGCTACTGGAGGATCAAGAGTCTCAATGGCGTTCGCTGACGGACGAAGTGAGCGCTGCGATGAACGATCTTCGCGTTGAAGATAGAGTCAAACTGGATGAGACGCACGATTTTGGATCGATGATCACTGGCTATCTGGGCAGAGAATCGGAAATCGAAAGCCAGATTGAAGACCAAGACTCATGGTTCGCGTCGAAAGAGGCTCTGCTAAACAGGCTTAAGGAGGAATCCCGATTCCACCGAATCCAGGAGCATCTGAACCGATTGCAACGAGACAGAAGGGAACTTGCTAGAGTTATAGATTCCTATAGCGAGTTGGTTGCATTGGGAGAGTCGGTCCGTGCAATTGAACAAGTTGTAGAATCTCGGCTACGGGAGCAACTCGCGCAAAGCGTACCTCGTGTGTCGGAGTTGCTTTCCAACGCTTTCGCCGCACTAACGCAGCATCCATGGTATGACCGACTGATAATTGCGGAATCTACTCTTCCTCGGCTGCAACTGCGGGTTTCGAGTAGTCAAGATGTGAATGGCAGAGAAGACCCGACGGGTGTGCTGAACGGGCAGGCCGAGAGTGCACTGCACCTCGTGCCGTATTTCGCGTTCAGCCAGACAGAGGATACTCCGACCGAGGTCTACCTCGTAATGCTCGACGATCCGACCCGAGCCTTGGATACAGCGCACATCAAGATTCTAGTCGAGCGTCTTCAAGAACTTGGACGTAATGTGCAACTCATAGTTGCATCACAAGAGACGGAGCGCCTTCTGGAAATGATTCCGGACGCATTCAATCAAGATAGCTACGCCATTATTGAACCGGAAAATTGGTCGCCCAGTAGCGGGCCAAGCCTGGCAATTAGGTATGGATGAAGTATCCGCTCGTATAGCCACGGATTGCATTGAGGATTTGCGCCTTAGCGTCTCCCCGTCCCAATTTGGATACAAGGTTCAGGCACTGGCCGCGCATGTGCTCGTGAGACTGGAGTTCCAAGTCGAGCAAGTCAACAGGTCAGGCCATCCGGATATCGTTGCGACCAGCGGCATGGACAGGATGAACTTTGAGGTTGAGGCACAGTTTGGCCGGCCACGCCGACGCCAGTTGACCAAAGACGACTTCAGTGCGCTGACGGACGTGCCCGGCGGTCTTGGGTACTTTGCTCTGGCCATTGGCTTCCCCACGCCGCGGTGGGTGGTAGTTCCTGCGGACCGTCTCAAGCGCCGAAATGCTTGTTCGAACGTGTTGTTGGAAGCATTGAGTGATTCAGAGTTTTCTGAGGCATGGACATCTGCGTACATCGAATTGCTGAAACAGAAGTGTGGTCGGATTAGACGAGCCTCGTTCGGGACGTTATGTGAAAGAGCATTGTCAGGACGTGGCCCATAGGGTTGGAGACTAGCCTAGCGGTCCTGTTTCGTCCGTCAGGGAGTCATCCTTGAGTCCACGCGAAACCCACGCTCGCCACCGGCGGAGTTAGGCCCCGCGCCGATCCCGCAACTCAGTCGACGAAACGTCGACCGCAACCTCCTCGGCCGGAATGGCCTCGAACATGTCGGCGACGAACGGCGGCACCTGGAAGTCGTCGAGCCGAAGGCGCCTGTCGCCCACGCGCCGCTCGGCCACGTAAAACCGGGCGCCCAGCTCGCGCAGCTCCGTCAGGGCCTGCGCCATAGGCTCCGCGCCACCGTAGTAGCGGGGCTCCAGGATGCGGGCGGCGGTGTCGGCGCCCACCGCGAACGCCGTGCCCGGCAGCAGGCGGGCTTTCTCGACGAAGGTCGGCGCGTTCGTGACCACCACCGGCGCGTACCGCGGAACCCGCGCGACCCGCGCATCGAGGTCTGCGGCCGAGAGCGCGGGCTTGTCGACGTTCGCGATGGATATCTCGTAGGCCGCCTGCCCGGTCGTGCGGCGGCGGGCGGCCGCCAGCAGCGCGTCGTGACCCTCGTGCAGCGGGTTGAACGACCCGGGCACCACGATGCCGGGCAGCGCACCTCCCGCGCTCACGCGGCCGTCAATGTGATCGACCGTGGCCCAGGGCTGTTCACCGCCTGCGATGACGTCCCGGTAGTGCGCCAGCACGGTCGCGTCTGTCTGCAAGCGCTCATCCGAATGGAGCTCGATGTCGATTCCGCCGCCGACCATGGCCTCCGCCAGCGTGCCCAGGATGACCCCTTCGGCAATCGCCTCCTCGTCCGCGCGCGTGCGGGCGTTCTTGCGTAGCCGGACCGTCGATTCCCAGCACTGGAACCCGTCGACGACCGCCACGTGGACGCGGTTGGAGCCCTTTCGCTCACGGTCGGTGGCCAGGGCGGCGGTGGCGCCCAGCCCGAGCACCGGCGTGTGCGGCGTCTCGCGGAGCCGCAATGCCCGCCGATAGACGGCCTGAGCCAGGTTTCGCGCGGTTTCCGGAGAGCAGCGCGACGTGGGCGCGGTACCCAATAGCTCGGTGAGCGCGCGCCGCCCATAGGGCACCTGCGCCTCCAGCACCGTGCGCGACGCGCCGGGACGGGTCAGCAGGTGCGGGATGACGCCCGATCCCCCGCCGGTGATCGCCAGCGCCGCCATGGCGCGCGACGAGCGGATCGCGGCGACGGACGCCTCCAGTGCCGTGGCGTCCGTGCTAGCCGAGGTCCACGTAAACGCGGCCATCGGCGACGCTAGCGGGATAGGTCCTCACGCGGGCGCGCTCGGTGGCGTGCAGCGAGCGGCCCGTGCAGAGGTCGTATTGCCATCCATGCCAGGGGCAGCGGAGCACCCGCGTATCCGGGTCGAGCACGATCGGCGCACCGGCCGCGGCGGCGGTCACGTGATGGCTCAGTGTGCCCCGTGAAAGCGGCGCGCCCTGGTGGGCGCAGGTGTCGCGCAGGGCGTAGACCTCGTCGTCCCACCGCACCACGACGATGGCGTGTCGACCGACCTGCACGCGGCGCGCGGTGCGCTCGCCAAAGTCGGCGAGCGCCCCCACGTCATGCGCGGTCGAAGTCATAGAACGCCGCTGCGTTGCCGGCCATGATGCCCTCGCGCATGTCGTCCGGAACGATGGACGGCACCGCCCGGTCGGGCGCGTCGAAGTCCCAGTGCGGATAGTCGGTGGCGAACATGAGGAAATCGTCGCGCCCGATCATGTCCATGATCTGCAGCAGGTGGCGCGGGTCGTCCGGCTCCTCCATCGGCTGCGTGGTCGCCCGGAAGTGCTCGCGGATGTACTCGCTGGGCAGCTTCTTGAGCCAGGGGACTTCGTCCCGCAATCCCTTGTAGTTCTTGTCGAAGCGCCACATCAGCGCCGGCAGCCAGGCGAACCCGCCCTCGACCAGCGCGACGCGCAGGTCCGGAAAGGTCTCGAACACGCCCTCGGCCACGAGGCTGAGCACCTGCGCCTCGAATGCCTGCGGCATGCCGGTGTGGTCCTCGATGTAATACGACGGCCAGCCCGTGGCGGTGATGGGCCCGGGATCTCCGCCGAAGTGAATCCCCAGCGGCAGGCCCATGTCGCTGGCCGCGGCGAGGATCGGGCGGTATCGCCGGCGGCCGTAGGGCTCGGTGGCGCGGACAATCAGGAGCAACTGCACGAATCGTGGGTCCCGACCGGCGCGACGGATCTCGGCGGCGGCCGCCTCGGGGTCCTCGGTGTTGACGACGATCGATCCACGCCAGCGGGGGTCGTGGTCCAGCCAGCGAGATGCGGTCAACTCGTTCACCGCGCGCGCGATCGCGTTGGAGAAATCGAGATTGCGCAGCGCCGATACGGCATAGAGTGGATTGAGGATGGCGGCCTCGATGCCCCAGCCGTCCAGGAGCTGATCGCGGGCGAAGTCCGGATCGCCGCCGGGAAGACAGCCGCTGGGCGGGAAGGAGTCGCGGCGCGCGGCGTATTCGTAGAGGCGCGGGAAGACGTTGCCTCCCGGCCCGTCGAATCCCGATTGCTCGATGTACGCATGCCACCGCCTCGCCATGAATGGCAGCAGCTCGTCGATCGAGTTGACGTAGTTGTGCACGTCGGCGTCGATGAGCTTGAACTGTGTATTGGCCCGCGAATCGGTGCGGGCGTCGGCTTCAGGCAGTGCGGTGGTGACCATGGCGGGCCTCCTTGGCCCCGATGGTGAAAGCGGGCGGCCCAGTCGTCAAGACCTTGCCTATTCCAGGCCGTAGATCGCGCCGTATTTGCGGGACAGGTGGTCCATCAGGGCGTCAACGCCGATTGATGCGCCGGTGACGCGCTCGACGAGCTCCGCGGCGGTGAACACGCGCCCGTGGCGATAGATGGAGTGCCGCAGCCAGTCGTGCAGGGTCGTCAGGTCGCCGCGGCGGATGCGCTCGGGAAGGTCGGGCAGCGCGCGGCGGGCTGCGGCGAACACCTGGGCGCTGATGAGGTTGCCCAGCGTGTAGCCCTGAAACGCCCCGCCGATGGTGCCGTGGAACCAATGCACGTCCTGCAACACGCCGTCGCGGTCGTCCGGAGGCTCGACGCCCAGGTCGCTGGCATAGCGCTCGCGCCAGGTCTCGGGCAGATCGCGCACCGCCAGCCGTCCGTCGAGCAGTTCGAGCTCCAGGTCGAAACGCAGCATCACGTGCAGGTTGTAGGTGACCTCGTCGGCGTCGGTGCGAATCAACGACGGCTGCACGTAGTTGATCGCGGGGTAGAACTCTTCCAACGGCACCGACCCCAATTGGTCCGGAAATGTCGCTTGCAGGTGCTCGTATTGCCCCTCCCAGAAATCCAGACCGCGCCCCACGAAGTTCTCCCAGAGTCGCGACTGACTCTCGTGCATGCCGTTGGAGGCGCCGTCGCCGAGCGGCGTGCCCTCGAACGACGGATCGACGCCCAACTCGTAGAGCGCGTGGCCGGCCTCGTGCATGGCGCTGAAGAGATGCTCGCCCAGGAAATTCTCGTCGGCGCGCACGGTGATGCGCACGTCGTCCGAGGCGAAGGTGGTCATGAAGGGATGCGCCGTGTCGTCCATGCGGCCGCGGTCGAAGTCGAAGCCCATCAGCGCCACCACGCGGCGGGCGAAGTCGCGCTGTGCGCTGATGGGAAAGCGTTGGCGGACCGCGGCATCGTCGGTCCCACCCGCGGCGGCGATCCGCTGTAGCAGCGGGACTAGCCGAGCTCGCAGCTCCGCGAACAGGACCGAAATCTCGGAGGCGGTCATGCCCGGGTCCTGACGGTCGATCAGCGGATCGGCGACGTGCTCCGCGTTGGGCGTGAAGCCCGAGAGTTGCCGGCTGAGATCGAGCGTGCGCTCGAGCACGGGCCGGACGGACGCGAAGTCGTCGGCGGGCCGCGCCTTCACCCACGCCGCGTATGAGGCCGCCGCATGCTCCTCGAGCAAGGCGGCGAAGTCGGCCGGCACGCGCACGTCTCGCTCGTAGTCGCGCCGCGTGACGCGAATCAACGCGGCGTCGGGATGCTCCGGCGGCAGGCCGTCCGCATATGGCTGCAAGTCGTCGAGCAACGAGCCGATGGCGGCGTCCGTGAACGCCGTATGGGCCAGCCGTTCCAACGTGGCAATGTGCCGGCCGCGCGACGCCGCGCCCTTCGGGGGCATATAAGTCGTCAGGTCCCAATGGAGCACGCAGGCCGCCGCACGCAGATCGCCGACCTCACGCAGCCGCCGGCGCAACTCGTCAAGCTTTTGGTTCACAGGTCCTCCCGTCCGTCATTCCCGCGGGGAGCGGGAATCCACCACTCCGCCCCCTGCGCCCCGTTTGTCATTCCGAGCAACGCGAGGAATCTAAGGGGCGGGGAACTTGCACCAACGTCCGTAGATTCCTCACCGCGTGCGGAGTCCGTCATTCCCGCGGAGGGAGACCTTTGCATTAATCGAGGAGCGGGGCGGACCATGGGGTGTCGCCAGGCGGAGGATTGAGGAGCGGGCGTATGCACCGGGATATGGGCCGACCGTCGTTCGCGGAAGCGATGGTGTCGGAGACCCTCGGCCATAA
>JAJEDE010000010.1 GCA_022821645.1 Chloroflexota bacterium
CGCCAACGACCCGCGCGCCATTGCCATCGCCGAGGCGGCTCGCCGGCTGGTGGAACTTCGTGACCGGTGGCTGAATCCTCCGGAGTGGGTGGAGTGGGTGGATGAGCCGGTGGCGGGGTATCCGAAGCGGCCGGTGCCGACTGCCATCGCACCTCTCAGGGAACTTGGGCGGCGGACGCTGACGAATTTGTATAACGAGCGGCCGCGGTGGCTGGTGGATGCGCATGCACAGCTCGACTCGACTGTGGCCGAGGCATTTGGTTGGTCAACAGATCTTGATGACGATCAAGCACTCGGGCATCTTCTAGAGTTAAACCGATTAAGCGTCGCCTGACTCGTCACTATCTACGAATAGCGGACTGCATCCAAGCGTTCCAACAGGCAACTGCCAGTAGAACACAGAACGCCTTCAGAAGATTCGTCACATAAAATATCCACTTGCCGAATTGCGTATCCTGATCAAACACGCTTGGCGTTCTCATTTCACTGCGCTGCAACCCCAATGCCTTAGCCGATGACCCCAACTGCTGCACCACCGATGGATTCCCCGAGTACAATCACCAACTCCCACTCTGAACGTGCTGAAGCACACCGACTATGGGGCCGAACGGTACAGTCGAAGCGTGATCCACGCCTGTGCTATCGTGCGAAAGACGGTATAGAGCGCCCACAGCAACATGCCAACGACCGACAGTGGAACACGCATCAAGTTATTCTATTCGTATTCTCACCAAGACGAATGCCATCGGGACCGGATGGAGACTGCTCTCGCACTTCTACGCAACGACAACAAGCTCGACGAGTGGCACGACGCGAGAATTCTCACGGGACAGAGCATATCTCGAGAGCTCAGAAAACAAATGGACGAATCAGACATTGTCGCGTTCTTACTAAGCCCTGACTTTATCGCATCTCCAGAGTGCATGAAAGAATGGAACTATGTCAAATCTCGAAGTGCGAATGACAAGAGACTGATTAGAATACCGATAGTCGTACGACCATGTGCTTGGCTGGATCTCCTTGCTGACGATGACATCAAGGCCCTGCCCAAAGATGGACATCCCGTTACCCTCTTTGACAGTCGTGACACGGCGTGGAACCAAGTATATGGTGGCATCAAATCCGTAATCGAGCATTTGAATGCTACATTCACACCAAAAGTCAACTTTATAGAAGAAATGGAATACACAGACTTCATCGGCATCGAACGGTTGTCTCTCAGCGAGTTATTCGTCTTTCCCACTCTCGCGCATGTCGACGCCCAGACCGACGCCGAGTATGCTGCTCCAAGGACTATCCGTAGTACAGACGAGCTCCTCAATTGCGATCGAGCCTTGATAAGTGGAGAGGAGAAATGCGGCCGAACAGCGCTTGCGCGATCGATGCATCTACATCTGATCGAGAAGCGATCTCCATCGCTATTAATTGACTTATCCGACATCTCACATCGGGCTCGTAACCGGCTCTTTGAACAGAACTATCAACAGCAATTTCACGGCGACTACAGCCTATGGGCAGCGCAGGAGAACAAGACCATAATCTTCGACAATCTCACCTCCGATCCACGTGCCCTATCAGTAATACAACTAGCTGAGGAGACTTTCGAACGAATAGTCGTCATGACTACTTCAGACGAATACCGTGCATATTTTCACGACGAACACCGTCTTGCCCATTTCACACATCTCAAGATCGACACACTGAGCCTTGCAGATCAAGAAGTACTCATCAAGAATCATCTCGCCGCGGCAGATCCTACGAGACCAGTTACTCATGGTCTGGTGGACCGAATGGAAGATCACGTGAACTCCATCGTTATCGACAACAATGTTGTCCCCCGCTATGCATTCTATATATTGTCCATCCTACAATCACGTGAGCGGTATATGCCCGGAGATGTGTCAATCACGTCCTACGGGCACTGTTACCAAGCCCTGATCTTCGCTAACCTCGTCAGATCCGGCGTCGCAAAAGAGGATGATCAAATTAACGCCTGTTACAATTTTGCAGAACACTTAGCCTTTGCCCTATATGAACACCGATGCGCAGGCCAAACAGAAGCGTTCGATTTTGATGAGTTTCGAGAAAAATATACTGCAAGGTTCTATATTGAAGATGCGCTTATGAATCGTGTCACGAGCACACCTTACGGAATCGTAGGAACCGACGGTAGCTTCAAGTCCGACTATATGTACTACTATTTCTTAGGAAAGTACCTCTCCGGCAGTGGTGCCGTTGGAAGATCAGAGCTTGCATCAATGTGCGACAACACCTTCAAGCAGGATAGTTATTTGACAATTCTATTCGCCATTCATCACACGGGCGATGACGCCATCATTGACGAGATTCTCCGCAAAACCGAGGATAGTCTGGCACACATCCAGCCTGCTTCGTTAAGCGCCGAAGAGACGCAGCGGTTTGAGAGTCTCGTCAAAGATCTGCCTCCCGACATATTGGCACGGAAACCTGGTCAGGATGGTGATGACATAGATGAAAACCGCAGGCAAGCACGAGTGATTCAAGATAGTCTTTCAGACGACCAGACCAATGTTGCCAGTGAAGCTGCGAGCGCATCGGACGATGATAACGATGATCGGGTCGGTATTCTAAGGATCCTGAAGAACAATAAGATCATTGGGCAAGTGCTTCGGAATCGTCATGGCAACCTCGAAAAGACGAAGATCGAAGAGATTATTCAGGTTGTAGCAGACAGCGGACTTCGGCTCGTAAACTCCGTTCTGGCTGACGAAGAACAGATCGCTCAGCAAGCCACGTATATTCATGCAAAAACGCCTGAGTTGGATTTGCCGCTGGTGCAGAAACTCGTCGAGTTCGTTTCGTTCATTTGGACAGTTGGCAATGTCGAGCTGATTGTTCAGGCGATAAATGTTCCCGCAGTTAAAGACGCCGTCAATTCAGTTGTTCGAGATAAGGGATCTCCTGCCTATGATCTAATAGGCTATTTCAGACAACTTGCCAGTGCTCCCCAGTTGACTATGTCGGAACGTGACAGGCTTGCGTCCTTACTGAGGGATCACGACTTTGTGTTTGTAAGAAGTGTCGCCTCGTTACGGACGCAGACTTACATCAACACACATCGAAGCGATCGGAGGGTGGAGCAAGCTGTGTTTAGCATCTTGAATATTCCGGGAAGTCGAAGGCACGTCTATGGAGCGCGATTTCAGCGTCGGTCCTAATTCGCTGGAGTCCCGTCAATTGTGTTCTCCGATGCTTCGGTGTCTTGGCCGATTGCCAAAGAGCGAAATACGAATTCGACGCGCCCCCCGCGCCCACCTCACCACGTGGCCATGTGGTGAGGTGGGTGCAACACAAAAATGACGGGGGGCCGCGGAGTCGAACTCGACCGGAAGATCCCTCGCTCTGACCTTCCCGCAGGACAGACTCATGCGTAACCCTAGCGTGATTGCCCGAAAGAGCCCTCGCCCCAACCTTCTCCGCCGGGAGAGGCTCTTGCGTAACACAGGGTTGGTTGCGCGGAAGACGGACGGGTCACAGACGCCGCCCCTACGCTGGAATGGATGCGGAGGCTGCTTCGACACGGGTCTCCGATGGATTCCGACCCGGCTTACCACGAACGGGCGGGGGGTGGTTGCCCGGAAGAGGCCGATTAGAAACCGGCCCCTACGAAGGAGAAGGCGAGGAGCGGACGGTGGGGCGGGGGGTTAGGAGGGGTGGGTGGGAGCGGAGTGGAGGACGGTTATGCCTTCGGATGGGAATCGCTGGTCCAGGGAGTAGACGGCCGCTCCCGGCTGTGAGCGGGCGGCGGCCCAGAGGAGGGCATCGGCGAAGGAGACGCGGCCGGAGGGGCGGCAGAGCATCAGCGCGCTGAGCACGAGTTCCTTTTGGAGCCGGAAGGTGCCGATGTTGGCTTTGCGCAGCAGGGCCATGAGGCTGTCAACAATGGCTGTCCTGGGCACCTGGTATACGGATTGCAGGACGTAGGCGGTCTCGACGATGACGACATCGGTGACCAGGAGCGCGCGGTCGCCATCGATGACCTGCGCGCTGATCTCAGCGAGGTGGGGCGGATCGCCGGTGAGGTAGCGGACGAGCATGGAGGTATCGAGCAGATCGCTCACCGGGTGTCCGGCGCCTGGTGTTTTTGGGTTGCGGCGTCATGCCAGCCGCTTTCGCGCGCCTGCCGCCATTCCTCGGGGGCGACGCGGGCCTTGATGTGGGGCGCGAGGCTGCCCTTGAGCGATTGGCGGTGCTCGGGAGGCAGGAAGACGATCTGGACATGGTCGTCGACGGCGCGCTGAATGGTGATCCAGCCCGGGCCGATGCCGAGTTTGTCGCGGATCTCCTTGGCGATGACGACCTGGCCTTTTGTTCCTACTTTGTTGGGCACAGTTATACCTCCTGGGTTGAGTATAACTGCGAGGGATTGAGTGGTACTTGTGCGGCCAGGCGGTTCAGCATGAGCGGAGGGAGAAGGGGAGAGGGGAGAGGGGAGAGAAGTGAGAGAGGAGCAGGAGCGGGATCAAGTGGTTGGCGAGGAGGCGGCGGCGTATGGGGTGTGTTGTGGTGTGAGGCGGCGATGGCTCTCTTAGGGGTCGGGGAGCGTTTCGGCCGATGACGTATAACGGCTGGCTGAGCTGGACGCACAGCGAGAGCAAGACTTTGAGATTCTCGAGAGATTCGGCCGAGCGTTTCGCGACCAGACAGCGGAGCAGTTCGAGGAAGCCGTAGCTCAAGCGGTCACCGACGTGCGAGCCGAGAATCGACGCAGGGCGGAGCGCCGCCACGGGCGGCCTGCTGAGAGCCGGTTGCTTCGCCCGATGCAATGCCAGTGGAGCAATCCAGGTGCGCGTTTCGGCGACGGGCCGGTGGGCGGGCTCCGAAGAGCCTGCGGGGTGAGACGGTCGCGATCCGCCCAACCGCCACCGACGGCTGCTGGACCATGCACTTTATGACCGACCAGGTGGCCACCCTCGATCTCCGAAACCTCGCCTGAATGTGTAAACCATGTCTCCGAACGTCTGTAAACCATGTGTCCGGTCTGGACACCCCACGGGGAGAGGGAGCAAGAGCGGTCCCTCAATCGAGGGCGAGGGGCGTTTTGCAAATGTCTCAGAGAGGCGCAAGAGCGGGCGCGCGCTTGAGTAGGCAGGGGTCACGCGAAGGTTTGCGGTGGCAGTATGGGTGGGTTGGGGGGATTGGGGAGGTTATTGGTTATGTCGGAGTCGGTTGACGCGCCGGATGGGGGGCGGGGCCGCATCCTGACGGGGTTGCGGCCTTCCGGGCCCTCGCACGTGGGGCATTACGCGGGGGCGTTTTCGCAGTGGCTGGAGTTGCAGGAGGAGTACGAGTCGTTTTTCCTGCTGGCCGATTACCAGGTTTCCGACTACGCCGACAACCTGCCGTGGATTCGCTGGGGTCTCTGGGAAGTGACGCTGGACTGGCTGGGGGTGGGGCTGGACCCGAATATCTCGCACTTCGTGATCGAGAGCGGGGTGCCGGAGTTCGCGGAGCTGACGCTGCATTTGAGCTGGTTCCTGGGGCTGGGTCACCTGCAGCGGAATCCGACGCTGAAGGCCGAGTTGGCGGATCTTGAAGAGACGAATACGTCGGTGCCTGTGGCGTTTTTCAACTACCCGGTGATGCAGATTTCCAACATCCTGCTGCCGCTGGCGCACCTGGTGCCGGTGGGGGAGGACCAGTTGCCGCACATCGAGATGACGCGGGACGTGGCGATCCGGTTCAACCGGCGGTTTGGGGAGACGTTCGTCGTTCCCAGGGGTCGGGTTGGCGAGGTGCCGCGGCTGGTTGGGATCGACGGCAAGGGGAAGATGGGGACGTCGGCGGGGAACGCCATTTTCCTGAAGGATTCCGAAGAAACGCTGCGGGCGAAGGTGCGGAGCATGTTTACGGACCCGAAGCGACTGCGGGCGACGGATCCGGGGACCGTGGAAGGCAACCCGGTGTTCATGTACCACGACGCGTTCAATCCCAACACCGATGAGGTGGACGACCTGAAGGCGCGGTACCGGGTGGGCAAGGTCGGCGACGTGGAGGTAAAGGACCGGCTGTTCAACGCGATGAACAGGTTCCTGGAGCCGATCCGGGAGCGTCGAGCGGATTGGGAAGCGCGGCCGGATGACGTGCGGGACGTGCTGGCGGCGGGGACGGCGGAGACGAAGCGCCGGGCGGAGCCGCTGATGGAGCAGGTGCGGAGCGCGCTGGACCTGGACTACCTGACGGCCGGGCCGCCGTCGGCGCCGGAGGGGGCGCCGTAGGGCCGGCGTTCAGGCATACGATCCAAGCAGGAAGATCAAGTTGACCACACGGGACGAGCCCGCCTGGGCTAAACGGGGCGGTCCGGTTACTCGGGCCGCCAGGCGGCTGCCGGAGGGGTCGCTGCCGTCGTGGGCGTGGATTCGGCCGCAGGCATTGGTCGCGATACGCGATGGGTCGCGCGTGCTGGTGCAGGACTATGCGGCGACCGGCGGACCGCCGGCCTACCGGCCGCTGGGCGGCGCGGTGGACCATGGCGAACTGGCCGAGGATGCGGCGGTGCGTGAGATCCGGGAAGAGTTGGGCGCGGAGATCACGGACGTTCGGCTGCTTGGGGTGCTGGAGAACATCTACTCGAAGGACGACAAGGACTGGCACGAGATCGTGTTCATGTTCGAGGCGCGGTTTGCGGATGGGTCGCTCGAGGCGGCGGAGCGGCTGGTGGGGGTGGAGGGTGACGGGGATCGGATCGAGGCCGTGTGGCTGGACGTGTCGGAGCCCCTGGACGCGCCGTTGTATCCGCCCGGGCTGCTGGAGCTGTTGCGGGCGCGGCTGGCTGCGGTCGCCGCTGACGACTGATTGACGTTTCGAGTGGACGAATTAGTGAGGTCCGGACTGCTGCCGTCGTGGGCGGGGATCCGGCCACTGGCGCTGGCGGTGTTTCGGGATGGGCCGCGCATCCTGGTGGAGGACAACGCGGCGTGGGACCGGCGCGACTGGTTTTATCGCCCGCCAGGCGGGGGCGTTGAGTTTGGCGAACGGGCGATTGACGCGGTTCGGCGGGAGATGCGGGAGGAGTTCGGCGCCGAGATCAGGGACGTGCGGCAGTTGGGGACGCTGGAGAACATCTTCGACTATCACGGTCGGCCGGGGCATGAGGTCGTGTTCGTGTTTGAGGCGCGGTTTGCGGAGGGCTCCTTCTACGAGGCCGAGCGGATTGAGGGCACGGAGGGCGGCGGCACGCGGATCGTGGCCGTTTGGATTGATGTGTCGGAGCCGTTGGATCGGCCGTTGTATCCGTTGGGGCTGTTGGAGCTCTTAGCTAGCGGAGACGACTGAGGATTCAGGTCTGACGAAGACTCAGTCCTGGCGGGCGTCGGAGTCGGTTAGCAGGGAGTCGATGGTGGTGTTGAGGGTGGCGGCGAGTTTGGCGAGGGTGGCGGCGGAGCCGGGTTTGCGGCGGCGTTCGATTTCGGAGAGGTAGCTGGGGGAGATGCCGGTCCGGCGGGCAAGCTCGCGCAGGGTGAGGCCGCGGTGGGCGCGGAAGGCGACGAGCGGAGATTCGCCGCGGATGATGGCGAGTGCGACGGGGTGGGGGATGCGGCTGCCGTCGTCGGCTTCGAGGGCGGCGAGGCGGTCCTCGAGTTCCTCGTTTCGAGCTAGCAGCGCCTGATAGGCCGATTGCGTCAGGTGGACGGTTGGCTCACTAGTCATACGCCTCCCTCCGATGCCGCACGCGCAAGACGAGCATGATGGCGACTACCTCCCGTTCGATTCGGAAGAGCACGCGATAGTTTCCGACCCTTATCCGACGAAACGGACTTCCAGTGAGCGAGACCACTTGCCGGGCGAAGGCGGCTGGATCGCCCGCGTACCGCTCGATTCTGCCGATGATTCTCTCGCGGTCCTGAACGTTCAGGCGACGCATGTCTCTAACCGCCCTCGCCGTCCATTCGATGCGCAGACTCTGCGGCATTGAAACCATGTTCGCATATAGCGAACAGACCTTCAAGCGCCATGACCCGGCTGCCATTCGGCGGTGGCGCGAGTTCAGGATGGGCCGCTGATTCGGTAGGCTTATCGGGCGGTCGGGCGGTGCTGCGTGTGAGCGCGCCCCGGCCTCCAGGTGGATATACGAAGCGGCGGCCGCATGGGTGCGGCGATAAGGACGGCACAGGGACCGATTGACACGCCGCCACCCAGGCCAGACGAGGAGCAACCCAGGGATGACAAGCGAAAACGGTAGCGCCGTGGCGACACTGCGACGGGCCGCAGCCCAGCAGGTGGCCACCGAGCACAGCGTCGAGATTCCCGACTACGACCGGGACCGACTGGAAGACGTTGGGTTCATAACCGCCATGACCCTGGTGCTGTTGGGCAACTACGCCCAGACGGGGCACTTCGGCGGGCCGCTGGCCTATACGCCGTACAACGTGGCGCTGCACCTGGGGGGCCCGGAGAACGGGGCGCTGCGATACGACTACCGACGGCCGAAGCACCCGTACTGCGACCGCTTCATGCTGGCGGGCGGGCACAACATCCCGACGGCGTACGCGCTGTGGATGATCATGGGCGAGGCGATGGCGCGGAAGCACACGGCGACGGGCGACGCGCAGTACGCCGTGGACCCGAACATCGGGATGCTGGCGATCGACGCGCTGGGGTTCCGGCGCGGTCGCGAGGCGCTGGACACGCTGCTGGAGGACAACGGGCTGGCCGATGACCCGCTGTTCGCGCAGGCGAAGATTCGCGGGATCCGCTCGCTGGCGGGTCACGCGGAGACGACGGACCTGACGAATGACGTGAACGGCGGTCCGTCGGGGATCGGCGTCGCAACGGCGGCCGGCAAAGCGGCGTTCTGGGACTTCGTGGGGGCGGACGACTCGCTGAAGGTGATCGCGCTGGAAGGCGAGTTCGCGATGACCGAGGGCCACGCGCAGGAACTGAAGACGCAGGCGCTGGCGCAGAAGGTCGGGAAGCGACTGCGGATCCTGCTGTCGTACAACAACGCCGGGATTGACGACTCGCTGGTCGGCGGCGTAATTGGCGAGGACGTGGCCGAGGGCTACGTGATGGAGGACCAGTGGACCTCCTACGGCTGGAACGTGCTGTCGCTGGACGACGGGAACGACTACGACCAGGTGATGGCCGCGCTGAAGATGATGGAGGACTGGGATCCGGACGACCGTCGGCCGCTGATCGTGGTCGGGAATACGACCAAGGGCTGGTGGCCGAGCGCGCAGGACGGCCAGATCGCCGGTTTCGGCGAGCAGTTGGTGGGCTATCACAGCCACCCGTACGAGATGAAGATGAACGAGCCGTACTTCGTGGCGCTGGCGGAGAGCTTTGAGCAGCGCTACGGGGTGGAGTTCGACGGGATCCGGGACGGCCCGGTGGCCGACGAGCGCGAGCGGCTGATCCAATTCAAGACGAACATCGACGTGGCGATGTCGGTGCTGAATCAAAACGGCCTGGGCGACTGGCTGGCGGACAAGCTGGTTGAGATTGGCGACTCGCTGAACGACGAGTTGCCGTTGCGGATCGACACGTCGTCGGATCCGTTCCAGGACGAGCGGCTGCAGCCGCAGAACATCCCGCAAGAGCCGCAGTCGCTGGCGGTCACCAACGAGTTCTCGGGCGAGACCTCGACGGTGGACATCGAGCTGTTCAAGAAGGCCGGCGACGTGGCGGGAACACGGCGGGCGATTTCCGAGATCATCAAGTGGACCAACTACGTGACGGACAACCGGTTCATCACGCTGGCGGCCGACTTGTCGAGTTCGATCAACGTTGAGAACGGCGCGCTGTGGGGGCACTACGACCCAATCGGCAACCCGCTAGGGACACGCATCAAGGCGCCGATCGAGGAAGCCGGGAACGCGTCGTCGGCGATCGGGTTCGTGAGCCAGTCGGCGTCGATGGACCCGGACGTGCATGCGGGCGTGTGGGCGCTGAGCGGTACGTACGGGGCGTTCACGCCGCTGATGTACCTGCCGGCGCGGGTGTGGAGCCAGCAGAACCAGGACAGCCCGTTCCGGGTGGGCGTGCTGCACATTTTGGCGGGGCACTCAGGGCCGGAGACGGCGGCGGACGCACGGACGCACTTCGGCATTTTTGCGCCGCAGGTGTGGAAGCTGTTCCCGCGGGGCCAGGCGATCAACCTGAGCTTCTGGGACTACAACGACGTGGCGCCGGGGTACTTCGCGGCGGCATCGCTGGCAGCGCAGGACCCGAACGTGGGCGTGATCATCATCGAGGTGGCGCGGCCGGACTTCCCGGTGGCCGACCGGAACACGTTTGCCGACTCGGACCCGTTGGCGGCTGCCAGGGGTCTGTATCTAATCCGAGATTGGGATCCGGACAAGCCCGCGCAGGGCACGGTGTTCGTGCAGGGCTCGAACTCAACGGTGAACCTGGTGAACGTGCTGCCGCGGCTGGACGAGGCCGCGGTGAACGTGCGGGTGGTGGCCGTGGTGAGCGAAGAGTTGTTCGCTCGCCAGCCGGCGTCCTACCGCGAGTCGATCGTGTCGGATGCCAGCCGGTATGACGCGATGGTGGTTTCAACCGGCACGCGGCGATTCCCGCCGGTGAGCGGCCTTGGACCGCTGACGGACGAGTACTCGCTGTGGTCGGACTGGGACGACCAGTGGCTGACCGGCGGGACGGAGCCGGACGTGATCGCGGAAGCGCATTTGGACGCGGACTCGATCTATGCCGGCATCAAGCGGTTTGCCGAGGATCACGACTCGCGGCTGGCACGGCAGCAGGCGGCGGTTGGGCTGTAGTCCACGCTGAGCTGAGTTGCGGGCATCACCTACCGTTCGCTCGAGACCTCTCTCGTAGGCGAGGCGAGCGAAGGGGCGGTGGTGGCGTGTGAGGCCACGACCGGAAGATCGTCACTCCAGCCCTCTCCCACGGGAGACCCTTGCGTAGCCTGGCCTTGGTTGCCCGGAAGCCCCCTCACCCCAACCCTCTCCCCGAGGAGAGGGAGCAAGAGCCGTCCCTCTCGCGAGGGCGCGGGGCGTTTGCAAAGGTCTCCCAGGAGCGGGAGAAAGAGCGGCGGTTGGGCTGTAGGTAGCCCGACGTAGGTTCGCGCGTCAGGCGGAGACGGGGATTTCGAGGAAGTCCTTGCCGAGGATGATGTCTCCGGTGAATTCCGCTCGAGCCTCGGCGTGCATGGCGGCCTGGCGGTTCGGGTGATCGGCGGTGGTGTCCAGATGGACGAGGACGAGGCGCTGGACGTTGGCCTGGGCGGCGATGCGGGCGGCGCCGGCGGCGCCGGTGCAGCTGGTGGCGATTTCGGGCCAGCGGTCGATTTCGTCCTGGAGGTCCATGGCCATGTGGACAAGAACGTCGGCGTCGCGAGCGAAATCGACGAGCGCGGGAAGGGGGCGAGTGTCGCCTGAGATGATCACGGAAGCGGAGGGCGTCTCGAGGCGGTACGACAGCGAGGTGAGGTAGGGCTGGACGTGGCGGGCGGGGCCGGTGGTGACGGTCCAGTGGTCGCTTGTGACGGTTTCGTCTTCTTCGAGTTCGTGGATGTCCAAGGTTGGGAGGGTGCGGGGCATGGGGCCGCCGCGGAGTTGGTGGATGCGCTGGCTGAGGGGGTGGCGGGTGCGGGCCTGGAGGTCGGGGCCGTAGACGCCTTCGGGCGAGAAGAGCAGATGGGCGATGCGGCGGAGGGGCGGGGGACCGTAGACGGACAGGGCGTCGCCGGCGCCGGCGCCCTGGTCCCAGCGGGCCATGACGAAGTGGCCGAAGTCGGCCATGTGGTCGAAGTGGTGGTGGGTGAAGAAGAGCTGATCGATGGCCAGTGGGTCGATGGAGGAGGCGAAGAGGTTCATGGCAGAGCCGGGGCCGAGGTCGAAGACGGCGCCGGCGTCGTCGGTCAGGACGGCGATGGACTGGCCGGCGCGGTGGGCGCGAGGGGTTGGGTTGCCGGTGCCGAGGAGGATGAGGCGGAGGTTGGAGCTCATGGGAGACCTTTGCGTAACTCTAGTGCGAGTGCCCCGAAGACCCCTTGTCTATCCTCCAGGAGAGGGGAAGAACGGCGGCGGCGAGGGGGCGGCGTGGTTGGCTCTGGACTTGGAAGGGACTCCGGGCTTTCGACCCTCACCCCCGGATCGCGTCCGGGGCAGGCTCTAGCCCTCTCCCTGCCAGGGAGAGGGAATAAGACGGCATCTCCTTTGAGGGCGAAGGGCGATTTGCAAAGGTCTCCTTGGAGAGGGTGAAGAGCCACCGCGTCTTCAAGGGCGAGGGGCGTCTGGCAGTGTTCGCTCATGCGGTGTCCGATGCTGGGAAGTGGAGGCCGAATTGGTGGGCGGAGTCTTGGAGCCAGGCGGCTGTGTAGGGGGCGAAGCTGCGGCGGACGATGATGTCGAAGGTGGGCGTGTCGTCGACGGCGATAAGCAGGGCCTGGGCGCGGGCGAGCAGGGTTTGGGCGCAGGCGCCGGGCGGGAAGACGGAGGGATGGAGATCGAGCGCGCAGCCGCGGGCGAGGACATCGAGCGCGGAGGGGCCGGACAGGCGAATGACGGTTTGGCCGGCGCTCGTGTCAACGACGGAGGCGAAGTGGCTGGTCAGGGCGGTCTGGAGATCCGTGACCAGGGAGTCGGCCTGGTGGTGCTTGGCTAGCAGGAGCCATTCGTCCGGTCCGAGCCAGGCGGCTAGCAGTTCTTGGCCGGCGGCTGTGGTGTTGGGGGTGAGCGGGAGTTGGAGGCCGAGGACTTGATGGGCCGCGGCGAGCGCGTCGGCGTCGGTTGGGTCCAAGCGCAGGTTGAGGTGGGTGATGAAGGGGCGTTCGAGGAGTTGGCTTTCCCGGGGAGGAGGCTGCGCGGGTTCGACTGCGCCGAGCGGTGAGCGGCGGGATGTTGGGCTAGACATGCTGGCGGGCGCCTTCGGGATCGTAGAAGACGGGGTGGCAGCTGCGGGCGGGAAGCCATTTATCGTCGTCCAGGGTGGCGACGTAGAGGCGTTCGCCGAGGGCGGCGCGTCCGCCGGCGACCATGGCGAGGGCGATGGAGCGGCCGAGGACGGGGCTGAAATAACTGGATGTGACATGGCCGCGCATGGGCAGGGGGCGCCGGCGGCCGGGCGTGTCCACGACGTGGCCGCCTTCGGGCAGGACCCGGGCGGGGTCGTCGGTGAGCAGGCCGACGAGTTGCTTGCGGTCGGGGCGAACCGAATCGGGGCGGCTGAGGGAGCGCTTGCCGAGGAAGTCCTTGCAGCGGGAGAGCAAGCGGCCGAGGCCGACGTCGTCGGGCGTGACGGAGCCGTCGGTTTCCTGGCCGACGATGATGAAGCCCTTTTCGGCGCGGAGGACGTGCATGGTCTCGGTGCCGTAGGGGGTGATGCCGAAGGGGCGGCCGGCGTCGACGAGCGCTTCCCAGACTTGAAGGGCGCGGTCGGCGGGGACGTTGATCTCGTAGGAGAGTTCGCCGCTGAAGCTGATGCGGAAGACGCGGGCGGGGACGCCGGCGACATGGCCCTGACGGAAGGTCATGAAGGGGAAGTCCTGGCGGGCGAGGGGGATGTCGGTACCGGCGGCGGCCAGCACGTCGCGGCTGCGGGGTCCAGCGAGGGCGATGTTGGACCAGTGCTCGGAGACGGAGGTGAGGTAGACGCGGAGGTCGGTCCACTCGGTTTGCAGCCACTGTTCGAGCCAGGCGAGCACGGGGGCCGCGTTGGAGGTGCTGGTGAACATGAGGTAGCGCTGGTCGTCGAGGCGGGCGGTGACGCCGTCGTCGAAGATCATGCCGTCTTCGCCGAGCATGAGGCCGTAACGGCAGCGGCCGGGGCGGAGGCGTTTCCAGGCGTTGGTGTAGACGCGGTCGAGGAACTCGCCGGCGTCGGGGCCGGTGATTTCGATTTTGCCGAGGGTGGAGTAGTCGAGGATGCCGACGCGGTGGCGGACGGCGAGGCATTCGCGGGCGACGGCTTCGTGCATGGACTCGCCGGGGTGGGGGTAGTACCAGGCGCGGCGCCACTGGCCGACGTTCTCGAAGCGGGCGGCGGCGGATTCGTGCCACTCCTGCATGGGGGTGACGCGGACGGGGTCGGCGAGGGGGCCGATGTGGCGGCCGGCGATGGCGCCGAGGCTGACGGGGGAGTAGGCGGGGCGGTGGCGGGGGGTGCCGACGGAGGCGGGATCGCGGCCGAGCAGCTCGGCGATGACGCCGGTGGCGAGGGGATTGGCGAGCTTGCCCTGGTCGGGTCCCATGCCGAGGGTGGTGTAGCGCTTGACGTGCTCAATGGACTCGAAGCCTTCGCGGAGGGAGAGGCGGAGGTCGTCGAGGGTGACGTCTTCATGGAGATCGACGAATTGGGGTTTGGTGCGGGCGAGGTCGCCGGGGGGTAGCCAGTAGGGCTCTAGATCCGAGGTTGGTGTTTGGGCCGCCCGGGGGGCTGCCGGTTCGTGGCCGTTGGAGCATCCGGCTGCCGCGGCGGCAGCGGCGCCTGCGGCGGTGCCCTGGCGGAGGGCGGCAGCCAAGCCGAGGTGGGCGGTGACGGCGCCGGCGGGGTGGATGTCGTGCGAGGGCCGGGGGGCGAAGGCGGCGATCTGGGGGTTCCAGGTCATCGGGGCACCGGCCTGGGCGTGGAGGTGGAGGGTGGGGGCGTAGCCGCCGGAGACGCCGAGGAGGTCGCATTCGACGGCGCCGAGGGGGGCGCCGCCCAGGGAGCAAAGCTCGGCGGCGGCGACGCGGCTGCGGCCGTGGGCCTGGCGGACGACGGCTCCGGTGTGGATTGGGATGCCCTGGGCGCGGGCCTGGGCCGGGAGGTTGCCGTCGGGTTCAACTCGCACGTCGACGATGGTGGCGACGGGGACTCCGGCGTCGGCGAGGTCGAGGGCGGTGCGGTAGGCGGAGTCGTTGTTGGTGAAAATGACGGCGCGTGAGCCGGGGGCCACGGCGTAGCGATGGAGGTAGGTGGAGATGGCGCCGGCGAGCATGACGCCGGGGCGGTCGTTGTTGGCGAAGAGCAGGGGGCGTTCGTGGGCGCCGGTGGCGAGGACGATCTGCTTGGGCAGGACACGCCAGACACGGGCGCCGCTTTCGGAACCGGCGTTGTCGGGCTGGTCGGTGTGCAGGCGCTCGGCGAGCAGGACAAGGTTGCTTTCGTAGAGGCCGAAGGCGGTGGTGTTGGGGAGGGTGGTGACGTCGGGAAACGACGAGAGGTCGGCGGTGGCTGCGTCGGCCCATTGCGGGGTGAGGGGGCCGTCGACGCGCTCGGCGGTGGAGAGCAGGCCGCCGCCGAATTCGGCCTGTTCGTCGGCGACGATGACACGGGCTCCAGATTGCGCGGCGGCGCGGGCGGCGGCGAGGCCGGCCGGGCCGGTGCCGACTACCAGGACGTCGCAGTGGGCGTGGACGTGGTCGTAGCGATCGGGATCGGGGGCGTCGGGGGCGTGGCCGAGGCCGGCGGCGTGGCGCAGGAAGTGTTCGTAGAGCGGCCAGAGGCGACGCGGCCACATGAGGGTCTTGTAGTAGAAGCCGGCGGGGATGAACGGAGCGGCGAGACCGAAGGCCGACATGAGGTCAAAGTCCAGGCTGGGCCAGGCGTTGACGTGGCGGACCTTCAGCCCCGGTGTGGCGGGAGTGACCGTGGCCAGTCGATTTGGCAGCGTGCGGGCGCCGTGGCCGAGTTGGACGAAGGCGTTGGGGTCCTCTGCGCCGGCGGAGACGATGCCGCGGGGGCGGTGGTACTTGAAGCTGCGGCCGACGAGGGTGACGCCGTTGGCGAGGAGGGCGGAGGCGACGGTGTCTCCGCGGAAGGCATCGATGGGGCGTCCGTCGAAGGTGAATTGGAGGGGCTCGTCGCGGTCGATGCGGCCGCCGTGGTCGAGGCGGAAGGGCTGGCTCACGAGGAGTTTCCGTAGGTGCTGGGGCCGAGGATCTCGTTGGTGACGGTGTCGCGTTCGACGATGAACCAGCGGCGGCAGCCGGTGGTGTGGCACCACTGTTCGCGATGGTGGCCGCGACGGTTGTCGCGCATGAAGAGGTAGTCGGCCCACTGCTCGTCGGTGAGCGCGTCGGGGTCGGCGGGCCGGGGGATGTCGGCCTCGCCGCCGAAGGTGAACTCGTCGTCCTCGCGGGGTCCGCACCAGGGGCAGGGGATGAGGAGCATGGCGGATCAGTGGGCAACGGCGGCGGCGCCGTGTTCGTCGATCAGGGCACCGGTTGTGAAGCGGTCGAGGGAGAAGGGTGCGTTGAGCGGGTGGGGTTCCTGGTGGGCGAGGGTGTGAGCGAAGACCCAGCCGGAGCCGGGGGTGGACTTGAAGCCTCCGGTGCCCCAGCCGCAGTTCATGAAGAGGCCCTTGATCGGGGTGCCGGAGATGATGGGGCTGGCATCGGGACAGACATCCACGGTGCCGGCCCACTGCCGGAGCATGCGGACGCGGCTGAAGATGGGGAAGAGCTCGCAGACGGCGGCGAGGACGTGCTCGATGATGCGGAAGTTGCCGTTCAGGTCGTAGCTGATAGGGGCGTCAATGCCGGCGCCGAGGACCAGTTCGCCGCGGTCCGTCTGGTGGATGTAGACGTGGACGGCGGATGACATGACGACGGGGTCGAAGACGGGCTTGAGCGGTTCGGTGACCAGGGCCTGGAGCGGGTGCGACTGGATGGGGAGGCGGATGCCGGCCATGGAGGCGAGCACGCTGGCGTTGCCAGCGACGACCAGGCCGACCGTGCCGGCGCGGATTTCGCCGCGGGTGGTTTCGAGCGAGGTGACGCGGCCATTGGCGGTGCGGATGCCGGTGACTTCGCAGTTTTCGACGATGTCGACGCCGAGGGCGTCGGCAGCACGGGCGTAGCCCCAGGCGACGGCGTCGTGGCGGGCCACGCCGCCGCGGCGTTGCAGGGTTCCGCCGAGGACGGGATAGCGGGTGTCGGGGGAGGTGTTGAGGATGGGGACGAGTTTGGAGACCTCGTCGGTGGAGAGCAGTTCGGCGTCGATGCCGTTGAGTTGGTTGGCGCCGACGCGGCGGGCGAGGTCTCGCATTTCCTGTTCGGAGTGGCCGATGTTCAACAGACCGCGCTGGCTGAACATGACGTTGTAGTTGAGCTCCTGGCTGAGGCCTTCCCAGAGCTTGAGGGAGAACTCGTAGATGTGGGCGCTGGCGTCCCAGAGGTAGTTGGAACGAACGATGGCGGTGTTGCGGCCGATGTTGCCGCCACCCAACCAGCCGCGCTCCAGCACGGCGACGTTGGTGACGCCGTGGAGCCTTGCCAGGTAGTAGGCCGTGGCCAGGCCGTGGCCGCCGGCGCCGACGATTACGACGTCGTAGGACGGCTGCGGCTCAGCCTTGCGCCAGGCGGGGGTCCAGTCGCGATGGCCGCGCAGGCCGCGACGGATGAGGTTGGGGAGCGAGTAGAACTGCATGCGCGGCCCGGATGCCCAGGGGCGAGGGCAGGGTAGCGCGGTTCAGGATGTCATGGCGCGGAGAGACGAGTGAAAGCGGGCAGGTTCGATAGGGAACTCGCTATATGCGCGGCTGTAGTGGATACATGCTTGGCGACACCTGGCGCCCAGCGCCCATGCCCGGGTCTTGCCGTGCCGCGCCGTTAGCCCGCCAGGCGATCGACGACGATTACGACGCTGGTGGCCACCGCGGCCGCTGCCAGGACGAGCCCGGCCAGCCAGCGGGTTTGCGAGGCCATGGCGGCGGTGATGCGGGTTTCGAGGGCGGCGAGGTCGGCCTTGGTGGCGTAGTGGCGCAGGGTGCGATCCAATTCCTCGCGCAATTCGGCGCGGGTGAGCGGGGCGTGTTCAGTTGCCATCAAGCCTGAGCCTCTACCGCCCATGAACCGATCCGGTTACCTGAGACGATGGTTGCAGTTCGATATTGTTCGGTCAAGACGCGGTTAGATCCGGGCCGCGGTGTCAGCCGGCCAAGCGATCAACGACGATTACGACGCTGGTGGCCACCGCTGCCGCTGCCAGGACGAGCCCGGCCAGCCAGCGGGTTTGCGAGGCCATCGCGGCCGTGAGATCGGCAATCGCGGCTGTGTGAGCGGCAGCCTGCTCGGCCACGGCCTGCGTGATGCGGGTTTCGAGGGCAGCGAGGTCGGCCTTGGTGGCGTAGTGGCGAAGGGTGCGGTCCAACTCGTTGCGCAACTCTTCGCGCAATTCTTGCCGCGTGAGCGGGGAAGTCTCCACTGCCATCAAACCTGTGCCTCCACCGCCCATGAACCGATCCGATTACCTGAAACGATGGTTGCAATTCGATACTGTTCGGTCAAGACGCGGGTAGGTCCGGGCTGCGGTGTCAGCCGGCCAGGCGATCGACGACGATTACGACGCTGGTGGCCACCGCTGCCGCTGCCAGGACGAGCCCGGCCAGCCAGCGGGTTTGCGAGGCCATCGCGGCCGTGAGATCGGCAATCGCGGCTGTGTGAGCGGCAGCCTGGTCTGCCAAAGCGGAAGTGTGTGCGGCCGACTGCTCGGCCATGGCGGAGCTATGGGCGGCTGTCTGCGCGGCCATGGCCTGCGTGATGCGGGTTTCGAGGGCGGCGAGGTCAGCCTTGGTTGCGTAGTGGCGCAGGGTGCGATCCAACTCGTTGCGCAACTCTTCGCGCAAGTCGTCGCGGGTGAGCGGGGACGTCTCCACTGCCATCAAACCTGTGCCTCCACCGCCCATGGATCGAACCGATTACCTGAAACGATGGTTGCAATTCGATACTGTTCGGTCAAGAAGCGGTTAGATCCGGGCCGGGGTGTCGGGGCGGCGAGTCGAACGGTCGAGAGCCGTTAGCCGGCCAGGCGGTCTACGGCGATCAACACACTGGTCGCCGCAGCCGCGGCCGCCAGGACTAGTCCGGCCAGCCAACGAGTCTGTGCCGCCATGGCGGAGGTGTGGGCGGCTGTCTGCGCGGCCACTGCGGAGGTATGGGCGGCAGCCTGCTCGGCCATTGCGGAGGTATGGGCTGCAGCCTGCTCGGCCAAAGCGGACGTATGCGCAGTTGTTTGGGAGGCTATGGCGGACGTGTGCGCAGCTGTCTGGTCGGCCAACGCCTGGGTGATTCGAGTTTCAAGGGCGGCGAGGTCAGCCTTGGTGGCGTAGTGGCGCAAGGTCCGGTCAAGCTCCTTGCGCAACTCGTCGCGCAGGTCCTCGCGGGTGAGCGGTGAAGTCTCAACAGTCATCGAGTTTCTTCCTCTACCGCCCATGAACGAACCCAACTGTTCAATTCATGATTGCAGTCTGCCTAGGGCATTGCAAGGCGCGAGTAGGTCGAGCAATTGCGCGCGGCGGGCGGGAATCAGAGCGGCCAGACGATGGGGACGATGATGAGGGAGACGATGAGGACGACGAGAGTGAGCGGGCCGCCGACTTTGATGAAGTCGATGAAGCGGAAGGCGCCGGTGTTGTAGATGAGCACGTTGGACTGATGGCCGATGGGGGTCATGAAGGCGGTGGATCCGGCGATGGCGACCATCATCAGGACAGCGTGGGGCGCGATGCCGAAGCTGGCGGCGATGCCGAGGCCGATGGGCGCGACCAGCACGACGGCGGCGGCGTTGGACATGAGCTGGGTGAGCAGGGACGTGAAGATGAAGATGCCGGCGAGGACGGCTATGGGACCGAGCGGTCGAAGCGTGTCGGTGACCGCCTGCGCCAGGTTCTCGGCCAGGCCGGTGGTCTGCATGGCGGTACCGAGGGGGAGCAGGGCGGCGATGAGGACAAGGGTGCGCCACTCGACGGCGGCGTAGACGCGGTCGTATGGGAGGACGCGGGTGACAACGATGAGCAAGGCGCCCAGGACGCCGGTTACGGCGATGTGGGCGACATCCGCGGCCGCCAGCCCCACAGCCAGCGCCAGGATGGCCAGCGGAACCAGCATTCGCGGTCGGGGAAGCACGAGCCGTGCGCGCTGGGAGAGGACGATGAAGTCGGTGGACTCTTCAAGGTCGGACACGCGGGCGCTGGGCATGCGAACCATGAGCACGTCGCCGGTCTCGATTCGCTGGTCGCGCAAGCGGGTTCGCAGGCGCGTGCCCTGGCGCCAGATACCAAGCACGAGACCACCGAAACGGTTGCGGAAGCGCATGGCGGCAATCGAGAGGCCGCGGCTGGAGAAGGTGGGGCCGGCGACCAGTTCGAGAACGGTCGCCCGCTCGTCTTCGGCTTGCAAGCGATCGGGTTCAAAATCACGCTCCGAGGTGAATTCCACACCCTCGACCTGCGTTAGCCGAAGTACGTCGTCAGGCTCGCCTTCAACCAGGACCACGTCACCGACAAAGAGCACCTCTTCGGCGGTGGGGAAGCGAAGCCGGCGGCCGTCACGAAAGATCTCCATGACGGAAATGTCAAAGCGCGGCCGCCAGCGCAGTTCGCGGAGATTCTTGCCAACCAGGGAGGCGCCAGCCGGGACGCGGACTTCGGCCAGGTAGTCGCGAGTCTGGGCTATGCCTTCGTCGAAGTCCGGGCCTTGCCGATCGGGCACGAGGCGACGGCCGACAGTTACGAGATAGAGCAAGCCGGCACCGAGGATGGCCGCGCCGGTGGGGGCAAAGTCGAACATGCCGAAGGGCCGGTGGCCGGCCGCGGCCAGGGCGTCGCTGACCAGCAGGTTGGGCGGGGTGCCGATCTGGGTCATCAGCCCGCCGAGCATGGAGCCGAAGGCCAGGGGCATGAGCAGACGCGAGGCGGAGGCGTCGGCGGCGCGGGCGAGGGTGACGGCGGCGGGCATGAGGATGACGGTGGCGGCGATGTTGTTGATGAAGGCGGACATTCCGCCCACGACCAATACGAGCAAGACGGTCAGGACAGCGATGCGGGTTCCGCCGTAACGGACGATGGCCGAGGCCAGCGCGGCGGGCGCTCCGGCTTCCACCAGGCCGGCGCTAAGGATGAACATGGCAGCCACGGTGATGACGGCCGGGCTGGCGAAACCGGCAAAGGCAGTGGGGGCGTCGACGGTGCCGGTGAGCCCGAGAACGAGCAATACGAGAACGCCCACGCCTTCGGGGGGCAGCCGTTCGGTGGCGAACAGCACAAGGGCGCCGACCACACAGCCGACCACTATCCAAGCTTCGGGCGTCATGGCGCCCTACTGACGGCCAAGCGGTTCACGCCTTAGGATACGCTTCGATCCACGCGTCAGTCCCGACCGGGCCGATCGGAGCGAAGCCATGGCTGAGACCGGCATTGCCGCCACCTATCACGGAACCAACATTCCGTTCGACCTCCGGGAATACCCGGTGCCCGACCCCGAGCCCGGGGCGGCCGTTCTGGCGATGACGATGGCCAACGTATGCGGTTCGGACCTGCACTACTGGCGGGGCGACATTGACGTGGTGAAGATGGGCCGACCGACACCGATGGCGCTGGGGCACGAGGGCACCGGCAGGATCCACAAGTTGGGCGACGGCGTGACGACGGACACGATGGGCGAGCCGGTGACGGAGGGCGACCGGGTTGTCTTTCAGTACTTCTACCCATGCATGCAATGTGCGACCTGCCTCAAAGGGCATACGTACGCGTGCCCGACGCGGCAGTTCGACCGGACGCAGAGCGCGGACGTGTGGCCGCATTTCCGGGGGACGTTTGCGGAGTACTACTACCTGCATCCCAAGCACGCGATGTTCAAGGTGCCGGATTCGTTGTCGGACCTTGAGATCGCGGGGATTAACTGCGCGCTGTCGCAGGTGGTCTCGGGACTGGACCGCGCAGGACTATCCTTTGGCGAAACGGTCGCGATCCAGGGAGCGGGCGGCCTGGGGGTGTACGCCGCCGGCATAGCCAAGGCCCGCGGGGCCGCCAAGGTCATTGCCATCGATGGCGTGGATGAACGGTTGGACCTGATCCGTGAGTTTGGTGCGACCGACGTGGTCGATATCCGGGAGTATGAGACGCCGGAGGAACGGGCGGACGCGGTTCGCGACCTGACCGGCGGGCTGGGCACCGACGTGACCCTTGAGCTGGTGGGCCACCCGGGGGTGGTACGGGAAGGGCTGGACATGACGGCCCACGGCGGACGCTACCTGGAGATTGGAAACATCAACGTGGGGTGGGATACGGAGTTCGATCCATCGGTGATCGTGTTCAAGAGCATCACGGTGATCGGAATCGCCCATTACAAGGCCCAGGACCTGTGGAACTCGCTGAACTTCCTGGTCGACTACAAGGATGAACTGCCGTTCGACCAGATCCTGTCGCACACGTTCCCGCTGTCGCAGATCGACCACGCGATGGAGCAGCAGGACAAGGGGTACATCACGCGGTCGGCGTTGATTCCGGGGAGTTAGAGATTCGGTGCATGGTTCGTGACTGCGGCCAAGGATTGGATTGACACAGATGCCTAGGCTGCGTTTTCGAGGCTCTGTGCCGCACGGCGGAGGCGGTTGATGAAGGCCTGGGGCGTGGTCTGGGACGCGTTCAACGCCCCGATGTTCAGCCTGGGCGAGGACCCGGTGACGCCGCTGAGCCTGATCGTACTGGTCGTGATTTTCACCGTGACCTGGTTCGTGGCCGGGCGCGTGCGCTGGGCGTTGGAAGACCAGATTGGCCAGCGCGTGGAGGAAATTCCAGAGGCGCTGCTGCATGTGGTCGGAAACCTGGCGAGGTACACGATCATCCTCGTGGGTTGGTTTATTGGCCTGCAGTCGGTGGGTTTTCAATTGGATGCGGTGCTGGTGATCTTTGGCGCCCTGGGCGTGGGCATGGGCTTCGGCCTGCAGAACATCGCCAACAACTTCGTCTCAGGCGTGATTCTGCTGGTGGAGCGTCCGATCAAAGTGGGCGACGTGATCAGCGTGGCGGGCGAATTGGGCACGGTGGAACGGGTGGGCATCCGGGCGACGACGCTGCGAAAGTTCGACCAGACGCAGGCGATCGTGCCGAACGGCGACCTGATTTCCAGCGTGGTGAACAACTGGACGCTGGACGACCGGCGCGTGCGGGTGGACTTTGTGGTGGGGGTGGCCTACGGCTCGGACACGCGGCTGGTGGAGCGGCTGATCCGGGAGGCTGTGACCGAGCACGAACTGGTGCTGGACGACCCGGAGCCGCGGATCTTCTTTTTCGAGTTCGGGGATTCGTCGTTGAATTTCCGGGTGCTGGCGTACGTGGCCGACATCAGCGAGCGATTCTCGACGCTGAGCGATCTGCACTTCACGATCGACGAGAGTTTCCGCGAGCACGACATCGAGATTCCGTTCCCGCAGCGCGATCTGCACGTGCGGTCGATCGACGAGGACGTGGCGTTTCGGCACGGGCCGACGGATTCGAGCTAGCCGCCGACGAGATCGCGCCATCGCCACCTTGTCAACTCGAGCGTTAGGCTATGCGAGTTTCCGCGTTAGCATGGGCTAACCCTGAGGGCGCGTGCTGATTCTTCTCGTGGATTGTCAGTGAGTGACGCGGTGAGGCGAAGAGGCGTGTATCGATGAGCCTGGCGCTGCGCTGCAGGGGGTTGACGAAGCGCTTTGCCGGGGTGACGGCGCTGGCCGACGTTTCCATGGACGTGAAGGCGGGCACGCTGCTGGCGCTGCTTGGCCCGAGTGGCTGTGGCAAGACGACGCTGCTGCGGTTGATCGCCGGTCTTGACCGGCCAGACGCCGGCACGATTGAGATCGGCGATCGTGTGGTGGAGGCGACGGGAGTGCATGCGCCGCCCGAACAGCGGCAGGTGGGGTTGGTTTTTCAGGAGTACGCGCTCTTTCCGCACCTGAGCGTTGCCGACAACGTGGCCTTTGGGCTGCCGCGCGGGCAGGATCGGACGGCTCGGGTCCGGGACTTGCTGGGCCAGGTGGGACTGAACGGCCTGGGATCGCGGATGCCGCACGAGCTTTCCGGCGGTCAGCAGCAGCGGGTGGCGCTGGCGCGGGCGCTGGCTCCGAGTCCGCGGCTGATCATGCTGGATGAGCCGTTTTCCAACCTGGATCCCGCGCTGCGCGACGGTGTGCGGCGGGAAGTGCAACGCGTGCTGCGGGCGGCGAAGGCGACAGCCATCATCGTGACGCATGATCAAGAAGAGGCGCTGAGCATGGCCGACGAGGTGGCGGTGATGATGGATGGCTGTATCCAGCAGCAGGGCGCGCCGGCCGCGGTTTACTGGTGGCCGGTCTCGCGACGTGTGGCCGAGTTTGTGGGCGACATTAACGTGATCGACGGCCGCGCGATCGGGCACGTCGTCGTGTGCGACCTTGGCACGGTGGCCATCCTTGAAGAGGTCGTTGGGCCCGTGGATCTGCTGATTCGACCGGAGGCTCTGCAACTCACGCCTGACATCCGTGGGCAGGCAGTGCAGCGGGACCGTACGTTCTACGGTCATGACCAGATGATTGAGGTGCAGTTTGATTCTGGCCTGCGCCTCACCTCGCGCGTGGCGCCAATGTTCCCTTTTGCGCCTGGGAACCGCGTGCGCGTGCAACTCAGCCCGGACGGCGAGGCCCTGGCTTTTCCCAGAACCGACAGCTAGCCCGACGGCGCGATTCCGTCCGTCCTGCGACTCGTGGCAGAATTGAGGCCTATGCCTCTGACCAATACGACCGAAGACTACCTCCTCGCCATTTACGGAATGCGGGCCGAGGCGGAACCGGTGATCAATGCCCGCTTGGCCGAGCGGCTGCACGTGGCGGCGCCAACTGTGTCCGCGACCCTGGACCGCATGGCCCGTGATGGGCACATCTGGATTGATGAGAGTCGCCAGATCTACCTGACGCTGGGCGGCGAGCGCGTGGCCGAGCGGCTGGCGCGACGACACCGGCTGATTGAGCACTGGTTAATCAGTACGTTGGGCATGGGGTGGGCGGAGGTGCACGAAGAGGCCGACCGGCTGGAGCACTCGGTTTCGGAGGAACTGACGGAGCGGATTTCGGAGTCACTGGGACATCCGGCGACATGTCCGCACGGACTCCCGATTCCCGGAAACTACCCGGAGACCGACGTAGGGCAGCTCTTCAGCCTGAGTCAGGCTGAGCCGGGTCAGGAGGTACGCATCGTGCGCCTGTCCGAGCCGGCCGAGGACGACGCCGAGTTGCTGCGGTATTTCGAAGAGAAGCAGTTGGTCCCAGGGCACACCATGATCGTGCGGGAAATTACACCCTCAGGCAGCATGGTGCTGGTGTTGGACGGCGAGACGGTGGTGGTGGACGAGCGCGTGGCCACGAATCTGTGGGTGATGGCAGCCTAGGGCGCCATCGTTCGACGCCGCGACACGAGGTTTTGACCGCCGTCATGACGCACGTGCAGCCGAATCATGTCATCACCGTGCGTCCGGCGATTCCCGACGAGTTGCGGGGGCTGCGCGAGTTGGCGTACGACCTCTGGTGGGCCTGGAATCCTGACGCGCAGGACATATTTCGTCGCATCGACCCGGATGCCTGGCAGGCGACGCAACACAACCCGGTCGCACTGCTCGGCCACGTAACGCCGGAGCAATTGGCGGCGCGTGCCGCCGACTCGGCCTTCGTTCATGACCTGGAACGGGTGGTGGAGCGGCGCCGACGGTACCTGGGGACACGCTCCTGGTTTTCGGGCACGGTCCCGGATGCGGAGGGGTTGACGGTGGCGTACTTCTCCATGGAATACGGGATCACCGAGTCGGTTCCGCTGTATTCGGGCGGGCTGGGCGTGCTGGCCGGTGACCATGTCAAGGCGGCCAGCGACCTGGGGGTGCCGCTGGTGGCGGTGGGGATGCTGTACCGCCAGGGGTACTTCCGGCAGACGATCGACCCATCCGGCAGTCAGCAGGAGTTGCACCCGGAGACGGACTTTTACAGCCAGCCGGTCACCATGCTGACGACAGCGGACGGGTCGCCGCTGACCGTGGGCGTTCCGATTACCGACCGATGGGTGGAGGCGCGCGTCTGGCGGATGAACGTGGGGCGCTGTCCGGTTTTGCTGCTGGACGCCAACGTGCCAAGCAATGCGCCGGAGGATCGCGAACTCACGGCCAAGCTCTACCAGGGCGACTCCGACGTGCGGATTCGGCAGGAAATCCTGCTGGGGATCGGCGGAATGCGTGCGTTGTGGGCGGTGGGCGTGAACCCGACGGTTCTGCATCTGAATGAAGGGCATAGCGCCTTTGCCCTGATTGAACGCCTGCGAGAGTTGCGGGACGGGACGGACCTGTCATTCGAGGCCGCGCTGGAGGTGGTGCGCGCGGGGGCGGTGTTTACGACACACACGCCGGTTCCGGCGGGTCACGACGAGTTTCATCCCCACCAGGTGTCACATCACCTCGGCGCCTACCTAAGCGAGTCCGGTATCGAGGCTGACCGGGTTACCGAGATTGGCCAGTATCCGGGCCGTGGAGAGTCGTCGCCCTTTTGCATGACGATCCTGGCGCTGCGCGGGGCCGCGTGGCGCAACGGGGTATCGCAGCTGCACGGTGAGGTGACCCGGCAGATGTGGCAATCGCTCTGGACCGACGTGCCGTGGCCGGAAGTGCCGATTCAGCACGTAACGAACGGGGTGCATTTGCCCACCTGGGTGTCGCGCGAGCTTGCGGATCTGCTGGGGCGGTACCTGGGGCCGGAGTGGGCCCTACTGTCGGATCGGGACGCGATTCGCGAGGGGCTGGACGCAATTCCGGACGACGAGCTGTGGCGCGTGCATACGAGACGGCGCGAGCGGCTGGTAGCGAATGTTCGGCGGCGATTGCGGGCCGTGGTGGAGCGGCGCTGGGGCTCGGGCGCGGAACTGGCCGACGCCAGCGCAGCGCTTCAGCCGAACGCCCTGACGGTGGGGTTTGCCCGACGGATCGCCCTGTACAAGCGCCCCACGCTACTCCTCCATGACCTGGAACGTTTACGCGGGCTGGTAACGAACGCTCGGCGCCCCATGCAGATCGTCTTTGCCGGGAAGGCGCACCCGGACGATGCGATGGCCAAGGACCTGGTCCGGGAGATTCACGAACTGAGCCGCGACTCAAGCTTTGTGGGCCGCGTGGTGTTCGTGGAGGACTATGACATGGACCTGGCGCGGGACCTTGTCCAAGGGTGCGATGTCTGGCTGAATCAGCCGGTGCGGCCGCAGGAAGCGAGCGGAACCAGCGGCATGAAGGCGGCGGCGAACGGCGTATTGAACGTTAGCGTGCTGGACGGCTGGTGGGCCGAGGCTTACGCGCCCCACATCGGCTGGGCCATTGGTCGCGCGGACGACGACGTTGACGATCCGGAGCGCGACGCGAACGACGCGGCCGCGGTTTATCGCTTGCTGGAGCGATCGGTGGCGCCGCTGTTCTACGACGTGGGGCTGGACGGGACACCGACACGTTGGGTCGAGCGCGCCAGGGCATCCATCGTCATGGCACTGGCGGACTTTGGCGCGCACCGCATGATGCGGGAGTACACGGATCGGTTCTATCAGCGAGCGGAACAGCTACAGCGCACGCTCGCCCACGACAACTGCGCACCGGCACGATCGTTCGCCGACTGGCTGGCGCGCGTGCGCAAGCAATGGAACTCGGTGCAGATTCTGGACGTGAACCTGACCGGTGGTCCTGAAGTGAATGTCGGGTCGGCGTTGCCGGTGCACGCGCGCGTGTCGCTGAACGGCCTGCGCGCGGAGGAGTTGGCCGTGCAGGTCTATGTGGGCCGGATCGGCAGCGACGGCGCCGTGGACGGCGGCCTGACGTTCGAGGCGGTACCGGTGGGGTCGGAGGGCGAGGACACGCACTGGTTCGAATCAACGGTGCCCTTGCGCCAGAGCGGCCGAATGGGTATCGCCGTACGCGTGGTCCCGCGGCACCCACATCTGACAGACCCCGTGGAACACGGCCTTGTTCGATGGAGCCTGCCTACGGCCGCCGGCTGATGCCCGACAACGGCTTTGCCGTCAGTGGCAGACGCGATAGGATTTGGCAGCCGGAGTGTCTGTTGGCTTCGGCGTCTTTCCGCACACGCCGCCATCCCACCAGGGGGAGTCTTCGTCGATGACGTATGTGATCTGCGAGCCGTGCATTGGCACCAAGGACGCTTCGTGCGTGGACGTGTGCCCCGTGGACTGTATCCATACCACCGACGAAGCCGAGATGTACTACATCGATCCCGAGGAGTGCATCGACTGCGGCGCCTGCGAGCCAGTGTGCCCGGTGACGGCCATCTTCCCGGACTTTGATGTGCCGGACGAATGGGAAGAGTGGACGAAAGTCAACGCCGACTTCTTCCTGTAGACCGGGACGCGCGCTGACGCGCGACGCTCGGCACCGAAGGCAGCGATTGGTTCGAGGAATCTAGGCGAGGGTCGCGCGCGTGGTCGCGCCTTTCGTCATCTCCTTCAGTGCGGTGTAGGCCGGGCGAGGCGAACCGTCAGGGCGGAGGAGACCGAAGGCGAATTTCTCGTCCTGAGCGTCTACGACGGCCTGAAAGTTCAGGTTCCAGACGAACGCGTGGGTGATGTACGGGGCCGATTCGCGGATGAGTTGGAACGCGTCGACCAGGAAATTGGCCTGATCTTCCTCGGAGTTATCAGCGCCAAACCCGTAGGCAGGGTCGGCGTTGGCGGTTGACCAACCCATCTCGGTGAGCCAAACGGGCTTATCGGCGTCACCGTTGGCCTCCATGACGGCACGGTGCTGGATGTATCGCTGGAAATAGAAGCTGCCGTGGCCATTCCAGCCCGAACCGCGCTGGGTGCCGATCTCCTGAGTCGGCGCGTTGTTGAATCCGCCGGGGTGTACACCCCAGGCATCGAATGCCTGGCGGGCGATTCCGTCGCGGTAGGCATAGATCTGTTCCAGAAAGCGCACGTCATCAACGGCCTGTACCTGCTGCTCGGGGATATCCACATCGCCAGCGGGCGTGAGGGCGCCGCCGACGGTGATGGCGTCCGGGTCGCCGGCCTTGACGCCTTCGTTTCCGGCCAGCATCAACTCGACAAACGAGCCGGCGTCAATCTGACCGTAGCCCCACTCACGCGCGAGGTTGGCCTCGTTCCACAACTCGTAGGCATGAACGTGGCCGCGATAGCGTCCGGCCAGGGCCTGCATGAAGTCGCGGAAGTCCAGCGGATCGCCCGGCGGCCCGTGGGAACGGTCGCCCAAGGCCCAGTTCGGCGCCCGAACGACGCTGAGAAGGAGCTTGATTCCAGCGCTGCTGACCGCGGCCACGACTTTGTCAAGTTCGCGCCAGTCGAATCCACCCTTTTCGATCGGTTCCGTCTGGCTCCACTCGACCTGCTGCTTGAGCCAGTCAAAGCCGGCCTCAAGCGTGCGATCGACGATGAGGCCACGGTCCTGGTTGTAGAGGTGCGCCTGGAATCCGTAGCCAGCAAGCCGGCGCAGTCCGTCATCAACCTCCGGAGGCGGGGTGGCGGCACCCGGTGCGGGCGCGGCGGCGGAGGTCGGGGTCGAGGCCGGTGTGCCGGCCGCGGCCGTCGATCGGGGCGCGACCACGACGGAACCGGCTGTGTTTGCCGTGGGCGTGGGCGCCGGCGCTTCGGACTCGCCACAGGCCGCCAGCGTTGCCGAAACCCCTACCAGCGCCAGCAGACGGCGACGCGAGAGCGAATGCCGGGTTCTCAAACCGAATCTCCGTTCCCAGCGCGGCCGCTCAAAACGTGTAGGTACCAAACATCCTTGTATCCGCGCGGCATGGATGGTATCAACGGAGTACGTAAGCTGTCGGTATCACGAACCGGGTTCGGGCAAGCAGCCGCGCAGCGGCACCCCGCACCAGAGGGGACCACTGTTGATGGGCACGAATAGATACGGGAACACCGCCGTGGGCACGATTGTGATCGTGATTGCCGCGGTCATCGTGTTGGGGCTGTTCAGCGTGCGGTTTGTAAACGTCGGTGAAGTCGGCGTGCTGCACACGTTTGGGGTGGTTGACCAGACGCCACGACCCGAAGGCCTTCTGGTCAAGGCTCCCTGGGCCAGCCTGGAGACGCTGAGCGTACGGACACAGCAGTTGACGATGAGTTCGCGGGCTGAAGACGCCAGCCCAAGCGCGACGGACCAGACGGTACGCACGCTGACTTCCGAAGGTCTGTCGGTCGGACTGGACATTACGACGCTGTACCGGCTGGAGTTCGCCCGCGCGCCCCAGGTGTTCCAGCAGATCGGGCCGAACTACGTGGAGATTGTCGTCCGGCCCGCAATCCGCGACGCCATCCGTGACGTGGTCGGTGAGTTCCAGGCAGAGGCCTTGTACACGACAGCACGCACCGAGGTGGCCGAGAAAATCGAGACACAGCTTCAGGGCATTCTTTCGGAACGCGGCGTCCTGGTAGAAAACGTGCTGCTGCGCGACGTGTCGCTGCCACAGCAGATCACGACGGCGATCGAGCGGAAGCTGGCCGCCGAGCAGGCGATTGAAGAGCGGCGATTCCGGGTGCAGGAAGCCGAACAGGAAGCTCAGCGACGGGTGGAGGAAGCCACCGGTATCGCGGAGGCCAACAACCTGATCAACGAATCCCTGACGGCGGCCGTGCTCCAGGACAAGTACATCACGGCGCTGCGTGAGATCGACTCCGGCAGCGTGGTGTACGTCCCGACCAACCCGGACACCGGGCTGCCCGTGATCCTGGGGACGCCGGCGATCGGTTCCGGCGGAGGCGGCGGCCCGTAGTCCGCACCGGCGTCCCGGCGTGATTCCGCGCGAGATCTCCGATGACTCCTGGGCGGCGGAGAGGGCGGCGCGGGTGGACCGTGGCTCGTGCTTCGGTTGGCCGCCGGTGGGTTGCTGAGCCTAGCCCAGCCCGATTGAGGTGACCTGAAACAAGGACACGGGGTGCCGGGGCGGTGGGGTAGGATGCGCCGCGCCCGGGTCGCGGGGCCTGCCGACGGGCGGTTAGCTCAGCTGGCAGAGCGCTACGTTTACACCGTAGAGGTCGCAGGTTCGAGCCCTGCACCGCCCACCTGGCCCGGATTGCCGCAGGCCCCGGCGAGGTAGCTCAGTCGGTAGAGCAGTGGACTGAAAATCCATGTGTCGGCGGTTCGATTCCGCCCCTCGCCACCAAACGGTCGAGTGACGGCCTTGCTTTTCCGCGGCGCAGTGGCTGAAGCACAGGGCCGAGAGACGGCACTCTGTCAAAACACCTGAACCGCGAGCAAAGGGTGTACCGTCAGCGCTGACCGACGGGCCGATTACGGCGGATCTGAGCGTGGGGGACGTCCATGGACCGACTGAATATCGTCGTCATCTGTCTCGACACATTTCGAGCCGATATCGTCGGGCCCGATCAGAAGTTCAGCAGTATTGCGACTCCCGCACTGGACGCACTGGCGGCCGAGTCGGTGCGCTTCAACCGCTGCTTTACCGAGCCCGGGCAAACAATCCAAGTGCGCAACGGCTGCTTCACGGGCCGCCGCGGATTCCCCTACGCGCACGGGTACTACGGCTGGCATGAGATTCCCGACGAGTACCCGACGATTGCCGAGATCCTGCTGGAGCACGGCTATGCCACGGGCCTGATTGCAGACACCCCGCATTTGTTCAAACCGAACATGAACCAGCACCGCGGGTTCATGACGTGGGAGCATATTCGCGGCGCGGGGGGCGACGGCTGGCGGAGCGGCTCGTGGGACCTGATTCGTGACCTTTTCAAGGACTATTTTGGCGCCTACGAGCCGGCAGTGCCCGAAGCCTCAACGACATCCCTGGCTGGCGAGAGCGCGTTCCTCCAGCACCTGCACAACGTCCGCGACCGTCGCGAGGAAGCCGACTGGCCCGGCGCCCAGGTTTTTGCCTCAGCGCGTCGCTGGCTGCGCGACAACGCCGGCAATGCACCGTTCTTTCTTTGGATCGATTGCTTCGAACCGCACGAGGTGTTCGATCCGCCGCTGGGCTATGTGCGGCGCTACAACGACACCTGGCAAGGCCCGGTCTATCAGCAGCCTCGGCACATCCTGCACCCGTCGTTCTCGTCGGACATGCAGGGCGCGGATCTTGACGTGACATCGGCGGCCTTCATTGACTACTACACGTCTTGCTACAAGGGCGAGGTTACGTTTACGGATTCGCAGATAGGCATGTTGCTCGACGAGCTGGAGCAGATGAAGCTGCGGGATGACACCGCGGTGATCTTCTTCACCGACCACGGCACGGAGCTGGCCGACCATACCGGCTGGGGTAAGCGGAACACCGAACTGCACCCGTTCAATACGCAGCAGAACCTGACGATTCGACATCCCGACGATCGCTATCGCGACCTGGACGTGGATGCCTGGGTTCAGAACTACGACCTGGGCCCGACCATCCTGGACCTGGCCGGCTTGTCCGAAGCGCCCGCAACCATGAACGGCCATAGCGCCTGGCTGCTGGCGACCGGGGAGCGCGAGTCTTTGCGTTCATATGTGACCACGGCGTGGGCCGGCCGCGTGTCAGTTCGTGACGAGCGCTGGGTTTATGCCACGGGCTGGGACTTCGAAGATCCAAAGCCGGAACTGTATGACTTGCGCGCAGACCCCGATGAACTGCACAACGTTCACGGTTCGCACCCGGAGATCGTTGGCGACCGGCGGTCGCGAATTGAAGAACTCCTGGGTACGCCCATTCCACAGCCGTACAGCCAGGATCGATTTGGTCCAACGGTGGGCGGCCTGCGCAAACCGCTCTACGCCACCTCGTACGCCCCAGTTTTCTACGGTGCGCGTCAGGGGTGGGACAACCCACGAGCTCTACCAGGACAAGGCGCGGCAGGCGCGAAGTAGTCGAGGAGCGTAACGCGACGGCCTGCGCGGCTCCCGACGCCGATGACGCGTGTCAGAGGAACGTGTTGGGAATTCCTAGGTCAAGGAACCCGGACTCCGCGATACCTGATTAAGTTCGCGGAGTTCTTCGGCACTCAGGCTCCAGGACAGGGCGTTGAGGTTGGCGTCGACCTGATCGGGCGTGTCGACGCCCATGAGGGTCACCGACACTTCCGGATGGGACCGGACCCAGTTGAGCGCCACGTGGGCCGGGGCGCAGGCGCGGGCGGCGGCGATGCGTTCGACGGCGGCCAGGACCTGGAAGGCTCGCCCGCGAAACGCCTGGTCGTACTCGGAGCGCCTGCGTGGCGCCGCCATCACTGAGCCAGGCGGGGGCGGACGATTGGGTCGGTAGAAGCCGGTGAGGAGGCCGACGGCCAGAGGGCTGAAGGCGAAGAACCCGACCTGTTCCGCGCGGCAGAACGGAAGCAATTCAAGCTCGGGCGTGCGGTCGAGCAGGTTGTAGGGGTGCATGATCATGGCCGGGCGAGGGCCGCCGAGGCGCTCAGCAATCATGGCGGCCTTGCAGGACTCCCAGGCGGAAAAGCCAGACATGCCCCAGGCGCGGGCCTTGCCCTGCCGAATGACGTCCAGCATGGCGCTGACGGTCTCTTCCAAGGCCGTATCCGGGTCTCGCCAGTGGACGATGTAAATGTCGACGTGGTCGGTCTGGAGACGTCGGAGGCTGCGGTCGATCTCGCGCATGATGTGCATGCGCGAGCCGCCGAGGTCGTTTGAGCCCGGTCCGATGGGGCAGCCGACCTTGGAGGTGATGACTACGTCGTCGCGGCAGCCGGCGATGGCGCGTCCGAGCGCGATTTCGGAGGCGCCGCCGTAGGGCGTGGCGGGCGTCTTGCCGTAGAAGTTGGAGCAATCGAGGAGGGTTACGCCGCGTTCGATCGCTCGTCTGATGGCGGTTTCCATGATGCGAAGGTCGGTCTGGTTGCGGAATCCACAACCCAGGCCCACGCGCGAGACCCGGATGCCGCTGGATCCGAGCAGTGCGATTTCCATGCGTGCCTTTCCGCCCGAAGCGCTAGACGCAGCCTGGAAATGACTGCCCGCGCACCTGGATGAACGGGGGGACCTTGGGGGCGTCGGTGACGGATTCGTCCTTGATCGTGGCCGCGCGCATGTAGTGGACGGCGGAGCCGCGGCGACGGTGGGGCGTGGTGTTGGGCCGGCTGGAGTGGAAGACGAGGCTGTGGTGGAAGCTGACGCCGCCGGCCGGGATTTCCACAGGGACTGGTTCGAACTGGCCGACGAAGGAGTCTTGAAGACTCGCTTGCACTGTCTTTGGAATCATGCCCCAGCGGTGGGTGCCGGGCGCCATCCAGAGGCAGCCGTTGGCGATGGTGGCGTCGTCCAGCGCGCACCAGGCGGTGACGAGGTCCATGGGAAACAGGTCGCGCCAGGACGCGGAGTCCTGGTGCCAGGGTTGGGCAGATCCGTGGTGGGCGGGCTTCATGAGGATCTGGTCGAGGTAGAGCTTGATGTCGTCGCTGCCCAGCAGGTCGGCGATGACGTCGACCAGCCTGGGGTTGCGCACGTGGGCCAGCATGACGTCGTCGTAGTGGGCCACCTTGTAAATCTTGCGGACGGCGAGGGCGCGGTCTTCAGGCAGCGGACCGTCGCGCAGGCCGGGCTCGACCTGGACGCAGTCGTCGGGGACGTGGGGCGCCCGACCGCCGGCGATTTCGTCGGCGCGGTCCCTCACGGCCGCCATGTCGTCCTCGGACAGAAGGTTCTCGACGACCAGGAAACCGTCGCGGCGGAACTGTTCGACCTGCGCAAGCGACAGGGTGTGGAATCCGTTGGCGTTCATTGGCGCTCTCCCGAATCAAACGGGGTGTCGGCGCTGCCACCCCAGCATATCGGGGGGCGTAGGTTTAAGGGATGAGTAAAGCGCGCGTTCACATCTTTGGCCAGGGCGATCCGCGGGCCGTGGCGCAACTGAACCGTTGCCTGCGGCAGGCGACGTATGGGGTGCTCTGTGCCGATCATCACGTTGGGTATTCAGCGCCGATTGGCGCGGCGATTGCGTACCCGAAGCACGTTTCTCCGTCGGGGGTGGGGTACGACATTGGCTGCGGGAACCTGGCGGTGCGGACGCCGCTGCGGGCTTCGACAGTCGATACCGCATGCGTGATGGACGAGATCGTGCAGACGATCAGCTTTGGGCTGGGGCGCAAGAACCGGGAAGTGGCGGACGATCCGGTGCTGGAGCGAATACGTAACGCCGAGTTCGCGCCGCAGCGGCGGCTGCTGAAGCTGGCCGAGGAGCAACTGGGCACGGTTGGCGCGGGGAACCACTACGTGGACCTGTTTGCCGATCAGCAGGACCGGCTGTGGATTGGCGTGCACTTTGGCAGCCGGGGCTTTGGGCACCGCACCGCGACGGGTTTCCTGGCGATGGGGGAGGGACGGAAGTTCACGGATCGGCCGCGGACGAACAACATGGACGCGCCGCCGGTGTTGTTCGAGGTGCGATCGGACGTGGGGCAGGCCTACATAGCGGCGATGCGGCTGGCGGGGGCGTATGCGCACGCGGGCCGACGCTGGGTGGTGGAGCGAATCCTGAAGCTAATGGGGACGCAGGCGGACCTGACGGTGCACAACCACCACAACTTTGCCTGGGAGGAGAAGCACTTCGGGCGGACGTTCTGGGTCGTGCGCAAGGGGGCGACGCCGGCGTTTCCGGGGCAGCAGGGGTTCGTGGGCGCCACGATGGGCGGGACGTCGGTGATCCTGGAGGGAATCGACTCGCCCGCTTCAAAGCAGGCGCTGTACAGCACGGTGCATGGGGCCGGGCGGGTGATGTCGCGGCGCCAAGCGGCTGGGCGGCGGCGCTATAACCGGAAGCGGAAGCGCTGGGTGCAGACGTCGCCGGGCGTGGTGGACTGGCCGAAGGTGCGGCGCTCGATCCGCCGGCAGGGAATCGAACTCCGGGGCGGCGGGGCCGATGAGGCGCCAGAGGCGTACAAGAACCTGGACCAGGTGCTGGCCGAGCACTCGGGGACGGTGCGCGTGACGCACCGGCTGCGGCCGATTGGGGTGGCCATGGCAGGGGCGAACACGTTTGATCCGTTCAGGGACTAACGGACGGGATGGTTCCCGCTCCGAATGCTCTGTGAGATTAGGTTAGTAGCGAGCGCGTAGCGGTCGGTCGACTGCGTAGCGTGTGTCGTAGCGGCCGGGAAACTCGACGGGGAGTTCGCCTGAGTCGATTGCTTCGATTAGCGGAGATCCCATCGTGCGCAGCGGCAGACGCACGAGGGTGTGGGTACGGGCGGATTCGTACATGGCCATCATGACTTCCTGATTCCTGATGGCCAGGTGCGCGTCGTTGCGGTTGTCATTTGCGTCGCCGCGCGCCCAGCGGGCCAGGCCATCCAGTTCGCGCAGGAACACGTTGTCCAGGGTTTGCGTGGGCGCCGGGGTCTCCGTCACACCGTGGCCCCGGCGCACGAGGCGAACGGCGAAGTCAGGCGCGAGAAACGCGCTCGGCCAGATGAGCACGCCGTCGGTTCCGGTGACGGTCTGGTACTGCCAGTCATAGGCCGGATTGGGCGGAATGTCGCCTTCGAACGAGACGCGAATGTCGCCGGCGAAGGAGATCAGGCCACCTGACAACTCTTCGGAAGGCCAGCCGCGTTCATAGCGGTCGCTGCGGCGCTGGACGTTGGCGATGACCCATTCAGGGTCGGGGTCGCCCAGCACGTATTGCATGTAGCTGAGGACGTGGGTGCCGTTATTCATCAGGCCGCCCTCTTCCAGGCAGACCGTGGCCGTGATCGGCGTGCCGATGGCGCCTTCGGCCACGAGTGCCCGGGCCTGCTCATGCACGGTGTACCAGCGCATCATGTGGCCGATGGCGAGCTTGACGCCGTTCCGCTGGCAGGCCGCCAGCATGGCTTGCGCTTCGCCCAGGCTGCCGGCCATGGGCTTCTCGCAAAGGATGGCGCGCGGCGGATAGCGGGTGGCGGCCAGAATCGTCTGCGGGGCATGCCAGCGGGCCGGCGTGGCGATGCTGAGGAGGTCGGGACGCTGCTCGTCCAGCATTCGCTCGAGGTCGCGGTAGCGGCGCAGGGTTGGAAACTGGCGCTTCGCACGGTCTAGCGGGGCCGGGTCGACGTCGCAGACGGCGGTTAGTTCGACGCCCGGGACCTGAAGGTAGATGCTGGCGTGCTGGCGGCCGGCCCAGTTGAGGCCAACAACGGCAGCTCGCAGGGGTTCGACCGACATCAGCAACTCTCCGAACGCGCCACGTCAGAGATAGTCCTTACCATGACCATGCGGACACTATGGCGCGTTAGCCCGTACCTTGCCAGGCCCGAGAGCGACGGGTGGGCGTTCGAGGCGACCCACGGCAGTTCGGCAGGGACGTTCGGCAGGCGTGACAGGAGCGTGCAGGCGGAGGATTCGTCTGACGAATTGGGTTTCAGTCTTGGCCGGCGACGACCGTATTGATATCGACCAGTTGAGGTGGTGCAGGTCACGGAGTCTCGACGGGTGAAGCTTCGCCTGCCCTGGCGGCGGGGCCATTCCCGACGTCGTGTGCTGGCCACGCTGGCCGGTCTCGCAAGTCTGGCGGCAATTTCAGCAATTGTCGTGGCGGCCACCAGACCCGGTCCGGAACTCCCAGCCTGCGAAACCGCCACATTCACGCCGCCGGACTTTCAATCGCCGCCGTTTGCGTTCGATCCGGAGGCACGCGCTTCGGCGTTAGGCCAAGCCGTGGTGAACGGGGATTACCACCGCGCCTACGGAATGATGGCGCTGGAGGCGCTACCTCTCGACTCATTCTGCGATTTCACAGTGAAATACCGCTGGTTTCCGACCAGTGACGACAGCCGAACGTTCGACGAAATAGACCACGTTCGGATCCTGGGTTTCGATCCTTACTCGGATTCGCTAGACGTCCAACTGCGCCTGGTTGAGCGAAGCCAGGCAGACAAAGGGACGCCGGCCGCTGCCGGATACGTCACCGTGAGGCTCCTGCGCGACGGGCGCTTCACATTTCTTGGCGTCGACGAGGCCATGACCGACGGGGGGCCGGTAACGGATTTTCCGCCGCCGCCGTACGCGAACTTGTCGGCCTTTGAGGAAACCGAAGTCGTGGTGGGACAGGCGCCCTGGGAACTGGACGGCACGCTCACGGTGCCTCGAGGGCCAGGGCCCTTCCCCGCCGTGGTGCTGGTGCATGGGAGCCGTTATTCCGATCGCGACGGTACTTCGGACGCGACCAAGGCGTTTCGGGACCTGGCGTGGGGTCTGGCCAGCCGGGGCGTGGCCGTGCTGCGCTATGACAAGCGCACGCTGACGCACGCGCTGGCTTTTGCGCGCCAGCCGGAATTCACCCTGGATGACGAACTGGTGAACGACGCGCTGGCGGCGCTGGCGCTGCTGCGTGAGACGCCACGAATCGATCCGGCGCGAATATTTGTGCTGGGTGCAAGTCTGGGAGGATTCGCCGCGCCGCGCATCGCTCAACGCGATCCCGGGCTTGCTGGCCTGATCATGGTCTCTGCGCCGAGTGGAACGCGGCTGGAGGCGCTCATCCGAAATGCTGAACGGAGGTCCGAACCTGACGCCCACCTTGACGAAGCATTCTTGCGCCGGTTCCAAACGAGGCTGAGGGCCCGCGCCAAGGCACGGGCGGCGCTGGCCGCCGGCGTGGCGCCGTCCCTCGACCTGCGCGCGCGCGCCGCCTACCACCTGGATATTGCCGATTACCGGCCGGAGTTGGTGGCTCGCGACCTCCCCGTGCCCTTACTGATCCTGCACGGTGGGCTCGATGGGCAGCTGGATACTGAAGAAGTCATGGGCTGGATACGCAGTCTCCGTGGCCGGGACGACGTTACGTTTCGTATGTACCCCTATCACGTCCACATTTTGTACGACTCGATCGAGGAGTCGGCATGGCAGGAGATGTACGGACCGGACCCGCGGCCCCGCGTCCACGTGAGCCCGGCGGCGGTCGGGGACATCGCTGGGTGGATTCAAGGCAGGCGGGCACGACTGGCCTGCGTGGATTGGCAAGCGTGGTTTGCAACCTGTCACGGCGGTCCGACCGCCTGGTTTCGAGGGACAGCCTTCAACCCGTGACGTTCAAGGCACTGGACGCGCATGGATGGCGCCGGGTACGTCACGTTCGATGGCGGCGGCAGCTGCCTACGCTCCAAATGGCCGTTAGGCGCGACCGGGCACAGGAGGAAGCTGGAAGCTATGCGGCAGCGACTGGGATTTTCTAGGTTCCGAGTGACCTGGCAGACGCCTGCCGGCCTCGCCCTGGCCGTTGGGTTGTTCAGGAGTGAGCTGGCAGCGCCGACGCGGGCCTGACAGGATCCGATTCCGTCCAGGCGGAACGTGCGCGGTTGCTCGCCTCACCGACGCCGCCGAACTTGGAGGAGCTGTTCCAGCAGCAGACGTTTGAGGGACACGACATTTCCAGATTCCGAGATGCACGCCACTGGTGGCAAGAGCATCTGGCGCATGTCGCGAAGATGAAGTACGGCTATGTGCAAGGCACGTCATTCGCGCCCGGCGGGCTGGCACTAGTCGGAGAGATGGGCCCGGATCTGGTGAACTTGCCGCGCGGCTCGCAGGTGATTCCGAACCCGCGGCTGGAGGGTGACGTGCACGTGCACCTGAACGTGGAAGGCAGCGTGGTAGCGGAGCGCGACCTGGCCCAGCGGCTCCGGCAGGAGCTGATCCGCACCAGCCGCCGCACCGTGGACCTGGGATTCAACTAAGGCTCAGCGGTCCGCGCCGCAGGCTTGCTCTGACGAGTTCCACGCCTGGATGGCCAGGACTGATAGACACGCGGCGTGCCCAGGACCGGGTCGTCGAGCCGGTGACATAGCCGGCACCGAGGCCGCCTCCACCCGGAGGCGGCCTCGGTGCATTAGGCTCCAACGCGCCCCGCGTTGTTGGAATGGGAGAGGCCCCAATCCGAATCACCAACATTCGCCTGACGGAACTGCACGGCCGGTTTGAGTCGGAGGGCGACTTCTGGGAAGAGCGGCTGGTTCGTCCGCTGGACGTGTATCCGGAACACAAGCGGGATCCGGACCAGCACATTCCCAGGGCGCGAGACGTGGACGGCGCCCACGATCTGTCGTGGGTGTTTGTGACGATCGAGACTGACGAGGGCGTCAGCGGGATGGCCGGGCCGATCGATGTGCCCGATGCCTTTGTCATCGACACCCAGATCACGCCGTTCATCCTGGGTGCGGACCCGCTGGCCAGCGAGCGGATCTGGGATCAGCTTTACCGATACATGATTCACGGTCGCAAGGGCTCGCCGATGTTCGCGCTGAGCGCTATCGATACGGCGCTGTGGGACCTGAAGGGCAAGTGGTTGGGCCAGCCGCTGTACCGGCTGCTGGGCGGGCCGGTCCAGCCTAAGATTCCGGCCTACGCCAGTGCGCTGGGCTTCTCAATCGAGCCGGAGCGGGCGGCCGAACGTGCCCGGCAGTTCGTGGCCGAGGGCTACACGGCGACCAAGTGGTTTGTGCGCTACGCACCGGATGACGGCGAGGCGGGGGCCCGGCGTAACGTGGAACTAATGCGCGTTTTGCGCGAGGCCGTGGGCGACGACGTGGACGTGATGATCGACGCCTGGAGCAGCTGGAACGTGCGTTACACGCTGGACATGGCGCGGCGCATGGCCGAGTACCGTCCGTACTGGATCGAGGAACCGGTCAAGTCCGACGACATTGCCAACTACGCGCGGATTCGGGCGGCCTCACCGGTTCCCATTTCCGGCGGCGAGCATGAGTACACGCGCTGGGGCGCGCGCGACTACATGAAGGCCGGCGCGGTGGACATCTACCAGGCCGACACCATGTGGGCCGGCGGCGTGAGCGAAATGCTGAAGATCGCGACGATCTGCTCGGTCTATGACGTGCCGCTGATTCCGCATGGGGCGTCGGTCCCCGTCAACGCCCACCTCAGCGCGGCCTGGCCGCCGCCGCTATGTCCGTACGTGGAGTACCTGGTGAAGTGGAACGAGTTGAGACAGTTCTTCTTCAAGAATCCCGTCGTGCCGGTCAACGGAATGATCAGTCCGCCGGATGGGCCGGGCGTGGGCGTGGAGATCGACAAATCCAAGGTGACCGCCGAGCGTGAACTGAGTTGGCGAGAGGCCTGACGGCTCGACGGACTGGCTGAGCCGCGGAGTTACCCGGCCACCTGCCCGCGGATGACGGCGATTTCCTCAGCGCTCAGATAGGGCGGATCGCCGACCGGCGTGTTTGCCGCGATGTCGTCGGCGTTGGATAGTCCGACGATGCAGGTCGATGCGGCCTGATGGCCCAGCACGAATCGCATCGCGGTCTCATACGGCATTTCGTCGCGCAGGTCGGCGATGTCCTGGATGCGCTCGCGCGGTCCGGCAGCGTCGGCCAGGCGCTCGCGGAACATCTCCGACTGCCGCCAGTCGCTGGCGGGGAGCGCGGCCAGTTCCTCCTCGCTAAGGAGTATCAGCCCGTTGGCGAACGGTGAGCGCGCGAAGACGCCGGTTCCGCGTTCGGCTGCCAGCGGCAGCAACTCGTTGCCGGCTCCGTCGTCAACGGCGTTATAGGGCGTCTCGATCACCGGTGCGCCCCAGCGCCGGATGGCTTCCACAGCGGTTTCGGGCTGGCCGGTCCTGGCGGAGATGCCCCACCAGCGGATCTTGCCGGCGGCCTGTAGTTCCTCAAGGACGGCGAAGGGCGCTTCGTGCTTGACGATGTGCAGCGGGGGGTCGTGCAGGAGGTAGGCGTCGATGTATTCGGTGCGGAGGCGGCGCAGGGCCAGATCGCAAGCGTCGCGAATGCGCTTAGGCGAGTAGTCGCGCGGCTGCTTGGCGCCCTGAATGGACTGCGCGCCGTCGGTGCCCGGCAGGTAGCCGACCTTGCTGATGATGAAGGCGTCGTCGCGACGGCCGTAGAGTGCCTCGCCCAGCAGGACCTCGCTACGGCCGTTGCCGTAGACCTCGGCCGTATCGAACGTGGTGATGCCCGCGTCGAAGGCCTGCTGGACCAGGCGAACGCCGTCCCAGGCCGGGAAGTCGCCCCAGGCCTGGCCGCCGATTTCCCAACAGCCCATGCACAGGGCGCTGACGCGCTCGCCCGTTGCCCCAAGACTCCGCATTTCCATGGCTGATCTCCCGAGTGTTCCGGCATTGCACACCGCGGTGCGCATCTGGCGAGTGGCATGCCTGGGCGCGAGTCCGCAGCGCATCGCCTGCTGGCGGCGCAGGTCTGCGAGCATAGACAATTCGCAGCGTTGAGGGCGCACGAACGACGACAGACCCGCATGGCCATCTCCGCTCGCCGTGTGCACGGCCAACAGGCAGCGCCTCCACTTTGATACTTGTGTGCGTGCCGGCAGTGGCGCGACGTGACGTGAGGTGTCGCGCCGTCGGAGCGCCATTTCGGGAGCCGTGGCGGCTCAGGGAACCGGAGAGTTTGTGAGGTTTCGGTGGACGGCGCGGCAATTGAACGCGGCGTTGGGCATTGCCGGAGTGGTCGGGGCTGTCGTGTTGGCCGCGAGCATCGCGCTGTTTGTGCGGAACGACGCCGAAGAGAAGGCCGTGATCCGGGAGGATCCATACTGCTGGTCGGCGCGGCCAGCCGCGCCGGACTTCGAGGCAGCGCCATTTGACTTCGACCCAGGCGCGCGGGCGCAGGCCTTCGCCACGGTGCTCACGGACAATGACTCCCGAGCCGGCTACAGCATGTTGGCGCCTGAGTTCCTTCCAACCGACACGCTCTGCGAGTACCACCTGGAGGCGCTCTGGCGCCAGCAGGTGTACGGGCTGGACCCCAGCGACTATCTCTTCGATGCAAGCGTGCAGATCGATAGCAGCGCGTCGATCGTATTTTCACCGCTCAACGACGAGCTGAGCCTTTGGTTGCGCGTGATTCCCTCGCCCTGGGATGACCGGCCATGGCCGGCCGCCCCAGTGCGCGTCTCGCTATTGCGTGACGGACGGGTCGTTCGATTCAAACCGGACCACGCAGAACGAGAACTTGGACCGTTGCCGAGGCTTCTGCCTCCACCGTACGCGGATCTCACCGCGTTCGAGGAGATTGCGGTCACGCTGGGAGAGGCTCCGTGGCAGGTGGGCGGCACGCTGGCTGTGCCGAAGGGTCCGGGACCGTATCCGGCCGTAGTTCTCGTCCAGGGACACAGTCTGCGTCCTGACCGTGACGGGACATTCGCCGCCACCAAGAAGAACCGCGACCTAGCCTGGGGGCTGGCGAGCCGGGGTATTGCCACGTTGCGGTACGACCAACGCACGTGGACACACGCGTTGGCCTTTGCGCGGCAGGACGAGTTCACCATTGACGACGAGTACGTGCTAGACGCGCTGGCCGCAATAGAAGCCTTGCGCCAGACGTCGCGAATCGACCCGGCCCGAATCCATGTCCTCGGCCTGAGCCTTGGAGGCTTCGTGGCGCCGCGAATCGCGAGGCAGGCACCTGATCTGGCTGGTGTCATTGTCGCCTCCGCGCCCAGTGGAGGGTTTCGGCAGAGCAGGGTTCGAGCCCTTGAGCGGGACCTAAGCACCATCAGGACCAAGGATCCGGAAGATCCGTCGGCAGCCTTCCTGCAACGCATCATCGACCGGACCCGGGCGCAGGTTGCGGACGTTGAGGCACTGGCGGCCGGCGAAGCCGTGATGCCGGACATATCCGTGCGACCGTCCTACCACCTTGACCTGGCGGCGTATCGTCCCGAGGAGACTGCGCGCGATCTGGAAGTGCCGTTGCTGATCCTTCACAGCAACGCGGACACGCGCCTGACGCAAGGCGACGCGTTGGGATGGATCCGTGGGCTGCAGGGACACCAGGACGTCGTCTTTCGCTTATACGCCGACCTTAGTCACGGTCTGGTGGACTTCACGGCGGGGACCGGGCCGCAATTGCGGCCGCATGGCTACGTTGGCATTGAGGTGATCGAGGATATTGCGGCCTGGATCGGCGGCGCGCGGCCCGAACTGCCCTGTATCGGCACGCCAGGCTGGCGGGCCGGGTGCCGCGGAGGTATGGCCCCCAGTGGCGCGTTTGGCCGCGACGTGATGCAACCAAGACGAGGCAGACCGAGAGTGCCGTCCGCCCTTCAGCGTCGCCGCCTGTTGCCGTAGACCTCGACCGTCTGCGTCGTGGTGATGCGGGCATCGAAGGCCTGCTGGACCGGTCGAATGCCTCCCAGGCCTGGGGCTTCGCCCCATGCATGGCCGCCAGTTTCCTAACAGCCCACGTACAGGTCGCTGACGCGCTCGCCCGTTGTCTCCAGACTCCGCATCTCCATGGCTGATCTCTCGAGGTCAGACTTCGAGCCGCTCGCCGATTGCGCCGATCTTGGGCCAGAATCTGGCGCCGTCAGACAGAACACCAGGTTGACAGTGCGGCTGAGGCCCACGAATTGGCTGCATCTTGCTGCGTGGTGGACGCACGTTGTGGTGGCCGTGGGATTCGGGTTGTTCAGCATCGCGGTCACCGTGCTGGTGAGCATCGTCCTGATCTTCGATGCCGTCACCACGACAGCTTGCGAGGCGGCGACGCCTGCGCCACCCGATTTCACGGTGGATCCGTTTGCGTTTGACCCGGAGGCACGCGCTCGGAAGTTCGTGGCGTCAATGGCGAATGATGAGTTCCAGATCGCCTACGAGATGCTGGCGCGGGAGGCGTGGGTCGCGGAGTCCTATTGCGCGGTCAGCCTGGAGAGGTTCTGGAGCCAGGCAGCTGGGTTAGATGACGTCAGGCTTGTGGCAGTGAATCAATATGACTCGGGATCTTTTGCCCCAGTTTTCAATCGCCTGGAAGTTCCTCTGCGGTTGACCGTTGAGTCGAGCGGGGACCTGCGGGACGTGTATCTCGATGTCTCGTTTCTCGCTGACGGTCGAATCGCGAGCGTCGAATTCGACTCGCTACTGACCGAGGTGGGGAAAGGCAAGTTGTTCTCTCCGCCACCGTACGCAAATCCAGATGGTTTTGAGGAAACTGACGTCACCGTCGGGGAGGCGCCATGGGACTTGAAGGGGACCCTGACAGTCCCCTCAGACTCCGGACCATTTCCCGCTGTCGTGCTCGCAGGTGGCAGAGACCGCGATGGCACTGGGGCCACAACCAAGCTGACCCGAGATCGGGCCTGGGGGTTGGCGGCTCACGGCGTTGCCAGCCTGCGCGTCGATCGGCGGACGCATGCCCACGCGTTGGCGACCGCGCGCCTCAAGGAGTTCACGATTGACGACGAGCTGGTCGATGACATGCTCGCAGCCGTTGAATTGCTGCGGCGGACGCCTCGGATTGATCCTGGTCGAATCTACGTGATGGGCGGGAGTCTCGCCGGCTTCGCGACGCCAATGGTCGGTCTACGCGACCAAACAATAGCCGGAGTGATTATCGCGGTGGCGCCAAGCGGAGTACTACATGACGTGGCGTGGCGCCAACGGCAACTTCGAACGGGACTCGACGGTGATGTGACGTCGCTGGAGCAACGCTCTGTTCAGACCGCCAAGGCCCACTCGGAAGCGGTCAGCGCCTGGCTGCGGGGGCAGCGCGAGCTTCGTGACATCGCTGTCCATCGAAGTTACTACGAACACCTGGGCACGTACCGGCCAGAAGATGCCGCCTACCGCCTGCTCATGCCGATCTTTGTCATATCCGTTGACCGGGATCGAATCGTGCCTCCCGAGGATGCGCAGACCTGGATACGGACGCTTGGCCTTCGGCGCAATGTCGCGTTTCGCCTGTATCGCGGCCACAACCACTCGCTGATAGATGAGCGCGAACTCAGCGAGTCGACCGCGGCTGAAGGGAAATACGCGAGTTGGCAAGTTATTTCCGACATTGCGACGTGGATTCACGGAGGGTGGACGGATCGCTGGTGCACAAATCAGCAGAACTGGTACGCCGGGTGCCGCGGTGGGTAGTCGTCAGCGGGCCCCCGGCACAACGCCCTTGCCCTTCACTCGCGTCACCAGGCGCAGGCAGGCGGCTCGAGATTCCGTGAGGGGCGTGCCGGTGAATGCAGGCCGAACCGAGAGGAGTGGCTGATGCAGGATTCGAATCGAGCTGTCCACGCGGCGGACAGCCACGCGTATATCGCGTTGCTTCGGGGCATAAACGTGGGCGGTGGAAACAAGCTGCTCAAGGGCGAGTTGGTGGAGATATTCGCGGAAGCCGGGTGCCAGGACGTGCGGACGTACATCCAGAGTGGCAACGTGGTCTTTCGCGCGACCGAATCGCTGGTGGACGGCCTGTCAGCACGGATCACGGCCGCGATCGCTTCGAGCCACGGGTATCAGATTCCGGTGGTCATTCGGGCGGGAGCGGATTTCGCCAGGGTCGTCGGCGGAAACCCGTTCCTGGCCGGCGGCGCGGATCCTGCCAGGCTTCACGTTGGCTTCCTCGCCGAGACGCCGGATCCGGCACGGGTGGCGACGCTCGATCCAGATCGATCGCCGCCCGACGCCTTTGAGGTGCGAGGAAACGAGGTGTACCTGCACTTTCCCGCCGGCGTCGCGCGGTCGAAGCTCGACAACGCCTACTTCGACCGCACGTTGAACACGGTATGCACCATCCGCAACTGGCGAACCGTTTGCAGGCTGCACGAGATGGCGAGCGGCACCTGACGGTGTCGAGGAGCGCAAATGAAGGCGCGGGGCCTGTGCCTGGTCGGCACAGACCCCGCGGCCGGCGGGAGTGGCGCTAGTCGCGCAGGGGGAGGGAGTGCGCGGCTAGGCCGTAGCGGGGGTTGCTCCGATTGGCAGGGTTACCTTGCCGGCACCGGCTCCGGCGCCACGGTGATAGCGACCGTGCCCGCGTCCACAGTCTCGGGACCCAGACTTGCCTGGACCCTTCATGTGGGCGCCGCCCTCGGCCTCCAGGGCCGATTCGATGCGCTCGCGCATTGACTCGCGCAGTTCGTCGGCCTTTTCGGCGTCGACACGGCCGTTCTCGATCGCTGCCGTAAGCCGAGTCTCAAAGACCTCCATGGCGGCGTCCGTGACAGCGGTCACGTCGCCGTCGGCTTCCTCGATGATGTCGGACAGGCTGTCGCCATCGGAGAGCCTGGTTCGGATGTCCTCGGTGGACACACCCGTCTCTTCCGAGACGATGCTGACCAGCCCGACGCCCTTGCCGCCGACGCGGCCGTGGCCCTTGCCACGCTTGCCTTCGTACGTGCCGGCCAGCCAGTCGCGCACGCGCTGCTCGGCGGCGGCCTTGTAGTCGTCCACCTGGTCGGACTCAAGCCGGCCGGCCTCCACGAGCGCGTCGACCTTGTCATCAAGTCCTGTCAGCGCCGCCGTGACCACGGCTTCCAGGTCGCCGCCTTCGGCCTCGATGATGTCCGCCAGTGACTCGCCGCCCTGCAACCGAGTTCGTATTTCTTCGGTGCTGAGACCAGTCTGTTCCTCAATCGCCGTCGCGGCACCGGACTTTCCGCCGCCGCGACCAAAGCCGCCATGCGCCAGCACCGCACTGACCGTTACGGCCGTCAACAGGACAACAGCTGCCACCGCCGCGACCAGAGTTCTAATTCGGAGTCTCACGACGCCTCCTTTCGCAAGCGCCGGCCATTTCGAGGCCAGCGCAACGTTTACGAAAGGCAGTGTTGGGGCGGGGTATGGACATTCGATGCACGGAGAATGCGACTTCCGTGCATTTTTCTGAGGGGTGTGCGCGGCGCTATCCGTCCTCGGGTGGAGCGAACCGGTATCCGACGCCGGGAACCGTCAGCACATAGCGCGGACGGGACGGCACCGGTTCGACCCGCTTTCGCAGGTTGCGAACGTGGCTGTCGATGGAGCGCGGCAGCGTGGGCCGGTCGTCGTCCACGATGCGCTCAACCAGCGCCTCGCGGGTAAACACGCGACCGGGATGGCGCATGAGCGTCGCCAGAAGATCGAACTGCACCTTTGTCAATTGGATCGCCTCGCCGTCGCGCCGGACCTGCCGGGTGCCCGGGTCGATCGTCATGCCGTCGACACGAAGCGGTCCATCATCGCGATCCGAGCTGGCTGCGCGACGCAGCAGCGCGTGAACACGGGCCACGACTTCGCGGATGTCGAAGGGCTTGGTCACATAGTCATCAGCGCCGATCTGAAGGCCCACAACTTTGTCGGTGATGTCGTCGCGGGCGGTCAGCATCAGAACCGGGATGTTCGATTCGGCTCGGAGTTGACGGCAGACGTCCAGACCCTGGACATCAGGAAGCATCAAATCCAGCACGACGGCGTTGGGCCGGCGCTGACGAGCCAACCGCAGCGCCTCGGCCCCGTCGGCGGCGGTAATGACGCTGAATCCGTCGCGTTCCAGGTAGGCACGAACGACTCGCCGGATGTCCGGCTCGTCGTCAACCACCAGGATTAGTCCGGAATTCGGCATTTCAGGTTTTGTTGGCGAGTTCGTCGCGACTCGCTGTTGCTTGGATTCTTACACGAGGTCATGACGATGCCACCTCGGTGGCAGCAGTAGTTCTGGCCCATCGCAAGTCTGCGCATGGCTGCGTGCATAGGGCATGCACACGGCATGCACGCGGGGTCGATACTCTCGCAGTTGGATGGAGTGGGAATGCGAGCGGAGGGCGGCCGAGCGATGAGCCTGCGTGTGCGTTTGACGCTGGCGTTCGTGGCGGTGGCACTGGTTGCTGTCGGTGTCACGGCACTGCTGATCAATCGGTCAATCGCCGCCAGCTTTCACCGCTACGCCACCAACGTGCGCGAGCGGCAGCAAACGGCCGTCGCCGAGCAACTCGGCCTTGCCTATGGCGCCAACGGCACGTTTCAGTTGCGCCGCGGCGGACCCGGTAGAGGTTTGCCCTACCTTGTTGTGGATCACAGCGGTGCGATCGTCGGCGGAAGCGTTGAGCTAGGACGGTTGCACCAGCCCCCCGATCTTGAGCACTGGCGGCCGATTCCTATTGAATCCGACGGCCAGACCGTGGCCACGGCCTACTTTGCCGACGTTGGAAGCCGGGACCTGCCGCGCGAAGTTATTGCGCAGCTTCGATTTGGCGAGGACGTATTCCTTCGAGAAATCGGCATTGCGCTGCTGCTGGCCCTGCTGGCCGGCGCGGGAGCGGCGGTGGCCGTGGCCGTGTACCTGGCGCGCCAGATCACGCGCCCGGTGCGCACCTTGCGTGAATCCGCCGAGGCCATCGCCCAGGGAGATCTCTCCCGCCGCACCGGCATTCGGCGGACTGACGACATCGGCACTCTTGCGCGCTCGTTCGACCAGATGACGGAAACGCTGGAGCGCAACGAGGAGTCGCGCCGCCAGCTCTTCGCGGACATCGCACACGAGTTGCGCACGCCGCTAGCCGTGATTCGCAGCACCGTCCAGGCGCTGGGCGATGGGGTCTACAAGCCAAGCGCAACCCACGTTGAAACCGTCATGCGACGGGTGGACATGCTGACTCAGCTCATCGACGACATTCGCGACCTCTCACTGGCGGACGTTGGCCAATTGCGTCTTGCGACGACAGAAGTCTCGGTTCGTTCGCTCGTGGAGGCGGTCCGCCAACGCCACACACCATTGGCTGCGGAGCGCGAAGTCACGCTTCAGAGCGAAGACACCACCGGCGATGCAGCGCTCCTGGTTGATCGAACACGAATCGATCAGGCGCTCGATAACCTTGTTCGCAACGCGCTGACCCACACGCCTGCCGGCGGACTCATCACGGTTCACTCACGCCGGTCGACGGACGAGCAGGGACGAGGCTGGCTGTCGCTGGACGTAATCGACACTGGTCCCGGATTCGATCCCGACGAGTTGAAGCGGGTGTTCGACCGGTTCTATCGAGCTGATGCTTCGCGCAGCCGGGCTCAGGGTGGAACGGGGCTGGGCCTGGCCATCGTCCGCGGAATCGCGCAAGCGCACGGGGGCGAAGCTGTCGCCCGCAACAACACCGATGGTCCGGGCGCTACGGTGAGCCTTCGCCTTCCGTTCGAGTCCGCGCCGTCTTGACTATCCCGAAGATCGGAGGCTCCGACTGCATTGGAGTTGCACGGCTCGTGCACATCACGTGCATAGCCCTGGTACTAAGCTCCCTGGCAGACGAGACATCCCCGAAGTGACGCCATGACGGATTCCCCGCCCGAACAGGATCGATCGCAGGCGAGCGGCGCCCACGAGGATGCTGTGCCGCGGGCCGCTCGGTTGCGACAGGTCGGGCGTGTGGTCGTCTGGCCCGTGCGAACGCTCTTCTCGCTGCTGCGCCGCTTCTGGCTATTGCTACTGCTCTTGGCCGGGGTTGCCGCGTTCGTCTATTACGTCGTGCTCCCGCGGGTCCAAGAAGAGGAAGTCGTGACGGTGCCGCCGCAACCCGTCGAAGCTGTGCGGCAGGACTTGTTGGTCACGGTCCCCGCCACCGGCACGCTGGACTTTGGCACGCTGGTGCAGGTCGGGTTTGAAAACGCGGGCGTACTCACCGAGCTCAGAGTGGGAGCCGGCGACACGGTGTCCGCCGGCGACGTTCTGGCCTTGCAGGAAGCGGACGACCTGGCGCGTGACATTGACGACGCCGTGTCGGCGCTGCGACGGGCGGAGCTTGATCTGGCCGAGTTCCTGGAAGACCTCGTGCCCGACCCTGACCAGTTCGCCCTACGCCGGGCGGAACTGGACCTTTCCGAGGCCCGCGCCGCGCAGGAAGACCTTCAGGTCCCGCCCGACGCGGCCGAAATCGCTTCCGCCGAAGCTTCGGTTGCCTCGGCCCGGACGCAGGTCGCCTCGGCGCGGGCAAACGTCACCTCGGCCCAGGCGAAAGTGACTGCGGCCCAGGCGCAAGTGAATGCGGCCCGAGACGCCCTAAGCGACCTGCTGGAAGAAGTCTCCGACACGGAGCTTGCCGACGCGAACAGCAGCGTGACATCCGCCGAAGCCTCGCTGGTGAGCGCACAGGGCGCGCTGGCCGATCTCCTGGCCGGCGCTGCTGATCTGGAAGTCCAGCGAGCGAGGGACAACCTGGCCGCGGCGCAGGACGCTGTGGTGGCCGCGCGTCGCGACCTGGACTCCGCGGTTGCCAGCCATCCGTCTGTCGTCGCGGACGCCGAGTCCAAGCTCGCTAGCGCTCGGGCGGCCGTGATTTCGGCCCAAGTGGAGTTGGGCGAGTTGCGCACCAAGCCGACCGCTGACGACATCCGGGACGCTGAGATTGCGCTCGAACAAGCGCGTCTTACCCACGACGACACTGTGCGGACCGGCAGCAACGCCAGCGCCGAAGCCAAAGAACGGGCCGCCGTGGTCTACGAAGAGGCTCAGCGTGCGTTTGCCGAAGCCGTCCGGCCGGCCACTGCCGAGGAAGTGGCAGCGGCCGAGGCCACCCTTGCCGCCGCCCAGGCCACCCGCGCCGTGGCGCAGGCCAACCGCGACGATTTGGCTGGCGGTCCCGACCTTGCGGATCTCAACGAGGCGATCGCAACCGCCGAACGCAACGAGGCCACCGCCGCTGCCGAACTGGATGAGCTCCTGGACGGACCAAGTTCGACTGAACTGGCCACGCGCCGCGCAAACGTGGCCTCAGCCGAGAGTGCCCTGGCCGTGGCCCGCGCCAAGCTGGACGACCTGATTGCGGAGGTGGACGCCAACGACGTGCGCATGGCTGAGGAAGACGTGCGCATCGCCGAAGACGACGTGCAAGTCGCCGAAGAAGATGTGCTTGTCGCCGAACAGAATGTGACCTCGGCGCTTGCCGGCCTGGCCGACGCCGAGGCCAAGCTGGCCGATCTATTGGCAGGGGCGGACGCATCGCAACTTCGCCAGGCCCAACTGGCCATTGCCCGAGCCGAGATCGACCTGGCCGACTTGCGCGAAGACGCCGAGCCGGAGACCGATCCGCTCGGGGTCGAGCGTCTGGAACTTGCGGTGGCGGATGCCACACGAGCGCTCGAGACCGCCCGCACGGCCCTGGCCGATGCCACGCTCGTTTCTCCGACGACCGGAGTCGTGCTGACGGTGGACGCGGATGTCGGTGAACGAGTTTCCGCGGCATTCCTCACCGTGGGTGTCTCCGACAGCCTGCGCGTCCGCATCAACGTCGACGAGAACGACATTGGGATGCTTGAGGTTGGTCAGCCGGCGGACCTGACGTTTGCGGCCCTGGACAATCGCGAGTACAAGGGCAAGGTCGCGTGGATCGCCGTGCAAGGTGAAGTCGACCAGGGGCTCGTGACCTTCCCGGTCGACATCTCCCTGGACGCTCCTGACGACCACCTGAGAGCTGGCCTGACCGCCGACGTCGAGATCCTGGTCGCGGAGGCTCGTGACGTGATCGTCGTTCCCAAGGCTGCCTTGCAGACGACCCCGCGAGGCGGCGTGGTCTTTGTGGCAGCCGCCGACGGATCGTCGAGCCGACGCGTCGTGCAGACGGGCCTTAGCGGCCGGCTGCAAATCGAAATCGTCTCTGGACTTGAAGCTGGCGAACTCGTCATGCCCAACGCCGCACAGGCGCTCGCGGAGGCGCGAGCCGCTGCGCAGGCAGCTGCCGGCGAAGGCGGCACGCAGGCCGGGCCGGCCGGCCAGTTCGGCGGGCCAGGTGGTCAGGCCGGACCCGGTGCTGGCACAGGCGGTGCACAGCAGGCCCCTGGCGGTGCGCAACCAGCTTCGGGCGCGGCGGCACCGGCGTCGGGAGTCGCACGACCGGGTGAGGCGGGCGTCCAGCCAGCGCCCAATCAGGCCGCGCCAAACGTACAGGGAAGCCAGGGCGGCGCAGGCGGCGGCCAAGGCGGCCAAGGCGGCCAGGGCGGGCCGCCTGCGGGCTTCCAGGGCCGAACCCCGCCGCCCGGGGTCCAGCCCGGGCAGTTCCAGGGTCAGCGTGGACAGGGCGGCCAGCGAGGGCAAGGCGGCCAACGGGCCGGCGCTGGAGGCGGCGGGGGTGGCTCCGGCGCCAGCGGTGGCGGTGGTGGCTGATTTCCATGACTGCAACCACCGATCGCCCGCCGCCCACGATTGACGTCGTGGGCCTGACCAAGACCTATCAGATGGGTGACGTCAAGGTCGAGGCCTTACGCGGCGTCACGTTCACCATCGAGCCCGGTGAGATGGTGGCCATCATGGGTCCGTCGGGTTCGGGCAAGTCGACAGCCATGAATCTGCTGGGGTGCCTGGATTCGCCGACCGAGGGCAGTTACCGACTGGACGGCGAGGACGTCGAAGGTCTCAGCGAGGACGCGCTTGCCGACATCCGCCTGCGCAAGATCGGCTTCGTATTCCAGTCATTCAATCTGCTGCCGCGCATGACCGCGCGCGAGCAGGTGGAATTGCCACTGATGTACGCCGGGGCGCGCAAACGCCGCGAGCGCGCGCTGGAAGCCCTGGCCACGGTTGGGCTGGCGGACCGGGTCGACCACGCCCCCGTCGAACTCTCCGGCGGTCAGCAGCAGCGCGTGGCCATCGCCCGCGCGCTGGTCACCCGCCCGCAGCTCCTCCTGGCCGACGAACCGACCGGCAACCTGGACACCGCCTCCGCGGACGAGATCATGGACGCGATCGAGCAGTTGAACGTTGAGCATGGCATCACAACTATCCTGGTGACGCACGAGATGGAAGTCGGTTTACGCGCGCGCCGCATCATTCGGTTCCGCGACGGTCTGGTCGAGAAAGATGAGGTGATGACATGACCGCAGCCGATGGTTTGCGCGTGGCGTTCCGCGCGTTGGCGGCCAACAAGCTGCGCACGGCCCTCACCCTGCTCGGCATGGTCATCGGCGTGGCTGCCGTGATCACGCTGATGTCGATCGGCGCGGGCGTCCAAACTTCGATCGAAGAACGGATTCGTGCGGCTGGCACTAACTTGCTGTCCGTAAGCCCCGGCGCCAGTAGCAACCGGTTCGGAGGGTTTCGTACCCGTGGCGGCGGCGGAGGCGGAGTCCAGACGTTGACCGCTCAGGATGCCGATGCCATCGCCGAAGCCAATATCCCCGGTATCACCTCGATCTATGCGTCACGCTCATTTAACGGGTCCTTCGTCTCGGCGGATGGCGCCGTGCAGGCGTCCGTGCAAGGCGTCAACGAGGTCTACCCGGCCGTGCGCAATGTCGAGATCGGCACAGGCTCCTTCTTTTCGGCGGACGACGTCGAACGGGCGTCGCGCGTGGTTGTCATAGGAGACACTCTGGCCACCGACCTCTTTCCCAACGGCGACGCCGTAGGCGAGACGGTCCGGCTCAATACCCAGCCGTTCACAGTCGTCGGAGTCCTGGCCTCGGACGGCGGCAGTTCGTTTCAGAGCAACGACGAATCGGCCTTTGTTCCCCTACCCACCCTGACCAGCCGCCTGAACCCGTCCAAGACCTCGGCGGGCGATGACGTGGTTTCCTCGATTGTGGTGCAGTTGGTCGATGAGAGCGACGCCACCGTCGCCGGTGTCACTCAGGCGATCGAGAATCTTCTGCTCAGCCGTCATGACTCCGAGGAGCAGGACTTTACGGTTGGCAGCCAGGCCGATCAGATCGAGACAATCTCGGAAGTCACCGACACCATGACGCTGTTCCTGGGCGCGGTGGCCGGAATCTCCCTGTTGGTCGGCGGCATCGGCATCATGAACATCATGCTGGTGTCCGTCACCGAACGGACCCGCGAGATCGGCATCCGCAAGGCCATCGGCGCCAAGCGGCGCGACATCATGTCGCAGTTCATGATCGAGGCCGTGGCCGTCAGCATGGGCGGCGGGCTGGCCGGCGTACTGATAGGCGTTGGGATCTCGCTTGGACTGAATGAACTGGGCGCCGGGGCCGAGCAGCCAACGGGCGGCGGCGGTGCTCGAGGCAACCCATTCGCCGGCGGCCTGGTCACCACTATCACCGCGGAGCCCATCATCCTGGCACTTGTGGTGTCCGTGGTGATCGGCCTGGTGTTCGGCATCTACCCAGCTTCGCGGGCCTCGCGCCTGGCGCCGATTGAAGCGCTGCGGTACGAGTAGGCCGAAGTAACGCCTACTGCCTTGGATGGCGGCTGAAGTCGCCCGCCATCCGGCGTCGGTGCAGGCCAGGTGACGTCGTGCGGCCTAGCGCCTCCGCCGCGGCGAGGACAGCGACAGCAGCGCGATTCCGAAGCCGAAGCCCGCAATTTCGCCCAAGACCAGCCCGGGCCAGGGCGAGAGCCCGGTGATAAACCAGTACAGCACCGCCACCACCACGGCCAGCACGGTCATCGCCAGCGTGGCCGCCAGCACTTCTTCCAGCAGCGGGTCGATCCGGCGGCCCCATAGCGGCCGCCAGGGCCGGCGACCAGCTTGGACTGAAGGAGAGCCCGACTGCGGCATACCCGAGTCTAGCCCGCCAGTCTGTTAGTGCCCGAAACAGCGCTTTGATAGCATGAACGGGCTTCAGGATTGTCACGTATCGGAAGGACGAGCAGATGGCCAAGATGATCCCGCTCATTGGTTCCAGTGAAGCCGGTCCGCTGGGGGCCATGCACCTGCCGAGGCTCTGGCTCAAGGTGACCCTGTCGGCCGCCGGCGCGCTGAATGAGGAATACGACGCCTGCGGCGCCGGGTTCGATCAGATGGTGCTGGACGGCCTTGGCGTCGACCGCGACGCGGCCGTGGCGTACCTGACGAACGAAAAGCCGACCTATCCGCAGTTCGAGCAGTGGGTGGTCGACCAGAACGGCGGCAGCATCGATCAGTCCGTGATCGACGCTTCCAACGCGGCTATCGCCGGCTACAACCATGGCGACGACATCGTCTCGGCCATTTCGTCAGCCGCCGGCACGAACGCGGATGGCGCCATCACGGACGCCGTCACGCTCAACGCGCTCGAGGACTGGAACGAGATTCACGGGGAAGTGACCGGCTAACGCCCGGGCACGACGGACTTACGGGGTGCGGACGGCCGAACCAGGCCCTCCGCGCCCCGCACCGCTTAAGGAGGGACGACTGATGGCAGCTTCCACTGATCGCATTGGCTTCGTCGGCGTCGGACGCATGGGCGCCAACATGGCTCGACACTTGAATGACGAGGGTTTCACGGTTTCGGCTGTGTACGACGTGCAGCGAGACATTGCCGAATCACTGGCGAGTGAACTGGACTGCCAGGCCCCGGATTCGCTGGCGGCCGTCACCGCGGCTTCCGATGTCGTGATCACGGTCGTCACCGACGACTCGTCCATGCGGGACGTGTTCAGCGAGAGCGGCGACAGCCTCCTGAACGACGCGGCCGGTACAACATTCATCAACTGCGCCACCATCACGCCCCAGGTCCATGTGGACGTGGAGGCCCTGGCCGACGCCGCCGGCGCGAATAGCCTGGAAGGCTGCATGGCCAGCAGCATCACCCAGGCGCGCGACGGCACCCTGTATCTCATGTGTGGCGGCCGCGAGGACGTCTACAAGGCCGTGGAGCCGATCCTGGAGAGCCTCAGCATCTCGCGCATGTACATCGGACCCGCCGGCACAGCCGCGCAGGTCAAGGCCCTGGTCAACATGGTGATGAACATCAACACCGCCGGCCTGGCCGAAGGCCTTGGATTGGGCGCCGCGCTGGGTCTTGACCTGGAGATGCTGCAGACGGTGTTCTCACAGACCGGCGCCAACTCGCGGGTGCTCGAAACCGACGGCGAGGACATGGTGATCCGCGACCACGAGTGCTACTTCTCCTCGGCTCACGCCTCCAAGGACTCCGGCATTGCCCTCTCGCTGGCCGACGACGCCGGCCTTGACCTGCCACTCGCCAAGGCCACCAAGGCGCAGTACGACCGCATGATCGAAGCCGGCAAGGGCGAACTTGACAAGTCCGGCATCGCCGAACTGACCTTTCCCGGCCGCAACTAAGTCGGCCACCTTCGGACGGGGCCGCTGCGTGCGGCCCCGGGTGGCTGTTGACGTGGGCCGCCCGAAGCCTCAGACCATGGCTTGGTCGGCCAGGTCGAGCGCCTCGTCCACCACGGCCAGACCCTCGCGCAGTTCCTCCGGCGTGATGGTCAGCGGCGGGTTCACCATCACCCAGTTCCAGCGCGTCATCGTCACCACGCCCCGCTGCAGCATGTAGGCGAACATCTCCTTCATGACGCCGTAGTTCTCGAACGCCGGATCGATCTGCGGCACCAGCGGTTCCCGCGTCTCGCGGTCGCGCACCAGTTCCAGCGCCGAGAACAGCCCCAGGCTGCGCGCCTCGCCAATACTCGGGTGGCGAGCCGACATGGCCGCATATTCGTCCTTGAGCAGCTCGCCCATTTCGACCACGCGTTCCGGGATTCCCTCATCACGGTAGGCCTGAATCGTGGCCAGCGCCGCCGCGCACCCCAGCGTGTGCGCCCCATAGGTCAGCCCGGCCCACAGCGGGTTGTCTTCGAAGTGGTGCGCGATCTCTTCCGTGACCACCACCGCCCCCAGCGGGACCGTTCCCGAGGTCAGCCCCTTCGAAACGGTCATGATGTCGGGCTCGACGTCCCAGTGCTCCACGGCGAACCAGCGGCCGGTGCGCCCGAAGCCGGTCATCACTTCGTCGGCGATCAGCAGCACACCGTACTCGTCGCAGATTTCGCGCACGCGCGGCAGGTAGCCGTCCGGCGGTACCACCACGCCATTGGCCCCGGCGATGGGTTCCACGATCACAGCGGCTACATTGTCCGGGCCTTCCACCCGGAGCACCTCGTCGATGTCGTCGGCGCAACGCAGGTCGCACTGCGGTTGCCCCGAACAAAACTGGCAGCGGTACTGATAGGGGTCGGCGGCCCGCACAATGCCGGGAATGCCCGGCTCCGTGGCCCAGCGCCGCGCCTCGCCCGTCAGCGTGAGCGCCCCATAGGTGGACCCGTGGTACGAGCGCCGTCGCGCAATGATCTTCTGCCGCCCGGTCGCCAGCCGCGCGATCTTCACCGCGTGATCCGTCGCCTCCGCGCCGCCCAGCGTGAAGAAGCTCTTGCACAGCGACCCCGGCGTGATTTCGGCCAGTTCGCGCCCCAACTCGCCGCGCGGCTGCGAAGCGAACCGCGGGTTCACGTAGCACAGCTTGTCGGCCTGCGCCTTGATGGCCTCCACCACCGCCGGGTGCTGGTGCCCGATGTTGACGTTCATCAACTGGGCGTTCATATCCAGGAACCGTCGCCCGTCGTGGTCATACAGGTACGACCCCTCGGCGCGCTCCACTGCCACCGGGCTCACCGCGCCCTGCGCCGCCCAGTCGAAGAAGGTGAATTCCCGGTTGAGCTCGGCAATCTCGGCGGCCGTTGGTCGGGCGCTCATCGTCATGGTCATGGCGGCGACTCCAGGAATGGTGAGGGCGTCGGACGTTCTCGAACGCTCAGCCTACTGGATGGGGACCTTCAGATGCTCTTGCCAAGCGCGGTTCGACACCTGGGACCTCAGTGTGCGAGTGGTGAAATCCGATGACACGACGCATACCGGCGCCTTAGTCTGCCCGTGTCATCACAAGTGATTGACCCCGATGCCGTCTAGCTGCAACGCCGCCAGCGATTCGGACGTGGGCGCTTCCGCGCCTACCGATGACAGGTTGACCGCCCAGATCGAAGTCAATCCTTCAATCCAGCGCCTGGTGATCGTCAGCGATCTGCATGGCTACAAGGAACCGCTGGACGCCCTGGACCACTGGCTCGACCAACAGTCCGCGCCCTATTGCGTCTTCGTGAATGGCGACATCTTCGAAGGAGGGATCGACGGCCGATTCGCGCTCGAATGGACGATGCGCCGCGCCAACGGGCGTACAACAAGGGGCAACCACGACAGCGCGATCTTCGAATACCTCAAGGCCGAGCCGCCTGAAGTCGAACGCGCACCCGACGACACCGAACTTGGCGCTTACCGGGAGATGACGCCCGACCAGCTCGAGTTCGTGAAGGCCCTGCCCGACATCCTGGACGTGCGCTGGCGCGGTTACTCGCTGCGTCTCATGCATGGCCACTTCAATCTGCGTACGCAAGCGCCCACCAACTGGCGGCTTCGGCCTGCTGAGTTGTCGGAAGTCTTCGCCGACCGCGCCATTGACCTCACCGTGATCGGGCACACCCACTACCCGTTTATCAGCCAGGGCGCCGCCGGTGCATTGGCCAACCCCGGCACTGTCGCGGCACCACTGTTCCGCTACCGCGACCACAGCGGTCGCGAGATCGACCGGCGCGTCGACGACCCAAACCTCTCGGCCAACGACAGCCGGCCCTCATTCCTCACGGTCACTGAAGCCGACGGCCGGCTCCAGCCCCGGATCCAGCGTTTCGACTACGACCGCCAAGGTCTCCTACGCCGCCACGCGGCCCGCGACGGTCTGAAGATGCCTCTCGACATCCGCCACGCTTGGATCATGGACGCTCGAGCGCCTTGAGCACCGAGCCGCTGGCTGTTGACCTAGTTGCGGAACGCCGGCTTGTCGGCCTGACCCGGTCGTAGGTAGCCCCAGCGCCGGATCTTTTCCCAGCTTTCTTTCGGCGTGCCCTTCATGTATTCGGTCACCATCCAGTCGCCGTAGTCGTTCACCGGTATGCGGCCCAGCACGGCTTCCAGCTCCAGGTAGTACTCCCGCGCCCGGTCGTTCTCGCTCTCAAACAGGTTCACCTGTTCGGTCGGGTCGTGCGCCAGGTTGTACATCATGTCGCGGCCGTCGCTGGTCCATATGTACTTCCACTCGTCGCGGTAGTAGGCCCGCTGCGCCCGGAAGAATTGGCGTAATTCAAAGGCCCGGCCCTGCCGGGTCACGCGCTCCAGCATGTTCACGGGAAACGCAAACTCGCACAGCGCATAGTCGCGGGCGTCGCCGTCGCGGGCGCGCAGCAGGCTGTGACTGCTCTCGCCCAGCCACTCGAGCTGAGGCTGGGCGCCGATCAGGTCGTAAATCGTGGCGACGACATCATGAGTCTGGGTAAGCGCCGATACGCGCGAGCCCGCCTCGAACGCCGCCGGATAGCGCACGATCATCGGCACGTGGGCCACGGCTTCGAACACCGTCAACTGATGGTTCCAGTACGGCGGGTGTTCCTCGATCACATCGCCGTGGTCCGAGGTCACCACTACCATCGTGTCGTCCAGCGCCCCGGCGTCCCGCAGGTAGCTGACCACCCGCCCAATCAAGTCGTCAACATAGGCGGCTTCGCCGTCCATCAAGGCGTAGAGCTTGTCTCGCACGTCATCGGGCATGCCTCCCACCCGCGACGGATCGGCGAATCCGCCCTGCGCCCGGTTGAGTTCGCGGGCCTCTTCGCGGCTGACGTCCGGCGCCCAGCGCGAGTGCCAGGGCTCCGGCGCGATGTACGCCGTGTGGGTGTCGTTGATGTTCACGAACATGAAGAACGGTCGCTCGTCCTCCTCGTGCCCGCGCAGCCAGTCCAGCATCTGCCGCACCACCTGCGCGCCGCCCTTGTCCTGGTCGGCCGCGCCCAGCGGCGGCAGCACGTAGCTCCAGTCCATGAAGCCGCGATGCAAGGCCGACGAGGCGCTCATGTAGGCGTTGTTGGAAATGCCGACCGTCGCGTACCCGAGCTCGGTCAACTCCTCGCCGATCGTGGGGTACTCCTCGCTCAGCCGTTCGTGCCGGCCGTCGGCGCCGTGCGTGCTGGCGTAGTGGCCGGTCATCATCGAGGCGTGGGAGGGTAGGCACCACGGCGCGGACGTGATATTGCGTTCGAAAACGGCACCCTCGGCCGCCAGTTGGTCCAGGACCGGGGTCACGCCGCGCGGGTCGCCGTAGGCCCCAATGTTGTGGGGCCGCTGCGAGTCCATGACTATCCAAAGGATGTTCGGGCGACTGGCCATGCGTGCGCCCTCCAAGCGGGGTAACGCGCGGGAGTTTAGCGGAGCGACCACTCCCTCTCGCACCGACGCACGAGCACATGTCTCGCGGCCCCGAGCCACAGACGCCTCACAACCGCGCGCCGCGTGAAGTTGGGAAAGCTGCGCCTGGGCGGACAACGTGACACACTCGTCGCGTAAGCAGTTAGGGCTTCCGGGTCGGAGTAGGCGTCGTGGAATACCGCAATCTCGGTAGAACTGGTGTCAAGGTCAGTCCGCTCTGTCTCGGTTGCTGGAACTTTGGGCACGCCACGGACCGCGAGACATCGCTGTCGATCATCGATCACGCGTTGGACGCCGGGGTCAACTTTATCGACACGGCCAATATGTACGGACGCGGGACGAGCGAGACGATCGTGGGGGAGGCGCTGCGGGAGCCGAGCCGGCGTGGGCGGGCGGTGCTGGCAACGAAGGTCCACTTTGCGATGGATGACGAGGACCCGAACTCGCAGGGCAACAGCCGCCGGCACATTTTGGAGCAGTGCGAGGCGTCGCTGCGACGCTTGCAGACAGACTACATCGACCTGTACCAGATCCATCGTCCGTCGCCTGACGTGCCGCCAGACGAGACGCTGAGGGCGCTGGACGACCTGGTGCAGAGCGGGAAGGTTCGTTACATCGGCACGAGCACGTGGCCGGCCTGGCAGGTGGTGGAGTCGCTGTGGGTAGCCGAGAAGCTGAGTCTCAACCGGCCCATCTGCGAACAGCCGCCGTATCACCTGCTGGACCGGCGCATCGAGCGCGAACTGGTGCCGATGGCGCAGACATATGGGATCGGGATCATCCCCTGGGCACCGTTGGCCAGCGGGTTCCTGACCGGGATCTACCAGCGCGACATGGCCGCGCCGTCGGGCACGCGGTTCGAGAAGAACCCCGAAACGCAGGAACAGCGAAATCTGCACAGCGAAGCGGCGTTCGCCGTACTCGACGAGGTCGTGGCCATCGCCGACGAGAAGGGATGCAGTCCCGCTCAACTGGCTCTTGCCTGGAACATGGGTCAGCCCGGAATCACCGCGCCGATTGTGGGTCCCCGCACGCTGGAACATTGGAAGGGCAACCTGGGGGCGCTGGACGTTTCGGTTACGGACGCCGACCGGACTCGGCTTGACGCCGTGGCGCCACCGGGGCGCATGATTGCGCCGTATTACGAGGCCCAGTGGGGACCGCGCACCTATCGGTAGCCCAAGGAAGGACGTAGCGATGCGGGTGCATGCCAGCCTGAGCGGCGGACGGTTTCCCGAAACGAGCCTGACGGACCTGGAGTCGGAGCCGGCGTTTACCAGGGCCGAGTACCAGGCGCGCTTGGCGCGCGCGCAGGCGGCGATGGACGCGCAGGGGCTGGACGCGCTGGTGGTGATGAACCCGGCAAGCGTGTTCTATCTCTCCGGATTTCAGACGTTCGCGGTGGATGGCGGCGCCTGCCTGGTGGTGCCACTGGACGGCGAACCGGCGCTGGCTATGGATCCGCCGGAGTTCGGCGGGGCGTTGCTGGGCGTGTGGTTCGACGACCTGCACGGGTATCCGCCGGCGATCGAACGGCCGGCTTACGCGGCGCAGATCCTTGCCGAGCGCGGCGTCTCACGCGGGCGCATTGGACTTGACGGCGCCGTCTGGGGTGCGACAACGGCGTTCTACGCCGGGCTGGCACACGCGTTGCCGCTGGCGGAGCTCATCGACGCGACCGACCTGTTGATTGAGCTGAAGCGGCGCAAGTCGTCGGCTGAGATCGAGCACATCCGCAGCGCGGCGGTGGCTACCCAGGCAGCGGTGAAGGCTGCGACCTCAACAGCGGCAGTAGGCGTCAGTGACGGGGAAGTCGCCGGCGCGGCGTTCGCGGCCATGGCTCAAGCGGGCAGCGAGTACCCGTGCCTGTCGCCGATCGTCACCAGCGGCCCGCGCTCGGGGATGCTGCACACGACGCACAAGCGCCACACACTCCAGGCAGGCGACAACGTGCTGCTGGAGATCGGCGGTTGCGTGCAGCGCTACACGGCGCCGCAGATGCGCACGCTGACCATCGGCCCGCCTTCGGCAGAGGTTCGCGGAGCCGCCGACGCGTGCCTTGCCGCCCTGAGCGCCGTCCTTGAGGCCATGGGACCGGGAGTGGCCGCGAGCGACGCGGCGGATGCGGGCTGGCACGAACTGAAGGCCGCGGGCGATGATCTGGTGTTTCACGGGACGTTCGGCTATGGCATTGGGGCAGGATTCCCGCCGAATTGGGCCGACGGTTCCGGCTTCATTCGGAGCGACGCGGACAGCGTGCTGGAGCCGGGAGTCGTGTTTCACCACCCGGTTGCCGTGCGACGGCTTGGCGAATTTGGGGTGGCATTCAGCGAGACGAGCGTGATCACCGAGGATGGCTGCGAGGTGTTGACGCACGGGACACGCGAGCTGACTGAGCGGTAGCTGCCATGGATAGTTGCCAAATCGGAATCGTCTGGCCGGAGCCGGTGCAGGATGGGCACCGGGCGGAGCTTCAGCGGTTCGTCGGGCCGGACGTCCGGTTGGACATTGAACCGGTCAGGACCGAGCCCGAGCCGGAACAGAACATCACGCTGGCGCTGGTGGAGGGACTGGCGCGGGATCCAGAGAATGGGCGCGCCGCAGGGCGGCTGGCCGAGCGCGGGGCGCAGGCCGTGGCGTACGGGTGTACGTCAGGCAGCTACGTGCTGGGTCCCGCCGGAGACGCGGCCATCACCGCACTGATGCAGGCTGAATCCGGAATGCCCGCCACGACGACCTCGTCCGCCGTCGTGGAGGCCCTGCGAACGCTGGGCGCACAGTCGGTTGCTGTGCTTTCGCCGCATATCGACGCCCTGAATGAACGGCTGCGCGCCTACCTGGAAGCCTCTGGATTCAGGGTGGCCGCCATGGTTGGGTTGAATCTGAGCTGCGATATCGAAGCCGTGGAGCCGTCGGAGACGCGGGAGATCGTGGAGTCGCAAGTGGACAGGCCCGACGCCGACGCAGTGTTTATCAGCTGCACGGGGATGCGGACGGCGGAGGTCATCGGCGACATGGAGGCATCGCTGGGCAAGCCGGTGGTTACGGCCAATCAGGCGACGCTTTGGCGCGTCGGGCGTCTTGCAGGAGTCGGGATGGACAGGCCTGGGCGAGGGCGCCTGCTCGCAGCTTCGCCGGCGTAACCTCGGCGACTCCTGCCGTCGGCCCTCGACAGACCTACGGTGAAGAATCGCCGATGCTGTTTCCCCGTACTTCCGGCACTCAATCCGCAAATATCAAATCCACTCCGGACGGGCGACTGGTCAGAAGCCGAACGGTCGCTATTCTTCTGCCATCTGGACGTTGTCCCAGGGGATGAGGCGACCGGCTGTTCGATCTTGGGATTCGGCGCCCCCGTACACCACGGCTATTTCGGACGGCGGCAATTCCTGGGAGAGCTGGCGCTGAACACGAAGTGCCCCACTGAACAGGCTTGAGTTTGGGGTCTGGGACGACTTGGCCTCGACCAGCGTCAGACGTGATGGGTGTTCAATGACCAGGTCGACTTCGGCGCCATCCCGATTCCGGTAGAAGTAAAGGCCCCGCGTTTCGCCGCGATTCAGGCGGTGCTTGACGATTTCGGAGACGACCCAAGTCTCAAATATGGCGCCACGTAGGGGGTGCGTGCGTAGCTGCTGCGGGGTGCGTATCCCGATAAGCCAGCAGGCGAGTCCGGTGTCGTAGAAGTGCAGCTTTGGTGTCTTGACGAGTCGCTTGCCAAGGTTCCGGTGATACGGCGGCAGTCGGAAGACGAGGTAGCTGGCTTCCAGGATGCCGAGCCAAGCCTTGGCCGTCGGCTGGGTTACCCCGCAATCGCTCGCCAGCGACAGAAAGTTGACCAGCTGTCCCGTGCGACCTGCGCACAACTCGACGAATCGCTGAAAGATTGCCAGGTCGCCGACCTGGCTGATGGTCCGCACATCGCGTTCCACGTAGGTGGCTACATAGGAGCGGAGCCACTCCGACGGGTCGAGGCCCCTGTCGAAGATTCGTGGATAGCCACCGGCGAGCATGGCCGTCTCCAGTGTTTCCGGATGATGCTCGAAGCGCACGACTTCGCGACGTGCGAGCGGCAGGAGGTGGTGAACCGCTGTTCGCCCGGCCAGAGACTGGCTGACCGACTGGACCAGGGCCAGATTCTGCGAGCCGGTGAGAATCCAACGGCCCGGTCGTGGATCGGCGTCGATGATTCCCTGCAAGTAGGCCGGGAGATCGGGGGCCCGCTGCACTTCGTCGATTATGGCGCCATCGGGATACTGGGCCAGGAAACCGCGGGGGTCCTCGGTTGCGAACGTCCGTGTGTCCAGCGCCTCCAGGCTGACGTACTTGTGCCCGGGGAAAATGGTCCGCGCGAGGGTGGTCTTACCGCTCTGGCGAGGCCCTGTCAGCGTGATTGACGGCGACTTCCGCGCCGCTTCTAGCAATCGGAGAGCAAGGTCGCGCGGGATAGTCATGTACAGATTCTAGTGCCGAAACTCGGCTAATTCAAAGTCTGATTTTGAATTAGCCGAGTTTTGTTGGCTTCGCAAGACTGCAGAGCGATCCGACGACCTGAGCGCGGGAGGCGGGTCAGCCTGTCGGGTTGTCGTCCTCCGATGTGAACTGGAATGAGTAGAGTTCGGCGCTGCGGAGGGTGAAGCGGAGGCGGCGGTAGGGGGCGCCGGGGCGACGGGGGTCGAGGACGCCGGGGTTGCCGTGGGGGACCTTGGCACTGCCGTTCCAGGTGACGATGCGGTCCAGGGCGTCACCGGTGAAGGCGTCGCAGTCGGCTTCGGTTGCGCCGGTGAGCGGTCTGTCTTGAGCGTCGGTGACTTCAACGCGCAGATAGCCGCCGGGGCGGCAGCGGGCGTTGATCCGCAGGCGGTTGCCGGGGGCGACCATGGGCTCGGTGACGATGAGGCCTTCGCGTTCGCGGCCGGCATCCAGCGAGACGAAGCCGTCCGGCCGCATGCGGGCCAAGCCAAGGGCGTAGCCGACGTTGCTCATGTCGTTGACTTCGGGCAGGTGGTCCCAGGCGGTGGATCCGGCGTACTGCTCGGGCGGGCCGGCGAACCACCAGTCGTGATGGTTGCGCGAGCCGCCGTAGTAGACGCGCAGCTCACCGTCTTTCGCCACCGGCGCGCTGGACACGTTGACCATGAACTGATCCCAGGCGCCGGACGGACCGGGTTCCAGCCACGGACGACCCGGCCAGACGCGTCGCCAGGTTCGCCCGTCGCGGCTGTGGGTCAGTTCCACGTGCATGGTGTTGCTGACCATGTTGAACACGCCCATGAATCCGAGCCATTGGGCGCCAACGCGGTAGAGCGACATGCCGTAGAAGGACGTGTCGAGATTGTCGATGTCGGGATCGGGGGCCAGCACGAGTCGGGGCCGGGTCCAGTGGTGAAAGTCGGCGCTTTCCATCATGAAGACGCGGCGGCGATTCCGACCGCCCGGCTGGTCCGTGGCTACGTCATATGTGGGCGTGCCGCCGGTCGGTCCCAGAGGCGGCAGGCGCAGCGGGTCGGGCGCGCCGACCATGAATGGGTGACGGGTAATGGCGAGATATGCGCGGGATTCAGGATCGACGGCCACGATGGCTGTGTCGTCCAAACGCGCGCGCTCGGCGCCGACGACGGGGGGCTCATCCAAGGGCGTCCAGTGGATGCCATCGGGCGAGACGCCGTGGCGAACGACTCCTCCGCCAACTTCCTCCTCCGAAGGAGGCACATGGAAGTAGAGGGCCTTGAAGCGGCGGGATTCGTCGGTTTCCCAGGGATCGCGCAGCAGGCCCATCGAGTGGGGTGAACCGTCGGTTTCCGATCCCATCACGACGTTGGTGTCCTGACCTTCGTGGCTGAACACGCCCATCGGGGGCTTGGTGAAGGTCTCGCCGTCGTCGGTGTGGGCGTAGAGGTAGCGCATGCGGGCGTTGGCCCAGGCGTGAATAGTGCCGCCCTCGCCACGCGCCAGCTTGTCGCGGTCCAGCCACCAGTCCTCGTACATGCAGTGGGTGCGGCCGGTGTCGGCGTCGTGCCAGGCCTGCCAGCCGTTGAACGAGAAGTAGGTGATGTGTTCCCAGGGCCGGTCGGCCTGGATGACAGGGTTGGCCGGTGACTTGTGAGGCCGGTGCACCGTGCGCGTGACGTTGGCGACGGCGCTGACCACGCCGTTGTCAAAGAAATACTGCGGCGCGTCGCCGATCACGAGTTCCGTTGGGTCCAGGCGTGGCATGGGCTGCGTCTTTGCTGGGCTGGCCTTCAGGCGCGCGTCACCTTAGCGGGCGCGCGGGGATTTGTAAGCGCCGGTCCGGTCAGCGACTATCGAACTGTGCCTAATTCAACTCGTCTCACTCGCGACGGGAACGTGCGCCAGTACCGAAAGGGATCGGAAGTGGCCGGTGACCGTCCGCCGCTGATCGGGCTCATGCTCGGCGATAGTGCGGGGATCGGACCCGAGGTTGCCGTTAAGGCGATGGCCTCCAACGCCGTCGGCGATCATGCACGCGTTGCGATCGTCGGCGACGTGCGCGTCCTCGAGCAAGGCATGCGGGACGCCGACCTGAGATTCGATTACGACGTCTACGAGACGCTCGGGGAAGTGACCTGGCCCCGCCGCACCGTTCCGGTGGTCGACCTCGGCAACATGGATCCGAGCGAAGTCGAGCGAGGCCAGGTCTCGCCCGAGTCGGGCCGAGTCTGCGGCGAAACGCTGAAACTGATGATCGGCCTCGCGATGGCGGGAAACCTTGACGCTATCTGCTATGCCTCGCTGAATAAGGCCGCCCTGCACCGAGGCGGCTGGCGATTCCCAGACGAGGCCCACATGTTCGCCGAACTGGCCGGGTATGACGGTCTCTTCGGGGAGATGAACGTCATCCCAGAGTTCAGCACGTTCAGGGTCACCTCACACGTCGCACTGCGCGACGCGGTCGACATGATCACGCCGGAGCGAGTGGAGGCCGTGGTGCGACTGGCCGACCGGACACTGCGACGCATGCGGCAGCGGCCTCCGCGAATCGGGGTCGCCGCGCTGAATCCACACGCCGGAGAAAAGGGTCTGTTCGGCGACGAGGAAATCCGGATCATCCGTCCCACGATCGAGCGACTCCAGGCCGAGGGCATTCAGGTGGCCGGACCCATCCCCTCGGACACGATCTTCCTGCGAGCGCAGCGGGGCGAATTCGACGGCGTGGTGATGATGTACCACGACCAGGGGCAGATCGCGACCAAGCTGCTCGGATTCGGCAAGGGCGTCACAGTACTGGTCGGCCTGCCCGTCACGTTCACAACGCCGGCGCACGGCACGGCCTTCGATATCGTCGGACAGGGCATCGCCGACCCGGGCGGGCTCGAGTACGCACTGCGCCTCGCCGCCCGGCTTGCAGTTCGAGTTCCGCCGGACGCTTAATCACGCGCTGTTGGGAGGTCGAATCTTCCACCAGGTTGACGGTCAACTGGCATCCAAGAGACGGCGACGCCGTCGGGCCTGACTGATCACGCGGCGGCGGGCGGCGCGCATCACCAGGTCGAAATCCGGTCCCTGCTCGGCCACAGCCAATGCGGTGAGCGCGCGGTGGAAGGCCGCCAAGTCACCGGAGTCAATCGATTGATCCGCCACCCAGGTATACAGGGCCCGCAAGACCGCCCGCCGCGGTTCCTGTACGAGCGCCCGCGCGGTCGAGGGCACATCGCTGTCAAGATTCTGTTGGGGAGTCGCCGGAGGTACCGTCGTTCCGATCAAGAGCCGATGTCCTTGCGAGATGCCGGCGACGGAAGAAAACCGCCGCGAATGAACATATGATCCCAGTTATGGGATATTCTGTCAATATTGCAATTCATAGTCACTCATGGCACAATAGGATTCGCGATTGACAGTCGCAGTTGAGGATGACCGGGGGGAATAGCGACGGACGTCAAGAGTTCGCACGCCGACTGCGTGCCTACATGGGCTACGCCGACCGCACACTGGACGAGGTGGCGCAGAGCCTGAGTGCCGCCGGTGTGCCGTCCAGTGCGAGCACCGTCAATCGCTGGTCTCGCGGACAGTCGGTTCCGAATATCGTCGCGGCCCAGGCGCTGGGCCGGCTTGTCGAGGAATCCGGCATGACCCCGGCCGGCGAAGGCGTGACCTGGCTGCTGGGCAACCGACCGCCCGGCCCGGCCTCAGAATCGTCGGCCGCGACGCCAAGCCTTGACGGGGCGGTGCGCGATTGGCAGTTCCACACCGCCAGCCCGGCGCTCTCGAAGGCTCTGGCCGAGCGGGGTGTGCCCGCCGCGTATCGTAAGCCGCTCGCCGACCTGCTGGCGCAACTGCTGGCTGAGATCGAATCGGAACAGCCGGACCCGCCGTTAGCCGACGAGGACGCCGCTAGCTAGAATGGGAGAGTTACCTTTGGGTGGCCCGGCGGAAGTGGCTCAGTGGTAGAGCATCTCCTTGCCAAGGAGAGGGTCACGGGTTCGAATCCCGTCTTCCGCTCCTAGATACGTCATGTGCGCGCGCTATAACTTGCACTCAAGCCCACAGGCGCTGGCTGAGTATTTTGATGTGGCTTCGTCGGATCTTCCTGAGACCCTTCCGCTACCTAACTTCAACGTCGCGCCAACTCAGCAGGCGCCGGTGGTGCTTGACGGGCCGCGGCGCCTTGAGGTCATGCGTTGGGGGTTGATCCCAATCTGGGCCAAGGATGTCCGAATCGGACGTCGAACAATCAACGCCCGGGCTGAAACGGTGGCCGAGAAACCTGCCTTCCGCGCCGCGTTTCGCAGTCGTCGGTGCCTGGTGCCGGCGGATGGGTTCTATGAGTGGACCGGGCCCCGCGGAAAACGCCGGCCCCTGAACATCCACCGAACCGACGGGCAGCCCCTGGCACTCGCAGGCCTTTGGGAATCTCATGACGAGTTTGGGCGGACATTCACGATCATCACCACATCACCCAACGCGTATATGTCCGCGATCTACAGCCGCATGCCAGTAGTCCTTGAGCGGTGCAATTGGGACGCCTGGCTATCCGCGGACAATGAGGACCCGGGCTGGCGTACCGCACTACTTCGGCCCGCCGGCAACGGCGTGGTGACCGGTTACCTGGTCAACCCAGCCGTGAATTCGGTCGCCAACAACGGACCCGAACTAATTCGAACCGCAGAACCCGATCGCTTGCTCTAAGTCCCGACTTTGCGGCGCATGCAGCTGGCTAGCGGCCTGTGGCACGGCGCCAGTCCCTGGCAACTTCGCATCGCGGCCCCGGAGCAGGCGACTTTCGGGAGCTAGCCGACGAGGGCTTTTTCGCGTTGGATTTGCTCGTGTTCCTCCAGCCAGACCTTGAGGGGGACGTCGGCGTCGGAGGGTGAGGAGCGGCCGAACTCGTTGGTGGAGTGGCCCATCATCTGCTTGAGGATGGGGTGTGAGTCGTCGTACCACGCCTGCGGGTACTCCATGTCGTCGCGGGTGCGAATCCAGCGGTAGCCGTAGCCGTAGAAGAGCACCCGCCGGGTGACATCGGAGAAGTTTGGCGTGGCGGCGTGCCAGATGCGGCGGTCAAAGATGACGGCCGTGCCGGCCTTGACCTTGACGGGGATGGCGCCTTCGGGCTGGACGTCGCCTTCGCCGGGCTCGGGGAGGGTGTTGGAGAGCTGACTGCCCGGGACGACCCAGAAGTTGCCCATGCCCTCGTTGCTGACGTCGGTAAGGAAGTAGCCGACCTTCAGCGAGATTCGCGGGCGCGGGTTGGTTTCCATGTCGCGGTTCATCTGGCCGGAGTCCTGGTGCCAGCCCCAGGCGCGCGCGGACGGATCGTAGACGCCGGGTTCCCTGCCGGTGACGGCCAGATGGGTGTGGTAGAGGTAGACGTTCCAGCCGAGGATGCCCCAGACCTTCGGCAGCAAGCGATCGTGGGCCACCATGTCGAAGAACGAGCGGTCGAGATGCACGAAGCCCAGCTTGTTGATGCGCTGGGTGATGGTCTTGTCGGTGCGGCCTTCTTCGAGGACGCCGCTTTCCATCAGGTCGTCGATGGTCTCGATCAGAGATTCCCGCAAATCGTCGGGAACGGCGTCCTCGACGACCAGGAAGCCGTCGCGCTCGAACGATTCGCGCTCGTCGTCGGTCAGGGCGTATTGGAGACAACTGGGATCCATGTCCGGCCTCGATCCGTCCGGGTGCGGCAGTTCAGTATAGAAATAAGGGAGGCCAGCGGTCACCTGGCAGGGCTGCCGGGTCCCTTAGCCCGCACCGCCCGCGTCGCCCGGCTGGGCGATGGTGACAACCCACTCACCCTCGGCGAGTTCAACATTGAGCACGTATCTGCCAGCCGTGGTGATTCGGGCGGAGGCCCCTCCCTGACGACTGAGCGGCGGGATGATGCTGACCGGCGTGATGGGGTCGGCCTGAGGATCGTCCAACGAGCGAAGGGATGCGCTGAAAGGTGCGACCGTCCCGTCGTAGAGGGCCTGCACGACGACGAGGCCCTCGCGCAGTCCGAAGGCCTCGGTCTGGCCGGGTCGCAGGCCGTCGAACGAGATGGGACGGTCGATGGGCGCGACGGTTGGCGCGGGGGCCGATGGGGCCGTCGTCGAGTCGTCGGCCAGCAGGGCGCCAAGGACGGACGTCCGTTCCGGCGGCATGACGCCCGCCAGCGTGAGCGCCACAACGACGGCCAGCGCCAGCAGAACAAGCCCGAGCAAATACGAGTGCAGTCGCAGCATGGTTCGAGCGTGCGACGCCGACGAGATGTCCGTCAACGGTCTAACGGACCGCACGCGGCCGGCCACTGCGACATGAGGAACGGGCAGCGGGACGGGATTCGTCAGTGTCCACTCGGCGCTGCCACAATCGGATGAAACTCGCAGCGGGAGGGACGCGGTGCGGTACTTAGCCATCCTGGCCCATCGCGAAGTCTTGTTTGGCGGGTTGGCCGGGTTGCTGGCCGGGGTCGTGTTCGCGCTGGCGATGCAGGCCGAGCAGATGCGCGTGGAGGTGACCGGTCTGGCGGGAGTGTCGACCTCCGGCGCCGGGCTGGTTGTGCACCTGGCGCTAGCAACGCTGATCGGCGCTGTCGTTGGCATGCAGTACCGGCACGAGCCCGGCAGCTACGCGGCGCAGATCACGCTGGGTGTCACGTTCGGGCTGCTGGGCTGGATCCTGGGGCCGCTGACGATTCGACCGCTGGCGGAAGGGCAGATTCCCGACTGGTCCATCGCCGTGGCGTCGGCCGGGTTTCCCAGCCTGATGGGGCACATGCTGTACGGGGCGCTGACCATCGGCGGCCTGTACTGGGCCGTGGACCGATGGGGCGGCGGCGCCATGCTGGCCCGGCCTGGCGAGCGCGCGGAGGATCGCGTGCAGCGGATCGTGGTGCTGGGCGGCGGCTTTGGCGGGATGAGCGCGGCGCAGACGCTGGAGCGCATGACCCAGCGACGGCGGGACCTGGACGTCACGCTCGTCAGCCAGAGCAACTTCCTGCTGTTTACGCCAATGCTGGCGGAGGTGGCGTCCAGCGCGCTGGAAGCGCAGCACATCGCGGCCCCGATTCGGGCGGCGTGTCCCTTCACCAACTTCATTCACGGCGACGTAGAACGAATCGACACCGAGAAGCGCCAGGTGCTTGTGCACAGCCGCCGGTCGGCCGAGCCGCAGACGGTTCCCTACGACCACCTGGTGCTGGCGATGGGTTCGGTGCCGAACTTCTACGGCCTGCCGGGATTGGCCGAGCACGCGATCACGCTGAAGACGCTGGAAGACGCGGTGGGCCTGCGGCACCGGGTCCTATCGCAGTTGGAGCGCGCCGATCATGAGACGGACGTGGAGGTCCGACAGCGGCTGCTGACGTTTGTCGTGGCAGGCGGCGGGTTCGCGGGGGCGGAGACGATTGCCGAGCTGTTTGACCTGGTATCGAGCGTGCGGCGGTATTACCAGAACCTGGGACCCGCGGACGCGCGGTTCGTGCTGGTGCATTCGCGTGACCGCATCCTGCCGGAACTTAGCGCGGAACTGGGCGCATACGCGCTGGAGAAGCTCAGCGCGCGGGGGATCGCGTTTCGGCTGGGTCGCCGGGTCGCGGCGGCTGCCGACGGTTCGGTCACGCTGGACGACGACACGGTGATCGCCTGCGAGACGTTTGTGTGGACGGCCGGGAATCAGCCGAACCCGCTGCTGAAGACCACAGGCGCCGAGAAGAATCGGGCCGGACAGGTTGTTGTCGACGCCACGCTGGCGGCTGCAGACACGCCGGGGCTGTGGGCGGTGGGCGACGGGGCGCAGATTCCGGACCTCACCAACGAGGGTCGGCCCTGTCCGCCGACGGCTCAGCACGCGCTGCGCCAGGGCAAGCGCGTGGCACAGAACATCCTGGCGACGATCGATGGCCGGACGCTGAAGCCGTTCCGATACCCGGCGACCGGATCGCTGGTGGGCCTGGGGCATCGAACTGCAGCCGCGGAGCTCTGGGGACACAAATTCTCCGGGCTCCTGGCCTGGTTTATGTGGCGGACGATCTATCTCAGCAAGTTGCCGGGCCTGGAACGCAAGTCGCGAGTGGCGCTGGACTGGGCGCTGGACCTGGTGTTTCCGCGCGACATCGTGCTGACGACGGCGGCTGACGGCCGGTTCGGATCCGACGACCCGGAGCGCAAGTCATGACGCGCCGAAACGACCTGGCGGCCTGGCTGCTGGCCGGCGCGGTGGCCGGGCAGGTCGGCGGGGTGGTCTACGGCCTGGTGATGCGGCACCTGGGCGTCATCGAGTCCATTGCCGCGCTGGTCCGGCTGCCGCCTTCGGCGGTCGGCGGCTGGATCGTGCACATGATCGTGGCGGGCGTCATTGGCGCGGGGTTCGCGGCGTTGATCCGCCGCCAGGAGCACAGCGCGGGCGACCTGCTGTTCTGGGGTCTGATCTATGGCGCCGCCTGGTGGATCATCGGACCGCTGACGCTGGCGCCATTGCTTATCCGGCGCGAGGCGCTGGCCTGGGATCTGACCTCGGCGCAGGAGACCTTTCCGATGCTGCTGGGGCACCTGCAGTACGGCGTGACGACCAGCCTGGCCTTGCTGGTCTGGCAGCGGTCAGCCTTTGAGCGGCCGACGGTTGGATGCGCGGTACGAGGCGTCCTGGCTGGCGTGGTCGCCGCCGCGCTGACCGGGAAGGCACTGGTGGACCAGGGGCTGCTGGGCCACTTTGTCGGAATCGGCGATCACGCCCCCTCTGCCTCGCTGTGGCTGGGAGTGCTTGCGACCGGCGCGGTGAGCGGATTGGCGTTCGCGGCCGTGGTCCCAACGGTGCGCGACAGCGCGGGCGCGGCGCTGGTTCGAGGGTTCGTGTTCGGGTTCCTGGCCTGGATCCTGGTGCCGATGACGATCGTCGGGCTGGCCACCCGGGGCATGCTGCCGTGGGGCATGGGGTTTGCTCACGATGCCTTTCCGGGGCTGCTGGCCTACCTGCTCTTCGGCGGAATCCTGGGGCTGGCCTACCAGTGGCTGAGCGTGGCGTGGCGAGTGCTGTTCGCCGAGACGACGGCGGACGAGGACGAGGGCTACGGTACCGAGGGGCTGCGGGCGCTGGGGCGCGGATCGGCGGCGGGAATCGCGGGTGGGCTGCTGTATACCGTGATGCTGGCGCGGCTCGGCTCGTTCGAGGGCATCGCCCAGCTGATGCGGGCCGACAACCCAGCCGTCGGGGTGCTGGTTCACGCCGTTGTCTCTGTGATCTGGGGCGCGGTGTACGGCCTGCTGTTTCGGCGACAGACGTACGGGATCGGGTCGGCGGTGGGCTGGGGCGTCGCGTTCGGGTTCTTTATCTGGGTGGTTGGACCGAACACCCTATTCGCCGTGCTGACGGGGCAGACGCCGGACTGGTCGGCGGACAGCACGGCGCCGCGGACGGCTTCGCTGGTCGGGCACCTGGTGTACGGCGCGGTGCTGGGGGTGGGATTCCACTACTTCGAGTCGAGGCACAATCCCTGGTGGCAACCAAGGCGCGAGCGGCTGGAAGCTCGCGCGGATCAACGCCGCCGGCAGTTGCAGACTTCAGCGCCGGCGATCTGGGCGCTGGTGATGCTGGTTGCGCTGATGCTGCCGATCATCTTCGGCGGGTCCGACGAGATGGGACGCAACGCCATGAGGGCGGAGTCCACGTCGAACGAGGAGCGCGGGCCGCCGATGGATGACATGCAGCCGATGCGGTGACGAGCTTGGACCTCATCGGAGGCGATTCGGTCTGAAAAAAGGAGCCGCCGCAGGGTCCATTGAAACCCTGCGGCGGCTTCCTTCAGTTCGACTCTGCCGCGAAGGTTCGCGGCGGCTCGATCCGCCTTACTCGGGGTAACCGACGGTGTTGCTCAGGGTGCCGTTGCCTTCCAGCTCGACTTCGGTTACGTCGCCGCTCTTCATGGGCTCGGTGCTGCCGGAGGTGCCGGTGAAGATGGCGTCGCCAGCCTCGAGCGTCATGTACGTCGAGACAAAGCTGACGATCTGCTCAACGTTGAAGATCAGCTCGCTGGTATTGGTGTGCTGAACCACTTCGCCGTTGACGCGCGTGGTCATTTCCAGGTTGCCGTAATCCAGGCCGGTGGTGACCCAGGGACCGAACGGCGAATATGTGTCGGCGCCCTTACCGCGCCACCACTGGCTGTCCGGCTCGCCGTTGGTCTCACCGTTCTGCCAGATGCGCTCGCTGATGTCGTTAGCGGCGCAGACGCCCAGCACGTAGTCCTTGACTTCGTCCTCGCTGACCCGCGAACAGCGCTTACCGATGATGACGGCCATTTCGCCTTCGTAGTCGAGTCTCTCGCAGCCCTTCAGCCAAGCGATGGTTCCGCCGGGTTCGAGGACGGACGACGGTGGCGCCAGGAACGGCTGAGGTCGCGAGAAAGGCGGCGAGTCGCCCATGTGGCTCAGGTAGTTGCCCGCCAGGTTGACGATCTTGGTTGGCGAAGTGGGCGTGAGCAACTGCACGTCGGCCAGGGCCACCGTGTTGCCGGTGCGCTCCAGGTCGCCGAAGAGGTCGCCCGAGATTTCGGCGATGGTGTCGCCTTCAACGATTCCGTGGTGGACTTCGCCGTCCACGCTGTAACGCGCAAGGTGCATGCTCTGCCTCCGAGTGCCATATCCCACAGTGACGGCGAAAGGATACCGCGCAATCCTCGGACGCTCTGTGCCGGGTGGCCAAAGCCCCTGCGAAAGCGGCGCTAGAAGCTCCTGATCAGACCGGCCAGGCGCCGATCTTGCGCAGCGTGGCGTAGATCTCCAGCTGCTGGCGTTCCAGCGTTTCCCACTGCGCGGCGAAATCCACATCCGACCAGTCGAAGAAGCCGCGGCCGGTTTTCAGCCCGAAATGCCCTTCCTCGACCAAGCGGCGAAGGACGGAATGCCCGCTGTCGGCGTTGCACAGGTCGGGCCAGACGCTCTCGGTGCCGTTGAGGGCGATTTCCAGGCCGGCCAGATCGCGGTCGCGGATAACGCCCATGAGCGGCATGCGAGGCGAGAAGGAGTAGGCGGTCAGCTCGTCAATGTCCTCGGCGGAAATGACGCCGCGGTCCACCAGGTCCAGCGCTTCGCGAAACAGAGCCTGGCGCAGGCGGTTGGCCACCTGTCCGGGGAGGTCCACGTTGATCCGGACGGGTCGCAGGCCGGCACCGCGCAGGAGGTCCAGGACGGCTTCGACGGTGGCTTCGCTTGTCAACTCACCCATCGTTACCTCAACCATCGGGCACAGGTAGGCGGGTCGGAAGAAGTGGGTTGTCGTGAAGCGGTCGGGGCGGCCGGTGGCATCGGCCATCAGGCGGATGGGAATGCTGGAAGTGTTGGAGGCCAGAAACGTCTCCGGGGACAGATGCGGCGCAAGGTCGGCGTAGACGGCACGCTTGACGTCCACGGACTCGGTGACGGCCTCGATTATGAGGGCGGAGTGACCGACGTCGGCCAAGTGGGTCGTAAAAGTGAGCCGCTCAGGGACTGCCTCGGCCTGTTCAGCCGTGACCAGGCGGTACTCGACCATAAGTTCGAGATTGCGGGCGACCTTGCTGCGGGCGGCGTCGAAGGCGGCGGGGTCGGCGTCTAGGACGGTGACCTGGTGGCCGGCAAGGGCGAAGACCTGGGCGATGCCATGTCCCATGAGGCCGGCGCCGAGCACACCGATGGGGGCGCGTTGATTAGCGATTGGGTGGACTTCCTGACAACGGTTTCAATCACGCCATGCTAGGCGCGGCGGTGCACGGCGACAACGTCATGCTCGTCCGAACATCGAGTCTTCGGCACCCCGAGCCGCGCGCTAGTCGGTCTGCGAAAGTCTGTCGGCGTCAGCTTGGTGGTAGGGTTGAATCCGGCCGGGGACGGCCTGTTCTTGGGGTATCGTCTAGTGGTAGGACGCGCGGCTCTGGACCGTGAAGCGGTGGTTCGAATCCATCTACCCCAGCCATTGCTACCGCGCCATGCGCTTCGGCCTCGAGCTTTGGCGAGTGACACCTCATCGCCCGCGTCAGCCGACAATCGAGGTGAGTTATGTCAATCAAGTTGACATCCGGCGACGCGCTGCTGGTGGTTGACGTGCAGAACGACTTCTGTCCGGGCGGGGCGCTGGCGGTGGCGGACGGGGATGCGGTGGTTCCAGTGCTGAACGACTGGATTGCGGCCGCCCGGGAAAGCGGGGCTCGAGTTTTCGCCTCGCGCGACTGGCATCCGGTCGATCACCTGAGCTTTGCCGAGCGGGGCGGACTCTGGCCGGCGCACTGCGTGCAGGACACGCCGGGTGCGGCGTTCCATGTCGACCTGGAGTTGCCGGAGGACGCGGTGGTGGTGTCCAAGGCCGATGAAGCCGATCACGAGGCCTATTCGGCGTTCGACAGCGGGGAACTGACCGAGCATTTGCGCGCGGCCGGCATCCGGCGGTTGTGGGTGGGCGGACTGGCGACGGATTACTGCGTGAAGGCGAGCGTGCTGGACGCGACGCAGATCGCGGGGCTTGAAGTGCACGTGATCATCGACGCCATTCGCGCCGTGGACGTGACGCCCGGCGACGGCGAAGCGGCCCTAGACGCCATGCGCGAGGCCGGCGCGATCCTGGAGGATGCCGCGCCCGCATGACCGACCCGGCGCGCGTCTCCGTGCCCGCGGACGCGCTCCTGACTGACCTGTATCAGCTGAGCATGATGCAGGCGTACTGGGACCACGGGCTGACCGAGGCGGCAACCTTCGACCTGATCTGCCGCCGGTTGCCGCCAAATCGCAATCTGCTGATCGCCTGTGGGCTGGAAGCGGCGCTGGAATACCTGGGGGGTCTGAGCGTTTCGCCGGCGGACCTGGAGTACCTGGCCTCGACCGGTCGGTTTTCCAGGGACTTCCTGGACAGGTTGGAACGGCTGACATTTCAGGGCGATGTTCGAGCCGTGCCGGAAGGGACGCCGGTGTTTGGCAACGAGCCGATCCTCGAGGTGACCGCCGCGCTGCCCGAGGCCCAGATCGTGGAGACGTACCTGCTCAGCGCGATCCATCACCAAACGATGGCCGCGTCCGCCGCATACCGGCTGGCGGCAGCGGCCAAGGGAACCCCGGTGGTGGACTTCGGGACTCGACACACGCAGGGGGCCGCAGCCGGTGTGGACACGGCGCGCGCGGCCTATGTCGCGGGCATGGCCGGAACATCGAACGTGGCAGCCGGGCGGCGGTTCGGCGTGCCGGTCAGCGGCACGATGGCGCATAGCTACATCCAGGCGCACGAGCGCGAGTCGGACGCGCTGGCCTCATTTGCGACCACTCACCACGGGACCACGCTGCTGGTTGACACGTACGACATTCGCCGAGGCGTCGGTTTAGTTATCGATCTGGCGGAGCGGTTGGGCAATGGCTTCGACGTGGCGGCTATTCGGATCGACTCAGGCGACCTGGGGGCCAACGCGCGCATGGCGCGGGAGATGCTGGACGGGGCAGGCCTGGCTTCGGTTCGCATCATCGTCAGCGGCGATCTGGACGCCGAGCGGATCGCGGCGTTGGTCGACGCCGGGGCGCCGATCGACGGGTACGGCGTCGGCACAGCGCTGGCCGTGTCCACGGACGCGCCCTACCTGGACACGGCTTACAAGCTGGCGGAATACGCGGGGCAGGGACGAATGAAGTTGGCCGCCTCCAAGCGCACGTGGCCGGGGCGCAAACAGGTGTTCCGGCAGTTCGAGAACGGCCTGGCGGTGCGGGATGTTCTCGCGGCCGCGGACGAGCCGCTCGACGGCCGGCCGCTGCTCCAGCCGGTGATGACCGGCGGCCAGCGGCTCGACGGCACACAGCCCAACCTGAAGGCAATTCGGCGACATGCCAAGCAGTCGCTCGCTGAGCTACCGCAACGCGTGACCGGCCTGGCTCCGGCCGAGCGGCCGTATCAGGTCACGGTCAGCGACAGACTAATGCGGACAGCCGAAGCGCTGGAGCGCCGGCTGCGGGCCGGGGCGTAGCCGACCTCGTCGAGCTACGCCCCGCCGTTCGCTGACTGGCGACCCGCCAACTCACGGTCAAGGATCAACAGGGCCGCGCCTTCGTCACCGGCGATCTTGACCTGGCTGAGCAGCGTGCGGAGCGTGTCTTCTTCTTCGGTCTGCTCGTCAACGAACCAGTCCAGCATCGCCTTGGCCTGGAAGTCCCCCTGTTCCAGCGACCGGGCATAGACGGCGTTGATGGAGCGCGTGGTGCCCTGCTCAAGATCGAGCGCGCTGGCAATGACCGATTCGGGCCCGTCATATTCGGTTTCGGCCTGGTCCAGCCCGCTCAGCGTGACCGGGACATCGCGCGCGGCCAGGTGTTCGTAGATGCGCATGCCGTGGCCCCACTCTTCCTCGCTCTGGGCGCGCATCCAGCCAGCGAAGCCGCCGAGGTCGAGCGTCTCGAAGTAGGCGGCCATGCCCAGGTAGACATAGGCCGCGCTGAACTCGTGGTTGATCTGGTCATTCAGCGCCGCTGCCAGACTCTTTCTCATGGTCACCGCCGTCCCCTCCCGGAAGTCAGACGCTGCCTGGAGCAGCGTCCAATTACATTCATTAGGCGATCATACGATGAGCCTTAGCATTGGCTAATGGTCCAAAAAAGCCCGTGCTAATCTTACGTATACCGACCGGTTAGAACACCAACAGATACTAGACTTGCCGCGTTAAGTTGTCAATTAGCTGTGAGTCAATGCCTGCAGATGCGTCTGAAACGACGAAGGCGGAGGGAGTTTGCGACGACCGAAAGGTCGCTGAAGGCCATGGCGGCCGCGGCCAACATGGGACTGAGTTGAAGCCCCCACACGGGATACAGCACGCCGGCCGCGACCGGAATGAGGGCCACGTTGTAGGCGAAGGCCCAGAACAGGTTCTGCCGGATGGTGCGCATGGTGGCGCGGCTGAGGCGTATAGCGGTGACCGCATCGTCAAGGTTGCCGCGCACCAGGGTGATGTCGCCGGCTTCCATGGCGATGTCGGTTCCCGTGCCCATCGCGATGCCCAAGTCGGCCTGGGCCAGCGCGGGCGCGTCGTTGATGCCGTCGCCGACGACAGCCACTCGATTCCCCGCAGCCTGCAGTTCCCGTACGATGGCGGCCTTGTCGCCGGGCCGAACTTCCGCCCGCACCTCGTCCACTCCGACCTGCCGAGCGATGGCCTGTGCCGGCGCGTCGCGGTCGCCGGTGACCATCAGCACGCGCAGGCCAAGGTCTTGCAACTCTGCAATCGCCGCAGAGGCTTCGGAACGCGGCGCGTCGGCCAGCGCTACGAGGCCAGCCAGCTCGCCGTCGACTGCCGCGTAGACCGCCGTTCGACCCTGTGCAGCCAACTCCTCGCCGCGGTGCGCCGCGGATTCGACCGGCACACCGGCGTCCGCCAACAGGCCGGCCGTGCCCACCAGGACCTGGCGTTGGTCGACCACCGCCTGCACGCCGCCGCCCGTTACCGACCGGAATTGGCCGGCCTGCGAAAGTTCAATACCGCGTTCAGCGGCGTTATGGACAATGGCCTGACCGATCGGGTGTTCGGAGTCACGTTCGGCCGAGCCGATTAGGCGCAGGATTTCCGACTCGGGCTCGCCGTTGAGCGGAATGACGTCGGTGACCTCGGCTCGGCCGCTGGTAATCGTGCCGGTCTTGTCCAGCACCACGGTATCGACGCGTCCGGTCGTCTCCAGCGCTTCGCCGCTGCGCACCAGGACGCCCATCTCAGCGCCCTTGCCGACGCCAACCATGATGGCCGTGGGCGTGGCGATGCCGAGGGCACAGGGGCAGGCGATGAGCAGCACCGAAACCATGGCGACCAGCGCGTAGGTAAACCGCGGGTCCGGACCAACGGCCAGCCACACGCCCAAGGTGACCAGTGCAATGGCGATGACCGTCGGTACGAACCGCGCCGCGACCCAGTCCGCCAGCCGCTGCACCGGCGCCTTGGAGGTCTGGGCCCGTTCAACCAGGGCGATGATCTGCGCCAGCATCGAGTCCTGGCCGAGGCGAGTGGGGCGAACGCGCAGGCTGCCCGTTGTGTTGAGCGTGGCGCCGATCACCTGGTCGCCAGGCTTCTTGTCCACCGGAATGCTCTCGCCGGTGATCATCGATTCGTCGATCGCGGACGCGCCCTCGAGCAGCTGGCCGTCCACCGGGATCTTCTCGCCAGGGCGCACCACGACCACGTCGTTATGCCGAACGTCGTCCAACGCGACCTCGAGGGATTGCCCGTCCCGCTCAACGCGAGCCATCCTGGCCCTGAGGTCCAGCAGTCGCTGGATAGCCGCGGAGACTCGAGCACGGGCGCCCATCTCGAAATAGCGGCCAAGCAGAACCAGCCCGATGATGACCGCGGAGGCTTCGAAGTAGTGCACGTCCGCCCCGGCCACATCGCTCAGCAGCCCCGGCCACACCGTGACAACCAGGCTGTAGCCGTACGCGGCACTGGTTGCGATGGCTACCAGCGTGTTCATATCCGTGCTCGCACGCCGCGCCGCCAGCCAGGCGCCTCGGTAGAACGACCAGCCGGACCAGAACTGAACCGGCGTCACCAGGACCAGCACGACCCAAGGATTGCGCAGGATGTCTGGCGCCCACGGGATGAACTCCACCGCCCCCCACATCGCCAGCGCACCCACTGCCAGCGCGAAGGCGGCCTGGATTCCGAGCCAGCGACGTTCGCGCCGGCGGCGTTCCTCCAGCCCTCCGTCCGTGGCGGCAGCGCCGGAGGATGTTTCGTTGGGCGCGTCGGTTTCGAGCACGCTGAAGCCGGCACGCTCCACGGCCGTCCGCAGCACGCCATGCTCGGCCTGGCCGAGGGCGTGACGTACCAGGGCCTGGCCGGAAGCCAGGTTCACGGATGCGTCAAGCACTCCGGGAACATCGCCTATGGCTTTCTCGACCTGGCCCACGCACGACGCGCAGTGCATGCCCTCGACCTGAAGCGTTCGTTCGGCCGCCGGGACTTCGTAACCCGCAGCCTCGACGGCAGATGCGACCGCCGCTGCGGTGAGCTCTTGGTCGGAGCGGACGGTCAGCATCTCGTCCGCGAGATTGACCGTTGCTTCGGAAACGCCGTCGACTTCCGCGACGGCCTGCTCGACTCGGCTGACGCAGGCGACGCAGTGCAAGCCGCTCAGCGGCAGCGTGAATGTCCGTTCAGTAGCGAGTGTCACGCGTCCTCACCGTTCCCGTGCCCGTGCAGTTGCAACTCGCCGTGGCCCAGGCCGGCGGCGACTCGCGTGATTGCTTCGCCGGCCGAGGCCACGCGCCGCAGGTGACCGGTCCCCTTGAACACGTCCATCAGTTCCGCGATCACCCGCTCGCGTTCGGCCGGATCGTCCGAGGCGATGGCGGTGGTGACGCAGGTCCGGAGGTGGCGTTCCAGGACGCCGGCGTTAACTTTCTCGATCGCACCCTGGATGGCCAGGGTCTGCTTGAGGACATCCACGCAGTAGGCATCGTCTTCGAGCATCTTCTCGACTGCCCGGGCGTGGCCCTGGATTGATTTCCACCGATTGACGAGGTTCCGTGTTTCCCGATCCATCGACGTTCCCCGGAGCAGCCATCGCTGATTAACCCCACCCCAGGTGGGGTGGTTCAGCCGAGCCTACGCAAGCCAGAACGGAAAGCCAAGGTTCGACTGAAGCCTCGCGACAGCTTCAGTCGCGCTATGTTTCAAGCCAACCAAGGATTCAGGAGTCATCGCAATGGAGTACCGCCGACTCGGCCGCACCGGCCTGCGCGTGTCGCTGGCGAGCCTGGGGACCGGCGGCCCCAGCAAGATGGGGCAGAACCGCGGGACGACGCCGGACGATGCCCGGCGCCTGACTCGGCGGGCGCTGGACCACGGAATCAATTTCTTCGACACGGCGGCCAGCTATGGCGACAGCGAGATCCTGCTGGGACACGGGCTGGCCGGTGTGCCGCGCGACGACTTCATCGTGGCTACGAAGTACAGCCCGCTTGCCGACAACGAGTTGAAGAGTCCCGAGGACGTGCAGGCGTCGATCGACAGCAGCCTGGAGCGCCTGGGGCTTGATTACATCGACGTGATCCAGGTGCATGGGTTGATGCCTTGTCGGTACGACGCGGTCATCGAGCAGCACCTGCCGGTACTGCTTGAAGCTCAGCGCGCCGGCAAGGTCGGTTTCCTCGGCGTGACCGAGCAGGCGCATGACGACGTCCACCACGAGACCTTCAAGCGGATGGCCGCCGACGGGCACTTCGACGCCTTCATGGTCGGCTACAACCTGCTGCACCAGACGGCCGAGCAGGACGTGCTGGATGCGGCCGAAGCCGCCGACATCGGCTTGATCGTGATGATCGCCGTGCGCCGTGCGCTGGGTAACCCAGCGCGATTGCGCGAGGTCATTGCCTCACTCAAGGCCGAGGGGCACCTGGCGGCCGATGCGCTGCCTGACGACGACCCGCTGGGCTGGCTGGTGCACGGCGACGTGGAGTCCGTTCCCGAAGCGGCCTACCGCTACGTGCTGGAACCGAGCGCGATTTCAACTGTGCTGACGGGTACGGCCAACCCCGACCACCTGGACGCCAATGTGGCTTCCATGGCCCGCGGACCGCTGCCGCCTGAGGACCGGGCGCGGCTGCAGTCGATCTTCGGCGGCCTGGCGCTGGGGCTGGGGAACTAGGCCAACAGCCCGATCCGCCGGTTCAGTCGATGGCGCCGGTGGCCCTCATGACGGTTTCCTGCACGACGCGCTCGTGCTCGAGCGAGCGTTCCGGCGCCTGTTCACCGCGCAGGGTGCGAACGAAGGCCTCCAGGCTGGCCACGTAGCGCGGTCGGGCCTCGAGCGTCATCGTCTGCTCACCTTCCAGGAAACCGTCGCGCGCGCTGTCCAGTGACAGCCGAACGGTCTGCGCCGGTTCCATGGGCTCCATGATGGCCCAGCCGCGCGAACCGTAGACCTCGTAGCGGCGGGGGCGCGTCGGAACTTCAAGCCCCGCAATATCCACAATCGCCAGCGCTCCGGGGTACTCCAGGACAGCCACGCCGTTGTCCACGAACCCACTCTCGGGCCGGACCCGCTGCATGAACGGGGTCACCCGGTCGGGGCGGCCCAGCGTCCAGACGACCTGGTCCAGCACGTGACCGCACAGGTCATAGAACACGCCGCCGGCAAAGCTGGCCAGCAGGGAGTGGGTGGACGGCTCGACGTACGTGGACATGTGGGCGCGGATGGCGAAGATGTCACCCAATAGTCCGCCGCGCGCCCAGTTGGCGATGCGTTGATAGCCATCGTGGTGGCGGAACATGTAGCCAAGCTGGATGTACAGGTTCTGTTCGGCGGCCGATTCCAGCACGCGTTCCCAGCGGGGCAGATCGTGTCCGGCCGGCTTGTCCAGCAGGAGGTTGCGCCCCGCCGCAATAACCGCCTCGCCCTGCTGGAGGTTCTCCGAGTTATCGCCCTCGCCCGCAACGGCATCGATGCTGTCGTCGCCGAGAACGGCGCTCCGATCGTCGAGCCAGGTCGTCCGGTTCCAGGGCGCGTTGCCGCTGGCTTCGAGTTCCTGCCGGCGGTCAGCGTCGTCCTCGTAGACGCCCACGACTTCGACGTCCGGATTGTCGAGCATCACGCTCAGCCAGCCCGCCGCGTGGGGATGCTTGGTGCCCCACTGAACCATGCGCAAAGGTGAAAGACTCACGGGATCAGGCTCCTCTCGCGACGACGTTGGGTCGGATTGTGGATCTGGCTGCCAGCCTAGCTGGAGCGCCGAGTGAATGCGGGCGCCAACTCGGGACTCGGCCGCGGCCTTCTCGAGACTCAGCCTCGGTAGGGAACCGACTCAAGGTCTTGAATCTGCCCGTCGGCCGTAAAGCGCCAGATGCCGATGTGGCCTTGCGCGAGGTCGCCCTTGGCGTCCCAGTCAAGCGTGCCCGAGGCGCCGTGGTAGATCACCTTGCCGCCTTGGGCTAGTTCCTTAAGCGCTTGGGAGATTCCGTCGGGGCCGGCAATGACCGACTGGCCGGGGGCGACGCCGATGGAACGCAGTTGATCCCGGATTTCAGCGCCGTCGATACTGTTCGTGGCCTGGGCGGCCAGCGCCAGGGCGATGGTGGCGTCGTAGACCTCGCGAACGTATGAGCCCTTTGGCGGCTCCCCGTACGCGTCAAGCCAGGCCGCCGTCCAGGCGGCTGAGGACTCGCTGTCCGGCTGAACAGCGGTGCCAGCGCCATAGGTGCCAGCCAGCGCGTCAACTCCAATCGCTTCGATCAACTCGGTGTTCTTGAGCGCGTCGCCAAGTACGAACCGGTCGTAAACGCCGCGGTCCAGGGCCTCGCGAACGGCGGTAATGGCCTCCGCCTGGAACAAGATCACAATCAGGGCCTGGGCGCCGCCGGCCGCGGACTCGCGCAGAGCTTCGGCGAAGCTGGTTTGGCCAGGTTCGCTGGCAACGGAACGAACCGAGCCGTCCCAGGCTCTTTCGAAGGCGCTGGCGAGGCCCCGGCCCCAAAGGTCGTTTCGATAAATCAGGCCGACGTTGTCGAAGCCACGCTGCCGGGCAATCTGGGCCAGTACAGGTCCTTGCGCCAGATCCGACAGCGCGGCGCGGAAGAAGAAATCGTCGTCCGCTGCGTCGGTCAGGCTTGGAGACGTGGCGGAGGGACTGATGAGCGGCACGCGGGCCGGACCAGCTATCCCTTCGGCCACGGGCAACGCGTTGGCGCTGGTGCTGGGACCGACCAGCGCATGCACGCCCTCGTCCTCGATGAGGCGCCGGGCCTCGGCCACGGCGGTGTCCGGATCAAGCGCGGTGTCGCCGACGGCGGTCTCAACCGGCCGGCCGAACACTCCACCCGCCTCGTTCAGGTGCGTGACGGCCAGCTCGAACGCTCGCTGCCGGTCCTGGGCATTCTGGTGCGATCCGGCGCTGATGTATGTCAGCAGCCCGAGTTTCAGCGGTTCGCCAGGCGCAGCCTCGCCGCAGGCACTGATGACACCGAGTACGAGCAGAAGCAACGTGGCGAACCGAGCGCCGCAGGCTTGCGCACGCCGGAACAGCCAGCCACGTTCAGTCACGCAAGGCGTCCGATCTTCGGCAAGCGGCCAATCGGCGATTCCAGGAAAGGCAATCGGCTAGAACAGCTTGCGCCCGGGCACATTCACTCGCGTTCGATACAGAGACGTGCCGGCATTGATGAAGAGGCTTCGGAGGTCAGCGTCCCCCCAGGTGAAGTTGGCAACGCCCTGAGGGACGTAGATGACGCCCAGGCAGGTCGCGTCCGGCGCGAACACATGCACACCGCCCGGGCCTGCCGTGTACAAGTTGCCTTGCCTGTCAATCTTCATGCCGTCCGCCAGTCCCTCGCGGTCACCAGCGAGTTCAGCCCAGACGTGGCCACTGGTCAGTCCACCGTCGGCATCAACGTCGAAGACGCGGATGTGCCCGCGCATGGTGTCGTTGATGAACAGCCGCTGCTCGTCCAGCGAGAACGTGAGCCCGTTGGGCTGGTCGAAGTCATCGACCAGCAACGTAAGGTCCCCGGACTCGGGATCGAGCCGGTAGACGCCGCGGAAGTCAAGCTCCGCGTCGCGGGCCACTCCGTAGTACTCCATGCGTCCGAACGACGGATCGCTGAAGTAGATCGAGCCATCACTCTTCACGATCACGTCGTTGGGGCTGTTCAACTCTTTGCCGTCGTAGTGCGAGACCAGAATCGTTAGGGAGCCGTCGTGCTCTGTGCGGGTGACGCGGCTGGTGGCGTGCTCGCAGGTAATCAGCCGCCCCTGGAGGTCGTAGGTGTTGCCGTTCGCCATGTTGCTGGGCTGTCGGAAGACCTCAATCCCGTTCGCGGGCGTCCATTTGCGAATGACGTTGCCGGGCATGTCGCTGAAGATGAGGCAGGTTTCAACGTGGTTCCATACCGCGCCTTCGGTGAAGTCGAATCCGGTGGCCAGTTCCTCAACGGGCGCGTCGCAGCCGACTACTTGCCGGAAGCGCTCGTCGCGAATTTCTACGTTCATGGCCGCTCCTTGCTTTGAGACCGCGTGCTTAACTCTCGCGTCGCGTCTTCGGTTACTGCTCTGTGGAAACTACAGGCAGCGCTTCGTTCATGGCGCCGGAGCGGAAGCCCTGGAGATCCAGGGTGACGTAGGTGAAGCCGAGGGACTTGAGGCCGTTGATGATGCGTTGGCGACGGTCGGAGTCCTGGGTGAATCGAGTCAGTTCGGATTCGGGGACTTCGATGCGGGCAATGGAGTCGTGGTGGCGGACGCGCAGTTCGCGGAAGCCTTCGGCGCGCAGCAGGGCCTCTCCGGCTTCGATCTGCCGCAGCTTCTCCACGGTGACCTCGCTGCCGTAGGCAACGCGTGACGACAGACAGGCTACCGCCGGCTTGTCCCAGCTGGGGAGTCCGAGACGGCGTGAGAGTTCGCGGACCTCGGCCTTGCGCAGGCCGGCTTCGACCAGCGGCGCGCGGGCGCCACGTTCCCGGCTGGCGGCCATGCCGGGACGGAAGTCGCCCAAGTCGTCCACAACCGGTCCGTAGAGCATGTGCTGCACGTCGCGCTCGGCCACGAATTCGCGAAGCCGGTCGAAGAGTTCGGCCTTGCAGTGGAAGCAACGAGAGCTGTCGTTGGCACGGTAGGCGGGGTTATCCAGTTCGCGGGTCTCGATGAACTCGTGCCGGATTCCGATTTGGGCGGCAAAGCGGGCGGCATCGTCGCGCTCGGCCTCAGCGAGACTGGGAGACACGGCGGTGACCGCCAGGGCTTCATCCCCCAAGCTGTCGTAGGCCACCTTTGCCAAAAAGGTGCTGTCCACACCCCCTGAGTAGGCGACGACTGCGCTTTCCAGACCGCCAATGGTCCGCCGCAGGAACTGCGTCTTGGCCTCGAGCGAGGCCTCGAGGTCTATGGACGGCTGGTAGACGGCGGTTGCCATAGCCAGATCCTACGTGCTACGTGCCTTCGTCGTCAGTTGGATCGATGACGACCAGTGGTTCCTCGCTGATCGCCCCACCCCGGAGCCAGAAGCAGCGCATCACGGGCCGGTCGGGATTCATAAGCGAGACGATGATGAAGCGGCTGTACTCGGAGTAGCCGGACTCAACGGCTTCACGAACGTCGGTGGGGGAAGGGTAAGCGCCGCTGCGCGGGTGGGAGTGATAGAAGGCGGAGATGTCCCAGCCATGCACGTCTTCGATGTCGCGGGTGGCGTTGAACATGTCGCGCGGATCGATGGTGTAGTGCACGCGGCTCTGGTCGGCGTTGCGGGCGGGGTAGACCGCCAGCGCCGTTTCGTCCTGCCCGCCAATAAGGCCGCAGCATTCGAGCGGAGCCTCGGCGCGAGCCTGGGCCACGATTTGGTCGTGCTGCGCACGGGTCAGGTGGAAGGGCATGGCGCAAAGATAAGGGATTGCGGTAGACGCTGAGAGATGTTGGCCGCGTGTTTCGTCATTCGGCCAGCCTCGCTAGTATCAGCGCTCGCCGGTGTGGCGCGCGACAGAGCCGCCATGACCACTGTGACTACCGGCGCCCTGGGCGGGGAAGGATAACGATGTCCTGTGCCTCTTCGTCTCAAGGGTCTCTGGCGCCACCCCAACTTTCTGAAGCTGTGGGTCGGCGGAACGGTCTCAGCATTCGGCTCGCAAATCACCTTCCTGGCCCTGCCGCTCACGGCGGTGCTGGTGCTGGATGCCTCGCCGCTGCAGATGGGCATCCTGGCGGCTATCGGCGGCCTGCCGTCGCTCGCATTTGGGGTTGGTGTGGGCGTCTGGGTCGATCGGCTCAGGAAGCGCCGGGTGATGATCGTTGCCGACTACGGTCGCGCGCTGTTGTTGCTCTCCGTGCCAATCGCCGCCTGGTTCGAGCTTCTCACGATCGAACACCTTTACGCCGTGGCCCTTGGAACCGGCACGCTGGGGATGTTCTTCGGCGTGGCCAATCGATCAATTCTCCCGTCGCTGGTGCCGCGGGAGAAGCTGGTGGAAGCCAACAGCAAGCTCGCGATCGGCACGTCGGCTTCGCAGGTTGCCGGCCCGGGCGTTGCGGGAGTCCTGATCCACGTCGTCACGGCGCCCGTTGCCCTGGTTGTCGACGCTGTGACCTTTGTGATCTCAGCGCTGGCGCTCCGTGGAATTCGCCTCGCGGAGGCTGAACCGGCAACGTCGGCGACCGGCGACAGCTTTCTGAAGCAGGCCCGCGAGGGGCTAGCCGTCGTCGGTCGGAATCGGATACTGCTCGCCATCGCCGTCACCATCGGCGGGATCGCCGTGTTCAACGCGATGTTCGAAGCCGTGTGGCTGCTCTATGTCAACAAGCAGCTCAACGTCGAGCCGCTGGCCTTTGGCTTCCTGTTCGCAGTGAGCAGTGTCGGGTTCATGGTCGGGGCCTTCACCGCGGAACGGCTCATCCGCTGGTTGGGCGCCGGTCCAGCCATGATCGTTGCGGTGGTCATCGCGGCGCTGAGCGACCTGGTTACTCCACTCGCCGGAGGGCCGATCGCAGCCGTGGTCGTGTTGCTTACCACCTCGATGTTCCTGTTCGGCATCGGCGCCACGGTTTACGGGGTCTGCCAGGGCAGCCTGCGGCAGGCGAGCACTCCGCTTCGGCTGCAGGGCCGCATGAACGGCATCATGAACACCCTGGAGATCGGGCTGGTCCCGCTCGGTGCACTTGTTGGTGGCGCTGTAGCTGAAGTCTTTGGCATGCGGCCAACGCTCTTTGTCGCCGGCGGGCTTGAATTGGCGGTTGCGGTCTGGCTGTTTCTATCGCCGATTCGGTCGCTACGCGAGCTACCGGAACCGGACGAATCGGGCGATGTGTAGCGCCGGATACGCGTCGGCGCAATACCGCGGGAAACAGCGGAATCTCTTGACGCTCGTTTTGGCCGATCTCTACAATGAACTGCTAACGCGATTGATTCGATCCGCGTCAGCGCACGTGCCGGAGAACTTGGTGCGTGGTGCCTGAGTGGCGGACCAGAAACGACCCCTACACGAAGACCGAAGCATCCTGCTGGCGGTCAGCCGGGTCGAAAGGGACGACAGTATGCCGAAAGACATCCTGCTGGATGTAGAGGCCCGCTCGAAGCTGGTAAAGGGCATCGACGTGGTCGCCAACGCCGTCAAGACGACGTTGGGACCGAAGGGCCGCAATGTGGCCCTGGGCAAGAAGTACTCCGGCCCCACCGTCACCCACGACGGCGTGACCGTGGCCAAGGACATCGACCTGGAAGACCCGTTCGAGGACATGGGCGCCCAGCTCATCAAGGAAGCCGCCAGCAAGACCAACGACATCGCTGGTGACGGCACCACCACAGCCACCGTGCTGGCCCAGGCCATCATCAAGGAAGGCCTGAAGAACGTCGCCGCCGGCGCCAACCCGATGATCATCAAGCGCGGTTTGGCCAAGGGCGTCGAGACCGTGGTCGAGGAAGTAGGCGCTCAGGCCAAGCAGATTCGCAGCCAGGACGAAATCGCCCAGATCGCCTCCATCTCCGCCAACGACACGCAGATCGGCGAACTGATCGGCGAGGTCATGGACAAGGTCGGCAAGGACGGCGCCATCACGGTTGAGGAGTCCAAGGGTCTCGAGTTCGAGATCGAGTACGTGGAAGGCATGAAGTTCGACCGCGGCTACATCTCGCCATACTTCGTGACCAACCAGGACCGCATGGAGGCCGTGATCGAGGACGCGCTGGTTCTCGTCACCGACAAGAAGTTGTCAGCGGTGAGTGACATTCTCCCGACGCTGGAGAAGGTCACGCAGTCCGGTAAGAAGGACCTGGTGATCATCGCCGAGGACGTGGAGGGCGAAGGCCTGGCCACCCTGGTGGTGAACAAGCTGCGCGGCATCCTCAACTGCCTGGCCGTCAAGGCCCCGGGCTACGGCGACCGCCGCAAGGAAATGCTGCAGGACGTGGCCGTTGTTACCGGCGGCACCGTGATCTCCGAGGACATGGGCCGTCGCCTGGACGGCGTGATCCTTGAGGACCTGGGTCGCGCCCGTCGCGTGGTGGCCGACAAGGACAACACCACCATCGTCGAGGGTGGCGGCAAGGAAGCGGCCGTGCAGGCCCGACTCAACCAGCTCAAGGGCCAGGTTGAGGAAGTCACCTCCGAGTACGACCGCGAGAAGCTGCAGGAGCGGCTGGCCAAGCTGGCCGGCGGCGTGGCTGTCATCCGCGTCGGCGCCGCGACCGAGACCGAGCTCAAGGAGAAGAAACACCGCGTGGAGGACGCGCTGTCCGCGACCCGCGCGGGGATCGAGGAAGGCATCGTGCCCGGCGGTGGCGTAGCGCTCCTGAACGCTGCACACGTGCTGGACGGTGTGGAAGCCGAATGCACGGGCGACGAAGTTGTCGGCGTCCGCGCTCTGCGCCGCGCGCTTGAAGAGCCGCTGCGCTGGATCGCCTCCAACTCCGGCGCCGACGGCTCGGTCGTCGTGGAGGAAGTCCGCCGACAGTCCGCCTCCAAGGGCACGAACTGGGGCTACCACGTGGTGAACGAGGAATTCACCGACATGGTGGCGGCCGGCGTCATCGACCCGGCCAAGGTGACGCGCTCGGCGCTCGAGAACGCCGCCTCGATCGCCGGCATGATCCTCACCACCGAGGCCCTGATCGCCGACGTACCTGAGCAGGAAGAGGCCCCCGCACCGGCGATGGACTACTAAGTCCACAACTGGGAACGCTCAACCGCCCCGCCGGCTTGCGCCGGCGGGGCGGTTTGCATTTGAACGAGAACTGGCGTGACCGCTTCGCGCCGCCTTTGATCGGGCCGAGTCATTACCCCGACACCCGCCCGGCGCTCGACGAGTCCTCGCGTCATCCAGTCTCTACTGTGGCACGTAGGCCGCTGTCACGTTCGACAAGCAAGCGACAACGTCCGGCCGTTGCGCCACCGGTGGACGTGAGCTCAAATATTTGACTTCACTAAAAACATTCTTTTAGGTACCATAAACAGGCCGGCAGGCCGCATGAGGTGCGGGCCTGCCGGCCCTCATCAGCAGGTACGCAGCGAAAGGCAGATCGATGCGCAAGCTGCGAGTGCTTGCCGTCGCCGCCGTAGTGGCCGTCAACGCCGCCGTCTTTTCCGCGTGTGAAGTCACGTCTGACCAAGCGGATACGAATACCGGCCCCCGCTTGGCACCGGTTACCCGCCAGGGCGGAAGACCGTTACGAGTCGTCGCGACAACCAGTCAGATTTTCGACGCGGTTCGGCGCGTAGGCGGAAACCGTGTTGAAGTCCATGGCCTCATGGGACCTGGCGTGGACCCACACTTGTACCGAGCCAGCGAAGGCGACATTACCCGGCTCGAAGCGGCGGACGCCGTGTTCTGGAACGGACTTCACCTGGAAGCCGGGATCTCAGGAGTCCTCGAACGGATCACCGTACTCGGGGTCCATTCAATCCGGGTGACTGACGACATTGACCGCCAACTCCTGCTGGCGCCACCGGAATTCGATGGTGCCTTCGACCCGCACTTTTGGTTCGACCTGGATCTCTGGTCCATTGCGGTCGCGACCATTCGCGACGCCCTCATCGCAATGGATCCTGAAGGCGCGGAGTCATACCGGGCCAATGCCGATTCCTTCATTACTCAGGTCAAAGAACTTGACTCTTATGTCAAGTCGCGAGCTATGGAGATCGACGTGCGGGTGCGGGTCTTGGTGACCGCCCATGACGCATTCAACTACTTCGCGAACCGTTACGGCATTGAAGTGCGCGGCCTACAGGGCATCAGTACCGAAGGCGAGGCCAGCACCGCTGACGTGCAACAGCTCGCGCAGTTCATCAGCGAACGTGGCATCCCTGCGGTCTTTATCGAATCGTCGGTCCCCGATCAAGGTGTCCAGGCCGTGATCGAAGCTGCGGCCGCTCGTGGGCATACCGTAACTATTGGCGGCGAAATCTTCTCTGACGCCATGGGCGCACAAGGTACCGAGGAAGGCACCTACCTGGGCATGATTCGCCATAACATCGACACGATAGTGGAAGCATTGGCGCGGTCATGAGAACCAGCCTCCGTACGGGCCGCGCGTTTGCCATCCAGGCCACGGACGTGACGTTGGCCTATCAGCAGCAGCCGGTCCTCTGGGATGTCGACCTGGAAGTTCCCCAGGGCGTGCTGATGGCGATTGTCGGTCCAAACGGTGCCGGCAAGACCACCCTGCTGCGAACGGTGCTGGGCCTCTTGCAGCCCGCCGCTGGCGAAGTGTTGGTCTTCGGAAAGCCCTATGCCGATCAACGGCAGCGCCTAGCCTATGTTCCCCAGCGTGGCAGCGTCGATTGGGACTTCCCAACCACGGCGCTCGACATCGTCACCATGGGAACGTACGGCGGTTTGGGCTGGATGCGTCGCCCGGGCGCGTCCGAGCGCGCTCGAGCCGCCGCCGCGCTGGCTCAGGTCGGCATGGAGTCCTATGCCGACCGCCAAATCAGCCAGCTCTCTGGTGGCCAGCAGCAGCGGGTTTTTCTGGCGCGGGCGCTTGTGCAGAACGCCGACGTCTACCTGATGGACGAGCCGTTTCAGGGAGTCGATGCCACCACCGAACGCGCAATTGTTGAGTTGCTGCGAGCGCTGCGGGCCGACGGCAAGACTGTAGTAGCGGTACACCACGACCTCCAGACGGTACCCGAGTACTTCGACGAGGTGACCCTTCTAAACGTTCGACGCATCGCCGGTGGACCAGTAAATCGAGTGTTCACGGAGGAGAACCTGCGCCTTACGTACGGCGGACGCGTGGCCAGCATCGGCGGGCGCACCCTGGGTAACGAACTCGAGGCAACCTTGTGATTCGCACCCGTAGTCCCGAATAGGAACGAAGCGCGGGTGGACGTCCTGGGCGGCCTCTTCCTGGACCATACGCTGCGTACAGTTGCGCTTGGCTCGGCCACGCTGGGAATCGTCAGCGGTGCCCTTGGAGCCTTCGCCGTGCTCCGCCGACAAGCCCTCCTGGGCGATGCCATGTCCCACGCGGCGCTGCCCGGGGTTGCCCTGGCATTTCTGATCACCGGCAGCCGCACGCCGCTGGTGCTGATGATCGGCGCGGCCATTGCGGGTTGGCTGGCAGCCGTGGCCATTGTCAGCGTCGTTCGCGCGTCCCGCATCAAGACCGACACCGCCATGGCCCTGACACTCAGCGTCTTCTTCGGTGCCGGGCTCGTTGTGTTGACCTTCATCCAGCGCCAGCCCGCCGCCGGCAAGGCCGGGCTGGACAGGTTTCTCTTCGGACAAGCGGCTGCAATGTTGGAGAGCGATGTCATGACGATGGCGGCCGTGGGCGCTCTCGGACTCGTCGGCTTAGTGGCGCTCTGGAAGGAGTTCAAACTACTGAGCTTCGACCCCGACTTTGCGGCAACCCTCGGCATGCCCACGCGCAGGCTGGACATTCTCCTGACCAGCCTCCTCGTGATCGCCATCGTTGTCGGACTCAAGACGGTCGGTGTGGTTTTGATGAGCGCCATGGTGGTGGCGCCCGGTGCGGCCGCCCGGCAGTGGACCAATCGCCTGGGTGTCATGGTCACCCTCTCGGCGCTCTTTGGAGCTGCCGCAGGTGTGCTGGGGGCACTGCTGAGCACCACGGCAGAGACGTCCACAGGCCCCACCATCGTGCTGGTCGCCACCGGGTTGGTGGCCGTGTCGCTCCTATTCGCACCCGCCCGAGGCTTGGTGTGGGCACGCATGCGCGCCTGGCGTAGCCGTCGAATGCTGGCCTTGGAAGCTGTCATGGCCGATTTGGCGTCTCTGGCGGCGCAGCACGGATCCAACGCGACGCATCCACATGACATCGGTGCCCTGAACGCGGTTCGCGGCCGCGCCGTGGTCGAACGCGCCTTGATTGAACTGGCTGCGGACGGGTTGGCACGGCAGCACGACACTGGCGGCTGGTCGCTGACGCCCCGCGGCCTGGCCGAAGCCGACCGGTTGGCCCGGCTGCGGCGCGCGCCGTCTGACCATCTATGACCTCGGCCCAGATCGACGTCCTGCTCGTGGCCGTTGTCGTTGCCGCCGCCTGCGCGATTCCCGGCACATTCCTGGTGCTGCGCCGGATGGCCATGATGAGCGACGCCATCAGCCACACCGTGCTGCTGGGCATCGTGCTGGCCTTCTTTGTCGTCGCCGACCTCAACTCGCCCATCCTCATCCTCGGTGCCGCCCTGGTCGGACTGCTGACGGTCGTACTCGTCGAGGCGCTGAGCCGAACCGGCCTGGTTCGCGAAGACACCGCCATCGGCCTCGTCTTCCCGGCCCTGTTCTCCATCGCCGTGATCCTGATCTCCAGCCTCGCCGGCAACGTCCACCTGGACAGCGACGCGGTCTTGCTGGGCGAGATCGCCTTCGCCCCCTTCAACCGCTTCGCGCCCTTCGGCGTCGACCTGGGACCGATCGCGCTTTGGGTCATGGGCGCCATCCTGCTGGTCAACCTTGCCGGCACGGCCCTCTTCTTCAAGGAACTCAAGCTGGCCACCTTCGACCCCGCCCTGGCCGCCGCGCTCGGCTTCTCGCCGGCCCTCGTCCACTACGGCCTCATGGCCGTCGTATCGGTCACCGCCGTCGGCGCCTTCGACGCCGTCGGATCGATCCTCGTCGTCGCGCTCATGATCGGCCCACCCGCCGCCGCCTACCTGCTCACGGACCGGCTGCCCCGCATGCTCGGACTCAGCGTCGTAATCGGCGCCGCCTCGGCCGTCGGCGGCTACTGGCTCGCCCGCCTGCTGGACGCCAATATCGCCGGGTCCATGGCCACCTTGGTCGGCATCGCCTTCATCCTGGTCCTGCTACTCGCTCCCCAGCGCGGCCTGGTCGCAACCGCGCGACGCCACCGCCGCCAGCGCTGGACCTTCGCCCGCCAGATGCTGCTCATCCACCTCGCAACCCACGAGGGCACGCCCACAGAGGCCGACGAAAGCCACCCCGACCACATGCAGCGCCACATGCGCTGGCCACCCGACTTTTCCGACCGCGTAATCCAAACCGCCACCGATCACGGCCTCATCGTCCTCAAAAACAACCAACTCCACCTCACCCCCCAGGGCCGCCAGGCCGCCCGCCAAGCCGCCCTTCGCTAGGACGTCCGCGCCGGCAGCCGCGATTGGGCCGAGGGTTCAGCCCGCCCTATGCATCCCTGATGAACACGCTGTCGCTGACCGTCTGACTGAGCGCCACCTCATCAGCCCCAATCCGCACCACCAGTGGCCCGTCAAAGGGCAGCCGCCGCACCACGCGGGCCTGCGTGCCCGGCACGAGCCGTATTTCCGTCAGGTACTCCAGCACGGCCCGGTCGCGGTCTCGCACCCGCGCCACCACGAAATCCGTGCCATCCGCGACCCCCGTCAACTGGCGTGCGTCATCAGCTTGCAGCGCGTCCAGCGCCTCATTGGGAATCGAGTCCCCGTGCGGATCGGTCGTTGGATCGGAAACCTTGGCCGCGATTCGCCGCTCCATTTCCTCGGAAATCACGTGCTCCAGCCGGTCGGCCTCCTCGTGCACGTCGTTCCAGTCGTAGTCCAGGAACTCCACCAGGAACCGCTCGATCAGCCGGTGATGCCGAACCATCTCCAGCGCATGGCGCTCGCCTTCCTCGGTCAGTTGCGCGCCCTGGTAGCGCCGGTAGTCGACCAGCCCCTTCTGCTGCAGGCGCTGCAACGCCACCGTCACGGCGCCCTGGGTTATCTCCAGCTGATTCGCAAGTTCCCCGGTCCCCACGCGTCGCTCGTGTCCACCCGCGTCGTATAGCGCGCGTAGATAGTCCTGATCGCTGGCCGAAATTCGTGGCTCTGGCATCGGCATTTGAATATAGCGAGGGCCGCAACCTAACAGGTTGGCGAGGCTCTCAGACTGGCTAGACTGCCAATGTGGACAGTCTCACCCCCTCTGGTCGGTCCCAAGGGCGACGCGCCCGCGCGCTTCCAAGGCGAACGCTGCTCGGGGCGCTGGCTATAGGGACCCCGGCGTTGGCCGGTTTCCTCTCGGCTTGCGGCGAGCCGCCGATCAACCCCCAGATCAGCGTCCTCCTGGCCGTCAACGAAATGCTGCCCGGCCCCCACCGCTTTCCCTTCGTCCTGGTGAACGGCGATGGCGCCGCCGTCACCGGTGCGAACATTGATGTGCGTTTCGTGCGCCTGATCGGGGAACGCGACGAGTTCCGCTTCGAAGCGCCAGCCCGGGAACTCATCGCCGGCGCCAACTACGACCACGTACACGAAGACGGCACCGTCCATGTTCACGACGCGTCCCGCTCGTACTACCTCGTCTCCGACCTCACCTTCGAAGAAGGCCTGTGGCGCGCCGACCTGGTCGTCCAACCGGTCTCCGGCACGGCCTACGCGGCCTCCACCGCCTTCCAGGTCGGCCAGCGCACCTCGGCCCCTCAGGTTGGTGACACGGCGCCAGCCTTCGCCAACCCCACGAGTTACGACGTACCGGACCTTCAGACCCTGACCACCGCCGACCCGCCCCTCCCGGCCCTCTATGCCCACTCAATCGTCGAGGCCCTGTCCCGCGCCGAGCCGTTCGTCGTGGCCTTCAGCACCCCCGGCTACTGCACCTCGGCGATGTGCGGGCCGGTCACGGCGGTCGTCGGCAGCCTTTCTCAGGACTTTGGCGACCGCGTGCGCTTCATCCATCTGGAACCGTTTGATCTGAACGTCGCCCGTACCGAGGGCCGACTCGTGTGGGCCGACGCCGCGCACGAGTGGAACCTCGAAACCGAACCCTGGGTCTTCGTGATCGACGCATCCGGCCGCGTGGCCGCGCGCTTCGAAGGCCTGGTCGGCGCCGCCGAACTCCAACCCGCCATCGCCGCCGTGGCCGGCTCGCCTCTGCGCTAATGGGTCGCCTCGTGCGCTTTCTGCCGGCACTGATCCTGCTGGCGGCCACGGCAACGCCAGCCCTGGCCCACGGCGGCGACCTCGTCTACACCGGCGCCACCGGCCCCTACCAGGTCCGCGCCTTCGCCAACTGGGCCGAGGGCTGGCTCGACTATTCCGTCGACCTCCGCAACGTCTCCACCGGTGCGCGCATCCCCGGTGCCGAAGTCAAGGTGACCGTGTTCGAGAACGGCGTCGAAATCGCCCAATACACCGCCTTCGAGTCCGGCGCTGTCTACGAATTCGTCGAGCCAAGCCCCGAGGAAGTCCACTGGAACCTCGTACTGGACATCTCCAGTCCCCTCGGCCCCGCCAAGCTCACCCACGCCTTGGACGTGGTGCCCACCAACTGGGTGGTGCCCAGCGTCCTGGTCATCGGCGGCTTCTTCGCCGCCGTCGCCGCCCACACCTGGACCGCCCGCCGCCGCGCCCGCGCCTAGCCTCGCGCCGCTTCCGGTAGCGTCTGGATGAAGTTGATGATGTGCCAAGTATCCAGTTCGCCGTAACGCTCGCCGAACGCCGGCATCCCCGTCCCCTCGATGCCATTGAACACGAACCCGAACAACGCGTCGTCCGGGTGCAGTGGAACGTGGATCACCAGGTCCAGCGGCGGCGGATCCAGCGTCGCCGCCAGCGGCCCGTCCCCGCGTCCCGCCGGCCCATGACAGCTCACACACTCGGCCTCGTAGATCTCCCGTCCCGCGCTGACTGACGCGTCATCCGGTGGTACCGGATTCACCGCCGACGGCACGACGCCCTGCTGCGGTCCGATGATCAGCAGCCCCGCCCCCAGCAGAATCGCCGCGAATCCGGCCCCGGTCCCCGCCTGGCGCACTCGTGCAGCCCATCCCTGGCGCGCCAGCGTTGCCAGCGCCAGCACAAAGCCCATCCCGGCCAGCGCCATCCCCCAGAACCGCACCGCGACCGCTGCATCGACCTCCGCCACGCCAATCGCCGTGGGCGACCCGATGTTCAGCCGCACCGGCACCCGCGCGTCGAACGCCCCCGGCTGCCGCACGATCGCCAGCACCTGCCACATGCCCGCCAACGCAAAGGCGTCGGTCTCCACCGCGAACCCGCCGTCATCCGTGCGAACCGGTCGCTCGACCGTCGTCCCCAGGTCGGTATCGAGATACCGAAACTGCAACTCGATCTCCGCGTCCGCCGCCCATCCGCCCTCTCGCGACACCACGTCAACTTCAAGCGTGTTCGGACCCGGCCGCCCGGGAACCACCCGCACCCGCACCCTCGAATCACCGCTCGCCCCCACACCCTCCACCGCCAGCGGCACGTCTCCGCTGACCTGCCGCGCCGGCTCCCGCTCCGTCAGAACGCCCACCACCCCAAGTACCAACGCGGCCAGCACGATCTCGGCCACCATCAGCGTCCGCAGCGACTTCGCAGCCCGCGCTCCAGCCACGCCAGCCCTCGCCAGCCGCGGCCGCGTCCACCCCAGGTTCACGCCCCCCAGCGCCACCAGCGGCGCCACCAGCGCCAGCTTCACCAGCAGCAACAAGCCGTATTCCGTGCTCCACAGCCGCTCCGGCTCCAGCACCTGCAACCACGCGCTGTACACGCCCGTCACCACGATCAGACCCACGGCCACCGTGGCAACCGCCGAGAAGCGCGCCGCAACTTCCGTCATCTCCGCCGCAACCGAGCCATCGGAACGCGCATGGCGCGCCTCCCACGCCACCAGCAGCAACACCGGCAGACCGCCCACCCACGCCCCCACCGCCAGCAGGTGAATCAGATCGGCCGCCAGCGCCGGCCCAACGTCGCTCAGCGCCGCCGCATGGCTCCCCAGCGAAATCGTCACCGCCATCACCACGCCCACCAGCGCCACCCCGCCGAACGCAACCGTGCCCCGCCGCTCGCCCGACGACGAACTGGCCTGATCGGCCAGCACCAGCGCCACCACCAGCGCCGCCGTGCGGCCGATCCACAGCGCACCCCACTGCCCCGCGCCGAACACATCCCCAAACCCCGCCAGCAGCGAGTCCCCGCCCAACACCAGGATCTGCGTCCCCAGCAGCCCAACCTGGCCCGCCAGGGCCAGCAGTCCACCGCCCAGCAACAACAGCGCCGTCCGACGCTCGACGGCCCGACGCCGCTCAGGCTGAGATCCCCGCCGCTGCACCAGCACTTGCAGCGGCCCGCCAATCAGCACCGCCACACCCACGAACAGCAGCCAGCGCGACACCGACGCCGCCGGGCTCGACTCAATCGAGGCCACCGCCACCGCCACGTCCGCCGCCACCGGCTTGCCCACCCCAAACGCAAACGACCCGCGGATGACATGGCCGTCAATCACGGACAGCGTCCGCCACACCACCACGTACGTGCCGTCCGCCAGGTCACCCACGGGAACCAGCATGGCCGCGTCACTCGTGGGGTCGGCCTCCGTCGGTCCCGTCGTCACTGGCTGCCCGTCGGCGTCCAGCACCTCCAGGCTGCTGTAGCCAAAGTCGATGGCCTCGCTGAACTCCGCGTACACCACCGGCGGCGCCGGATCCACCGCCGTCCCCGGGCTGGGCGACGCCCGCACCAGGTTGGCGTGCGCCCTGGCCGGCGCCACAACCAGCGCCAGCGCCGTCAGCGCCGCCAGCACAGCCAGGGCCAGCCGCCCCCGGCGGAGCTCTAGCCGCCGCAGAGGACCGGTTTCGCTATGCCGCACTACGCCGACGCAACGCGTAGACCGCCAGCCCAACGCCAGTAAGCAGCCCCAGACCGCCAACCACCAGCCCCGTCACGGCAATCGTCAGCGCAGTCGCCGAAGCATCCGACGCATCCCGCGCCTGCTGCTGCGCGGCCGTGGCCACCCCGGCAATCTCCCTCGCGCTCGGCACCGGCCGCGGGAACTGCGCCTCCGTCGCCGACCGCACGTCGTCAAACCTGCCGGGACCGGAAGTAAACGTCTCGTCAACCGGCAGCCCATCGATCGTCCCCACAAACCGGAACCGATACGGCCCAGGCGCCGTCGGGATGAATGGCGCCACGTAGCCTCCGGCCTCGCCCGGCAGCGGCGTGAGGGCCATCTGTCGTGCAACGCCTGACGCCGACATGTCCGCCGCCAGGTGCGTCACCTCCACCACCAGGCTGTTCGCCAGGCCGCTCACGCCAACCTGCCCCTGCTGGCCGGCGCCCATCGGCAATCCGTCGGACGCACCGCCGTCCGGGATGGGAATCGTCGCGACCGCCTCGATCGTCTCGCCCCCGTGCGCGTACTCCTGGTGCATGTTCGTGTTCAACGTCACTCGCACCTCGTTCATACCCGGCGCCAGCTTGCCCAGGTGCAGGTACGGGCTGTAGATCCGCCCCAGCCGCACCCCGTTCACGTAAACGTGCGGATGCCCTTCCCCGGCCACGTTCGGAGCATTCACCTTCGCTGGCGCCAGCGTGAACCCTTGCGGCATCACCATCAGGTTCGCCCCGCCCAACGGATCGGGCTCAAGGCTGATCGCCACCGCCATCCCTGCAGGCGCCTCTACCTGCCCAACCTCTTCCGGCGCGGGCGGCATCGCCGGAACGCTGACCGTGGTCGCCGCCTGCACGGGCTGCCCGTCCACCACGTATTCGCTGTGGCTATTCGTCTGCAGCGTCACCCGGATCTCGCGGTCCCCGGGCGCAACACCCTTCAGGTGGAACCACTCGCCGTAGGCCCGTCCCACCTTCTCGCCGTCCACGTAAACGTGCGCGTGCCCCTCACCGTCCACGTCCGCCTGGTTCACCCGCTCCGGCGCGAACATAAAGCCGGTGGGGATGATGTGCACGTTGATCCCGTCGATCGGATCGACCTTCGCCGTCACCTCCACCGCCATCCCCGAGGTCTCCACCGTCCCACCGTGCTCGTGACCGCCGTCGGCGGCCTGGCCCGACCCGTGATGATCTCCGTCCGCCCGCGTCACCGATAGGTACACCCCATTCGGCTGCCCCTCATAGGCCGGTTCCACCAGGAACCCAACGTCGAACGTGAAGCCATGAACTTCACGCCCCTCATGCGCCCACACCACACTCGCCGCAGCCGCCAGCCCAACCGCAGCAAACGCCAGGGCCAGCAGGCACCGCCTAAGACGCGGCAGGCGATTCCAGATACGCATCAACAAACCTCGCAGCTACGGCGCGCCCCCGCACGGCAGTCCTCGCCGCTACGGGATTCGCGCAATTGGTCCGCGCACCTCCGTGCGCGGCTGGGAGCCATCTACTGCAAGGCCAACCTGGGCGGCGGCCGCGGCGGCCCAATAGTCATGCGGCACGCCCGCCCAACATCCAGTCGAACACGCTCGAACAGGCACACAACCAGCACAACCGCCAATAGCGCCGGCATCACCCCCACCGGAAACGGCGATGACTGCTCCGGAAACTCACCCGTCGTGCCATCCGCCCCTGCCGCGTCCGCTTCCGGCACCGTCCACGGCAAGTGGATATGGTCGTGCCCCTCGTGCCCCTCCGGCGTAACCACCCCAAGCACCGGGGCTGCACTCGTCACCAACGACGGCGCCAGCAACGCCGCCACGGCCAGAACCAACACGGCAGCCGGCCCAACTCGCCTGAACCTCATACAGCCAGACTATCTGAACCGAACGTGCCAGGACCCTGGCCAGGGCCGGAAGCCGCATCAACGTCCCAGGGACTCCAGTCGCGTCCTCCATCGGGCAGAATCCCGCCAGGCCCTCCACCCCACATCCGCAAAGGCCATCCCCCTTGAGCAATCCCCCCTACGCCTTCGGCGACGACGACACCGCCGCTGAACGCCATCGCATGCTCGCTTATATCTTCGCGCCGGAGATCAAGAGCTTCCTGGGCCGCGTGCCGCCCGATCCCAGGCTGGTGATCGACCTTGGCTGCGGCCCCGGCTTCACCACCCGCCTGCTCGCCGATACCCTCAACGCCCGGAAAACCGTCGGCCTCGACACCTCACGGCCCTTCCTGGACATAGCCGGCCGTGATTCCCACGACGGCCTCGACTTTATCCACCACGACGTAACCCGGGCGCCCTTCCCCACCGGCGCCGCCGACGTCCTCTTCTGCCACCTGCTGCTGCCGCACCTTGCCAACCCGGCCACCGCCCTCCGCACCTGGGGCTCCCAGCTACGACCGGCCGGCCTCCTGCTCGTCGACGAGGTCTCCGACATCCAGACCACCAACCCGACATTCCGCACCTACCTCGACGCCGCCGAACGAATGCTCGACGGAATCGGAGGCGACCTCTACGTCGGACGCGGCGTCGAACATCTCGGCCGCGTTCCCGGCCTCCGCCGCATATCCAGCCGCCTCGTCAAACACCCCGTCGCAACCGCCGCCTGCGCCCGCATGTTCCGCCTCAACCTCAACGCCTGGGGCCCCAACCCCCACGCCGCCCTCTCCCCCGAGGACATCACCACCCTCGGCTCCGCCCTCGACGGCCTCGCCACCTCCACTGCCACCAACGAAATACACTGGCAAATGCGCCAAATCATCTTCAAGGCCACCACCGCCGGCTGACTCAACGACGCCCGGCCCGCGCCGTAGTACACTCATTCAAAGGTTCCCCCCCGATGACAAGAGCCCAAGGGGCTCTCTCCGGCAACGGAGTAGTCGGGGGGGTCGCACTTAATCGGCCTGCCCTTAGCGATCCTCCGCTGCGTCCCTGACGAACTCGGCCTCGCTCAGAATCGCCGGGCGAATCTGGTCGAAAATGCTTGACTCGCCTCTCTCGTACTTGCGAAACACGGCCCAGCACAGGTAATCCGCAACCTGAAGCCCGTAGTGAGCGCGCGAGTCGTGGTGCAATACACGGAATGTCGGACGCTTGGGAAATGCCCTGTTCAGCGCCGACCTGACAGACTTTTCGATCGCTTGGCGGCGGCTCCGAACTGGAACGGCATCGGCAATCACTACTACCTCGTCGGCCTTCGACTCCGCTGCCCCTCGTAGAACGCGTCGAAGCAGTTCGCTAAGCATCGCCGAATAGAGATGGTCACCGTAAGCCACCGGTGTTGCAGCCCTTCGCTTATTCGCAACTAGAGTGTGAACCCATATCTCGCCGAGATTGGATCCGATGATGCCGAACACCCTGCCGCGAACATGCCGGTTGTCATGAGCGCAGTGGAAGTACTCGGTCGCTAGCCCAAACTCCAGGCAGTCGTACTTATACGCATCAAGCGCCTCATACATCGGAAACGGCCGCTCCATGCTCACGCTGGTCAGCACGAAGTAGCGAGTCCCGCGCGCACTGAAGTCCAGGTTCCCCGACTCATCCAGGAATATGTACACGCAGTCGCTCACCGGCGGCTCCAGCCCTTTCCCTGTCGTTGCCCCACTGGACAACACAACCCGACGCTTCGCCGGTGCCCAAGGACTCCACGCCTCTGGCGCGGAAACCCCTCAGCACCCTGCGAACCCGCCCGGCGGCTCAAGACCGCGATCCGCGTATCATGCCCCACACGCCAAGCACCACCACCCCCATGAACCTCGACAGCCGCACCTGGGACGCCCGCTACGGTCGCGGCATATTGGCGGCGCACGGGCCCCAATACACCGACTACATCGCCATCACCTCGCCCAGCGCCTGGGCCGTTGTGGAAACGCTGCTACCCCATGCGCCGCGCGCCCTCGAGTTCCAGCGCGGTATGGACGAGGACTACCTCGAAGCCCTGATCCAGCGCCTCCCCGACGCCGAAATTGTCCTCGCCATCGGGGGTGGCAACGCCCTGGACGTGGGCAAAGTCGCCGCCTGGAAACTCGGCAAGCCGCTGATCATGATCCCCACCATCGTCTCCACCGGCGCCATCTTCCAGGCCCCCGTCGCCTTCCGCCGCCAGCCCGTCTGGCAGTTCTACTTCGACACCGTTGCGCCCGAGTACCTGCTATTGGACTTCGACGTCATCGCCGCCGCGCCCCCGCATCTAAACCGCGCCGGCATGGGCGAGTGCATCTGCATCCTCGGCCACGTCGGCTCCTGGCGCTGGTGGGCCGACAACCGTACGGACGGAATCCCGTGGGACCAATCGGTGGCCGACGCCACGCACGAGTGGGTCCGCCGCCGCTGCCGCGACTTCGCCGCTGGCCTGGACACCGACGGCCGCCCCAACGACGAGTCCCTCCGCATCGCCAGCGAAGTCAACCGCGAGCGCTACGACGTCCCCACCCACGATCTCAAGGTCTCGCACAGCATCGACCACACCTTCGTCATGGCCTTCGAGTGGGTCCACGGCTACGAACTAATCCACTCCGAGGTCGTCTCCCTAGGCGCCCTCATCAATGCCTACGTCTACGAGTGGGGCTTCAAGGAAACCAAGTCACTTCTCGACGCCTGCCAGGTTCGCTACCGCCCCGCGGACATCGGCTGCACCTGGGATCAAGTCAAGGCAGTCCTGGCCAACCTGAACGAACTCAACGACCGCCTCGGCCACGCCCAAAACTGGTTCCACCTCAATTCGCTCTCCGACCAGTCGTTCCAACAGATGGCGGACGCAATCGACGCACCCTGAGTCGACCATGAGCCCATTCCTTCAGAGTCCGCCGTGACCAACGTCCGCCTCGCCATCGTCGGCTGCGGCACCATCTCCAGGCTCAACGCCCCCGGCTACCTGGAACATCCCCAATGCGAGGTCGCCGCCCTCTGCGACCCCGCCCGCGAACGAGCCGAGCAACGCGCCGCCGAATGGGAAATCACCCCCCGCATCTACACCAGCTACGACCAACTGCTCGAAGACCCCGACATCGACGCCGTCGAACTCCTCACCCCAACCCCTCTCCACGCCGACCAGTCCATCTCCGCCCTCGAAGCCGGCAAGCACGTCTCCTGCCAGAAACCCATGGCCCGCAACCTCCAGGAAGCCGCCCGCCTAGCCGAGGCGGCGGCCAGGGCCGACACCTTCTATCGCGTGACCGAGAACTTTCTCTACTACCCGCCCCTGGTCAAGGCCAAGGAGTTGATCGCCAGCGGCGCCATCGGCGACCCCAACATGGTCCGCATGCGCGTGGTCGTCACCAGCGTGGAGGCCGAATCGGTACGGCTGCCCCTTGCGCCCGACGCCCTCACCTGGCGCCGCGATCCCTTGCTCAACCCCGGCGGCCTGCTCTACGACGAGGGTGCCCACAAGTACGCCACCGCCATGTGGTGGGTCGGCGAGCCTGCCACTGTCAGCGCCACCGTCACCCGCACCGACGACTACATGATCGATGCGCCAAGCGTCGTGGTCTGGCGGTTCAAAGACGCTAATTGCCTGGCCGTCTTCGAGTACTCCAGCGCGCCCGACATGCGCATCCGCGCGCCCTACTACGCCCTCGACGACTTCTTTGAGATCCAGGGCACTAAGGGCCTGATCTGGATCACCCGCTGCAGCGGCGAAATGCTCGACCTGCCGCCGGTGATGCTGCACACCGGCTCGGAAACCGTCAGCTACCAGGTCCCCATGGACTGGATCGAAGGCTTCAAGGGCGCCGCCCGCGACTTCATCGACGGCATCCTCGCCGGTCGCCAGCCGCGCCTGGACGTCCACGACTCAACCAAAGTGCTTCGCGCCTCCCTGGCCGCCTACGCCTCAGACGCCGCCCAGCGCCCGATCGACCCAAGTACCCTGACCTGACGTTCAGTAACTCCGGGGAATCTCGAAATGCAAGTAAAGGGCGTCGACTTCATCTGGACCCTCGCGTCCGACGTCGAAGAGACGTCCCGCTTCTACCGCGACGTCCTTGGCCTCAAGCCCACCGGAATCCAGGACGACGACTGGTGCGAATTCCTGGCCGGTTCCACCACCGTCGCCATCACCCCCGCCCACGTGGGTCTGCACCCGCCCCAGGTGCTCATGGCCCTGGCCGTCGACGATGTCGACGCCGCCCTGGAGGAAGCCCGCCAGGCCGGCGCCACGGTCCTCCACGAAACACGCGACACCCCCATCTGCTTCAACGCCATGATCGCCGATCCCGACGGAAACCCCATCTGGCTCCACAAGCGCAAGGACGGCACCTTCGGCTAGCGGGCCCTCGGCCGGCGCCACGCGCCTGAGTTCAATTGGCGCCGCCTCGCCGCCGCCCGGCTGAACGGAGTTTCCACATGACCCTGCAGACCATCTGGCCCCTCATCAACGTCACCGACATGGACCGTTCGCTCGCCTTTTACCGCGACGGTCTGGGATTCGAAATGGTCGCCTCGTGGGAGGCCCCTCACGGCGTCGCCTGGTGCCGCCTGAAGCGCGGCCCCGTCAGCCTCATGCTCCAGATCGCCGGAGGCGAAGTCCCACCCCCCGTCGAAGGCCAGGCCGCCGAGCTCTACATCCTCTGCGACGACGCCCGCGCCCTCCACGCCGAATTCCTCGCCCGCGGTATCCAGGCCACCAAACCCAGACAGATGGAATACGACATGATCCAGTTCCGAGTCACCGACCCCGACGGCTACCCGGTCTGGTTCGAAAACCAGGTGTAATGTCCGGCCATCACCGTTCATCAGTTGCCGTTCGCCGACGGCTAGGAAACCTCTGAAAAAGGCGAGGCGGCCGGGTCGGCGCCTATGCTCACACGGGACGGGCACTCGGTGAGGGTCAGGATGCCGCCGCCACGCACATTTGCCGACGTGGAGTATGACGGGCAGCCGCGCCAGACGCGGCGGGAGCGCTTTCTCCAGCGCATGGACACGCTGATGCCGTGGGCGCGGCTGGAAGCGCGCATCCGCCCGGTCTATCCCACCGGCGCGCGCGGCCGCCCGCCCTACCCGCTGGCCCTGCTGCTGCGGATTCACTGTGTGCAGTTGTTTTACAACCTCAGCGACCCGGCGATGGAAGACGCGCTCTACGACAGCGTGGCGGTGCAGCGGTTTGTGGGGCTGACGGCGCGCGGGCCGCGGCCCGATGAAACGACGATCCTGCATTTTCGGCACCTGCTGGAACGGCACCAGTTGGGTGAGGGCCTGCTGGCCGAGATCACCCAGCACCTGGCGGCGCAGGGCCTGCGGCTGCGAGAAGGCACGATCGTGGACGCCACCATCCTCGACGCGCCGGCATCGACGAAGAACCGCGCGCAGGCGCGCGACCCTGAGATGCATCAGGTGAAGAAGGGCAACCAGTGGTACTTCGGGATGAAGGCGCACATTGGCGTGGACGCAGCTACGGGCCTGGTGCACAGCGTCGCGGCGACCCCGGCCAACGTGGCGGATATCACGCAAGTGCCGCAGCTCCTCCACGGCGCCGAGACGCGCGTGTGGGGCGACGCGGGCTACGCGGGCGTGGCCCGGCGCCCGGAGCACCAGGGCCGCGCGATCGACTGGCAGGTGGCGCTGCGGCCGGGCCAGCGGCGGCGCTTGGCGCCCGGCAGCGCCGCGGCCCAGGCGGAGCAGCGCAAGGCCTCAATTCGGGCGAAGGTCGAGCATCCGTTCCTATACGTGAAGCGGCACTTCGGCTACGCCCACGTGCGGTATCGCGGGTTGGCCAAGAACCGCACCCGGCTGTGCCTGCTGTTTGGGCTCGCCAACCTCTTGCTGGCGGACCGCGCCGCGCCCGCGTGAGCGGGCGATCTGCGCCCTGCGTGCGGGCGCCCGTAGCCAAAACCGCCGCTCACGAGGCGTCCCAGCCCGACAAAGCCGTCAACCCAACGCCCCATGGCGCCCGGCCGCCGCTCCGGCGCTCTGGCACCCTAGTTATTCAGAGGTTTCCTAGGCCTTCGTCTATACATCTGATATACAATCAGTGCGTCGGACTCGAATCTACCGAGCCTGGAAGGGCAATCCGCGTGGCGCAGGTGAACTTCAGAGTCAAGGACGAGCGCTTGGCGCTCATCGACCGCGGCGCCGCGATTCGGGGCGTTACGCGCACGGAGTTCGTCCTTCGGGCAAGTGAAGCTGCCGCCCTCGAAGCGTTGAACGAGCGCCCCGTTATCGCCCTCGACGACGAAGCGTACGACGCATTCGTGGCTGCGCTTGACGCGCCAGACGAACCAAGTGCGCGCCTGCGTGAACTGGCTGCCCGCAAACCGCTGTGGGAGCGCTAACCAGGCCAACGCCCATCGACCGACGTCACGACCTCTCGCAATTCGACTGCGGCGTGGACAGCCTCAATTCGTGGCTACGGCGCTGGGCCCGCCTGAACGAGAGTAGAGGCGGCGCACGGACCTATGTGGTCTGCGATGGCGACAAGGTAGTCGGCTACTACAGCCTGGCCGCCACCTCGGTGGAGCGGAGCCGCGTGTCGTCGAGGGCCGGGCGAAATATGCCCGATCCGCTGCCGGCAATCCTGCTAGGCCAGCTCGCCGTGGACACCAACTATCAAGGCCGCGGACTCGGTTCGGACTTGATCGTCGACGCCGCCAGGCGCGCTCTTGCCGCCGCCGATCTCATCGGTGCGCGCGCTGTCGTGGTCCAGGCGCTCGACTATCGAGCACGGGCATTCTACGAGTCCTTTGGCTTCCGCCAGTTTTCGGATCGCGAACCCCTCATGCTGCTCACTCGCCTCTCCGAACTCAGGTCCGCGCTGCAGCCGTAGCGCATCACTCCATGACGAGTTCCCGGCGCCTTCGCCGCTGAAACCTGTCGATCGCTCCAACGTCCCCTCTGGCGGGGCGGCCGCCTGTTAGAGTCGCGATCCGCCAGAGGGGTTGTTGTCCATCGACCGGGCATCGGCCGCCTGTGCGGGCCGGGCATTAAGCACGTCCCCGAGCAATCGGTCGGACTCGGCCCGAAGATTCCCTACGAAGTCTCTGACTCCCCATGTTCGCAGTTGAACTGCCAGGTAATCCCGAACTTGTCCGTGCAGGCCCCGAAGTAGGCCCCCCAGAACATATCCGCCGGCGCCATCTGCACGCTCCCGCCCTCGGAGATCTTCGCGAAGAATTCGTCCGTTTGCTCGCGGTTCTCCGTCGTGTAGGAAACCGAGAAATTCGTGCCCTGCACGTGCGGCGGACCAAACCCGGGCAGCACGTCGCTACCCATCAGCACGCTTGAGCCGATCGGGTACGACACGTGCATGATCTGGTCCTTCGCCTCTTCGGGGACGCCCATGTCCGGCGGGCCGTCCGCGAACGTCTGCACGATCGCAAAGTCCCCGCCAAACACCGAACGGTAAAACTCAAACGCTTCGCGGCAAGTGCCGTCAAAGTTCAGGTAGATGCTCAGCGACATCCGTGTCTCCCTGGAACTAGCCGGCTCGCAACTGCGGTGCCCGCCCGTATCCAACTGATACGAACCACGGCTGACACTGCCGGACCGAGATAGACAATTCTAGCGGCGGGTTTCCGAGATTAGGGGCATTAAGTGAAGCGAAGGCCATCCACCACGGTTCCGAAAGTCGTCAGGACGGCGCCCTCTGGATTCGCGTTTCACGATCCTTAGTGGCTTCAGCCAGCACCCAGCAGCCGATGCGCACGTCCGCCAGCCTGTGATTGGTCGTTGGATCCAAACGACCTTGGATCCAGCCGCACGGAGGCTCCTCGGCCAGAAAGCGCCAGCAACCTCAACCGCCAATAGGAAACGCAAGCTCAAGGCGGTGGGTAGCGGCAATCTCCAGGATGGCCTGGTGGATCCGACCGTTACTGAAAATGCAGCGACGGCTGGCGAAAGTCGCAGGCTCGCCCCTCACGTTGGTGACGTGGCCGCCGGCTCGCTGTACCAGCAGTCCGGCGCCCGCGTGGTCCCACCACTTGACGCTGCTGAACATCGCGCCGTCATAGCGTCCGGCTGCCACCCAGGCCGTTTCCAGCGCGGCGGACCCGGTGAGGCGCACGCGGTGAAATGTCCGAGCCGCCTCTGCCAGCGCGGCGTTATAGCGGCGATCGTCCTCTGCGTCGATCCCACGCTGCGCCCACGCTACGGTGCTCTCAGACGGATCGGTCCGTCCAGTCACCTCGATCGGCCGGCCGTTGAGCGTTGCAGGCCCATCAGCGACGGCCGTAAACATCTCGTCGCGCACCGGGTCGTAGATCGCGGCGGCGTCTGGTTTCGTATCGCGGGTGTGAGCCACGCTCACGCAAAATTGCGGTTGCCCACGCGAGTAGTTGTCGGTGCCATCCAGCGGGTCGATCACCCAGACGTCAGGCCCGTCGATCTCCTCGTCGTCGGCGAACTCCTCCGAATAGACCGTGTGCCCTGGCACGCGCTCCGCCAGCACGGCGCGAATCGCGCGGTCGGCGGCAAAGTCGGCGTCCGTGACCACCGTTCGCTCGCCCTGCCAGGTTTTCCATTGCACGCCCAGCAGGTCGGACTCGAAGCTCCGCAGCAATTCGGCTCCCGCAGCGCGAGCGGCTGCCTCGGCAATCTCCAGCAGCCCGGCCGGGTTGGTCGGGCCGGTCATCTTCAGACTGCCGTGGTGGGCATTTCGGCCAGCGCCTTGCGCAGGCCCTGTGTCCAGCCGCGCACGTTGCGACGCAAGCTGAATCGCGCGAAGAAGCCCAGCGGACCCAGCGTGCGCGGACCGGACGCGGTCTGCCGTATCCGAACGCCCGTCCCGCCCTCGACTGGCCGAAGTTCGATCGACATGCCGCGAGTAAGTCCGGCCTTGCTACCGGTCCATGAGGCCGAGTGACCCAGGTCGACCTCGGTGATCGTGTAGATGAACGTCATCCGCTCGCGCCCGGTCTTCTGGCGAAACCGGAAACCGGGCACCCAATTGCCGGCGGTGAGCCGCTCGGCGTCCTCAATCGTGGTGTTCCACTTTTGCCAGTCGTTGATCGTGCTCACCAGCTGCCAGATCGTATTGACAGGCGCCATGAGTTCAACGCTCGCGGTCTCCTCAATCACCGACAACTCCTAACCCGGGCCGCACGGTCATCGCGCCCACGCACGCGGCATCTTACGCTGCTGACCGGTTCTCCGCCCTGTGGACGTTACGCTACACCGGTACAGGCCTCCGAGCCGCCCCGAGGAACGCCGATGGACCCGCTGGGATTTGTAGACGCTCACGTACGCGAGTTGCGCGAGCGCGGCCTTTTCCGGCAATTGCCGGTCCTGCAGTCACCGCAGGGTCCGCGCATTCGCATCGGCGGCCGTGAACTCATCAACATGTCGTCCAACGACTACTTGGGGTTAGCCAACGATCCGGCCCTGCGCGAGGCGGCCATGGCTGGCGCCAAGACGTGGGGCGGCGGTGCAGGCGCTGTCCGAACGATCGCCGGCACGCTGGACATCCATCAGGAGTTGGAAGCCGAAATCGCCGCCTGGAAAGGCGTGGAAGCCACGCTCGTTTTTCAGTCAGGTTTCGCGGGCAACCTGGGCACCATCCCGGCACTGGTCGGCCGTGGCGACGTGATCCTCAGCGACGAACTGAACCACGCCAGCATCATTGACGGCTGCCGCCTCAGCCGGGCCGAGATCCGCCGCTTCGCTCACGCGGATGCCGACTCGCTGCGCGAGCAACTGGCCGCGTGCGCCCCCGATCAGCGCAAGCTGGTGGTAACCGACGGCGTGTTCAGCATGGACGGCGACATTGCCCCTCTGCCCGACATTTGCGACGCAGCCGAGGCGTTCGGCGCAATGATCATGGTGGACGACGCCCACGGCAGCGGCGTGCTGGGTCGCGGTGGACGCGGCAGCGTGGACCACTTCGGCCTGCATGGTCGCGTGCAGATTCAACTGGGCACCCTCTCCAAGGCCATCGGCTCGATGGGCGGCTACATTGCGGGCAGCCAGGCCTTGCGTGACTACCTCACGCAGACGGCCCGGCCCGTGCTGTTTTCCACCTCACATCCGCCAGCTGTGGTTGAAACCACCCGCGCGGCCATCCGTGTGCTCACCGAGGAACCTGAACGCGTTGAGACGCTGTGGGACAACGCCCGCTTCTTCAAGCAGGGCCTCTCCGACCTGGGCATGGATCTGGGACGCAGCGCTACGCCAATCACCCCGGTCATCGTCGGCGAAGCCGAACGCGCCCACGCCCTCAGCGACCGACTGCGACAGAGCGGTGTTTTCGTTCAAAGCGTGGCCTTTCCGACCGTCCCGCGCGGCGCCTCGCGCGTGCGGGCCATGGTGAGCGCCGCCCACAGCCGGGAGGATTTGTCCCAGGCCATCGACGCCTTCGGCGAGGCGATGCGCGGCCTTTAACTCGCCGCTTCGCTGATGTACGGCCGTGCGGTGATAGCATCGCGCCCCCGCGCCTGTCCGGAGTCTGTGGTGTCCGAGTCGCTTGATGATCTAAGGCAACACATCGATTCCCTGGACGAGCAACTGGTGACGTTGCTAGGTCAGCGCGCCTCGTTTGTCCGCCGCATCGGTCACCTGAAGGCCGATTCCGGGACCCCGGTTTTTGATCCCGGCCGCGAACGCGACGTGCTGGCTCGAGTCACCGAGATCAACGCGGGGCCTTACGACGACACCCAAATCCAGGCGATCTATCGAGAAATCATGGCCGCCTCGCGCAGCCTCGAAGAGCCTCCCAGGGTTGGCTATCTGGGGCCGCCTCACACGTTTAGCCACCAGGCCGCGGAGCAGCACTTTGGTCGTTTGGCCAATCTGACGCCGCTTAGCTCGTTCAGCGACATATTCGACTTCGTCGACCGCTCCCCGCGCGCCTGGGGCGTGGTGCCCATCGAGAACACGACCAGCGGCACGGTTGGCGAAACGCTGGATCTCTTCGTGACTCGAACCGTGCACATCCAGGCCGAGATTCAGCTGCCGGTCTCCCACAACATGTTGGCGCCGACAGGTTCGACAGGCTGGGATCGCGTCTACTCGCATCCGCACGCCATTGCCCAGTGCCGCGGCTGGATCCAGCACCATCTCGGAGCAACACCGGTGATTGAGGTTGCCAGCACGGCCGAAGCTGCACGTCGTGCCGCCAAGGAAGAGACAGCCGCGGCCATCGGGCCACTCAGTGCGGCGGAGGCCTTTGGCCTGGAAGTACTACACCAAGGCATCCAGGACGTGGCGTCAAACCGCACCCGCTTCTATGTGATCGCCGACAAGCCGGCCGCTCACACCGGCAACGACAAGATGGCCCTCATGGTGGCCGTTCATGATCGTGTCGGCGCGCTGCACGACGTGTTGAGCTGCCTCCGCACCCACGACCTGAACCTGAGCTTCATCCAGTCGCGCCCTTCGCGACTGAAGCCGGACGACTACATATTCTTCCTGGAAATGATGGGACATCCCGACGAGTCGCACGTCCAGGAGGCATTGGGCGTGCTGAGCGAATCGACTGTTCTCACGCGCGTCCTCGGCGCCTGGCCTGTCCAGAACTGAGCGCCGCTCCCTAGCCGCTTCGCGCTATCTCGATCGAACTGCGCATTTCCTCAAGCTTGGTCCGCACAGCTTCGGCATAGTCCGGGCCATCGCCCGCCCAGAGCGCTGAGCGCCCGGCGTTTACGAGCACACCCTCGGGGGCCGGCCCAAACCCGGCCTTCACCGTGGCATCCAGCGCTCCGCCCTGTGCACCAACGCCCGGCGCAAGGATTGGCATGCCAGATGCAAGTTTGCGGACCGTTCCAACATCTGCAGGACGCGTCGCGCCAACCACGACGCCGAGGTTTCCGAGTTCATTCCATTCGGCCAGACGCCTCGCCAGTCGGAGGTACACCGGCTCTCCCTGACCGGTCATCAACCCCTGCAGGTCGTCGGCGCCGGGATTGCTGCTGCGAAGCCAAGCGAACGCGCCACGGTCGGGCCGCTCAATCAAGGGTTGGATTGCGTCGCGGCCGCCCCAGGGATTGAACGTGATGGCGTCGGCGTCGAGGTAATCGAATAGAAAGTTGGCGTACCGCTCGGACGTGTCGGACACATCGCCGACTTTGTTATCCGCGAGCAGCAGCGCACGGTCGCCAACCGCGTCGCGCACGTCACGCAGCAACCGCAAGCCGTCTGGCCCCAGCGCCAGGTAAAACGGAACATTCGGCTTGAAGGCCACGACCACGTCGCCGCAGGCCTTCACGACCTCATTCAGGAATGCACGCGCCCCGTCCACCGAACGTGGCAGGCCCACAGGCAAACGCTCCAGGTCAAGGTCAAGACCCAAACAAACCCAGGACTGCTTGGCCTCAGCCTCACGCCAGAGACGCGCGGCGAAGCCATCGACAGGGTGGTTTGCCCCCGCTTTCACGTCGTCACGGCTCCGGGGCATCGGGCCAGCCTTTTGAGACCGAAGCAGCCCAGTCTTATACTCAGCCCCGCGTAAAGCGCCGATAGGCGCCAGCCGCTGGGGGCAGGCATGGGACTCTTGGATTTTCTGAAGCGCGAGAAGAAAGTGACGGCCGTTCGCCACACGATCAAGGTGATGCCCCGCGAGACACTTCGAACGATCGCCGAACGCGAGTACGGCGACCAGGACAAGTGGGAAATCATCTTCAACAAGAACAAGTGGCGGTTCGACGGAGCCGATCCGAGCACCATCTATCCAGGCATGGACCTGGATATCCCGGAGATCGAATCGGACTGACGCCGGAGCTTGGGCTTCTGATCATCAGGTGCCGAAGGTCGGGATCGAACCGACACGAGGGATGAACCTCACTGGTTTTTGAGACCAGCGCGTCTACCAGTTCCGCCACTTCGGCCTTGGCAGGAGTGGAGGGACTCGAACCCCCGACCTACGGTTTTGGAGACCGTTGCTCTTCCAGCTGAGCTACACTCCTTCTTCGCTCGTAAGCTAGCACAGGGGCTTCCGGTTCCCTGTGGTCGCCGGGCTGTCGGGCTTCGCCACGAGGCCCGCCGTTTGAGGCGATTTGCGATCCCTGGGTTCCGCCGGATTCGTGCATGACCGACTTTCCCGCGGACCTCACGTTTCGAGCCGTCGAAGCGTCAACCTGGCCCGACTTCGAGCGCCTCTTCTCCTCGCGCGGCGCGCCCCACTATTGCTGGTGCCTGCCCTACCGTGCGACTCGTGACGAGATGCGCCAGCGCGACCGCGCCACCCTCAAGGCCGGTATGGCCCGGCGCATCTGTCAGGGGGAGCCAGTCGGCCTGCTGGCGTACTACGGCGACGGACCGATTGGGTGGTGTTCCATCGCCCCTCGCCCTACATTTCCGCGCCTCAGAACCTCGAGCGTCAACGGCGCGGCTGACGCCAACGACACATCCACCTGGTCCCTGACCTGCTTCTTTGTTCCGCGACGGCTCCGCGGCCAGGGGCTCGCCTCACGCCTGCTGAACGCAGCCATCGACCACGCACGTAGCCAGGGCGCCGTGGCGGTAGAGGCCTATCCCGTTGACCCGGAATCCCCCAGCTACGGGTACGGCGGCCGTCGACCGATGTTCGCCGCCGCCGGGTTTCGCGACATTGGACGCCTGGGCAAGCGCCGCTACGTTATGCGACTCGACTTGCCAGGCGTTGCGAACGCTCCCTGAACAACGCTCAGCGTCGGCGCGGCGTGTACGAGTACAGGGTGCCGATCTGCTCGTATCCGACCAGCGGGTAGAGGAGCGCCCCGGTGTGGGAGGCGGCCAGCACAGCCAAGTGTGAGCCGAACGTCCGGTCACCGCGAAGCATCCGGCACATCAGCGCCCTGCCGATGCCGCGTCGCCGGAACTCGGGCTTTACGTAGAGATTGGCGCACCAAGTCGCGCCGGCCACCTCAATGCTGCTGACCCAACCCACTGGATCGCCGCTGGCCAGGGCGGCGTACATGCGCAACGGCGCGTCGGGCCGGAGGTGTTCGGGAAGAATCTGCCGTCGGCGCACCGTCTTGTTCACCTTGTTCGCCAGCACCGCATCCAGCACGCGCACTATCTCGGTAGGCGGTGCGAACCGTGGAATCCGTTGCAACCGATGAATCATGATCGGCTCGGTGAACCCCAGGCGGTAGTCGAGCACCCGGTATCCGGCCCGCAGCGGCTCGTCCGACTCCCCCGCCGCGCAGATGGCGCAAATGGCGTACCGGCCGCGCGTGTGCCGCTTGACGATTCGCACGGTCTGCTGCGGCGTGATCCCATGCGCGAACCACTCTTCACGTCGATACCGGGCGACCCGTCGTGGTGCGTCGCGCGTCACCCAGAGTCCGTCGACCCGCTCGGCCAGATAGGGATGCGTGAAGCTACGCGGGACGCATATCCCGCGCGCGAAAACTTCCAGCGCCGTTTGCAGCAGATCTTCAGTATCTGCTTCGTGCACCGTGAGATTCAGTCGAAATGGCCTTCACGTTGCACGAAAGTCCTACGCCAACACTCCGACAAAGCCGTCGCGTGGACCGCCACTACCCGAATGAGAGCCGACATTCCGTCCGCGGACCAGTGGTTCGCACTTCTGTGCCTTTTGGCTCCTCGGGCAGGACTCGAACCTGCAACCCTGCGGTTAACAGCCGCACGCTCTACCATTGAGCTACCGAGGATTGGCGTCTTGAACTGAGATACCCGCAGCGACTGAGGCCGGTCCCGGCAATCGCTGCTGAAAGGCTACGCGCCTGCTTCCGACTCGTCTTCGACGCCTATCAGGCTCTTGGCCTTTCGAAACAAGACCGCCAAAACCCCGAGGACGACCGCAAGCACGCCGAGTTTCTTAATCATCAGAATTGTCCGTGGATGGCCGACTGACAGGAGCCATAGCGAGAATAGCAGAGTCCCCCACCGATGCCCCGCAACCGCTCGGAGCACCACCCAACGCCCGGATTCGACGAACTGCCGTTCCAGATCCCGCGGCTAGACTTGCCCGCTTCCTACGCTGGGTCGCCCGCATGACCGACCTGCAGACCTTTCTGTCCGTGGATGACGCGCTTGAGCGAATCCTCGGCGGACTCGCCCCCTTGCCAGCCCGGGACGTCCCACTCGCGCAGGCCCTGGGGCTGGTCGCTGCTGAAGACGTACTGGCCCGCGACAACGTGCCGGGCTTCGACAACTCGGCCTACGACGGTTACGCCGTTCAGGCTGCGGACATCGCGCAGGCCTCAGAGGTCTCCCCCGCACGCCTGCGGGTCGTCGATGAGATTCCCGCGGGGCGAGTAAGCCAGGTAGCCCTGCAACCCGGCCAGGCGGCGCGAATCATGACCGGCGCTCCAGTTCCCGCCGGCGCCGACGCAATCGTGGCGTTCGAGGACACGGACAGAACGGACTGGGGATACCTGGGAACCGATCCGCGAACTAACGACGCCGACCGCCGCATGGTCGCGGTGTTGGAGCGGGCCGATCCGGGCGAAAACGTCCGTCCAGCTGGCGGCGACATCCCGGCCGGATCAGTCGTGATCAAGGCCGGCCGTCGCCTCGGACCGGCCGAGATCGGCGTGCTTGGATCTGTTGGCGTTTCCAACGTTCGCGCCCATCCCCGTGCCACGGCCGCCATTGTTCCCACGGGTGATGAGATCGTCGAAATCGATGGCGGCATCCGCCCCGGCCAGGTCCGCAACAGCAACGCCTGGACCCTTGAAGCGGCCACCCGCACGCTCGGCGCCGAGCCGAACCGATTGCCCATAACCGGCGATACCGTCGAAGCACTGCAAGCCGCCCTGGATGAAGGCGCGGCCTCCGACGTCATCGTCACCATCGGCGGGGTCTCGATGGGCGACTTCGACCTCGTCACGAATGTCCTCGGCTCCGAGGGCCGCATGGACTTCTGGCAGATCAACATGCGGCCCGGCAAGCCGCTGGCGTTTGGCCAGGTGCACGGCACGCCGGTCATCGGCCTTCCGGGCAATCCGGTCTCCAGCATGGTCTGCTTTGCCCTGTTCGTGCGCCCCGCCCTGCTGCGCCTGATGGGCCACCACGACCTCACGCACCCCAGGGTCCAGGCCATAGCCGGCGAGCGCCTCCGCAGTGCCCAAGGCAAGCGCACCTACCTGCGCGTGCAGGTTCGCCGCACAAACGGCCAGTTGGTCTGCACCTCGGCGGGCGATCAGAGCTCCTACCGAATGTCCTCCCTGGTCGCGGGCAATGGCCTGGCCGTGCTGCTTGAGGACCAGACCGTTGAGCCAGGCGAGCCAGTGGAGGTGCTGGCCCTGGATTCGCAGGCGCTGCTGCAACTCTGACGGGCAGTCCCCCCGCGTTGCTACGATGCACGCCATTGGGCGCGTAGCTCAGCTGGTTAGAGCGCGCGGTTCACATCCGCGAGGTCATAGGTTCGAGTCCTATCGCGCCCACCGCTTCTGGTCGCTGGCCGATGCCGCGTTCTTCGTCACAATGCGGTCTTCGGGCGTTTCTTCGTAGGATCGACAAACGGCACCCGGACCACTTCAGCGTCGACGAGACCGTCTGCCGGCAGTCGCACGTTGACTTGCGTCCCACGCCGCCAATGCGACCGTGGCATCACGGCCAGCGCGATGTTCGACCGGTGGTTCGGCGACCAGAACGCGCTGGTGATATAGCCCACGGTCTCGCCGGACTCCTGATCACTGACCAGATAGAAGTCCTCGTTGTACCAGGTCAGCGGCTCGCCGCCGACCTTGAGACCAACCAGCCGCTGACTCACGCCCTCGGCCTTGATTCGGGTCAGGGCCTCCTTGCCGATGAAGTCGCCCTTGGTCAGATCCACCTGCCAGCCAAGCCGAACCTCGAATGGGTTGTTCTCGATGTCCAGGTCTTGGCCGTATGACAGGATGCCTGCCTCGATCCGACGGATGTGGCTGGGAGCAATTACCCGCAGATTGAACTCCTGCCCCTGCTCCAGGATGTACGGCCACACGTCGTCCGCGTAACGCATCGCGTTATGCAGGTAAATCTCATACCCAACCTCTGCCGAGAAGCCCGTGCGCGAAATCGTCACCGCGTGACCGTTCAAGGTGTCGTGGATTAGGCCGTAATAGGGAATGCTCCTGATGTGCGCACCAAACATCTTCTCCATCAGCAACACCGACTTGGGACCCTGGATCTGGACTGGCGACACGTCAATCTCTCGGATGTCGACGTCGAATCCGGCATGGGAGTTGACACCCTGCGCCCAGAGCAGCACGTCGGAGTCGGAGATGCTGAACCAGAATTCGTCGTCAGCCACGCGCAGCAGCACCGGATCGTTAATCACGCCGCCATACTGGTTACAGAGAATCACGTAGCGGGCCTGCATCGTGGGGACGCGGCTGTGCACGTCACGCGTGATCAGCAAGTCCACAAATTCCGCGGCCTCTGGCCCCTTGACTCGGATCTGCCGCTCGACCGCCACATCCCACATGCTGACGTGCTCGGTCAGGTACTTGTATTCCTCCAGCAGGCCGCCATCCTCGGGCTTGATGTAGGCCCGCGGGTGATACATGTGGTTGTAGGTCGTATAGGCCCAGCAACCGGCAGCCTTGGACAGGTGCCACCACGGCGACTTTCTGATTCGGGTCGAGATAAGGATCCGGGCGTCACTGTTGCCGCTCTGCCGCAGGTTTATGGGCAGTTCGCGACGCTTGAGACCGTCGATTACAAGACGCTGAGCCATCGGACGTCCTCCAGTCGTTCTGAGATTCCGTTGCTTCGACCCTGACGTGCTGTCACCAGATCAATGGACAGAAAATTCACCTCAGTTTTGCCGACAGTTGACCTTAGGTAATCCATTGATCTGCCAAATGCCTCAAGAAGCTCCAGGTTTCGCCTTCGTCTCTCATACCTTCACCTTCTCGCCTCGCGGATCGTAAAGAGGCTCCCCGGCAACCGTTGCTGGTAGACGCTCGCCAAAGTACAGCACGTCAACGCCGGTCCCCGGTTCACAGTGGCTCGTGGGCAGGTAGCCATACACAATGCCGCAACCGATTGAGTGGCCGTAGTTGGCGCTTGTCACATAGCCCAGCACCCGGCTGCCATCCATGATTGGCTCCTTGCCCATCACCACGCCATTCGGGTCTTCCAGGGTCATGCAGCACAACCTGCGCGTCAGCCCCTTCGAGCGAACGGCCCTCAGCGCCTCATGCCCGATGAAGTTGCCCTTCCGCATTCGCACCGCAAAGCCCGTGCCCGCTTCATATGGGTTGAACTCAGTGTGGATGTCGTTTCCCCACAGTCGGTAGCCCTTCTCGAGCCGCAGCGATTCGAAAGCGCCACCGCCGCCAGCGATCAGGTCGAGCGCCTGCCCCGCATCCCATAGGACATCCCAGAGCCGTAAGCCCTGCTCGACCGGGGCGTGTATCTCCCAGCCAAGCTCACCCGCGTATGAGATCCGCAGCGCCAATGCCGGAATATCGGCTATGGATATCTTCTCTGCGGTCATATAGGGGAATCCAACATTGGTCACATCGTTCTCGCAGACACGGCTCAACAGATCACGCGCCCGCGGGCCCCAGAGTCCAACGCAGCACAGGCTTTCGGATGTGTCGGCAACCGCGACCGAGCCGTCATCCGGCAGGTGCGCCTGGATCCAGCCAAGGTCGTGGAGCCCCATCGAACCGCCAGTAACCACCATGAAACGGTCTGGACCCAGGCGCGTCACGGTCAGGTCACACTTGATCCCGCCGCCGGGCGTGAGCATCGCGGTGTAGATGATCGTCCCGACCGGCCTGTCAATCTGGTTGGTCGTCAGCTTCTGGAGTGCGGCAAGCGAGCCATGCCCAGTGACCTCGAAGGTGGCCAGGCTTGTCAGATCGAACATGGCCACCCGTTCGCGCGTCGCCACGTGCTCGGCCGCGATGATCGGCGACCAGTCACGGGCCTCCCAGCCGTCCCGCACCGCACCTTTCACCTTCAGGCAATCGAGCAGGCCTTCGTTCGCCTCGTACCACTCGGGACGTTCCCAACCGGCGTTCTCAAAGAAGACAGCGCCCAATTCCCGCTGCCTTACGTGGAACGGCGACAGCCGCAGGTTTCGAGGGTTGGCCAGCTGCTGCCGCGGGTGGATGATGTCGTAGACCTCGCGGTATTGCTGGGCGGCGCGCGTCCGAACGTATGAGCGTTCGTAAGCGTGCGCGTGAAAGCGCCGGATGTCACATTCGCGAACGTCAATAGTCGGCTCGCCGTTCACGATCCATTCGGCCACGGCCTTTCCGACGCCGCCGGCATGCGTAATCCAGACCGCCTGCGCCGACCAGAATCCACGGACCTGCGGCGACTCGCCGAGCACCGGGAAACCGTCGGTGGTGAACGAAAAGATGCCGTTCAACCTGCGCGTCAATCCCACGCCCTTGAGACTTGGCATAACGACGCCCGCCGCCGCCCGTGCCATTTCGAAGTGCTTCGGTGTGAACGGCAGTTCCGCGGGCGCGATCGGCGCTTTGTCATAGTCGAGTAGGTCAGCGGCCTCCACCAGCAGCGGCTCGTGCCGGTACGAACCGATGCCGTAACAGTCGCCTTCCTGGCGGAAATACATTGCCGCATCCTGGTGGCGCACCAGGGGCTGGGAGATTTCCTCGGTCGCGCCGGCCAGTTCTTCGATCGGCGTGGTAACCGCATAGAGGTGCTGCATTGGCGACAGCGGTATCGGCACCCCGGCCATTTCGCCCACCGTGGGCGCCCAGATACCAGCGGCCGCGATCACCAGGTCCGTCCGAATGTCACCGTGGGTGGTCTGGACTCCGCGAATCCTCCCGCGGGCGATGTCGAGTCCCGAAACCTTCACCTTGCCGTGAAAACTCGCGCCGTTGCGTTCAGCCTCCCTGGCCATTGCCTCGGCCGGTCGCGTCGCCTTCGTATGCACGTCGGACGGTACGTACAGCGCGCCCAGGATTCGATCAGAAAGCGAAGGAACTAGACTTCGAGCTTCGCCGGGACCAAGAAGGTGGGCCTCCACGCCCCAACTCAAGCCGAAACCGGCCTTGCGTCGCAGGTCGACCAGGCGTTCCGGAGTCCATGCCACTTCCAGGCTGCCCACGGACTTGGCGCATGGGACCTCGTCAAGTTCCAGTTGGGTCCACAGATCCACGCTATAGCGCGCAAATCCTGTCATCGTCTTTGACGGATTCACCTGGAACACGAGCCCCGGCGCGTGAGACGTCGAACCGCCGGTCTCGAAGAGTGGCCCTTGCTCGACAACCACGACGTCGCGCCAGCCGAGCTTCGTCAGGTGATACGCCACGCTGCAGCCGACGATTCCCGCACCAATGACGACGGCTCTCGCGTGCTTCGGAAGCATGCTTGCGGGCATGTCCTTAATGCTCCAGCGTCAAGTCAGATGGGCGACGCCTAAGTCGATCAAGCATGGCACTTTCAAGACTTCAATCGGAGATAAGAGTCCGAACGACCTCTACGGCTCGCCTGACGTTTACTTCCAAAGCCACCCGCACGGGCCCGTCACCGTAACTGACGACCGTGTGTCCACGCTGCTCGCCGTCCGTCACGACCGACACCTGTGCCAGCCGACAGGCCAGAATGTCCGGCTCAATGGCTGCGGCCACGGCCAGCGGATCGTGCAGATAGAACTCCTGCACGTCAGCTCGCTCCCGAAAACTGTTCGCCAGGATGCGGTTACCCAGCCGGGCAGACCTGGAATCTCCCTCGAACCACTGAGGACCTGCGTCGCGGCGCATGAATGTCCTGTGGGTCACGTCAAGGCCGATGAGAGTGACCGACACCCCCGACGAGAAAACGGCGTCCGCAGACCACGGATCCTCGTAGATGTTGAACTCGGCATGGGGCGTGACGTTGCCGGGAACCTCGACGGCCCCACCCATCACGACAATCTCCGAGATGGCCTGCGCGACGTCAGGTCGACCGTCCAGAGCCGCGGCCACGTTTGTCAGCGGCCCGAGCGCGATGACGGTTACCGATCCCGGCGCCGCAAGGGCGCGGTCGCGAATTAACTCGACGGCGTCCGCTCGATGCAGTTTCCGCGCGGTGGAAGGCAAGTCGACCCCGAGACCATCGGTGCCGTGAACGTGGTACGCAAACGAAAACGAGCCCTGCGCCGGCCGGTCGGCGCCCGCGGCGACTAGCACATCGCGCCCGCCAGCAACGTACTCGACGAGACGCAGCGCGTTCCGGGTCGTGTGTGCAAGCGTGGCGTTGCCCCCGACGGTGGTGATGCCTTCGATGTGCAAATCGGGGCAGTTCAACGCCATGAGCAGCGCCAGGGCATCGTCGGTGCCAGGGTCGGTGTCAATGATCACTCGCCGCATGCGCTTCATCCTCGATTCAAGGAACTCGACCACACACTTCTACCCTAGTCCCGGGGATGCGGATTGGTGGACAAATCCACGCTTCACTTTCAGTACAAGAGTCCGCGCAGGGACGGAGCATCATGGAGAGGGCCGCACAGTAGGCTTAGCCTGACGTTCGAATCTCCGAGCTACCGGCGGCGCGCCGGGCCGCCAACACCAAAATGAGCGACTCGATCATCCTTGGAACCGCTGCTGCGGTCATAGGCGCCGTATTGACCGCGGCCGCAGGTCTGTGGATCGGTCGGCAGATGGGCCACCAGCAGGGCTCACAGGAAGACTCATCCGGCCGCATGGCCCGCGACCTCATGGTCGTCAGCGATCTGCTGGCCGACCGGCTGGCCAAGATCTGGACGGCCGGCGACGGACCCGCGCCCGGCGTCGGCGACAGCGACGCCGTCTACCACCATGTGCGCGAATCCACCGAGACGATTCTCAAGCAGGCCGGCGCATCGCCCAAGACCGCCCTGGCCGTAGGCGCCCTCACCGCCAAGCATGTTCGTCCCGGCCCCATCACGGGTTCCGACGGCGAGCAGCCGCGTCCCGGTCCTTCCCGCCGGGGCGGCAACCGCCCCGCCGCTCGACCCGAATCCGCTCGGCCGACCGGAGGTACCGCCTCACCGCCTAGTCGGTGACTTCAACCTCGTACTGAGCGATGGCGTCTTCGTTCACGCCCACGCCCAGGCCCGGACGCGTAGGCACGGTCAGGTAGCCCTCGGCGTCAATCCTCAGCGGCTCGTCCACGATTCCGCCCAACTGCTGGTAGTGCTCCACCGTGCGGTACGGCTCGTCCAGGATGAACTCCACGTAAGGGCAGTTCGGGATACAGACGCTCAGCTGCATGTGCGCGGCGATGCCGAGTCCGGTGACTCCGTGATGGGGCACGAACAGCTTGCCCGCGAACTCCGCCGCCGCGGCGATCTTGATGAATTGCGAAAGGACCTCACAACTCGCGGCCGTGTCCGGCTGCAGGATGTCGTAGGCCCCTACCCGGATCATCTCAATGAAGTCCGGCATGCCCAGGTTGCCCTCGCCGCCGGCAATGGCGATGTCGGTTTCGGCCGTGAGGCGCGCGATCGTGTCAAAGTCGTCCCGCGGCAGCGGCTCTTCCAGCCAGTAGACGTCCAACTGCTCAAGTTCGCGTGCCTCTGACAGGGCGCGCTCGTAGTCCCAGGCCGGACGGTGGTCGCTGGACGATCCGCCCGCCAGGTTGGCGTCAACCATGATCACCATGCGGTCGCCAACCGCGTCGCGGACCGCCGACACCAGCGCCACGTCCTCAGCCAGCGTCGGAAACGCCGTACGCAGCTTGATGGCCGTAAACCCCTGTTCCAGGTAGGCCAGCGCGTCCTCGGCCCGCTGCTCAGGGGTGGCCGCCACGATCGTGCTGGCGTAGGCGCGCACGCGGGTGTCGCGATAGCCCCACAAGCGGTGTAACGGCTGACCGGCCGCTTTGCCGATGATGTCGCAAAGCGCCATGTCGAAGAGGAACGTCCCGGCCCGCCGCATTACCTCGGCATGCCGCGCCAGGGCGTACACGTCCTGGCCGATCAACTGCGGTGCCACCACGTCACGGTTCGTGACCCCGCTGCGCGTGTCGCCAATACCCCAACCGTTTAGCCCCTCGTCCGTCTCCACCTTCACGATCACCGCCCCGCGTGAATACTCCACGCGCCCCGGCGGCCCCCACGCATGCACATACGGATGCGGATGCGGAACATCGACCTGGCGAACGGTGACATTGGCGATCTTCATGGAGCGACCTTTTTTGACGAGGGATATCCACCGCGCAAGAGGATAGCGGCGAACGATCACCTCGCACATGCTGAACAATTGGTGGGAACGGATCGGATTCGCAGGGTTACGCAGGCGAGCGTCGCACTTCACCCTCGGGCTGCCGTCGACATATTTCGGCGGGGGCTCGACCACATCGAGCCGGGCATCAAGGCCAGCATTTTTGCTTCTAAAGCGACGAAAGTACCGTCAGTTTGCCCCGCATCCCCAGTCAAGCTCCCGCCAGAATCTCTCCCGCCGCTTTCTTATGCGCTCTCGCTTTTGGAGTTCGCCGACGCTCACAAGGCCCCGTCTAGCGCTGAGATTATCTTGGGCCGCATAACGCCTGCCTTGCTCAATGCGCAGTGCCTCCTGGTGCCGCATGGCTGCTTCCGACAGCTCCGCTCGTCGGGAGACTCCAACTGACGGACGGTGAATTTGCTCGATATCCGTTTGCCCGACATCCGCGGGTGTCATTCCCAGAAGCCCGGTTAGATTCGTGATGGAGTCCCTTTGCCGGTAGTCCGTGCCGGAACGTCTTGAACGTTCCCTCAAATGGGCGTTGGCAACTTCCGAGTTGAACCGACCCCGTCGCCGTAACTCGCGGGCATACGCGCGGCCTTGCTCGACTCGCAACTGCTCCTGGCGCCTTAGACTTGATTGCAGAACCCGCGGACTTCCCGACGCCAAGCTAGGCTGTGGGTACAAGACTCGACTGCCGCTCTGGGCCCGGGGATTCCATACACCCCGGTTTGACCTTGCATTTAAGGATCGGTTTCGACTTCGGCTTCTGGGATTGCCGCGCTGCCGAAGGCCGCGCTGTCGCTGGCCCCAGCGCTTCAACTCCAATTCCTCACTCTGACGTGCTGACTGCATGCCCCTCCGAGCGTGATCCCGAATGGACTGGTACAAGAGCGCGAGGGCTCCGGCGGCGCAGATAGCCAGTGCAAGTGCCAAGAGGGGCGAGCGATCGTGAATGCTGCCGGGCATGAGCCCGACTATCGTAAGAACGAAAAGGAACGCAAGAAGCGCTAGCCCAGCCATGCAACACACCTGCCAACCGAACGAAGCTAGTCTTGGATGCCCCTCATGCCAGACAGAATATCCCTTCAGTGACTATGCAGCGAAGGCACCGGCCCACAGTGCACGCTGGAACTCGCTCAAGCATTCCTGGCATCCCGTCTGACTTCACGTGACCCGACATTGACGTTTCCCGGCACTTCGGCAAACTCCACGGAGTCCGTTCACTCCACACTACTGACATCTGCTGTCGGCCCCACTACGCGACTCACAACTACACGGTGTGACTAGCTTTCTCGGATCGCCTACCCGCCTCCGCCTCCAACCATATTCGGCCAATCGACACGCGTCATGGCTTTCACGGACTCCTCAGGGTCTTGCCCAGATTGATCGTCCAGTGTCTGTTCCAAGTGTTTCCTGAACGCTCTGTCGCCAACGTTTTCCCTTCGTCCTCCGGGTGCAGACGTTACCGCCGATGCGTATTTCCTTCCCTGTCTGATTCGCAAACGGCGTTGCTGTTCCAAGGCTGCAGCCGACAACCGCGTTCCCGCCGCCCTGCGTCCTCCGCTCAAGTCGCCGACGTCGCGCATCGCATCCACGATTCGGCGCGGGTGACCGTCTCGGCCCGAAGAATCACCAAGTGCTTCTCGCTTCGCCTGTTGCGCCAACCAGTCCTGATGGTCGAGATATCGCTGCTCCTGCATTGAGACGTGCTGTCGTTGCCCTCTTATATTCTGCGCAGTCTGCTTTAGGACGGAACGACGACCTCTTGCGATATCTCTATTAAGGTGAATGTTAAAAGCCCAGACCAAAGCAATTGCAGCCGCGAGGATTGCAACAACTGCCACAATCTGCAAGATGTCACCCAAGCCACAGCCTTCGGAGCAGAACACAAACTTATACTCTCGTTCGGGCACTGATCCTCCTAGCACACTTCATCTCTTCTCCATTATACATTGACCGCAGAATGCGCCTTCTCGCTACATGTCGCCCGAACCTGGGAAGCGATACCTCCCCCTAAACTTACTTCGATAGTGCACGAGAGCGAATATTCCGATGACTATAAGGACCAGCAATCCGAAGACGGCAACTATCTGCAGTATATCGCCGAGTTCGCACGGCCCCCGCAAAAGTCAAAGAGTCCGCTGTAGTCACACTCGATCATCTGCGACGCTCCTCAATTGACCCTTTAGAAAGCCACTGATGAATAGGAGCACACATTGTCTACTCGCGCAGGTGTTTCAGCGCCTCGAATTCCGCCATGCCTCCCAGTGCGATGTAGCCCTTGTCGCTGCCGGCGCTGATGAAGGTGCAGCCGGCGGCGACCCATTTCTCGACCTGCTCGACGTTGCCGGCGGCGATGCCGGGGGCTTTGCCGTGCTTCTGGCAGGCTTCGATCATTCGCATTACCGCTTCGTCGTGTTCGGCGGAGTCGCGGGCGAAGCCGATGGAGTTCGCCAGGTCGGCGGGACCCAGCCAGCAGCCGTCGATACCGTCCACGGCCATGATGTCGTCGGCGTTCTCGATGGCTTCCTTTGACTCCAACTGGATCGCCACAAAGACTTCGTCGTTGAAGCGGTCGATGTAGTCGGGTCCGTAGGCGCTGGCGCCGCCCGCGCCGTTGGAGCGGCCGCCGGCCGGTGGGAAGCGCGAGGCAAAGGCCGCCGCCTCGGCCTGTTCAACCGTGTCAACCATCGGGACGATGATGCCCAGCGCGCCTTCGTCCAACAGTCGGCCGATCTCGTCGTAGCGATTCACCAGCGCACGCGCAATCGGGATTGAGCCGCCGGCGCGCACGGCCATGAACGCCAGCATGGAGGAGTAGCGGTCCCAGCTGCCGTGCTGGTTGTCGATCAGCACCCAGTCGAACCCCATCCTCGCCAACATCTCTGCGGGGAATGGAACACCGAGGCCGCAGCCGGCCCCGAGTGCAACCTTGCCCTGCTCCATACGTTGCTTTGCCGTGTTGGTAATCACCAGTTCGTGCTCCATTTCCACCAAGGCGGTGTGCCGGATATGACGCTAGGCGGCAGCCGTCGCTTCGTCAATTGCGGTTGCCCAGTTGGCCGTACGCGCCGGCAGCGGACACTCGGGCATAGGCGAGTCAGCCCCGTTTCACCCCGATACCGACACCGTCGCCGATCTGCACGATGGTCGAGTCCAGCTGCGGATGATCCAGGAACGACCGATTGAACGACCGGATGATCGGTGTCCACTGGCGCGGGCGGTTCGGGTCGTCGGTTTCCATGGCGGCCTGGCCGCCCCACAGCAGATTGTCGACGCAGACGACGCCGCCCGGACGCAGCCGATCCACGCACGCCTCCAGGTACGCCGGATAGTCGTCCTTGTTCGCGTCGATGTAGGCGAAGTCGAACGGTCCGGGAAGGTCCGCCAGCAAATCCAGGGCCGCGCCGCAGCGCAACTCCACCCGATCGGCCACGCGTTCATGCGTGAGGTGCTCGCGGGCGCGCTCCAGGATCTCGGCATCGATGTCCAGGCAAATCAAGCGGCCGTCGCGCGGCAGGGCGCCGGCGATCCAGGTCGCTGAGTACCCAAGGTTGGTCCCGATTTCCAGGGCCGTGCGGGCGCCGCAGGCGCGCACCAGCGTCGCCAGCAGCCGCGCGGACTCGCGCTCAGTTATCGGCTCGCGATCCTTTGCGGCCTCGCGCTCGATTCGGGCCTGCGCCCCGCTGATCGCGGGATGAATGTCTTGCAGATAGGCCCAGTCGCGTGCGGGGCGGTCGGGATCCGGGCGTCGTCGGGCGGACATCAGCGGCTCAGTCCCAGGGGTCGCGGCCGTCGGTCGACTTCGGCCAGCGCGACACGACGACTTTTGGATCGGTAAAGAAGCGCACGGCGTCGCCGGCTTGTCCGTGCAGGTCGCCAAAGAACGATGCCTTGCGCCCGGCGAACGGGAAGAACGCCATCGGCGCGGCCACGCCCACGTTCACACCCACGTTTCCGATATTGACGCCGGAAACAAACTCGCGTGCCGCCGCGCCGCTGTTGGTGTAGATCGAGGCGGCATTGCCGAAGGGGCTGGCCTCGATCATGTCCATCGCCTCTTGCAGCGTGCCAACCCGCAGCAGGCTGGCCACCGGCCCGAAGACCTCTTCCCGCGAAATCCGCATGTCCGGGGTGACCTCATCGACCACCGTCGGACCGACCCAGTAGCCGTTGGGCAGTCCCTCCGCGGTGGCGCCGCGGCCGTCAGCCACCATCCGAGCGCCTGCGGACGCGGCATCGTCGAGCGTAGCCAGGATTCGATCGCGAGAGTCCTGCGAAATCACCGGACCCATGCCGACGTCCGGGTCCAGCCCGTCGCCCAGCCGCAGGGCCTGCGCGGCGGCCGTCAGGCGGTCGGTGAATTCGGAGTAGACATCGTTCTGCGCCACCACCACCGAACCGGCCAGGCAGCGCTGGCCGGCGCAACCGAACGTGGATCCCATCAGGTTCGGGATTGCCGCGTCAAGGTTGGCATCCGGTAGAACGACCAGGTGGTTCTTGGCCCCGCCCTGCGCCTGGACTCGCTTGCCGTGCTGGCCTGCCAGCTCGTAAATGCGTTGCGCGACCGGCGTGGTTCCGACAAACGAGACGCCCTGCACACGCGGATCGGCAATCAGCGCCTCGGCCGTCTCCGCGCCGCCGTGCACCAGGTTGATCACGCCCGCCGGGAACCCGGCCTCAGCAATCAGGTCCATCATTCGCGCCTGGCTGATCGGGGTTTGCGGCGACGGCTTGATGACGTAGGTGTTGCCGGTAGCCAGCGCGTACGGCGCGAACCAGAACGGCACCATGGACGGGAAGTTGAAGGGGCCGATCTGGACAAATACGCCCATAGGCTCGCGGATCGATGTCTCGTCGATGCCGGCGGCGATGTCGGCCGAGAAGTCGCCCATTTGCAGCGTTGGAATGCCCGCCGCGACCTCGATGTTCTCCAGGGTTCGGATCAGTTCGCCGCGCGCTTCTTCCAGGGTCTTGCCGTTTTCGATCGTGATCGTGCGCGACAGGTCCTCGAACTGCTCCTCGACCAGGTGATGCAGCCGGAACAGCAACCGTCCACGTTCCACCGCGGGCGTCGCGCGCCACGAATGGAATGCATCGTGAGCGGCCCCCACGGCATCCGCTACATCGTCGTTCGATGACATCGGCGCCTCGGCGACCACCCCGCCCGAGGCGGGGTTCGTGACCTCCGCGGCATCCGTGCCACGCGGCGCGGTCCATTCTCCCGCGATCCAGTTTTGGAGCGTCTCTACCTCCGCAGCCATGTCGCGGACCTCCTTGCCTTTTGCCTTGCGCGACGATACGACACCGGTGCCGCCGCGCGTAGACTGTCGCGCTTCCCCGATGGCGGAATCCCATGGTCGCACTCGCGCTTTCGACCCGCGATCCAGCCAGAGCAATTGGCCAGCCGATCGACGCGCTGGATACACCGGCTTTGGTGCTGGACCAGGACGTGTTGGGCGCCAACATCGCCCGTACAGTCGAAATTGCTCAATCCGCCGGCGCCAAATTGCGACCGCACATCAAGACCCACCGGATGCTCGCGGTAGCGCAGTTCCAAATCGCCGCCGGCGCCCAGGGCATCTGCTGCGCCAAGACCGGTGAGGCCGAGGTCTTTGCCGACGGCGGGATCGACGACATTTTCATTGCCAACCAGGTCGTCGGCGCGGCCAAGCTGCGCCGGCTGCGGGCGCTGGCCGAGCGAGTCCGGCTCGCCGTGGGTGTTGACCACCCCGACCAGATCGATTTGCTCAGCAAGGCCTTTCGGGGAGCCGAACCACTGGACATCAGCATCGAGATCGACGTCGGCCAGCGACGCACCGGCGTCGTCGAACCCCACGAGGCAGTCGACCTGGCCCAACGCATCCTGGACTCGCCGGGGCTCGCCTTGCGCGGCGTCTATACGCACGAAGGGCATGACTATGCCGCCCGCGATGACGCCGACCTGGCCGTGATCGCCGACCAGGCCCAGCGGCAGATGCTGGAGGCGGCGCAGGCCATCCGCGATGCCAGCGGCGCGGCCTGCGAGGTCAGCATGGGATCGACGCCGTCGCTGTTCGCACGCAAGTTCCATGCGGGCATCGATGAGCTTCGGCCGGGCACCGCGGTCTTCAACGACGGTTCCCATGCCAACTTCCTGGGCCACACCGACTGGTGCGCGGCCACGGTGCTGGCCACGGTGGTCAACCTGCCCGCGCCCGACCGCGTGGTGGTGGACGCCGGCGCCAAGGCTCTGACCTCTGATCGCCGGGGGCCCAGCATTCTTGAAAACAGCGGCTTCGGCATGGTCGTCGGCCGGCCGGACGCCACCATCGTGAGCCTGTCCGACGAGCACGGCGTGCTGTCGGTTCCCGAGGCTGGGGCCTACACCATCGGCGAGGTGATCCAGATCATTCCCAACCACATCTGCCCCTGCGTGAACCTCTATGACCATGCCTTCGTGGCGCGGGAGGGGGTTGTCCAGGACGTTTGGGAAGTCTCCGCGCGCGGGCAGAGCCAGTAGCCGACTCGGATCGCCGGAAAGGGGGTAGGACGCGTCGTGGGAGCCCTTGATAGCCAGGTTGCCCTTGTCACCGGCGGCGGCAGCGGGATCGGTCGGGCGGCCGCGCTGGCGCTGGCGGGCGACGGCGCTGCGGTGGCTCTGGTAGGTCGTCGCACCCACCTGCTCGAGGAGACCGCTCAGCTGATCGGAGACTTGGTCGGCGCCCGTGCATTGGTCCTGCCCGCCGACCTCGGCGATGCCGACGCCGCCCGAGACGCTGTCGACCAAACCCTTGCCGCCTTCGGTCGACTGGACATCCTGGTCAACAACGCGGGCGCCAACACCGCATCGCGCAGCGTGGGGACGACGAGTGCCGACGACATCGACACGCTGACGCGCATCAATGTGACCGGCCCTCTCACCCTGACCCAGGCGGCGCTTCCGGGGATGCTGGAAAGGGGCGGCGGCGTGATCATCACTGTGGCGTCGTACTCGGTGGTGAGCCCCGGGCCACCGGGCGGGACGGCCTACAGCGTTTCCAAGGCTGCCGTCGTTGCCCTGATGAAGAGCGTGAATGCCGAGTACCGCAACCGCGGCATTCGCGCCTGCACGGTCTATCCCGGCGAAGTCGATACCGAGATGCTGGACGCCCGGCCGCTGGTACCCGGCGCCGAGGCCCGCGCGTCCATGATGCACGCCGACGACATTGCCCAAATCATCCTGCTCTGCGCCCGCATGCCGGCCCGCACGCTGGTGGAAGACATCTACGTGCGTCCGACCCACCTGCGCAACATGCAAGCCGACATTGCCGCCGCGATGGAGTTCTAGGCGACGCTGGGGGCGTGAATCCGGCGGCGGGAATGGGCCGGGGGTGAAGGGGGAGCTGTCTCTCGCCAGCCCGACCCCTAGAGGGGGTCGGGCTGGCGAGAGACAGCTTGGGCGGATTTTCGGGCAGTTCGGCGAAAGAGCTCGGGGCCCGGCGGGGACGGCTGGAAGGCGCCGGGGACGCTGAGAGCGCGGACGCGGCGAGGGGATGGGGCGGCGGCGTCTTGACCTGAAGCGGCCAGTCTGAGACCAGCCTCGGCCCAAGAAGACCTTTGCGAAACTCGGGGTTGGTTGCTCGGAAGACCCCTCGCCACAGCCCTCGCCCCGAGGAGAGGGAGCGAGAGCCGTCCCTCTCGCGAGGGCGCGGAGTGATTTGCAAAGGTCTCCTTGGAGGGGGTGAAGAACGGCGGCGCCTCGAAGGGATTGACACCGCACACCCTTCGGTGACGACGGCGCCGGCCTCTCTCCAAGGCGAGGTACGAAGCCGCGCCCGGGAGCACGGGGATGTTGCAACGGCCTCGCCAAAGGAGACCGTTGCATAACCCCGGCCTGGTTGCTCGGAAGACCCCTCACCCCAACCCTCGCCCCGAGGAGAGGGAGCAAGAGCGAATGCGCCTTGGGGGCGAGGGGTGTTTTGCAACGGTCTCCCAGGAGAGGGAGCAAGAAGGGCCACAGCTTCGAGGGCAAGGGGCGTTTTGCAAAGGTCTCCAAGGGGAGGAACAAGCGGGGATGACGGGTGACGGATGCGGCGAGTCGTCGGACGAGGGGGATGAGCATGGAGGTTTTGGGGGAAGGGCGCGGCCAGGGCGCATCAGTGTACACCATCTGCTTACGACGGGGAAGGGGAGAGGGCTGAGGAGTGAGAAAGAGGAAGAGCGTGGGGTGCTGCCTCGGGGGTGGTTCGACACGGTGCTGCGGAGACTGCGCACCGGCTCACCACGAACGGGGTTGCGGGTGGTTCGACACGGGCCTGCGGGGACTATGGACCGGGTCACCACGAACGGGGGTGCGTCGCTGACGGAGGATGTGTTCAGTGGGTAAGAGCAATGTGTTCACTTTTTTGCCGAATGTGTTCAGTTTTCGGTTGAATGTGTTCAGTTTTGGGCTGGATGTGTTCAGTTTTCAGGCGGATGTGTTCACTATGGCTGGGTAGCGCCTCGGTGCCATGGTCGCCGCCAGGGCATGCCCTGCGTTGGGGGATGGCGTCCCTACGTCGGAGGGAGAAAGCGGCGCCGCCATAGGAGCCGCCGGGGATTAACCCAGCATGAGTATCCGGGATAAGTTATCGGCATCCGATGCGAATCGCGGTGACAGACCTGGGGGCGGATGACGCATCGACGGTAAGTTCGTTTACCATTAACCGGTAAGGTACAGTGCATTGACTGGTGGACTCTCCGAATCATTGCATCGTCGAGTTCCGGTGGTTCTCGTACCGTTGCCAGTTTTTGTGCGCACCAGAACACGCCAGGACGAATTGACCTCCGGACCGAACAATCGGTCGGCCACTTAGAAGGGCCCAGGTATGAAACAGCGAATTGCGGCAGTTTTGGCTGGCGTGCTGCTAGGCGCGACCGCAGCGACGATTGCAGGCAAAGGCGAAGTGACCGTATTCAAGAGCGGTAATGTTGAAAAGTGGGCGCAGACTTTCTCAGTTGAAGTACGTGAGACTCTTGTAGACAATTGGAACTGGACGGGTGACAACGCAGCAAAGATCAGCGCATTGGAGCAACGGGTCGCACAACTCGAAGCTCATATCCACGGACAGTCACCAACACCACAGAATCCAGCATCGCAGATCTCATCAGACGGGCAGGACTCATCAGGCGTCGACCCGGAGCCCACGGCAGAATCAACGACATGTGAGAATCCCGGCAGCACGTTCTACCTGGGCTGGTTTGGACCGATTGGAGAGCGCACGGAAAACGGTGTTGTCGAGTACGAATACACTCGTGACAGATGGCATTGCGACGAAAACGGCAATAGCGTTTATGAGGGCACTGAAGTTGAATGGAGGCGTCAATAGCCAGAGCAGTACGTCAGGCCGAAAGGTCGCCAATTAGCATGAAACTACGAGTCACAGTAAAGGTTGCTATGTCAATGGTGATGCGCACTCACCGACCATCGGGTCGCTTTGGACAACGATGAAACGGTCACACCAGCGTGTCTCTCACCAGTGGTCACAGAAACATGGTGTGGTGCACGCGCTCGCGCTTGCCGAGGGCGTTCCGGGATCTCCCCCGGACTTTGCAGGCCGGGCCGGGCTCGAGGTTGATGAACGTCACCTGCGCCTTCTTCGCCTTCGGCCGCCTGGTGTTGCCGCTTCCGAGCGCTCCGCCTTCCGGCTCCAGACGGACGATGTCGCGCGTCGGCGCGCGGCTGGTCGGCGGTGGGCCGGCCCGCAGGGCTGCTGGGGACAGCCGCTGCGGGCGCGGGCCTATTGCTTGTGGCCGCCGTCGACCCAGGCCTGACGGATCCGAACCAGCTCGTCGAGCGTCACGTCCTTGCCCAGGTTGGCGACCGCCGCCCGGTATTCGGTGAGCGAGATCACGCCGTCCTGGTCGGCGTCGTAGCGCGCGACCGCGTCCGGTTCTTCCCCGGAGGATGAGGCGGGCGCCTCGACCTCGGGTGGGGCGCTGACCGTGACGTCGAAGGAGTCGCTGACCTGGTTGCCGTCCGCGTCCTCCGCCGTCACCGTGATCGTCGCCGTGCCCGCCTGCTGTGCGGTCACGGTCAGGCTGCCATTGCTAACGGTCGCCGTGGCCACGGCGGTGTCCGACGACGCGGCGCTGAGCGTCAGCACGTCGCCGTCGGCGTCGGCGAACACGCCCGACAGCGAGACCTGCTGGCTCGCGCCCGCCTCGAGCTCGCTGATGTCGGCGATTGGACTCGCGACCGTGGGCGCTTCCTTGACCGTCACCGTGAAGCTGTCGGAGATCGTGCCGCCGTTGCCGTCGTCGGCCGTGACGGTGATCGTCACCGTGCCCCGACCCAGCGCCAGGACCAGCATCCTGGCGCCATCGATGTAGCCGACCGAAATGTCCTCGTCGGTTGTCGAGGCGCTGTAGGTCAGCGCGTCGCCGTCGGCGTCAGCGAAGACGCCGGACAGGTCGATCTGCCGGCCGCCGCCCACCACGGGCTCGATCACGTCGGCGAGTGGCGCTGCGACCGTTGGGGCGTTGTTGGCCAGAACCTGTGGTTCCGGCGGGACGTCCTCGGGGCGCTTCAGCCTGCCCAGGTCGGCCTCGGTGCCTGGCGAGCCTCGGCCGTCGTCCGTGCCGTCGGTGACGGTGACGAAGATGCCGTTGGCCCCGTCGGGCGAGTCGTACCAGGCGTGATTCCCCGACGCGGTCGAGACGGTGGCCACGATCAGCACATGCTCGTGCTGGCCATCAGCGTCGGGCACGCCCCTGACCCGGACTCGCACGGCCTGGTTCCAGTTGCCGTTGGTGCCTCCTCCAAACGTCACCGTGACCGTCTCCGGACTGCTATCGATGTCGCGCGAGGGATTGTCGATCAGGACAGCCCCGGGGTCGCCGACGTGGCTGTTGGGACAGCCTGCGCAGCCGGTGATCATCTTCCACAGCCTCACGGTGACGGTTTCGCTGGCGCCTGGATCTCGCGGCAGCACGATCTGGAAGACGGACTCGCCGTTCTCGGCGAGGCTCAGCGCATCCGTCGGCAGGCTGGTCGTATCGTCCAGGAACGTCACCCCGGTGAATATCCGCTTCGTCAGGCGCAGCTTGACGGTCTGGCCCGCCGACCAGGTGATGCCGGGGTTGTTCCAACGGGAGTTGGCTAACTGAGATGAGGTTTTTGTCGCGCCCGAAAACTCGAGCGAACGGCTGCCAATATGCAACGTATACCTGGTGAGTTCAGTGAACGAGCCGTAATTCTCATCCGCGTCAGCGAAGCCAAAGTAAACCCACCCTGCATCGAGTTGGATATATTCGATGGTGTGCGTGGTCGACCCGAGCCTGATCGTGTTATCCGACAGCGTTGCGGCGGTTTCGCATTTGAGAGCGACGGTGTCGCTACCGCTATCGCAGCCAAAGCCGACGTTAGTCCCCAGATTCTGCACTGTCAGCGTCGCCGACCAGTAGTCGGTGAAGCTGGTCGTCACGTGGAACTGCTGGCCGGCGGTCCAGCCTTCCCCGCTGTTGGCCCAGCGAATCTGCCTGCTGTTGGTCGGATTGATTACGCCGTCCGCCAGGGCGAAGCGCCGGTCTTCGATATACAGCACCAGCGCAGACTTCAGACCGGCCGGGATCGCCTTGTCAAGCTCCAGAATCAGAAAGTCCGAAGTGTTGTGCTCGTTCAGCCATCTGATCGTGTAATTGACGCCGTCGTAGGTGAACCAGGTACGTGTGAGCTGCCCCGTGCTTGGGGAATGGTTGTAGCCGCGCCATGAGCCGCCATTCCCCACCGTCAGCGTGCCGACCCCGAGGAGGCGCTCCTCGTCCCCGAGCGTGGCCGCGGTGCCGGCCCGCGCGATCGGCGCGTCGTGGACGAAGACGACCGCCAGCGCGGCGAGCGCGGCGGCCAGGAGGAGGAGCCGGGAGGGGGCGGGACGGGCCGGAAAGAAGGCTTGGGGTCGAAATACTGGGGCGAGCATGGCCGCCCACGAACGGCGGCGCGTTGCAGGGCTCTCGCTTCCTGCGTGGACCATGGCTCGTCTCCCTAGTCCTTCGTGAACCAGATTCACAAATGCTCACGAACTTCTATCACACCGCCTCTATGAACTGCGAGTCCATGGAGGTCGAATTTATGAACTTCCATTCACTCGCCTGGGCGAATCAGCATGCGCCGTGGCCGGCGGCGCCGAGACCGGGGCGATGAGGTTCGGCGGGACCGTGACTCCCGGGCGCTCCGGAGACGCCTGGCGCGCCCGAGGCGAGGGATTACGGGGGCGGGTTGCACAGATCACCCGGGAGATCGTCCTTTGCGTAACCCGGGCTTGGTTGCCCGGAAGACCCCTCACCCCAACCCTCTTCCCGAGGAGAGGGAGCAAGAGCGGCCGCAGCTTCAAAGAAGCAGGGGTTATGCAAAGGTCTCCACGGAGAGAGGGAGCAAGAGCAGTCCCTGTCTCGAGGGCGAGGGGCGTTTTGCAAGGGTCTCAGGAGAGGGGAATGAGGGGCGGCCTCCTTGAAAGGACTGACACCGCGCACCCGCGCTTCGGGTTATGCAGAGGTTTCCCGGGGGCCGTGGATGAGATGATGGGCGTGATGGAGAAGGGCGACGACGCGGTGATCGACGTCGCTACCCGGCGGATGGACCGCCGCTACTCAGCGTGAGCCAATACCGAGAATCCAGCAGCCGCGAAGGGCAGGTGCTTCGATGCAACAGCTAGATGGTCAGGTGGCATTGGTTACCGGCGCGGGAACCGGGATTGGGCGCGCCAGCGCGATTGCGCTGGCCGGGGAAGGCGCGGTGGTGACGCTGGTTGGGCGGCGACAGGGGCTGCTGGATGAGACGGCGGCCGCGATTCGAGGCGGCGGGGGCACGGCGTTGGCGCTTTCGGCCGACATCACCGATCCCGATGCCGCGCGCGAGGTGGTGGCCCGGACGGAGTCCGAATTCGGGCGTCTGGACGTCCTGGTCAATAACGCCGGCGGCGGCAGCAGATCGCGCACCGTGCGCAGGATCGAAACCGATGACTTCGAGGCCGTGCAGCGTCTGAATGTGACGGCCCCGCTGGTGCTCACCCAAGCGGCGCTGCCGGGGATGCTGGAGCGCGGCAGCGGCACCGTGATCACCATTTCGTCGTACGCCGCCGTCACCGCCGGCACGATGGCCGGCGTCGCCTATGGCGCCGCGAAAGCGGCCGTCGCGAGCGTGATGAAGAGCGTCAACAACGAGCTCCGCGGCCACGGCCTGCGGGCCTGCACGATCTTCCCGGGCGAAGTCGACACGCCAATCCTGGAGCGCCGGAAGCTGGTCCCCGATGCCGAGGCGCGCGCCACCATGATGCACTCCGAGGACCTGGCCGAAATCGTCCGCCTCTGCGCCTGCATTCCCGGCCGCACGCTAATCGAGGAGGTCTACGTGCGGCCTACGCAGCTGCGCGACCTCAGCGCGGACACAGAGGCGGCGCTGAAGACCTAGCGCCCCACCTTCGCAAGGAAGTCCTTGGCGCCGTCGGCTATCCAGGCGTTCAGGCCTGTGGTTACGAAGCCGACGCCCATGTCGACGTAGCGTTCAACGTTGGCGGAGGTGACCAGGGTTCCGGCGTGGCGGCCCGAGGCCACGATGGTCGCCAGGGCCTGGTCAATCACCGCCTGTACCTCGGGGTGCGTCGAGTCCATGTGACCAAGGCTCTGACCGAGGTCGCCGGGCGCGACGTAGAAGATATCCACGCCCTCGACTTGCAGGATCTCGTCCAGGTTGTTCACGGCCAGGATGTCCTCGATGAGGATGATGGCCAGGCACTCGTCGTTGGCCCGCTCGTAGAAGTCCGAGGCGCCGTAACCCTGGCGGGAGGTCGTCATGCCGCGCTTGCCCACGGGAAAGAACTTGGATGCGTCGGCCACGGCCTGGGCCTGGTCGCGCGTATCCACGTGCGGCACGCAGACGCCCTGGGCACCGAGGTCCAGCACGCGGTAGATGGGGCCGTAGCGGTTCTCGTTGACGCGCACGATGGAGGTCATGCCCCAGAGGTCGGCGGCGCGCGACTGGTCGGGAATGTCGCGGTAGTCCAGCGGCCCGTGCTCGCCTTCCAGCCAGACGGAGTCGAACCCCAGCGGACCCAACCACTCGATCAGGTCCGCCGTCATTCCAACGCCCATGACGCCAGTGGCCAGTTCACCGTCGGCCAGCTTGTGCTTTACGCGGTTCGGTCGCATTGAAGGCATAGTTCAGGTCCAATGTCGGCGGACGCGGGCAGTGTGACCGACCGGTGCGCGGGCCGCCAGCAGTCCGGACCGGACCTCTCGTGGAGACATTTGCGTAACCCGTGGTTGGGTGCCAGGTAGCCCCTTGTCTATCCCGCAGCAGAGGGGAAGAACGGCGGCGGCGAAGGGGGCGGCGTGGGTGGCTCGGGGCTTGGGAGCGATTCCGGGCTTTCGACCCTCACCCTAGCCCTCTCCCTGCCAGGGAGAGGGAATAGGACGGCGTCTCCTTGGCGAGACCCTTGCGTAACCCTGGCTTGGTTGCCCGGAAGACCCGCACCCCAACCGAATCCGACAGGAGACCTTTGCGTAACCCGTCGTTGGGTGCCCGGAAGACCCCTCACCTTCTTCTGGCGAAGTCGCCAGAATTCTCCTCTCCCCCTGGAGAGGGTGAAGAGGCGCGTCCCTTTGAAGAGATTGAAACCAGACGCCCGTCCCTCGGGTTGCGGAAGGGTCTCTCAGGAAAGGGAATGATCCGGCGACGGGTGGGTGCAGGGCGTCAGCCCGCCAAGCGGTCGACGGCAATCACGACGCCAGCCGCAGCCGCGGCCGCCGCCAGGACAAGGCCGGCCAGCCAGCGGGTTTGGGCTGCCATCGCCCGGGTCAACTCGGCTATCTCGGCCGTAAGCCGCAGTTCCAAGTCTTTGAGGTCAGCCTTGGTTGCCAAATGATCGTACGCACCCTCCAGGCGGGTCAATCGCTGCGGGCCAGTGGTCATTGGCTTCTCCGTGCGCGGGGATCCCTGGCCCCGCCGATCAAGTGAGATCCAATCCGTGGTCGGCGACCACCCGCCCAGTCGGATTGTAGCCAGCGGGGTTCCAGTTGCGGCCTTTGCGAAGCCTGAGGGTGGGTGCCTGGAAGACTCTCATGGGGAAGGGGAGAGGTTAGCGGGGAGAGAAGTGAGAGCGGGATGAAGAGGGAGAGGGGGCACGGGCCGTCTCTCTCTCGAGAGGCTGTTGCATGACCCAGGGTTGGTTGCGCGGAAGACCCCTCACCCCAACCCTCTCCCCGAGGGAGACCTTTGCGTAACGGTGGTATGCAGCGGCTAGAGGGCGCGGTGGGCACCAAATGGCGGGCAGCAGGGGCGCTCGGGGCCGCGGATCGGAGGATCCCTGGGCGTTCCCCAGGGATTCCGTCGCTCGGACGGCGCACGG
>JAJEDE010000001.1 GCA_022821645.1 Chloroflexota bacterium
AAAAAACCCCCCCAACGGTGTCTCCCCCCCCCCCCCCCCCCTCTGGGGGGGGGGGTGGCGTGAGACAGCTCCCCCCTTCACCCCCCACCAATTTCCGCTGCCACCCACCCGCCTGCAGCCCCGTTCGAGTCCCGCCCCCAGGTCGCCGCGCCGCTCAGCCTCCCACCCAGGCCTCGCCACACCCCGTCCCCAGTCCCCGTGCATATCCGCTCTCACTCGTCTTCCCTCTCCCCTCTACCCTTCCGCCCCCGCCCCGCCGCGCCTCAAGAGTTTTTTAGAAAAAACTCTTACGCGCGCAAACCGCCCCCCTCGCGCCGCCCCTGCTCCGCGCCACACACCACCCCAATCCGGCAGGCCGCCCCACCCTCCCGCACCCCGCGGCCTACCTCAGCGACCCACCCGGACCCTCTACCGCCCCAGCCGTCCACCAACCTCCCGGTTCATGCGCCTGACGACTGCCGGCTCGGCCTCCTGGGTGCTCGTGCTACGCGTGCTCGGTGTGCCAAGTGACTAGCAGCGAGGCCGGCGCAACCTCTAGCAGCACGGCGAGCGACCGAGTGGCCGCTCTGGAATTCCTACGTCTCACTCATCGGCGCCCATCTCGGCCTGGCACGACATTGGCAGGACGGATTAGTCGGTCTGAATCTCTATCTGCTACAACGCCTCGGCCCGTGGGCCGCCACGTTCTTCGCACTTGCTTTGCTCGGCGTTGTGCGCCTTGCCATGGTTGTCGAAGGGTGCCGTATCGGTCGCATTGGACTTGGCGGTCGGCGATGATGACTTGCCTTCCATTTGGGAGTTTTGATTCATGACCCAGCCCAACATCGTCCTGATCGTCGCCGACGACATGGGCTACGGCGACTTCGGGATTTTCAACGACGGTCCGGCGCGAACGCCAGTACTGGACAGGCTGGCGGACGAGAGCGTCTGCCTGACGCAGCACTATTCCGGTTCCTGCGTGTGTGCGCCGGCGCGAGCCGCGCTGATGACGGGTCGCTACCCGCACCGCACGGGCGCCATCGACACGCTGGAGGGCCAGGGGCTTGACCGTCTGGCATTGCGGGAGATCACGCTAGCCGACCACCTTCGGGCTGCTGGTTACGCAACCGGCATGGTGGGCAAGTGGCACCTGGGTGCGCTGGATCCGCGATATCACCCGAACGCTCGTGGGTTCGACGACTTTCTCGGTTTTCGCGGCGGCTGGGCGGACTACTACAAGTGGCGGATCGACCGGAATGGGACAATCGAACACTCCGATGGCCGCTACCTGACGGATGTTTTCGCGGCCGAGGCGTCGGCGTTTATCGAACGCAACGCACAGCGGCCGTTCTTCCTGCACGTGGCCTTCAACGCGCCGCACACCCCGCTGCAGGCGCCACAGGAGCTGGTCCAGCCCTATCTGGACGCCGGTCTTCCGCATGGCGTGGCACTGATTTACGCCATGAATGAGCGTATGGATGCGGGCGTAGGTCAGATTCTCGACACGCTGGATCGAAGCAGCTGCGCCGACAACACGATTGTGATGTTCACCAGCGACAACGGGCCGCAGCTTTCGCTCGGGTACGACTACACCATGGACGTTGAGGTGGATACGCGTCGTTTCAACTGCAATTTCAACGGCGCCAAGGGCAACGTATTCGAGGGCGGAATCCGTGTCCCGATGCTGGCGCGCTGGCCGGATGGGCTACCGGCCGGACAGCGCAACGACGCACTTGTCCACTACGTGGATTGGCTGCCCACACTGCTGGAGGCGGCCGGCGCCTCGCGCGTGGACGGAGCGCCAATCGATGGCGTGAGCGTGTTGCCTACGCTGCGCGGTGAGCCGGCGCCCGCCGCGCCGCGACGGTTCTGGCAGTGGAATCGCTACACGCCGCAGGTCGAGTGCAATGCGGCGATTCGGGACGGACGCTGGAAGCTGGTGCGGCCGAGGATCGACGAGTTGATGCGGGTCAGACCCGAACACACTCAGATGGACAGGGACCTGAAGTACCGGCCCGAGCTTCACCACGCGGCGATTCCGGCTCGCGTGGCGGATCGGGAATTCCCGACACCAGGCGCTCCGCTGCTGTTCGATCTCGAACTCGACCCCTGTGAGCAGAACGACCTGGCGGATGCGGAGTCCGGGCGCGCGGCAAGCCTTCTCGGCGAATTAGAGTCGTGGTTCGAGGAGGTGGAGGCGGAGCGGCTGACCATCGCCGACTGAAACGGCGCCCTCTCGGGTGATCGGCCGGTTAGTAGGGGACGCTGGCCGCCGACGGATGATTGGCGTAGGTCAGTTGCGGGTCCGGCCGACCGTCGAGCACGCGAGCGACGAACGCGTGCATCTCGTCACGCAACGTCTCGGCCAACCTCTGATGCGTGGCAATGAGATTGGTTCGCTCGTACGGGTCGCTGACGACGTCGTATAGCTCAAGATCTCCTGGCCTAGCTCCAAGATGGCCGGCCGACATGTGCTCAATCAGCTTCCAGCGCCCGCTGCGCCATCCGCGGTTCATTCCAAAGTTGTTGTTCGTCATACAGATCGGCGGGTGTTCCAGCGCCTGCCCGTGAACAGCCGGAAGGAGACTGATTCCATCCACGCAGGGCGTCGGTTCGATTCCCAGGTAGTCAAGAATCGTCGGCACCAGGTCGATGTGCTCAACAGTGTCAACGACTCGGCGAGAGGGCAATCCCTCCGGGTGGTGAAGAATCAGGGGGATCTGGACATTGGTCTGATAGAGATCGCCGTGATTGAAGAACATGTCGTGGTCGACGATCGACTCGCCGTGATCGGCCACGATGACCGTCAATGTGTCCTCCGCAAGCCCGCGTGTTTTCAGTGACGACAGCACGCGCCCAATCATGGCGTCCATGTAGGCGATTTCGCCGTCGAATAACGCAGTCACGAATTCCAGGTCGGTAACGTCCCGCACCAGGTCGATGTGCGACTGCTGGCGGGGGTCGCGCCTGCCCGCGCCGCCGCTCGTTCGATGTTTCCACCACGGGTGCTGGTGGAACTTGGTGAGGCTGGTATTTCCGGGGTTGTGCTCGTCGCCGGCGTAGAACATTCGGTCATATGGTGCCGGCGGAAAATAAGGCCAGTGGGGATCCCACCAGTGGGTGAACAGGTAAAACGGGCCGTTATCCGCGTCGCCCGACTCGATCCACTCCACCAGGATGTCGGCCATGTGTTCGGCTGGGATACCACCTCCATAGGTGGCTTCGCCGCCACGGTCCAGGTACGTCTCCCAGTTGCGCATCCAATACGGCGAGCGAAAGGCGCGTCCGCGTCCTTCCAGCGCTGACGTGCGGTACCCGTGCCGGGCCAGCGTCTCATGCAGAAACTCGATGTCCGGTGCCAGCGCATGCTGCTGCGGCGGCTCGGCGTGAATCACGATGCCCGAGTTCAGTGGATGCACGCCGGTGAGCATGCTGGTCCAGCCCGGCGTGGTCGGCAGCCCTGTCAGGTTTGCGTCGGCGAACTGCACGCCGTTACGTGCCAGTCGATCGATATTGGGTGAGGTGGGACGCGGGTAGCCGTAGCAACCGAGGTGATTGGCAGGCGTGGTGTCCAGCCCAAAGATCAGAATGTTCGGACGTCGGACGGTGCTCATTGCCTGCCGTCGATGTCCCGAAAGCTGAATCCAAAGAGCCGTGCGGCGCCGTGAATTCCGAATCGCAAAAGAAACTCTCGACTGAACGGAAGGGAGTGCGCGTCGTCCCACAGCGCTGGCACGCTGGCTCCTTGCGTCACGATGCGCGCAGGTGGCGCGGAACTGATGTCGTTTCCTGCAACGTCCAACACCTGCACGTCGATCCAGTTTCGACCCGGCAGCGCATCGTCCCACGAGACCCTAAAGCCAGCGGGGCCGCACAGAGCTTGATCGGTACAGTCGTGACTGTGCCCGGCATCTCGTTGGCCGGAGTTTCGAGGGCCGCGAATCCATTAGCCGCTAGCTCGACGGCCGTGGGGTATGGCGAAGCCACGTGAGGCAAGCGACTTTCTAGACGGTGGGCAGCGGCGCGGTGTCGTCAACCGTTGCCTGCCAGGCGCGGATGCGGTCCAGCAAGTCGGAGATGCGTCCGCGCTGGTCGGGATCGTTGAACCGATTCGTGAGTTCGTGGGGATCCGTATTCAGGTCAAACAGTTCCGACTGGTCGGTGGCGCTGGCGTTTAGCTTCCATCCGTCGTTGCTGAGAATGGAACGCCACGGATCCGACTCAACTCGGTGCGCCTCGGGCGGAGCGTCCGGCGGCCAGACGCACGAGTTGTGGCTGCCGTTCCATTCAACGATCACGTCGTTGGTTGCGAGGTCGGCGGTACCTTCGAAAACGCCCGCCCGACTTACGCCCTGGACCTCGGCGGGCGCGCCCAGGCCCATCAGATCCATCAGCGTCGGAACCAGGTCCACCAGGCTCATCGCACCGTCGATCCGTCGTCCGTTGTCGGAGAGCCAGGGCACCCGCAGCAGCAACGGCACGCGCATGGCCTCTTCGTAGAGCGTGCACTTCGCCAGGATGTTGTGATCGCCCATCATGTCGCCGTGGTCTGAGGTGAATACGACGATTGTGCGATCCGCCTGGCCGGAGTCATGAAGGGCCTGGAGAATTCGGCCGACCGCGCGGTCCACCAGCGTGACCAGCCCCCAGTAATTGCGACGCACCCTGCGCCAGGAGGCTTCGTCCTTCAGATCGAACCCTCGCCAATCCGTGCTGCCGTAGTAGGCCGCGAGCGCCCGATGGATGAGTGAGACGTCGTTATCCGGCGGGCGGAGGAAGGCCGGCCCGGTTTCCAGATTCGACGGATCGTGTAGTTCGTTGAGCGGGCCGTCGAAGGGCATGTGTGGTTCGAGGAAGTTGACATAATGAACCCACGGCCTGTCCGCGTGGGCGCGGATGAACTCGGCCGAACGCTCACCCAGGAAGCTGGCCTTGGTGTACGGCACGGGCATCTCGGCGGCGTACTGGCGAGAGAAGGTCCGCAGTGTTCCCGTATCCGCCGACGAGTCACCGCGCTGGGACTTCCCGGAATCCGGCTCAAACCCGTGCTCGACCAGGAAGTAGTGATAGTCGCTGAGGCGTTGAGCCTCGATTGGGTCCGCGTAGTACTCCCGGTAGCCGTCCTCGATCCCCACGAATTCCGAGAAGCCGCGCTGCGCGATGAGTTCGCTGCCCAGGTGCCACTTGCCGTAGTAGGTGCAGGTGTAGTCGTCGGGAACCCGCTCCGCCAACGTCAGGTGATCAGGCCGTAGCGGGTCGTTGTTCTCGAGACAGCCCGTGGTGTGTGGGTAGTAGCCGGTCATGATCGATGAGCGGGACGGAGTGCAGACCGGTTGGGTGCAATACGCACGGTCGACGACGAAGCTCTCGTCGGCCAGCCGGTTCAGGTTTGGCGCCTGGATGGTGCGGTTCCCGTAGCAGGCCAGGGTGTCGTCCCGTTGCTCATCCGTGAAGATGAAGAGCAGATTCGGTTTCTCAACCACTGTGGACCTCCCATCGCGGGTCCTCGCCGCATGGTGTCTCAAGGCTATCCGCGACCGAGTTGCCGCCGAATTTTCGGCCGGTCAGGGACGAGACTTAGCTTCCCCCGGATGTCTGCGGAGTCGCTTGCGCGCCTTTGGCGTCCTGTTGTGCCTGCCACTGCTCCCGCAGGCGTGCGTGTTCCTCATCGGAGAGATAGCGGCCGCTCTCCGAACTCGTCCTTGGAAACGAGTAGTCCTCGAACGCGCTCTCGGAGTCGCCACAACCTGCAAGTAATAGCGCGGCGGCAACGGCGCCGGCTCCAAGCGAACGGCGCAACCAAACGCGCCTGCCCATCACCGGGCCTTGCTTCACCGACGCTTGGACTCGCCGAGACGGCCGCAAGCAGGCGCGAGCCAAGCCGCCCGCGCCCGCTAGGCGATCCATTCGGCTAGATCCAGCCGCGACTGCGCATCTCCTCAATCTGCAGCGCCTGGTTGCCCTCGGCGGCCGTCTTGACGTTCCCGATCATCTCTTCCAGCGCCACCTCGCCAAGCATGTAGAGCTGCTCGAGTCCGATCCAACTCTGATACCACTCGCCCCAGTTTGGCATCCGGTACTGGCGGTGACGGTTTTCCGTGCCGTCGGCGTACTGTTTGAGGTAGTGCATGTTGTTGGGCGGACCAGACTGCGCTTCCGCCGTTTCCAGGGCTGGCCGCCACATGGGCAGGTGGCCGCGGTCGACGCCGGCCACGCGGTGCTGTACCTCGGTCCCGAAGTAGAGGCAGACTTCGGCGGTCTCCGCCACGTTGCCGCGAGCTTCGGCGCCGCTGGTTACGGCGTGGAACTGGCAAGACCAGAACGTGCCCGATCTGCCGGTTGCCGGATTGACGGGCACCGGCGCCAGCGACCACTCGAAGCGGTCCTTGATCTGAATCAGCGGGCGCGCCGTCTGACGGACGCGCTCGGTCAGGTAATACGCCTGGATGCCAGCCGTGAATGGCGTGCTGAACTCGCCGCGAACCTCGCGCATATCGGCGATGGGCACGGCGACCTCGTGCTCGAACACCGCGTCATGGATGAATTGAATCCCCGCGCTGCCACCGTTTTCGTACATCGTGAATTCGGTGTCGTCGTAGCTGCGGAAGTACTCCTCGTTGCCTGACCAGATCATCGGGTGCCACGAATACCAGTTGCCGCCCCCGTCCATGCCCCAAAGGCCTTGTTCTGGATCGGTGGTCTTCTGCGCATTCTCCAGCAGGTCGTCCCAGGTCCAGCTGTCGTCGGGATGACCGGCACCCAGTTCATCCACGAGGGTCTGGTTGTACATGAACCCGCTGATCCCACCCTGGTAGGTGATGCCGTACTGGTTGCCGTGCAATTGGGGCGGAGGCGGAAACCTGTGGTCGTCGTCGTGCCCGTTGTCGGTCCAGAGGTTGGGGATGTAGTAGTACTCCTCCTCGTTCCAGCCATCCATTTTCTCCAGCACCGAGTTGAGCTGGAGCACCGTGTTGTCGTCACGCCAGGCGTTGAAGAGGTGGCCATCCCAGAGCACCATCTCCGGCAGCGTGCCGGCCGCGGCTCGGATGGAGAGCGTGTCCCAATAGCCCCCGCCAACCGGTTCCACCAGAACTCTCACGTCCGGCCGCCGATTGGCCCAGTTTTCAACCGCCCACTGCACCGCCGCGCCGCGCGGGCCGGAGGTGTGGTCAGTCGCGAAGGTCAGCACTACGGGTGGGCGCTGCGCCTCGACTTCAACGACTTTCTCGACGACTTTTTCAACGACCTTCTCAACTTCGACTACCTCTTTGACAACCTCCGTGACTACCTTTTCGACTTGGACTTCCTGAACTTCGACCTGAACCTGGGTCTGCGTCACGATCTTCTCGACTGGCACTTCCTTGACTTCGGTCCTTGTGACGATGGTCTCGACCGGCACTTCCTTGACTACGATCTTCTCGACTGGAACTTCCTTGGTTACGACCTGAGTCTCGCCGCAGGCTGCCAGAAGCGCCGCTGCACCGGCTCCGAAGCCTCCAACACCTAGTATCTTCAGGATTTGTCGTCGAGTCATCAGTGCCCTCCCTGGTTTCGGCCTCGTACTTCACCTGTCCGAAGTACTCTAAGCCCGAACCATTCTTACGCTACGCCCAGTTCGGCAGGGCGTCAAACGCACCGGCGGTACCAGGATGACCTTCGCAAGGGCAAAGCTGGTCCCAAATCCGCGAAGTTGCGGTGCTACTTAGAGGAGAACACCGTGCCCCAGACTCGCCCGAACCTCCTGATCATTCTTTGCGACCAATTGGACGCCAGCTACCTCGGCGCGTACGGCAACCGTGTGGCGCAGACGCCCCAAATCGACCGGCTGGCGGCCGAAGGGCTAACGCTCAATCGCGCATACGTTCCGCTGCCCCAGTGTTCGCCGGCGCGCGCCTCGATGTTCACCGGGCTCTATCCGCACCAGCACCACTTGCTCTGCGTGCCAAGATCGGGCCAGGACGAGCGTTTCGGGACCGTCAGGCAGCGCGCTGTGCTTCCCGAGTCGGTGCCATCGCTCGGCCAGGCCTTTCGAGACGCCGGCTATCGCATGGGCTACACCGGCCCCTGGCACATGGGCAACGACGAAATCCCGCATCACGGCTGGGAGGAGCACTGGAGGACATACCGCTACTGGAAGAACGGCCGCGACTACTACATCCAGCATCTCGAACGCCACGGCTTGGCCGAACTCTTCAAGCGCGAGCACCAGGAATTCGGCTTTAGCGAGGGCACGAAGACCGGCGTGGTTCCCTCGGGGTCATCCGCCATTCCGGTCGAGCACGCCCGGACGTCATGGGCCGTGGACGAGACCATCAACTTCATCAACGGCCGCGACCAGCGCCCGTGGGCGTTCACGCTCTCAATCAAGGATCCGCATCCGCCGGTTATTTCACCGGGCGACTTCGCGGATCGCATCGACCCGGCCGACGTGGAGTTGCCGCCGACGATTCACGAGGACTTTCACGGTAAGTCCGACGCCTACCAGCGCAGCCTTACCCATCGCTGGGTGCGCAACATGTCGGAGGACGACTGGCGCCGCTTTATCGCTCACTACCACGGGCTGAACGCGCACATCGACACTGAAGTCGGCCGCCTGTTCGCCCATTTGGACACGCAGGGCCTGCGCGACAACACGTTGATCGTCTTTCTGTCGGATCACGGCGAAATGATGGGGGCGCATCGCATGGCCGGAAAAGGGCCGGCAATGTTCGAGCAGTCGATCGGGATTCCGCTCATCATGCGCTGGCCGGCCGGGATCGCCGCTGGACGCCAAACCGAAGCCCTGTTCAACACGGTCGATCTGCCGGCCACACTGGGCGCCTTGTGCGGCGTTCCGATCAGTGCCGGCGCCGGAATCGATCAGAGCGCAATGGTTCTCGGTGAAGCGCCGGGCCCGCGCCACATCGTCTTCTGCGAGTTCTACATCGAGGCCGGACTGCGCGACGACTTGATGTTCGTCAAGACGGCGGTCACCGACCGATGGAAGCTGAATCTCTGGCTCTACGACAAGCCTGAGCTGTACGACATGCACAACGACCCGCACGAGACCCGCAACGTGATCGACGATCCGTCGACGGCCGACGTTCGCGTCGAGCTTTCCGGCGAAATTGTCAACTGGCTGAAGGAAACCGATGACCCGCTCTTGCCTACCGTCGAGTGGACGATCGGACGCGTGACTTAACGCAGGGCCGGTAGCAAGTCCGGCGTTTCAGCCGCGCTTTCGCGCGATGTAGTGAGGGCTGGTGTTGAAGAAGACCTCGGCGGCTTCCATCAGGGTTTCGGACGTCGTGGGGTGTGGATGGATGCTCAGCCGCAGGTCGTCGACTCGGGCGCCCATCTCCACTGCAAGCACGCCTTCGGCAATGAGTTCGCCAGCGCCGCGGCCGGTGATCCCGACTCCCAGCACGCGCTCGGTCGTCGGCTCCAGAATGAGCTTCGTCAGCCCGTCATTCCGCCCAAGCGTTGTTGCTCGACCCGAAGCCGCCCACGGAAACGTAGCGACCTCGTGCGGCCGGCCGGAATCGCGGGCTTCGGCCTCGGTCAGCCCGCACCAGGCGATCTCAGGATCGGTAAACACCACTGCTGGGATGGCTTGTGCGTCATACGTCGCCGCCTGACCGGCAATGGACGCAGCGGCCACGTTTGCTTCGTATGTGGCTTTGTGCGCCAGCATTGGTTCGCCGGCCACGTCGCCGATGGCAAATATGTTGGCGGCGCTCGTGCGGCGCTGGTGGTCGACCTTCACGAAGCCGCGCTTGTCGGACTCCACGCCCGCGGCCTCCAGGTTCAGTCCAGAGCTGTTGGGGCGCCGTCCCACCGCGACCAGGACCTTGTCAAAGAGCCGGGAAGGGTTCTCGACGCGCGCCCCCGCCAATTCGACTTTCACGCCATCCGTCCGCACGTTCAGGCTTGCGACTCGCGTGCTGAGCAGAATCTCGGCAAATGCGGATTCCAGCTTGCGCTCCAACGGTCGTACCAGGTCGCGGTCGGCCCCTGGCAGCAGGCCGGTCTCCATCTCGACAACCGTCACCTTCGATCCCAGCGCCGCATACACCGTTCCGAGTTCGAGCCCGATGTAGCCCCCGCCAACGACCAGCAGCGTGTCCGGGATGTCGTCGATCTCCAGCGCTGACGTTGAATCAAGGATCCGTTCGCCGTCGATCTCGAATCCCGGCGGTGCCGCCGGCTGCGAGCCGGTGGCTATGACCGCATAGTCGAACTCCAATCGTTGTGCGTCGCCCCCATCAGTCGGCTCTATGAGCAGTGCGCGGGGATCATCGAAACGCGCAAGTCCGTGTACGAATCGCACGCGTCGCGCTCTCGTGAGGAGTCCCAGGCCGGAAGTCATCTTGGAGATGACCTGGTCTTTCCAACTACGTAGCCGGTCCAGGTCGATCTCCGGGCGTCCGAAACTCACGCCCCAGGCGGCCGCATCCTTGGCCTCCCCAAGCAGCGACGCCACATGCAGCAAGGTCTTCGAGGGTATGCAGCCTCGATAGAGGCACACACCCCCAGGGTTCGCCTCGGGATCGACGAGCGTGACGTCCATGCCCAACTCGGCCGCGTGAAAGGCGGCAGGATAACCACCCGGCCCTGCCCCAATCACGGCTACGCGCGGCTGCCGTCCGTCGGCGGTCACGGCCCGACTAGTCCCCCATCGCCAGCATGAGTGGCTGGGCCAGCGCGTCAACGATCCAGGTGAGAAAGCGTGCACCGTCCGCTCCGTCCACGGCACGGTGGTCGAACGAAAGGGCCAGCGGCAACATAAGTCGTGGGCGCAACAGTCCTTCGACATACACGGGCTTTTCCACGGCGCGGCCAACGCCGAGGATTCCAACTTCGGGGGGATTGATGATCGGCGTGAAGTGTCCCGTGCCGAGACCGCCCAGGTTGCTGATCGTGAAGGAGGCACCCTCCAGCCGCTCGGGCGGCAACTGGCCGTCGCGAACCTGGCCGGCAACTTTCGTCACTTCAATCGCCAACTCAGTGATGCTCTTCTCGTCGGCGTCCCGAATGACTGGCACCAGCAGCCCACGATCGGTGTCGGCCGCAACGCCCAAGTGGCAATAGTCCTTCAGCACCATTTCGTTGGTGGTGAAGTCCGCGCTGGCGTTCATCTTGGGATGTGCCTTGAGCGCGGCGGCCACGACCTTCATCAATATCGGCGTGATCGTCAGGCTGCCGCCGGCGCTCCGAACCCGGTCCTTCTCGCGCTGCCGCATCGCCTCCACGGCCGTGATATCGGCCTCATTGAAGAGCGTGACGTGCGGAATAGTGGACCACGACTGGGCAATGTTGGTGGCGGTTGTCCGACGAACCCGATTCATGCGCTCTCGCTTGACCGCTCCCAACTTGCTGAATTCGGGCAGCGGCGCAGCGACGAGTGATCCAGGGGCTGCGGGTGCCGTGGCCGGTCGAGACCTGGCGTGGGCCTTCACGTCGTCAACTGAAATGCGTCCGCCGGGGCCCGAGCCTGTGACATCCCGAATATCCAGACCGATTTCGCGTGCGAACCCGCGGGTTGACGGCGATGCAAACACGGGCGCGTCGCCGTCCGCCGGTGGTGGTGGAGGTGGCGCGACGCGCGGCGCTTCAGCTGGTCTGGGTTGCGGTCTCGGTGGAGTTGGCGCCGGTGCAGGAGTTGGAGCCGGCGCATCGGTGACGGTTCCCGCCGACGCATTCGCCGGCGGCGGAGTTGCCGCAGGCTTGCCGTCCGCCGCCGAGGCGCTCTCTTCTAGTTCAAGAATGGTCTGACCGACCTGCAGCGTGTCGCCAGCGTTCACCAATATCTGGGTCACTGTCCCGGCAATCTCAGCCGGAACTTCCAGGGTCGCCTTGTCGCTCTCGATCTCGATGATCGGGTCGTCCTTGACAACCGCCTGTCCTGCGCTGACGAGGACGCTCAGTACGTCAGCGTCAGCGATGCCCTCGCCCAGGTCGGGGAGTTTCAGTTCAGTCGCCATGCCGGCTCCGTCGCGGCGGTGGCGGAAGCGTCAGGCGAGCCGGGGGTTGGCCTTGGCCGGGTCGATCTCGAGGTCCTCAAGAGCCTCGGAAACAATTTCCCGATCAAGCTCGCCTTCGCGCGCCAGCGCATACAGCGTCGCCAGCGTAACGTACCGGGCATCGACCTCGAAGAAATCGCGCAGGGCTTCGCGATCCTCGCTTCGTCCGAATCCGTCGGTGCCCAGCGACATCAATGGCTGCGGAATCCACTTGGCAACCGCATCAGACATCGTCTTGACATAATCCGACGCCGCGACCACGATGCCGGGCAGTCCGGCGAGTTGCTGCGTGATGTAGGGAGTGCGCGGCTCCTCGTGCGGATGCAGCATGTTCCAGCGCTCAACGTCCAGAGCGTCGCGCCGCAATTCGGTGTAGCTGGTCACGGACCAAACGTCGGCGGCCACGCCATACCGCTCAGCCAGCATTTCCTGCGCCTTGATTGCTTCGTTCAGAATCGCCCCGCTGCCCAGCAGCTGCGCGCGGGCTCGGGGCTGCTCGAGATCCGCGCGCCTGAATCGATACATCCCGCGCAGGATGCCCTCGTCCACGTCCGGCGCGTCCGGCTTCGGTGGATGGACGTAGTTCTCATTGCCCACCGTCAGGTAAACAAAGCTGTCGTCGCCTTCGGCGTACATGCGTCGGATGCCGTCCCTGATCAGGGTGGCAACCTCGTAGGCAAAGGCGGGGTCATAGGCTCGGCAGTTGGGCACCGATGAGAACAGCAGGTGACTATGCCCGTCCTGGTGCTGTAGCCCTTCGCCCGCCAGCGTCGTTCGGCCCGCGGTTCCGCCGACCATGAAGCCGCGCGTTCGACTGTCCGCCGCCGCCCACACCAGGTCGCCCACGCGCTGGTAGCCGAACATCGAGTAGTAGATGTAGAAGGGAATCATCGGCAGGCCGTGCGCGGCGTAGGCCGTCCCTGCCGCAATAAAGGACGCCAGCGAGCCGGCCTCCGTAATCCCCTCTTCCAGGATCTGCCCGTCGGTCGATTCCTTGTAATACAGCAATGTGTCGGAATCGACCGGCTCATAGAGTTGACCCACGTGCGAGTAAATGCCGACCTGGCGGAATAGCGCCTCCATGCCGAAGGTCCTCGCCTCATCCGGGACGATTGGCACGATCAGGCGACCGAGCTCCGGATCCCGCAGCAGCTTCGTCAGCAGCCGCACGAACACCATGGTGGTGGACGCCTGCCGTTCCCCGGTGCCCGCCGAAAATTCCTCGTAGGCGTCGTTGCTCGGGGGGGCTACCGGTGTGTACGACGTGGAACGTGTCGGCAAATGCCCGCCCATCGCACGCAGCCGCTCGGCGACGTATCGACCCTCCGTGCTCTCCCGCGTTGGCCGATACAGCGGCGCGTTTATGACCTCGTCGTCCGACAGAGGGATATGGAACCGGTCGCGGAACGTGAGGAGTTCGTCCACGTTGAGTTTCTTTTGCTGGTGCGTGATGTTGCGTCCTTCGCCGGCCTCGCCCAGCCCGTAGCCCTTGATGGTGCGAGCCAGGACGACCGTCGGTGCACCCTTGTGACGTACCGCTGCGTGATAGGCCGCGTAGACCTTTGTGGGATCGTGACCGCCCAGCCGCATGCGCCAAAGTTCGTCGTCGCTTCGACCCGCAACCATCGCGAGCAAGCGCGGGTCCACGCCGTAGAAGTGCTCGCGGATGTAGGCGCCGCCGGCGACTGAGTACTTCTGGTAGTCGCCGTCCACCACCTCGCTGGCTCGCTTGGCCAGGATTCCCTCGGTGTCGTTGGCGAACAACTCGTCAAAGTCGCTGCCCCAGAGCACCTTGATGACATTCCAGCCGGCGCCCCGGAACAGCCCTTCCAGCTCCTGCACCACGCTCCCATTGCCGCGTACCGGTCCGTCCAGGCGTTGCAGGTTGCAGTTCACGACCCACGTCAGATTGTCCAGGCACTCCCGAGCCGCCAGTGAGATCGCCCCGCTGGCCTCCGGCGAATCGAATTCGCCATCGCCCAGGAACGCCCAGACTCGCCGGCCGGTGTCCGGACGCAGATCGCGATCGGCCAGGTACTGCATGAACCGGGCCTGGTAGATGGACATGAGTGGCCCGAGGCCCATGGACACGGTCGGGAACTGCCAGAAGTCGGGCATGAGCCACGGGTGAGGGTATGACGACAAACCGCCCTCGACAGCCAACTCGCGCCGGAAGTTATGCAATTGCGCCGGCGGCAGCCGCCATTCCACGTACGCCCGCGCATACATCCCGGGCGAGGCGTGCCCCTGGAAGTACACGATGTCGGCGCCGTCCGGGTGATTCGGTCCTCGGAAGAAGTGGTTAAAGCCCACCTCGTACAACGTGGCCGCCGACGCGTACGTAGAGATGTGGCCGCCGATGCCGTCCGACTTGCTGTTGGCCTCCACCACCATCGCCATGGCGTTCCAGCGAATGATGCTTTTGATCCTCCGCTCGATGTCGCGATCGCCCGGATAGTCGGGCTGTCGGTCGGGTGGGATGGTGTTGACGTAGGGCGTGCGCGAGGTGACGGGTAACGAAACGCCGTCCCGCTGTGCGTGGATCTGCAACTCCCGCAGCAGCCCGGCAACGCGTTCCGGTCCCCGCAGGACGTATACGTCGTCGAGGGACTCCAGCCAGTCCTGCGTTTCCAGGGACTCGATGGCGGAGTCGTCAGCCTGTCCGTTGACGTCGATGGTTGCGATGGCGCCGCACCTCAAGCGGTTGAGAGCCCCACCGGTCCGAGCCTAGCGCCCCCGGCCGGGCGCGCGCACCAGTTTTCTTACCGTTCGCGCGTCAGGTCGGCTGCTTTCTCTCGGGCCGCGCGGGCCTGTTCCCCCGCATGGTACGAACTTCGCACCAGCGGCCCCGATTCAACGTGGGCGAAGCCGAGGCTACGCGCCTCGTCAGCGAGTTCATCGAATTCCTCTGGACTGTAGTAGCGGACGATCGGCAAGTGCTTGCGCGAGGGTCGCAAATACTGCCCAATCGTGAGCAGATCGCAGTCATGGTCCCGCAGATCGGCAAGCGTCTTGGACAGTTCGTCCCGCGTTTCACCAAGCCCAACCATGATTCCCGACTTCGAGATCATGTTCGGATCAATGCGCTTGACTCGCTGCAGCAATTCCAGGGACTGGGTGTAGATCGCCTTGGGGCGCGCACGCGAATATAGCCGCGGCACTGTCTCAATGTTGTGATTCAGAACGACCGGCCGGGCCCGAACAACCGCGGCCAGCGCGTCCCAGTTGCCCATGAAGTCCGGGATGAGCACTTCAACCTCCACGTGAGGCGTTCGGTGTCGAATGGCCCGGATGCAACCGGCGAATATGGCGGCGCCGCCGTCCGCCTCGTCATCCCGATTAACGGAGGTAATCACGCAGTAATCGAGATCCATCTGCGCGACAGCCTGGGCCACCCGGAACGGTTCCAGCGGATCTAGCGCCCCGGGCCGACCCGACGTGACGGCGCAGAAGCCGCAGGCCCGCGTGCAGGTGTCGCCCAAAATCATGAACGTCGCCTCGCCGGCGTTCCAGCACTCACCGATGTTTGGGCAGCGGGCCTCTTCGCAGACGGTGTGCAGGCGCTCGGAGCGCACAAGATCTCGCAGGTCTTCGAAGCGCTCGCCGCCGGGCACACGCGCCCGAAGCCACGACGGTCGAGCTACCCGAACCTCAGTGGCCACCGACGGGCTCCGTCGCAGGTGCCGCGGGACGTACATCAGTCTCATACACCTCGGCGAATGCCGCGGCCGCAGTGGCCATCACATCACTCATCGGCGGAGCGATCCCCAGTTCGCGGTCCATCGAGGTGACGCCAAGTCCATGAAGTCCGCAGGGCACGATGGCATTGAACCATGTCAGGTCGTTCGTGACATTGAGCGCCGCGCCGTGCATCGTGACTCCGCCCCGAATCGAAACGCCAATGGCCGCAATCTTTCGCGAACCGATCCAGACGCCGGGCCGACCCTTGACCGTTCGACCATGCACCTCAAAGGCCGCCAGCGTGTCGAGGATCGTGCGCTCCAGGCAACGGACGTGGTCGACGGGACGCAAACCTCGACGCCGCAGATTCAGGATGGCGTAAATCACCAGTTGACCGGGTCCGTGGAAGGTAATGTCGCCACCCCGGTCCGTCATGACGAGCTCAGCGCCCCTGGCGCGAAGGTCGTCATCGCCCAACAGCAGGTGATCGTCTCCGCCGCGGGCACCCATGGTGTAGACCGGCGGATGCTCCAGCAACGCCAGAACGTCAGCCGAAGACCGGGTACGCACTTCTTCCGCCCTTGTCTGCTGCCAGTCAAGGGCGTCGAGGTAGTCGATGTATCCCAGGTCATACATCTTGACCGGCAACTGCTGCGTCATGCGCAGGCTACGCCGGAATTGCTTCAAGCGGACCGAACTGCATGTCCGTCGGCTCAGCGCAACAGAACCAGGGTTCGGTGAGTCGTGGCCGGACCGGCAGCGGGTTTCCGGAGAGGTCCGGCGCTGGACCGGCGGTCGCCTCGGGTGCCGCGGCTTTGACGGCCGTCCACATTCGCTCGAACAGAACCGCGTCGGAGGATTCCTCCGCGATTCCGCGCTCGACGATCTCGGCGAGCTCTTCCTGCAGGTCGTCGGAGCGCGGATCGTCTGGGCGCCATTCGTGGGTGAGCCGCTCCTCGTCGTAGCCGCGCAAGTGGGGAGTCATCTCGGGCAAGTCCAGCAGCAGTGATCCCTGCGGAACCAACAACCGGATTGTGAACTGCACTGGGTCCACGTTGGCTATCAGGTCGTGGTCGCGCACGAACTCCATGACGGCCAGAACGTCGGCTGGCGTCGTCCACGGGGTAAACGGCATCCAGGATGGGCGTATTTCGATGCCGTGCCGGCGAAGCTGTCGAACGGCCTGCGCCGCCCCAGCTGCCGTGTGTCCTTTGTCCAGCCGACGCAGAATCTCGTCGTTCACGGACTCGAACGCCGACACAACAAATAGGCAGCCGGCGGCCGCGAACTCCGGCCAGACGCTCGCGTGCTCCAGGATGTGCTCCACCTTGGTCGTCACGTCGAACGTCAGGTGCGGATGCCGAGCGTGCATCGCGCGCACCACGCGCTCCGAGTGCCGCACGCCATTCAGAAAGTCCGGATCGGCAAAGGTGATGTGGCGCGCACCGGCCGCCACCAGCTGATCAATGTCGGCCAGCACCACGTCGGCGTCGATTATCCGAATCCGCCCGTCGTACACGATCGGGACGGGACAGTGACGACAGGTATGCACACACCCACGGCTGGCTTCCGTATAGCCCACCGGTGACTCGTCATCGCCCAGTGCCATGTGCGCGTATCGCGAAATGTCGGGCAGCAGGTGCCTGGCAGGCAGCACGCTGGCCCGACGGTCGAGATCCACTTGTGGCTCGGACGCGTCGTCACCTAGACCTAATCGACCCAGCCATCCGACCAGACCATGCTCGTATGCCCCGGCGATTTGGGCGTCCGCAAGTTCTGAACCGTCAGGGTGATGGTCCATTCCCGCGTACAGCCCGTAGAAGGCGATTGGAACATCCGGATGGATCTCTCGAATCCGCTGCGCCGCTCGCTCGGCCAGCCTCGTGGCCGTGTGCATTGGAACCGATATGCCGACGGCCTCGGCCCAGGCCACGGCGTCGTCGTCCCACATTTCGACCGACAGGTCGAGGCAACGAACCTCGTGACCGGCTCGCAACAGCGCCCCGGCCGCCGACGCCGCATGCAGCGGCTGGTGTCCGAGCTCGTAGGTGGAAATCAGGAGTGTTCGCATCGGTCAATGCTAGGGGTTTTTCGTCACCTTCGCCCTAGTTTGGCGTGATTTCGAAGGTCAACCGGGCGTGTGCGATGCGCAGAGCTGCTTCAACGTCGCGAGGCTTCTGCCCCCGTGCGAATACGAATCCGAGATATCGGCTGCCTTCGGGCAAGGGCACTAGCTCTTGGCCCGGCGAGATGGTGATCTCCACGCCCGCCACGCCGTCGACCGCACGGGCACTGCCAACGCCACGCACCGCACGCAGCCGGCCGGCACGCGGAATGGGGAGCATCATCACGCCCGCAGCAGCGTCGGTCAGCCCCAGGTCGTGAATCGGTAGATGCAGTGCATGTCGCAGGATGAGTTGTTCCAGGCTTACGCCCAGGCCAAATCTAAGCGACCGCGCACAGAGTCCCCCGATCGACCGCGCGGCGATCTCAAGCAGCCAGGCATTCCCGTCGCTTGTACGCAGTTCGGCGTGGATCGGACCTTCCGACAGCCCCAGTGCCTTCGCGCCGGAGGCCGTGACCGCACGAATGGATTCCTGCGTGGCTGGCGTCAATCGCGAGGGTGTGACGTAGATAGTTTCCTCAAAAAAAGGACCGTCAAGTGGGTCGGGTTTGTCAAAGATCGCCAGGACTTCGAGCGATCCGCCCCGCATCAGTCCCTCAACTGCCACCTCGGCACCAGGGACAAATCGCTCGAGCAGGACAGGCTCACGCTGATCGCGACCCTGGGCCTGCGCAATCGAGCGCGTTCGCTCGATCGTTGCCGCTAAGTCGTTGGCTCGATCGACGCGAATCACGCCCTGGCTGGCGGACAGCGACACCGGCTTCACGACCAATGGGAATCCCAGGCGTTCGGCGGTCATCTGAGCATCGCCGTCAGGTTGCGCGACCTCAAAGTCGGGCTGCCGAACGCGTGCCGCTGCCAGGCGCCGCCGCATGTCCGCCTTGTTCCGGGTCGCGGTAATCGCTGACGGCGAGTTGTGCGGCAGGCCAAGCTGCTCACTGGCCAGGGCGGCCGCTGCCACCCCCTGATCGTCAACCGCCACAACGGCATCGACCACCGTTTCGCCCGCGTACTCGACGATCGCCGATGCGGCGACCTCCGGGTTGGCCAGATGGACTTCCAGCACGCCTTCGTCGGCATCCGACGCGACTGGGTTGCGCCGATCCGATGCCACGGTGATATCGACGCCAAGCTGCCGCGCCGCTTGCAGGAAGTCGGCCGCTCGGTAGCTTTCGCTGTGCAGCAATAGGACAACGTGCGCCACGCCTCTATCATAGAGGTGAGGCCACGGAGCGCCGCCAACAGGAAATTGCGATGACGTTCGACAGCGCCGCGACAGACCAGCCGCTGGTCGAGGTTACGGATGCCGCCAGGGATCTCGTGCTCGCGTATCGCGGCCACTCCGACAAGCCAAACCCCGAACGGCTTGCCATGTGGATCGAGATCACCGGAGTTTCCGGGTCTGGCTTCAGCTACGACATGTATTTGAAGTCGGTTGACGACGCGACGACCGAAGATGCCGTAGTGACCGCGGCCGAGGGCTTACAGGTGGTAATCCCCTCCGGCAGCGTGGACCAAATGCGCGGCTCGACAATCGACCTCTCCGATTCACCCGGCGGGGGCGGATTGTTCGTGCGCAATCCGCAGAGTCCCAGCCCCGCGGTCGGCAGTAGCGGCCCCGGCCACCCGACGGCTGCGCCCACTGGGCCCGTGGCCGAGCGCGTGATCAGCGTCCTGGACCACCAGATCAACCCGGCCATCGCCGCGCACGGCGGACATGCCGAACTAGTCGCTGTGGAAGACGACACTGCGTACCTGAGACTTTCCGGCGGCTGCCAGGGTTGCGGTATGGCCAGCGTGACCCTGTCGCAGGGCATCGAAGTCGCGCTCCGTGACAGCGTGCCGGAGATTTCACGCGTGGTCGACGTGACCGACCATGCTGCCGGTGCCAACCCCTACTACGAAGCCGCCAAGAAGTAAGCTAATCGTCAGCGAGTAGCCGCAGCAACCGGCCAGGAGCTGCGAGTTTGACGGGGAACTGTGCAATGACCAACGACTTTGCTGACCTCTCGTCCCAGTTGCAGGCCGGGTTGGCGCTTGACTTCCCGCCGGTAGCCCTCACCCGCGTCGCCGAGGCTCCGGACGGTATCGCCGAGGCAACGGCCGCCGTCCCATCCGCCTGCACATTCTGGCGTCGCGCTGAGCGCGGCGTGTTCTTTGCCGACGCCGGCGCGCACATGGCCTGCCCGATCGGCGCCATGGTCATGGGCTTTGAATTGGACGAGGCTAAGAGTGCGGAACTGATGAGCCTGGTCGGCGACATGTGCGCCATCAACTACATCGATGAAGCCGAAGTCGCGAACATCCCGCACTTCGACCCGCCGGCGGGTGGCATCGTCTACGGGCCGCTGGCCGATTTCCCATTGGCGCCCGACGCCGTGGTGATCTGGACGAACCCGCGCCAGGCAATGCTCTTAGAGGAGGCGCTGGGCGGAACGCACTGGCACGGCGTCGGTGGCTCAGTTCTCGGCCGGCCCGCATGTGCGGCTCTGCCACGCGCCGTGGCTGACGGAACGGCCACGCTGTCCGTCGGCTGCGCCGGCATGCGCACCTTCACCGAGATTCCCGACGCTTACTCCCTCACCGCAATCCCGGGAGCTCAGCTTGAGGAGCTTGGCGAGGCGCTTGAGACCACCCTGGCGGCTAACTCGCACATGTTGGCGGCCTACCGGGAGATGAAGGCCGCCGTCTAGAGGCTCTTCGCGAACAGGCTGCCACGGTCGGCTTGCAGCTTGCCTGCTGAAGTCGCACGCTGGAGCCGCCTGACGCTCCCTGGAAGCGAACCCAGATGCTGGGGCTCCGGACCGTAGCAAGGGTGCTCATGCGCGCATTGGCCGACATTGGCAAGGTCATTCGCGAGTTAGGGTCGCACGAGGCCTACATGACCGATCTGTATCACCGCGGCGACTCGTCAATGCGGGGTGGTGATCCCAAGCCCGAGGCACGGCGTCGGGACTTCACGGAATAGACATGTGCTCCGCGCGGATCCAGCGTCGCGATAGTTTCCACGCGATGCCCGAACTCTCGCGGTCGTTTTCTCGATGACGCCAGAAACACCCGACGCGCCGCACGCTCTTGATGTCTTCAAGGAGGCTATGGCCTCGCTGGCCTCCGGCGTCGCTGTCGTCACCGGTGTGGATCCTGATTCGGGGCCCTGCGGCATGACCGTTACCTCAATTGCTTCCTACTCGGCAAGTCCGCCATCCGTAGTCGTCTGCGTTGACGAGTCGACTCGGAGTTACCGCGGCATGACCGAAGGTGAGTACTTCGCCGTCCATCTCCTGAGCGAGGGTCAGCCTGACGTTGCGCGCTTGTTCGCGTCGAAGGTCGACGACAAATTCGAGCAGTGCGAGAACACCGCCGGTCCACATGGCCTACGGCTGATCGCCAATAGCCTGGCCACGCTCATCTGCCGGCGATCGTTTGTTGCCAAACACGGTGATCACGCCATCGTGGTTGGAATCGTGGAAGACGGGTGCGTGGCGGATCTGCAGCCGCTGGTTTATTGGCGACGCGAGTTCTCAGGACGCCGATAGGTTCAGTTGTCTGGTCGTGCTGCCGCTCAGGCGGCTGGCGTGAGGTCCCTCAGGCGCGGCATGACCTCCTGCGTCAGCAGGTGCAGTGAGCGCTTCCAGCCGTCGGCAGGCTCCCACTCGTGGGCCATGGCCAGCAGCACGCCAAAACCGCCGACCTCGTCGTACAGGTCGCGCAGCCGCCGCTCGACTTCGTCGGGACTTCCAACGATCCAGACCTCATCGCACAGGTAGTCGAGCGTGACGTCTTCGTCCGGGATATCGGGCGAGGTCTTGAAAAGGTCGAACATTCCGGCCAGCGGCAACAGGCGGAAGAAGTAGTCGCGAAAGTCCCGACCCATGCTGCCTTCGATGGCTTCTTTTCGAGCTTGCTCGGTGGTATCCGCGACGTAGATCGTTCTGGCAATCCGCCAGTCGGTCCGGCTGGGCTGCTTGCCCGACTTCTGAGCGCCCTCTTCCACGGCGTCCCAATGCGTCTTCAGCGTCACCGGTGGGATGATGTTGATCGACATCGGGATCCAGCCGCGTTCACCGGCCAGGCGCAAGGTGCCGGACGACGGCGACACGCCGGCCACTCCGATGGGCGGGTGCGGCTGCTGGTACGGGCGCAGATGGAGGCGCAGACCAACGGCATCCACTTGTTCGGGAATCGTGTATTTCCAGTACTTCGACTCATAGGTTCCCGGTGCCTGCCCGTTCCAGATATCCAGGACGGCCTGAATTGTCTGCCCGGTCATCTTGCGATTGTCACCCGACTTAAGGTCAAATCCAAAGGCTTCAAGGTCGCCCGGAAAACCACCGGAACCGACGCCCCAATAGAAACGCCCTCGCGCCATGTGGTCGAGCTGGGCAATGCGGTGAGCCAAGCCGAATGGATGGTGATTTGGAAGGCAGGTAACACCCGTGCCAAGAATAATGTTCTTCGTGCGGCCAAGGGCCTGAGCTATCAGCAAGTCAGGCGCCGGAATGTTCTCCCACTCAGCGGTGAAGTGCTCGCCGATCCAGTATTCGGAAAAGCCGAGTCGATCAGCCTCGACTATTTGCTCCAGATCAGCGGCAATCGTCTCGGTGAAATTATGGCCGGGTGGATGCAACGGCATCATGAATCCGCCGAGCTTCATGCGATCGCCTCGCTCATCGATGCGGCGCCAACGCGTCGGCGGCAGCGTACGGCGGGCACAAAATGCCGTCAAAGCAGTCGTGCGACCCGCGAGTTGACGTCTGGCCGAGGGTTCTAGGACTCATCGTTGAGCGCGCCGGCGTCTATGCCCAGCTTTTCTGCCGTGTGCAGCAGTGTCTGCAGCGTGGCGGGCGCCACCTCGATTCCAGACCTGCGTTGCTCCGCGCGCGCGCGACGTTCCGGCTCACCGGGAATCAGAACCTCGTCGAATCCTGGCGCGGATTGCACACCGGTGACACGGTCGAACAGCCCGTCCACCGACGCTCCATACTCCTCCCTTGGCCGGAAGACGGCCGGGTCGATGCCAATCAGGATTGATCCCAGCTTGTGATAGCGATCCGTCAGCTCCGATCCAGTCATCCCGCATCCAAGGGCATCGATCAAGATTGACAGAGCCGAACCCTTGTGGCCGCCGAACGGGAGCAGCAGCCCGCCGTCAAAGAAGTCGTCCGGATTCGTTGTTGGATTTCCGTCGGAGTCGAGAATCGAGTTCTCAGGCATTTGAGTTCCGCGCGCCTGCGCGATGCGGATCTTGCCGACGGCCTGCGCGGATGTTGCAAAGTCCAGGATCATTGGATCGCGTGATCCGGCCGGCACTCCCGCCGCAATCGGATTGGTGCTGAGCGCCGTCTCGGCGCCGCCGAACGGGGCGGTCACAATGTCCGAGGGACCGCCGACCACCATGATGGCAATGACGTCGCTGGCAGCCGCCAGCTCAGCCCATTCCCCCACCCGGCCGACGTGATTGCAGTTCATCATTCCAGCCATCGCGATGCCGGATGCCTTGGCCAGCTTCACCACTTCCGCCACGGCATCCGCGGCCGTGATTTGTCCGAAGCCCCAGTGGCCGTCTACGAAGACCGCGTTGGGCGTAACTTGCTTGATGGAGGGTCGCACCCGGGGATCGACCAGGCCTTCGTCGATGTAGGTCACATAGTCGGGGATGCGCATGACGCCGTGAGAGGGATGCCCCGAGAGGTCCGCCAGCACCAGCGAGCAGGCCACCGCGTCGGCAATGTCGGGCGGCGAGCCGGCGGCCTCGAAGACGTCCCGGCCAAACTGCTCCAGGATGCTGCTTGTGAATTCAGGCATGGCTAACCCGCACCAGTATTCGGGATGAGGTTCGAGAGTTTACACGTGCCTGCTAGTGGACTCAAGGAGTTGAGGGCTGATTCATAGGCACAAAATATAGACTTAAACGAGTGTTTCAATGAAGTGTTTATTGTTCCGGTCAAAGCACTTGAAGAGGTTGCGAGACATGATGAGTACCGCTGTAAACCATCAAAGCAAAAGTGAGGGTTTGAAATCAATTTGCACATTCCACTACACCTGCTCAACCAGGGCGGCGATGCCCATTCCGCCGCCGACGCACAGGGCCGCCACTCCGCGCTTTGCGCCGCGGCGCCGCATCTCATGTGTCAATGTCACGAGGATGCGGCAACCGCTGGCGCCGATGGGATGGCCCAGGGCGATCGCGCCGCCGTTGACGTTGACCTTGTCAGGGTCCAGACCCAGCATCCGCAGCACGCCTAAGACTTGACCGGCGAATGCCTCGTTGATTTCGTACAGATCGACATCGTCGTCGGTCAACCCGTGGTGCTCCAGCAGACCCCGGATCGCTTCTACCGGACCGAGACCCATCAGTCCGGGTTCGATGCCCACCGTGTGGAAGCCGCACAGCACGTGGTCGTAGCCGTGGCCGTGGTCGTCCGCCCAGCGGCGGGACGAGATGGCCGCCAGCGCCGCGCCGTCGTTGATGCCGGAGGCGTTTCCCGCCGTGACCGTGCCGTCTTTCTGAAACACGGGCCGAAGTCCCGCGAGCGCCGAGCGACTGGTTTCGCGCGGATGCTCGTCAACGCCGACCTCAACCGGCCCGTTAGCAGTCGAAGCCGAGATCGGGCTGATCTCCTCCGCCAGCCGGCCTCGGGCCGCCTGATAGCGTCGCTGGCTTTCCAGGGCGTACGTGTCTTGGTCGATGCGGGAGATCCCGAGCTTGGCGACGATTCGTTCGGCGGTGCAGCCCATGTGGATGTGCTCGAAGCTGTCCACCAGGCCGTCGCCTTGCAGCGAATCGACCGGCGAGGCCGTCGGGTCGGGGTCACCCTGCGAGTCACGTGGTATCAGAAAGGGCGCGCCGGACATGCGTTCGACGCCGCCGGCCAGGACGAGGCGGCTCTGTCCCAGCCAGACCTGCTGCGCGGCCAGTTGCACCGCCAGCAGTCCGCTGCCGCACACCTGGTTGACGGTAAAGGCCGGGCGTTCGACGGGAATGCCGGCTTGGACCGCGATCTGGCGGGCCACGTTCATGCCCAGGCCGCCTTGCAGGGCGCAACCGACAACCACTTGGTCGATCTGGTCGGGGGCGATGTCAGTGCGGCGCAGGAGGTCTACGGCGAGTTGGCGACCCAGTTCAGTGGCGCTGAGACCGGCCAGCGCCCCGAGATATCTGCCGATCGGCGTTCGGCGGGCGGCCAGGATGACAGCTTCGGGCTGGTCAGGCATGGGCGGGCTCCGCTTGGAGGAGTTGCGCGCGGAGCGACGCAAAGACGGTCAGGCACTCGGGGTTCGCCAGGGATTCGCGGTTGGTCACCGAATCGCCTTGAAGGATGCGCGCGACGGTCAACTCCGCCAGCTTGCCGTTGCGGGTTCGCGGCAGGTCGGGCACGGCAAGGATGCGGCGCGGTACGTGGCGGGGCGAAGCCGACGTCCGAATTGCGCGTTGAATCTCTTCTCGCAGTGCTTCATCAAGCTGGTGCTCGGGTCGCAGGACGACGAAAAGCACGATCTCGTCGCGACCCTCGCGGCGAACCGTAGTCGCCAGTCCTGCTACGACCTGGGGAATGGCTTCCAGCGGCCGATAGATTTCGGCGGTCCCGATGCGAACGCCGCCCGGATTCAGCGTTGCGTCGCTGCGACCCAGCATGACGATGCCGCCGCGCGGCGTAATCTCAATTAAGTCACCGTGGCGCCATACGCTTGGATAGGTTTCAAAATACGCTGCTCGGTATCGGCGGCCGTCCGGATCGTTCCAGAATCGCACCGGCATCGAAGGGAACGGCCGGCGACAGACCAGTTCGCCCTGTTGACCCTGAACCGGCTTCCCGTGCTCGTCGAAGGCCGCGACATCCATTCCAAGTCCGGCGGATTGAATCTCGCCCGCGTAGACCGGCAGCAGTGGATTGCCCAGGACGAAGCACGAGACCAGGTCGGTTCCCCCCGCAATGGAGGCCAAGTGCAGGTTGTCGTTCACGTTGGCGTAGACCCAGCGGAAGGCGTCCGGCGAGAGCGGTGAGCCGGTGGAAAGCAGCGTGCGAACGGCGGACAGATCGGCTAGCTCGCGTGGCTGGATGCCGTCCCGCATGCAGGCCTCCACGAAGGAGGCGCTGGTGCCGAAGACCGTGACGCCAAGTTCTTCGGCCAGGCGCCAGGCGGTGGAGAGATCGGGGTGATTCAGGCTGCCCTCGTAGAGGACGAGGGTGCAGCCGGTGGCAAGAGCGGAGACCAGCCAGTTCCACATCATCCAGCCGCAGGTGGTGAAGTAGACGATGGTGTCGTCGGACCGCAGGTCGGTGTGGAGCTGATGCTCCTTGCGGTGCTGGAGGAGCGAGCCGCCGGCGCCGTGGACCATGCACTTGGGCGCTCCGGTGGTTCCGGATGAGTAGAGGATGTAGAGCGGGTGGTCGAAAGGTAGCGGGGCGAATTCGGGATCGTGGCTCGTGGCGAGGTTTAGCAGGCTGTCCCAGTCGAGCCAGTCCTGCGGTAGCTCGGCCGTTGGCGACTCGCCGAAGGGAACCACGACGACGTGCTGGATCGACGGAATCTCCGAGCCGAGAGCCCGGATGATCGGCAGGCAGTCGAAACGGCGGCTGTTGTAGGTGTAGCGGTCGCTGGCGATGAGGAGGCGAGGTTCGATCTGGCCCAGGCGGTCGCGGGCGGCGGCGGGGCCGAAGTCGGTTGAGCAGGCACTCCAGATGGCGCCGATGCTGGCGCAGGCGAGGAAGGCGATGACGGTCTCGGGGCCGTTGACCATGTAGCCGGCGACGCGGTCGCCGGGTTGGATGCCGAGGTGGCGCAGGGCGTTGGCGCAAAGGCCGACCTGGGTGTGTAGCTCGGCGTAGGTGAGGCGGTGGGTGTGGCCGGATTCGGCGCGGTAGACGAGGGCGAGCTTGTCGTCGCGGCGGCGGAGCAGGTGTTGGGCGTAGTTGAGGGTGGCGCCGCGGAACCACTGGGTGCCGGGCATGCGGTCGGGGCCCTTGATTTGGACGGGTGGGTTGGTGAAGCGGATGCCGGCGAAGTTCGCGTAGAAGGACCAGAAATCGGCGCTGTGTTCGACCGACCAGCGGTGGAGGGCGGGGTAGTCGGGGAAGCGTTGGCCGGTGTGGGCCTCGGCGGCGTGCCAGAAGCGGGCCATGGCGCTGTTGGATCGGCGGGACTGGCTGGGCTGCCAGAGCGGCGCGTCTTCAGCGGAGGTCATTCTGAGCGTCCGGCACGTGGTTCATGCGTGGGGATGATAGGGGGAACTGTCTCTCGCCAGCCCGCCCCCTTAAGGGGGCGGGCTGGCGAGAGACAGCTTTTGGCGAATTTTCGGGGCGGCTCGGCGATTTCAGGAGGCCAGGGGCGGCGTACGGAGCGGGGATGGCCGCCTGCGGGTGTGGGCGTGACGAGGAACGTGCGATGAGGGAGGACAGACGGACGCAGCCAGATCGGATATGGAGGAGGGGGCGGGCATGGGGACTCCAGGGAAAGGGCGGCAGGCATGTGGATCCAGTGTACACGATATGATTACGAAGGGCAAGAGGAGGGTTTTGCGGTGAGGGATGCGGCAGGCGTGGAGCGAACGGCGTCTCTCCGGGTGTCAAGGCCGAGGCGTGGGCGGACAGGTGTTCACTTTGGCGGCCAATGTGTCCACTTTGACGGCCAATGTGTCCAGTTTTCGGCCAAATGTGTCCAGTTTTCGGGCGAACGTGTTCAGTCCGACCCGGGGAGGGATTCAGTTCGGCGGTAGTTGGAGCTCTGCCCGGCAGACGCATTGGACGCCGCGAGAAGCGGGGCATTGCGCAGTCGGCTCGCTCGGTCTCGTCAGGCTTCCGGAGCGGGGCACGTGACTGCCATTTGCGGCGTCGCCGCACTGTGCCCGCCGTCTGAAACGATGCTGGTCGCCACGGCCTTCCCTCGCCCTAAGCGGCGAGCCCTTCGGTGATAGATTCATGTGCGGAGTGTTCCAGTCTGAAGTTGGTCTGAACATGCGCGTGCTGCGGTTTCTGAGACGCATTCTGAAGCGGGCGATGGGCGACGTCGAAAAAGCTACGCACGAAGTTTGGGATACAGACGCGAACAAAACCGACAAGCTTCACGATGTATTTGGCGGCCGCGGCGGCGGAACGCCTGGGAGTTTCGGCGGGTTCTAGCCGCCGATCTGGTACATCTCGACTTTGGGGGCGCTGTGGGGGTGGCCGGATTCGTCGAGGAGGCCGGCGCGTTCTTCGGAGTAGCGGTCGGTGCGGGCGGTCCAGACGCTTTGGATGAGGGCGCGGAGTTCACGGTCGGTGGCGCCGTCGCGGAGCGGGGTTTTGAGGTCGGTGCCGCCGCCGGCGAAGAGGCAGGTGAGGAGATGGCCGTCGGTTGAGAGGCGGGCGCGGGTGCAGTCGCCGCAGAAGGGTTGGCTGACGGAGGCGATGACGCCGATTTCGCCGGAGCCGTCGACGTAGCGGTAGCGGCTGGCGACTTCGCCGCGGTAGTTGGGGGCGGCGGGCTCGATGGGGGCGACTTCGTTGACGCGGGCCACGATTTCGCGGGCAGGGACGACCTCGGAGAGGACCCAGTGGTTGAGGTTGCCGACGTCCATGTACTCGATGAAGCGGACGATGTGGCCGGTGCCCTTGAAGTGGCGGGCCAGTTGGGCGACGGCCTGGTCGTTGACGCCGCGCTGGACGACGCAGTTGATCTTGATCTGGTCGAATCCGGCGGCTTCGGCGGCGCGAATGCCCTCAAGCACCGGTTCGACGCTGATCTCGCGTCCGTTCATGCGCTTGAACACGTCATCGTCCAGGCTGTCGAGGCTGACGGTGATGCGGTCCAGACCGGCTTGCCGCAGCGCCGAGGCGTGGCGAGGCAGCAGGTAGCCGTTGGTGGTGAGGGCGGTGTCCTCCACGCCGTCGATGCGGGTGAGCATTTGGACCAGCGTGGGCAGGTCGGCGCGCAGGAGGGGTTCGCCGCCGGTGAGGCGGAGCTTGTGGGCGCCCAGGTCGACGAAGAGGCGGGTGAGGCGCTCGATTTCCTCGAAGGTGAGGATCTGGGGCCTGGGCAGAAAGGCGTAGCGGGCGCCGAAGACCTCGGCCGGCATGCAATAGGGGCAGCGGAAGTTGCAGCGATCGGTGACGGAAATGCGCAAGTCGCGCAGTTCGCGTCCGAGGGTGTCGGTGACGGTGGGCAGGGTGGTTGTGGCGTTCATGGATAGGGACGGCGAAGCGAGTGCCTCGCGTTGCTTGAGTCTACGTGGGGCAGTGGCTCGCTGTTAGTGGCCTGGCGAAGAGAGCACGTTTGTTTGGCCGTCATTGGTTAGGCCGTGGGGTAGCCCCGCATGCTTACGCGCCGGCAGGCGCGAAAGCTGAGTCTTTGCCTCGCCGGCTTTCACCGTTGCCATCGCGGAGTTCTCGGACGCCGTCGCCGAAGATTAGGCGTCCTGGCCTACCAGGTCATGGTGGGAAGCGGGCGAGGCCTCGGGGTTACCAGAGCCGGCGGACGTGGTATTGGTCGAACGCGGCGTCGGTGGAGATGAGCAGGAGGTCGCGTGACAAGGCCTGGGCAATGAGCATGCGGTCGAAGGGGTCGCGGTGGGGGCCAGGGAGGGCGCCGGCGCGGGCGGCTTCGGCGACGGTGATTGGAAGTTCCTGGAAGCCCTGGGCGGCGATGGCTCCGGGAATGTCGGAGGCGATGGGGTCAGCGCTTGGTAGCTTGCCGAGCCGGTGCTTTGTGGCGATTTCCCAGGCTGACGCCGCGCTAACCAGCACCTCGTTGTTCTCGTCCCGGATGGCTTGCCGGGCGGGCGGAGGTAACCGCGGATTGTCCTCGGACCACCACAGAAACGCGTGGGTGTCGAGCAGCAGCCGCACGGTTCAGCCGCCCTCCCACAGGCGCAACTCCTCCTCGGGAAGCGGGTCGAAGAAGCTATCGTCGACCTTGATCTTCCCTTTGAACGCGCCCGGGCGCCGTACGCCTCGAGGCTTGCACGCCACCAGCCGGGCCACGGGCTTGCCGTTGCGGGCGATGGTGACTTCTTCACCCGCCTCGACCTGCGCCAGCAGGCGAGACAGGTGGGTTTTGGCTTCGTGTACGTTGACCGTTGCCATTGCCGGCTCCTCTCCTGTCAACTTAGCTAAGGATATGACTAAGGCGGAGAGGGAGCAAGTAGGAGTGAGTCGCGAGCACCTGTGTTGGGGTGCTGGGTCCCGGCCGGGAGCACCGAACTACCGGTCTAGTCTCATTAGCGGTACGCCTACAGGATCGGACGTGTCGCGGGGTGACAGCGGGGGGTGCTGTAGGGTGATTTGAACACGTGATGGCCGAGGGCTTGGCATGGGCGTACCTCTGCGACCGATTAGTGACGTTGAGTTCATTGTGGGCGGGGCGCCCGGGGACCTGGATCATCCGGAAGGGGTGACGTGGGGGCCGGACGGCTTTGCGTATGCGGGGGGCGAGGCGGGGCAGATTTACCGGATTGACGTGGAGGCGCGGACGTACGAGCAGATTGCCTTGCTGGAAGGGTTTGTGGCGGGGTTGTGCTGCGACCGGGACGCGAACATTTACGCCTGTGACATCGGTGCGCACAAGGTGATGCGGGTTGAGGCGGGCGGCGGGGCGGTTTCGGTGCTGAGCACCGGAACGGACGAGACGCCGATGGTGGTGCCGAACTATCCGTGCTTCCATCCGTCAGGCGATCTGTATGTGTCGGATTCGCAGACGGCGGGGGAGTTCACCGGGCGCATCTTCCGGATCAAGCCGTCGGGCGAGACGGTGATGTTCAGTGACGCGTCGCGGTACTTCACGAACGGGATGTGCGTGGACCGGAACGGCGAGTGGCTGTATGTGGTGGAGACGTGGCTGCCGGGGGTGTCGCGTATCCGAATCCTCGACGACGGATCGGCGGGCGAGCGCGAGGTGGTGACGGTGCTGCCGGATCACATGCCGGACGGGGTGCAGTTTGACGAGGATGACGTGTTGCACATCACGATGTACACGCCGGACCGGATCTACCGGATGCTCCCGGACGGGCACCTGCAACTGCTGGTGGACGATCCGACGCACGAGACGATTTCCTCACCAACGAACATCGTATTTGGCGGCGCGGACCGGCGGCTGTTGCTGATGGCGTGCCTGGGGCGCTGGCAGATCAACGGGCTGCGCGTAGAAACGCCGGGGATTCCGCTGGTGTATCCGGCGCCGATCGGGGGCTAGCGCTCGCGAGCGACTTGCGTGCCCCCAGGGCAGCCGATTGGGCCGTGGAACGCGTCGCTGGACTTAGCGGTGTGCGGACCGTCAACGCGGGTGGCTCACACTTCGCACACCACGCCGTCGCCGTCGCCATCGCGGGCGGAGGGTACGGTGGCCTGGGGGAAGCCCCGACCGGATCCGGCGCTGCCCTGGAAGCGGGGTTGACCGGCGGCGACGGCGGCCTGGCAGGAGTCGTAGACCGGGCCGTCGGTAAATTGCGGTGGGGTTTGGGATGTGCCGGGGGGCGTGGCGGGTGAACTGCCAGCCTTGACGTGGCCGGCGGCGATGAGGGCCGCGACGACGTCAATTTCCTGGCCCTGGTAGACGACGAAGATGTGGCGCAGGAGGCGGCCGAAGTTGTCACGATTGCGGCCGTCGCGGACGAGGCGGACCGTTTGGCCTTCGACTCGCGCGCGGTTGAATTCGGTGGCTTCGGGACCGCCGGGCTCGTCGGTTTCAGGCGTGTCGATGCCGAGGTAGCGGACCTTTTCGATGTGTCCGACGACGGCTTCGCCGCCACTGAGGTAGCGAATCTCGATGGTGTCGCCATCGAGGATGCGCAGGACCTGGCCGCGCTCGACGCTTGACGCGGCAGGCGCACCGCCAATGGCCCAGGCGAAGACACTGCGTACGTCGTCGCGATGGTCGTTACGGCAGGCTTGTTCGGCCTGATCCCCAAAGACTTTCTGATAGATGCCGACGTTGTGGTCGTTGCCCAGATGGGCTTCGACGATGTCGTTGAGCTCGACGCAGGTTGTCGGCCATTGGGCCGCCGCGTACGAAACCGATACCGCTGTCAACACCGCTGCCAGAAAGACAGCCCAAACCGCCCGTGTTCGCATAACTCCGCCCAGTGTTAATGCGTAAGGCTCGGATTAGAGCCCCGGGGAAGGGTATACGTCGGCGGGAACCGAAGCTGGCGGCGAGCCGCGGTTGCCGGAATCCATGGGTGACGCTGCCTGCTTTCCGTGGCATGAAGTGGCTAAGGTGCCGCACTATTGACTGGAGGTGGACGCGATGACCAAGCCCATGCAGGTGCGCGAAGCGATCCCGGCGTGCAAGGCGGGTGGGAGTCGGAGATGAAGGGGACCTCGCTGGGAAACACAAACTTGACCACGAGCGACGTCGAGGATGTCGTCAGGTGCATCGTCGAGGTGGCGCAGCCGGAGAAGATCATCCTCTTCGGATCCGCCGCGCGCGGCGAGACGTTGCGGCACAGCGACCTGGACATCCTGGTCGTCAAGTCGGGCGCCGATCACTGGGGCCTCTCCGGCAGGATACGCCGGGCGCTGCGCGGCGTGAATGCGGCCGTGGACCTTGTCGTCGCAACCCCCGAGAACATCGAGCGATACAAGGACAGCCATCCGCTGGTGTACAAGCCGGCGCTGCGAGAGGGACGCGTGGTGTATGACGCAGCCTGAACGCTCCCCCACCGCTCCCTGGGACATGAGGTCGCGAAGATTCAGCGCTATTGGCTGGAAGTGAATGCGATGACCCGGCCGACGCAGGTACAGGAGAAGCCTGCTCCATATGGCAAGGGGAGCGGCTTGTGAAGAAGGCGCTGGTCGAGGCTGGGAAAAGCGATGCGCGCTACGAAGCCATCGTCGGCGAAGTTTCCAGGATTATCGACGCCGCGAGGAATTCGGCCGCGCGATCGGTGAATGCCACCATGACCGCCGCCTATTGGCTGATTGGGCAGCGAATCGTTGAGTTTGAGCAATCGGGGGAACGGCGGGCAGCGTACGGGTCCGCACTCATCGAGAGGCTGGCGGCAGACTTAACCAGTCACTTCGGCCGCGGCTTCTCACGCCAGAACATCCAGCAGATGCGCCGGTTCTATCTCTCCTATTCAACCGAGCAGATTCGCCAGGCGGTGTCTGGCAATTCGGCCGACGAGGGAGTTGAGCCAATTCGCCAGACGGCGTCTGGCAAATCCGGTGGCGACTCCGCCGAAGATCGCATATCTGAGCTCTTAGCAGTCTTTCCGCTGCCCTGGTCCGCCTACGTACGGCTGCTATCGATCAAGAACAAGCACGCCCGTGAGTTCTACGAAACCGAGGCTCTGCGCGGGGGATGGTCGGTTCGACAGCTTGACCGACAGGTCAGCTCCCAGTTCTATGAGCGCACTGCGTTATCGAAGAACAAGGCCGCCATGCTGACAGAGGGTGGCAAGGCCTACCCCGCAGACCACCGACGACCCGAAGAAGAGATCAAAGACCCCTTTGTTCTCGAATTCCTTGATCTCAAGGACGAGTACTCCGAAAGCGACCTAGAGGAAGCCTTGATACGTCATCTGGAGACCTTCCTCCTTGAGCTGGGGGATGAATTCTGCTTTATGGGCAAGCAGCGGAGGCTGCGTGTTGGCGGCCAGTGGTATCGGATCGACCTCCTGTTCTTTCACCGGCGGCTGCGATGCCTGATAGTAATCGACCTCAAGATCGGAAGGTTCACTCATGCCGATGCTGGGCAGATGCATCTCTATTTGAACTACGCGCGGGAGCATTGGATCCATGAGAACGAAAACCCGCCTGTTGGCCTGATACTGTGCTCCGAAAAGGATGAAGCCGTTGCGCGGTATGCATTGGACGGGTTGCCAAACAAGGTGATGGCTGCGGAGTACCGCACTACTTTGCCCGACGAAGATCTCCTTGTGTCCGAAATTGACCGAACGCGCCAAGAGATAGAACTACGCGGGACGCTAACGGTTCCCCCCGTCACGATGAGCGGCACATTGGGCGTGCGGAACCCCAAGGAATGATCGCCACCGAGCGCGGCGTGGCCAAGGACCGGCAAGGCAGCTCTCTGGCTCTACGTGACCACTTGCGCCGCCGATGAGTTGTTCCTCGTAGCCGACCATGAATCGGACCTGGTCTTTGCCTGCGCTGGAAGCTTTCCGTCGCTATCGGACGGTGGAGTTGGCAGCAGGAGTCGCTAGTCGGTTACGGCCATGGCGGAGGTGACGCCGCCGTCGATGTAGAGGACGGCGCCGGTGACGTAGCGGGCTTCGTCGGAGGCGAGGTAGGCGGCGGCGCCGGCGATGTCGTCGGGGTAGCCGAGGCGCTGGTTGGGGATGGAGGTGCGGATGGCTTCGAGGTCGCGGTTGTCGCGGTCGTAGCGTTCGACGTAGATGGCGCCGGGGGCGATGACGTTGGACGTGATCTGGTGGGGGGCGAGCTCCACGGCGAGGGCACGGGTGAAGGCGTTGATGGCGCCCTTGGTGGCGCCGTAGATGACGTGGCCGTTGGCGTGCAGGGCGCCGTGGACGGAGCTGATGTTGATGATGCGCCCGCCGCCGCGCTCAATCATGTGGGGCGCGGCGGCGTGGGACGAGGCGATCATGGCCTGGACGTTGATGTTGAAGAGCGAGGACCAGTCCTCGGGCGTGGTTTCCAGGAAAGGCTTGTCGAGGGTGTAGCCGGCGTTGTTGACGAGGATGTCGACGCCGCCGAACTCGTTAACGGCGGTCTGGACCACGTCGATGGCGGTGGTGGGGTCGCGGAAGTCGGCCTGGACCGCGAGGGCGGTTCCGCCGGAGGCGACGATCTCGTCAGCCAGATCGCGGGCGCCCTGGATGCTGCTGGCGGCGGAGACGACGACGCGCGCGCCTTCCTCCGCCAAGCGGCGGGCAATGCCGACGCCGATGCCGGTGCCGGCGCCGGTGACGACGGCTACGCGGTCGGCGAGACGCTGGCTCATGCTCGGTCAGGCGCTGTTCGCGACAGCCGCCTGGACCTCGCGGGGGGAGGCGGGGAGGTCGCGGATGCGGACGCCGATGGCGTTGGAGATGGCGTTGGCCATGGCGGCCAGGGGCGGGACGATGGGAACTTCGCCGACGCCGCGGACGCCGTAGGGGTGGCCGGGGTTGGGGACTTCGACGATGACGGTTTCGATCATCGGCAGGTCCAGCGAGGTGGGCATGCGGTAGTCCAGGAAGCTGGCGTTGAGCATGCGACCGTCGGGGCTGTACACGTACTCCTCGTTGAGCGCCCAACCGACGCCCTGGGCGACGCCGCCTTCCATCTGGCCCTCAACGTAGGGCGGGTAGATGGCGGTGCCGGCGTCCTGCAGCGCCGTGTAACGCAGCACGTCGACCTTGCCGGTTTCGGTGTCGACTTCCACGTCGGCGATGTGGATGGCGAAGGTGTTGCCAGCGGCGGTGGGCGAGGCGGTGGACTTGCCGACGACTTCCAGGCCGTCCTCCTGCAGTGCGGCAGCGGCCTCGGTGAAGTTGAGGCTGGTGCCGTTCTGGCTGAAGACGCCGGCGTCGAAGCTGATCGACTCGGCCGGCACGTCCCAGTAGTCGGCCAGGCCTTCGACCATCTGGTCCTTGAGATCCTCGGCGGCCTCAATGGCAGCCCAGCCGGTGGCGTAGGTGACGCGACTGCCGCCGGTGACGCCGGTGAAGGCGATCGAGTCGGTGTCGGGAACGATGGGATCCACGTCTTCGATGGGGATGCCCAGGAACTCGGCCAGTTGCATGGCGATGGAGGTGCGGGTGCCGCCGATGTCCATGGAGCCTTCGAGCAGGGTGACCGTGCCGTCGCCGTTGAGGCGGGCCACGGCGCTGGACTTGCCGCCGCCGTTCAGCCAGTACCCGGAGGCCACGCCACGGCCGCGGCGCTTGCTGCCGGTGGACTCGCCGAGCTCGGATTGCCAGTGGTCGGTGGCGACCGCCGCATCGATAGTCTCAATGTTGCCGATGGGATGGAACCGCGTGCCGTCCACCCGCAGGTCGCCTTCCTTGGAGGCGTTGAGGCGGCGGAAGTCCAGCGGGTCCATGTCGAGTTCTTCGCAGATCTCGTCGATCAAGGCGTCGACAGCGAACTCGGCCTGGGGCGCGCCGGGGGCGCGGTAGGCGTGCGACTTGGGCTTGTTGACGACGACGTCGTAGCCGTCGACCCGGAAGTTCTCGATATCGAACGGGCCGATGCAGCACAGGCAGCCGGCACTGACGGCCGAGCCCGGATATCCGCCAGCCTCGAAGGCGAGGTCGACGTTGACGGCCGTGATCTTGCCCTCGTTGGTGACGCCCATTTTGACCGTCATGAAGGCGCCCGGAGCGGGGCCGGTGCCGATGAGGACTTCGGTGCGGTTCATGGTCATCTTGACCGGACGCCCGATCTTGCGCGAGAGCACGGCCGCGAGCGGTTCGAGGTAAACGGTGGTCTTGCCGCCGAAGCCGCCGCCGATTTCCGCCGGCAGCACGCGGATCTTCGACTTTGGATGCTCAAGCATGGTGGCCAGCTCGTCGCGGATGCCGAAGTGGCCCTGCGAACTGGATTCCACGATCAGGTGGCCGTCCGGGTTCCAGTAGGCCAGGGCGTTGTGCGGCTCGATGTAGCCCTGGTGGACCATGGCGGTGGAGTAGGAGCGCTCCATGACCAGGTCGGCGGCGGCATAGCCGGCGTCGACATCACCTTCTTCGAAGATGAAGTGCTTGGCGATGTTGCTGGGCTTGTCGTCGAAGACGCCGCCGGTCTCGGTGTGCAGGTCATCCAGGATGACTGGGGCGTCGTCCTGCATGGCTTCGCGGACGTCGAGCACGGGCGGAAGGACTTCGTAGTCCACGTCGATCAGGCTGAGGGCTTCCTCGGCCTCGTGGACGCTGGCGGCGGCCACGGCGGCGATGACCTGCCCCTCGTAGGTGACACGGCCGCGGGCGATGACTCGCTCGGCCATGTAGCGCAGGCTCTGCATGCCGGACTCGTTGGCCTCGGCCTCGCCGGCGCCCGGGTCGGTGAAGTCGTCGCCGGTCACCACGGCGAGGACCTGACCGGCGGCCTCGGCGCGGGAGGTGTCGATACCGCGAATACGGGCCCGCGCGTGCGGGCTGCGCAGCACTTTGCCCCAGACCATGCCGGGCATGTTGGCGTCCACGCCGTAGCGTGCCCGTCCGGTGACTTTATCCACGCCGTCGTGCCGGACCGGTCGGGTCCCAACGACTCGGTACGTGCCGTTGCCTGCTGTCATTCGTTGCTCCCGCGGTGCTGTGGTGAGTCTGAGTCAAAAAAACGGACGTGTGAAAGTCTAGCCGCCGCCGAGCGCCTCCACGAAGAACAGCTCGCTGTCGGGCTGGAGTTTGGTGCGCAGGCGGCGGCCGACGTTCGCGCCGTCGACAAAGACCGACAGGCCCGGGCGGAGCTGGCCGTCCTCGACCAGCCTCCCTCCCAGGCCCGGGTAACTCGCTTCCAGGCGATCCACGATGTCCCGCACCGTGGCGCCTTCAATCTCAACCCTGGCGACACCGTCCGTCGCCACCCGCATGGGGGTGGGGATGTGAACGGTGGCCACCGTCGGTTACGCCTGCGCGGCCAGCGCCGCCTGCACGCGCGGCGGCGACATGGGTAGATGGCTCATGCGGAGGCCGGTCGCGTCGTGGATCGCGTTAGCCACGGCCGCGGGCGGCGGCACGATGGGTACTTCGCCCACGCCGCGAACACCGTAGGGGTGCCCGGGGTTGGGCACCTCGACGATGATCGTCTCGATGTTGGGAACGTCAAGCGCGGTCGGCATGCGGTAGTCCAGCAGGCTGGCGTTGAGCAAGTGACCGTCGTCGTCGTAGACGTATTCCTCGTTCAGCGCCCAACCGACACCCTGTACGACGCCGCCCTGCATCTGGCCTTCGACGTAGGGCGGATAGATGGCGACGCCGGCGTCCTGAACGGCGGTGTACCGCAGGACTTCGACCTTGCCGGTTTCTTCATCCACTTCCACGTCGGCGATGTGAACGGCGAAGGCGCCACCCTCGCGGGTGGGCGTGACGGTGTTCTTGCCGATCGGGAATACGCCTTCTTCCTCCAGCAGAGCGGCCGCTTCGCGCACGCTGGCCGCGTTACCGTTGGCCGAGAACGTGCCGTCGGCGTGCGTGATCGCGTCAGCGGCGACATCCCAGAGGTCCGCCAGCCCTTCGGCAATCTGTTCCTTCATGTCGTTGGCCGCGTTGTGGGCGGCCAGGCCGGTGGCAAAGGTGACCCGGCTGCCGCCGGTGACGTCGGTCTGCCCGACCGAGTCGGTGTCCGCCACGATCGGGTCCACGTCCTCGACGGGGATGCCCAACGTCTCGGCGAACTGCATGGCAACCGAGGTGCGGGTTCCGCCGATGTCGGTTGAGCCCTCGAGCAGCGTCACGCTGCCGTCGCTGTTCAGCTTTGCGATCACGCTGGAGGTGAAGCCGATGTTGAACCAGAACCCGGAGGCGATGCCGCGACCGCGCTTCTTGCCCGGAGCGGTTTCCAGCGGGGTCTGCCACTGCGCGGAGTCGCGCGCGGCCTCCATGCACTCGATGTGGCCGATGCGCGGATACGGCGGCATGGCGAGCTGCCAGTCGCCTTCCTTGGCGCTGTTCTTGAGGCGGAACTCAACCGGATCGATGTCCAGCGTGCGGCAGATTTCGTCCACCACCGTCTCGCTGGCGAACTCGGCGTGGGTCGCGCCCGGCGCCCGGTAGGCGTGGGTCTTGGGCTTGTTGACGACGACGTCGAAGCCCTCGACCTTGGCGTTCGTCATGTTGTAGGGGGCGAAGACGCAGCGGCAGCCAGCGCCCACGACCGACCCGGGATAGCCGCCGGCGTCAAACGCCAGGTTGGCGTAGCCGGCGGCTATCGTGCCGTCGTTGGTGACGCCCATCTTGACGCGGACGTAACCGCCCGGCGTGGGACCCGTCGCCTTCAGAACGTCGGCCCGATCCATGGCCATCTTGACCGGATGACCGGTTTGCTGGGAGAGCAGGGCGGCCAGGGGCTCCAGGTAAGCCGTGGTCTTGCCGCCGAACCCGCCGCCGATCTCCATCGGCACGACGTGGATCTTGGTGATCGGGTGATTGAGCAGGTCGGCCAGTTCCTGCCGGATGGTGAAGGCGCCCTGGGAACTGCACCAGACGTGCAGGTGGCCGTCCTTGAGCCAGTTGGCGGTGGCGTTGTGGGTTTCGATGTAGCCCTGGTGGACAACGCCGAAGGTGAACTCGCGGTCGACGACCAGGTCGGCCTCGGCGAACCCGGCGTCGACGTCGCCAACCTCGTACAGCATTTCCGCCGCGACGTTGCTCGGCTCGTCGGCGGTGGTGCCGTCGGCTTTGGCGGTGTAGAGGTCCTCGATGATCACCGGAGCGTCCGGCTTCATCGCGTCCCAGACCTCAAGGACCGGGTCGAGCACTTCGTACTCGACGTCGATCAGCTTGAGGGCCTCGGCGGCGATGTGCGCGTTGGTGGCCGCCACCGCGGCAACGGCATGCCCGTGGTAGTGAACCTTGCCGCGGGCGAGCATGTTGGCGCTCTTGAACTTGACCGGAAGGCCGGGCGCCTCGCCGCCGGTGGTGAGCTTGTCGCCCGGGTCGGGCAGGTCGGCGCTGGTGATGACGGCACTTACGCCGTCCAGAGCCTCGGCGCCGCTGGCGTCGATGCCGAGGATGCGGGCGTGGGCGTGCGGGCTGCGCAGCACCTTGCCGTGCAACTGGCCGGGCAGGTTGATGTCGGAGCCGTAGCGCGCTTCGCCGGTGACCTTCTCAAGCCCGTCGTGGCGAATCGGCCGGGTTCCGATGACCTTGTATTCCTCGTCGTGATGCTTGATTTTGGGAGCGACTCGGGTGTCAATGGCCATGGCTAAGCCTCCGCGCGCATGCGTTCGGCGGCGTCCAGCACGGCGCGTACGATCTTGTCGTAGCCCGTGCACCGGCAGAGGTTGCCGGCGAGCCACCAGCGAACTTCGTACTCCGTGGGATTCGGGTTTTCCTCCAGGAGCGCCTTGGCCGCGACGATGAAGCCGGGCGTGCAGACGCCGCACTGGAGGGCGGCGTTCTCAAGGAACGACTGCTGAAGGGGATGCAGCCCCTCCGGCGAGGCCACGCCCTCAATGGTCTCGATGGACGCGCCGGCCGCTTCGACGCTGAGCACGCAGCAGGAGTTGACGAGCGCGCCGTCCATGACGACGTTGCAGGCGCCGCAGTTGCCGTTGTTACAGCCTTCCTTGGCGCCGGTCAGTCCCAGGTGGTCGCGCAGGACTTCCAGCAGGCTCTCCCGCGGTTCGGCCAGGAAGTCCACCTGCTCACCGTTGATCGTGGTCTGAACGTGGACCTTTCCCGACAGGATTTCAGTGGCCATTGGTGGGACTGCCTCCCTGGGCGCGAGCCTTGGCGCCGCGCAGGGCGCGCTGGGTGAGTACGTAGGAGAGCTGCTTACGGTGGGCGATCGTGCCGCGCATGTCGTCGATCGGCGAGGCGGCGTCGCGGGCGATGTCCGCGGCGACCGCGAAGGCATCTTCGTCGGCCGTCATGCCCACCAGGGCGTCGCCAGCGGCCTGCACGAACAGGGGGGTGGGCGCCACGGCGCCGAGGCCGGTGCGGGCGGCGGTGATGGTGTCGCCATCCAACTGCAGCCAGGCGCCGGCGCCTACGACCGCGATGTCCATCTCATTACGCGGGATGAAGCGCAGGTAGTGCGAGCCTGAGCCCGCGGGCGGCTTGGGAAGCGTGAGGGAAACCAGCAACTCGCCGTCGGCCAGCACGTTGCGGCCGGGAGCGGTGCAGAAGTCCTCGACGGCCACAGTGCGCTCACCGTCGGGTCCGGCGATGTTGCAGACGGCGGAGTGGACGATCAGCGGGGGAATGGTGTCTCCGGCCGGACCGGAGTTACACAGGTTGCCGCCGACCGAGGCGCGCCCCTGGATGCCGGTGCTGCCAATGATGCGAGCGGCGTCCGTGACGGCGGGATAGGTGGCCGTGAAGGTCGAGTCGTTGTACAGCTGATGACACGGGACCGCGGCGCCGAGGGTTGTGCTGCCGTCGGCGTTGACCGAGAGGTCCATGAGCTCGGGAATCTTCTTGGCGTCCACGAATACGCCGGTATCGCGGGCGTCTTCGCGGACTTGGACGATGAGGTCCGTCCCGCCGGCAAGCATGCGGGCGTCTGAGCCGTGCTCGGCAAGGATGGCTACGGCGTCCTCTACGGTTGAGGGCGCGGCGTACTGAATCGCGCGCAAAGCGGCCTCCGTTTCCTGGCAGTGACGGAATCTGCGCACCCATTGTCACGACTTCGGGCGATGCTTACCAGTCGGACGCGGGAATCTGCTGCCGGAGGCGCAGGGATGAAGGGCGATCAGGCGAGATTTCGCCGATGATTCCGCCGACGCGCAGAGCTGCGGCAGCCGCCGGGCGGACTAGGCGTAGAGCCCCGCGCCCGGACGCCGACCCGACGGACTGGCCATCGCCCTGGGGGAGGCCTGCTCGACGGTGTGGGCGGCCAGGAGGTCGGGGTCGAACTCAATGCCGAAGCCCGGACGCTCGCCCAGGATGAGCCAGCCGTCGTCGAGCCGGATGTCGATGTCGAAGAGCGCGGAGCGCCCGGCGTCCAGGACTTCCAGCATGGAGTGGTTGGGCATGGCCGCGGCTGCGTGGGCCATGAAGCTGCCGGGTGAGTTCATCATGGAGACAGGGCGTTCGATGCCGTAGACCATGTCGGCCACGATCATTGCGCCGGTCAAGCCGCAGGTATCGCTGCCGACCTGGAAGACGTCGATTGCCCGGCGGTCCAGCAAATGCAGAAACTCGCCGGGATGCCGCAGGTTTTCGCCACTGGCCACGGCGGCGGCCACTCCGTCGGACACCTGGCGCAGGCCAGTGGCGTCCCAGCGACGGGCGGGTTCTTCGATCCAGGTCAGGTCGAAGTTGCGCTCGATCTCACGCACGCGCCGGATGGCTTCCTTGGGCGTCCAGAACTCGTTGACGTCCAGCATCAGGTCCACGCGCTTGCCGGAGGTGGCGAGGGCGTCGCGCATGATTCCCAGGCGGCGCAGGTCGTCCTGGAAGTCAGCCCCGCCCTTGAGCTTGCCGGCGGACACGCCGCGCGCGGCCATGCCGGCGTAGTAGGCGTGCAGTTCCTCGTCAGACAGCGGCGAGTCCAGGCCGCTGGCGTAGGCGCGCACGCGGGGCGAGGAGGCGCCCAGCGTGCGCCAGAGCGGCTCGTTGTTGGCCTTGGCCTTGAGGTCCCAGAGCGCGAGGTCGATGGCGGACAGGCCCACGGCAATCGGACCGACAGGACCCAGCTTGAAGACGACGTCCATCATGCGCTTCCACAGTCCACGCACGCCGCGCGGGTCGGTGCCGATCAGGAGATTGGCCAGCGTCTGGACGTGGGGCCGACCGACCGGGCTGCCAAGTCCTAATCCAGTGATCCCGGCGTCGGTGTCCACGTAGACCAAGAGCCCCGATGTGAGGGACCGGCCGGTTGGGCTGTTGACGTCGCCGAGGAGGCGCGCCATTTCGTGCTCGAAGACGACCGTACGAATCTGGGTGATGCGCATGGTGCGGGGGCCTGGGGCGTGAACGGCGTCCAGTTTAGTGACGTTGCCCGTGCAATGAAGGCGACACGAGGACGATTGGTTCGAGCGAACCCTGTACAGTGGGTGTCAGAAGTTGGAGGTGCGCTATGGCTGTCTTCGATACGCTGCGCGCAGCTCGAACACTGAGGGCGGCAGGGTTCGGAGACGCGAAAGCGGAAGCGGTTGCCGAGATTGTGCAGGCAGTCGCGAATGGGAACCGTGTGACCAGGGCGGACATGCAGGGCGTCGCCATGAAGGTGGACCTGGAGCGGTTCGCCACAAAGGCGGATCTGGAACGATTTGCCACAAAGGCGGATCTGGAAGGATTCGCGACGAAGGCGGATCTGGAGCGGTTCGCCACAAAGGCGGATCTGGAACGATTTGCCACAAAGGCGGACCTGGAACGGTTCGCGACGAAGGCGGACCTGGAAGCGTTAGCGGCAAAGACGGCGCTCAAGTCCGATCTTCAGGATCTCGAGCTTCGCCTGACCATCCGGTTAGGCGTGGTCGCCGCCGCCTCTGTGACGCTGACGACCGCGCTCGTGGTGGGTATCAACCAACTCCTGCTCTGACCCCGCGTCCCCGGACCAGCGGCTGGTCGTGCTAGATCAGGGCCAGGAAGATCGCCGTGAGGATCGTCACGGCAGCGGCGCCGCCGTAGGCCACCACCCCGATCAGGCCGGCCGGCAGCGGCGCGTGCAGGTCGATGGCCAGGTGGCGCAGGCGGTGGCAGGCGTGGACGGCGATCAGGGCGATGACCGCTCCAATGGCCAGCCGCACGATGGCGTGCTGCAGCAGGTCGCGGACGCCGTTGTAGGTGAAGGCGTCGGCGAACCAGCGCCAGCCGAACGGTCCGAAGACCGAACTCACCAGAATGAGCGCTGGGACGATCACCGCGGCTAGCACGCTGCCGACCACGAACAGCGACCAGAACAGCGGCTCGTGCGAGCGACCGCTCATGTCGCCCCGACCCATGCGACCCAAAGGAAGAGGAGCAAGGTAACGGCCGCCAGCCCGGCAAATTGCTGACCGATGATGAAGGCTGCGGGGATACTCCGCCCGGCGACCTGGCCTGGCAGCGCGTTGGGAGCGATCAGGAAGAACGAGACGGTGTGCCAGAGCGCGAACGCGAGCGCCACGAGGTGGAATACCACCATCAGCGGGTGCCAGAGAAACTCGCGATAGGCCAGGTAGGTCTCCGCGTCCTGCCCCGCCTTGTGAATCAGGAGCATGAAGAGCACGATCTCGGCCAGGATGAAGGCCGACGTGGCTTCGCGGAGAAAGATGCGAAAATAGGATCCGTTCCGGGTCCACCAGGTCCAGCCCAGGCGCCGGTCCAGCGGCCGGTTCACGAGCGCCTGGCCCAGGGCGTGAGCAGCCGCTTGTAGTAGTCGAACGCGCCTTCCAACTTGGCTTGCTGAATGGCGCCCGCCGGGTCGACGTGCTTGGGGCAGACCTCGGAGCACTCGCCCACGAAGGTGCACTCCCAGATGCCCTCGTTCTGGAAGATCACGTCCTGCCGCATCTGCTTGCCCTGGTCGCGCGAGTCCAGGTTGTAACGCTGGGCCAGAGCGAGTGCAGCCGGACCGATGAAGTCGTCGACTCGCCCGATCACCGGGCAGGCGGCGTAGCAGAGCATGCAGTTGATGCACATGCTGAACTGCTTGTAGCGGTCCAGCTGGGTGGGCGTCTGCATGTACTCGGCGCTCAGGTCGTCGGTTTCGTCCTCGCGGACCAGGTAGGGCTTGACGTGGTCGAGTTTTTCCATGAAGCCATTGATGTCGACCACGAGGTCGCGCTCGACCGGGAAGTTGACCAGTGGTTCCACGCGAATCGGACCGGGCATGTGGTCGCGCAGGAACGCGGCGCAGGTGAGGGCCGGTTCGCCGTTGACCTGCATGCCGCAGGAGCCGCAGACGCCCATGCGGCAGGACCAGCGAAAGCTGAGCGAGCCGTCGATGTAGTTCTTGACATGATTCAACGCGTCCAGCACGACCCAGTCGTCGTGGTAGGGCACCTCGTAGGACTGGAACGTCGGGCCGCCGTTGTCGGGGCGGTAGCGGAAGACTTCGAGCTGGATTGTCGTCTCGCTCACGGCGCCTACTTCCCGTCCTTCCCGGCGGACGAGCCGTACACGCGTTCGGCGGGCGGCCAACGTGTGATCACCACGTCCTTGTACTCGATGCGAGGGTCGCCGTCGGTGCGGTAGGCCATGGAGTGCTTGAGGTAGTTGGCGTCGTCGCGGGCCGCGTAGTCGGTGCGCTGATGCGAGCCGCGCGACTCGGTGCGGTCGAGCGCGGCGTGGGCCAGCGCCTGCGAGATGTCGACCATGCCGTCGATTTCGAGCGCGCTGATCAGCTCGGTGTTGTAGACCGGGCTCGTGTCGTCCAGCGAAATGCCGGTCACCCGCTCTTCCAACTCGCGAAGGGTCGCGCAGCAGGCGGAGAGTGATTCTTCGTCGCGGAAGATGCCCGCGCCGGCTTCCATGGCAGTGTTCAGGTCGTCGCGGATGACGGCGATGCGCTCTCCGCCAGCCGGTCGGGCGCGGAGTTCAGCGATGCGGTCGCGTTCGGCAGACACCTGTTGGTCGATTTGAGGTCCGTCGGACAACTGTTGAGCGGCGACGGCGGCGGCGGCGTGGCGTCCGGCGCGCGCGCCGAAGACGACCAATTCGGTCAATGAATTGGATCCGAGCCGGTTGGCGCCATTGATGCTGACGCAGGCGCACTCGCCGGCGGCATAGAGGCCCGGCAGCGTGGTTGCGCCGTGCACGTCGGTGTCGATGCCGCCCATCGTGTAGTGCACGACCGGTCGAACCGGAATCGGCTCGACGACCGGATCGATGCCGGCGTAGTTGGAGGCAAGCTCTCGAACGAACGGGATACGCGTATCGATCCGGTCCTCGCCGAGGTGGCGCACGTCCAGTTGCACGTAGTCGCCGTACTCACCGTCGAACGTCCGACCGGCGGCCTGCTCGTGCATGAATGCCTGCGACAGGCGGTCACGCGGCCCAAGCTCCATGGCGCGGTTCTGGGGGTGCCGCGGGTCATTGACGTCCAGCGGCTCGCCCAGGTCGTAGTCCTGCAGGTAGCGCCGGCCCTCGTTATTGAGCAGGATGCCGCCTTCGCCGCGGGAGGCTTCCGTAATCAGGATGCCGGTGCCCGGCAAGCCGGTGGGGTGGTACTGCACGAACTCCATGTCCTTGAGCGCCACGCCGGCGCGGTAGGCCAGGGCCAGGCCGTCACCGGTCTTGATGGAGCCGTTGGTGGTGAACGGGAAGATCCGGCCGAAGCCGCCGGTGCAAATGATGACGGCGTTGGCGCGCAGGACGTGCAGCTCGCCCGTACGCAGTTCAAGGGCCACGCAGCCCTGGCAGCGACCGTCGGCGGTGATCAGGCTGGTGGCGAAGTACTCGTCGTAGCGGGTGATCTGGCTGAACTGCAGCGAGGTCTGGAAGAGCGCGTGCAGCACGTGGAAGCCGGTCTTGTCGGCCGCGTACCAGGTGCGCTCGATCTGCATGCCGCCGAAGGGCCGGACGGCGACGTGGCCAGAGTCTTCCCGGCTCCAGGGGCAGCCCCAATGCTCCAGCTGGATCAGTTCGCGCGGGGCTTCGTCCACGAACATCTCGACGGCGTCCTGGTCGGCCAGCCAGTCGGAACCGCTGATCGTGTCGTAGATGTGGTGTTCGCGGGCGTCGTTGGACTTGATGACGGCCGCCATGCCCCCCTCGGCGGCCACCGTGTGGCTGCGCATGGGGTAGACCTTGGACACAAGGCCGATGGAGAGGTCGGGGTTGGCCTCGATGACGGCCATGGCGGCGCGAAGGCCGGCGCCACCGGCGCCGATGATGAGTACGTCGTGTCGGATTTCGTTCACGAAAGTGATCTTAGGGACGCCGGGCGGGGGCCGCAATCGGGCTGCCTAGCGCGTCCGACTCGGCCGGACGAAATAGGGGAATGTCCCATGGAACTCGGCTCAAGTCTCGTCCGGCGAGGGCACTTGCGACGACTGGGCGGAGCGCCGGAGGTCGCCCAGGACCTCGGGGCGCCGCTCCAGGAGAGCCAGGAGCGCGTGCTTGGTGGCCGCCCGGCGTTCCGGCGCGTCCGAGTCCCCGGAAGCATCCAGCGCGCGCAGGTCCGCAAGCAGTTCGGCGGCCTGGGCTTCGGGGTCTGTGGGCGTCCGACGGCGCCAGCCGCGTCGCCAGATCACCAGCGCCAGCCCCGCGACTAGCGCCGGCACCGTGGCGAAGATCGCCCAGCGGTCGGCGGTCGTGGCGCGCAGCGTGCGCACGATGCCGGGGAGCGACGTGTCGGTGATGCGGACGGCAAAGGACTCGCGCGCGGCAACGTTTTCTTTCTGCCACCGGTGCACCTGGTTGCCGCCGAATGAGTCATCGCCCCGAGCCACCAGGCCGGTGACGGTTGTGGTCAGCTGGCCCGTCTCAACGAGCAGGATTGCGATGTCGGTATTCAGCGCCGGCGCCCAGTCAAAGGCGACGGCCCCGCCGGTGAGCGCCAGCTGGTAGCCGTAGACCATGGTGGTCACGCCTGGTTGGAGTCCGGCAAAGACCGCGAAGCCGGGACCGCCGATGACGGCGTCGCCAGGTCCGAAACCAGCGACCGGCTGAAGGTTGAACGCGCCGTCCGGCACACCGAAGCGCAGCGGCGGCGGCGATCCCGGCTGCTGCACCGGCAGGTATGCGCGATTGCCCGGGACATGTACCTCGGCGACCTCGACGACCGAGAGCGTGTCGGCCGTCTGGCGCCTGAGCAGCCGGGTGAGGCTTCGAAAGCTGATGCCGGGATCCATCTCGGTTACGGCGAATACATCAATCTCGACTACGGTCTGCTGGCTGGCTACGACTTGCAGGACGTCGCTGCTGTAGCGCACGCCCTCCGCCTCAAACGAGATGAGATAGGCGTATTCGCCGCCGGCAGCCACGTCCGGGAACACGAAGAGGCCATCGGCGCCAACCGCGGCCTCGCTGGTGGGCAACCGATCGGTCTGCCGGAATCCATCAAGCTGGACCACCAGGTCCGACGGCAGCGTCGCGCCCGGCGTGGCCGGGCGCAGGCGACCGACGATCTCGCCGCTGCCCTCGGCCCTCACGCCGGCCACGGCGACGATGGCCAGGAGAACCAGCACGGCAGCCAGCCCGGGTGCTCGTCTCATCGCCAGGTCGTTCCCGCGTCGCGGCTGCGGAACACCGACCCGTCGGACGCGATGGCGTACAGCGTGCGTCCGCTGATCGCCAGCGCGCGCACGTCCGCGCGCAGGGAAAGCTGCACCCATGACTGCATGCCGTCGACGGACTTGAACACGCCGGCATCGGTGGCCACGAAGGCGGCGCCCTCGAATTGCTCGCCGGACGCGGAACTGTAGGAGTCGCCGGTTTCGGGCTCGTAGACGATGGACCGGATGGTGATGGTGGGCAGGACGCCGTTGACGAACCCGTTGGCGCCACGCCAGCCGCCGCTGGCTTCGGAGGCAAGCACGCCTTCCGCGCCGGTGGCGGCCAGCAGGAACGGGGCGCCGAAGTCGACGATGGCCAGTCCCGTGAGGCTGCGGGGCGCGTCGGCGGGGCCCGGCGCCCAGGTGCGGCCGAGGTCGTTGCTGACGAAAAGGGACCCGGCCTCATTGACGCCCGCGAGTCCCTGGGTTCGCGATCCAATGGCAAGTCGCCGAAACGCGGGGAAATCTGGCTCTCGGCTCCAAGTGGCGCCCTGATCCCGGCTTGACCACACGCCGTCGCTGGCGAGCGCGTAGAGCGTGTCGGGTCCAGCCGCCGCGCCTACGGATTCTCCCGGACCCTCGGCCGGCGTCCAGGTCTGGCCGCCGTCACGGCTCAACTGCGCGCCCGTGGCGTGGCTCACGAGCAGCAGATCGGCATTGCCGGCCGCTACCGCCGCTCCCGAGACTGCCGCGACGCCAACGTTGCCCACGGGCTCCTGTTCGGCGGCGGAGGATCGCGCTCCAACGGTGACGACGACGACCAGCGCCCCCAGCAGTGCCACCAGCGCGACGCTGGGCGCGACCCAGGCCACGGTCCGGGCGCGCGTCGGCGTGCGAGCCGGGGCTGGGACGGTGGCAGGCGCTGCGCCTCCAAGCAGGGCTTCCACCGCAGCGTCCAGTCGCTGGCGACGCTGGTCGCGATCGTGGAGGAGCTGCGCCGTGTCCCGGCGAACGTCGCCGCTGACCCGCTCGAAGTCTGACTGGCTTATGGCGCCGCGGTCGCGTTCGGCCTGCAGGTCATCCAGCATTCGCAGACCGCGCTCGACGGCGACGTTGTCGTCCGATTCCCCCGGGTCGCCGGATTCGGCTGATCTTCGCAGCAATGGCGCGACGATCCAGGTCAGTCCGGCAAGGGCGATCAGGAGGACCGCCAGGCTCAGCAGCGGCGCGGTCACGCGGGTGGCGGCGAGTCGCGTCCCGCCTGGCGGAGGTCGTCCACCTGCCGCTCGTAGGCCTCCAGGTCGCCGCTGGCGGCCGCCACTGCCGGTCGACGTCCCCGAGCCAGCGCCCAACCCAGCAGCAGGATGCCCAGACCGACGATGACGACCGGGCCGATCCAGACGCCCAGCGCCAGGCCCTCGCGAGGAGGCTCGCGCAGCACGCCAGGCCCGTAACGATCCGTAAAGAAGTCCATGATCTGTTCCCGGGACTCGCCCGCCTGGAGCTTGATGAGGATGATTTCACGCATCTGGGCGGCAAGTTGGGCGTTGGACTCGCGCACGGATTGCCCCTGGCAGACCGGGCAGTCGAGACGTTCGGCAATCGACCACATGCGCTTGCGGGTTGGCAGGTCAGGCTCGTCGGCGGCGCGGACGGGGAGTGCCAGGACCACGGCCGCCAGCAGCCCAAGGAGCAGGCTCGCGCGGTACCGATTCACGACGCGGCCGGCTGCGCAGCGGCGCCCTGGACCATCACCGTTTCTCGACGTTCGACCGGCCAGGCGATAACGAGGATGCCGACGAAGTAGACGATTCCGCCGATCCAGAGCAGGACGACGAGCGGGTTGACGAGCAGGCGAATGGTGGCGGACGCGCCGCTTCCATCCCATGAACTCAGCAGCACGTACACGTCGTCCAGGTGTGGCAGCGTCGTGCTAACGGCTACGTCGGCGGTCGGTTGATTCTCCCAGCCGGCGTGAATTCGGCGGGAAGGGGACAAGCGGTCGATGACCGCGCCGTCGCGCAGAACATCCACCTCGGCGACTACGGTGTTCAGACCCGGCTGCACGCTGCTGCGGAGACCCTGGAAGACGACGTCGTACGGGCCCAGGCTTACGGCCTCGCCACGCTCGACGGTGGCGGCGGTCTCCTGGCTGAAGGCGGCCGAGGCGATGATTCCGAGCGCCAGGATGGCGACGCCCAGGTGCACGAGATAGCTGCCCAGCCGTCGCCGGTTGCCCACCATGAGCGGGTACGGGCCGGTCGTCGCCTGGCGCCGGCGGGCGAGTCCCGCCCGCATGCTGCGCACGTACTCGAGGGCGACGCCCACCGCGACGGCGGCGGTGAGCCCGATGGCGATGATTGGCAGACCGTCACGCATCCCGAGGACCGCCAGCAGTACCGAAAGGAGCGCAAGCGTGGCAATGGGCCAGCGCGTGGCCCGCCAGGCGGCTCGCAAGGAGGTGCGGCGCCAGGCCAGCAGCGGCCAGATGGCCAGCAGCCCAAGCGTGGCGACCAGCAATGGCACGTTGACCTGGGTGTAGAACGGCGGGCCTACCGCGATGCGGGCGCCCTGCACGATCTCGGTAACCATGGGGAAGACCGTGCCCCAGAAGGTTGCCGCGGCAATCGCCAGCATCAGCAGGTTGTTGATCAGGAAGCCCGCCTCTTTTGACGCAACGTCGGTAATCGGCTCGTCCGAACGGATGAGCGGCAGTCGGTAGATGAACAGGGCGGCCGAGAGGATCAGCAGCGCGCCGACGAAGACGAAGAAGATCGGACCAACATCGGACAGCGCGAAGTTGTGCACGGACGACAGAATGCCGCTGCGCACCACGAAGGTGCCGAAGATCGCCAGTGCGTAAGTGACCAGCACCAGGCCAATAGCCCAGGCCCGCAGCTGGCCGCGCCGCTCCTGCGCCAGCGCGGAATGCAGGTAGGCCGTGGCCACCAGCCAGGGCAGCAGCGCAACGTTTTCCACGGGGTCCCAGCCCCAGTAGCCGCCCCAGCCCAGCACGCGGTACGCCCACCAGGCGCCCAGCAGCAGTCCGGCGCTCTGGATGGCCCAGGCCAGCAGCATCCAGTTCCGCATTTCTCGCAGCCAGGGCTGAGTGACGCGTCCGGCCAGCAAAAGCCCGGCCGCAAACGCAAAGGGAATGCCAAAGCTCATGTAGCCCGAAAGGAGCATCGGCGGGTGGATCTGCATGCCGCTGTCCCAGAGCAGCGGATTGAGGCCGCGGCCCTCGGCCGGCGCGGCCACCAGGCGCGAGAAGGGTGACGACGTGAAGACCAGCACGCCCAGGAAGAAGAGTTGCAGGCCGCTGAGCACGACGATTCCGTGCGGGCCGACGACGCCATCCGCTGTCAGCATGCGGCGGGTGGCGACCGCCGCAAAGAGGCTCATCGACCATGTCCAGAAGAGCAGCGAGCCTTCCTGGCCGCCCCACAGGGCGGCGATGGTCAGGCCGGTGGGCATGGCCGAACTGGAGTGGTCGGCCACGAACTGGATCGAAAAGTCGCGTGCCAGGAAGCCGGCCGCGAGGCCGGCAACGACAACAGTCAGCAGGGCTGCCTGCACCGACGCGGCGTTGGCGGCGCTGCGACTCAGTTCCGGCGTGCGGCGTGCGGCGCCGGCGAGTCCAAGCAGGACTTGAAGTACGGCCACGCCGAAGGCGATACCGAGTCCCAGCCGGCCGGCATCGACGAGATCAGGCATGTCCGGTTCGCACTAGCGACGCGGGCGGTATCGTCGCCGCCGAGTTCGTATCAGTGGCTCGACGCTTCCCGCCCCGCCTGTGACGCATCCAACTGTCCGCGCAGATCATGTAACTCGTCGCGCACGTTACGCACACGGCCGGTGACGTAGACCAGGTAGCCAAAAATTCCGATCCACACCGCACTGAAGCCGATGAAGAGATACAGCAGATCGCTCATGCGGATTCCTCGTTTCGTTCGTGCAGCCGCTCGCGCAGGCTTCCGAGTTCGGTAACGGCGAGTTCAAGCTGCATGCGCTGTCGCAGCAGCACGACGTAGAAGACGGTAAAGGCGGCGACGGACACCATCAGCGTCGTCAGCATCTCGCGCGGCATGCCGCCACCGGGACTGGTGACCGAGGGCGTGGGGTGCAGGCTGCGCCACCATTCCACCGAGAACCACACGATCGGCACGCTGACCACGCCCACGATGCCCAGCACGGAGGCCATGCGCTGGCGGGCTTCCGGGTCGTCGATATACGAACGCAGCGCCAGGTAACTCACGTAGATGAACCACATGATCAGGGTCGTGGTGAGTCGTGGGTCCCACTGCCACCACACGCCCCAGACGCTGCGGCCCCAGACCGACCCGGTAACGAGGGTCAGCGTGGTGAACAGCACGCCAATCTCGGCGGAGGCGAGCGCCAGACGGTCCCAGCGGGATCTCCCGCGAACCAGGTACATCACGCTGCCAACGGCCACCACGCCGAATGCCGCGAACGCGAGCCAAGCGCTGGGCACGTGCACGAAGAGCAGGCGGTAGACCTCGGCCTGCACGCGCTCGGCCGGCGCGAAAATGAACGCCATGAACAGCGCCAGGCCCATGCTCAGCAGGAGCAGTGCGTAGAGCGCCACGGTTCCGGGGTCTCGAAACGCGCCGAGCCGCTTCGACGCGGGCAACTCGGTCGTTCGAACCTGACTCATGCAGTCCTCCAGTTAGCTACGGGCCGCGTGCGGGTAGAGCACCGACCCGAGAGCCAAGAATACGACCGTCACCACCGCCAGCAACCCGAACCAGGCGCCTTGTTGACCAGCGGGAGTGACTTCCAGCGCTCCGAGCGTGATGCCCACACCGGCCAGCAGCACCGGAACCGCCGGAGGTATGGCCAGCAGGGGCATGAGCATCTCGCGCGCGCGGGCGTTCACGACCAGGGAACTCTGCAGGGCAAGGATGGCGCTGATTGCCGCGGCTGCCAGGACCACCGCACCTATCGTGCTTGCTTGAAACAGGGAAACGTTCAACAGCAGGCTGAGAAACACCAACTGGGCGACCCCGACGAATGCCGTTTCCAGCGCCAGCAGCGTGAACTTGGCGAGGTAGATTCCGCTCGGGTCAACGGGCGCCACCAACAGTCCGTCCAGCGTGCCCCGCTCATGCTCGGTGGCGAACAGGCGCGTGCCCGCCAGCGTTGCGGCCAGCAGCACGCTGATCCAGAGGACCCCGACGGCGACAGCGGCAACCTCCGATCCCAACGCGGCGATGAAAGCCATGTCGAAGACGACGGCCGCAAGCAGCGTGAACATGAGCAGCGTTGGGACCTGCTCGCGCGCCCGCCATTCCACGCGAGCGTCCTTGGCGATCATGGCCCAGACGGCCGGGGCAAAGCTGGGCGGACTTGGTCGGCGATGCGTGCGGGTTGTTGGCGGAAGCCGGTCCGGCGCCTGGTTCGTCTCATCCGTGAGACGTCCGGCCTCGAGCCGCACGATGCGAGCGCCCAGCGCGCGGGCCACGCGTTCGTCGTGGGTGCTGAAGAGCACGGCCGCATGGGGCGCCAGCGCGTCGAGCATCCCTGGAAGGTCGTCAACCCCGGCCGAATCGAGGCTGGCGTCAGGCTCGTCCAGCAGGACGACGTCAGGTTGGGCCAGCAGAGCCAGGGCGAGCCCCAGGCGCTGCTGCATTCCGCGTGAGAAGTGGCGCACCAGGCGGTTGGCATCCGCTGCCAGTCCCACCGTTTCCAGGGCGCCTTGGATGCGTTCAGCGCCCTCAGGCACTCCTTGCAGACGTGCCGCGAAGGCCAGGTTCTCGCGGGCGGTCAGGTGCGGATAGAGCGGGGGACGGTGTCCCAGGAAGCCGACCCCGCCGCGCGCGGCGGGGTCCTCCGGACTCTGGCTGCCGCGCAGCGCCACTCGGCCGCGACGTGGGCGCAGCAGGCCCGCCAGGGCGCGGAGGAGCGTGGTCTTGCCGGCGCCGTTCGGTCCGACGATGGCCATCCGTTCGCCTGGCGCCAACGCCAGCGATACGCCGCGCAGGACACTTCGCTGGCCCAGCCGAACATGCAGGTCGTCCGCGGCAAGTGCCGGCGAGGTCGAGCGTGTGGTTTGCAAGGCGGCGACTGCGGGTGCCGTGACCTCGTCGGGCCCTACTGTGCCGGGATTTCGCGCGGCTCGAACTCAGGCCCGTGTTTGACGATCAGGCTTCGGGCGCGGAACGCACCGCTCGGTTCGAGCTGGCCCTCGACAATCACTTCCTGGTAGCGGTCTTCGGCTGAGTATCCAAACAGGTCGGGCGGCGTGCCGCGGTATTCCACCGGCAGGCGGCCGGAGTCGTCCTGGAGGTCGAAGCTGATCACGTTGCCGTCGCCGGACGTCTGGATCGATCCGTCGGCGACGATGCCGTTGACTCGAATCAGGCGGTAGTACGCCTCCGAATCCATGGCGCGCACCTCGCCTACCGTGTGGTAGTAGACCGTGGCGCCCTGGGTTCCGGTCCAGATCAGGAAGCCCACCGCTGCCGTCAGCGCGGCCGCCAGCAGCAGCAGTTTCCCCGACAGCCGGGGGCGGGGTGATGTCGTCGTCGCAGCGTTCATGGTGTCCGGGTCCAGCCTAGCCGACGCTTCTGAAGCTGAGTTCGGCCATTTCGTTGAGGATCAGCGACAGCAGGTAGATCGCAAGTCCGAGTCCAACGATCAACGCCGTGCGACTTTGCCACCAGGGCCGGGTGTCTGACGCTGCAGCCTGGGGCTCGGCGAGCCGGCGACGCGGAACCGCAAGCCGAAACATGGCCAGCGCAAGCAGCGCTTTGCTCACGAGCACCGCGACATAGGCGGCATCGATCGTCTGTTCCGCGAGGCGATTGAACGTGAGTAGCACCCCTGTGACCACAAAGACGGCGAATCCTGTGCCGACCAGGCGCCCGACCGTTCGTCCCAGGACGGCGCTGGAAAAGCCCGCGAGCGGCGCCATGTTCGGCGCGGCGCGGGCGGCCAGCACCACGATCCCGCCGCCTACCCAGAGGGCGGCCGCAAGTACGTGGACGAAGCGCAGCACGACAAGCAGGGCGACCGGGCTCTCGGCCATGGGACCGCTTCCGCTCAGGCGGCGTCAGGCGCCGGCGACTCCTGGATCGACCGAATGTAGTTGACGAGCGACCACCGCTCCTCGGCCGTCAGCAGTGAACTGAACGACGGCATGCGGTTCACGCCGTTTGTGATCGTCCAGAAGAGCGCCCCGTCCTGCTGGTCCGCCAGTTCAGCGCGGCGCAGCGACGGCGGGGCCTTCTCCTGGTATTGCTCGAACTGCCTGGCCACGAAGCTGTCGCCGTCGGCGTTGGCGCCGTGACACATGGCGCAGTTGGTTGCGAATACGGCGCGGGCGGCATCGATCGACTCGCCCGTGAACGGCACCGGGTTCTCTTTCGCGATCATGGCCACGAAGTCCGTCACGGGCAATTCGCCGCCCGTGGTCGGGATCGATCCCTCGGGTGCTCCGGGATGCGACGGCTCCTGGGTCCGGTATGACGCCTGGTAGTGCATCTCCGGGAAGATGTCGATCGGATAGGCGCCCGTCTCGCAGCCGACGAGTGCCAACGCCGCTACGAGCCCTACGGCCAGGGCGGCGAGGTTGCGGAGTCGGAACCGGGGTAGCGTCACGTGGTTCCCGGCGCGTGCATCAGGCTGCCCTCCTTGGAGAGCAGGTCGATGGGGGAAGCTTCTTCCAGCGCGATCTGGGCGTCCGGCAGCCGGCGCTCGCGCGCCATGACGGAGATGCCGATGTAGCCCTCGGAGATGCGGTCGTCGTAGAGACCCACGCCGTCGGGCAGACGCGACTCGAACAGCACGCCGAGGACAGTGAAGAGCACCGCGCCCAGCAGCGTGCCTTCGTAGAGAATCTGGATGATGGCCGGCACGGCCACCACCGGCTTGCCGCCGGTGATGATCGGCAGGGAGACCTGCGCGCCGACGATCCAGGCAATGCCCACGGCCATTCCGCAGGCCGCTCCGGCGAAGGGGAAGGCGAACAGCCGGTGTTTCGTGTGCCCCTCACCGAAGGCGCCTTCGGGATAGGGGGTGCTGCTCAGGATTTCGATGTCGTTGTCCTCGAACCCGGCGCTGTGCAGGTGCTCGACGGCGTCGGCAGCCTGGTCCGGCTCCTCGTAGAGGGCCAGCAGTTCGCGTTTGGCTTGGGACTGCATTGCCATAGACCTCACTCCCGCATGGCGGCCGGGACGTTCGCCCGCCCAACTCTGATGCGGTCGGCCAGGATCTGGCCTTCCTTGATATCCGCGGCCGGCATGATCGGCAGCAGTTTCGAGAACGTCAGGAACCCGAGAATCACCAGGGCAAACGATGCGGCTACCAGGATGAACTCGGATAACGAGGGGGCGTAGTCGCCGTACGTGAACGTGAGCCCGCTCTTCCGCTCAAGGGCGGGCACCACCACCATGTAGCGCTCCAGCCACATGCCCACGTTGACCAGGATGGTCGTCACGAACATCCAGAAGAAGTTCCGCCGGACGGCGCGGAACATCCACATCGGCACCGGGATGATGTAGGCGCAGATGATGAAGGTGATGGCAATTACCACCCAGGGCGGCTCGACCAGTCGCCGCTGCCAGGTGTCGACCTCGGCCGGCTCCGTGCCGTAGAGGCCGAAGAAGAAGTCCAGCAGGAAGAAGAACAGCCAGACCGTCGCGACTACGATCAGCAGGCGTGCCAGCGAGTCGATGTGGTCTCGGGTGATGAACCGCTTCAGCCCGAAGGCGTAGCGCATCACGATCATCACGGTCACCACCGCCGACACGCCGGAATGCACGGCCCCGATAACGAAATACGGGGCGAAGATGGTGTTGTGCCAGCCGGGCACCGACGTAACCGCGAAGTCCCAGGACACGATCGAGTGCACCGAGACGAAGATCGGAAGAATGATCGCGGAGAGCAGTAGGCCGGCCACTGTTTGGATCCGCCACTGGCGAGTGGTGCCGCGGAAACCCATGGCCAGCACGCCGTAGATGGCCCGGCTGACCGGGTTGGGCGCGCGGTCGCGAGCCAGCGCCAGGTCGGGCAGCAGCGCCACGTAGACGAAGAGAATCGTTGAGGTCAGGTAGGTGAAGATCGCCGACGGGTCCCAGACCAGCGGCGAACGCGGGTTGGGCCAGGCGCCCCGGTTCCAGTCATACGGGAACGTCCAGTACATCGTGCGCCACGGGCGGCCGGAGTGAATCAGCGGGAACTGCACGGCCGTCAGCAGCGAGAAGATGGTGAGCACCTCGGCTGCGCGGGTTACCGGGCGTCGCCATTCGGCCTGGGTCAGCCGCAGGATGGCCGACACCATGATTCCGGCGTGGCTGACACCGATCCAGAACACGAAGTTCACGATTAGGAAGCCCCAGTAGACCGGGTGCGAATACCCAAGGAACTGGAGACCGAACATCAGCATCAGGATGACGACCACGAAGGCGGCCACCAGCAGGCCGTTCAGCGCACCGCCTACCGCGAAGAACCAGGCCGGCCAGGCGAAGACGAAGTCCAGCAGTTCGCGGTTCGAGGTCTTGGTGTCGGCGACGACCGGTTCTTGCATTAGTCCGGCTTCCCGATCACGAATACGTGCGTCTTCATGAACGTTCGTTCTTTGCGGAGCATGGCTCCCTGGCGCATTTCCCAGCCGTTGAGGACGGGAATCCGCGAGGCGGCATACACGAAGACCGCGAACATCAATCCAATGAATCCGATGATGAACAGTACGTCCAACGCGTTGGGCCAGTACGGCTCCGGCAGTTCGTGCATGGCGTGGCCGAAGGGCGATGGATTCGCCATGGGCGCGACGTAGAAGCGAATGCGGTCAAACAGAATGCCCACGACGATCAGCGCCGACACCCCCGCGATCAGCGAAAGCGATTGGCGGACCTTGTTGAAGATGAGCAAGCCCAGGGGCAGCGCAAACATCAGCATGCCCGTGAGCGCAAACGGCAGGATGTAGGTGATGGCCACGGTGACCTGCATTGCGGCGACCTCACTGGGGAGCCGGGCGTACCAGATCAGCAGGAAGTCGGACCAGAAAAAGTAGAACCACATCAACGTGGCCGCCACCAGGATCTTCCCAAGCGCCGACGCTTGCTCATCGCCGACAAAGCGTCCGGCTTCGGGCGAAAACCTGCGCATCAGCGCCGCCGTCAGCAGGGTGATGGCAATGCCGGCCTGGATGCCCGTCACGGCGCTGTACACGGGAAAGATGCCTGACCGCCAGCCGGGCAACAGGCTCTGGCCCAGGTCGGTCGAGAGCAGCATGTGCACGAAGGCGTAACCCATCAGGTAGAACGCCCCAAGCGTCAGATTTGCGGCTTTCAGGACCTTCCACTGGCGGGCCGTACCCGCCCAGTTCAGGTACAGGAGGCGCTGCCAGCGGCCCATGGCGCGGACGCGGCTTGGCGGACCGGCAAGGTCCGGCACGGCCGAGAACCAGAGGAGCGCCATTCCGGTCAGCAGCAGGATCGCCAGCGCCAGGGCGTCGGTCAGAAACGGCGCGCCGGCTCTGAACTCGAACCACAATGTGGAGCGGCCTTCGAGCGGCGGCAGCGAGGCCATGATCGGAATCAGCAGCACGAAGCTCAGCAGCGAAGGCACGGCGTAGAGCGCCGCCACGCGTCGCAGCGGCAGCGCCCAATATCCCTTGGCCATGCGGGAGGCGTAGGCGATCAGAGGCGCGGCCGTGGCGGTCGAGAGGATGAACATCAACACGACCGTCGGGTAGGCCCATTCGGCGCGGTCGCCCCAGGCCGTGATCAGCTTGATGATGTACACCACGATGCCCAGGACGCCCAGCGCCGCCAGCAGCGCGATGCCCGCATGGTTGAGCGAGATGCTGAGCGCCTGCGGCCGGTACGGCGGACGCAGCGACAGCTTCAGGCCGGCGGCTTCCGGAGCAATCATGCGTGCGCCTCGGCGTGCGCGTGCTCGTCTTCGTGAATCTCGGCGTGCGGGTCCACCTTCTTGAGGTAGATGACGCCCGGATCGGTCCCAAAGTGCTCGAGCAGCGTGTAGCTGCGGCCGGCTTCGGCTTCCGCCAACTGCGCGGGCGCGCTTTCAGGATCATTCAGGTCGCAGAAGACCAGCGCGCTCGTCGGACATGACTGCGCGCAAGCCGGCTGAACTTCGCCGGAACGAATCTCGCGACCTTCGTTTCCAGCCGTGACATGCGCCCGGTTAATTCGCTGCACGCAGAACGTGCACTTCTCGATGATGCCCTTCGTCCGGACCGTCACGTCCGGATTGAGCTGGTTGTTCATCGGCTCCGGCCACTCGGGATTCCAGAAGTTGAAGTAGCGCACGGAGTACGGACAGCCGTTGGCGCAGAACCGTGTGCCGATGCAGCGGTTGTAGACCTGGACGTTCAGGCCCTCGTTGTTGTGGTAGGTGGCCCAGACCGGGCAGACGGTTTCGCACGGCGCGTTGCCGCAGTGCTGGCAGAGCACCGGGATGAAGCGCGCCTTGGCGTTGGGGAACTCGCCTTCCCAGTAGCGCTCGATGCGGATCCAGGTCTTGGCCCGGCGTTCCAGCACCCGCTGTTCTTCGTTGAGGGCGATGTTGTTCTCGGCCTGGCAGGCCACCACGCAGGCCTGGCAGCCGGTGCAGCGGTCCAGGTCCACCACCATGCCCCAACGCACGCCTTCCGGATGGCCAACTTCGGCATCCGTGGGGATGGTCTGGCCCATGGATGACACGGCACTGGCGCGGGCGGCGGCTTCGTTGGCTGAGCTACTCATTTGTGATGGTCACCGTTGCCATTCGTGACTTGCACGATTACTTCCTCGACATCGTTACGGGCGTTCGGCAGGACCTCGATCGTGGGGAGTTGCCGGTAGTCACCGGTTGGACGCACCCGAGCCCGGGTAGCCGCCCAGGCGAGGCCGCCGGAGCCGGCCACCGTCAACGGCGCCAGGCTGGCCAGCACGTTCGAGCCTCGATCCTCTCGCCAGCGGCCGCCGAAGGTGTGGCCCTGGCCGATCGGCACGCCCAGCACGCCGGGGGCGGCGGCGGGCGAGATGTACACGCCCGCCTCGAATTCGCCATGGGCGGTCTCGATTCGCACCACGTCGCCGCGCGAGAGGTTCAGCGCCGCCGCGGTCGACGGATTCATTTCGACCCAGGTCGTCCAGGTTGCGGTCGAAATAGGGTCAGGCGTGGCTTGCAGCCAGGGGTTGGCCGTCTCGTCACCGCCGCCCAGGGCGACGCCCTCAAATGGGATCAGGTGCAACGGAAACTCAATCCCGTTGTCGCTGAACGCCGGCTCGGCCAGCAGGTTGATGTGCCAGTCCGGCGCGGCACTGAACTGGGGCGCCCAGTCGTCATTCCATCCGCCGCCGTTCTTGAGCAGTTCCACCCAGCGATCCTCGAAGTCGCCGCCTCTGAATACTTCGGCGGCGTTGGCCCGAACCGCGTCGCGCATGGTTTCCCAGGGCGGGGCCAGGTTAGGTCGCAGGTCGTGCCACAGCGTCAACAGGATGTCGCCGAAGCTCCGCCCAGAGGTCGTCGGCCTGACAACCGGCTGCTGCAAACCCACCACGTGCTGTCGCGGCGCCGGGTCGGGCACGTAGTCGCCCCACTCCTCGAACGGGTGTGTGGAGGGCAGCACCAGGTCGGAGTGTCCCAGCGTCTCGCTCATGATCGTGCCGATACCCACGACGAACGGAATCTTGCCGAGCGCGTCGGCAAAGCGCGTGGCCTCGGGCATGCCGTAGACGGGGTCAGCCTCGAATACGATTGCGACGTCCGGGGGCTCGCCCTCCAGCCAGGTGTTGCCGCGCCCGGCCAGGTCGGCAAAGGACGTCGGCTCGGTCGGCGGCGTCACCGTGCTGCGCAGCGTGGGGTTCGGCAGCAGCCCGCCGGGCTGCCCGACGCTTCCCACCATGTGGTTCAGGAGCATGGCGGCGAGCCCGTTATCCAGCCCGTTGGTGCTGGCCAGGGCCGGCCCGCCGGCGATGGCGAAGCCCGGCTGGTGGCTGGCGAACTCGCGGGCGATTTCCTGGATTCGTTCGACGGGCACGCCGGTTCGCTGGCTGACACGGTCGGGCGCATAGGCATTGAGCGCATCCAGGCCGCCGACTTCGCTCACGACGTTGAACCAGTTGTCCGGCGGCGCCAGTCCTTCGGCGGCGATCACCTGGGCGATTGAGAGCGCCAGCGCGCCTTCCTGCCCCGGATGCACGTATACCCATGAATCGGCGTTCGCGCCGGTCAGCGACATGCGCGGCTCGACCTGGATGAGGCGTCCACGCTCGCCGTGTCCCTGGCGAAACTCGCCGTAACCGACGCCGTATTGCGTAGGCGACAGCCAGGTCGAAAGGAAATCAGCTCCAAACGACAGAATCGAATGCGCGTTGGCGATGTCGAGATACGGCAGGCGGCTGGCGCCCAGCCCGTCCTGCACGGTCTTTCGCCAGACCGTGGACTCCAATGTCTCGTAGACGACGTGCTCGCCGCCAAAGGCGGTGGCGAAGTCGCGGGCGATGCGCGCCCGCGTGCCGCTGATCGGTCCGGTGATCACGACGACGCTGCGGGCTTCCGACATCTTCTCGGTGAGCAAGTCAAGTCCGGCCGGCCACTCCAGGTCTTCGAACTCGTTCGCCCCGCGCAGGCCGCGCCGGCGCCTGGGAACCGTGAGGCGGTCCGGGTGATACAGGGACTGCACGCCAGCCTGGCTGCGCACGTTCAGCTTGCCCTGGTTAGTGGGGAAGGCCGGGTTGCCCTCGACCTTCTTGGCGCGCCCGTCGATGGTGCGCACGACGACGCTGTTGCCGCAGGACGAATGGGCGCAGGTGGTGGCGAACCAGAGTTCCTGTCCGGGCAGCGAGAGTTCAGGCTGGAGCACAAAGCTCTGCACCTGCGACTCACGCTCTGGGGCGGCACAGGCCACCACCGTGGCGCCGCCCGCCAGCGCGGCCGACCCGACGAGGAATCGTCGTCGTCCGAGGCCGCTCATGCTTCCCGCCCGATCACTTGTGACATGTCGCGCAATCCAGCGAGGCGGAGTTCTCGCGGTGGCATCCCTGACAATCGCCCATGGCGAGGGAGCGTACCTGTTTGACTTCCTCCATCGAGGCCACGTCGCCGTGACAGGTCTCGCACGCGACCCCAGCCTGGATGTGCGGTGCGTGGACGAAACGCACGTGGTCGGGCACGCGATGCACACGCGCCCAGTTCACTGGCGTATTGGTGTCCCAGTGCGCTTGCAGCAACTGGATCTGTGGGCTGTCGGTCTTCACGACCGAGTGGCAGAACATGCACTGCTCGACCGACGGCACCGTAGCCGCCGCCTGGCTGCCGACGCCCCGGTGGCAGAACTCGCAGGGGATGGCGGCATCGCCCGCGTGGACCGAGTGGTCGAAGGCGATGGGCTGTTCAGGCGCCGGCGTTGCGGTGCCGCCGGCGGCCATCAGGTATAGCAGGATGGCCAACACGCCTGCGCCCCCTACCAGCGGCGGCGCGGTGGCGCCGCCCAGGATGAGGGCCTGCTTGAGGGTGACGCGAGGCAGGAGGGCGGTCAGGTATTGCATACCGCTAGATCGCCAATCGCGGGTAAATCTCGGGCAGGATGTCGAGCGCCAGCAGCGTGCCCTTGATCGCCAGGACCACGACCGCGACACACCCCATCGCCACGATCGAATACAGCGGGGCGCGCATGCGTCGGGCCACGGCCACCGGCAGGTCGCCGGTGTCCATCAGCGACGGGATCATGGCGTGCGCCAGCATGTACGTGAGACCGGTCACGATCATCGCCGCGGCGAAGAACCAAAGGTGGGCGACCAGTTCCGAGAGCCTGACCCAGTCGGCCTCCGTGAGCTCGCTCAGTTGCACCCGCGAGTCTCCGTTAGCAACCGGTGCGACACGTTCGGCGGCGCATGGTATCCGACCCGTGCGCCTGATGCGCGGGCGATGCGTCGATTATTGGCCCAACCGACAGAATGAGGGCAGGGCAGCATTAGGCGAATTTCGTCTCCGGGCCGGGCGACAACGTGAAATGTTTCACAAATCAACCCGGACCGCAAGAAACGCTTACGGCCCGCAGATTGCGGCCAGTCCTCCGGCGCGGCCGCGCCGGTGCTGTCACAATACGCTGACCATCGGTGGTGTCCCGTCGGGCGGGCTCCACGCCCCGTTTTGCTAGCGGCTTGACCGGGTCAGAAAGGACTCGAATTTCCATGAAGATGTACATCGCCGGCGCCTGGACGAACGGGCAGTCGAGCATGGACGTGCTGAATCCGTACGACGGCTCCGTGGTGGACACCGTGCCGCGCGGAACTGCCGCGGACGTGGACCGCGCGCTGGATAGCGCCGTACGGGGCGCGCGAGTTATGGCCGGTCTGACCGGCTTCGAGCGCTACGAACTGCTGCACCGCACGGCCGATCTCATCAAGGCGAATGCCCAGGACCTGGCGACCCAACTGACCCGCGAAGAGGGCAAGATCATTTCCGAGGCGACTCTCGAGGTCGAGCGGGCCGCCGAAATCATCTACCTCTCCGCCGAAGAGGCCAAGCGGCTCGACGGCGAGGTCATTCCGTTGGATGGCGGCCCCGGCGTGCAGGGCAAGTTCGGTTTCACCATGCGGGTGCCCTGCGGCGTGGTCGCCGCCGTCACACCGTTCAACTTCCCGCTGCATCTTGTCTGCCACAAGGTCGGTCCCGCCCTGGCCGGCGGTAACGCCGTGGTGGTCAAGCCGGCCAGCGACACGCCGCTGATGGCGCTGCGCCTGGTCGAGTTGCTGCTCGAGGCCGGGGTACCCGAGGAAGCCGTGCATTGCGTGACCGGTTCGGGCGCCGAGATCGGCGACGCCCTGGTTTCCGACCCGCGCGTCCGCAAGATCAGCTTCACCGGCAGCCGCGACATCGGCGAGCGCATCTGCAAGCAGGCCGGAATCAAGAAGGTCACGATGGAACTCGGCTCCAACGCGCCGGTGATCGTGATGCCCGACGCCGACCTGGACAAGGTTCGCACCGTCATCCCGCAGACGGCCTTCGCCAACGCCGGGCAGGTCTGCATTTCCACGCAGCGCGTGATCGCGCCCGCACCGGTCTACGACGAGCTCGTCGAGACCCTGGTGCCCGCCGTGGCCGCCCTGTCCACCGGCGACCCGCTCGATCCCGCCACTTCCGTGGGACCCATGATCCGCGAGTCCGACGCGGCGCGCGTGGGGAACTGGATCGACGAGGCCGTTGGCGAGGGCGCCGAACTGCTGGTCGGCGGTGAGCGCTCGGGTCAGCTGTTCGAGCCGACCCTGCTGGCCGGCGTGAGCCCGGACATGCGCGTCTCCTGCGAGGAATTGTTCGGTCCGGCCATGGGCGTGACCCGCGTGGACGACGTGGACCAGGCGATCGAGCTGGCCAACGACTCGATTTACGGTCTCAGCGCGGCGATCTTCACCCAGGACATCGACACCGCGATGCGCTTCGCCCGCAGCGTCGACTCAGGCAACATCCACATCAACTGGGGCAGCCAGTGGCGCACCGACCTGATGCCCTACGGCGGGCTGAAGGACAGCGGCATGGGCAAGGAAGGTCCCAAGTACGCGGTCGAGGAGATGACCGAGTACAAGCTGGTGGTCATTCACGACTGAACCGCAGCGCGAACTCGCAGGCGGCTGATCGCCACCAGCGAGGCCACGCCGGCCGCCGCGCCCGCCCAGAACAACAGGGCGGGCGCGGCGTCGCCGGCGGCAATAGCCAGCAGGGCCGCTATGGCCACGCCGATCGAGTAGGCCGTCGAGTCGATGGCCATCGCCTGGCCCAGCCGACCGTGCGGGGTCACGTCCGCCGCCAGCGCGACGATCAGCCCCTGGAACACGCTCTGCGTGAACGCGTACGGCACCCACAGCGCCAGCAGCGCGCCGAACGCGTCAATCTGCCCGTAGACGGCGGTATTGACCGCCCCCACAGCCAACGCAACGGCCAAGGCGCCGCGGCGACCCCAGCGGTCCGAGAGCGCCCCCACGGCCACTTGCGCGCTGGCCCCGCCGGCGGCTGAGAGGAAAACCAACCACCCCACGGCCGTCAGGTCGCCGCCCGCGTCGACCAGTTTCGGCCCGGCCAGGATGATGAACGCGCCGTAGGTCACGGTGGTGCAGGCGCGGATGAATGCCAGTAACCGGATGGCCGGGAGGCGGGTGAGTTGGAGCAGTTCGCGGACCTTCACCTCGCTCGATCGCGGCGCCACGGGCACGGCCGGCAGCAGCGTGAGCGCCGCCAGCGCCGCCGCGCCGATGATCACGGCCGCCACCAGCGCGAAAATCCGAAACCCGAAGGCATTCGCCAGCACGCCCAGGGCCAGCCCGCCAAGTCCGGGCGCCACCCCCACCGTGAAGCTCACCAGCGACGACGCCAGTCCCCGCCGCGCCGCCGGCGCCACCTGCATGGCATAGGTCTGCGACGCCGACCAGTGCAGCCCCAGCGCCAGGCCGCCGAACGGGGCCGCCACGATGAATAGACTCAGGTCGGGCGTGACGATCATCACGGCTACCAGGACGCACAGACCGGCCAGCCCCAGCGCATACGTCCGCTGGCTGCCGAACCGGGCGATGGGCACGGAGGCAAAGATCCCCAGAACGGCCCGCGCCCCGTGCATCGCCACCAGCAGCACGCCCGCGCCGGCCACGCCGCGCCCCAGGTCGTCGCGAATGAAGAGCGACAGGAAATTGACGACCGGCAGCCAGCCGGCGACGCCCAACCCCATGATCGCGATCAGCGTGACGAAGCGCCGGGAGCCAAGGCGCGCCTGAGGCGCCGAGTCAGTTGCCTGGCTGGTCACTGGGTCGTCCGCTTCCGGTCCGAGTTTGGTGTCGTTGTCGTAACACCGGCTCTTCGCTACGCTGGGCGCCGGAACCGTACCAGTCCTCCTGACGAACGTCCGTGGTGCGCCCGCCCAGTGCGGGCCAAGAGGGGAAGCCGGTCGAAAGCCGGCGCTGTCGCGCAACTGTAGCCCGGGAAACCGGGGAGCCAGGATGCCTGCCCCGGGCGCTGTCGGTGGCCTCCTTCGCATGAAGAGGAGCGCTGACGATGCGAAGTCCCGGCTAGCCCGCGCCCCCGCGCGGGGGTCTACAACCACTCTTTGTTTGACCCGCCGTGGGCGCGGTGCGCCTTCGGCTACGTATTTCCAGGAGTTGACCGTACATGCGTTCTGCATGGGTGGCGCTATTGCGCCTGACTGTTCTTGTTGTTCTGCTTGCTGCGCTGACCGCCTGCGATTCGCCGGCGGCAGTGCCGGTCGTGTCCGTTGCGGAGCCGACCACTGTCGCCGAACCTGCGGCGCCTGCGACACCTGAAGCCACGGCAGTCGCAGCGCCCACGCCCACACCTACCGAGGCGCCTGCGCCCACAGCGTCGCCGTCGCCTGCTCCGACGCGCGAACCAGCACCGGTTCGGACACCGGAGCCCACCGCGACCCCGACGCCGAATCCAACGCCAACACCGGCGCCCGAGCCCACGCCGACACCGGAACCGACGTCTGAACCGGTGGCTGGCTTCCCGCTGACAGTCCGGGACACCACTGGGCGTGACATCGTGCTTGAACGTCCACCGGAGCGGATCCTGGCGTTCGATTCGGCGGCGGTGGAGATTCTCTTTGCGATCGGCGAAGGCGACCGAATCGTCGGGACGCACGATTTCGTCTCGTCTCCACCGGAGGCGGAGTCGATCCCGCGCGTCGGCGACGCGTTCAACCTCAACATCGAAGCCGTGGTCGCCCTGGACCCCGACCTGGTGTATGTGTTCTTCGACCGGTTCGTCCCGGACTTGGAGCGCGCCGGGTTGAAGGTGCTCTACATCGAGACGTTGGATCAGGACTTCGTCAAGGTGGCGGACACCGTTCGGCTCTGGGGACGCATTGTGGACGCTCCCGAGGCGGCGGAGGCCGTGGCCGCGGAGTTCGAGACCCGAGTGGACGCTATCCAGACGACGATGGAGCAAGTGGACGCCGGGCCAAGGGTGTTCCAGAACGCGGGCAATTTCTGGACGCCGGGCGGCGACACGCTGATGCAGGAAGTATTCGACCTGCTGAAGCTGGAGAACATTGCCGCAGACATCGAGGGCTATGCGCAAATCAGTCCGGAGGTGGTCGTTGAGAAAGACCCGGCGGTGATCATTTCCGGGGATCCGGCCAGCATCAGCGGCGATCCGGCGCTGCAGGACGTGCAGGCGGTCAAGGACGGCGCGGTCTATTCGTTGACCACGGATGCGCTGAGCATTGCCAGCCAGCGATTCGTGGAGGGAATCGAGGATCTCGCATCGCTGATCTACCCGGAGCTGTTCCAGCAGCTCTCGAAGGCGGCCTGAACGCCGTGCGGACGTTCGTCTATGGCTGAGATGAGTCAGACCGTTCGAGCGTCCGGCGGAGTCGGGGACGTGCGCCCCGACTCCGCCGCCACGGCGCGTCTGATCGGTCTTCGCTATCCATGGCGCCGTCTGGTGTTCGGCGCGCTGGTGCTGGCCGTGGCGATGGTGATTGCCGCCGGCCGCGGCGCGGTGTCGATTCCACTCGGGGACGTGTTGGGGGTACTGCTGGCCGGGTTGCCCGGTGTGGCGGCCCCGGCGGACGTGCCCGAAACCTGGAACACCATCCTGTGGCAGCTCCGCTTTCCGCGGATTGTGCTGGCCGCAGTCGTGGGGGGCGCGCTGGCGCTGGCTGGCGCCGCTTACCAGGGGCTCTTCAAGAATCCGCTGGCCGATCCCTACCTGGTCGGCGTGGCGTCGGGCGCCGGCCTGGGCGCTACCGTCGTCTTGCTGACGGGGATACCCCTGATGCTGGGTGCGTTCAGCCTGCTGCCGATGGCCGCCTTCGCCGGCGGCGTCCTGGCCGTGGCCGTGGCCTACCTGGTGGCTCGCAGTTCACAAGGAACGCCGCTGACGACGCTGATTCTTGCCGGGGTGGCGATCTCGGCCCTTGCAGGGGCCGTGTCGAGCTTGTTGCTGATTCGCAGCGACCCCGATCTGCGACCGGTCATCAGCTGGCTGCTCGGCAGCTTCATCAGCGCCGAGTGGAGCGAGTGCCTGGTGCTGATCGCCTATCTGGTTCCCAGCCTCGGCCTGCTGCTGGGCTTCGCCCGCGTGTTAAATGTGCTCCAACTCAGCCAAGAGCATGCGGCGGTGCTGGGCGTTGACGTGGAAAAGGTCAAGCTGCTCCTGATTGCCGCCGCCACGCTGGCCACGGCGGCGGCCGTCTCATTCAATGGGATCATTGGATTCGTGGGCCTGGTGGCGCCCCACGTGGTTCGCCGGCTCTGGGGCGACGACTACCGCTTCATCCTGCCTATGTCCATCTTCGTGGGCGCTACGTTCCTGGTACTTGCGGATACGGTGGCCCGCACGATCGCCAGTCCGGCCGAATTGCCGGTTGGCGTGGTGACGGCCTTCTGCGGCGCGCCGTTCTTCCTCTACGTGCTCCGACGCCGCCGGACGAGGCTCCGGTAGGGGTGTCGGCTGTGCGATTGCTGAAATCCAAACCCGAGACACGGCGGACGAGTGAGGAGGCCGCCGTCTTGGTGCGGGACGTGAACTTCGCCTATGACGGCCGGTCGGTGCTCTGTGGCGTCAACCTTCAAGTCATGCCCGGCAACCTTTTGGCCCTGGTGGGGCCGAACGGGGTCGGCAAGTCCACGCTCCTGCGCCTGATCGCCGGTGTGCTCAGGCCGGCGCAAGGCACGGTGTCGGTGCTGGGCGCCGCTGTCGAGGCGCTGTCGCCCAGGGCGCGCGCCCGGGTAGTGGCGATGGTTCCGCAGAGTCCCGAATGGCCGCCCGGCGCCTCCGCGCTGGAACTCGTACTCCTGGGCCGCAACCCGCACCTGGGTCTGCTTGCCTGGGAAAGCCGGCAGGACGTGGATATTGCGCTAGGCGCCTTGCGGCAGACGTCGGCGGACGGGCTGGCGACCCGGCCTATCGACGAACTCTCGGGCGGCGAACGTCAGCGGGTGGCCGTGGCCGTGGCCTTGGCGCAAGAGACACCGGTCATCTTGCTGGACGAGCCAACCGCCAACCTGGACCTGGCCCACCAAGCGGCCGTTATGGCGCTGCTGCGCGATCTGGTTGCGGCCGGCAAGACTGTGATCGCCGCCGTGCACGATCTGACATTGGCGGCGCAGTTCGCTGACGAGGCCGTTCTGCTGCACCAGGGCCGCTGTGCGGCCGTCGGGTCGGTCCGCGAGGTGTTGACGCCCGCGAATATCCGCCGAGTGTACGGGGCCGAAGTCCGCATCATCGACCATCCGGAAACCGGAAGGCCGGTCGTCGTGAACGCCTGGCGCTCGACAGCCGGCTAATCCGGATGGGGCGCGGCCAGGTTGTCATGATCCAGGGAACTGGATCATCTGTGGGCAAGAGCCTGCTGGTGACCGGCCTCTGCCGAATCTTCGCGCAGGACGGCTACCGGGTCGCGCCCTTCAAGGCGCAGAACATGTCGTTGAACTCACGTTGGCGTCCGCCGGCCGTCGTTTCCCGCCTAGAATTCCAGCAGAGCGACACATACTTGCGGGAGTAACGCGCTGGAGGCACTGGGTCGCTTCACGGTGCGTTGGCGCTGGCCCGTCATCGCCGTCTGGTTACTGGCTGCGGCGTTCTCGCTCCTGGCCCTGCCGCAGGTTGGCTCCATCCTGCGCGCCGGTGGTTTTTCCGCCGACGGCATCGAGTCGCAAGAGGCGTTCGACCGCTACGAACAGGACTTCGGCGCCGTCGGCTCCCCCATCCAGATCGCCTTTCACCACGACGAATGGCTCGTTGCGGACGAGGCATTCGCGGCCGAGGCGGCCCGCATCCTGGCCCCATTGGAGGCCTTGCCGGACGTCATGCGGGTCACGACCTTCCAGGACATCCCGACCCAGATCGCGCCGGACGGCCACACGGCCTACACCACGTTGTTCTTTGACCTGCACCCCGACGTGGCCCACCGCATCGTGCCCGAGCTTCGCGGGCGGCTGGCGCCGTCGGAACTCGACGTGCACATCGCCGGGTCGCCCGTCTACTACTCGGACATCCAGACGCTCAGCGAAGCCGACCTTCAGCGGGCCGAGACCGTGGGGCTGCCGTTCGCGCTGATCGTGCTGGTGCTGGTCTTTGGATCCGTGGTCGCGGCCGGCATTCCCGTGCTGGCGGGCGGCGCGAGCGTGGTAGTTGGCCTGGCGCTGCTGTGGCTGTTCGGACAGCAAGTCGGATTCTCGATCTTCGCCTTGAACGTGGTGACGCTGGTGGGACTGGGACTTGGGGCTGACTACTCCCTCATCCTGGTCAGCCGATTTCGCGAGGAGCTTGGCGCCGGTCAGTCCGTCCAGGATGCGGTGCCGCGCACGGTCGCGACGGCCGGGAAAGCGGTGGTGTTTTCCGGCGCTGCGGTCCTGACGGGACTGGCCTCGTTGATGGTGTTCGAGTTCATGATGCTGCGTTCCATCGGCGCTGGCGGCGCGCTGGTCGTGTTGATTGCCGTCGCGGCCGCCACGACCTTCGTGCCGGCCCTGCTGGCCGTGCTGGGTCCGCGCGTCAACATGTGGCGCGTGTGGCGGCCGTCGGTCGGTCCGCGCAACGGGTGGGCGCGACTGGCTCGGGCAGTCATGCGGCGGCCCCTGCCGATATTCCTGAGCGTCTCCGCGTTCCTCGTGGTGCTTGGACTGCCGTTCCTGCATGTGCGCCTCAACGCGCCGGACGCCAGGGTGCTGACGCCCGACTCGCCGTCCCGCGTGGCCTACGAGTTTCTAAGGGACGAGTTCGGCGAAGGCCACCAGACCCCGCTGTTCCTCGTGGCGCGCTTCCCCGAGGGCGCGCTCGCGCCTGAAGCCGTAGCCGCGCAGCACGGCCTCACGCGCGCGCTGGAAGCGGATCCACGCGTGGCCAGGGTCGGCGGCATCACCGCCATCGATCCGCGAATCACGCTCGAGCAATACCAACTGCTCTACCGCTACGCGCCTGGAATTGGCGACCCCTGGGCCAGGGCGCTTGCCGAGACGTTCACCCGCGAGAACGCCGCCTTCATGCTGGTCGAGCCCAGCGTGCCGTCAACCTCGCCCGAGGCCGAAGGCCTGGTCGAGGCCATCCGCGCCTACCGCGACGCCAACGGGCTCGATCTGCTGGTCGGCGGCGGCGCGGCCGGGCTGAAAGACTTCGTCGACCGGCTCTACACCGACTTCCCCAAGGCCGTGCTGCTGATCCTGGCGATTACCTACGTGGTGCTGGCCGTGCTCTTCCGGTCGGTCGTGTTGCCGCTGAAGGCGGTACTCCTGAACGTGCTGAGCCTGCTGGCCAGCTTTGGCGCGCTGGTGCTGGTGTTCCAGGACGGCTGGTTCTCGAACGTGCTGCGTTTCGAACCGCTCGGCTATATCGATTCCCTGTTGCCAGTCGTTCTCTTCGCCATGCTCTTCGGACTGAGCATGGACTACGAGGTGTTTCTGCTCTCCCGCGTCAAGGAAGCGCACGACGAAGGCCGCTCCAACACCGAAAGCGTGGCCATCGGCATGGAACGCAGCGGCCGCGTCGTCACCAGCGCGGCCCTGGTGGTCATTGCCGTGTGCCTGGCGTTCGTGACTGCCGACATCGTCCTCATCAAGGCGCTGGGCCTCGGCGCGGCCATCGCCGTCTTTGTGGATGCCGCCATCGTGCGCGCGCTGCTGGTGCCCGCCACGATGCACCTGCTGGGCCGCTGGAACTGGTGGGCGCCGTCATTGCGCTGGCCGAAACTTCGAGCATCAGCATGATTCGTCGCGCCATTTGCCTGGCCCTGGCCGCCGTTCTGCTGACGGCCTGCGGAGCAGTGGCGCCGCCGCTGCCCGAGCCGCCGCCCAACCGATTCGATGCCTCCGCGTTGCCCCCCATCGATCTGCCCCGCGACGACGCTCCGCACGCGAACCTGACCGAGTGGTGGTACGTCAGCGGCCATCTGCAGACGGCTGAAGGCGATCCCTTTGGCTTCGAGTTCGCGCTCTTCCAATCAGTCCGGGCAGGCGCCCCGCCGGGATACGCCGCGCACTTTGCCGTCACCGACGTCGGCCGCCAGCGCTTCCACTACGGCGAGCGCACCGAGGTGGCCGACCCGTACGCGACGCAGCCAGGCCAGCCAACCGGCCTCGACCTCGCCGTGGAGGGCTGGACCCTGCGCGACGTGCCCGGAGGCTTTTCCATCTCCGCCGGACTCGACACCGTCGCGCTCCAGGTGGAGCTCATTCCCTCCAAGCCGGCCGCGGTCCACAACGAGAACGGCATCCTGGACTTCTCGCCGTACGGTTGGAGCTACTACTACTCCTATACCCGCGCCGCCGTCCGTGGTGTCCTGCTGGACCAGGGCCTGCCGCGGCCGGTGACCGGCACCGCCTGGATCGACCACCAGTGGGGTGACTTCATCTCCGTCACCTCCGGTGGCTGGGACTGGTACAGCGTCCAGCTGGCGGACGGCCGCGACTTCACGGCCTCAGTCGTCCGCGACGAATCCGGCGCCACCGTGTTGCAGTACGGCACCCTGGTCGGCCCCGCCGGCGAAGCGAGACACCTGCGCGCCGACGAACTGGAGGTCCGAGCCACCGGCCGCTGGACCAGTCCACACACGGGCGTGGTCTATCCGTCCGGCTGGACGATTTCAGTACCTGGCGAAAGTCTGCGCTTGCGCCTGGAACCGTTCCTTCGCGACCAGGAACTCGACACCCGTGCCAGCACCGGCGTGGTTTATTGGGAAGGCGCCGTCCACGTCAGCGGTGACAATGGCGAGGCTGGCCTGGGCTACGTGGAACTGACCGGCTACGGGCCTCCGCCTGCGGCGTGATGCGGCCGTCCGGCGTACCATCGATAGCCGCGCTGAACTGACGGAATCCAAAAACATGTCCGCTCGCCAAGCTCGCATCGGCGTCATCGGCGCCGGCTGGTGGTCCACCTACACGCACATTCCGGGCCTGATCGACAATCCCGACGCCGACTTGGCCGCAATCTGCGACCGCAGCGAGGAGGCTTGCGAGCGCGCCACCACGGCCTTCCCCGGCCCGGCTGCCTACGTGGACCTCGAAGCCATGCTCGCCGAGACCGAGCTTGACGGCGTGATCATCGCTATTCCGCATGCCGCCCACTACGACGTGGCGGCGCGCTGCCTGGACGCGGGTCTCAACGTCATGCTGGAGAAGCCGATGGTGTTGACGGCCAAACACGCTGCCGACCTAATTCGACGCGCCGAGGCTCAGGCCGTGGAACTCATCATCGGCTACCCCTGGCATTTCACCCGCACGGCCGTTCGTGCCCGCGAGGTCCTGGGTTCGGGCGAGCTCGGCGCCATCCAGCATGTCGTCTGCACCTTTTCGTCGATGGTGGTCGAGTTCTACCGCGGCAACGACGCCGCATACCAGCCGGTATTCGACTGGACGGTCGCCGGACCTGGCGACGTGTATGCCCGCCCCGAGCTATCCGGCGGCGGCCAGGGGCACCTGCAGATCACCCACTCGTCGGGTCTTATGTTCTTCGTGACCGGTCTGCGTCTGCGGCGAGTTAGCGCCCTGATGAACTCGTTCGACGTGCCAGTCGACCTCGTGGACGCAATGACCGTCGAATTCGAAGGCGGCGCCTTGGGCGTCGTGTCCAGCACCGGCAATGTGCCCGTGGGTGACGCCGGCCAGCTGGACGTACGCGCCTACTGCGAACACGGCTACGTGCTGCTGGACGCGATCGCTGGCGCGCTGGAGATCCACCGCCGCGACGGGTCCATCGAGCGCGACCAACTGCCCGCGGACGATACCTACCCTCGCTTCGCGACCGCCGCCAACCTGGTGGACGTTTGCCTGGGTCGAGAGCCCAACGGTTCGCCGGCCAGGTTCGGACATCGATCCGTTGAACTGCTGGACGCCGCCTACCGCTCCGCCGAGGCCGGCGGCCGCATGATTGAGGTCAGCGATCTCTACGCCTGAGTCGTCGGACCCGCCCTCAACCGCCGCCGGCGAACTAACGGTTGCGCCCCAGGCCGCCCTCGCGCTGCATACGGCGCTTCAGGACGACAACGGAAGCGAGAATCAGACCCGCGCCATCCGAATATCACTCGACACGTCCAACCGAATGCGCCTGTCCGTGAGCGACATCTGGGAGGGCGATCGGAAAGTCGTCTTCGATGGCCGAATAATCCTGGTGGCCGAGCCCGAGGTGGCCGACGCTCTGGCCGGACGTACGCTGGCCATTCAGACGACGGGTGGACGAGCCGGCTTCACGCTCCGACCGACACGCGACGCGGAGGCCTAGGCCGGCGCGGCGGCCAGCACCGGCGCGAGCAGTTCGTCAAGGTCTTCGTCGGTCAGCGGACCTACCCAGCGGCGCACCAGCACGCCCTGGCGGTCAATCACAAAGGTCTCGGGTAAGCCGGTCACGCCGAACTCGACCGGAATCAGTCGCGTGGCGTCTTCGGCATTCGGATAGGTCACGCCCATCTCGTTGAGAAACTCGATGGCCGCGGCCTCGTCGTCCCAGACGTCGATGCCCAGGAGGGTCACGCCGGCGGACTCCAGCCGCTCGGCGGCCCGCTGCAGCACCGGCGCTTCCACGCGGCATGGCGGGCACCACGTGGCCCAGAAGTTCAATACGACGATCCGCCCGCGAAAGTCCGATAGCTGAATCCGCTGGCCGTCAAACGAGGTCAGCACAAAGTCCGGCGCCGGCCGCGGACGAACGTCGGTGGCGCGTCCGATCGAGATGATCCCCAGGCCGCTGCGCTCGTTTCCGCCTCGCATAACCAGCCCGATTACCACGATCAACGCCACCAGCGCCGCCACCCCGGCGATCGCCGCCACAAGTTGCGGGACGGTCAGCCGCTGAGGCTGGGTCGTGTCCACGGGCTGGCTGCTCCTGATTCGTCACCGGTGCCGGCTCTCGGCGAATTCGAGCATAGCCGCGACGCAATCCGGCCGCTTGTGTAGGCGATCTCACCGCCGCCGGCTCGCCACGCCACGCAAAATGTTTGGATAATTGCCTACGGGCAGCACTCGGGGCGGACTGCATGCGCGCACGCCGGAGCGAAGTCGGACGACGTCGGGTATTGGGCGGTATCGGCGTGGGAGTGCTTCTCACGGCCTGCGGCGAGACCGCCGTTTCCGAATCCACGCCTGCGCCGACCAGCGCGGCCTCCACCGACGTTTCCGGCTTTCCCGCGGGCGAGGCGCGCCCCGCGGCCGACTTCCCGTTCGAGACCTACCAGGGGGCGGACCTGGTAGGCGGCGAAACCGTCCAGTTCAGCCAGATCATTGCGGCCGGTAAGCCGGTGGTCCTCAACTTCTGGGCGGCGCAATGCCCCCCCTGCCGGGTGGAAATGCCGGAGTTCGATCACGCGTGGCAGGCCGCCAGGGACCGCGTGCTGCTGGTGGGTTTGGACGTTGGACCGCTCATCAACCTCGGCACGCGCGCCGAAGGGGAGGCGCTGGCCCAGGAGTTGGGCGTAACCTACCCCGTGGGAACCACGTCGGACGCCACCGTCATGCAGCGATACCAGGTCTTGGGCATGCCCTCCACCCTCTTCATCACGACGCAGTCCCAGATCGTTCGCCAGTGGACGGGCAGCCTGGACGAGGCGGCGCTGAGCAACCTGATCGACGAGCTGCTTCAGGCGTCCGGAGGCTGAGGTGACCGCGCCGTGAGCGCCGGATCGGCGCGCAGTCCGTGGGTCGGGACAACATTGAGCTACGGCGTGCCGGGATTGCTGGTCGCCGTTCTGATCGGGGCGCTCATATCGGTCCAGGCAAACGCCGAGGCCGCCGTGTCGGATTTCGCCGGAGCCTTGCCGATCGGTTTCGCCGCCGCCGCCGGCGTCGTCGCCAGCGTGAACCCCTGCGGCTTCTTCATGCTGCCGGGCTACGTGGCCTACCAGCTGGGAACGCAGGAAGAAGGCTACGACCAACTCTCCGGCTTCCGACGCGTTGGACGGGCCCTGGCCGTGGGGTTGATGGCCACGCTCGGTTTCGTCCTGATTTTCGCCGCGGTCGGCGCGGTCATTGCCGCGGGCGGGAACTTCCTCGGCCGCGTTTTCCCGTTCCTGGGACTCACCGTCGGCGTCTTGATGGTGATCTTTGGCGCCTACCTGCTCATCAGCCACCGCTACATCGGCGTGCTGGCGGCCAGCCGCATCCAGGTCACGCCGCAGCGCAACCTCGGCAACGCGTTTGTCTTCGGACTCGGCTACGCCGTCGGGTCGCTCAGTTGCACCCTGCCGATTTTCCTGGTTGTTGTTGGCGGCGCGCTAGGCGCGGCAGGGTTCCTGGCTTCCTTCAGCCAATTCCTCGCCTTCGCCCTCGGTATGGGCGTGGTCGTCATCGCCGTCACCATCGGCGCCGCCATCTTCCGCGACGCCGTGGCCCGCTTCTTGCGCGGAGCCCTGCCGCACGTCCACCGCGCCAGTTCGTTGTTCCTGGTCGGCGCCGGCGGCTACCTGATCTACTACTGGGTCTTCTTCGCCGGGCTGAACCTCTAGACCACGTCGGCTAGGCCGCCAGGAGCCCTCGAGCGGATCTCCTCCCACTCCTCCCGCAGGACCGCGTAGATGACACCGGCTTCGCGGGATGCGAGATCCTTTCCCCTGGGCGCGTGCGGAATCGTCCCTTCGCACGTCATGCCGAGTCTGTCCATGACGCGAATCGAGGCCGTGTTCCGGGCATTCGCCCCCGCTTGCACCCGTGCCAGATCGGGCAACGACGCGAACGCCGCATCAATCACAGCGCACGCTGCCTCCGTCATATACCCGCGTCCCCAGTGGCGCCGCGCCAGCGCGTAGCCCATCTCGGCGTTCCGGTGCTGGTGGTTGATCCGCAGATTGATCCCGCCCGATGCTCGCCCCGCAATCTCGATCGCCCAGATTGGATGGGGCGACCAATCCTCCAAGACCCAGCGCGCCACCGCCTCTTCGGCATGGCGCCGCTCGTACGGCTTGGGCACCGGCAGAAACCGCGACCACTCCGGATCGGCGGCGTATGCCAGCACGTCGTCCGCATCCGCCAGCGACCACCGGCGCAGCACCAGCCGCTCCGTCTCGATTCGTTCCGGCAACAGCGGCACGCCGCTCATAAGTCCAACGCCCGCGGCATCCAGTCCGTCCGCAGCATTCCGTAGACCGCCAGGTCGATCAGCTCGCCCTGGCGCACGAAGGCGCGGCGCATCACCGCCTCGCGTTGCATCCCTGCCTTTTCCAAGACCCGAACCGACGCGATGTTGGGCGGATCGACGCGACCCCAGACGCGCCCTAGCTGCGTGTCCAGGAACACGCGATCCACCACCGCGCGGACAGCCTCCGTCGTCAGGCCCTGGCCTCGAAGGTCAGGCCGCATGGCGTAGCTCAATTCGGCTTGCGCGTGCTCGGGCTCGATGTTCAGCCCAACCCATCCCACCATCCGGCCATCAATCTCAATGGCCCACGTCGGCTCGGTTCGCCAGTCCGCCAGCCGGCGCCGGGCGACCCAGCGCTCGGCGTCACGTCGCTGGTATGGCTGCCGCGCGTCCGGCAGCAGCCGCATCCAGATGTCCTCGCAGGCGAAACTGAACACGTCGTCCGCATCCTCCAGGCGCACCCGGCGCAGCGTCAGGCGACGCGTCCGGATGGCCGCCGGCAGCTTGGCGACCTGGACTTCGTCATCAACGCCCATCGTGTCGTCCTGAGTGCGGGAATGCTGCGAGCACCCGCAAGTCTGACGGATCGGCGCCCGGTCGGGCCGCTGCTAGCATCGCGTCATGCTCCGTCGAGTTCTGGAACTCCCCGATCCTGTGCTTCGGGAGATCGCGCAACCGGTTCCCGGCGTCACGCCTGAAATCGAGGCGCTGGTCGACGACATGTTCGCCACCATGCACGCCAATCTTGGCATTGGGCTGGCCGCGCCGCAGATCGGGGAACTCCTGCGGCTAGTCGTCATTGAGCTTCCCCCCGACAAGAAGGACCCGCAGGCGGGCGTGCCATACGTTCTAGTCAACCCCGAGGTGCGCCGGCTGGGCGAGCGCGAGGAAATGTCCGAGGGCTGCCTCTCGCTGCCGGGCTTCCGCGCCCCGGTCGAGCGGGCGCGAAGCGCTACCGTGACGTACACCGGAATCGACGGTCGGCCGGCCCGCCTGGACGCTCGAGGCCTGCTGGCCCAGGCCCTCCAGCACGAAATCGACCACCTCAACGGCGTCCTGTTCATCGACCACCTGGACTCCCTCGCTGAACTCGAGCAGATTCCACCCGACGGCCTCAATTGGGTGCCTGCCGAGGACGACGAGGCCGAGTCGTAGAGGGTGTGGACTAGCGCGAGACTTCGCGGATGAGGTGCCGCAATTCAGGCACCAGCAGATCGCCCAGCGCCAGTTCCACCGCTGCCGTTGAGCCCGGCGAGCACACCACCAGCCCTCGCCGGTACTTGCCGGCCACCGCTCGCGACAAAATCGACGCGGCGCCAATCTGGTCCCAGCTGGCCCGCCGGAACCACTCCCCGTAGCCGTCGAGCACCTTTTCCAGCATTGGCGTAACCGTGTCCACCGTGATGTCCCGGTCGCCCAACCCGGTACCGCCCGTGCAGAAGACGAATCGGCACCCGGCCTCAATGGCGGCGTCGACCGCCGCGCGAATGTCGTCGGCCTCGTTGCGGATCAGGGCCTCGTGGATGACCTCGTGCCCGCCGGTCTGGATGAGGGCGGCCGCCGTTCGCCCGGAGCGGTCCGTCCGCTCGGTGCGGCTGTCGCTGATTACGATGACGGCGCAGGGCACCGCGCCAATCCCCTCGGCTTCGTGCCGGTGTTCGCGCGTCGATGCCGATGCGTCGTGCCGATGGTCGTGACTCACGCGCCTCTCGCCTTGGCTACAGGTTCGGACCGGAAATCATACCCAGCGGATTAGCCGCCGCTGGTAGGCTCGAACAATGGCCAGAACCAAGCCCCCACCGTCCGCATCGCCCGCCGTGGCGCCCGCCGCGATCAGCGTGCGCATCTTGTTCTTCGCCTCACTGGCCGACCTGATGGGCGAACGGCGGCGCAGTCTGCAGCTACCGGCCGGCTCCACCATTGCCGACGCCCTGCGCGACATGGCGATTGAAGTTCCCGACCTGGCAGCCCGTACGCCGCACGTGTCGTTCGCCGTCAACGAAGCCTTCGTGACCGCCGACGCCCCCTTGTCGGACGGCGACGAACTGGCCCTCATCCCCCCGGTATCCGGCGGATGATCGTCGAACTCACGTCCGACCCGATCGACGTGCCGCGGCTGATCGCCCACGTCAACCAACCGTCCAACGGCGGCATCTGTACCTTTCTCGGTGTCGTTCGCGACAACGCCGAGGGCCGCCCGGTCGTCAAGCTCGGCTACGAGGCCTACGAATCAATGGCCGTCGCCCAAATGTGCACGATCGTGGAAGAAGCCATGCAGCGCTGGGACCTTGACGCCGTGGCCTTGTCCCACCGCACCGGCGAACTGCAAATCGGCGAGGCCAGCGTCGCCATCGCGGTTGGCGCCCCACACCGCGCCGAGGCCTTCGAAGCCTGCCGCTACATCATCGACACTCTCAAGACCCGCGTCCCCATCTGGAAGAAAGAGTTCTTCCAGGACGGCGCCGTCTGGGTCGAACCGGTCTCGTCTCAGCCGTCAACGCAGTAGGCCGGGCCGCAGGGGCGCGGGGTCAGCCGAAGCGTTCACGGCCTTCGCGGACCGTGGCGACAATCTCAGCCGTCGTCACACCCAGGTCGACCCCCTCAACGTCCAGCACTGACTTAAGCGAGTCCTCAGGGCGAACTTCGAAGGCCCGTCCGTCTTGATGGCGCACCAAGGCCGCACCGTCCTGCTTCGCGGCGTCCAGTAGAGCAGCGAGGTTCCGCCTGGCTTCGCGGAAGCTGAAGACTCTCATGATTTGATGCTTCTGACCGGCGCAGCAGTGTGGCAGCACGAGGCTTTGCTGCCGACGCCCACCCAAGGCTCGTAGACCGAACCTCGGGTCGACCCGGAATCGATCCGGGCCCTGTCGAACCGGCGGCGCTTGAAGCGCTGAGCCTGTCGAAGCTGCCTTAAGAGGTTCATCCCACATCCTCCGGCGGCCCATACCCCAACCGCGCCGCTTCCTCGTAGGCGGCCTGCGCCTCTTCGGCGCGGCCCAGTTTGTCCAGAATCTGCCCGCGCGTGTAGTGCGCGATTCCCAGTTCCGGATTCGCTGCCACCGCCGCTTCAATGTCCTCCAGCGCCAGATCCAGGTCGCCGGACAACATGCGCGCGTCGGCCCGGTTGTTCAGGGTCACGGCGTCGCCAGGCCGCAGCTCCAGCGATCGGTCGTAGTCGGCAATAGCCTCCTCGAAGCGCTTGGCCCGGTGGTGCAGCAACGCGCGCGCGGCGTACGTGGCGGCGTCGTTCGGATCGATCTCGATGGCGGCTGTCAGGTCGGTCAGCGCTTCTTCCTCTCGACCGCCAACCAAGTGAATGGTGGCTCGAAACCGGTAGGCGTCCACGTCCTGCGGATTGAGCTCCAATACACGCGCCAGATCGGCCAGTGCACCCGTCTCATCATCGAGGGATATCCGAATGCTCGCCCGCAGTCGGTAGGCCAGCGGCAGTCCAGGCTCGTCCTCGATCAGCGCGCTCACCACGGTCAGTGCGTCGTCAAGTCGCTCCGCAGACCGCAGGACCTCGGCGTATAGCAGCCGGATAACTGCTCGCTCAGGCGCGGCTGCCACGGCCCGCTCCAGGTCCGCCAGCGCCAGTTCGACGTTCTGGAGTTGAAGATGCATCTGTGCCCTATCGGCCAGGTATTCGGGGTTGTCCCCGGCAATGTCCAGTGCACGCGACAGCGCCTCGATGGCACCCTCCACGTCACCCTGTGCGTACAGCGCTTGCGCCTGTCCGGCATGGGCGAAGGGACTAAGCGGGTCAATGCGGGTGGCTTCTTCGAAGTCCTCGGCCGAGCCCTCGGAATCGCCCAGAGCAAGCCGAACTTCACCGCGTATGAGGAGCGCAGCAAGGGACTCCGGCGCAATGTTCACGGCATCCGTCGCCTGGGCCAGTGCCCGTTCCAGGTCGCCGCTCTCTTGCAAAGCCAGGGCCAGTAAGACTGCAGGCCGCGGATCATCAGGTGCGGCGGCCTTTGCATTCTCAAGGTCGTCTACCGCGGCCTCGACGTCCCCTAGCGCGAGGTAGAGACGCGACCGCGCCATGAGATAGCGGAGGGCATTGCCGGAAATGTCGATTGCCCGTGTAAAGGCGTCCAACGCTCCTTCGAAGTCGCCTTGCACGGCAAGAGCCTGACCGTACCCAAAGTGCGCCTCGGAGTTGAGTGGATCTAGCCGAACGACCGCCGTGTAGTCCTCGGCGGCTGCCGCAGCATTCCCCAGTGTCAGATTTATCTCGGCGCGTGCGAGCCTCGGGGACGGAAGCTCGGGCGCCACTTCGATTGCGCGTGTGAGGTGCGCCAGCGTGGCCTCCAGGTCGTCGGCGAGTTCGGATGCCAGTGCCAACAACAGCAGGGGACGCGGGTCATCCGGTGCGGCCTTGACTGCTGACTCGAGTAGCTCCTGAGCCTCATCCAGATCACCAGCATCAAGCAGCTCCGCCGCACGTTGCAGGTCAGCAAGAATCGATACTGGTGTCGGGCCCGTGTTCGGCGTGCTGCGTGGCGGGGCAAAATCAGGTGGCACTGTGATTTGCGGCCTGGCCGTCGGAGTCGGCGAAACTCGTCCGATAACTCCGCCGATCCGAAGATTCACAGTTGGCAGCCGAGGCGGCGCAGCCGCCGTCGGCGGTGCGTCCGCGGTCGGCGCGACAGTCGCCGTGCCGGGCGCGCCCGTCGGAGACGGCGTGATCCCTGGCAGGCTGACTGACGGCGGCTCTTCGCTCGACTCGCCGCAGCCCACGGCCGCGGCCGCCAATGCCGCCGCCGCGAGCAAACGTCCTAGGGCGACCAGTCCACCCAGTCTGCGAGCGGCCCGGAAAGCGGTCACAACGGCGCCGGAAAGCCCATCGCCAACGCAAATTCGTCCTGAAAGTCGGGCACCGCCGAGAGCTCCACGTACGACACCCGAGCCGGCAGGTCCATCGCCCGCACCCGCGCCGTCAGCGACAGCAGACACATGCGCGCCCCATGCCCCGCGGCGTTTCCGACCGCGCGGATGGACTCCGGACCGACGTCAGGCACCAGGCCGATCGCGATGGCCCCGGCCGGATCGATGTAGCTGCCGAACGCGCCCGCCAGGATCACCTCATCCAGGTCGTCCGCCGTCAGACCCGCGTGGTCCATCAGCACGTTGACGCCGCACCGAATGCTCCCTTTGGCCAACTGCAACTGCCGGATGTCCTGCGCGTGCAGCTTGATCGCTGAATCCGGGTCGTCCGTCGATCCGTGCAACACGATCGCGCCGCCCGTTTGGTCCGGGATAATCCGGTCGGCATGGGTCGGGACGACTTGCTGCGCCTCTTCCTGCCAGAGCAAGCGCCCGTTCGGAGTCACGAGGCCGGTTCGCACCAGCTCCGCCACGGCATCCACCAGCCCCGAGCCGCAGACGCCCGCGGGCTCGGTGTCGCCGATGACGTCTACCTCAATCGCGTCTTCTACGATTCGAACGCGCTCGATCGCGCCGGGCGCAGCCCGCATGCCCTGCGAGATTTCCGCGCCCTCGAACGCCGGACCCGCCGGTGCCGCCGTGGCAAACAGCTCCCGGCCCTTCTGCAGCACGATCTCGCCGTTCGTGCCCACGTCAATCGCCAGCACGTTGCCGCGTCGCCGCCCCAGGTTCGCGCTCAGCATCATTCCCACGATGTCGCCGCCCACGTAGCTCGCCACATTGGGAGATACCCACACCGAGGCTGACGGCAAAACGTCCAGCCCAACCTCTGCTGCGGTGGCCGTTATCGGGTCGACCATCGTCGGCACGAACGGTGAATACGAAATCCGCGACGGATCCGCCCCTATCAGCAGGTGTTCCATCACCGTGTTGCCAACAAACGTGACTTCGTACACCTCGTTCCGAGCCACGCCGCTGGCCTCCAGGCACCGCTCGATGATGTCGTTGACCGTCGACAGGACTGCCTGCGTCAGGCGCTCCACCCACTCCGGCCCGCGCATCGTCACGCTCATCCGGCTGATCACGTCGCCGCCGTAGATGTGCTGTCCGTTCAGGCCGGACGCCACGGCCACCTCTTCACCCGTCACCAGGTTCATCAGCGCCCCCACGACCGTGGTGGTGCCGATATCGAATGCCAGCCCGAATCCGCGCTCGGTCGTGTCCCCCGGCTCTACGGAGACGATGCGATTTCCGGCAATCACGACGGTGATTCCCTTGCCGATTTCCTCGCCAATCGCCGCCAATCGCCGCAAGGCTTCCAGCGACGGATCCAGGTCGCCCGCCACCGCCGCCAGTTCGTCCTGGATGCGCGACCAGTCCGCGCTCTGGTCATGCAGCGTCGGCTCGGCGGGCTTTACATAAATCTTCTGCACGTCCGGATCCAGCCGAATCCGACCCAACCCCGAACTTTCCACCACCCGCACGGCCCGCACCCCGACCGGGTGCGTATAGACCGCGCCTTCCACCAGCGGGTGCTGGCACGCCAGCCGCCAGCCGTGCGCCAGCTGCTGATCCGACAGGCGGCGTCGGTCGTGCGCGTTCGGCAGGGGCGGCTCGGTCTCGCGAATCAACACCCGGCAGGTGCCGCACGAGCCCTTGCCCGAACAGACCGTCTCCACCGGAATGTCGTTGGCCTGCGCGGCGTCCAGGATGGTGACGCCCTCGGACGCGGTGATCTCGCGGTCCTCGGGCAAAAAACGCGAACGAACGATTGGGTCGACGTCGATCAAGGAACCCCGCCGGGGCGGCGCAGATGAATCGCGGGCCTGATCTTCGCATGCCCACGGCCCTGGCCGATGCCAACGGGGCAGATGGGTACAATGAGCGGTCCACGCAATGGACCCAGGAGAGGCACGCCATGGCGGACGCCCCCGATCAGGGCGGAGAACACCGGCACGACTTCGGGCTCGACCAGATTCCGCTGGGCCACCAGCCCTGGGGACGCGCCGAATTAGAGCTTGGCGAGGACACCATCCCACTCGTCCAGGCCACCAATGTCGTCGGCGGTCTCGACATCATTACGACCACCGTGGACAAGCTCTTTACCTGGTGCCAGTCCAATTCCCTGTGGGCGATGGGCTTCGGCCTGGCCTGCTGCGCCATCGAGATGATGGCCAGCGCCGCGCCTCACTACGACCTGGACCGGTTCGGCACCGTGTTTCGAGCCTCGCCCCGCCAATCCGACGTAATGGTCGTCTCGGGCACCGTCACCAACAAGATGGCTCCCGTCGTCAAGCGCCTCTACGACCAGATGCCCGACCCCAAGTGGGTCATTGCCATGGGCGCCTGCGCCACCTGCGGCGGCCCCTTCCGCAGCTACAGCACGCTCCAGGGCGTTGACCGCGTCGTTCCGGTTGACATTTACATCGCTGGCTGCCCGCCGCGTCCTGAGGCCCTGATCGACGGCATCATGGCCCTCCAGCGCAAGATCAACAGCGACGGCATCATGGGCACCGGGCGCAAGACGGAGCCGGTTCAGGCCTGACTCCTCCCGCAAGCGAGGCGCAAGCCTCGAAGTCCAGGCGCCTGCGCGTCGAGCTTCATTCGCATACCCACGCGTCCCCCGACTCCCGTCTCTCGGCCGAAACTATCGCGCGCGTTAATCGCGAGCGCGGAATCGACGTCGTGGCCGTCACCGACCACAACACCATGGACGGCGCCTTCGAGATGGCCGAACGCCTTCCGATTCCCGTCATCCTTGGCGAGGAAATCAAGAGCACCGAAGGCGACATCATCGGCATCTTCCTCTCGCACGAGATTCCTCGCGACATGTCGCCGGCTGAAACGGTCGCCGCCATTCGTGAGCAGGATGGCCTCGTGCTGCTCCCGCACCCCTTTGATGGCCTTCGGCGCTCGGCGCTGGGACGCGCCGCCGTCGATTCCATTGTCGACGACATCGATATCTTCGAAGTCTTCAACGGCCGTACCCTGCTTCGCCGCGACAACGCCGCCGCCGATCGCTACGCGGAAGAACACGGCCTGATCAAGTCCGTCGGCTCCGACTCACACCTCGCGGCCGAGATCGGCCACTGCTGCCAGTCCATGCGCCCCTGGGACGACCCGCAGGACTTCCTGGTCGCCTTGCGAGAGGCCGAACTGCACGCTTCCCTGGCCCCAGCCTGGGTCCATCTTGGTAGCTCACTGCACGCCTACCTGACCAAGTTCGAGCGACGCTTCCGCCGTCTGACACGCGCTTGAACCGAGCACCCGCAAGTCCTGGTGCGGGCAATGCGGCAAGGCATTCCCCGTCATTCAACCGGCGCGCGACCACCCTCCTCCTGCCCGCATCCCTGAATCTCGGCATCACCCACGTCCTCGCGCCGGCCCTCAATGGCCTCATGGCGCGCAGCGTCGAGCCGGAAGCCGCCATCGGCGGCTACGCCATCGCCATGGGTGTCATGGGCCTGGTGGCGCTGCCCCAGATGCGCATCCAGCAGTTGACGCTGGTCTTTCTGGATGATCAGGGCTCGCTCAGCCGGCTTCGTCGGTTCGTCGCGCTCTTCGCGCTGCTCAGCGGCCTCGCGGCCGCCGTCGTGGCTTTTACACCAGTGCTCGACGTGCTGCTGGACGGCGTCTTCGCCACCACCGGCGTCCTGCGCGCCGAATCCGCCGCCGCTCTGGTCGCCCTTGCGCCCTTTCCTGTCCTGGCAATTGTCCGCACCCACCTGTACGGCGTCGCGCTCCGAATCGGCCGTCCGCGTCTCGTCTGGATCGGCACCGGAGCCGGTGCAGTCACGGTCATCGTCGTCGCCGCGCTGGTGCTCTGGCTCGATCCGTCGGCTGGCGCGGCCATCGCCGCCATCGCCGTCACGGCCGGAGCCGGCGTCGAATCCCTTGTGCTGGTGGTCGGAACCACCGGTCCGCTGCGGCGCGATCTCGAGCCGTCCGACGGTTCGCCGCCAACCTACGCCGCCCTGCTCCGATTCTTCGGGCCATTGCTGGTGGCGGCCTTCCTGCCGTCCGTCACCCAGCCGGTCATCAACGCCATCCTCACCCGCGCACCCGAGCCCGAGGCCAGCGTGGCCGCCGTTTCGCTCACGTTCGGCGTCAACCAGATCTTTCTGATCGCGCTTTGGGGCGTGCAGCCCACCCTGCTGGCCCTCATGGGTCGCGGTGAAAGTCCTGCCGCTGCCCGCCGCTTCGCCAACATCGTGGGCCTGATCACGATAGGTCCCGCCGCGCTGGTCGCGTTCATCCCTCCGCTCACCAGCCTCGTCGTCCACGATCTACTCGGCGCTACGGGCCGCCTCCAGGAAATGACCGAAGCCGGCCTGCGCATCCTGGCCCTGCTGCCGCCGATACTCGTGCAGGAAGCCATCTTCACCAGCGCCATCCTGCGTGTTCGGCGGGCCCATTTCCTCGTGTACGTCAACGCAATCAGGCTCGTCGGGCTTGCCGCCATCCTTTTGATTGGTGTCAACGCCACGAATCTCGCCGGTGGCGTGATCGGCGTCATCGCCATAGGCGGCGCGCTGGTCATCGAAGCCATCGCAACCGTCGCTTTCGGTCTGGGCGCGCAGCGTCAACTCGAACGCGGCTGGCAACCGCAAACTTCGCTTTGACAGACGCAATTGCTTGCCTATCCTCAATCTCGTGGCCCAAGAACTGCTCAGGCCCGAACCACACATGAGACACGTCCAATGCGATTCCGCCACCTGAACACCCCGGCCATGCCCAGCCGGAGCCAAACGAGTTCCGCCGTGCCCTGACCCGCGACCGTCGCACGCCGCCACCGCGGATCAGGCGCCGAACTCACCGGGCGATCCGCGGTTTTTTGTTTGTCGCGAACCTTTGGAATTGAGGCCATGCAACCCGCTGTATCCATCGACCACCTGGTCAAACGATTCGACCCTGCCGGTTTCGGCGGCGCGTGGCGGCGCGCCCTGGGCCGGCCGCTCAAGGACCCCATCGTCGCGCTCGACGCCATCAACGTGACCGTTCGACGCGGCGAGGTCTACGGCATCGTCGGCTCCAACGGCTCGGGCAAGTCCACCCTGGCCCGCGTCATCGCCACGCTGCTGCTGCCTGACTCCGGCTCGGTCCGGGTCTTCGGTCACGACGTCGTCAACGAGGCCCGCACGGTACGTCGCTTCATGAACCGCGTCTCGGTCGAGGCGTCGTTCTTCAAGAAACTCAGTCCGCTCGAAAACCTCTCCTTCACCGCGCGCATCTACGGTCTGCCGGCCGGCGAAGCCCACCAACGCATCTTCGAAATCCTCAAGCGCCTGGGCATTGAGGAGAAGGCGATCCGCCGCCCGATGGACCAGATGTCGCGCGGCCAGCAGCAGAAGGTCGCCGTGGCCCGTGCCCTGCTGACCTCGCCGGTTCTCCTGATCCTCGACGAACCGACGACAGGTCTGGACCCGCGCTCGAAGCGCGATGTCCAGGACTTCGTCCGCGAGGTCCGCGAAACCCACGACGCCACCGTCATCCTCATGACCCATGACATGGACGAAGCCGAACAGCTCTGCGACCGCCTGGCCGTGATCGACAAGGGCCGCATCCTGGTCGAGGACAAGCCCAGCGCCCTCCGCCGCGAAGGCGAAACACTGGAAGACGCCTTCATCCGGCTCACCGGCCACGCTGTCGAAGTCCACGAACCCGACAAAGCCGCCACCGGCGGAGGAGGTTGACCCATGGTTGCCCTGGGACGCGAACTCGGCGCTTCCTACGCCTTCGTGGAGCGCAACTTTCGGGCCGTGCGCCGCTACTGGGGTTGGGAGGTCGTCTTCCTCTTCTACTCCATCGTCAACGCGCTCACCGTCGCCTACATCGCGCCCGGCGGGGTGCTGGTAGCGGGCCAACAGTTTGACGCCGATCGCCTGATCCTGTTCCTGGTCGTCGGAACCGTGGTCTGGGCCTATCTGAACAGCGTGTTTGACTCGGTGGCCTTCATGGTCTCCTGGGAACGCTGGGAAGGGACGATTGAAAGCACCTTCATGGCCCCGATCCGCCGCGTGACCTTCATTGCCGGCAGTTCGGCGTTCGCGGTGCTCTACTCGTTCGCCCGCGCCGTCGTGATCCTGGTGGTCGTGGCGCTGTTCTTTAGCCTTGATCTGGGCGCGGCCAATTGGGTGGGCGCCTTCGCGGTGCTTGCCATCGGCAGCTTGGGCCTGCTGGGCATCGGCGTCATGTCGGCCGCTCTGCCGCTGCTCTTCCTGGAACGCGGCTCGCAGATGACCGTAGTGGTCCAGGCCTCGCTGCTGCTTGTATCCGGCGTCTACTACCCCGTCGAGGTCTTGCCCGACTGGCTGGAGTGGTTCTCCGTGATCTCTCCCGCCACCTACGTCCTCAACGCCATGCGCGCCGCAGTGCTCGACGGGGTCACCTTGATCGACCTGCTGCCCCACTTCGGTCCCCTGATGCTGATCACGGCCGTCACTCTGCCCCTTGGGGTCTGGGTCTTCGGTTGGGCCGAACGCTACGCCCTGCGCCACGGACGCCTGAAGCGCAGCGGCTGAGGTCGCTCGGCCGTCTACGCGACGTCGACTGCGCCCGTCTCCGCTAGGTGCTGGAGCGTCGTCGCCACCAGGTCGCGCAGGTCGGACTCGATGGGTGTGCCGGCGTGGCGCTCTCGCAGATCGGCCGCGATGTCCAGCCCGCTGAGGCGGCCGTCCAGCCGCTCCAGCACCGGCAGCGCCGCGATCGGCAGTTCGATGTGCTCCGGCCCGGCGTTGGGATGCAGCCGTGTGACTCGCGTGATCGGACGAAGGATCTCGTCGTGTTCGGCCATGTGCGGACGAAAACTGATGGCCTCGCCTAGCCGTGGACGCCCCAGCAGCACGCTCGTAGCCGTGGGCGCACGCGACGACGATCGTCCAAAACCCGCCTCGGCTTCTGATACCTCGGTCTGGCTGTCGGCATCCAGGTCAGTCGCCAGGTTGTCGTAGATCATTTCCAGCTGCCGGGGACTGTAGCCGCCCGCCGAGCGCAGTCTTCCGCCTGCCCCCTGCGCGCCGGTCACGCCCGCCGACAGGTGAATAAAGGCCTGCCGGATTGAGAAGTTGCGCGTCGGGTCCGCCAGCTTCTTGGCCCGCCAGAACCACGCGTCGGCGTCGGCGTGTCCCCCGTACCAGTGCTCCGCCAGGTCGGCGAAATCCGTGGCGATGCTCCGGTATTCCGTCTCGTACCAGTCCATCGCCATGCCCTGCAGCCACGGGGCCGACCGTCCCGTCCGGATTGCCCGAGCCGCCCGCAGCGCTCCATTGACCGCCAGCGTCACGCCGGTCGAGAGAATTGGATCGATAAAGCACGCGGCGTCACCGACCTGCATGAATCCGGGACCGGCGAACCGTGAGCAGAAGAACGACCAGTCGCTCAGCGCCTCAACCCGCTCGCTCACCCACGCGCCGCCTTCCAGCAGCGCGGCAATCTCCGGGCACGCTCGTACTTGCTCCAGGTAATAGTCCGTTCGGCTGGCCGCGCTCAGGTTGGCTACCGCGTCCGGGTCCGTCACCAGCCCCACGCTGCGCATCGTGTGCGCGATGGGGATGTGCCAGATCCACCCGTCCGGCACCGTGACGATCAGGATGTTCCCTGAATCCTTGGTGTCGTCGGACCCAAGCACCTGATCCAGGTCGCGCCCGCCGCTCCAGTGTCCATAGAAGGCCACGTGCCGCAGCGCCGTGTTGTACTGGCGCGTCCGAAACACCCGGCCGAATAACGCGTCCTGTCCCGTCGCGTCAATGGTCAACTCCGCGTGCAGCGCGCGTTCGCGCCCGTCCTCGCTGCGAACGCGCGCGCCCTGCACGGCGTCAACGGAACCCAGCGGCCCCAACGCCGTCACACCCTGCCGGACCTCCACGCCCTCGGCGGCTGCGTGGTCCAGCAACAGCTTGTCGAACCTCGCGCGGTCCACCTGCCATGCATATGCCTGGTCCGGGTACACCTCGCTGAACTTCACCGTCCAGGGTTCGCGCGTCCGGCCCCAGATGTAGGTCGCACCGAACTTCTGCGTAAAGCCCGCCTTCTCGACCAGCGGCAGCGCTCCGCTCGCGTCCAGCGCCGGCAGCACGCCCGGAATCAGCGACTCGCCCACGTGCGGCCGGGGCATGTGCTCGCGCTCCACCAGCGCTACCCGCATCCCGTCCTGAGCCAGCAGCGTCGCCAGCGTGGACCCGGCCGGCCCGCCGCCCAGGATCAGCGCGTCGTACCCGTTGGTCACGTGCAATCGCGCTCCCGGCGCAGCCGGCGGCTCTCCGCGTTGAGCCCCGCCGCATCCAGCAGCGCTGCCGCTCTGGCGTAAGCGGCCTTGTGGTCGGCGCTTCCGCTGAGTTTCAGGGCGCGAGCCCGCGCCTGCCAGGCGCGGGCCGCTACCGACGGCGCTCGCTCGGCGTCTGCGACCTTCAACGCAATGTCCGCCAGCCCCACGGCCGGCGAAGCAAACTGCCGCGGATCGGTCTTGGGATGGTCCAGCAGCAGCCCGCTCAGCAGAAGCTGGCAACGCGCATGTGATGTGGCGTCCACGTCAGGCGTCAACGTAGCCGCCGCGCGCCGCGCATGGCCCACCGCCCGCTCAATCAGCGGGGCGCGGTCATCGGCCGGATAACGTGCGAACACCTCGGCAATCTCAAGGTCCGTCCGCGCTGCCGCCTCGCGATTTCCTGCGGTCTGCCGGTACTGCGCGGCCGCCAGCAAGTCCATTGCCGCCGCTTCCAGCATGCGAGCGTCCAACGCGTCCCCGTTCTCGGCGACCAGTCGACGCGCGACTCCGCGCGCCTCCTGCGCATCGGCCCGCGCCTCCCCGTCAGCCGGCCCTGTGTGCTCAATCCAGGAGTCCGCAGCCTCGATGGCCTCCAGCGCCGCGGCCCGCCCGACCGGTTGACCGGCAACCACCATCGCCCGCACGCCCAGCGCCAGCGCCCGGGCGGTGCCTGCGAAGGCTCTTGGAAACGACTCGCTATCCAAAATCGCCCAGGCGCGCCGCGCTGCCGCAACCTCGTCTGGAGTGCACAGCGACGTGTCGTGTACTGCCCGCTGATCCGCCAGCGCCTCCAGGGCGAACCCGAGCGGATCAACCGCCAGGTCAGTGGTCGACGCGTCAGGTGTCACGACGGTGCCTGCGCAGGTGTATAGACGTGCCGCGAAAGCATGGGAGAATCAGTCTAGCCGCAGGGTCGGTGGCGTCTGTTTGCTCGTTGGACGCTGTGCCGACCAAAAGGGGACGCACCATGGCCACGCAAACGCTCGCACGCTTGACGCCAGCGCAGGTCGACGCTTTCTGGCGCGACGGATACCTTGCCCTGCCGGACTTTCTTAGCGACGACGACATCGCCACCCTGCGGACCAGCATGGACGCTCTGGAGAGTTGGGCGCAGAGCCATGAGCACCGCGACTTCCAGCGCGAACCGAATGCGCTCCACATCGAGCGACTCGCGATCCGCAAAATCAACCACATTCACAAATACGGCGGGGTGATCTGGGACGAATTGATGCGCCGCGACGAAGTGCTGGACCTCATGGAGGATCTGATCGGTCCTGACATCCGATTCCATCACTCCAAGATGATGGTGAAGCCGCCGTTCGAAGGCTCAGCCAAGCCCTGGCACCAGGACCTGCCGGAAGGCTTCATCACGCACGAGGAAGCCGACCGTCTGCGCCCGTGGGGAACCGACTTGCAGCCCGAGCAGGTGCCGGTCGTCGCCATCCAGTATTACCTGGACGATTCGACGCTTGAGAACGGCTGCATCCAGGTCGTCCCTGGCAGCCATCGTCGCGGCCTGTTCGAAGATCCCTTGCACGAGTCGCTGATCGATCCGTCGGAGGTTGTGGCCGCCGAACTCAAGACTGGCGGCGCGCTGTTGTTTCACTGCCTGACGTACCACTATTCGGCGCCAAACACCTCTCCTAACGGGCGTCGCGGCGTCGTATACGAGTACATGGCCCCGGCAACAGGCGTGGAGCTCTCTTACGACGTCGAAGCCGACGCTGGCTGGGGCACGCCGCTGCGAGGCGCCAACTAGACTCAGCCTCACGTCCGCCGGCGGTCGGCGGATTTGCCGACCAGGCAGCTGGCTTGTCACGCTGGGCGTCACACCGCGCCGTAGGAGCACCTCCCGTGGGCAACAAGCCGACCTACAAAGTCGCGCTGGTGAGTTGCGCCATGCACCAGCCGCAGCAGTACGCCCCGACGTTTGCCAATCACCCGCGCACCGAGGTCGTCTGCGTCGCGGACGATCCCAACGAGATCGACGACTACGTCGTCGAGACCAACCGGGCCGAGGCCGACCTCTACGGCGTTCCCTACATCGAGAGCATCGACGCGGTTGCGAACGATCCGAATATCGACATCGTCAGCGTCTGCCCGCAACTCGAGCGTCGGGGCGGTGTGTCGGCGCGTTTGGCCGACGCCGGCAAGCACCTGTTCATGGACAAGCCCAACGCCATCACCGTCGCCGAAGCGAGGGCTATTGCCGATGCCGCCCGCGCCCGCGACGTCCGAACCGTGATCTACGGGCGCCACTTGTCGACCATGATGCGGCAGATCAAGTCGGAACTGGACGCCGGCTCGATCGGCGAACTCAAGACCATCCACTGGGACCTGATATTCGCCAAGGGCCAGGCCGGCACGGTGCCCGATGACTGGACCACCGCGATCTCGCAGGACCTCTCCCGCTTCACCTACCGCGCCCACGGTTCCGATCCGTCCGGCTCCGGGCACGACGTCTGGGCCAAGCGCGAACTGCACGAAATTGGCCTCTACCCCGTAGGGCAGGTGCAGTACCTGGCCGGCTCGCCTGTTCGGACGGTCTACGCGCAGCTCGGCCAGTACTGGCTGGGCACCCACGCCGAACGCGGCCTCGAAGACTTCGCCATCATGCACCTCACCTTCGAGAACGGCGTCACCTCCACCATCACCACCGGCCGCTACGGCCGCGAAACCGACCCCGGCAGCGGCGTGGACAAGGTGTCCGTGGTCGGAACCGACGGCTCCATCGTGGCCGACGGCTCACCGCCCACAGCCATGGCCTACGGCATTCCCGGCGACGACGGCAAGGGATCCACCCGCGTCGACGCCGCGGACTCCGGCGGCATCGAGGCTCTGATCGACGAATTCATCGTCTGCATCGATGAAGGCCGCGAGACCCTCAACAACGCCGATGCCGGCGTCGCCCAGGTCCAATCGCTGCTCGCCGGTTACGCCTCCTACTTCAGCGGCCAGCCCGTTTCGCTGCCGTTGGACTGAGGTCAAGCTAGTCCGACGGCGAGTCCTCGGCGGCCGAGCCTTTGCGGCGTTCCAGTTCGCCGTGCACGTGCAGGATGCGCTGAACCGCCGTGACCTGCGTCACCACGCTCAGCAGCCACAGCCCGGCGCTTAGCAGCCAGGCGGGTCCCAGCAGCGATATTCCCAGCAGCAGCAGCCGCTCCGGCCGCTGCAGAATCCCGATCTCGCAGTCCACGCCCAACCCCTCGGCGCGGGCCCGTGTGTAGCTGATCAGCATCGAGCCCAGCATCGTGGTTACGGCCAGCACCACCTCGATCCGCGCCCCCTGCTCCACGAAATGCCAGACCAGGCCGGTGAAGATCAGCCCCTCGGCCCAGCGATCGAGCGTTGAGTCCAGGAACGCCCCGAACCGCGATCCGTTGCCGCTCACCCGCGCCACCGCGCCGTCCAGCATGTCGAACCCACCCGTGACCAGCACCAGCAGCCCACCCGCCAGGGTCCAACCGAAACCGATGCACACGGCCGTCACCGCGCTGACCACCAGGCCCGCCACCGTCAGCGCATTCGGGTCGATCCCGGTCCGCGCGAGCGGCGTCACCAGGCGTTCCACCGTTCGGCGCGTGCTTGCCTCGATGTGTGCCTTGTTCACGACGGCGAGCCTCCGGCGCGTATCAGATCGGCGTCGGCCGACCAATAGGTTCCGCCAAGCTCGTCCTCGTTGAGAAGCTCCTCGTAGTAGGCCAGCACCCGGTCCGTGACGGTGCTCCACGTGAAGTCAAGGGCGCGTCGGCGTCCCGCTTCCGCCATCCGTTCGCTTTTGTCCTGGTTGTCGGCCACCCGCATCAGCGCGCGTGCCAGCGCAACGTGGTCCTTGGGCGGCACCAGGATTGCTTCCTCCTGGTCGGAAAGCATGGTTCGCGAAGCGGGAATGTCCGAGGCCACCACCGGCGTTCCGGCCGCCATGGCCTCAAGCAGCGTGATGCCCTGGCTCTCACCGCCGAGCGCCGGCCAGCAGAAGATGTCCGCGGTCTGCAGGTACTGCCGCTTTTCTTCGTCCGAGACGAATCCCTTGAACACCACGTGCCGCAGGCCGAACTGCTGAATCTGTCGCAGGTAAGCGCGCCGCTGGCCGGGTCGAAACGCGCCAATCACGATCAGTCGGGCCTGTGGTCGCAGCTGGCACACCAGCGACATGGCTCGCAGCAGGTAATCCAGCCCCTTGCGCTTCTCCAGCCGGCCAACAAAGACGATGTTCAGCTTGCCGTCCTGCACTTCGCTGGCTGGGGGCTGCGGCGCGCCGTAGAAATCGACGTCGATGCCGTTCGGGATGATTCGGTACGCGCCTTTGTACGAGCGAAACACCAATTCCCTTGCCGCTTCCGAGACGGCGATCTTCCCGTGCAGCCGCCGCTGCAGGCGCCGAATCAGCGGCCGTGTCGTTCGGTAGAACAGCGCCGAATTGCGCGCGGCGTGAAACGTACCCACGTTCACACTCGTCGAGTACTGGAGCACCGTCAGTGGTAGCGCGGGGACCAGCGGCTCCTGCAGATGCACGATGTCGAAACGCTCCTGTCGCAGGAAGCGCCGTACCCGCGGTACCAACTGCGGCGACAGCGTCAGTCGCGCTCGCGACTGGTTGACCGGCAGCGGCACCACCCGCGACCCGATGCGCACGAACCCCGGAAACTTCTCTTCGACCTGGTTGTCGGTACTCGGCGCCATGATCGCCACCTCATGGCCCCGCCCCCGCAGTTCCCTCTCCAGGTTCAATATGTGCTGGGTCACGCCACCCGGATACGGAAAGTCGTATGGCGAGACCTGCAATATCCTCACGTCGCAAGCGCCTCCGGCCACATCGGCCGGAACATGTACCACTGCGCCGGCGCCTTTCGAATCAGCGTCTCCAGGTCCCACATCACCTGCTGCATGGCCTCCTGGACCGCCTCGGCTGCTGGCCGTTCCTTATCGATCAGGATCGGCGGCATCCCGTGGGCCGTATAGGTCCCGTCGGAATAGCGGATCATTCCACCCACGAGCAGAGGGCTACCCGTGTGCCGCCCCAGCACGGCCGCGCCTTCCGGCACCCAGACCGGCCGGTCGAAGAACATCACCTGCACGCCCTTGCCCGGCGTCGGCCGGTCCGCCAGCAAGGCGACGAAGTTGCCCTGTCGCAACGCTCGCAGAATCCCGCGCGCGGCGTTCCCCAGTTGGATCGACCTGAGGTCCTTACGCGCACGGATGTTGTCCAGCAGGGCGGTCAACGATCGGCTGCTAAATGTTTCCGCCACGGCGTAAGTGGGCTGGTCGACGGAAACCAGGCTGCCGCAGCAGTCCCAATTGCCGAAGTGTGCCGTCACCATGATTCCGCCGCGCCCCATCTCTTGAAACGCCCGCCAATGGTGCAGCCCCTCGATGGCCACCGTCTGGCGCAGCAGTTCCTCCGGCGTCATCCGGTAGGTGCGCAGGAAGTCCACCGCATATTCGGCGTAGTTGATGACCGACCGCATCGCCAGCGCGCGCACTCGTGGGTCGGTCGGCGGCAGGTTCAGAACCACCGACATGTTGGCCGTGGTGTTCCGACGAATTCGCGGAACCAGCCAATACACCAGCATCCCGAACAGCCGGGCCAGGCCGAACTTCACTGGGCGCGGGACCCACTGCTCGGCGCGGGCTGCGAGGGCGACTAGAGTGATCACGCGCTATGCATCGCTCCTGGCGCCGGCGGCGATCGTCGCCGTGCGAATGAACTCGTCAGTCATCACGCGCGCCTCTTCGTCCGAGTACTGGATCGGCGGCGACTTCATCAGGTAGGCCGATGGCCCTTCAACCGTGCCGCTCAGACCGCGGTCCATGGCGATCTTGCAACAGCGCAGCGCATCGATCACCACGCCGGCCGAGTTCGGCGAGTCCACCACTTCCAGCTTCAGCTCGGCGTTCAGTGGCTGCCCGCCAAACGACACGCCTTCCATCCGGATGTAGGCCCACTTGCGGTCACCCAGCCACGGCACGAAATCGCTGGGCCCGATATGCACGTTTTCGGCGCCAATGTCGTACTCGAGCTGGCTCGTAACCGCGTCGGTCTTGGAGATTTTCTTGGACTCCAGCCGCGAGCGCTCCAGCATGTTCTTGAAGTCGGAGTTCCCGCCCACGTTCAACTGGTAGGTGCGCAGAACTTTCACGCCTCGCTCCCTGAAGAGCCGGGTCAGCACGCGATGGGTGATGGTGGCGCCCACCTGGGACTTCACGTCGTCGCCAATGATCGGAAGCCCAGCGTATTGGAACCGCCCCTGCCAGTAGTCCTCGCGCGCGATGAAAACCGGCATGCAGTTCACCATCGCGCAGCCCGCGTTAAGAATCTGTTCCACGTACCACTTGGTCGCCTCTTCGCTGCCCACGGGCAGAAAGTTCACCACCACGTCCGTGTGCGTGTCCCGCAGCAGTTCCACGATGTTGTCCGTCGCGCCGTCGGCCTTGTACACGCTGTCGGCCATGTAGGCGCCGATGCCGTCATGCGTCATCCCGCGCGCCACCGGCACGCCCAGGTGCCCAACCTCCGCGAACTGCGGGGTGTTGTTGGGCGGGGCGACCATCGCTTCGGACAGATCCTTGCCAACTTTGTCCCGATCGATGTCGATCGCCGCCGAAAACTCCACGTCGCCGATGTGGTACGGACCAAGCTGTGCGTGCATCAACCCGGGAATGAACTCGTCGGCCGCGGCGTCGCGATAGAACTTCACGCCCTGGACCAGCGACGAGGCGCAGTTACCCACGCCAATGATTCCGACTCGGACTTTGGACACGTGTGTCCTCCTCAGCAGCTACGCCAGCGCCCGGGCCGGCTCGGGAGTTTCGGCGTCCGATCTACGCGTGTCGGAGGCCGTGAGATCGTCGATCAAATTGCTGAGCGCCGCGTGGCGGGCGCTCAGGGTGGGTCGGTCCAGCGCGTAGAGCATGCGGCGTCCCTGCCGTCGCGCTCGAACCAGGCCCGCACGCCGCAAGCGACGCAGGTGCCACGACATCAGCGGCTGGCTGACCCCGACACGGCGCGACAGCTCGCTGACGTCCAACTCGTCCGCAGAAGCCAGCTCGTCGAGCGTCACCAGCCGCGTCCGTGAAGCCAACGCCCGCGTATACGCGCGCATGGCGGCCAAATCCGCGTTCACTGCCGCCTCACACATAAAGCAAAATTTGATAAATAAAACTTTAGCACAGCCGTCAAGCTCAATGGTCAGCCGCCGGCCGCTGGCCTGCCCCGCCTGTCGGGCCTAGCGCGCGTAGTCCACCGCGCGCGTCTCCCGGATCGTCGTGATCTTGATCTGGCCCGGGTATTCCATCGACTCCTGGATGCGCTTCGCAATATCGTTCGCCAGCCGCTGTACCCCGGCTTCGTCCACCTGGTCCGGCCGAATCAGCACGCGCAGTTCGCGGCCGGCCTGGATGGCGTAGCAGTTGTCGACACCGTCGAACGACCGCGCAATCTCCTCCAGCTTCTCCAGGCGCTGCAGGTATCGCGTCACCGTCTCCCGCCGCGCTCCGGGGCGCGACGCGGATATCGCGTCCGCGGCCGCCACCGCAAACGCCTCGAAGCTGCGCAGTTCCACCTCAAAGTGATGCGCCTCCGCGGCATGCGCCACGTCCTCTGAGAGTCCCGACCGGCGCAGCAGCGCCCCGCCAATCAGCGCGTGCGGTCCTTCGATTTCGTGGTCGACAGCCTTGCCGATGTCGTGCAGGAACCCGGCGCGACGCGCAACGTCCACGTCCCCGCCGATCTCGGCGGCCATCGTCGCCGCCAGCAGCGAGACTTCCACCGAGTGGCTCAAGACGTTCTGACCGTAGCTCGTACGGAACCTCAGCCGGCCCATGTAACGCAAGATGTCGCGCGGCAGCGTTGGCGTGCCCGCGTCATAGGCGGCCTGCTCGCCCTCCCGCTCGATAATCTCTTCCACCTCCGAACGAGCCTTCGTTACCGAGTCCTCGATGCGAGCCGGATGAATCCGGCCGTCCTCGGTTAACCGCTGCAGCGCCACCCGCGCCACTTCACGCCGCACCGGGTCGAATCCCGACAGCACCACCGTTTCCGGCGTGTCGTCGATGATGATGTCGATTCCCGTAGCCGCTTCCAGCGCGCGGATGTTTCGGCCTTCCCGTCCGATAATCCGCCCCTTCATGTCATCGCTCTTCAAGTCGACGACCGAGGTCGTAATCTCCGTCGTGTGCGCTGCGGCCACCCGCTGCAGCGACAACCCGACCAGCCAGCGCGCCCGCGCCTCGGCGGTTTCCTGCGCCTCCGCGGCAATCTCGCGCACGCGCTGATCGCAGATCTCGCGCACTTCGCGTTCCACCGACGCCAACAGCTGTGTCTTGGCCTCGTCGCGGGTCAGCGTGGCCACGGCTTCCAGCGCCGTCACCTGCTGCTCCCGCAGGTCCTCCAACTCGGTCTCGCGTTTGTCGAGCCCGCGTTTGCGGTTATCCAGCGAGTCGTCGCGCTTCAGGAACTCGCGTTCCAGGTCGTCCAGGCGCTCCGAACGTTTGTCCAGCGTCTCCTCACGCTGTTGAAGACGGCGCTCCTGCTGGCGAAGCTCGCGACGGCGCTCGCGCGTCTCGCGTTCCGCGTTCGCGCGCTCGTCCCGGATTTTCGCGTTGGTCTCTGTGATGCTGGCTCGTTGTCGGGCTTCGACTTCTTCCAACTCGTGCTCCACCCGGCGCGCAAATTCGCGCCCGCGCGCCTGGGACAGCCGTACCTGGTAGAAATAGCCCGCCACGAGCCCTACTACGAGCGCCGCCAGGCCGGCGACGATCGCCAATAGGGCTTCCACGGATGGCCTCCGGAAGTGTGTGTTGTACGAACAGTCGTATGAATCGCATTCAGGAACTACGTGGGCGGCGTCACATGACGCCACCGCGAGACGATGCTACTCGGCGCCCCAAATCGCGGTCAAAGACCGGACACCGATCAGCCTGAGTCGCGCGCGGCTTATACTTCGTCTGACGGCGCCCGCCTTGGAGTGATTCCGTGAGTACTACCGAGACCACCGGCTCAATGACCGGTCGCGAGCGCTACCTCAACGCGCTCCAGGGCAAGCCCGTGGACCGCATTTGCGTTGGCAGCCCCACGTCCCTGGCGACCTACGAGGAAATGCGCCGCCTCGGCATCGAGTGGCCCGACGCGCATTACGATGCCGCGCCCATTGCCCTCCTGGCCGAGCGCAGCTATACCGACCACGGCTACGACTCGATCATGCCCTACTTCAGCATCATCCTCGGAGCCGCGGCGCTGGGCGCTGACATCGAGTGGGGCGAGGATCCGTGGGAGTTCGAAAAGAGCACCGGCAAGATTATTTCCGGTCCCCGCATGCCCGCCGTCAGCCCGCCCAACCCCTGGACGACGCCGGACGAAATCGTCATCCCCGACGACTTCCTCGAACGCCGCGAAACCAAGGCCGTCATCGATTCAATCAAGATTCTTCGCGAGCGCCACCCGGATGCCGCCGTCATCGGCAAAGTCATGGGCCCCTGGACCCTCTCCTACCACATGTTCGGGCCGCAGGAGTTCCTGATCAACGTCATCCTCGACCCCGACTACGTGCATGCGTGCCTCGACCGCCTTATGCCGGCCTCCATCGAGTTCGCCAACGCCCAGATCGAGGCCGGGGCCGACGCCATCTGCCTGGCTGACCACTCCACCGGCGATCTGGTCCGCGCCGAGACCTACCGGGATTTCCTGATGCCGGTCCACCAGAAGATCACACCCCAGATCAACTCGCCCGTGGTCCTCCATTGCTGTGGCAAGACCCTCGACCGCATGCAGTACATCAAGGACGCCGGCTTCGAGGCCTTCCACTTCGCCACCGAGAACGATCCGCACGACGCCAAGGCCGTCGTCGGCGACTTCAAGCTCGTCGGCAACGTCAGCAACTTCGTCACGCTGCTCACCGGCCGGCCCGAGGACGTGGCGTTCGAGGTCGAGGACATAGTCTCCGCCGGCATCGACATCATTGCCCCCGAGTGCGCCATCCCCCCGCAGGTCACCAACGAGAACCTGATGGCCGTGCCCACCGCCGCCCGCGGAGAATTCCAAGGCGATCCGGCTGTCACGGATCCCAGGAACATGGCCCACGAGTACCGCGTAGAGGTCGCCAGGCAGAGCGCGGCAGCCTCCGCTGGACCGGCGCTAAGCCTGTAGGCGGCGGAGTCCGCTGCCCGTCCTTGGGTGGTCGCCATGTTCGACGGCGACGCTCTGTCAGGAATCTGCCCGGTTAATGCGTAAATCTGAGGTCCGTCGGCGCCATGCCTGATCGACGCTCCCGCTGGCGCGAAGTGTCGGGTATTCCCGTCGAAGCCCCGTTCCTTCGTGCGGTTGAAGCGCTGGGCGGTCCTTCGGCCCTCGGCTATCCCATCACGCCCGGCCTGTTCGCTGGCGACGCGTTGCAGCAGTACTTCAACCACGGACGGCTGGACGTGCCCGGCCGTTCGAGCGTTCATCAGGTCGGCGTCCCTCGGCTCGCGGCGCTTGGCAGCACAATGGCCCTCGCGCTTCAGGCGCCCCTTGCAGCGGGCTCTGATGGCCCCTTCGCCGATCCCTGGACCGACGAGTCACGCCGCGACAGCGCCGGGCCGCCGGCCAGCGCGCCCTTCGACTGGCGCGGCTGGCGCATGCGCCTCTACGAGCGCGAGCTTGTCCGCTTGCTGGACCGCTCACCCGTGGACGCGCGACCAACCCCCGGCCATCTGGGAGATCTTTTCGTGACGCTGGCCGACGAGTCGCGCGCTCGCGGCGCCAACAGTCCGGTGCCCGTTCAACGCCCGACCACCGATGCGCCGACAGAGGTTCACGCCCCTATCCTCACCTACCACCGCACCGGCGGCCCCGCGGCCTTCCAGGCACAGCTCGAAGGGCTGATGGACGCCGGTCTCACCCCTGTCTCGTTCGAACATCTGGTCGCGGCCATCGAAGGCTGGGCCGAACTGCCCGATAAGGCATTCGTGGTGTCGTTCGACGACGGCTGGCTGGACCAAATCGACGGCGCGCTGCCGGTGCTCGAGGCGCTACGCGTGCCGGCCGTCTTCTTCGTTCTGCCCGGCTTCGATCGCCACGGTCAGGGCCACATGACGCTGGCCGACATTCAAACCGTGCGCGCGGCCGGTATAACGATCGGCTCGCACACCATCAACCACGCCGACCTGCCGCCGCTGTACCGGACCAATCTAGGCGCCGCCCAGGCCGAAGTCGTCGAGTCCCGCCAGTGGCTCGAAGCCGACATCGACGGCGTCGACTACTTCGCGTATCCCTTGGGCCGATTCGACCCGGACGTCACGGCGCTCGTCGTCGCCGCCGAATATCGAGCGGCCGTCACCACCGTGCCCGGCATCGTGCACAACCTTGGCCGCCTCTTCGAACTCCGCCGCGTCGGCCTCGAAACCTGGTGGCCGCTGCAAGATGTCGTGCAGAAGATCCGGCAAGCCGCGCAAGTCGACGGCGTGCCGTCGCCGATCTAGGCCCGCGCCACGAAGGCAAACCCGAACGCGCCCGGTCCCGTGTGCGTACCGATAACCGGACTGATCGGCACGTCGGGGATCGTGTCGCCGTCCGCGTTCAGCGGGTCGGCCACCTCACGCTTCAGGCGGTCGTGCTCCGGCTGCGCGTTCGCGTGCAGGATGGCCCAGCTGGAGACTCCGTTCGGCGCCTGTTCCCGCACCCGGTCAGCAATGGCCGTATAGGCCTTGCGCATGGTGCGCACGCGCGTAACCGGCGCCACAACGCCGTCACTCAACTCCAGCACCGGCTTTACTTTCAGCAGTGACCCCACAAACGCCTGGGCGCCGCCAATGCGGCCGCCTCGCTTCAGGTACTCGAGCGTTTGCACCACGAAGATGATGTGCGCCCGCTCGGCATGATCGGCCACCACCCCCTGAATGTCCTCCAGGCTCGCCCCATCCCGAGCCGCGCGCGCCGCGGCGATCGTGCTGAACGCCATCGCCGGCCCAACCAGCCGCGAGTCCAGCACCAGGATCTCCCGGTCCACCTGGGCTGCGCCCTGTCGGGCCGACTCCACGGTCTTGCTCAGGTCCGTTGACACGTGAATCGACACAATCGGTCCGTCCCCCGCAACCTCGCCATAGGCTTGCGCAAACTCGGCGGGATTTGGCTGCGAGGTCATCGGGTGATCCGGCGAAGTTTCCAACAGCCGATAGAATTCCTCGGTGCCCAGGTCCACGCCGTCCCGGTAACTCGTAGTCCCGAACGTCACGTGGGTTGGGATGACTGTGATCCCCAGTTCCGCTGCAATTTCGGGAGGCAGTGAAGCCGTGCTGTCGGTGACGATTTGTATTGACATGTTCTTTGCAGCTTCCGATCAAGGCGTATGACGTGGCGAGAATAATCCCGGGCACTCTCAAGGGCAAAATCCTGGCCGCCCTGCTCGCCGTGATAACCCTCGCTGTTCTGGCGCTCGCCCTTCTTGTTGTGTTCTGGACCTGGCTCTCATGGGTCCTGGTCGCGGCCTTCGTTTTGTGCGGGGCCGTCGTCGTACTGCTCGCCGTGGGTCTTCTGGTCTACCTCCTCACCCAGCGTCGAAAGCTCACGGCGCTCCGCGTGGGCTGGACCGACGGCGAAGCTCTAGGCAACCCATAGCCGCCGCCCCGCATCCGGCATCTCGCCCACAACCCCAAGCGGCCCGGCGCCGGTGTCACAATGCACCGGGATACCCAGTGCGCGTCGCCCAACTCCACCTCGCCAACTTCCGCAACTACCGGCGTCTGACCCTGGATCTGCCGCCCGGCCCCAGCGTCATCGTCGGCGGCAACGGGCAGGGCAAGACCAACCTGCTCGACGCCCTGCACATCCTGGCCTCCGCCCAGAGCCTGCGGCCCGGTCCCGAGGCCGCCTGGGTGCGCTTCGAGGCCCCCGCCGCCGAGGGCTTCGCGCGTCTGCGCGCCCGGATCACCTCCGACTCCGGCCCCGCCGACGTCGAAATGATCGTCGCCCGCACGCGCCCTGACGACGGCGAAGCCTCCGGCGTGCGCCGCCGCGCCCGCGTCGATGGCGTCGTCACTCGCCTGGCTGATCTTCCCGGCCGCCTTCTCGCCGTCAGCTTCGCCCCGGCCGACCTCAATCTCTGGACCGGCGCTCCATCCGGCCGCCGCCGCTGGCTCGACCTGGCCGTCGCCCAGGTTGAGCCGGCCTACACCGCCCACCTCACGACCTACGAGAACCTGCTCACCCGCCGCAACGCCTTGCTGCGTCGTCTCCAGGGCGGCCTCGGTCGCCCAACCGAGCTTGAATTCTGGGACGACCGCATCTCCGAGCCCGCCGTCGCGGTCACCCGCGCCCGAGCCGCCTACGTCGCCCGCGTGCGCGCCCCCGTCAACCTGGGATTCGAAGCCATGCAGGGCGGCGCGCGGCTCGACCTTGCCTATCGCGCCGCGGGCCTCGGTCTCGACGCCCAGGGCTACCGAATCGCACTCAACCAGCGACGCAACCGCGACATCCAGCGAGGCACCTCCAGCCTCGGCCCACACCGCGACGACCTGGAAGCCCGGCTGGACGGCCGCCCCCTCGCCCACGTCGGCTCCCGTGGCCAGCTTCGCCTTGCGGCCCTCGCCCTCAAGCTCGGCCAGCACACCGTCGCCCGCGACCGACGCGGCGAACAGCCCGTTCTGCTTCTGGACGACATCGCCGCCGAACTCGACCCCGCCCACCGCCGTCTCCTTATCGACCAGTTGCCTGAAAAGGCCCAGTCGTTGGTGACAACCGCCGACGCCGCCTTTTTGAGGGACACCGCGCTCCGGCCCGCGGCCCGCTACCGTGTGGTGGCCGGCGAGATTGAGCGCATCCATGGCTGATCGACGCGAAGGCCGCCCGCGCAGCACCCGCGAACTCATCGATCGCATGTCGTCCCGCCCCGACCTCCGCTTTGGCGCGCGACGCGTCGATACCGTGGATGCTCTCCTGGAGTCCCTGGACGAAGTGCTCGGCCGTGCCACCGCCGCCCGCTGCCGCATCGTGTCCGTCCGTGGCACCGAAGCCCGCATTGCCTGTCGCGACAACTCCACGGCCATGCGCATTCGCTTTTACGTGCCGGACATCCTCGATTCCGTCCGCTCCCGGCTCGATGCCGACGACGTCGCATCCCTGCGCGTCACCGTCGCCACCCACGGCTGGGACGACGCCTAGCGTCCGTCTCGTCTTCGGGCGCCGGTAGACTCCCTCCATTCCGGCCCGCCAGGTGCCTGCCCAATGCAATTCACCCGCTCACTCGAAGTCATCGCCAGGCCCGACGTCCTCGTCGTCGGCGCCGGTTGCGCGGGCACCGTTGCTGCAATCTCAGCTGCCCGCGCCGGCGCCTCAACCCTCGTCGTTGAGCGCGGCGGCTTCGCTGGCGGCTACATCACGGGTGTGGTCGGCGCGTCCCTGGATGGATTCGTCGACCTGCGCTCCGGTCTGCCCGTCGTCGGCGGCGTCGTCTTCGACCTGGCCCGCGCCGCCGCCCATACCACCGCCTCCGGAGACCTGGCGACCACTCGCTTCCGTTTCAACGCCGAGGTCGGTCAGTCGCTGGCCAACCTCGACCGCCACGTCATTCACTTCGACATCGAGCGCTTCAAGCTCCAGGCCGACCGCCTCATGCAGCAGTCCGGCGCCCAACTCCTGTACCACTCGGTCGTGGCCGATGTCATTCGTCAGGGCGACCGCGCCACGGAAGTGGTCGTGGCGAACAAGGGCGGCCTCGGCCTGATCCAACCCAAGGCCATCGTCGACGCCAGCGGCGACGCGGATGTCGCCGCCTTCGCCGGCGCCCCCTACGACCAGGATCTGGACGCCCAGCAGCCCATGAGCCTGCACTTCCGCGTCGGCGGCTTCGACGCCACCCCCGAAGTCCGCGCGCACTGCAGCGCCCTGCTCAAGCAAGCCGTCGCCGACGGCCGCCTCAAGCTCTACGGCGGCCCCTGGATGGCTCCCTACGCCGAGCGCGATTACTACTTCAACGCCACCCGCTTCGCCGGCAACGGCACCGATCCGAACGACCTCTCGGCCGCCGAAATCCAGGGCCGCAAAGACGCCCGCCTCATGTTTGACCTCTTCAAGGAGCACATACCTGCCTTCAAGGACGCCTACTTCGTCACCTCGGGTCCCGTGGTCGGCGTGCGCGAGACCCGCCGCATCCGCGGTGACCGCGTCCTCACCGCCCACGACATCCAAAACGCCGTCGCCTACGACGACGCCGTCTCGCTCGGCGCCTGGTGGCTCGACCGGCATCCCGTCGACGCCTCCGGCTACCACGAGCACGTCATCACCCGCCCCTACGACATCTCCTATGGCACGCTCACCCCGCAAGGGCTGTCCAACGTGTGGGTCGCCGGACGCTGCCACTCCGCTGAGTCGGCCGCGCTCGCCTCCAGCCGCGTCACCGTCACCTGCATGGGCATGGGCCAGGCCGCCGGCACCGCCGCCGCGCTCTCCGCCGGCAGCGGCTTCGGTAGCCGCGAGCTTGACATAACGCAGCTTCAGCAACAGCTCCTGGACGACGGCGCAATCATCGGCTCCCGCGCCGACGAGGTCCGCGCCGTCGGTGACGCCATGCGCCCCGAGGAGATGCCCTCAGCGGCCGCCAGCCACTAAGGGCCAACGCGCCTCAGGTCGTATTCGTCGCCGGGCGCGGCTTACCGGTCGCGTCCAGCATCGCCAGCACCACGTCCCGCGCTTCCCGGAACAGTTCCAACGGGTCGCGTCCAGCCCCGTACGCCGAGTTATTCAGGTGCGGCTCCAGCGCCAGGTCCTCGACCACGTCGGGATCCACCGCCTGCATGATCTGCGGCCACTGCCCGTCGCCCTGGCCGATCGGGACGATCGTCCCCGTCGCCGCCACGTAGTCCTTCAGGTGCAGCACCCGCACCCATGGCGCCACGTTGGACCACGCCTCGTCGAACGGCTGCGTCTCGCTGGCCACGTACGCGTGCGCGTCAAACGCCAGCGCTGCCTGCTCCGGCTCGTAGTCCGACAGGATGTCCCGCGTGCTCTCTCCGTCCAGGGTGTACATGCGGTAGTTGTTCTCCAGCAGCGCAACCGCGCCGTCGCCGTCGGTCTCGATCCGCCGTACCAGCCGCTCAAATGCGGCCTTCACCGCGTCCCGGTCCTCGGCGCCCGTCGAGCCGTCGCGCGGCGCAAACGAAAACACTCGAATCCACCGCGACCTTAGTACGTTCGCTGCCTCGATCGACCGCGCGAGCTGACGCTCAACCTTGGCTTCGTCCGTGTCCACCGCGTACTTAGCGACCGGCGACGTCACGCAGTAGCACCCGATCCCGCTCCCATCCAGCCGCCGGCGTAGTTCGGCCAACTGCTCGTCGCTGAGCTCGTCGATGGAAAGCGCCGGCCCGTCCGCCGTAAGGCGCAGCTTGGTCAGGTTTGCCCGAGGGACCCCCAGCACCCGCAGACCGGCAATCTGCTCATCCAGCGGCTCCGCGATCTCCCCGCACATTCCGGACATGCCCCAACTCATGGACGTTCTCCTGACCTTCCGGCGACGTCGCCGGCGCGCATTCTAGGCGTCGCCGACTGCCTCCACGGGAATCGCTGCCGCCGCCGCCAGCGCCGGTCGCAGGTCCACCGTGTACATCTGCCGTGTCCCCTCGTGCACCGAATCGATGCACAACGCGGTCCCGTCCCGGTTCCACCGCGGATGCAAGTCCACGCGCAGTGGTCCATCAAACTCCGGCGGCGCATGAAACGCCGCCAGGTCCACCCGCAGCCCGTCCGCCGTCCGCACGATCATCAGCCGTCGCAGGTTCTGTTCATCGGGATACGTGTCATTGGCAATCCACGTCCGGTCCGGCGAATACGAACAGTGCCCGTCTTCCGTCAGCACGTCCGCTGCGAACCGTCGCGGCTCAGCCCCCGCGTCGCTCACCCGCCAAAAGGCATTCGCCGCCGCCGGCGCCCCACCCCACACCAGGATTTCGTCAGGACACCGCCAGTCGTAGTGCGACACCAGCCGCGCTCCCCAGATCACCCGCGCCTCCGACCCATCGGGCGCCAGCGTCACGAGTCGCGTCTGCCGAGGCCCCTCCAACGGCTGCCACCGGTGCAGCACCGCCACCCGCGAGCCGTCCGTATTGATCTGCGCGTGATTCAACCAGTGCTTCTGCCCAACCATGCTCGCGTCTGAATCAAGCTCCACGATATCCGCCAGCGACAACACAAGCTCGGCGCCGCCGCTGTCCAGGTCGATCCGCCACACCCCGTCCTCCGCCGGCGCCGCATCACTCGCCCAGGCATCCGCCACGCCCTCGTACCCATACCCCGGCCGCTGCGTCGCCAGCCGCGCAAAGTTCAGCCCGATCGCGTAGCGCCCCACCGGATCCACCGCATACACGGCCCGCCCCAACTCCCGCCGTTTCCCGGTCGCTAGGTCATGCGCCACGCCCGCAAACCGCCCGGCCTGCCGCCGGTTGTAAACCACGCGGTCGGCCGTTCCAGGCAGCCACTGCAACATCGTCCCCTGCTGCCAGCACCACGCCTTCGTCGTGGCGAACGGCTCGAAGGGCTTCAGACCCTCCGGATCGATCAGCCCCAGTTCCAGTTCATCCTCGGGCGTCGGCTGCCGGTCCCTGAACCCCGCCCGCATGCCCAGCAACTTCGTGCCGTCCGGCGACCACGGCGTCTTCTCGTAGTACCCAAAGAAATGGTCGCCCGGCGGCTGCGTCACACGCCGAACCGTGACATCCGGCGCCAACAGGACTCTGGACATGTGGCGAGTCTATGACTCCAACACCGCCCCGGACTTCGGTATCCTCGCCCGCCTACCTCTACGTGGCCGCATTCGGCCAGGGCGCCCCGTGCATCGCATAGCTGTAATTGCCGGCGACGGAACCGGACCTGAAGTCACCGCCGAAGCTCTCAAGGTCCTCGAGGCCGCCGCCGCCGCGGAAGGCTTCACCTACGACCTCACCGAACTCGACTTCGGCGGCGAACGCTACCTCCGCACCGGCGAAACCCTGCCGGACTCCGCCCTGGAAGACCTGCGCGGCTTCGACGGCATCTTCCTCGGCGCCATCGGCCACCCCGACGTCGCGCCCGGCATCCTCGAAAAGGGCATCCTGCTCAAGGCCCGCTTCGAGCTCGACCAGTACATCAACCTGCGCCCGGTCAAGCTCTATCCCAACGTCGAGACGCCCCTGAAGGACAAGGGCCCGGACGAGATCGACTTCGTCGTCGTCCGCGAAAACACCGAGGGCATGTACACCGGCATGGGCGGCGTGCAGTACGAGGGCACCGACCACGAGGTCTCCACCCAGATTCACTGCACCACCTGGCGCGGCGCGGCCCGCGCCGTCCGCTACGCCTTCGAGCTCACCCGCCGCCGCAACGAGCGCAAGCAGTTGCACCTCGTGGCCAAGACCAATGTGCTCACTAACGTCGGCGGCACCTGGTGGCGCGCCTTCAACGAGATCGGCGACAACGACTACCCCGACGTCACCCGCGAATATGCCCACGTCGACGCCGCCGCCATGTGGTTCGTCAAGAACCCCGAGTGGTTCGATGTCGTGGTCACTGAGAACCTCTTCGGCGACATCATCACCGACATCGGCGCCATCATCTCCGGCGGCCTCGGCATCGCCGCCGGCGGCAACATCAACCCCGAGGGCGTCTCCATGTTCGAGCCCATCGGCGGCTCGGCGCCCAAGTACACCGGCCAGGGCGTCATCAATCCGCTGGCCGCCATCAACGCCATGCACATGCTCTTGGACCACCTCGGTGAGTCCGCCGGCTCTGCTCGCGTCGAGGGTGCCCTGGTCAGCGCCCTCCAGAGCGGCAAGATCAAGTCCATGAGCGCCGGCCGCATGGGCATGGGCACCGCCGAAGTCGGCGACCTGGTGGCCTCGCTCGTCTAGCGGCCGACCGACGCTGGACTAGCTGTGGCTGCCGACGGGCTGCCGCGCCGCGTAGCGGTGCGCCATCTCGTCCAGCGAAACCACCGGTACGCCGCCCGCTTGGCCCACCATGCCGAAGGCCTCCATCCGCGCGGCGCACACGTCCGCCATTGCCTCGCGCGCCGGCGTCAGGTACTGCCGCGGGTCGAACTCGCCGCGTCGCTCGGTCAGCACCCGCCGTACCGCACCAGTCATCGCCAGCCGGTTGTCCGTATCCACGTTGACCTTGCGCACGCCGTGCCGGATGCCCTCCTGAATCTCTTCTAACGGCACGCCCCACGTCTGCCGCATTTCACCGCCGTACGCGTTGAAGATGTCCTGCAGCTTTTGGGGGACCGAGGAACTCCCGTGCATCACGATGTGCGTGTTCGGCAGCCGGCGGTGTATCTCACGAATACATTCCATCACCAGCACGCCCGCGTCCGGCTTGTGGCTGAACTTATAGGCGCCGTGGCTCGTCCCGATGGCCACCGCCAGCGCGTCCACGCCCGTACGCTCCACGAAGTCCTCGGCCTGCTCCGGGTCGGTAATCAGCTGTTCGCGGTCCAGCACGCCTTCCGCGCCGTGCCCGTCCTCCTGGTCGCCCATGCCGGTTTCCAGGCTGCCCAGCACGCCAAGCTCGCCCTCCACGCTTACGCCGCGCTCGTGGGCCAGCTCCACCACCTCGCGCGTCACCGCCACGTTGTAGTCGTAGTCCGACGGCGTCGATCCGTCCTCCATCAGCGACCCGTCCATCATCACGCTCGTATAGCCCTGGTCCATCGCGCTCAGGCAGGTCTCCGGGCTGTTGCCGTGATCCTGGTGCATCACCACCGGAATGTTTGGATTCAGTTCGAGCGCCGCCAGGATCAGGTGCCGCAGATACGCCTCGTTCGCGTACGCCCGCGCGCCCCGGCTGGCCTGGATGATCACCGGCGAATCGGTCCGGCCCGCCGCCGCCATCACCGCCTGCACCTGCTCCATGTTGTTCACGTTGAACGCCGCCACGCCGTAGTCGTTTTCCGCGGCATGGTCCAGCAACACGCGCAAGGGAATCAGCGGCACGCCAGTAAAGCTCCCGGTCCCAAATGGCCGTTCGGTCGAAAGGGGTAACGCTTAGGATACTCCCACCGAGGCCGATTCCGCATTGACGTGGCTGCACTCACGCCTTCCCGCGCCCAACATTCCTGCGTCCCCACGCCTGTCCACTTCCGTTTCGTGGACGTGGCCAGCGGCGGTCGGATGCTCCGGCGCCGCCACGTGCTGGTCGCGAACGGCCGTGTCACCGCCGTAAGCGCCACCCCAATCCAGGCGCCGTCCGGCTCGCTCACCGTTGACGGCCCCGGCGTCCTCGCGCGGGGATTCGTCGACACCCATATTCACGGCCGCAGCGGCTTCGACGTCATGCGTCCCGGCGATGTCGCCCCGCTGTCCCTGGAACTCCTCTCGCAGGGTGTAATCGGTTTCCTGCCCACCGTTGTGTCTGCTCCACCAAACGAGCTCGCGGCGGCCTTGTCCGCCGCCAACGGCGATCCTCGCGGCGCCCGCGTCCTGGGCATCCACGCCGAAGGCCCGTTCCTCTCCCCCGACCAGCCCGGCATGTTTCCTCCGGACGCGTTCCGCGACTACGACCGTGCGCTCTGGCGCGACATGCAGGCCGCGGCTGCCTCCCCGATCCGCCTCATGACCGTCGCCGCCGAACGTCTCACACCCACGCAAATCGACGAACTGCGCGCCGACGGCGTCACCCTCAGCCTCGGCCACACCAACGCCACGCTTGACCAGGCACTGGCGGCCTTCGACTCTGGCGTAAACCGCGTTACCCACGCCTTCAACGCCATGCGCGGCTTCCACCACCGCGCGCCGGGCGTCGTCGGCGCGCTGCTTGACCGCGGCGAAATCGATGCCGAACTGATCCTGGACGGCCTCCACGTCGCCCGCGCTCCCGCCCGCATCCTCGCCGCCACCCGCACCACCGGCCGAATAGTCCTCGTCTCCGACAGCGTCCCTCCAGCCGCCTGCCCACCCGGCGACTACCCCTGGGCCGGCCGCCGTCTCCGCGTGGACAACGACTCCATCCGCCTCCCCACCGGCCGCCTCGCCGGCAGCGCCCTCACCCTGGACGCCGCCGTTCGACGCGCCGTCGATTGGCTGGGCCGGTCGCCGGCCGCCGCACTGCACATGGCCTCCGAAGCCCCACGCGCCTCCGTCGGCCTCGATCCAGGCGGCCTCCGGCCCGGCGCCGCAGCTGATCTCGTCCTGCTCGATCCCCACCTCCACCCCCGCCTGACCATCGTCGGCGGCGCCGTGCGCTGGCGCCAAAACAACGAGCAACGTTGCGCCAACGCCGCATCTGGGGCAGATTGAGCGAGACGGCGACCCTGCCATCCCAACAAATAAGGATCTGCGCTCTATGACCCTGGGCCTCTGGGGGCGCATACGAAGCTCCACGATCAGCTGGATCGTCATCTCGGCCTTTTTCTTCGCCCTGGATGTCGTTGACGGATTTCCCTTCCCGTCCTGGTCGCTGATCCTCATCATTGTGTTCATGATGTGGCCGCTCTTCTTCGCGGTCCGCTGGGTCGTCCGCGGCTTCTGACCGCCACCTGACCCATGACAGACGACGAACAAAACCAGGGGATCCCCCAACTGCTCGGTCCCGGCGGTGAGCCGCTGGGTCCTGCCCCAATGCCCGCGGCGGACCCGGCGCCGCAGCCGCAGGCCGCTACCCCTCCGGCTGCCCCCGACGCGCCGTCCGCCCCAGACACGACGCCTCCCGCCCAATCCGAACCCCAGGCTGACGCCAGACCGCAGGGCCCCACGTATCAGATCTCAACCCTGCTTGCGATCGACCCGCGCGCCGTTCCGGCCACGCTCATTACGGTGCTCAACCACGATCCCTTTGAAGCCTATAAGCGTCGCCTGGACGCCGTCCGCCCGCAGTTCGATCAGACGCGCGACGTCATGATTTCGGCGGCCGAGGCGCAGTTCTTGCGTCAGGGTGCGCCGGATGGCGACCTCCGGGCCGCCGCTACCCGGATGGTCGAGCAGAACTTCATGCGCACGCTGTGGGACGTCTGCTACGAAACCGTCTCCGGCGCCCAGGTTTCGCTGATCTTCTCAGCCGGGATGGCCGGGCCTGAACGGCTTGCCGCGGCCTTGCTCGCCTCCAACGCGTCGGTACCCACGGTCTGGGTCGCCACCCGGGCCCTGACCATTGGCAACCGCTTCGGCGCCTGGGCCGTGCCCGTCACCAACGACACGGAAATGCCGGCCACCGTGGCCCTCACGGCCGAGAATTTCCAACAGCTCCGCCTCAGCTTCGCCAAGGTCCGCGTCTAGCCGCCTCGCGGCGTCCGCTTGACAGCCACGGAGCCGTTCGGTACAAACCGACTGACCAGTCGGTTTGTAGAGCCCATGAGCCTTCGACTTCCTCGCCGCTCCTCATCCGGCCGCAAAGACGCAACCCGCATCGCCCTTCTGGAAGCCGCCCTCAACGTCTTCGGCGAAAAGGGCTACCACGGCGCCGCCGTGGACGACATCGTTGACCGCGCCGGACGCTCCAAGGGCGCCGCCTACTTCCATTTCCCCAGCAAAGCCGCCATCTTCCGCGCCCTCGTACGCGAGCTCGCCAACCAACTCGTCAACTCCATCCAGCGCAAGATGGACGAGGTTGACTCGCCCGCCGAGCGCCTTGATGCCGCCCTCCTCGGCCTCATCGACGTCTTCGTCCGCCACCGCTCGCTCGCCCGCATCGTTCTGATTGAAGTGGCCGGCGCCGGCCGCGCCTTCAGCGACGACCTCATCTTCGTCCGCCGCCAGTTCGCCGATCTCATTGAACATGAGCTGGACCGTGCCGTCGAAATCGGCGCCATCGCCCCCTGCGACACCAACCTCATCGCCACCGCTTGGTTCGGAGCCCTGAACGAAGTCGCCGTCCACTGGCTGCACGATCCCGACGCCGGGTCGCTGCACGCCTCCTACCCCAGCCTGCGCCAGCTGCTCCTCCAGAGCGTAGGCTTCAGCCCCGCCGAGGTAGATCGCGTGGCCCTACATGCTTGAAGCCCCCGCCGCTCCCGCCATCCGTTTTCGCGACCCCGCCCTCGACCCGATCTGGGAAAAGTCCCAGCGTGGCGAACGCCTCTCCGAAGACGATGGCCTCACCTGCCTCTCCACGCGCGACCTGATCGGCCTCGGGCGCATCGCTGACGCCGCCGCCCGTCGCGTCTCCGGCGACCGCGTCTATTTCACCTTCAACGTCCACGTCAATCCCACCAACATCTGCGTCCTGTCCTGCAAGTTCTGCGACTTCGCGGCCAAGGTCGGCGACGACCACGCCTACGAGTACTCCATCGACGAGATCATCGGCCAGATCCACCCCGACGTTCACGAAGTCCACATCGTCGGCGGCCACCACCCCACCATCCCGTTCGAGTGGTACGAGGACCTCCTCCGCGCCATCAAGGCCGAGCGCCCCGCCGTCCAGATCAAGGCCTTCACCGCCGCCGAAATCGACTACTTCCACAAGCGCTTCAAGATCCCCGACCAGGAAGTCCTGGAGCGCCTCCTCGACGCCGGCCTCGACTCCATGCCCGGCGGCGGCGCCGAGGTCTTCTCCGAGCGTGTCCGCCGCGTACTCTTCCGCGGCAAGGCCGGCGCCGACCGCTGGATTGAACTCCACCACCTCGCCCACTCCCTGGGCATTCACACCAACGCCACGCTCCTCTACGGCCACATCGAAACCCACCAGGAGCGCGTCCGCCACCTCATGCGCCTCCGCGAGGCCCAGGACGAATCCGGCGGCTGGCTCTGCTTCATCCCGCTCGAATACCAGCTCGGCACCACCCTCCTCGTCGACCGCCATGCCTCGCCCATCGACGACCTGCGAACCCTCGCCACCTCGCGCCTGATGCTCGACAACTTCCCCCACATCAAGTCCTACTGGGTCATGAGTGGCGAGAGCACCGCCTCCATCGGCCTCAACTTCGGCGCTGACGACCTCGACGGCACCATCGGCACGGAGCGCATCGCCCACGCCGCCCACGCCGCCAGCCCCCTCGGCCTGGAGCGCGATCGCATGGTTCGCCTCATCCGCTCTGCCGACAAAGTCCCGGTCGAACGCAACGCCACCTACGACGTCGTCAAGGTGTATGACGCCTAGGCTCGGCCGGATTCCGTATCTCAACACCGAGCCGTTCTTCGCCGACGACGAAGTCCGGGCCAACGCCGTCGTCGAGGTCCCCAGCCGCATGATTGACCTCGCCCGCCTCGGCGCCGTGGACATCGCTCCCCTCCCCGTCGTCGCCGCCTTCGATCACCCCGACCTCTTCCGCCCCGTCGGTGGCCTCGGCATCGCCGCCGCCGGCGCCGCCCGCAGCGTCCTTCTACGCTCGCGCGTCCCCATCGATCAGCTATCCGGCGCCTCCATCGGCGTCATCGACGAAACCGCCACCTCCGTCCGCCTCCTCAAGGTCCTCCTGCAATTCCGCTTCGACATCAGCCGAACCACCTTCGTCGGCCTCGATCAGCCCGCCGACGCCATCCTCCTCATCGGCGACAAAGCCCTGTTGCAGCGCCGCAACCTGCACACCCACGCCTACGAAATGGACCTTGCCGCCGAATGGCGCGCCTGGACAGGCCTCCCCTTCGTCTTCGCCTCCTGGATGGCCCACCGCGACGCGCCGTCCCACACCTGCGACGCCGCCCTGGACTACTTCAACGCCAACCTCGATACCAACCTCTCGGACCCCTCCGCCATCCACCGACGCCGTCCCGACCTTGGCCTCTCGGCCAAAGCCGTCTCGACCTACCTCAAGACCTTCTGCTATCGATTCGACGATGCCGCCTGGGCCGGCCTGGAACGCTTCCAGGAACTCGATGCCCGTCTCACCGCCGTGGAGCGCGTAGCCTGATGGACCAGATCACCCGCAAGATCGACGCTGGCGACCGCCTCACCCCCGCCGACGCCCGCTACCTTCTCTCCGACGCCCCCCTGCTCGAACTCGGCGCTCTGGCCGACGAAGTCCGCAGCCGCCGCCACCCCGGCGACGTCGTCACCTACGTCGTCGACACCAACCTCAACTACACCAACCTCTGCGACGCCTACTGCTCCTTCTGCGCCTTCTACCGCCCTCACACCAGCAAGGCCGACGACGCCTACACCCACACCGTCGAGCAGATGATGACCCAGGTGGCTGCCGCCGCCGCCATGGGCTGCACCACCGTTCTCATGCAGGGCGGCCTCAACCCTGAGCTACCCCTCGAGTACTACCTCGACATGGTCCGCACCACCCGCGAACGCTTCCCCGGCATGACCCCCCACTACTGGTCCGCCCCCGAGATCTACGAAATGTCCAAGGTCTCCGGCCTTGACTACCACGGCGTCTGCCAGGCCCTCTGGGACGCCGGCCAGCGCACCCTTCCCGGTGGCGGCGCCGAAATCCTCACTAACGAGGACCGCCACCGCATCAGCCCCCTCAAGATGAACGCCGACGAGTGGATCGCCATCCTCCGCGCCGCCCAGCAGGTCGGCTTCCGCGGCACCGCCACCATGATGTACGGCCACGGCGAGACCGTGGACGGCCGCGTCGAACACTTCCAGCGCGTCCGCGACCTGCAGGACGAAACCGGCGGCTTCTACGCCTTCGTCCCCTGGAGCTTCGCCCCCGGCGGCACCCCCCTCGGCCGCAAGCTCGGCGGCCTCCGCGCCCAGGCCAACGACTACCTGCGCATCCTCGCCGCCGCCCGCCTCTACTTCGACAACATCGACCACATCGACGCCTCCTGGTTCAGCGAGGGCAAGAAAACCGGCCAGGTCGCCCTCCACTTCGGAGCCGACGACTTCGGCGGCACCCTCTTCGACGAAAACGTCATGCAGGAAGCCGGCCACTACGTCCGCACCTCCGTCGAGGAAATGCAGACCATGATTCGCGAAGCCGGCTTCACCCCCGCCCAGCGCGACACCCACTACCAGGTGCTTCAAGTCTTCGACGCCCAACCCCTCCCCGCCTGACCTATGCCCCGCCTCACCCCGGGCCCGTTCGGGCCGAGAGACCCTTGCGAATCCCCGTGCTCCTCGAAATTGCAGCCGCTCTTTCTCCCTCTCCCTTGAGGGAGAGGGCTGGGGTGAGGGTGGCTGCTATCCCAACCACCCACCGAGGGGTCCAGCAACCCGGCCCGGAAAGCTCGCCTCTTAATCCCTCTCGAGGGGAGTGTTGGGGTGAGGGCCTTGGGCGCACCCCCCGGGCTACGCAGAGATCTCCCTGAGCCCGTCAAAGGAGCAACCGCCAAGCCCATGCGCCGTCTGACCATCGGCCACAGCCCCGACGCCGACGACGCCTTCATGTTCTATGCCCTCACTGCCGGACTCGTCCCGCTCGTCGGCCCTGAGCCCGCCGAAATCACCGCCGTCCACGACGACATCCAGTCCCTCAACGAGCGCGCCCAATCCGCCGAACTCGACATCTCCCAGATCTCCGCCGCCGCCTACCCTGCCGTCGCCCACCGCTACCGCATCACCGCCTGCGGCTCATCCATGGGCGAGAACTACGGCCCCGTCGTCGTCGCCCCCCGGGCAATGACGCCCGATGACCTCGCTGGCTGTCGAATCGCCGTCCCCGGTCCCCACACCACCGCCTTCGCGCTCGCCCGCATCTACCTCCCCGAGTTTCAGCCGGTCCAGATCCCCTTCGACCAGGCCTTCGACGCTGTTCGCGACGGCCGGGCTGACGCCGCTGCCGTCATCCACGAAGGCCAGATCACCTACGCCGCCGCCGGATTCGCCAAAGTCCTTGACCTCGGCGAAGCCTGGTTCAGCGACACCGGCCTCCCCCTCCCCCTCGGCATCAACATCGTCCGCCGCGACCTCGGCGACCACTGGTGCCACGCCATCGCCACCGCCCTCGCCGCCTCCATCGACTACGCCCGCGCCAACCCGTCTCAGGCCCTCGCCCACGCCCGCGCCGTCGGCGCTGACCTCGACGAAGACATCACCACCCGCTTCACCAACATGTACGTCACCGACCTCACCCGCAACATGGGCCCCCGCGGCCACACCGCCCTCCACACCCTCTTCCAACGCACCTCCAACCACCCTCCCCACCCCACCCCCCTCGACATCCTCCCCACCCCCTGAGTCGCCCCCACCCGTTCGTGGTGAGCCGCCCTGAAGTCTTTCGGAAGGGCGTGTCGAACCACAAAGCCCTCACCAACCAAGCCTCCCGCCGTCCGCATCCCTTCCGTTCGTAGGGCCCGCATCCCCAACCCGCCAGTCTTCCCCACCCCGTTCGTGGTGAGCCAACCCAGAGTCCATCGGAGGCCCGTGTCGGGCCACCCAACTCTTCCAGCCAATCCCATGCCATCCGCATCCCTTCCGGACGTAGCAACTGTGTTGGGCTGGAAAGTCCTAAGAGGTTACGGCGGGGTCCCAGGGGGGCTGGTGATTAGGAGCCACCCACGTGGTGAACTGGGGTTTCCATCCGGGATTCTGCGTGACCCCGCCGCAGTGTCCCTGCGGCGCACAGCGGAGGTCAGGCTGGCCGATGGAGGCGACGAGGTGACTGGAGCCACGGTGATCAGTCCGGCGGATATCTCGGCGCCTCGGCTGGCGTGCTCTGACAGGGCGGTGCCTGCTAGGCAACCGAGACCTTCCCGCCCCCGCCTTTCGGCGGTACTGGCGGCATCAGCCGCCAGGGTGTGTCTGAACGGCAACCTGAGCGAGATGTGCCGACGGACAATGGCGCCATTACAGACTAGACTCGGGCAGTTCCTTTCGGGCCGCGGTGACTCGGTTGCGGAATGACGTGGCCCTCCATTGGGTGCGCGGCGTTGCCGTGGCTGGACGGACTCACCGACCCTGGTCCCCGGCTGCCGACAGAATTGCCCACCGCAGTCGCGCCGTTGGCGGCTCGGCGCTGAACGAGACAGACTGACCGCATGGCACGCATTGAAGGCATCCGAATCAGAAACTACCGGGTGTTGCGGGACATCACCCTGGGCAAGCTCTGGAACGCACCGGGCACTCAGCCGTTGTCGCCGTTGACGGCAGTCATTGGCAAGAACGGAGTCGGTAAGAGTTCCTTGTTCGACGCCTTCGGTTTCCTGGCGGACTGCCTGAAGCTCGGGGTTGAGGAGGCCTGCGACGCTCGGGGGCGTGGCGGATTCGACCGACTCCGGTCGCAGGGCAGCACAGCCCCGATCGAATTCGAAGTCTATTACCGGCAGGATTCAAAGGCTCGGCCTATTACCTTCGAGTTTGCAATCGATAAGGACAATTCCGGCCGCCCGTATGTAACACGTGAACGTCTGCGTCAGCGCCGTCGAGGTCAGACTCGCGGTTGGCCATTTTCATTCTTGATGCTGAACGAAGGTGAAGGAGTTGCCTGGACAGGGCAGATGCAAGGTTGGCAGATTGATGAAGATGGTCGGCTGGAGTTGGACTTAAGTTCACTGCTGAGCAAGCTGGAAGACGAGGAAGGCGCACATCGGGAAATCATTGAGCTTGAGGACAAACGCAAGTTGGGTATCGCAACCCTTGGGGCACTTAAGCAACACCCAAGGATCGCGGCATTTCGTCAGTTTATCGAAGGATGGTATCTCAGCTACTTTACACCGGACGCTGCGCGTGGTTTGCCAATGGCGGGCCCCCAGCGACATTTGAACGTCCACGGAGACAATCTTGGCAACGTCGTGCAGTTCATGGAACGAGAGCATAGAGATAGATTTGATCGCATCCTGCGGCGAATAGCCGCGCGAGTGCCCGGCATCAACCGGATTGACACGGAACGCAGCCCGGACGGACGCTTGCTGCTGCGCTTCAACGATCGTGGCTTTGAGGATCCGTTCTACGCGCAGCAGGTATCCGATGGCACGCTGAAAGTCTTTGCCTATCTGCTAATGCTGGAAGACCCGCAGCCGCCGCCTTTCATATGTATCGAAGAGCCGGAGAACGGGCTGTATCACAAGCTCCTGGAGGTGCTGGCTGAGGAATTTCGTCGCCATACGACTGGGCGCAAGAACGCCCCCCAGGTATTCGTCACCACCCACCAGCCGTACTTCGTTGACGCACTCAAGCCCGAGGAAACCTGGGTCCTGGAAAAGGCGGTGGACGGATTCGCGACAATCAGCAGGGCTAGCGACGATGCTGTCGTCCAAGCCATGGTTGAGGAAGGACTCCAGCTCGGAGGCCTCTGGTACAGCGACTATCTGGATCAACGCTAGGCCGATGCACTTCGAGGTCTTGGTGGAGGATAGATCTGGAAGTATTGTAGTCAACAAAGTATTGGAGAAGATCCTCGGCCAGAACAACACCGATCACTCCTGGAGGATCCACGCTTACCGGGGCGTTGGTCGTATCCCGAGGAATCTCAAACGTGCACCTGACCCAACGAAACGCCTTCTACTGAACCACCTGCCAATGCTGCTAGGTGGATATGGTAAGAGTCTCAGACATTCTGCCGCGGTTCTCATCGTTGTGGATCTCGACGATAGGGACTGCCTGTCGTTCAAGCGGGAATTGATCAATGTGCTGCATGCGTGCATTCCACCTCCGAATGTGAAATTCAGAATTGCAATCGAGGAGGTCGAGGCTTGGCTTCTCGGAGATCGCCGCGCAGTCAAGACCGCCTATCCTGGCGCGAAAAATGCGGTTCTGAACCGGTACGTGCAGGACAGCATCTGTGGCACGTGGGAAGTACTGGCTGACGCCGTCTACCGCGGCGGATCAGGGCGACTATGCAAAGCAGGCTACCCTCAAGCGGGGCGCGCGAAGTCGGAGTGGGCCATGCGGATCGCTGACCACATGGATGTTGACAGAAACCGGTCCAAGAGCTTTCAGGTCTTTCGAGACGCCGTACGATATCTCGCCGAAATTCGTTAGGCGTTTCGCCTGGTCGGTAGCAACGTATGCGGGAAATAGATCATCCCACCGGAGACGAGATTAGCAGTGCTGCGTGAAGCTCTGTGTTCAAGGTTGGCATGACATCCGAATGGAAAATGGTAGCGATCAGTTTCTTGTAGGAGTTTGTAAGTTCAGGTGCAGGAGCTCCCGCAGCGCGTCGTCGTCCGGCATGCCCGCATCCCAGCTGTACGCCTTTGCCACCGCCCCATCCAACGCCCCATGCGCATCCACCAACCACTGCGGCCGCTCGTTATACAAATGCGTCAGCGTCCGCCGCCGTAGTTCCCGCACCGGAGCTGCCATGGTCGGTACAGCCCGCTTCGATACCCCGCCACTGGCTCCTCCACTCACTCCACCCGCGCATCGCTCCCAACGCCACTGCCAGCGTCGCCTGCACTGCCAGCAACGCTTACGGTGCCTGCATTGATTGCAATGCCATCACTGCCGGCATCCCCCATCACCGGCCCCAGTCCACTCCCCGACCCCGCCAGCCCAACACCCACCCTCGTCACAATCCACTCCCCGCCAACCACTTGCCACTCGCCCTCAGAAAGTGTACACTATCCGAGTAAGCCTTGCAACCCCTGCTCCAAATGCCCCTCGCCCTCCTCGCCCCGATCCTCTCCCCGCTCCTCCCAGCTCTCCGCTTCCCGCGCTTCCGTCCCTTCTCAGTCCCCTTCCGGTCTCACTTCTCTGCCCTCTTCCCTCTCCCCTTCCGCCCACCCTCCTCCCAACCCCAACTTTCCTCCCCGACCCGCCCAAAAATCCGGCCCAAACTGCCTCTCGCCAGCCGGCCCCCTCTAGGGGCCGGCTGGCGAGAGGCAGTTCCCCCCTTCACCCCCAGCCAAACCCCGCCGCCAACCGCCCGCCCTCAGCCCCGTCCAAGCTCCGCCCCCACCTCCCCGCGCCGCCCAGCCTCCCGTCCAGGCCTCGCCCCATCGCCCCGGCAAGCCCTCACCCACTCGCGCCACACCCCGGCCCACCCCTCGCCGGGCCGGCCCTCACGCGTCCCCGAGGCACCCCAAAAACGCCCCGCCGCGCCTCAAGAGTTTTTTAGAAAAAACTCTTACGCGCACGAACCCGCCCCATTTCGCACCCCACCAACCGCCCAGCCCATCCGCGCCCTGCGTGCCCAAACCGCTCTCGCTCCGCCCACGTCCGTCGTCGCCCCTTCCCCTGTCCTCTCCGCTCAAACTCCTCTGCCCTTCCTCACCCCACCCCCACAACCCGATATCCTGAACCCGCCGCCCATCTGGGCGGTTATTTGTGGAAGGCACACAAGCTCATGAGACCGCTCGACTTCGGGATTCCAGCCGGCAGCCTTCAGGAAGCAACGATTGAACTCTTCCGGCGCGCCGGCTGGCATATCGTCGTCAGTCCACGGAGCTACTTCCCCGAAGTCGACGACGACGACCTGCGGCTCACCCTCATGCGCGCCCAGGAGATGTCCCGCTACGTCCAGCACGGCACCTTCGATGCCGGCATCACCGGCAAGGACTGGACCCTCGAAAACGAGTCCGACGTCAAGGTCATCCAGGTGCTCCCCTACTCACGACGCAGTTCCCGGCCGACCAGGACGGTCCTGGCGGTACGCAGCGACTCGCCGGTAAAGACCATCCACGACCTCGAAGGCCGCACCATCGCGGCCGAAATGGTTGGCTTCACGCGCCGCTACCTGGCGGATCGAGGCATCGACGCCTCCGTCGAGTTCTCGTGGGGCGCAACCGAGGCCAAGGTCGCCGGCCGCCTGGCCGACGCCATCGTCGAAACCACGGAAACCGGTTCCACGCTCCGGGCGCACGGCCTGCGCGAAATCGAGACCATGCTGACGTCTTCACCCCAGATAATCGCCAACAAGACCGCCTACGCCGACCCGGTCAAGAAGGCCAAGATCGACCAGGTCGCCATGATGCTCAAGGCCGCCCTCGACGCCCAATCCCGCGTGGCTCTCAAGATGAACGTCCCGAAGGACCTATTGGAGGAGATCATCGCCCTCGTCCCCAGCGTCACCGCGCCCACCGTCGCCGACCTCTACGGCCAACCCTGGGCCAGCGTCGAAATCGTCGTCGAAGAGCAGCAGGTCCGCGAACTGGTGCCCCGTTTGGTAAAGGCCGGAGCCGAAGGCATCATTGAATTCCCACTCAATAAATTCCTCTAATGGCTACCGATCGTCTCCGCTTCGGAATCATCGGCACCGGTGGCCGCGGCCTCGGATCGTTCGCGCGCGGCCTCCGCAATGACTTCCCGGACCAGGCTGACCTAGTCGCGCTCAGCGACATGGACCCGGTCCGCCTCGCCCTCGGCGCCAAACACTTCGAAGTTGAACGCACCGACACCGACCCCTCGGTCGTCCTCGACAACCCCGAAGTCGACGCCGTCGTCATCACCACCCCCGACGCCACCCACGCCGACTACGCCTGCGCCGCCCTCGAAGCCGGCAAGCACGTCATCTGCGAAAAGCCCATCGCCACCAGTGTCGATGACTGCAACCGGATCCGTGACATCGCCCGTCGCTCGCCCGGCGGCTTCATGACCGGCTTCGTCCTGCGCTATGTCCCCTTCTACGACCGCATGCACCACGCCATCGTCAGCGGCGAAATCGGCGACCCGCGCCTCGTCACCATGACCGACAACCGTGACGGCGCCGGCTACTTCCGCCGCTGGCACCGGCTGCGAGCCAACTCCGGCGGCCTTCTTGTCCATAAGAGCTGCCACGCCCTCGACATCGCCGGTTGGATGCTCGGCGCTCGACCGGTCAGCGTCAGCGCCACCGGCGGCGTGGCCTTCTTCACCCCCAGGGACTGGGCCGGTGAGCGCTGCCTCACCTGCGACGCCGCGGACACTTGCTCCGAATACGTCGACATCACCCAGGGCCGTCTCAAGGAGATGTACTACGACGCCGAGGCCACCAGCGGCTACGTCTTCGACACCTGCGTCTTCAACTCGGAGAAGGACACCGTCGACCACGCCAGCGCCAGCATCGAGTACGAGGGCGGCAAGCGCGTCTCCTACAGCCTCTGCCTCTTCGCTTCCTACACCACCCGCGAAATCGGCGTCTGGGGCGAAGACGGCAAGGTCGAGGGCCGCGACGGCCAGGATGCCTTCAGGCTGACCGGCCGCCGCGACGACCGCAACGAGCAACGCCCTGTCGAGGTAGCCAGCGGCGGCCACGGCGGCGGCGACGTTCGCCTCCTGGCTGACGCCCTCGCCGTTTTTCGTGGCGAACGCGATCCCATCGCCGGATTGGACGCTGCCTACTGGGCCGCCGTCCTTGGCATCGTGGCTGAAGAATCCGTGGCCCGCGGCGGCCAGCGCCTCAGCCTGGCTGAACTCGGCGCCACGCCATGACCGGCCGCGCCGCCATTGTGCGCGAAGCCAACCTCGTCGAGATCGAGGAGATCGAAATCCCGGGCCCTCTCGGCCCAAACGAAGTCCTCGTCCAAACGGAGTGCACCTTCATAAGCGCCGGCACCGAACTCGCCAACTTCACTGGACTCGACCCCGGCGTCCACGTCCCCGGCAGTTGGAACCGATTCCCTGCCCGCCCCGGCTACGCCAACTGCGGCCGCGTCATCGAGCTGGGATCGGAAGTTGAGACCCTGGCGCTGGGCGATCGCGTCTTCACCCAGCACAAGCACGTTTCCCACCATCTTGTGGCCGTGGACGACCCCAACACCATCGCCGTGCCCGTTCCCGCTGACGTCCCCAGCGATCTCGCCGCTGCCGTCCGCATGGGCATGGTCGCAATTACCGCCCCGCAGGTCGCCGACAACCACCTCAACGACTGGGTCGTCGTATTCGGTCTCGGCCTCGTCGGCAACCTGGCCGCCCAGCTATTCCAGTTCGACGGCGCCCGCGTCATTGGAGTCGACCCCGTGCCCGCCCGCCGCGAGCTTGCGCAGCGCGTCGGCATCCAGCGAATCATCGGCAATGACATGTCCACGATCGTCGACCAGGTCCGCGAAATCACCGGCGGCGGCGCCCAAACCGTCGTCGAAGCCGTTGGCCACGCCGGCGTCGCCGCAACTGCCATCCACGCCGTCGCCCCCTACGGCGAACTCATCCTCCTCGGCTCCCCCCGCGCCCCCGTCACCGCCGACCTCAACGAGTTCCTCCAGCCCGTGCACAAGACCTGGGTCACCATCAAGGGCGCCCTCGAGCACCGCCTACCCGTTAACCCGACCGCCCGGGGCCATCCCCTCTCCATCGCCGGCAACGCCCGCACAATCCTCGACCTTGTGTCGGCCGGACGCCTCCAACTCGCCGAACTCATCTCCCACTGCCTCCCGGCCAGCCAAATCGCCGCCGCCTATGACGGCCTCCTCAATCAACCCGAGGAGTTCTGGGGCGTCGCCCTCGACTGGCGCTAACGCCGGCATCGGTCGCGGACCAATGTACGGTTTCCGTGTCTCCGTACCCGCGAGGCGCGCGTGCAACCACACGCCGCTGAATGCCAGTCATCGACGATTGCATTGAAGCGCTGAAGTCAAACCGACGCTGCTAACATAGGCAGGAACTTGGGCAACATCGCTTAGCTTTACCTCCTATCATGCCCCTGACGCAAAGAGTTGGATAAAACGTATGCGCTTTGAGCCGGCCGAAAAATGCCCACCCCGGCAGGCGCTCGGCGCGGCTCTTCTGATCTTCGTTCCTAATACGATTAGCGTCGTTTTGCTGACCACCTTCGTCATTCGAGCATCCGAAGAATCGGAAAACTACCTGGTATGGGCCACCTTCACGGGTCTGGCGATCTCCGGCTTAAGCATGATTCTGCATGCCTTCCCGTTTCGCTATATGGGTTCGGGCGGGCTTGTTGTTACCAACTTGAATGTCCCACTCCTTGCCGTGTCTGTTCTTGCTCTGGCGCGGGGAGGCCCAAGCCTCTTGGCGAGCTTGGTCATTACGTCAACCCTGCTCCAATTCCTTCTTGTTTCGCGCCTTGCCTCGCTCCGTCGCATATTCACACCAACCGTCAGCGGAATCGTCATCATGCTCGTCGCGGCCTCCGCCGTGCCGTTCTTTGTCGACCGGACCATAAGCCACTCACTGGGTGATTCGGGCATTGTCCTGGTGCCGGGGATCGTGGCTCTCGCCGCGGGTCTTTGGGGCGCCGTACAGTCGTCGGAGGCGCGACGTCTGTGGACGCTGCCGATTGCTGTTGCGTCCGGCCTGATGGTCGCCGTTCCGATGGGCCTCTACGATACAGACCAGGTCGTTGACGCGCCATGGCTTAGCGTCACCGACCTCCAATGGCCGCTGCAGGGACTCGACTTTGGAATACAGTTCTGGTCCCTGCTCCCGGCCTTCCTGGTTGTCAAGCTCACGGCGTTTCTGAAAGTCGTCGGCGACCTCTCAATAATCAACCGCGCCTCATACCGAAATCCGGCGGCCCTTGACTTCAGGAGAATCCAGAGCGGGCTGAACCTGTACGGAGCCACGACGCTCCTGACCGGACTCTTGGGCACGCTACCCGTGTCCGCCCCATGGTCGTCGACCGCCGTCTACATAGGCTTTACTGGAATCGCCGCCCGAAGTGTTGGTATCTACCTCGGTCTACTGACGATCTTGATTGCTCCGTTCGCCAAGATCGTTGCCATTCTGGCCGCGACTCCCGATTCAGTCGTCGCCGCCGTGTTCATCATTATTTTCGGGCTTCTGTTTATCGAGGGATCCAAGGCAGTCTTTATTTCCCATATGGATTACCGAAAGGCCGTCATTGTCGGAGTCTCCATGGTGCTGGGGATCTCAGCCGCCAGCTTTGGCCGGTTGAGTGAGGGAATCTGGGGCGATCTGTTGGGCAATACCATAATCGTGGGCGGGGTCACGGCCATCGGTATGACCGTGGCCACCGGCCTTAGAGGCTTCTGGCGTCGCAGGCTCGTCGTAGACCTGACGCTTTCGTCATTGACCGATGTCTCCGAGTTTCTGGAGGCGTTCGCTTCCAGGCACCGCTGGAGTGACTCGGCCAGGATGCGATTGAATCTGGCTGTTGAAGAGGTTCTGCTCACGCTCTTGGATCAAACCGGCGAGAACGACTCTGATCAAGCGCGTCGCCTAAGTGCCTCAGTTCATCCCGACGGCGATGCGGCCGAGATTGAGTTGATCGTGTACTCGCATGAAGATATCGAAGGCAATATCGAAGACCAGCTGGCCCTTGTCGGCGATCAGGTGTCGCCTGACGATGCGCACCAGCTGTCAACAATACTGCTGCGGCATTACGCGTCATCGGTCCATCATCGAAAGTACTACGGCGTCGATATTGTGACGTGCCGCGTCGAAAAGCATGTCACTCGTCAGGCTACCTAGCGTCGCTGATCGATGGTGGGCGCCTACGCCCCGGTCGGCCACTGGGTCGTGAGCCGGTCCAGGCTGATGCCTGGCCGGCCTTAATTCTGCGCGCGACCAGGCCGCGCGTCGTTGCCGCCGGATAGCCGGCTACGAGAAGCTGCCTGGTCGGGCGGCTTCGGCTGTTGCCCGGTACGTAGTGAGCGCAGTACTCGGTGGTCCGCGTTGTGCCGGGGCAACCAGACCATGCGGCGAACGTCTCCCCCGCGCATGAAAGAGCCTTGCCGGCGGCATTCGCCGCCGGCAAGGCTCTTCGCGCGGCCCACTCCCCCGTGGGAGAGCGCTGACCTAGCCGCTACTCATCGTCGAAGTAGGCCGACCCGAAGATCAGCCCATCGTGGCGAATCACCCACACGTGCGTCGCGCTGCCCGTGCCCTGGGCCGAGGGCCGCAAGGTGTGGAACCAGCGTCCCTCCTCGGTCACTTCGGCTATCTGCTCGCCGTAGTTGAAGACCACGCCGTCGAGCCCGCGCGCCCTCACGAGCTTGATGTCCGTGCCGATCCGCCGCGGCACCAACGGGTGCACCAGGTAGAGGTCGTTCTCATCGATGAGGAACAGGAACGACGCGCCGTCAAAGCTCTCTGAGCTGTTGTAGTAGCTCGTCATCGACTCCAGGCCGTCGCGCTCGTAGCGATCGATCGCCGCCTGCACATAGGCCATCGTGTGCGCCTCCGGATCCTCGGCCACGGGGTAGTAGCCCGAGGCGAAGATCCGTCCGTCGTGTCGGATGGCAAACGTGATCTTCGGCGCTTCCTGCAGCGTCACAGGATGCGGCCACAGGTACTCGACCCAGACGCCTTCCTCGGTTGCCGCGGCGATCGCCTTGCCCAGCTCAAACCCGTCCGATCCCACCACGTCCTTGATGTCCGTGCCGATCAGCCGCGGGAAAAGCGGATGGACGAAATAGATGTCGTTCGCGTCCATCGCGAATAGATAGAACTGCCCTTCGAAGGCCGCCGTGCTGTTGTAGTAGCTCGTCATCGACTCCAGGCCGTCGCGCTCGTAGCGATCGATCGCCGCCTGCACGTAGGTCACGGTGTACTCACGCGGGTCGGCGTCGAGCCAGGCCGGCGGCTCGGCCGTGGGGTCGGGGGTGTAGTAGCCGGAGGCGAATATCAGGCCCTCGTGCCGTACGACCCAGGTGGTCTTCGGCTCTTCACGACCGGTCACCGGGTTTGGCCACAAGTACTCGACCCAGTGGCCTTCCGCGGTGGCCTTGGCAATCTCGATCCCGAGCTCGTAGCCATTCGATCCAACGACGTCCTTCACGTCCGTGCCGATCAGATGGGGGAAGATCGGGTGGGCGAGATAGATGTCGTCGGCATCCATCAGGAACAAGTACAGCTCGCCGTCAACGCTCTCGCGGCTGTTGTAGAAGTCGATGGTCGCGTCCAGGCCCTGTGTCCGGTAGCGCCCAATCGCGTTGCTCACGTGCTCCCGAATAATCTCCGCGAGGCCCGCTCGGACCGAGAAATGTCCCGAACCAAAGGCGATGCCGTCATGAGCCACGAAGTAGCTTCGCTTCGGTTCTCGTTGGCCGGTCACGGGATTCGTCTGGAGGTGGTTGATCCACCCACTGCTTCCGGGCCCGACGCGGACAAGCCGCGCCAGTGAGTGATTGGGCGGCAACGTCACCCCCACCAGGTTGCGGAAGATCGGTGCGGCCAAGAGGGTCAAGGTCGACCGATCGACCATGAGCAGTGAGCGGTCGCCCTCGATGCTCGCCTCGCTGTTGTAATACGCGACCGTGGCCTCCAGGCCCTCCGCGTCGTACTTGGCGATGGCCGCGGAAACATACGCAAGCGTCTCGGCGTCCGCCTCGGCGTCGGCGCCAACGGCCAAGGACGCCGGTTCCCAGGCAAACCGCTCGATGCTCAGCCGCTGCTGCAGACCGCGCGGGCTGACGACCCACGTTCGATAGCCATTAGTGAATCCCGTCCAATTCGTCGCCTTGTCCCACAGCAACACGCCGCCTGAGGTCTGCTGGCGCGTTATGCCGTCGCTCGGATCGTGCTGCTCGTTCTCCACGCAGTCGCCAACCACGTCCGAAGCCATGCCATGCAGGGCTTCGAATCCAAGCACGAATCCGCAGGCTGGCTGCGTCGCGGCGGCGGCTCGCTCGGTGCTGCCAACTGCCGTGAAAAGCAAGGCGGCAAGGGCCGCGATGGTTGCAATCGCCAACAGGCGAAGAGCTGTATGCACAATTGCCGGCGCGGCAATTGCGGCGACTGATCCTCTCGATCGGAACATTCTCAAATCCCTTCCCAAAGGCTTCCGCCACGCTGCTTTGAACCGCAGCAAACCTGGCGGCCAGCTTACATGAGAACCGCGAATCTGCCGCAAGCCGACCGGCGCGAAGTGCTTAGTGCTTACGGTCTGGACCGAAACCGGCCCGTGGTCCAAGCTCGTGAATCTCCCGTCAGATCTGTTTCGCTGGCTTGCACTCCGCTTGCGCCGGCCCTCTGGAACGACGGCGCGTCTCCAGGGCGTCTGCGGCCTACGCCGCCAGTCGACGGCGCAATGCCTCAACTGCATTCGGGTCGGTGCACACCGAGTAATGCCCCGGCAACACGGTGCGCAGAGCTGACGTCGCCAGGCGCCTGGTTGACGCTTCCTGGGCTGCCACGTCGGTGGCCAGGTGTCGCACGTTCGGGATCAGCCGACCCCGCCAGAACACCAGCGCGTCTCCCACAATCCCCACGTCATCCCGCACCAAGCTCATGCTCCCCGGCGTGTGCCCCGGCGTATGCAGCACCTGCCAGTCGCCCACTGTGTCCCCTTCCCCCAGGGTCGTCGCGATCTCCGGCGGCTCCCACCGCAGCACCTGTGGGACCGGCTGGTGGTACAGCAGCCGGCGCAGGCCAGGGCTGTCCGAAGGATTCGACACCAGCGCTGCGTCCGCCGCGTGAATCGCCACAGGCACGTCCAGATCTCGGGCCAGTTGCGCCGCGCTGCCTGAGTGGTCGTAGTCGTAGTGCGTGAGCACGATCCGATCGATTGAGCCTGGATGCACGCCCGTGGCCCGCACGGCACGCTGGATCGCCCCGGCAACGTGACTCACGCCGGTGTCGATCAGCAGCGTTTCCGCCCCAACCGCCAGGTACGCCAGCGCACCCCACCAGCCGCCAAGGGCAAACACACCCTCCGCAACCTCGCGCGGATACCTATTGATCACGATCAACCACGCTCAATCGTCCACGAAGGACGGCGGCACGACCAACAGCCAGCGGCATACCGCGCCGAATCCGGCGCCTATCTGAGCGCTACGAGTCGCAGTCCTGGCCGAGCGTACCTTCCCAGTAGTGGTCGCCCGGGAGCAGGTTCCCCTCGCCCACGCTGACTTCCTTGTAGCCCGTGCAGTAGAAGTCGCCGGGGTTCAGCTTGAACTCACCGCTTCGCTTTGGCTCGCTATCGCCACAAGCCGTCAACGTGAAGGCAAGTACCAACAGCAACGTGGCGCCCGCCACTCTCCCCGCGCGGCCTGCGCGGCGAATCGACCTCGATATCATCCGGCGCCCCCTCGAGCGGAAACGTCCGAGCGCAGCCCTCAGTGCTTGGCGCCCTATGTCTTCCCTAATGATGCGGCGAACCGAGACCAAGGTCAAACATTGGCCGCCGCAGACGCGCGACACCGCCCACGGGCGCATGTGTTTCGCCGGCGTTCGCATGCCATCGGTCCTCGTCCTTCCGATCAGATCGGCGGCACTCCACGCGCCTGCGCCTCTTGGTTTCGCTCGTCTCGGGCTAAGATTCCCGGTGATACTTCAGAAGGTTGCAAAGCCGCGTGTCCCCTAACAGGCTTCATTCGTCGTGCTCACGGCTGCGCGTACGGCACTACCTGCTTGCCGTGGTTCTAGCCCTGACCCTCACCGCCTGCGGTGAGTCAGCTGGCGACGCCGACAGTTCGGATTCTCAGGTCACTCCTCCCCCGCCAATTGATGCCACTCCCGGCGAAACCGTCGAGCGCGAAGGCATATCCATCACCGTCTTTGAAGCCGGCGTGGCCCGGTCGTTCGACCGTCGCGAGCAAGCTGCCGACGGCAAGGTCTTCATCGCGGCCAGGCTCTCGATTAGCAACGCTGGTTCTGAGACGCCTGCCCAGGGGCCGGACGCGCTCGTGCTCGAACTCCCCGACGGGTCTGTTGGCCGAAACTGGCTCGTCACCCCCGGCAGCCGCCTGCGGGACACCGGACCAGCGTCTGGGGAGGAATATGGCGGCTGGCGCAGCTGGGAAGTGCCGGATGGAACCCGCGCTGCGACCCTCAGCTACCGGCCCAAACCTGGCGTCGAGATTCGCTTCGGCTTCTCCCTGTCGGGCGAAGTCCGCGAACGCTGGCAGGTAACGTCAGACCTTCGCCACGTCTGATAGCCACGCGCCGCAAGCAACCCGGATCGTAGCCGTCGACACCGGGCCTTAACGCTCGGCACTGCCGCGCCGACTCAAGCCCGCGCACATCATCGGCTCGCGCGCCGCGTACGATAAGCTAATAGCGACTCCACCACGGCGCGCCTTCCCACTCCCAAGGTTCCTTCCAATGACCCGATTCCGCATCCCTCGCCGCGCCGTGGTCGGCGTGGCGCTTGGCTTAGTCCTAACCATCGCGCTCGCTGCCTGCGGCGAATCGGGTGGTGACGAGCCGGTCGCCGTCGATCCGCCCGGACCCGTTGACGCGCAGGTCGGCGGAACTATCGATCGCGGCGGTGCCAACATCACGCTCACCGAGGTTGGCGCGACCCGGTCATTCGGCAGCTTCGACAATGCCGAGCCCGGATTCATGTTCATCTCCGCCTACTTCGTCGTGCAGAACAGCGGCAGCGGCTCCATCAACCTTGATCCTGAAGTCATGACCCTTGAACTCGCTGGCGGTGGCACCGGGATCGCCCGCCAGGCCGCCCCGGCCGCTCGGCTGGCCAATGCCGGCCCCGCGCCAGGCGCCGAGGAACGCGGTTGGCGCAGTTGGGAAGTCCCCGAAGGCGTCCGCGCCGCCACCATCAGCTACAAGCCGACCGCCGATACCGAAATCCGCTTCGGCGTCATCGTCCCGAGCGAAATCAAGGAGCGCTGGCGCGTCTGATCGTCCGGCACCCGCGACCATCGTGCCGTGACGCTTGAACTCTGGAACTTCCTGCTGGTCATCCACCAGTTCAGTGGCACGGCGGCGCTAGGCGCATTTACCGGCGCACTCGTGGTGGTAGTCCAGGGGCGCCGCATGGCCTTGGCCGGCGGCTGGACCGACGGCCTCCCCACCGAACCGGTCCTGCGCGCCCTTAACCGCTGGATAACCGCGCCCTCGATGACCCTGCTGCTCGCCAGCGGCCTCGGCCTGGCCCTTACCAACTCCTACCGGATGAGCCCGACCTTCCTCGTCACAAGCACCGTTGCCATGGGCTTCGCCACCGCCATCTGGCTAGGCGTCATGCTCCCGGCCGAAGCCCACTTCCGCGCCGGCCGTCAATGGACCCTTGGCTGGTGGCGCTGGATGACTGGCTGGATCGCCCTGGCGGTCCTCGTCCTCTTCGCCTTCGCCATGATGATCATCCGCCCCGTCTGGTGGCCCGCCGTCACCGCTTGGACTCCGGGGTGATCGCACCCGACTGAACCAAGGCCGGTTCTGGTCTGGCCCCGCCTGGATTCAGACGCCGAGCCGCGCGTTTAGCATGGGCCGCCTTGCGAACCGCCGCACCGTTCGGGCGCGATGATCGAGTTATAGTCCTGTCGCTTCAGTTCGTCGTCACCGCCGCACGCACCCAGCGCCATGACCACGGCCACCAGGAAAGCGACGGCAAGTCGCTTCGCTTGCGGGAGCGGACGCCAGCCTGATTGAAATCGGGAGTTCATGGATCCAGCCCTATCGCCGGTCCGGCTCGCTGCCAAGCCTAGCGCGTACTAATCCCACGACGCACCTGGCCCTACCCCGCGTAGCTCATCCCCGTGTCCCGCAGCGTCGTCGCCGTACCCTCGCCCATGCCGCCGCCGATCACCTCGCCGAAATACACCACGTGATCGCCCGGCTGCGATGACGACACCACCTTGCACTCGAACCACGACGTCGCCGCGTCCAGCACTGGCGTCCCCGTCTCGTGCGTCGACACCGGCTCGCCTTCCAGGCGACCCTCGCCGCTCGTCGACTTTGCCGTGAACTTCAGCGAAAGGTCCTTCGACCCTTCGGGCAGCACCGAGATGCTGAACACGCCCGTCTCATCGATGTTCTTCCGCGTGTGCGCCGTGTCCTGGATCGCCACCGCGAAGATCCGCGGATCGAACGAAACCTGAGACATCCAGTTCGCCGTCATCCCGTTCGGCTCGCCGTCCGCTGAAACCGTGCCAACCACGGCCAGGCCATAAACCACATCGCACAGTGCGTCGGAAGCGGGGTCGCTCTCAGCCATCGTCAATCCTCGTCAATGTCGCCGGCGCCAGTCCGCCGGTGCCACGCCACCCGAGTCTCACACACCGGTCGGACCCAACGCCCGTAAGGTCTCCCGCAAGACCCTGGCGGCGCCCACCACCTGTCGGCGGCTTCGCACTGACTCCCAAAGCTCACGAGTCGGCCGCCAAAGTAGCCGGCCATTCAAAACTGGTCGGGGCGAGAGGATTTGAACCTCCGACCTCATCGTCCCGAACGATGCGCGCTACCAGACTGCGCCACGCCCCGAAGAAACCCAGAGTATAGGCCACCACACCTCTGTCATTCCGACGGTACCCCGAGGAATCCCGACTTCTCTTCCTCCTCATCCTCCTCCAAGTTCTCTTCTCGATTCCGCCGCTTACTCGGTTTGTTGCCGCCTGCCATCCACTGTCGGCAACCGATCGACCCGTTAACCCATGCCACCAAGCCCTGTCCAGCTTCGTCACCGGCGAATCCCAAGCCGTCGACGACGGAGAGTCAATCGAGACTCCGGGCCCAATCGCCGCCGGTTGCCGGAACTAAACGCTGCGTTTACTTGATGGCGTCGGGAGCCGGCGGCCGCAGGTCGATCCGCATCTCCGCGATCCTTTCCGGATCCCCGTCGACGCCGCGGCGTTTCAGCACGGCCAGCATGTCCTCTTGCCTGGGCTGACCGAAGGCCAGCCGATAGAGCGCCAGCGACTCTTGCAGCCGGTCCCATCGCTTCTCGTCGCGACTCAGGGGAAAGGCCATGATTCGCCGGTGGAGTTGGGCATCGCCCGGGTATATCCAGTAGGGGGAGAGGTCGCCCAGCCCGTCGTCGCGTTCCGTCGCGGCGGCTTCAAAGGCCGCGGTCCAGGGGTCGCCGACGCCTTGCGCTAGCGCGGCCGATCGGTGAGCGGCCGCCACGTTCTTGCGGATTGCGTGACCTTTGTAGCGATCCACCCGGCCCTCGCGCTGCTCGAAATCGACCGGGTTGCCGGGGAGGTCCCAGTGGACCACCGAGTGGCACCACCAGTGAAAGTCGATTCCCTCCTGCCCTATGGAGGTGGTGGCGAGTACGAACGGCCAGAACGGCGAGTTGAAAGCCGCCCTGACCTCGGGGAGCCTGGCTTCGTCCTGGCTATAACGCGTGCTGCCGAAGCGCATGGCGAACCGGCTGGGGAACGCGATGCCGTCGCCGTCAAAGTGATCGATGTCGGTGGCGCGGTTGACCGACTCACGTACGGCAATTGCCCGTCGTGCGGTCACCGCAAGTGAGATCAGCCCCTCGTCGGTCGTCGTGTCGGCCCCGGACTCGCCGGCAAGATGGTGGATGTACTCGTCAAGGACCGCCTGGAGCCCGCCGTCGATGCAATAGCGCGCGACCCTGCGCCAATAGGCGCCTTCATCCGCGCGCGCGCTGCTTGGGCCTCCGTAAAGGCCGTCGAGAAGCAGCATCGCGTTGGGCCGCGCGAAGAGACTCCGCAAGCCGGAGGCCAGGATCGCCGCCGCGCGCCAGTGGCCCAACTCGGTCACGCGGTCGTCCTGTTGCCTCAGCCGTCTGAGCGCGCGCCACGCGATGTTCCCCGGCGATCCCAAGCCTAGAAGCGCACTGGTCTTTACCAGGTCCGACGGCCGTTCCGACTCCGGCGTCCAGTCCCCGAGAGCCTTTTGCATGTGGCTGACGTGTGCGACGAGGGCTTCGCCCCGCTCTTCCTCGGACCCGTGATCAGGCGAAGCTCCCCGCAGTGCGTCGGCAAGGGCGCCTCGCCGCTGCCCGATGAGCGCGGATGCAAGCGCGCTGCCCCGCTCGGCCTTCACGGGCGCGAACCAGTGCCAGGCAGCGCTTGCGGTTGAACTGGTGTCGCCGTTCGCACCGACCACTGATTCGGCACGGTCGTACGCCCACTCGAGCAGACGATCCACGCTCGGCGACTCGGCGTGGTCGCGGGCGGCGTCCAACGGGTCGGTGCGCGCGGCTAGCGTCGGCTGCGGCCAGAACAACGCCAGCGTCGACATTGAAGCCGGCCGCCCATCGGCCATCCGATAGTCGAGGCGCCTCGCCAGGGCTGCCCGGGCCGCCGGCGTGTTCGAGCGCTGCCCCGCTCCCGTGAAGATCTGTCGCTGGACCTCGTAGCTCAGGAGCGACGCTATGGCCGCGGGCGCGGCCACCCAACTGGAGAAAATGAGCTGCTTGGTGATCTCGGTCGAATCGACCGCTGCATAGGGGCCGCCAGGTTGGTGGTAGGGAAGCGATGGCGGCATCCAGAGCAAGCGCCACCAGCCCTTTTTCAGCGTCGCCCCGTACAACGCGCGCATCCGCGCGTTCGCCCAGTCGAGCGGCTGGAATCCCTCAACGTCGGATCTGTCAATGCGCTGCGCGCCGCCAAACAGCGGTACTAGGCGAGACCGGAGTTCCGCATCCTTCATCCAGTCACGCACGCGCTCCCCAACCCGATATCCGCTCAGGAAGTTGAGGAAGTAGGGCGCTGATTTCCAGTACTCGACGCCAAGCGGCGCGTTGACCTCGGCCGCGACGCGACGCAGCGCGACGAAGCCGGAAAAGTCGTCCGATTGCACACGAAACGCGCTCGTTGCCGTGTCCAGGGTCGTCGCGCGCCTTTCGCCGGTGGGCCGTTCGGTTCGAGCAATCCACTTCCGCAGTTGCGCTTGCACCCGGTCTCGGATCGCCGCCGTCGGCTCGCCCGCCAGCGCCGCCTGCCGCATGGCGTCGAGATCAGCTTGCAGGGATTCCACGGGCTCATCCGAGTCCGCCAGGAACTCCAGCGTCTTGAGGAAGTCCGCGTAATGACCGGCGCCCTCTTCAGCTTCTTCCGCGTACGTGAACGGCTTATAGGGCGTTGCCGAGAGCAGGAGTACGCGTGCGTCGGACTGGTTGAAGAACTCGTGCGCCAGTTCGGCCGCCTCGCCGCCGGTCTTCACGTCAAGCAGGTCCCGAAAGCGCTGAAACTCGTCCAGGATCACGAGGTCCGGCTCGAGCGCCGTCACAGCGGCTCGCGCGAGCATTCGGCGTAGCCCGCCGACGATCCGGCGGGCCGACGCACGCTGGCTATCGGTCAGAGTCTCTCGTTCTTCGACCTCTTCGATCAGGGCGGCGAGCGACCCTGGCTCGCTACTCCGATCGAACGCTTGGAGAAACGTCCGTTGGATGCTCGACTCGAAGGGCCGCGAACGCACGGGGGCGACGTACCAGTCGACGAATCGCTGCCGGCTGGACACGCCGCCCTGGAAGATCCGTTCTGCCGCGGTCGCTTGCTTACCTCCGAGGCCCAGGTGGTCGCGCAGCAGGACGTAGAGCACGGCACGCTCCGTCGCCGTCCCCAGCTGCCATCCGAATTGGAACGATGTGGCCGGCGTGAACGCGACGAACGTGGCCGGCTTGCCGGTGCCGCCCGGCGCGGGTTTCAGCACGTCCGGTTGCCTGATCAACAGGGTGAGCCGCGTCGCAAAGCTCGGGCTCTCCGAGCCGGTGGCGTTGAGCTTGCGAATGTTCTGGGAGGCGATATCCGCGTTGGAGCACACGTAGACGATGTCGATGCGACGCACGTGGTCGACCTGCTGTAGGTGCTCGAGGGTTTGGGCGATGACTTCCTGCGCGACGTGCGTCTTGCCCAGTCCCGTCTCGTCCGCCACCAGGAAGCGTCGCGACGATTCCCGATCCCGGTACAGCCGCCGGAACGCGTGCTCGGCGGTCGCTCGCTGGAAATCGCTGAGCGCGGTGCCCCGATCTTCCCGGGTCGTCCGAGTCACGAAGCCTCCGCGCGCATCGCGCGGCGCGCCTCGAGCACCGGCAGCCACACGTCGTCCCAGCCCGGCGGAAGCACCTCCCGCCCAAGCGGCGACCGGCGCAGGTGCTCGATGATCTCGTCCAGGTGATCGATGGACTCCGGACTCTCGGCCAGCGCGCGCGCCAGCAGCTCCAGCACGCCTTGTCCGGCGCCTCCCGACCAGCTTGTCGAACCGTTGCCAGTTTCGGTGAAATCGGCGCTGCTTCCGGAGGCGAGTCCAATGAGCAGGGCGAGCAGCCGCAGGAACTTCTCCGGCGTGTCGATCTGCCGGGCCAGGATCTGTCGGAATCGGTCGTCGGGCGAACCCTCGAGTTGTGAGCAGACCACCGTCGAGCGCTCCAGCAGTTTCCCCTTGACCGTCTGGCTCGCGGAGAGGCGAAGGAACGCCGTGATATCCGCTAGTTCGCGGGGCGCCAGCTCGACGTCAAGCGGCTCCGCGGGATCGAGCGGATGGGTCTCGTCCGGACGGTTGTGGGGAGCGATCGTGACGCAGGCCCCATCTGGGATGCGCCGCGGCGCCTCGTCGGCCGTTATGCGCGCGACCCACCCCTCGGACTCTTCGGTAACGGTTGTCCGGAAGCGGATCCCTCCCGCGATATCGATCAGCAGATTCTCGATCGCTCGACCGTCTTCGCCATTGCCCCCGTTCGGATCCACACCGCGATCGTACGGCGTCAGCATGCCCCTCAGCGGCGCGTCGTCGCCCACCAGCGCGTCGACCCCAAGCGTCCGTTTCGGGCCGACCAGCTCACAGAGAAACTCCACGTTCCGGCTCAGTCCCGCATCCGTCGCGTTGGCCGAGCCAACAAAGAGATGCGCTCGCTTGCCGCGCTCGACCGCAAAGACCTTGGCGTGCAGCTGCGTGAAGTAGCTCCGGTCTGCCTCCGTTTCCGCGTCATCCCCAGCGAGGCTCGCCGTCGGATCGAGCTCATAGACATCCACGTGCTCAAGCGCGTCCTCTGCCAGACCATCGAGTTCCCCGCCGCGCGAGATGAGCGCGTACCGACGGCCGGACCTAGGCGGAAAGATCCGCCGAATCGCGCCTTCGCGGACGAACGGCGAAATCACGAGCCTTCGGTAGCCGCGGAAATGCTCCTCGACCGGAAACCGTCGCGCATACGGAAGTCCGATCGGATGAAATCGGACCTCGCGTACGCCGCTCGGCAACTCCCATTCGACCCGTCGCAACTCCTCGGCGAGCTCGGTCAGAACCTCGTGACGGTTTGGCGACACCGGTGTCGCGGCCAACTCGGGCAATGCGCGAATGAATCGTGCGAGCGGCTCGCTGCTCTCGTTGATCCGACTCGCTCGCCAGCCGTCGAGCCAGAGGATCGTGTCCCAACTTCGATCGGCCGTGAGATTCCGGGAGAGCACCAGCAGCCGATAGGAGGTCTCCTGGGATTCGTTGCGGAATCGGAGCACCCAGGTCTTCGGATGGAAAATGTGCCCCGGTCGCGGTCGCCGCACCTCGTGGACCACGTTTTCCAGCAGCGCCAGCAGGTCGGACGGCCACCGCCCGGCCCCAATGGCGCCTGCCTGGCAGAAGATGTCAATCCGATCGCTCATCCCGCGCAGCGACTGCATGACCTCAATGGGATCCGGCTGCTCGTCCAGTCGAAAACCGGCGAACGCAAGCGGGACCGTCAGCGCCGTCTCCAGACCGAGCGTGAACGTTGTCGCCACGGCCCGGTCCAGCGAGCAACCCGCCGGCGGTCGCAGCGCGTCCAGCAGCAGTTCTCGGCTGTCAGGCGCCAGCACTACCGTTCTCCCGTCCATCCACGATCTCATTGAGAATCCGCCTGACGACCGGCCAGCGGAAGTTGAGGCGTCCGGATCCGGAGGCGCCGCCCCACTGACGCATCAGCCGCTCATTGATGAGCCGCGCTTGGCCGCGCTTCTGCACGCGTTCCCGATTCCGAATCAGCTCCCGCGCTTTGCCGTCGTCAGCCACCTGTCCGCCGCTTTCTCGCGCCAGGGCAACCCATTCGGCCACAAATGCGCGCGTCGGCGGCGCAGCGGGCCGCCCCTGTGTAGCGACCAGGGCCCACAACCCGTTCAGGTCCCAGGCCCCCGCGTCGATTGCTTGAAAATCCTTCTGCCACTTGTCTAGCCGGTTCCTGTACCGGTCCCGGCGCCCCTCGTGCGTTGAGAGATCAAGTTCCTCCGCCCGTTCGGCCAGCAGCAGGTTGTAGAGCAGCGCGGCCCCGTGCATCGCCACCGAAAACCGCCGAGCCTCGTCCAGCGCGTCCCGGACCGGACCATCCGTCCCAACAGCCTCGGGATCGTCCCAGGGATATGCGCTGTCCGAGTGGTGCTTCCCCTGCGACACCAGGAACTGGAGCAGGCTATCGGGCACCGCCGCGACGATCCGCTCCGCAAGCCACGTCGCCTCATCGTGCGTCAGGCTGAAGTCGCAACAGGCAAGGTCGAAGAAGTCGTCCGGCGGCGACGGGATCGACGGCGCCCACACCGCGTCCGACTGCTCCAGGAACTCCGTTGCTTCATCCTGCGGGTGTGCAACCTGTCGGAGACCCGCAACCTGACCCTCCGTACCCTCGCGCCGCAAGATGCCGAATCGTTGCAGGGTGTTCCAGTAGATCGTCGACGGCAGGATTCGCACCGCGGGCCCAACGATGCGTCCGATCAACCCTTCGAGATCCCCACCGACACGCAGTGCGCCGATCAACTGCCGTTCATGCCAATCAACCCACGCCGAGAGCTTCTGGCCGCCGTGTCCCCGGCGCACCCCCTCGCGAAACAGCCACGGCACGAACAGCAGGTACCGGGCCCGCGTGAGCAGAAACGAGGTTCCCGGAAAAAGCGTGTCGCTCAGCGCGTCCCGGATCCGGCCCAGCCCCAGTTCGTCGCGGCTCTCGCGCTGCGAGAACATCGCCACGATCTCTCGCGCCCGCCGCTGGTCGGACTCCGAATAGTCAAGCCACGCCAGAACCGCCGGTGACATGAACATTTCCTCACGCACGCATCCGCCCGAGGAATTACAGCGCGCACCGGTCCCCGCTGCAAGTCAGTCGCCGCGCTCGCCCGGACTTCGCGGACCAAGACGTCAGTCTCTGCTTTCTCTAAGCGAACACCCCATCCGGATCCAGCGCCCCCCGCACCACCTCAACCGCCTGAGACACCTCATGCCCAGCTCGTTTTCCTTCTCCCCGGGGGAGAGCCGCGGGCTCTCCTTCTTCCTCCCCCCATGAGATAGCCGCATCCGCTCTTTCTCCCTCTCCTGGGGGAGAGGGTTGGGGTGAGGGGTCTTCCGGGCAACCAACGTGGGGTGTCGCCGAAGCCTCCCCTGGGCCAGGTCCATCCGTTCCTTCTCCCTCTCCCCGTGGGAGAGGGTTGGGTTGAGGGTCTTCCGGGCAACCAGCCTCAGCGCGGCTACCTCTCTCAACTCCCACTCTCTCCATCCCACTCTTAGTCCCTCTCACTCCTCTCCCCTCTCCCCTCTCCCCTTCCTCCATCGGCTCCACCCGCGCCCCAATCCCAAGCCCTAGCAAACTCGACGCATCGGCCTCAGCCGCCTCCAACTCCCCATAAACCCCAACCACCCGCAACCCATCCGACGACCCAACCGCCCGCGCAGCCCCCGCCATTCCGTCCAAGGCCTGCCCCGCCGTCCCCGGCGCCAGGTCCTCGCACCGCACCAGCGCCGCCGCGCCATCCAGCTCGGCGCGGTCCAGCGTCTCACCCGGCGCGTCGTCAGATACCCGCCGCCCCCGCACCCGCAGCGTCAACTCCACCATCGCCCCCAGCCGACCCTCAGACCCCCACAGCGCGTGCGTCACCCCGTACCCCACCGAATTCTTCACCGTCGCCCCACCCACCGTCAGCGCCTCGCCACTCCCGTCCACCAGCCGCGCCCCCAGCACCCACCGCCGCGCCGGCCCGTCCTGCGCCATGATCGTCGTTCCTCTACCCGATGCAATCAGACCCCCCACCGTCCCCGGCGCCTCCAGCCGCCGCACCGGCCACACCAACCCCACAGGCGTCAGCGCCTCGTCAAGCTCCGCCAACCGCACCCCCGCCCCTATCCGAACCTTGAAGTCCGGCGCCGCAATCTCGATCCGGGCCAGCCCACGCGTCGACAGCAGCTCCGCGCCCTCCGGCATGGCTGTCGCAGTCCGCTCAAGGCTTCGGAGCCCGACCACCCGCAACCTCGACCCCGCTGCCCGCGCCGCCCGCACCGCGTCCTGAACCTCCGCAACATTCGCCACGTTCAGAACCGACTCGCCGTCCATCCCACCCCTATACCCGTCCCAACCAACACCCGACCTTATCGCGCCGCCATCCCGCCCGCCCCAACGCGGATGTCCGTGGCACTGCACTCCCCACAATCGGCCAGTCGTGCGCCCGGCCGACCCATTACATTGGGCGCTGGCGACTGGACAGGAGCGGCCCCGTGAAAATCATTGACGTCCAAACAACTCTCATCGTCGTCCCCCGCGACCCGCCCATCTCCGACGCGACCGCTCTCCGGATGACTGCCGGCGGCTACTGCTTCGTCCATCTCCGCACCGACGAGGGCATCGAAGGCCTCGGAATGTCCGCGCCCTCGCGAGCCCTGCGGGCCGTCATCGAGCACGACCTCAAAGACATCCTGCTCGGCGCCGATCCTTTCGACATCGAAGGCCTCTGGCAGGACATGTTCTGGCGCGTCCGCGGCTTCGGCCGCAAGGGCCTTGCCTTCCAGGCCATCTCCGCCGTCGACATCGCCCTCTGGGACCTCAAGGCCAAAGCCCTCGGCCTCCCCCTCTACAAGCTGCTCGGTCCCTGCCGCGCTTCGACCCCCATCTACGGCAGCGGCGGTTGGACCTCCTACACCGACAGCGAACTCATCGACGAGCAACTCTCCTACGTCCAGCGAGGCATGACCCGCGTCAAGATGAAAGTCGGCATGGACTTCGGCACCCGGCCCGAGGCCGACGTTCGCCGCGTTGCCGCCGTCCGCCGGGCCCTCGGCGACGAAGTCGAGCTCTACATCGACGCCAACAACGGCTACACCGCCAAGCAGGCTATCGGCCTCGGCCGCCGCTTCGAGGAGTACGGCATCGGCTGGTACGAGGAGCCCGTCCTCGCCGACGACCTTGATGGCCTCGCCCGCATCGCCGCCGCTCTCACCGTGCCCATCGCCACCGGCGAACACGAGTACACAAAACACGGATTCAAAGACCTGCTCAGCCGCGGAGCCGCCGACATCGCCCAGCCCGACGTCGGCCGCGTCGGCGGCGTCACCGAGTGGATGAAAGTCGCCCACCTCGCCGACGCCTTCAACATCCCCGTCGCCTCCCACGCCTACCAACTCGTCCACCTCCACCTCGCCCTGGCCACTCCCAACATGCAGGTCGTCGAGTGCCTCGGCACCGTCGAAGCCGCCGACCGCATCGTTTTCACCGAATTCCCTGAACCCGCCGGCCCCGACTGGACCCCCGACCCCACCAAACTTGGCCTCGGCCTCGAACTCGACCCCCACGCCATCTCTACCTACGCCATCGACTGACCTCCCGCCTCGCCTCTCCTTGCATCCTATACTCGATCAGAGTACACTGGCTGCTATGACCCCGCAACCCTCCACGCCAATGCTCACACCCTCCCCGCCCCGCCGCGCCCCGCGACGCTCGACTTCCCGCCCCCAAAATCCGCAAAATCTCGCGACCGCCGGCCCCCGAACCCCCCGTAGGGGTTCGGGGGCCGGCGGTCGCGAGTACCCCCATAAACCGCCCTCGCCTAGCGCCCAGCCCAATCCCGCCGCACAATCCACCATGCCCCTCCGCCGTCCCGCCGCCACCCTTGCGGGCCGTACCGCCGGCTGGCTTTCCCGCTTCACCCGCCGAGGCGGCGGTACCGCCGTCAGCGGCCTTGTCACATCCACCCTCGACCCCACCTTCGTCCCCGACAGCCTGCGTCAACTCCACTCCACCATCACCATCACCGGCACCAACGGCAAAACCACCACCACCGCCGCCCTCTGCGCCCTCGCCCGCGCCGCCGGTCAACCCGTCCTCACCAACCCCACCGGCTCCAATCTCGAACGCGGCCTCGCTGCCGCCCTCCTCCCTCACGTCAACTGGACTGGCAAGGTCCGCAACGCCGCCCATCTCCGCGCCGTCCTCGAACTCGATGAATGGGCCTTCGCCTCCCTCGCCCCGACGGTTCAACCCCGCGTAGCCGTATTCCTCAACCTGTTCCGTGACCAACTCGACCGCTACGGCGAAGTCGACCGCACCGCCGCCGCCTGGCAGGAAGCCATTGACCGTCTCCACCCCAGCGCAACCGTCGTCGCCAACGCCGACGACCCCGCCGTCGTCGCTGTGGCCCGCAACCATCGTGGTCCCCTGCTGTTTTTTGGCGCGGACGTCCAAAGCAGCGCCACAACACCCGACGCCTGGGCCGACGTCCGACGCTGCCCCCTCTGCGACGGCCGCCTCGACTGGGATCGGGTGGTATACGCCCACCTCGGCAGCTACCGCTGCCAGTCCTGTGGATTCAGCCGCCCCAATCCGGACGTTCGCATCACAGACTTCCAACCCCATGGCCTCGCCGGCTCCTCCTACCGCCTAGTCACCCCCGACTCCGCCGGACACATCCAGGTAAAGCTGCCCGGCCTCTACAACGCCTACAACCTCGCCGCCGCGGTCGCCGGCGCCCAGGCAGCTGGCATCCCAAGCTCCGACGCCAAGGACGTTCTCGAAACGTTCCAACCCGCCTTCGGCCGCGCCGAGACCATTCAGGCTCCAGGGACGACAATCACACTTCTGCTAGTCAAGAACCCGACCGGAGCCAACCAGACGCTTGACTTGCTGCGCTCTGAACCCGAGCCACTGGATACGCTGGTCCTGCTCAACGATGGCGTAGCTGACGGCGAGGACGTGTCCTGGATCTGGGATGTCGAGTTCGAACGCTTGTCTCCACGTCGGCTCTTCGTTGGCGGACGTCGCGCAGAGGATCTGGCCCTTCGTCTGAAGTACGCGGGCGTGGTTCCAACAGTTGATCGAACACTCGTTTGTCCGGGAATCGCGCCGGCGCTCGACGTCGCGCTTACGTCGGAACACGAAAGCGAGTCTCGTCGGCTGATCGTGCTGGCGACTTACACGGCCATGCTCGACCTTCGCTCGGTTTGCACTCGTCGCGGCTGGGTTGATCCGTACTGGCGAGCAGCCGCATGACGGATTCCGACCCGGTGCTCCGGATCGCCTATCTCTATCCCGACCTGATGAACCTCTACGCCGACCGCGGCAATGTGACCTGCCTGGAACGCCGCTGTGCCTGGCGCGGCCTCAGGACGGTCGTTAAGCGATTGGAATGGAACGAGCGGCTCGCCGATCCCACCGACCTTTACGTTATCGGCGGGGGGCAGGATCGCCAGCAGCAACTAGCAAGCAAGGGTCTCATCAGCCACAACGCGGACCGCATCCTTTCGGACCTTGGCGATGGAGCGGCAATGCTGGCTGTCTGCGGCGGCTACCAACTGATGGCCCACCTATACCGCGCCGCCGACGGTTCAGAGCTTCCTGGACTCGGCGTGTTCGACGCCGAGACGATTCACCCCGGTTCCGATGTGCCGCGCTGTATTGGCAATGTGGTGTGCGACTGGAACGAATCGCGAATTGTCGGATTCGAGAACCACGGCGGCCGCACCTACCTGGGACCTGATGCGACGCCGCTGGCTCAAGTTGTTCGGGGACACGGAAACAACGCCGAGGACGGCACGGAGGGGGCCGTCGCCGGCAATGCCATCGGCACCTATCTTCACGGGTCAGTGCTGCCCAAGAACCCCCACTTGGCCGATCAGATTATTCGGACGGCACTCGCTCGCATTGCCCCGGACTTCGAGCTTGCGCCGCTGGACGATGCCGCTGAGTGGGCGGCTCACCGGGCCGCCATGCGCGCTGCGGGTTTGCGCTGACGCCTCGTGGCGGGGTTGACGGGAACGAGCCTCGCGTGAAGTCCATCCGCCCCAACTGGTCGCGGCGAAGTCTGATCGTTCCCACCGCGCTGGTACTGGCCGGTGGCGCGGCGGCGCTGGCCTGGCGGTTGATCAGCCCGCCGCCGTCACGAGACTTTGGCGGGCTAATTCGCGCTGGGCGGCCGCAGGACTACGCGGTGGGTGAGGTCAAGTCCTGGGCCAGCGGTCGCTTTTACATGGTCCGAGGCCCAAGTGGCTTTGTGGCCCTGTACCGGCAGTGCCCGCACCTGCGCTGCACTATTCCGCCGCCCGTTGACGGCACATTCGAGTGCAAGTGTCACTTGTCGCAGTTCGGCCTAACCGGTGAGCTCTTGCGTGGGCCGGCGCAGCGGCCGATGGATCGCTTTCCGATCCGGCTGGTCAATGGCGAGCTTGTAGTGATCACGGGGGAGGCCCAGGTAATTCGGCGCACCGAATACAGCGACGCGGACGCCTTCGATCCCGGTCCCGTGGCATGATGCGGCGCGACACCACTTGGCGTGGAGGCCTTCCGTGAAGCACCCGTCCTACGACCCGACCTGCGGCATCTGTCATTCCAACGCCGGGGAAGAAGAAACGCCGGGCGGCGTGGTTTTCGAAAACGACTTATGGCATATCCGGCACACAGGCGCTCCCTACCCACTCGCTGGCTGGCTTCTTCTGCAGCCGCAGCGCCACGTGCAGGGGCCGGCGCGGTTCAACGACGCCGAAGCCACGAACTTCGGTCCCGCGCTTCGCCACTTCATGCGCACGCTTGAAAAAGTGACCGGCGCTGAGCGCAGCTACGTAGTGGCGTTTGGCGAGAGCGTTCCGCACATGCACGCCCACATCATTCCCAGATACGCCGACCTTCCGGCCCCGGACGTGGCCTGGGGGCTGGCCGACCGATTCCGTGCGATTGGGGACGGCAGCCGCGAGGGGATTCCCGAGGCCGAAGTCTTGCGCGTGATTGATGCCTATAAGGCAGCGCTGGCGGAAAGCCCGCCGCCGAGCTAGGCGTCGACCGGGGCGAACGACGCCAAGAGATCGGCGTCGGTCTCGCGAGGTCGGGTGACGCGCGCCTCTCCGTTACGCACCAGGACGGTGGCCGGGCGGCCGACGAGGTTGTAATTACTGGCCATCGACATGTGATAGGCGCCTGCCGCCGGCACCGCGAGCACGTCTCCACGACGGAGCGGCGGCAGCTCGATATCGCGTAACAGCACGTCCCCGGACTCGCAGTAGCGCCCAGCGACCGTGACGAGCCGTTTCGAGCCGGCGGGCGGGCGGTTGGCGATCAGGGCGCGGTACTGGGCGCCGTAGAGCGCGGGACGGATGTTGTCGGCCATTCCGCCGTCGACCGACACGTAGGTGCGGACGTCAGGAATCTCCTTGATCGTGCCGACCCGGTAGAGGGCAACGCCGGCGCGCGCGACGATTGAGCGTCCTGGTTCGATGAGCAACCGCGGCTCGGGATCCAAGCTGTGCGCCCGCAGAGTTTCGGCGATGACTTTCACGAAGGAGCCGGCCGCTGGTGGATCATCGGCTTCGCTGTAGCTGACGCCAAAGCCGCCGCCCGGGCTAATGTCGCGCAGCACCAGGCCGTGCCGCTGAGTCATTGCGGCGGCGAAGTCGAGCACGATGCCCAGGCTGTCGGCGTAGGGCTCGACATCGAGGACTTGCGAGCCGATGTGGGCATGCAGGCCGGTCAAGTCGATCGAGTCCGCGGCCTGGGCCTGCGCCACAGCTTCTTCGGCGGCGCCTGAGTGGAGTTGGAGGCCGAACTTGCTGTCGATGGCGCCGGTGCGGATGTACTCGTGCGTGTGGGCTTCCACGCCCGGCGTGATGCGCAGGATGACCGGCGCGGGCTGGCCGTCGCGTTGGGTCGCGATTTCGGCGATCAGGTCCAATTCGTCAAGGCTGTCCACAACGATGCGTCCGACGCCAACGTCAAGCGCGTAGTCAATCTCCTCGGGCAGCTTGTTGTTGCCGTGCAGCACGATGCGTTCCGCCGGCATGCCGCCGGCCAGCGCCACCCGAATCTCGCCGCTCGAAACGGCGTCGGCACCAAGGCCTTCCTCGGCCACGATGCCCGCGATCGTGGGATCGAGGTGGGCCTTGGAGGCGTAGAGGGCGAGGCTGTTGGGGTAGGCGCGGGCCAGGGGCTGGGCGTAGGCTTGGCACTGGGCGCGCAGGGTGGCCTCGTCGAAGACATATAGCGGGGTGCCGTATTCGTCGATCAGTTGGTCGACGGGGGCGCCGCCAAGAATGAGCACGCCGCGGGCGTCGCGCCCGGTGTGGTGTGGAAAGACCTCGGCGAGTAGCGTGGCTTCGGATTCAGCGTTGATTGGTGGTGTCCTGGCGGCTACCTCGGTCGGCGTCATGATAGATAGTCGCACCCACGCTTAGATTTCTACCAGAATAGCGATGCACTTCTAGTTCGGTACCCGCACTTCCGGCAGACGAGTGGTGGCTGTCTGACTCTGTTAAGCCGGATTGGCAACGGCTCCTCGCAGATCGGGCATGGGACCTCCTCCTCCTCAAGTCCCCAGAACTTGAACGGCAAGCGCAAGAACCAATGCAGGATGCGCCACGCTGCGCTTAGCACGTTGTGCACGGCGACGCCCTAGATTCCGGGAGCTGGGTGGGCAGCCAGGGCTTCCTCGATGAGTGCGGTGCCGAGGCCGGGGGTGTTGGGGGTTTGCATCCAGCCGTGGTCGATGGTGGGTGAGGTGGTGACGAGATCGTCGCGCCAGGGGGCGGAGTCGACGTCGGTTTCCATGATGCGGAGATTGCTGACGGAGGCGGCGACGTGGGCGCACATGAAGGTGGAGACGTGGCTGTAGTAGTTGTGGGGCGCTACGTAGATCTCGTGGGCGGCGGCCATTTCGGCGATGTGCAGGGACTGGGCGATGCCGTTCCAGGCCACGTCGATCATGGCGACATCCATGGCGCCGGCCTGGAAGAATCGCGCGTAGTCATGCACGGCGGTCAGGTTTTCGGCTGAGCAGAGCGGGGTACGAATGGAGCGGCGGACGTGGGCCAGAGCCTCGGGGTCGTAGCTGTCGTATTCGATCCAGAACAGTTCGTAGGGAGCGAGCGCGTCGGCGATCTGGATGACGGCGGCGGGGCGATAGCGGAAGTTCAGATCCAGGCAGATGTCGATGTCCGGGCCGACGGCCTCTCGCATGGTTTCGATCTGGCGCACGATGATGGCGAGGTCTCCGCGCTCCAGGTTGCCGTCGGTGGGGCGGGCGAAGTGGCCGGCCTCGGCGGGGCAGAGCGGGTTAGTTTTGAGTGCGGTGTATCCGCTGGCCACGACCTCGCGACCCAGGTCGGCGAAGTCTTCCCAGGTATTGAGGGGCGGGGTACCCAGCACCTTCTGATGGGCAAGGCGGTAGCTGCCGCAGTGGGACCAGTAGAGGCGAATCGAGTCTCGCGTGGGGCCGCCAAGAAGCTCGGTGATGGAGACGCCAAGGGCCTGGCCCTTGATGTCCCAGAGCGCGGCCTCGATGCCGGCGAGCGACTTGCGGGCGACGCCGCCAATGTTCTGGCGCATGCGAAAGGCCATGTCGTCAGTTCGCGCCACGACCTGTCGTGGGTCCTTGCCCATGATTTCGGTGGCCAGGTCATGTACGCCAGCAGCCAGCGCGCGGGGCATCTGCCAGTCGCTGCACTCGCCGTAGCCGACCAGGCCGGTGTCGGTTTCGACGCGGACGAAGGTCCAGGGCGACCATCCGTTGGAGCACTGCAGGGGTTCGATGGAGACGATGCGCATGAGGTCCGCCTAGCAGCTATCTGGGGAGAGGTCGAACAGTCGGGTAGTGATCAGGACAGGTTTTGCCTGCCGCGATGCTGGTAAGGGCAGTTTGGCAGCCAGGCTTTAGGTCGTCGAACCGGCGGGTTACCACTCGTGGCCGGACTCCCGGAGGCTGACGAAGCCGCCGGCGCCGCGGGCGACGACGATGTGGTCGAGCACCTTGATGCCCAGGAGGTTGCCGGCCTCGGCGGCGCGGCGGGTGAGGGCGACATCCTGGGGTGAGGGCGTGGGGTCGCCGCTGGGGTGGTTGTGGGCTAGCAGGAGTGCGGTGCAGCCGATGCGTACCGCTTCCTGAAACAGATCGGCCATGCGGGCGTTGACGGCGTTGACCGCGCCCTGGGCGACCTGGCGGACGCGCAGGACGCGATGGCGGGCATCGAGCAGCACGACCACGAGGCGTTCGTCGCTGGCGTCGTTGAGATGGCCGGCGAGGACACGGGCGGCGTCGGCGGGGTTTTCGATGGCCGGGCGTTCGCCGGCCGCCTCAATCTGGAGGCGACGCGCCAGTTCGAGGGCGGCCTTGACTTCGGCGGCTTTGGCGAGGCCGACGCCGTGAACGGTAGTGAGTTCGTCGATGGTGGCGTCGGCCAGGCCGCGCAGGGAGGTGAATCTTGCCAGGAGGGCCTGGGCGAGCTCGAGGGCGCTGCCCTGGGAGGAGCCGGAGCGGAGGATGAGGGCGAGGAGTTCGTGGTCGCTGAGGCTGGGGGCGCCGTCGCGGGCGAGGCGTTCGCGGGGACGGCGCGACGCGTCGATCTCGCGGATGCGGACGCCGTAGCCCGCTAGAGGCTGCCGCCCGGTTTCCCCGGTCACCCTCCGCCGCCGGCGCGAAGGGCGCGGGCGGCGGTCTGGCGATATTCGCGGGCACGTTCGAGGATGAGGTGGCGGATTTCCTCGTCGGAAGTGGCGCGGACGGCGCGGGCGGGGACGCCGAGGATGAGTCGGCGTTCGGAGAACTCCTTGCCCTCACCGACGAGGGCGGCGGCGCCAACGATGGAGTGGCGGCGGATGCGGGCGCCGCTGAGGACGGTGGACTGGATGCCGATGAGGCATTCGTCCTCGATGGTGCAGGCGTGGACGACGGCCATGTGGCCGACGGTGACGTCGGCGCCGATGTCGAGTGGAAGGCCGGCATCCACGTGGAGGACGCAGCCGTCCTGGATGTTGGTGCCTCGACCGATACGGACGGGGGCCAGGTCGGCGCGGATGACGGTGTTGTACCAGACGCTGGCGTCGTCCTCGATGCGGACGTCGCCGATGAGTTGGGCGCCGGGGGCCAGGAAGACGTTGCGGCCGATGGTGGGGGTGACGCCGTTGGCGGGGTGGAGTTGGGCGGCACCGGAGGCGGCTTCCATCTCCTGGAGGAGGGAGTCCTCCTGGAGTTGGCGGAGGTGGACTTCGTCGAGGGTTTCGGCGGGGCGGAGGAGGAGGTAGAGGAGGGCGCCGAGGGGGCCGAGGCCGAGGACGAGGAGGGGGGCGAAGAGGCGGACGTAGATGTCCTGGGTGCGGCGGCGGATGTCCTGCCAGGCCCAGACGAAGGCGGCAGCCCAGACGGCGGCGCCGAAGGCTGCCAGGAGGGCGAGGACGATGGCGATGGCCTGGCCGATGGATTCCACGCGTTGGGCCTGGGGGGTGGGGGCAACTCCGAATTGTAGGCGGGGTGTGGTGGGGTGCGAAATGGGGCGGGTTCGTGCGCGTAAGAGTTTTTTCTAAAGGGGCTTATATCGGATGTTAGCCAAGGGGCGGGGATTTTGGCGGATTGCGACTGGCTGTTAATCCCTGCCCGAAGCTGTTAATCTGGACGTGCGGAGGCCCTGGTCGGAATCGAACCGACGCATACGACCGTTGCAAGGGGCACGCGTTTCCACTTCGCCACAGGGCCTCCGCACTCAATCCTGCTTTCTCGGTTGGCTGCCCCACCTTCAGGCTACCACCGCGCCACCCCTGATACACTGACGCCACCACACAGGTGCGGCACCGCCGTGCTGACCCAGCGGTCCTAGTCGGGCACGCTGGATTTCACCTGTGTGGTAATGGGTCAGCATTCAGCGGTTTGTCTAGGGCCGCTACTGTTTAAGGGTGTGCGCCGTGAGCGATCAACATCTATCCGCCGAATCATTGAAGATCGTCTGTGAGTCGATTCGGGAAATCAACGGTCAACTTCAGCGAATCAAGAAAACGATATATGTTGAAGCCGGGATCGAATGCTGTAGTGACGCTGAAATTGAAGCTGAATACCACAAAGGTGATTTTGATATAGACACGCACCTGACACCAGAGGATCGGGATGAGCACACGGAGCACGCGTTGAAGGTGCTGGGGGATGACAATGCGTAGACTCGCGGCCATTGTTGCTTCATGCGTGTTGTTGACGGCCTGCGGTGAAGCGCCAGAGCGCGAGGTCATTGTCATCATTGCAACACCAACCCCGATTCCGGCTCCAACTTCAACACCGACAGTAACAGCTACGCCAACCCCAACACCTCGCAACATCATCAATCAGGTAACGGACGACATTGAGGCTGCGTTTCAAACTGTAGGCTTGGTCATTGAACGAGCCAACACGCAGCTTTCTGAAGCATCCACTGCTGAAGAACTAGCTACAGCGCTCTACGGTGCTGGCTACGATTACCGGTATGCAAGTGAAGTCCTGAAGGACATCGGACTGAAGGAGATTGCGGTGTTTTTGTATGCGGTGTCCATACGCTACAATTCAGCAGCAGATGCTGTTGAGAAGAACGACGAGGCAAAGGCTTTGGCGTATATTGACGAGGCGACCATGTACATTCAACAAGCAACAACTGAGTTGTTGAAGCTAAAACCCTCGTGACCACTTGTTAAGCTGAGCCACCTGTGTTAAGGTAAGAAACTGAAGGGGCAGCAGAGGCTTAGGGCGGACCTCAAAGATCGCCAAACTGCCACCCCTTCAGGTAGCACCCCGGTGAGTGATCGAGCTAGCTGGGCCGGACGTTCAGGAGTGTGTCGGGGCTGGTAGACCACCTTGCGGACTCCAGTTGCAAGCCTAGCTAGTATGGTAAGGCACTCATCCGGGGTGCTTCTTTTAAGATCGCTTAAATCGAGACACTTGTCAACAGTCTAGTTGTTGTCTGACTTCTTCCTGTCCTTCAAGTATTCCCAATCCTTCTTCGGCGGCCCCTGCATACAAGCAAGTGCAATGTTTTCAGGTGTATCTTCAATCAATGCAGGCATGGGGTTTGGTGGTCGCCCACGCTTTCGTTTTTTCTTGCTCACAGCGCAACCAAATCCTTGTAGGTGAGCCGCTTGCCGTCCATGTTGCGGACCATCAATGTCATTTGATCAATGGTGTTGAAGTCACGCTGGTTGAAGCGACCAGCAAATTCATTGACGTAGCGGTTCAAGTGTTTGCCGCTCATCTTGTGGTACGTGCCGTGGTAGCCGCGCTTCATCAATGACCAAAAGCTTTCCAGGCCGTTCGTATGCGCCTGTCCATCAACCCAATGCCCAACACCATGTTTGACGGCATGGTGATTCGGTAAACCCTTGTAGCCGTGCCATTCGTCAGTGTAGACCATTGCGCCGTCGTCGGTGCGCTCATTGATGAAACCTTGAAGGGATCGCTTGGTGATATCGGGGACAACCGCCGCACTGACTTTGCCTGTCTTTCGGTCCTTCACGCCCACTACCGGAATCTTGCCGACTTTACCCCGACCGGCTCGAAGCTTCTTTGATGAATGCTTGTTGGCCTCTTTGCCGCCGATATACGTTTCGTCAGCTTCAACAGGTCCGGCAAAGGATGGAGCATGGTCACTCCACGTTTCACGAATGCGGTGCGCCAAGTGCCACGCCGACTTTTGGGAGATACCGAGATCACGGTGCAGCTTCATTGAAGCCGTGCCCTTGATGCCGGTGGCGAGAAGGTAAAACGCCATTGCCCAAACTTGAAGGCCAAGGTTTGAGCCGTGCATCAACGTGTTGGTCCGAACGCTGAAGTGTTTGCGGCAATCCCGACAGCGGTAGGGCTGCGGCTTGCGGCTCGTCACATGCAGGATGTTGTCGCTCCCGCAGTGCGGGCAGCGGACGCCATGCGGCCAGCGCGTCTCGACGAACCATGCTTCAGCAGCGTCATCGTCGGGGAACATGCGCGTCACGTCAATCAGCGACATCCCGCGCCGTTCGGCTCGTCCTGGTCCCTTGCTGCTGGCGTTGTATCCCATTGACCTCTTCCATTGTCACCTTTGGCGATTTACGGAAGAATCTTAGCCAACTTTGGGCGGTTTGTCAAGGGGCTTATTCACACTGTCCACAGGATTACCCACAACCAGTCAACAGGACTCGCCTGGGGAGTTCAGGCTTGAGCGGCGCAGGAGGTGCGGTAGGTTAAAGGCAAGGCCGCGCCTCTCCGTCCCTTTTCGGGCAGGTCGCCAAGTGGCTAAGGCGCTGGGTTTTGCAGACCCAGTATCGCGGGTTCGACCCCCGCCCTGCCCTCCGTGAGAGGCGCGGCCTATGCGTGCCACAGTATTAACACACCGCCGCTCCCACGCAAGCCAACCCTGCGCATTCCAGCGTCATTAACACTTCGGGCGTTTCCAGCTTGCTGCGCCGTGATAGCCTGACGGGCCGGAATGCGCACCACACCCCTTTGGCTAACAAAGGTTATAAGCCCCTTTCTAAAAAACTCTTGAGGCGCGGCGGGGCGTTTTGGGGGTGCCTCGGGGACGCGTGAGGCCCGGCCCGGCGAGGGGCGGGACGGGGTGTGGCGCGGGTGGGTGCGGGCTTGCCGGGGCGGTGGGGCGAGGCCTGGACGGGAGGCTGGGCGGCGCGGGGAGGTGGGGGCGGAGATTGGACGGGGCTGAGGGCGGGTGGTTGGCGGCGGGGTTTGGCTGGGGGTGAAGGGGGGAACTGTCTCTGGCCAGCCGGCCCCTAGCGGGGGCCGGCTGGCCAGAGACAGTTTGGGCGGGTTTTTTTGGCGGGTGGGAGGGCGGAAGGGGAGAGGGTAGAGGGAAGAGGAGTGAGAGAAGAAGGGAACGAGGAAGGGACGGAAGAGTGGGAAGCGGAGAGCTGGGAGGAGCGGGGCGGGGAGGGCGGGGGGCATTTGGAGCGGGGGGTTGCGAGGCTTACTCGGACAGTGTACAGTTTGTGAGGGTGAGCGGCAAGTGGGCGGTGGAGAGGGGCTGGTGATGAGGGTGACAGGTGGAAGGCGTGAGCGGAGAGGAGCGAGACGGGCAAGAAGGGGAGAGCACCTGTGTTGGGGGTCAAGGGTTAGGGCATGGTGGGATCCCACATGGTGTGGTCGCGACAGAGGGCGTTGCAGAGCACCAGCAGCTTGCGCATGCAGGCGACGAGGGCCACCTTGGCCGGCTTGCCGGCGG